>NZ_MARB01000010.1 GCF_001715975.1 Candidatus Thiodiazotropha endolucinida | reverse complement strand
CTCTGTCAGGGAGCTATGGATTAAGTTTCACTATGCTTGATGAACCGCCTAGTGCGGACCCGCATGCTAGGTGGTGTGGGGAGGGCGGGTTAGAGACCCGCCCTTACCCGATTCATCAAATAATTAAAACCAGCCGAATAAGTAGTCAATTCCATATTAAATTCGCTTGTATTGGCCTCAAGATTCTATTTCCCGACTCTATTATTCTGTCCTTATCTGTAAATGGCGGCTATTTAGCTCATCCTTTTGTTTTCTCGACCATCATGACATACTTGGAAAGCTTTTTTGCTACTTGCATGGGTAATAAATATGTATAGCATAATCAGTATGTTAGCAGGAAATGAGAATGAATAGGCGCTACAAAATTCTGATTACGATCAGTGAATTAATTCATAGTTCGCAGGTACGCAATTTATACGATCTTTTATCAATTATTGATACGGATGTTTTTGATGTCGAGGTTGGTGCGCTAGCTACAGGCAATGAAGCTCAGGCGGATATTGAGAATTTGGGGTTTGAGGTGTTTCGCCTGAGACTCCAGCCCACACGTGGTTTTACATTAGAGAAATTAATGGATCTAATTAAAGGTCCATTTATTATTAGAAATAGAAAGTATGACTTAGTACATTCATTTTTATACCAATCTCTTTTTACCGAACCATTCTTTTTTAAACTCCTGACAAACTCAAAGTATATTTATACTAAATCCAATTTGGAGTGGAATAATCACCCCAAAAACTGGCATAAAAAATCGCAACTTGCCGACAGGATAATCAGTATCTCAAAGGCTACGGATGAATTATTGATAGATCAGGGGTTTGCTGAAAAAATTAAAAAAATATATTTAGGAATAGATACTGAGTACTTTAAATACTCAAAGGAAAAAGGAGTTAAATTTCGTTTGGATAATGATATACCCGATAATGCGGTTGTCTTCGGTTGTGCTGCACAGTTTATTGAGTTGAAAGAGCATTTAACATTACTCAAGGCATTTGAGAGTTTAGCGGGAGTAAACAAGAATATATATCTTATCTATTGCGGGCCGAATCATAGGAACGACTATTACAACAAATTTAAATCCGAAATGGAGCAGTCCAAATATAGTGATCGTATCAGGGAGTTGGGTTCATTAAGTGATATGCCAAGCTTTTATTCCGCGATTGATTGTTTTGTTCTTCCGAGCAGATTCGAAGCGTTCGGTTACGTTTATGTAGAGGCAATGAGTTGCGGTATTCCTGTGATTGCATGTAGGGCGGGTGGTCCGTTGGAAATTGTTATTGATGGTGAAACCGGTTATTTTTCAGAGGTGTCTGATCCATCGGATTTAGCAAGAAAAATGCTGATTTATCTGGAGAGTGAAGAACTTTTAGAAAAACACGGCAAACAAAGCAGGCAGAGAGCTGTAGAAATATTTTCAAAAGAAACAATGGCAAGAAAAATGATGGAACTATACATAGAGACAATCGAACAATAGAAATCCATCTATCGATTATCCTGCTTTAAAATATTTCTGCAATGATAGATAAAAAAAAGCTATTCAAGAATATCTTTTCAAACTGGGCCAATCTCGGTGTAAATATAGTTATATCGTTTTTTTTAGCGCCATTTATCGTCCATAAACTGGGAAACATTTACTACGGTGTTTGGGTAATTGTTATGCAGTTTACAGGTTATCTGTATCTTTTGGATTTTGGTGTCAGGGAATCAATCATTCGCTATGTGTCAAAGTATAAAACTCAAAGGAATATTGACGAGCTAAATGAGGTACTCAGCTCAGGTCTGATTTTGTATGGTGGAATTGCAGTACTGTGCCTATTGATATCCATTATTTTCTCTTATTCATATCCATATATTTTCGAAGTTGAGAACGTAGATCTATCAACAATAAGCATAGTGGTAATTATTTGTGGCCTGACTATCGCTCAAACAATAGCTTTCAATGTCTTCAATGGCATTTTGATGGGTCTTCAAAGGTATGACATATTCAATAAAATTGGAATAATCTTTGCATTTGTCAGGTTGGGTCTGATTCTCTATTTCCTGAATTTGGGATATGGAATTATTGCACTTTCACTAATACAGTTAATAATCGGGCTTGCAAATAACATAAGTATCTATTTTTACTCAAAACACTTACTTGAAAAAAACAATATCCCGTTTCGCTATTCCAGAACACCGCTAAAAACCAAACTGCCTATTCTTAAAAAATTATACAATTACAGCGTATACGTTTTAATAAACAATCTGGGTCAAAAAGCAATATTTTATACAGATGCGTTGGTCATTGGCGCCTTCTCTTCCGTTGTGTCGGTTACCTTTTATGCTATTGCAGGAAATTTAATTGAGTATCTCCGTCGCTTAATTATGATGAGCAATAGTGTTTTAAATCCGGTGGCAAGTGAGCTGGAAGCAAGCAGCAAAATAGAAAACATAGACAGTTTAATTATAAATGGCAGTAAATTTTCCCTGCTACTGGCCCTTCCGATATGTATTGTATTTTTCTTGCTGGGCGATATGTTTATTGGTATTTGGATGGGGGAGGAGTATGTTGAACGGTCATCAATTGTACTATATATACTTGCATTCAGTACTTTAATAGCGGTACCTCATACAACCATAAGCAGTATATTGTATGGAATAAACAAGCATAAAATAATTGCGAATCTGCGAATATATGAAGCGGTATCAAATCTGGCTTTGAGTGTAGTGTTGATCCACTACTTGGGAATAGCGGGTGTTGCATTGGGGACTGCAATTCCGCAGGCTTTGTTTATGGTGATAGCACTTCCAATTTTGACTAAAAGAGAAGTGAATTTTGATTATAAAAAATATTTAAAGAATGTATATCTATTGCCGTTTATAGCATCTTTGCCTTTTACTGGGTCTATCTATTATATAAGTACAAATTACGCAACCGATTCTATGATTATATTTTTCACTTGGATATTGGTATTATTGCCGATATATATTCTTTCTGTATTTTTAATTTGTTTTAACAACAGTGAGAGAAGTCTGTTCACGAGTTATTTAAATAGAGTGATGATGAGCAGATTTTCCAGAAGAAACAGTTAACAGATTGACAATGATGGGAAATGTAAAAAAAATAATGTATTGCGAGGGTAATACAGACGGTACTGTAGGGGGATCGTTTTATAGCTTGTTGTACCTAACCAGTGGACTTGATAGAACAAAATATGATCCGATGGTTGTTTTCCATGACGAACACTCTCTTTTACCAGAATATCAAAAAGCAGGTGTAAAGACACTTATAGTACCGCCATATAAACCAATAAGTTTAGTCTCAGACAACAAGTATCTAGCCAGGTTGAAAACTATCTTTACAATATTACAGAAACCAGTTAATTTGCTTGGTTACCTGTTGGTTTCAAGTATCAGGAAAAAAAGACTTCTAATAAAAAATAATATCGATCTATTACACTTGAATAATTCCGTTTTACGGAATAATGATTGGATGATTGGCGCATACTTGGCAGGAATACCGTGTATAACACATGAACGGGGTATCAATGATCGTTATCCCCTGATACCAAGGTTATTGGCGGCTAAGCTGAAAGCCATAATAAGTATATCCAAGTCTGTGACTGAGACTTTGAAAAGAAATGGCGTAACCAATGAGAATATTGTAACTATACACAATGGTATTGATCCAAAAGCAGTTAGTGAAAAAATTACAAATCAGGATATTCTAGAAAAACTTGGCTTAAATGAAGATCAACCAATAATTGGCGTGATGGGTAACATCAGGGAGTGGAAAGGGCAGGAGGTCGCTGTCAGGGCAATGCGAAAAATCGTGGATGAGTATCCGAACACTGTATGTCTGCTTATTGGCGATACAGCTAAAGAGGATAATTATTATAAGGATAGATTACATGTACTAATCAGGGAATTAGATTTAGAATCTAACATTATATTTACAGGATATATAAATAATGTATCGGATTATCTCAACATATTGCAGATAGTACTACACACATCCATCAAACCCGAGCCTTTTGGACGAGTTCTGATAGAAGCCATGTCTCTTTCAAAACCATTGGTCGCGGCTGCTGATGGGGCGGTGCCGGAGATCGTCGTAAATGAGAAAACAGGATTAACTTTCACGCCTGGTGACCATGAGTGTCTTGCCGAGTTGGTTATTAAGCTGTTACAGGACAAACAGTATGCAGAAAATCTTGGAAAAGCGGGATATAAAAGATTGCTGGATTATTTTCATATTAATGTGAATGTAGAAAAGACACAATTACTTTATGATAAGATACTGTTAAATCAAATTTAATTCAGATATTGTATGGTCTTAGTGAAAAAACTTTCTGTTTTTAATAGCATGCCACAGAATCACTTTAATCCAAACGGGCGTTGACAGATGTTAGTAAATGCGATGACGGTAGATGTGGAAGACTACTATCAGGTGTCTGCGTTTGCAAAAAATATAGATAAAAGTGAATGGGATAAATACCCTTCCAGGGTTAATACAAATACTAATTGGTTGTTAGAGCATTTTGATGAACACAATATTAAAGCCACTTTTTTTGTGTTGGGATGGGTTGCAGAAAGAGAACATCAGCTAATAAAGCGTATTTCAGATTTAGGCCATGAAGTGGCATGTCACGGTTACAGGCATGACTTAATATATAACCAGACAAAGCAGGTATTCAAAGAAGAAACTATTAAGTCCAAGTCTATACTGGAAGATCTGATTGGTAAGCCGGTGAATGGCTACAGAGCCGCAAGCTACTCAATAACGGCAGATTCGGTCTGGGCAATCGATATTTTGTGCGAGGCCGGGTTTACCTACGATTCAAGTATTTTTCCGATAGTTCATGATCGATATGGTATCCCCAATGCTGAGACCGTTCCACATAAATATTGTACAGATTCAGGAAATGAGATAATTGAATTCCCGCTTTCTACAGTCGGCATTGGTAACAAGAGATTACCAATCAGTGGTGGAGGTTATTTCAGACTTTTTCCCTATTGGATGACGCTGCAAGGATTGAGGATGGTTAATAAAAAGAATATTCCCTTTATATTTTATATGCACCCATGGGAAATCGATGTTGACCAGCCAAGGATTAAGTCCTCACTGCTTTCAGAATTCAGGCACTATCAAAATTTAAATAAGTTTAAGCCAAGGCTTACACGCCTGATAAACCAATTCGAATTTAGCACTGTAGAAGAAGTACTTTATAAATATGGACTACTGAGTAAAGGTTAATATGATATAAAAGACTGGATAATGCATAATTTCGCAACAAGAATAATCAACTCTATCATCAGAAGAGCACAGCATATCATTATATTAATGCGTGCAAGAAAAAAGAGCAGAGAATCCATAAGTAAAAGGGAAGGAAACAATATTCTCGTACTTTGTTACGGTAATATATACCGCAGTCCACTCGCCGAAAATTTACTCAAGAAATATTTTTCATCAGAAACATATAATATTATGTCCGCCGGATTTCATAAGAAAGAGAACAGAACTTGTGAGCCTGAATACCTGCAGATACTTGAAGAGTATGGTTACGATTTGTACGAACACAGATCAAAAACCGTCAAGCCTTCTGATTTGAAATGGGCAGATATCATTCTAATTATGGATAGATACAATTTGGATATGCTAAAAAAAATGGATAGTGATTGTATAAGTAAGACGATATGGATTGGCGCATTTTCAAAAAGAAAAAGTGTAGAAGTGCAAGATCCATATGATAAGGGATACGGCTTTACTCGAGATGTGATAAGCGATATTGAGTTGTGTATTAAGGATATATCTCTAGAGCTATCAAACAATCAGGCAGTTTCTGATAATCGTGCAATAAAAAATCACAATATCTGATGAATTGTCCGATAATAAGTGTTGAGTTGCTGGATTGTTAGATGAATTACATGAATTTTAAAACAAACACCAGTGAACATTATGTAAGACAGTGAATTTGTGACTTTTTTAATTTGTTCATTATATTAAAATACAACCTATAAATATCAACCCAGGCAAATTGTGACGCTGACTACTATGGAAGAAAAGATTGATTTCATTCATATAAAGAATGAAAAAATATTCACGGTTTTCCATATTCCTGATACAACAGATGTTAAAAAGGCATTTGTTTTTATTCATCCGTTTGCAGAAGAAAAATTATGGAGCCACAGAGTTTATGTAAGTTTTGCACGAGAACTTGCCAGCCAAGGCTACTATGTGGCCAGATTCGATTTTAGAGGACATGGTGATAGTGATGGTGATTTTGTAGATTCTACATTTGAAAAGCATATTCAAGACATAGATGGTGTAATCAACCACCTTAAAGTTAAGTATCAAATTAATGACATTAGTCTGTTTGGACTCAGACTTGGTGCTTCACTGGCAACGGCTTATGCCTCTTCTAAAGATGAAATCACAAATCTTATTCTATGGGATCCAGTGCTGAATGGTGAAAGGTATATGCAAGAAATTTTACGTAGTAATCTTGCAGCACAGATGGCATTGAAGGGTAAAGTAGAAATAACCAGAGATGACCTGGTTGAGCAAATGAAATCAGGAAGTCCAATTAACATTGAGGGTTATTTATTGACATATAATTATTACAATCAGCTGTCAGGGCTCGATCTGCTTAGGCTGGATCATAGGAAGTCAATTAACTGCCTGATTAACCAAATAGTACGGAACCCTAAACAACCTCAGAACAAAGCATATGCTGAATTCATTGAAAAATTCAGTGTGAAATCGGAGTTAGTGAAATCACACGAGGAGCAATTCTGGAAGGAAATAAAGACTTTCTATCAATCTGCTGACAATCTGAACTCTTCAACACTATCCTGGATGCATGATTTAAAATGATCTCAACTCCGGTAACCATAAAAAATAGGAACGGTTTAAAATTATACGGAATTCTTGAACAACCTGAAACGACAGTCAAGGATACTGCCATATTGTTACTTTCGCCCGGCATAAAGATGCGGGTCGGACCTCATAGAATGTACAATAAATTATCGAAAGTCCTCGTAGACAAGGGATTTACTGTCTTAAGATATGATTTTTATGGATTAGGGGATTCAGAAGGAGCTTTGGATCAAAAAATCCTTGTCGATGTTTATAACAGTATTCAGAATGGACGGTATATCGATGACACGATAGATGCAATGGACTGGCTTGGGGCTACATATAATATAGATAAGTTCGTCCTAGGTGGTCTCTGTGGAGGAGCTATTACTGGAATGCTTGCGGGAAGTGCGGATGAACGGGTGAAAGGCCTGATAGCGCTTGGCCTAATCAACGTTTTTGAGGGTGGAGAGGATAATTTCTCGAAGTTCGTGACCGAAGGTCAGCTGGAGGATTTGAAAAAAGGTTACATAAGCAAATTAACAGACATAGATTCATGGAAACGTATCATAACACTCAAAAGTGATTTTAGAACAATATTTAAAATATTATTCAAACCGATCAGGGTGATTTCCAATAGTATAAGAGAGAATTTGACCGCCAGCTCGAAGAACAAAATAGAATTTGTACATGATGAATCCAGCAACACAAATCCAAGGTTTGCACCAACGTTCTTTTCAATGTTACAACAATCGAAGAAGATGCTTTTAGTCTATAGTGGAGGCGATAGATTGCTCTGGGAGTTTAAGGAAAAATTCGAAAATATATATAAATCTCATTTATCAGATTATTCACATATATATGAACTACATACTATTCCGGATGCGAATCATATTCTTTCACTATCTGAGTGGGAGGAATCTATGCATAAACTTGTCGAAGAATGGTTACAGAAGAACTTTTAAAAATATATATATTTGAATTTATGCATTCTAGCCAAATTAAGAAATTATATTTATTCTTCCTAAGCGGGGCATGATATCTGATCTTATTTGAGATGAGGTAGGAAAGGGAGGGTATTATTTATAAAGCTTCATCAATCCTTGTCAATTGTGTTTTGTAATATTTGAAACTATCCTTAAAGAATTCTGTAAGGATGCGCCTTGTAGTGTCAAGGTCGGTGCTTATGGGCGAAGAAATAATAAAAACAGTTTCGCTTTTTCGTCCAGATAGCGAGTTCGCTATACCTAGTAATTTGGCAGACAGTTCTTCATGCGTCAATTTGCCATCTATATAAAACCAATTCCAAATAACTCGCTTTTGCAAATACTGATTGGAAACTATAGTTTCAGCAACAGTATATGTTTTACCGCTGTCTAATAATATATCTATTGCACGTGTTTTCACTAGTTCCCAGTTGTCCATATCATATGGAATATTTAAATCACTAATTAACTCTTTACCCTGCGACTGTTTTACGAAAGTGCCGATAAACAAATCTACATTTCCAGATTTATTTGAGTAACTTGTAAATAGATCAAAATCTGATTGTTGCCAGATGGGTCGCCATGATTGAGTTGTTTTAGTCCGATTCCAACCCTGTATTGATGGATTTAATTCGATGGCATTAGTGTCAATATCAGAGTCTGGAGTGGCATAAAGAGGAATTAATAATGGTCCTGTGCTGGAAGCTAGTAGTGACAATACAAATATTGAAATTATTTTAGCCTGACTGGCTGAATTGAAATTTGAACTATTGGCTCGTTTTCGATTTTTCACAACAGAATCACTTGTGTGATTGTCCATATCGATCCTGCCTAAAAAAATCAGGTATGTCATAAAGAAAATGCCAAAAACAGCCCATCCTAGCCAAATATGGTCCTCTAATAGGGAGTGCGTCATATTCGTATAATGACCAGAGAGTACGACGATATATATTCGAATTGAGTTAGACAAAAAGGCTATTAAAGAGGCAAAAAGAATGCATAGAATTGACGCTTTTATTGAGTAGTTGTAATAAAATATATAAAGTGCTGCAGTGGTCACGGCAGCAATTTGATAACGAAGTCCACTACATGTATCTCCTACCTCAAAAATACCCTCGGGAATATGTATATAGTATCCCTCCTGATAGGATGTGTAGCCCGTTAATTTAAGCAGCTTATCAACTAATATGGCGGTTGGTGTTTGTAGAGGCTCAGAAAATAAAAACCATAAGGGTACGGAGCTTAGTAGGATTAATACCGGGAATGAAAGCCGTAGAGTTTGTTTAAAACCAAAAAGGCTATATATATAGAATGATATTATAAGAATAAAAAGAATCTGAGATGCTATTTGTATATATATGGATTCTGAAATATACCAGAATATCCCGAGAAAAATTAAAATCAATGTTGGGAAAGGTCGAAATTCAATATTTAATGTATATCGTTTTAATTTCCACTCATGTAAGAAAAGGTAAAAAGATATAGGAAGTAGCAATAGACCGTGAGAATAGAGACTGTTTTCAGCTATCCAATTATTATAAATACTAATAGTAGTAGTATGATAAAGGATAAATAGTACTAATATTCCCAAAAAAAGCGATAAATCATAAATATAATATTTGCTAGGCGTCGATTTAGACATTTTGAGGACTTACTTTACGGCATTTAATGATTGCACAGTTAGCATGCATATTCGTATTGTAATATTAAAACTTTTTGTTGATCTATTCCAGGCATAATATTAAATGCTGAATATTGTATATGGTTCTTCTTGTAAAATTATAATGGAGGGATCATATTTAAATCTGACTTATTTTCACTATATAATAATTACAAAAAAGGCGTATTGTATTATGTGAATTATAATTCATAGCCGCAGATATCAATTTATGAGACTATATATTCATAAATAAGCAGATATTATTTAACCACAATTAATTTATTGATATGAATATTGACCACATTTGTATAGCTGTTAGATCTATAGACAGGGCTATTCCAAGAATTGCAGATATGTTTGGATATACTCAAAAAACAAGCAAAATCACAAATACACGGCAAAAAGTAAATGTCGTTTTTTTAGAGAAGCAGGAATCGCTTGACATTAAACTGATAGAGCCTTCGAGTCCCGATTCCCCTTTAATTGAAAGTTTAAAAAAGGGAGAAGGGCTACACCACATCTGTTTTAAAACTGAAAAGAGTGTGCCTTTGGATGTGGATATTTTAAAACAGAAGGGGCTTAGAGTGTTGGCGGATGCGGAAAAAGGCGAGGCTTTTGATGATGAGCTGATAGCATTTATGTACGCTGGTTTCGGTTTGAATATAGAGCTTATCGATACTGAGAAAAGAAGGGGGTTAATAAATACTCTAAATAATGATGGGTAAACTTAGCCTAAAATATAATGGTAGTGAGCGAAATAGATAAGTAATAAAATATAATTTCATTCATGATTCTATTTGTTGATTCAAATATGAGATATATTGCACCTAACAATAACTATTTGAATCTTAATATATCAACTTGGAATAATAAATAATGATCACACTTTTCTGGTTATTATTTGTATGTGTTATTTATGCATATTTCCTTTATCCGTTACTCCTGATTGTTGTGGGTAAATATCGCAATAATGAGATTTTAATTAATGATCAGGAATATGAGTTACCAAGTGTTACATTATTATTGCCTGTGCATAATGAATCCGATGTTATTGAGGCAAAATTATCTAATATAGAGAGCCTGGAATACCCAGATAATTTACTAAAAGTCATACTCGTGTCGGATGGTTCCACTGACAACACTGTTGAAATAATCAAAAACTATGAGACTGATTTAAATTTAAAAGTCATAGTTATAGAAAACCAGCAAGGTAAAGCTAATGCCCTCAATCAGGGAATGAATGAGGTTAATTCATCAATTGTGGTGTTTACGGATGCTTCAATAATGCTTGATAAACAATCAATTCATAAAATTGTTGAGCCATTTTCCGATAATAACGTAGGTTGTGTATCTGGCGAGGATCATATCCCTGCGAATCAAGGAGGAGAAGGTCTTTATGGAAAGTATGAATTGTTCCTGCGTAATAAGGAATCAAAAATAGATTCTATAGTAGGAGCAAGCGGTTCATTTTATGCTCAAAGAACACAGCTGATTAAGCCATTTGAGGAAGGTTTGGCACCTGATTTTTTATCTGTTTTAAATACAGTCAATGCGGGTTACAGGGCAATTACTCAACCTCGGGCAATAGGAATAATGAGTGCCTCCAAAAGTACAAGTAATGAATATAACAGGAAAGTTAGAACCCTTTTAAGAGGGATGGCGGCCCTGTTTTCTAACTTAAAGTTATTAAATGCGTTTAAATACGGTTGGTTTTCTGTTTTTTTATTTTCGCATAAATTAATGAGGTGGTTAGTGCCATTTTTTCTGTTAATATTATTGATTAGTAATTATTTCTTAATAGATCAGTTTGTGTATAAATTATTATTTTCAGGTCAGTTATTATTTTATTCATTAGCAATTGTTGCTTTACCACAAAATAGCAAATTAAATAATACGGTAATTGGTAAAATACCTCTATTTTTTACGATCGTAAATTTAGCAATTCTCAAAGCATGGTTCTTGTTTTTTCAGGGTAAACGTCAGGAAATATGGAACCCGACGAAAAGAGAAGAGAATTAACACATCAGAAACCCAAAAATATATATGGCACAATTTCTTTAAAATCTGTAAGGAATTATTTCATTGTAGGTATAAATTATGAAGAGAGAAATACAATAATTGGTAATATTTCATATATGTCTGTTCTGAAAACTTTTAAAGTATTGTTTTTTTACCGACGTTCAGAAAGTATCCTTAAATAGTATAAAGTAATGTAGATATTGAACGCTATGCCTGAGAAGATACTACAAATATTAGATTTGCGAGATTCGCCATGGGTTGACGGACCAGGCAGGACCATCCTGCAGTGTGCTGACATGATAGATCGAAACAAATGTAATATACATATTGGTGCATTTTCCGGAGAAAGTCACAACGATCATGCTTATATGAAAAAGGCAGTCGAACTAGGCTTGGATGTGGTCGCTATAAAAGAAAATAGATCATTTGACAGGACTGTAATAGATCAGATTAAACAGGTGGTGCGAAAAAGGGCGATAGATATAATTCATACCCATGACTTTCGTTCAAATATATACGGACTTATATGTGCGCGAAGTCAGAGACTGCCATTGGTTTCAACATGTCATGGCTGGATATCTAATAATTGGAAGGGAAGACTATATACAGCTATTGATAAATACTTATTGAGATATCATGATCAGATTATAGTGGTATCTGATGTTATGAAAAAGCGTCTTGAAAGGAGTGGAATACAGTCAGATAAGATTCATGTGATTAATAATGCTTTGGTGATAAATGACTACGAAATTAAACGCGAAAATAGTAAATTCAGGAATGAATTAAATATTTCAAAAGATAAAAAAATAATTGCAAGTATTGGAAGGTTGAGTCCCGAAAAAAGACAAGATATTTTTTTAAGTGCTGCTAAGTATCTTGTCGGTAAGAATAGAGATCTGATCTTTCTTATCGTTGGAGTAGGACCGGAAGAAGATGAGCTAAGGGCGCTTGCGAATGAATTGGGTATTTCAGACAAGGTTATATTTTCAGGCTACAGGAATGATATGGTAGACATATATAACGGCATAGATTTGGTCGTTCAAAGCTCAAATACTGAAGGTATGCCAAATGTTGTGCTTGAGTCACTCTTGATGGGTGTTCCAGTGATTGCGACAAACGTAGGTGGCACTGCGCAGATTGCTCAGCATAATGTGAACGGGGTGCTTATAGAATCTGAAGATTTAAGTGCTTTGGAATATGCATTGGAAGAGTATATAAATAATGTAGCAAAGCATAATGAAATGGCATTGGTAGGGAGGAACCATGTCATAGAGAACTTTAACCAGGATGCCAGGGTTAAAAAATTATTCAGTGTGTATGAGAGACTGGCTGAAGAAAATAATAAATAATCATGTTGTATTTAGGCCTGTTATTATCATTATTTCTAGATTACGTTCGGCCCGCTTCGTATGTGCCGATAATTGGTCTGCTTAAAATCAATACAATAATTCCGCTGATTGTTACAATTGGAGCTATATTTTATAATGGCGCGAATGATAATAATAAAATATTCAAGCATCACAACTCTAAGTTGTTTCTTTTTTTTCTGTTTTTGCTTGCGATATCAGTAATAGTTGCTGATGTAACAGAATTTTCATTTAAAATATTTAAACTCGTTTTCGGCTTTATTCTGTGATATTACATCATAATCAAAATAGTAACAGATATCGATAAGATTAAAGGCATATTTATCGTTTTTGTTTTCAGTCATATACTTTTAGTAATTCTCAATCCTGATGTTGTTCTGGATCCCGCGACGAGAACATATATCTCAGGTAATGCATTTCTTGGTGATGGTAACGATTTTTCTCTGTCAGTGTCACTTACTGTACCAATGTGCTTATTCCTTATTATGGATTCAAAGAAAACATTACATAAGGTGATATATATATTAGCGTTATTGGTATTGATATTTGCTATTGTTGGAACTCAGTCAAGAGGTGCATCCCTGGCGTTAATGGGGACGTTCGCTTATCTGTGGTGGATGGGACGCCAAAAATTTCTCGGTATTCTACTGATCGGGGGCGTTTTGATCTCAATACTCGCTTTTGCTCCACCCGTGTATTTTGAGAGGATGAATACGATTCGAAATTATGAATCGGAAGGTTCTGCAATGGGGCGAATAGTAGCATGGAAAACGGCAATCAGGATGGCGACAGCACATCCGATTACGGGAGTGGGAGCAGGACATTTTCCTGTAAAACTAGGTACAGATTTTAGACCGCCTGAGTTCGGCTATGAAAATTTTCCCTGGTTGACGGCGCACTCATCGTATTTCCTGATTCTAGGTGAACTTGGCTTGCCGGGAATAATCTTTTTTCTTGCATTATTGATAGGGAATTACAGAAGAAACAGTAAAATATACGTTTTATCAGGAAAAAGTCCGATTCTATAGAGGATGGTGAAGTATACAATAAATTGTTTTTAATGCTTAATTCAAGCTTGGTTGCATTTGCAATCGGTGGTGCATTTTTATCTGTTACGTACTACCCACATATTTTTGTACTTACGGGATTGTTTGTTTCTACGGAATTTATGTTTAAATCTCATCTTGACAAAATGAGCGAAAATGAAAACCACAAGAAAGAGTAGAATATAAAATAGAGTAAAGATTATGACAGTAAATAATAAAAAGATTAAATTATGTCTACTTCACTCCACTTTACATATAGGAGGAGCGGAAGAGGTCACGGCAAATATCTGTAAAACTATAAACAAAGATGTATTTGATGTAACTGTTTGCTATCTCAAGGAAATGGGAACTATAGGTAATAAAATAGTTAATCAAGGAACGGATGTAATCGGTTTAACAAGGGAAATAAAGAAAAGTAATAAGACGGATTATTTTACCTCTTTGCGGCTTAGAAGTTATCTAAATAGAAAAAATATCGACTTGATTCATTCACACGATGTCCATTCATTGGTAGATGCTTCTTTGTGCAGGTTAACATTGCCATCCATACGTTTTATACATACATTCCATTTTGGTAACTATCCACACAGAGAGCCTGAAATGGCGAAGTTTGAAAGACTTTTCTGGCGAGTTCCAGATATGTTGGTTGCAGTAGCAGAAAAGCAAAAAAATGATGTTTGCAACTTCTATAAAATACCAAGTGAACGGATAACTACAGTATGGAATGGTGTGGATGTTACAAAAATAGAGAAAAACATAGATATCATTGATGAGTACAAAAAAGAAGGGAAAGTAATTATAGGATGTGTAAACACGCTTATAGAACAAAAAGGTATGTTCGACTTGATAAAGGTTTCTAAAATACTCAGGGATAAACTGCCTAATAGATTTGTATTTGTGGTGGCTGGTGATGGGTCACTTAGGACACAATTAGAAGAAAAGATAAAGAAAGACAATCTTGGAAGTTATGTTAAATTGTTGGGATGGGTCGATTCAGCCTCAGCTGTAATTCTCCCAAAAGTGGATATATTTTTTCAGCCTTCACTTTGGGAAGCAATGTCGATGGTCTTGCTGGAAGCTATGGCAGCTAAAAAAGCGATAGTCACAACAAGCGTAGGAGAAACACCAAAAATTATTTGCAGTGCAGACCAGGGAATCGTGGTTGAACCGGGGAATATTGAAAAAATGGCATCATCATTGCAGTTATTGATAGAGCGGGTGTCTATTCGTGAAAAATATGGTTTATCGGCCGGGCTTAGATACCAAGACAATTTTACAGCAGCAAAAATGGCCGCTCGGTATGAAACCCTGTATCAGAAAATAATAAACAAATAGGTATCAGTAATGAAAATTCTCTTTTTGTCGCAAATCATACCTTATCCACCTCATGGTGGAGTTTTGCAAAGGGGGTATAACATCATTCGTGAGATTGGTAAAGATAATGATGTATATCTTCTTGCATTTCACCACCCAGATACAATTGCAAGTCAGTCACTACTCGATGAGAGCATGGTCGAACTGAAAAAGATATGCACTGAAGTACACTATTTTAAATTGTGGCCTAAGCAATCAAAAATGCATAAGTTATTGGCATTTTTCATCTGCTTCTTTTATCCACTGCCTTTTAGTGTTCTTGCCCACAAAAGCAGTGGTTTCAGAGATAAAATGCTCGAAATTATAGAAAAGAACAATATTGATATTGTACATATTGATACGGTTGGACTCTCAAAATACAGGGATTTGGTACAAGACATTCCATGTATTGTAACTCACCATAATATTGAGTCATCTTTGATGGCAAGAAGATCGAAAGTCGAGTCGAATTGGTTTGCAAGATATTACGTTGCAAAACAGTCAGAAAAATTGAGGAATTATGAAGCTCAGGGGAGTTCTAAATACCCTGTCAATGTAATGATGTCCAGCACTGACGCAGACGAATTAAAGGAAATGTCACCTGGTGTAAAGACAGCAATCGTTCCGAATGGAGTCGATATTAATTATTTTGAAGACCGCCGGGAAGTGGAAGAACAGGCAATAATATATACCGGTGGTATGAATATGTTTGCGAATAAAGATGCGGTCATGTACTTGATTAGTGACATTTGGCCTTTGGTAAAAATGAAGATACCCGATATTAAATTTTATATCATTGGGCAGGATCCACCTAGAGAACTGATCAATATTGCTTCTGAGGATAATGGAATTAAAGTCCTGGGGTATGTCGACGACATCAGACCGTTCGTCGCTAAATCTGCCATCTATGTGGTGCCACTAAGGGTGGGCGGCGGTACACGACTCAAAGTGTTAGATGCCCTGGCCCAGGGAAAGGCTATTGTGTCGACATCAATAGGTAGTGAAGGTATAGAGGTTACTGACCGTACAAACATATATTTAGAGGATACATCTGAAGGATTTGCGTCCAGTATCATAGAACTAATCAATGATGATGAAAAAAGAAAAGAATTAGGCTGTCAGGCAAGAAAACTTGCTGAAGAGAGGTATGCCTGGCCTTCTATTGCTGAAGAATTGATTAAGGCGTACAAAAATATAATTCATTAGGTTTAATTGAATCGATATTATGGATACGCCATTCAAGAATCTATATGACGCACTACCAGCCTCAGTGCAGAGTCTTGCGGTAACCGGGTACAGTATACTGTTAGATAGAAAGAGGTATGGAGGTGAATATGAAAAAGTAAAAAGATTTCTTCAAGAAAGTCAGTGGTATAGTGAACAACAACTAATAGAATATCAAAACAAAATGCTTACTCAGCTCATACAATATAGCTATGAGCATGTCGAGTATTACAGAAATTTAATGAGAAACTATAAGCTGAAGCCGTCTGACATAAAAACGACAGATGATCTACAGAAATTACCGGTATTGACAAAGGAACTGATCAAGGAAAAATTTAATTCTTTATTATCTGATGAATTTAAATTTAATAAGGTTGAGAAAGGGCATACGAGCGGTACTACAGGTTCTCCGCTTGAGATTTGCTACAGTAAAAATCTCGTCAATTTTAACTATGCTATGTTAGACAGGCAGTATAGCTGGGCGGGTGTTAATCTTGGGAAGTTTGGTGATAGGGTAGCCGTAATCAGGGGAAATATTATAGTTCCTCTAAATAAATTAAAACCACCATTCTGGAGATATAATTACTACCATAACCAGCTATTGTTATCCTCCTTCCACTTAAAACCTGATAATATCCCGCATTATCTGGATGAGCTTCGCAGGTTTTCACCGAAGACGCTTGATGGTTACCCATCAACTGTTTATATATTGGCAAAATACCTGAAAAACATTGGTGAAAAATTAAAATTAGATACAGTATTAACTTCTTCAGAAACTTTGTACGATTTTCAAAGAGAAACAATCGAAGAGAGCTTTGATTGTAAAGTGTATGATTATTACGGATCAGCAGAACGTGTATTGTTTACCACTGAATGCGATCACCACGCCGGTGGCCACATCGGGATGGAGTATGGTATTACAGAAATATGTGACAGTGGGGGCGGAAAACTAGAGTTCGGAGAAACCGGGGCAATTGTAGCAACATCACTTCACAACTATGCAATGCCCCTTATCCGTTATAAAACTAATGATATGTCTGCCATAAAAAATGATCAATGTGCTTGTGGTAGAGCACACTACCTATTGCATGATGTGACAACAAAAGCTGAAGATACATTGGTTCTTAAGGATGGAAGACTGATATCTCCCTCCGTTCTCACACACCCGTTCAAACCATTAACCTCCATTTTGGAATCGCAAATAGTACAAAAAGATCTGAGTGGTATCACTGTAAAGTTGAGAGTGGATGCGACATTTACTGATGACGATAAGAATGCATTGGTACGTGGCCTGTCAGAACGTTTAGGTAAGGACACTTCAATTAATATACAAACCGTAGACGAACTTGAGCGAACGTCAACTGGAAAATTTAAGTGGGTCATATCAGAAATCGATCTGAATATATAAACAGGATTATACAGATATGTGTGGTATTGCAGGTGTACTTTACTTGGATTCGTCTAAAGCGGTCGATAAAAACAGACTGTCTTCTATGAGAGACGTTTTTACGTATAGAGGCCCTGACGATAGTGGCCTCTATATTTCCGGTGCTGTTGGCCTCGCACACAGAAGGCTTAGTATTATTGGTTTGTCAACCGGACACCAACCGATGGCTGACAACACCAGGAAATACTGGATAGTATTTAATGGAGAAATATACAATTATAAAGAATTGAAGATAGAATTAGAACGGAAGGGTTATAAATTCAATACTACATCAGATACAGAAGTCATTGTTTATTTGTATAAAGAGTATGGTTATGAATGCGTGAATCACCTAAATGGAATGTTTGCTTTTGCTATCTATAACGAAAATGATAAATCACTTTTTCTAGCAAGAGACAGAATGGGCATAAAACCACTCTACTACAGTAAAACAAAAACAGGTTTCTACTTTTCATCTGAAATTAAGGCAATATTGGAATATGGTGATGTTGAGCGCCGAATAAATAATAAATCAATATATGAGTATTTTATGTTTAGGAGCGTGGCCGGTGAAAACACGATGTTTGAAAATGTGTTTTCACTGTTGCCTGGCCATTACATGGTTATTAAAGACAGTAACACACAGATAGTAAACTATTGGAATCTTTTTGATATACCGAAGGACAGCACAATTGATAGATTTGCAGCACTGGAGGGCATTGAGTCACTACTTCAGGACGCAATAAGAATCAGATTAATGAGTGAAGTACCGTTAGGTACTTTTTGTAGTGGTGGGATAGATTCAAGCCTTGTCACAGCAATAGCTGCAGGTATTGCCGGTGACAACATGAATACCTTCTCTGTCGGATTTAATGAAAAAAATTACGATGAATCTGAATACGCAAAACTGGTATCTGATAAATATGGTACAAAACACCACGAACTGGTGCTTAACAGTGATGAATTCGCTAGCCTGCTCAGGCGATCTATAATGCTTAATGACGAACCACTTCATTTCTCAAATTCCGTACATATTCTAGCATTGAGTGAACTTGCCAAGCACAACGTTACTGTTGTATTAACCGGTGAAGGCGCTGATGAGTTATTTCTTGGTTACCCCAGGTACTTGATTCCAGAATTGCTGAATAAAATACGAGGAATATCCTGGATTACATCACCCATTTTAAAAATACTGGCTTCTATAATATCCGACCATAGACTGAAAAAACTGAGTGATTTTTCGAGTTTGGATAAAAATTCGTTGCTGATGCTCAATTCTGCAGTCAATCAAAAAGACGTGGTCGACAGCGCAATGAAACGCAATGGTATAGACAGTCTTGATTACCGTAAATATGTTACCGCATCAATGATGAATTATGAAAAAACCATGGATATGGTGTCGATACAGGATCAACTGACTTACTTGGTATCAATACTCAATAGGCAAGATAAGATGAGTATGGGGGCCAGTGTGGAAGCAAGAGTCCCGTTTATAGATTATAGGCTTGTGGAATTTGCGAATTCTATACCATCACCAGTAAAAATAGAAAAAAATAATACTAAGATGTTAATAAAATTGATCGCAGAAAAATATTTACCTAGAGATCTTATCTACCGCAGAAAATCGGGATTTGGCGTTCCTATTTCCAATTGGATAAAGGAAAAGAATGGTTTAGGTAAAACTGTCAAAGATGTTCTTTACGATACAAAGAGTGATGAAAATATTGACATGGATTTTGTGAGGGATCACTATCAAATGCATGTTACAGAAAAGAAAGATGCTTCAGAGTTACTTTGGACATCTGTTAATTATTTAATGTGGCGGGATATATACAGTGTATAATTCTCGTTTTACGGCTATTTATAATAACCGATTTGAGAAATTTAATGATGAATATGCACAATTCTAATGACGCAGAAAAAACACTGCAACGTCATTCAATCCACGACGAGTGGGTAGATAATTATAGGACACCCGATAACGAAAAATTCTACAATATGGCGTTTGATTTTATAAGAGATTCGTTCGCACAGATAGAGGGTGATACTGTTTTGGATGCGGGGTGCGGTAGTTGTGCAAAATCGAAAAACCTCGTAGATAGAGGATACAAAGTAGTCGGTACTGATCTCTCAGATTCTGCCTTGGAGCTGGCAAGAAAAGGACTGATCGGAACCCGTTATGACAGCGAAATAGAACTCAAGTGTGAGAATCTTACAGAATTATCATTTGAGGATGAATCTTATTCAAAAGTTGTTTGTTGGGGTGTGCTAATGCATATTCCAGAAGTAGACAAAGCAATATCAGAACTATCTAGAATAGTAAAGAAAGGAGGGATTTTGGCAATAAGTGAAGGCAATATGAAATCTGTACAGACAAGAACATTGAGGTTTCTAAAAAATTTATTAGGAAGAGAAAGGGCCGTTGTCAACATCGAGAATGCAGGAATAGAAAATTGGGAAGAAACTGAAGATGGGCGCCTAATGACAAGGCAGGCAAATATAGAATGGCTGATTAATGAATTTCAAAAACATGGAATGGAGTTGCAATCAAGAAGAGCAGGACAGTTCAGCGAGATGTATTGGGTGGTACCTACAACAATTTTAAAAAAATCCATACATTTCATCAACAAAGTCTGGTTTAAATATATAAAATTACCAGGTCCAGCTTTTGGAAATATTTTAATATTCCGCAAAAAAGTTTAAATTTATCCTTAAGGAACATGAGAAAATTATTCTCAACCATTATCAAGCTCACAAAAAAGGTGGTTTCCTACATCTTTTACTACACGGGTGTGACAGGTTATATTCTTAAAAAAAAGCTGTCAAACAAGACCGTTATACTGACGTATCATCGTGTACTGCCCGTCAATCTACGTGATAAAAGTTTTTCACACCAAGCGATTTTGGTGGATCCTGCAAATTTCGATATGCATCTAAGTGTTATATGTGAATATTTTAAAGTCATTGACACTAGAGTGCTGCTTAATGGTGATAAGGAATGTGAGCCAAGGTGTCTCATTACTTTCGATGATGGCTGGCGGGATAACTATGAGTATGCGTATCCTATTCTTATGAAATATAATTGCCCTGCAATTGTATTTGTTCCTCTAGACTATATTTCAACAAATAAAACATTTTGGCAAGAAAAGCTAGGCTATTTAATGTGGCATGCAAGCAAGCTTGACTCAAATAAGTCAAGAGCTTTACTGAATAAATATGGGATTGATGAGATATGCAAGAGTGAAGGATCCAAAAAGCAATCGGCGATAATTGATTATGTAAGATCCTTAAAGGCAAGAACTTATAAGCAACTTGAGGAAATCAAGCAAGAGTTTTTAGAAATAGTTGACTATGGTGATGGATCTTATGTCGATAAACATATGACTTGGGATCAAATAAGGGAATTAGATAAAAACGGTATAGAAATAGGTTCACATGCCTGTAGTCATAAAATACTTACTGAACTTGCAAGGGAAGAAGTAATTTCGGAGTTAGAAAAATCTAAAACATCAATCGAAAATAATCTCCAAGCAGTTGTTAAATCCATTGCATATCCTAATGGAGACTATAATGATGTGATAGGTGATGTGACGAGGAGTGAGGGATATATGTATGGATTCGGTACTGAATTTGGCCATGTGGATGAGAGTAGCAACAGATATAATCTAAAAAGAATCAATATTAATGATACAGTTGCAGATAACAAACCGGTCTTCCTGGCAACACTTATAGGGATATTTTAAAATAATGATGAGTAACCTTCTCAGTGTATTTAAAAGAGTAAATATTGTTTATTGAATTTAAATGGTTATGACAAAGAAACAGATGTTAAGTACAGTAAAATAAAAAATGTACATACTGGAATTCTAGATAAACATGGCCACAAAATGATAAATAAGAATATATCAGTAAAAATCTATAGTACTAATGAAGAAAATTCCAATGAATGGAATGGCTATCTAAAGACCAACGATCAAGCATGCCTATATCAACTTTATGAATGGCAGATTATAAATAAGGGCTATTTCAAACATTCTGTATATAATATTGTTGCTGAAATCAATAATCAAATAGTGGGGGTGCTTCCACTGGTATCGCTAAAAAGTATGATCTTCGGCCACATATTATGTTCAATGCCTTTTGTTAATTATGGTTCCTGCTGTGCAAACTCTACTGAAATTGAAAAAAAGTTGATGGAATATGCATGTGAATTAACAAATAAAATAGGTGCGAAGTATCTTGAAGTGAGAAGTCAAAAGCCTTCTGTCATAAATATGAAGGAATCTAAAAATAAGATATCACTTACAATTAAACTCGATGACGATTATGAAACACTGTGGAATGGATTTAAATCAAAGCACAGGACAAATATACGAAGGGTATATAAGAACGGTATAACAGTTAAGAAAGGTGGAGATGAATTATTGAAGCCATTCTACGAAATACTCTCGAAGTCCTGGAGAGATCTTGGAACACCTATTTATTCTATTGAATATTTCAAAAAAATAACTCAATATTTCAAAAGTGATTATACTATATTTATAGCTTACAAAGATGCTACACCTGTAGCTGCTGCATTTAACGGCTACTATAAAGATATTGTTGAAGGCATGTGGCTTGGTTTGGATAACCAATACAGGCAATATCAACCCAGTTACGTTTTATATTGGGAAATGATAAAAGATGCCTGTGAGAGAGGTTTTAAAACATATCATCTCGGGAGATCGAGTACAGACTCAGGTGGTGAGTCATTCAAGAAAAAATGGAATGCAGATACAAAACAATTATATTGGCAATACCACTCGAATTCCATCGAAAAAATGCCAAATCTAAATCCTTCAAATCCTAAATACAAATATTTGATAAAGATTTGGAGAATATTACCATTGAAAATAACACAAATCATCGGTCCATTAATAGCTAAAAACATCCCATAAGGAATGTTAAGTGTTCAAGTATTTTCCGCCAAGTGGATCACCAATCACAACTAAAGAAATACTGTATTGGTTAGCTTGCAATGCTTTTTTTGTAGATAAGAGGAGGGACATCAATAATCAGTTGAGGGATAGGTTTAATGTTGATCACACTTATCTCTTTACTACAGGACGTGGTGCTATGACCGTACTGCTCAAGTCATTAAAGAAACTGAGAAATAAGGCAGAAATAAATGAAGTCATTATACCGGCATATACATGTTACTCTGTTGCAAGTTCCATCCAGAATGCAGGTTTAAAAGTCAGACTTTGTGATGTAGATCCAAATACATTATCTTACAATCTTACCAAATTACAAAATATGCCATTTGCAAATGTATTGTGCATTATATCAGCGAATTTATATGGCATTCCCAATCAGTTGCAGGAGATAGAGGAGATAGAGGAGATAGCTAGCGAAAATGGCGTTTATATGATTGATGATGCCGCACAATCATTCAATGCTAAATACCTAGAAAGAGAAGTTGGCACATTCGGATCAGTAGGCCTATACAGTTTTGACAAGGGAAAAAATATCACATCAATTGAAGGAGGCGGTATCATTACAAATAACTCGGAATTGGCAGAAATAATAGACAGTTATTACAGCAAAACGCTGGATAATTCTATTAGAGATAACCTGATGACCGCGATTAAGGTTATTATATACTATCTTTTTCTCAACCCATTACTCTATTGGATACCAGCCTCTCTACCTTTTCTGAACCTTGGTAAAACCAGATACGAGGAAATCATCGAGATCAAAAAATATTCACGTCTGGTAGCGCCAATAGCTTTAATGCAAATAAAAAGGTCTAATCAGATAGCAGAAAAGAGGATAGCGAACGGACGATGGTACAAAAATAATATTGTGGTGAGTAAAACAATAAGCAAAATTAATGAATCAGATCACGGCATGCCTGTTTATTTAAGATATCCAATAAAAATAACACAAAAGGAAAAAAGGGAAGCTATCCTAACTCATGCAAAAAGGTACGGAATTACGAAATCCTATCCAAAATCACTTAATCTATTGATAGAAATAGATAAGTTTCTGGTCAATCCTGGTGAGTTCGAGGGTGCTGAAGAGATTTCAAGACAGCTAATTACATTACCAACGTATGCATTTATCAATAATAACGATAGAGAAAATATTAAGAATATCATTGAAGAAATGACAGCATGACTGATGTATAAAAGGAAGTAATGTATAAGCACTTGAAACAAGATATTAGCTATTAAAATATTAATCAAAATATTATAGTAATGAAAAAAATAAAGAATATCTTAGTGACCGACGGCAACAGCAGAGCTGCGCTTGCGGTAACGAGATCATTGGGTTCTAAAGGATATAATTTATTTGTCGGAGAAAGGGTCAAGCCATCATTGGCATCTAGATCGAAGTATTGTATTGATGCAGTTCTATATCCGGACCCTGTAAATGAATATGGTAAATTCTGTCATAAAATAAAGGAAATTATCGATATCTTAAAAATAGATTTGGTAATCCCAGTTACGGATATTTGCATTTTTCCCATCTCAAATATGGTGAAGGATGGGGTAATCAAAAATATAACGCAATTGGCAAATGATAACACGATGAAGTTAGCTGCAAATAAAAGTGAGCTGACGAAGCAGGCAGTAGAGTTGGAGATTCCCGTACCGTTATCACACATAATAGTGTCAAAAAACGACATAGCATTACAGAATCTGAAAATTCCCTATCCAGTCGTCGTAAAGCCATCGCGTTCAAGGGTCATGATAGATGGGAAGTGGATATTTACCAGTGTAACTTATGCAGGCAGTCATGACGAACTGCAATCAATTTTAGAGAAAACGAATAGCGAAGTATTTCCCGTGATTTTACAAGAGAGAGTAAGGGGAAAGGGTATCGGTGCTTTCTATTGTTATGATAAAGGAAGGTGTGTCGCTAAATTTTTACATCGAAGAATTAGAGAAAAGCCACCATCTGGCGGTGTAAGTGTTCTAAGGGAAAGTGTGGAAATAGATCCGGATATAGATAGATACAGCCAAACATTATTAGAAAAAATAAAATGGCATGGCGTGGCAATGGTTGAATATAAATATGATGATGAAAAAGATATACCCTATTTTATGGAAATTAACGGCAGATTCTGGGGATCTTTACAACTGGCAATAGATGCGGGAGTGGATTTCCCAAATATCCTTGTAAATATTTTTCAGAATATAGATGTTGGTGACGCAACGAACTATAAGATAGGTGTTAAAACGAGATGGTTGTGGGGTGATATAGATTTATTGTTAATGTTACTAATAAAAAGCAGAAGCCAATTAAAACTACCCGATGATTATGGTCCCAAATGGAAAGTTATTGCTAACATACTCAAACCATTTAGTAAAAACCAGCATTATGAGGTGCTCAGCATAAAGGATATAAAGCCCTGGTTCCATGAGAGCAGGCAATGGATAAGTAATTTAGTAAAATAACAGGATAATATAAGAAGAATTAATCATCGAAGGAGATGGCATCCTTAAGTTCAATATTAGATAATTCGCCTTCTATTCCTTGTGTATCATAAGCGGCTATCGCAAAAAAATAACTTCCAGCAGTTGGCACACCAATACGGTATTCATCGATTCCAGTACCTTGAATATCAACAAGAAGCTTTAGATTATCATTATCATTGCCATAGTAGACCTTATAACCGGCAATACTGGTTGATATGAGATAACTACCATCTGTTCGTGTTTTAGGAGAAATCCATGAAAGATCTGTGTAAGCAGTAAAGGTAACCGGCTCCTGCGTACCGCCGCCAGAACTACCACCACCGCCGCCACAACCTTGAAATAAAAATGAAAAACTAAATATGCTTACGATAATAAAAAGCTTGTGATACATACGGTGAAGCTCCCTTGATTCTATAGAGACATTAATATCACATAGAATGTTCAGAAATCAGTGAAACATACCCATATAGTAAAAAAATTTCGATAAAACGTAAAAAATACAAAAAAATGGAATATTTAAAAATAAATTAGTGAATTCTAATATTCTGCCGGCCAAATTATGTGTTGATGTTACGTTGAAAATGCGCAACTTTGTTTAAAAAAAGCATATTGTAAGAAAATATAATGTAGATTGAAGAGTTATATTTCACATAACTATTGCGACATTTTCTCCACTACTGTGTTTTTCAGGCAATTCAATTTCTCTTCATCCAGGATTGGTTGATTATCCCTGTCTGTAATAAAAAATATGTCCTCTACTTGTGCTCCGAGAGTGGTTATCTTGGAGTGCTTTAGTCTAATCTTGCACTCGGCGAAAGCCTGACCAACATTCGACAAAAGGCCTGGTCGATCCAATGTGACCAGACGCATGGTTGTTCTTTGCAGTTTTGGTTCTTGGGTAAAATAGATAAACGTCTCGTGATCAAAATGCTTGTTTTTTCGGGGAATGCGCCGAGTTACTTTGAATGGCTGGGTACCTTCCAAGCGAAGGCCGTCAGTGAGTGTGTCAATGATTTCTTCGCTGCGTTGACCTATTTCCACCGGACTGCCATCCTGCTCCAGTACAAGATATGAATTAAGAGAATGACCGTCGGATGTACTCATTACCCTTGCATTGACAATTGATAGTGCCAGTTGATCAAGCAGCGTAGTCGTAACAGCAAAAAGATTATCCCTGTCCAAGCAATAAATCAGCACTTCACTTCCGCCACGCTTTTCCGTCTGGCGCATCTGTATTAAGGGCAGTGCACTTTTTGGAGTATCAATGATTGCCTTCGTATGTCGTTGTATGGCATTTGGAGAGTGAGTGAGGAAGTACTCTTTGGTAAAGGTCGCCCATAAATCACTGATAGCTTCGGTTGGAATATTCTGTAACGTTAATTGATGCAACGCGGCTGATTTTTTTTCATCTATTAACTCATCCTGTGCAAGTGGATTATCCAGTCCTCTGATCAGGGCCCGGCGTGTCGCATTGAACAGGTCACGCAATAGTGAGTCTTTCCAGGAATTCCAGGCCGCAGGGTTTGTCGCTCTACTGTCTGCAAAGGTAAGCAGGTACAAATAAGTCAATCGGTTGAGGTCACCTACAAGTGATGCGAACTCCTGTACCACCTCTGGATCGGTGATATCTTTGCGTTGGGCGGTCATAGACATAACCAAATGATTCCGTACAAGCCAACCGACCAAGTGGCTGTCATATTCACTTAAATGGTGTAACCGGCAAAAATCATAGGCATCGATAGCCCCCAGCTCTGAGTGATTGCCACCCCGTCCCTTAGCAATATCATGAAATATTGCTGCCAAATAAATAAGTTCTTCTTTGGGAAGGGTGCTCATCAACTGGCTGCAGAGTGGGTACTCTTCAGCATACTTTTCCGTGGTCAAGCGCCGCAGATTCCTAACCACCATGAGGGTGTGTTCATCAACAGTATAGACATGAAAGAGATCATACTGCATTCGGCCGACAATATTTTCGAATATCGGTATGTAGACTGCCAGTACGCCATAAATATTCATGCGCCTAAGGGCGCTGGTAATACCAAACGGTTGGCGCAGGATCTCCATAAAAAGGCTTTGTGCGCGTATATCTTGGCGGAATCTTTCGTCTATCAGATAGGTATGATTGCGTACAAGGCGAATCGTACTGGCTCTGACTCCTCTCAACTCGGGATTTTCCTGCATTAACAAGAATAACTCCAAAAGGGCGGTAGGATATTTCTTGAATATATTCTTATGGGTGACTTCGAGAAAGTAGCCGCGTTTTTGAAAGCGTTTATTGACGGAAACCGGTTCACCCAGTTCATTCTTGAAAAGAATATCCTCCTGGAAATGCTGCAGCAGCATTTCATTGAGACGGCTCAACTCCATTACGGTGCGATAGTAGTCGCGCATGAAGCACTCGACCGCCATGTTGGCATGGTCTGCATCATAGCCCAGATATGAAGCGAGTGTGCGTTGATGATCGAAAAGCAATCGGTCGTCGTGGCGGCCGGTAAGCAAGTGGAGCGCGAATCTTACCCGCCATAAATGCTCCTGTCCCTCGATCAGGGTATGATACTCGGCTTCCGTGAGGAAGGCGTGTTCCACCAAGTCATGCAAACTCTTGGTCTTGAAATGGCGTTTCGCAACCCACCCAATCATATGAATATCCCTCAAGCCTCCGGGACTCTCTTTTATGTTCGGTTCCAGGTTACTGATAGTGTCATCGTGTTTGGCGTGGCGAATGCGTTGCTCGTTCCATTTGGCCTCGAAGAAGTCATGGCTGTTCCACATCCGCCCAGGTCCGGTGGCCTCCAGCATTTGACTGAATAGACGTGCCGAACCAACCAGGCGACGGGATTCGATCAGATTGGTCATAACAGTGATGTCTTGATCAGCCTCTCGAACGCAATCGTCAATAGTTCGAACACTGTGGCCGACATCAAGGCCGATGTCCCAGAGCAGGGTAAGAAACTGTGTGAGAGGTTCTTTGAAAGATTCAAACAGATCCTCATGGTCTAGTAGGACTAACAGATCTATATCAGAAGCCGGATGTAACTCACCACGCCCATATCCCCCAACGGCAACCAGGCAGGCTTCAATGGAGATGTCCAGATAGCGATTCCATGCACGGATCAGGATTTCGTCGATTAGCTGAGCGCGTTCGGCGACTAGTTTGCTGATGGGGGTCTGTCCAGTTGAGAAGCGTTCTTCAACACCTTCCTTATAGTGCTTGAGTATGACCTTGCATGGCTGAATGGGAGAGCCATCTTCTGCGAATGCCTGATTCAGTGACGCGAAATCGATCATTATTCAGTCAGTTTGATCCCATGGACGGGATTTTCCGCGCTCTTCATCTCGCAGTGTGAGTACTTCGAAACCATTATCTTTGACCAGTATGGTGTGTTCGAATTGTGCCGAGAGACTACGATCCTTGGTTACCACTGTCCAGCCGTCAGGTTTGAGTTTCACTTGTTGTTTACCGGCATTCACCATGGGTTCGATGGTAAAACACATCCCCGGCTTAAGTTCGACACCCGTACCGGGTTGCCCATAGTGGAGAATTTGGGGGTCCTCATGAAACTCACGTCCGATACCATGCCCGCAGTACTCACGTACAATTGAGTAATTGTAGCCCTCCACATGGGTCTGGATGGCATGACCGATATCACCTAAATGGCATCCGGGTTTGACCTTGTTTATACCGATCCAGAGCGCCTGCTGCGTTACTTCAACCAAACGTTTGGCCAACACCGATGGTTGACCGATACAGAACATTTTACTGGTATCACCGTGGTATCCGTCTTTGATGACAGTGATGTCGATATTGACGATATCCCCTTTTTTCAGCTTCTTCTCTCCGGGTATGCCATGGCAGACGACTTGATTCACCGAGGTACAGATCGATTTGGGGAATCCTCGATAATTGAGCGGTGCCGGGATGGCGTCTTGTTCATTTACGATGAACTCATGACAGATGCGATCCAGTTCCTGTGTGGTCACGCCAGGTTGGACATGAGGAACGATCATCTCCAATACCTCAGCCGCCAGTCTTCCGGCGATACGCATCTTTTCGATCTCTTCGGCGGTTTTTATTGTGATACCCATTTGAAAATGCTTAAAAATCCGGGGAAATGAAGGGGCTAGGGGGGTTCGGCGCGATTGTCGCAACAAGCAGGTTATGGTATAAAACGCCCCGCCGAATCGCAAACGCTTCGGTGTACTAAATCCGCTGTAAGACTTAGGGTATTAACGGCGGCAAACGACACACACATATCGACACATGGGCCTGGGTGCCGGAAGATGTCGTGATTATAAGTAATAATTACTTATAAATCAGTCTCTTATGGTTGGGTCATGGGATATGTGGAGGTATAACCCGATACAATTAGGAGTCACTCATGAGTGAAGTATCAATGCGCCAAATGCTTGAGGCTGGCGTGCACTTCGGGCATCAGACCCGCTATTGGAATCCCAAAATGGGTTCCTACATCTTTGGTCATCGCAACAAGATTCATATCGTCAATCTTGAAAAGACCATGCCACTATTCAAGGATGCGATGAACTTCATCGGGTCCCTCTCCGCCAACGGCGGTAAAGTTCTTTTCGTAGGAACCAAGCGTGCGGCACAGAATGTGATTCGGGAAGAGTCAGATCGTTGCAGCATGCCCTATGTCAACCATCGCTGGTTGGGCGGTATGCTGACAAACTACAAGACCATCAAGCAGTCTATCAAGCGGCTGAAAGAACTGGAGGCCATGTTTGAAGACGGAAGCGTTGAGCAACGCTTCAACAAAAAGGAAACCCTGGGATTGAGCAGAGAGCTGGAAAAGCTCGAGCGGAGCCTGGGTGGAATAAAGAACATGAATGGCCTGCCTGATGCGCTTTTTATCATTGACGTTGGTCACGAGAAAAATGCCGTGGCCGAGGCGCGTAAATTGGGTATTCCTGTTATAGGTGTGGTTGATACCAACAATGACCCTAATGGTATCGATTATGTGATCCCCGGCAACGATGATGCTATTCGAGCAATTCAGCTTTATGTACAAGGGGCTTCTGCAGCCATTCTCGAAGGTCGTGCGAGTGCCGCAACCATGGTTGGCGGCAATGGCAATGAAGAGTTTGTAGAGGTATCGGAAGGCAGTTCCTGAAGCTGTGACTAAGCTCGGGGCTACCGGCTGGCGATTGGTGGATGTCCATATCCCAGCCTCCGCAATTATCAAATTTCAGCTTAATTATTTAAGGTAGACAGACTATGGCGATTACAGCCTCTCTGGTTAAGGAGCTGCGCGAACGTACAGGCGCAGGCATGATGGAATGCAAAAAGGCACTGGTTGAGACCAATGGTGATATCGATGCCGCTATTGAGCAGATGCGTAAATCCGGGCAGGCCAAAGCGGCCAAAAAGGCCGGGCGCATTGCCGCTGAAGGGGTGATTGTCATCAGCTTCAGCGAAGACTGCGGTCAGGCAGCAATGGTTGAGGTTAACTGCGAAACGGATTTTGTCGCAAAAGATGACAATTTCACTTCATTTGCAAAGGCGGTTGCCGAGCGGGTATTGGCTGGTGGGGCAGACGATGTTGCAGGATTGATGGAACTGCCGCTGCACGAGGGTGAGGACACCACAGTGAATCAAGCCCGCGAAGCGCTGGTATCGAAGCTCGGTGAGAATATGAACGTACGTCGTTTTTCCCGTATCCATGCCAGTAGCGGTAAGCTTTCGAGCTATCAACACGGTTCACGCATTGGTGTCGTACTGGAGCTTGACGGTGGGGATGAGGCACTTGGCAAGGATCTGGCTATGCATATTGCGGCTACCAATCCAATCTGTCTCTCTGCTGAGCAGATGCCACAGGATCTGCTCGACAAGGAACGCGATATCGTAACCGCTCAGGCAAAGGAGAGTGGAAAGCCGGATGAGATCGTTGCCAAAATGGTGGATGGTCGTATGCGTAAGTACCTGGCTGAAAACACATTGCTTGGTCAGGCCTTTGTCAAGGATCCGGATACTACCGTGGATAAATTGCTGAAGAGCAACGCCTCCTCGATCATCCAATATACCCGTTTCGAGGTTGGTGAGGGTATTGAGAAGAAACAGGAAAATTTTGCGGAAGAGGTTTTGGCGCAGGCAAAAATGTAACCTGGATATGGATGCAGATGACTGATCTGATTTGCCAGCGCATTCTCCTTAAACTCAGTGGCGAGGCCCTCATGGGCGGAGGGGATTTCGGTATTGACCCTGCTGTCATTCAGCGGGTTTCAGAAGAGATCATGGAGCTGGTGAATGCAGGCATTCAGATCGGATTAGTGATCGGAGGCGGCAATATATTTCGCGGTGCGGGCTTGGCGCAGGGTGGTTTTGACCGGGTACGCGGCGATCACATGGGAATGTTGGCAACTGTCATGAATTCTTTGGCGATGCAGGATGCACTGTCACGGATCGATGGCGATGCTGTGGTGTTTTCTGCGCTACAGATGCCTGATGTGTGTGAGACCTTTACTGCGAGAGGTGCGCGGTGTGCACTGGATGAAGGGAAGGTGGCGATTCTGGCGGCCGGTACAGGCAATCCCTATTTCACGACCGATTCGGCGGCCAGTCTCCGTGCTGTGGAGATAAAAGCCGACTTGATGATCAAAGCGACCAAGGTCAATGGCGTCTATTCGGCAGATCCGGTAAAGGATCCACAAGCTGTCTTTTATCCCAAATTGACTTATGATCGGGCATTAGCGGAAAACCTGCAGGTGATGGATGCCACGGCTATCGTCCTCTGTCGGGATAATGAGGTGCCACTTCGCATCATGAATATTAATGATCCAGGTGCTCTCATGCGTCTGATGCAGGGAGAAGAGATCGGTTCACTAGTGGTATAAAAGGCGGCTGACATGATAGACGACATTAAGAAAGATGCTAATACCCGTATGGGCAAGAGTGTTGAGTCTTTGGTGCATGAATTAGCCAAAGTGCGCACAGGAAGGGCTCATCCCAGTCTGTTGGATCACATTCGTGTAGATTATTACGGTTCAGAGGTTCCAATCAGTCAGGTCGCCAATATCAATGTCGAGGATGCGCGAACATTGACTGTTGTTCCTTGGGAAAAGAACATGGTGGCTGTTGTTGAGAAGGCGATTCTAACTTCCGATTTAGGCCTCAATCCCATGAGTGCCGGCACTGTCATTCGGGTACCCATGCCCCCCTTGACCGAAGAGCGGCGTAAAGACCTGATACGTGTTGTACGCCATGAGGCCGAGGGTGCCAAAGTGGCGATTCGGAACATCCGTCGTGATGCCAACCATGATCTCAAGGATTTGGTGAAGGAGAAGATGATTTCCGAGGATGACGAACGACGGGGTCAGGATGTAATCCAGGGCTTGACAGGTCAGCATATCGGACAGGTTGACGAGCTGTTGGCTGAGAAAGAGAAAGACCTCATGGAAATTTAGCCGGGGCCTGTGCAACGGTTTTTTGGCATAAATTCTGTTTAAGGTCCTAAAATTTGGTTCATCCAACAGGTGAATTCCACCTATACTGAATCAATGTTCATGATTTCAATGCGCACAGGACAGAATTTACCAATCCCAACCCTCACAAAACCTTATTCAAGGAGCCGCTGTGCGGATATCCACGGCGATACGCCAGTAGTAACACTCAACCGGGGATTCTAGGGTAATGACTAACGGCACGACAAAGGAATCTGTACCTGTCGAGAAACGACTGCCGAGGCATATCGCGATAATCATGGATGGTAACGGTCGTTGGGCTAAGAAGCGTGGCCTGCCGCGCTACGCCGGTCATCCTGCAGGGGTGGAAGCGGTTCGTGGGGTGGTTGAGGCCTGTGTCGAACTGCAGATTCCGGTACTGACTCTGTTTGCCTTCAGCAGTGAGAACTGGCAGCGGCCTGAGAAGGAGGTCAACCTCATCATGGATCTATTTCTAAGGTCACTGAAGAAAGAGGTTCGTCGTCTCGATCGGAATCATGTTAAGCTCAAAGTGATCGGTGATCGTAGCGCCTTCGCCACCAATCTGCAGGCTCAGATAGACGAGGCTGAACAGCAGACCGCATCCAATCAGGGCTTGTTGTTACAGGTGGCAGCCAACTACGGTGGTCGCTGGGACATAACACAGGCTGCAAAACGGCTGGCTGAACAGGTACAGAGTGGAGAAATATCGCCAGATCAGATCGATGAGGAGCGTTTTTCCCAAAATCTCTGTATTACCAATCTACCCGAACCGGACCTGTTTATCCGTACTGGCGGTGAACAGCGGATCAGCAATTTTCTATTGTGGCAATGTGCCTATACGGAACTCTATTTCACCGACCTGCTTTGGCCTGATTTCAACCGGAAAGCCCTGGATGAGGCGCTGCACGATTTTTCTCACCGACAGCGACGCTTCGGCCGCACAGGTGATCAGGTCCAGGATCAGACTGCAGAAGCCTCATAAGGCCTTCGATATGAGGTATCGGTCAAATGTCGCTGCCAGTTCGATATCAGGTCGACATGGGGTGCAGTCTACTGGCAACTAACAAGCAAAATGCCGTTCAATCGCCCATGCTGAAACAGCGTGTTATCACCGCCCTAATACTTGCGCCATTGGTTGTCGCAGCGGTATTACTGCTGCCCAACCATTACTTGGCGCTGATCGTCGCTCTGGTGGTTTCAGTCGGAGGCTGGGAGTGGGCTCGGCTGAGCGGCATTGAAACCTCATTCCTGCAAATAGTCTATTCAGGTTCGCTGGTTCTCTGTCTGGCTGCACTCTACTATCTGCTGCCGTCGGCATGGGTACCGGGAGTGATGTTGTTCTCCGTGGCGTGGTGGTTACTCGTCGTGTGGCGCTTGACTCGCTATCACGCCGATCAGCAACACTCCGACAGGTTATTGAAGCGGGCAACTGAAGGTTTTATCGTACTGCTACCTGCCGGGTTGGCGTTAGTCTCGATACACCGTATACCCACCACCGGTCCCGGACTTCTGCTGTTTGTGCTGATACTGATCTGGAGCGCGGATATCGGTGCCTATTTTGCCGGGCACCGCTGGGGGAAACATAAGCTTGCCTCCCAGGTGAGTCCGGGAAAAACCCGTGAAGGTGTCTATGGTGCTATGGCGAGTGCCATGCTTTGTGCGGTTTTTCTCTCTTTTTGGTTGGATGGCAGTTTGGGCCAATCCCTGTTGATCGTATTACTTTGCCTGATTACCATGCTTGCATCAGTGGTGGGGGATCTTTTTGAAAGCCTGATCAAACGTCTACAGGGTGTCAAGGACAGTGGGCAACTGCTACCCGGCCATGGAGGCATGTTGGACCGGATAGACAGCCTCACGGCAGCAGCCCCTGTTTTTCTGTTTGGATTAATCCTTCTGGGAGAAGTGTGATGAAGGGTTTAACCGTACTTGGATCCACCGGCTCAATAGGTGTGAGTACCCTGGATGTGGTTGCCAGGCATCCCGAGAAATATCGTATCATAGCCCTGACGGCCAAAAGTGATGTGGAGGGCATGCTGCGTCAGTGTGAACGTTTCAAGCCCAAAATAGCGGTGATGGCAGATACGGAATCCGCAAATCTGTTGGCTAAAGGCTTAAGTCAAAAAGGTATATCGACTGAAGTCTTATCCGGATTGCGGGGGCTGGAGATAGCAGCCGCTATACCCGATGCCGAAATCGTAATGGCAGCTATTGTTGGTGCGGCGGGGCTGTTGCCTGCACTGGCGGCGGTGCGCGCCGGAAAGCGTTTGTTGTTGGCGAATAAAGAGGCGCTGGTGGTCGCGGGTAGTCTGTTTATGGCGGAAGTGGCGGCCCATGGCGCAGAGATTTTGCCGATCGATAGTGAGCATAACGCGGTTTTTCAATGCCTGCCGCCCGGAGTCGAAGAGAAGTTGACTGCAAGCGGGGTAAAACGCATCCTCTTGACTGCCTCTGGCGGGCCTTTTCGTACCATGCCGATTGAGCAGCTGGCAAGCGTCACTCCGGCACAGGCCTGTGCCCATCCGAATTGGAGTATGGGACGGAAAATCTCGGTTGATTCCGCAACCATGATGAACAAGGGCTTGGAGGTTATAGAGGCGCACTGGCTGTTCGGTGCCGATGCGGAAGAGATTCAGGTAGTTCTGCATCCACAAAGTATCATCCACTCCATGGTCGAGTACGTCGATGGGTCGGTACTCGCTCAGCTTGGCAATCCCGATATGCGAACGCCGATCGCACATGCCTTGGCATGGCCTCAGAGAATTGAATCGGGTGTCGACAGCCTCGATCTGTTCCAGGTTGCACGGCTAGACTTTGATCAGCCTGATCTGCAGCGATACCCTTGCCTGAAACTTGCCTATCAGGCAATTCAGGCGGGCGGCACGGCGAGTGTGATCCTGAATGCGGCGAATGAGGTGGCGGTAGAGGCATTTTTATCGGAGCGCTTGGGTTTTACCGAGATTGCCTCGGTGGTTGACGAGACCTTACAGCAGATGCCGGTTGAAAATGCCGAGGATCTAGGCACATTGCTCGATATCGACAGGCAAGGGCGTGCCGTAGCGGAACAAGTCGTACATAACAGGGTCATAACCAGCGGTATAGGCTAATCATTTTTCAATGGACTCACTACTCTTCACCCTCGTTTCATTCATCGTTGCCCTGGCAATCCTGATTGCAGTGCATGAGTTCGGTCACTTCTGGGTTGCGCGAAAATTGGGTGTCAAGGTGTTACGATTTTCGATCGGTTTCGGCCGAGCCCTGTGGCGACGGACCAGTGTGGTTGATGGTACCGAATATGTGATTGCCGCCATTCCCCTGGGCGGTTATGTGAAGATGCTGGATGAACGCGAGGCGCCGGTGGAGGCAGAGGAGCAGCATCGTGCGTTTAACCGCCAATCACTGGGTGTGCGTAGCGCCATTGTTGTGGCGGGCCCACTGTTCAATTTCCTCTTTGCCATCCTGGCGTTCTGGCTCATTTTCGTCACCGGTGATACGGGCCTCAAACCCATAGTGGGTGAGGTTGAGGGCGGCTCGATCGCAGAACAGGCAGGATTTACCCGAGGTGACGAGATACTGGCGGTGGCGGATCAGCCTACACCGACCTGGGAGAGTGTCGTCTATGTGATGTTGTCAGAAGCGCTCGATACTCCCAACCTTGCGGTCAGGGTGCGTAGTCAGACGGGCATGGAGCACATCTATCGAGTGGCAAGTGATGGTCTCTCCGGGCTGGCAGAGGATGGTATGCTGTTGCAGAATCTCGGACTCACTCCCGATCGACCCACCCTGCCACCTGTCATCGGTGAGGTGCTGGATGGAGAACCGGCTGCATTGGCCGGCCTGAAATCCGGAGACCGTATCGTCACTGTCGACGGTGTCGATGTGGTGGATTGGAGTGATTGGGTCAATTATGTACGCAAGCGGCCGGGCCAGAACCTCGATCTAGAGGTTGACCGCAATGGGGATTATATTGCATTGAGCGTCACCCCTTTGATGATTGAGGGGGATGGGGAGAGCTACGGTCGTATTGGCGCAAGTGTGGATGTGCCCGATGATTTGATGGATGACTACCGGGCTGTTGTCAAATATGGACCGATCGATGCGATAGGCCAATCTCTCTATAAAACCTGGGATCTGTCCCTTTTGATGTTACGGATGCTGGGTAAGATGATCATCGGCGAGGTTTCTGTAAAGAATCTCAGCGGCCCGATTTCAATTGCGGATTATGCTGGTAAATCAGCAAGTTACGGCATCAGCTATTTTCTTAAATTCCTCGCGGTGGTGAGTGTCAGCCTGGGCGTGTTGAATCTGTTGCCGATTCCTGTTCTGGATGGCGGACATCTGTTTTTCTTCCTGATCGAAGGGATCAAAGGCCGGCCGTTATCGGATCAATTTATGGAACAAGGCCAAAAAATCGGATTATTGATCCTATTGGCGATTATGAGTCTCGCCTTCTATGTCGACATAAACCGGTTCCTTGGGTAGATGTTGGCGATTGTCGGAGAGTTTGGGCGGTACTGCCGCATAAAGGCTTTCAGTATCCTGATCAATTAAGATCACTTATACTAACGCGCTGTTTCGCCGCCGTAGTCGTTCTGAGCATGAATCACGCAGAACGGATAATATGAAAAAACACTGTTGTAATTATAGATAATGTCTCTATTTTCCCGGACTTTGATCCTCTTGGCTCTGATGGGTGGACTGCTATTATCCCAGCAGGCTTCCGCCTTCGTGGTCGAGGACATACGGGTAGAGGGTCTGCAACGGATCTCGGCCGGCACGGTATTCAATTACCTGCCAATAAAGACTGGGGATGAGGTCGATGCAGGCAATTCTTCCCATATTATCCGCACACTCTACAAAACGGGTTTTTTCAAGGATATAAGGCTCGAACAGGATGGTAATGTCCTGATTGTGTTCGTCCGTGAAAGACCTGCTATCGCAGAGATAAATATCACTGGAAACAAGGAGTTGGATACAGAGCCATTGATGGCTGGATTAAAGGATATCGGTCTTGCCGAGGGTCGGGTCTTTAAGCGGGCATTACTGGAAAAGGTCGAGCAGGAGCTCAACCGCCAATATTTCGCGCGGGGTAAATATGGGATCAAGATCCAATCAACAGTGACTCCGTTGGAGAGAAACCGTGTGGGTCTGGATATCGAGATATCAGAGGGGCTGACCGCCAGGATCAAGCACATAAACATTATCGGCAATCGGGCCTATGAAGATGACGAGTTGTTGGATAAGTTCGAATTGGGTGTGCCGTCCTGGTATGCCGTCTTCTCCAGCCGCGACAAATATTCCAAACAGGCGCTCTCAGGCGACCTGGAGACATTGCGCTCATTCTATCTTGATCGGGGTTATATCGACTTCAAGATCGAGTCCACCCAGGTATCCATAACACCGGACAAGAAGGATATATACATTACCGTGGTGATCGACGAGGGTGATGTCTTCACCCTCAGCGATATCAAGTTGGCCGGAGACCTGGAACTGAATCCGGAGGAGCTATTTCCTCTAATCCATCTCAAACGGGGGGCGGTCTTCTCCCGTAAAAAACTGACAGCCAGCGCAGACAGGCTGAACCGGCACTATTCCGATGTGGGATATGCCTTTGCCAATGTCAACACCATTCCCGATATTGATCGTGAAAAGATGCAGGTGGCCATCACATTTTTCGTTGATCCGGGAAAAAGGGTCTATGTCCGCTATATCAATATATCGGGTAATACCAACACCCGTGATGAGGTGTTGCGTCGGGAATTGAGACAGATGGAATCAGCCTGGTTTTCCGGTGAGAAGACCCGGCTCTCAAGGGAACGCCTGCAGCGTTTGGGCTTTTTCAGTGAAGTGAATATGGAGACCCCAGCAGTACCGGGCTCCACGGATCAACTCGATGTGAACCTTGCTGTGACCGAGGCTGCATCCGGGCAGTTCAGTGCCGGTGTCGGGTTTACTCAGACCCAGGGAGTGATCTTCAATGCCAGCATCAGTGAAAACAATTTTCTCGGTACGGGGAACCGCTTCAGCGCTGGCTTCGATACCAGCGATGCAACCAAAAAGCTCTCTTTGTCCTATACCAATCCCTACTACACCATTGACGGCGTAAGTCAGGGTTATGAGCTGAGTTACCGGGAGACCGATTTCTCGGAACTGAATATTTCCAGCTATTCCACCGACGTGGGGCGTCTCGGGGTCCATTTCGGCATACCCTTGACGGAATACGACCGCTTTAGATTCAGTCTGGCCTACGAGCATACGACCTTTTTTCTTGGCTCCTCCCCTTCCGATGAGATCGAGGAATTCATAGAAACCAACGGCGATAAATTCAGCGATTTCGAGTTGGTGGGCAGCTGGATTCACGACACCAGGGATCGCGCCATATTTCCCAATCGGGGTAATCGGCAGGTCTTCACCATCGAGACCAACACCCCCGGCAGTGATCTGCAGTACTACCGCGTTAGATACTCAAATGCCCTCTATTTTCAGCTCACCAACTCTCTGACCTTGAAGCTGAATGGGGAGTTGGGATATGGCGATGGTTACGGGGAAGACGATGAGCTGCCATTTTTCCGTAATTTCTACGCCGGCGGTATCGGTTCGGTCAGGGGATTTGAGGAGAATACCCTGGGACCGCAGGACTCCCAGGATGATGCTTTGGGAGCAAATGCTAGAATCGTGGGTCAGATGGAGTTACTCTTTCCCGCCTTTGGCGATGACTTTAAGGACACGGTGCGTGCCGGTTTGTTTGTCGATGTCGGCAACGTATTCGATCTGGCTGGGGATGAGAAGGTCGAGTGGGACCTGTTTAGGGCTTCCACCGGTCTGATGTTATCCTGGTTCTCGCCAGTAGGAGCCCTCTCTTTCAGCTGGGGGTATCCGATCAAAGAGGAAGAGGGTGATGATATCAAGAACCTTCAATTCAGGATTGGTAGTGGTTTCTAAACAGTTAGGGAGTGAATGGGTGAATTCGCTAAGACATATACTACTTGCTTTGACCCTTGGTTTTTTCGTGACCGGCAGTGCTGTAGCCGAGGAGTATCGTATCGGCTTCGTGAACGCCACAAAAGTCTTCGAGGAGTCGCCGCAATACAAATCTGCCAGGGAGCGGTTGCAGACTGAGTTTTCCCGGCGGGAGAAAGACCTGCTCGCTTCCCAGAAGCGGCTGAAACAGCTTGAAGAGAAGCTGCAGCGGGACGGCTCGGTGATGAGCGAGTCCGAGGTCAAACGGCTGGAGAGGGATATTCTCAGTCGCAGCCGCAAGTTGAAAAACGCCCAGACCGAGTTTCGCGAGGACCTCAACCTGCGCCAGAACGAGGAGTTCAAGAAACTCCGTCAGCAGGTGCGCGAAGTGATCCGGGAAGTGGGTAAGAGTGAGAAGATAGACCTTATCGTTTCAGATGGTGTCGTCTATTTCAGTAAAAAGATCGACATCTCAGATAAGGTGTTGGAAAAACTGCGTCAGTTAAAAGCTGAATAAGGTGGTATCAAGATCATCTGGATCCAGTCTCGGAGACCTGGCGGATGCCGTTGGGGCGAAGCTGCTGGGTGATCCAGAAACAATGATCAGAGGGGTTGGGACGCTACAGAGCGCACAATCCGGAGAGATCAGTTTTCTCAGTAATCCCGCCTATCGTAAATATCTTTCAGCGACACAGGCCTCGGCTGTGATCCTATACGAGAAGGATGCCGCCGATTGCCCGACTTCAGCGTTGGTCTCCGATAACCCCTATCTTGCCTATGCCAGAGTGGCAACAAAGCTGTTTCCCCGCAAAACCATTACCCCCGGTATCGATGCCACGGCGGTTGTGGGTCGATCATCGTCGATCGACAGCAGTGCCTGGATCGGGCCCTGTGTTGTGATTGGGGAAGGTGTGACTGTTGAATCTGGAGTCTGTATAGGTCCGGGTTGTGTGGTCGAGGACAATTGCCGGATCGGTGCCGATAGCCGGTTGGTGGCGAATGTGACCCTGTGTCACGACACCCGCCTGGGTCAGCGTTGCCTGATTCATCCAGGGGCGGTGCTGGGTGCGGATGGCTTCGGCCTGGCAAATGACGAAGGGCATTGGGTCAAAGTACCGCAACTCGGTCGGGTACGGGTTGGGGATGATGTGGAAATCGGCGCCAACACCACCATCGACCGCGGTGCGCTGGAAGATACGATCCTGCATGACGGGGTTAAGCTGGATAATCTCATTCAGATTGCCCACAACGTGGAAATAGGCCGGAATACGGCGATGGCCGGTTGCTCGGCGGTAGCCGGATCAACAAAGATTGGAAGCCATTGCACCATCGGTGGTCAAACAGGTCTGGTGGGGCATTTGACGATAGGTGATAATGTGCACTTTTCGGCGGCCACCCTGGCTACCCGCTCATTCATCGAGCCGGGGTACTACAGTGGTAACCTACCCGCCATGGAAAATGGTGCCTGGAAACGCGTGATAGCCCGGCTGCGAAATCTGGAGTCGATGGCAAAAGAGATGAAATTTCTGAAAAAAAACCTGAACAACCAATAATGAGCCGTTGAAATGAATGGCATGAGTAACTGGAGGACAGTTTGATCGCAATGGATATCAACAAGGTGCTGAGCCTGCTGCCGCACCGCTATCCTTTCCTGCTAATCGATCGGGTTCTTGAATACGAAAAGGATGCACGCCTCCTGGCGTTGAAAAATGTTACTTACAATGAACCCTTTTTCAACGGTCACTTTCCCATCCAACCGGTGATGCCGGGTGTCCTGATTGTCGAAGCGATGGCGCAGGCGACCGGTCTATTGGCGATGGAGTCCAATCCGGAAACAGTCAATGAGACGACCATCTATCTTTTCGTCGGTATCGATAAGGCTCGTTTCAAGCATCAGGTGGAGCCTGGTGATCAACTGATCATCGAAGTCGTTCAGACCAAGATGAAGCGAGGTATCGGCTTTTTCACCTGCTCCGCGAAAGTCGAGGATAAAACCGTAGCGACGGCAGATATCATGTGTACGGCACGGGAGATAGGCAGCTGATCGACCCACGCGCAGTTATCGATCCGGATGCCGAGCTCGATGAAGGTGTCAGTATTGGTCCCTTCTCCATCATTGGTGCCGGGGTCAAGATTGCAGCAGGTACCGAAGTCGGCCCCCATGTGGTGATTAAAGGGCCGACCCAAATTGGCCGGGACAACCGGATCTACCAGTTCGCCTCGGTTGGGGAGAATCCCCAGGACGTGAAATATGCCGGCGAGCCGACCATCCTGCAGATCGGCGATCGCAACGTTATCCGTGAATTCGCCACGCTGCATCGCGGAACCGTGCAGGACCAGGGTGTGACACGAATCGGCAATGACAATCTGCTGATGGCCTATATTCATGTCGCCCACGATTGCCTGCTGGAAGACCATATCATTATGGCCAATGCCGCGTCCCTGGGCGGCCATGTGAAGATCGGAAGGCACGCTATCCTGGGTGGATTCACGAAAGTGCACCAATTCTGCCGGGTGGGCGCGCACAGCTTCTCCGGGATGGGGTCGGCTATCAGTATGGATCTGCCGCCCTATGTGATGGCATCGGGGCAACCGGCGAAACCACATGGTATCAACCGGGAGGGGTTGAGCCGCCGTGGATTCAGTGATGAAACTATTCAGCAGATCAAGCGTGCCTACAAACTGCTCTACCTTTCCAAAAAACGTTTGGACGAGGCGCGGGAGGGAATCGACGGGATGCTGAATGAAACCCCGGAGCTTGAGATTCTTTCCGATTTTCTCGGACATAAGGGCCGGGGTATTTTACGTTAGGCCCTCCTACCCTGGCACAGGGGATACACCAGTAGAAAGCGAATGTCTCTATCCCCGTCTATGCAGAACACGCAACAACAGCGCCCGCTGAAGATTGGTATCCTGGCCAATGAAGTGTCAGGCGATCAGCTGGCAGCGGCATTGATCGATGCCCTGCGTGCCCAACGGGCAGATATCGAGTTTGAGGGCATGACAGGACCGTTGATGGAGGCTGCGGGATGCCGCTCCCTTGCCAAGATGGATCCGGTAATGGGGTTTGCCGAGGTGATCGGTCATCTGCCAGGATTGCTGCGCAGCCGTAGAAAACTGGTGGCCCATTTTCTTGACGATCCACCCGATCTGGTATTGGGTGTCGATGCTCCCGATTTCAACCTGGCACTGGAGGCGCAACTCAAAGCGGCCGGCATCCCGACAGCGCATTTTGTCAGCCCAACGGTTTGGGCGTGGCGGCAGGGAAGAGTGAAGAAGCTGCAAAAGGCGGTTGACCTGATGCTCTGCATCTTTGATTTCGAGGTCGATTTCCTGTTGCGACACCATGTGCCGGCAGTCTATGTGGGACACCCCCTGGCGGACCAGATCCCGTTGCAACCCGCCGACCCCGGAGTGATTCGGGATGAATTGGGCCTTGATAGGGAAAAGCCTGTCGTAGCGCTATTACCCGGAAGCCGCATGAGCGAGGTAAGCAGGCTGGCCCGGTTATTTCTGCAGACAGCGTTGTGGCTGCAACAACATAAGCCGGATCTGCAGTTTATCGCGCCGATGGTGGATCAGAAGGTCAAACAGCTTTTTCAGGAACAGATAGAATCGACCGCACCGGAACTGCCGATGATGCTGTTGAACGGCAGGCCAAGAGAGGCGATCCGTTCTGCGGATGTGGTGTTGACCGCATCGGGTACGGCTACCCTCGAGACCATGTTGTTGAAGCGTCCCATGGTGGTGGCCTACCGGCTTTCACCCCTCACGGCCGGGTTGATTCGTCGCTTTAATCTATTAAAAACGCCTCACGTGGCCTTGGCAAATCTGCTTGCGGACAAACCCTACGCGCCTGAATTTATCCAGGAGGCGTGTAAACCTGATGCCATGGGCAGGGCCTTGCTGGATTTTCTCGAAAACCCGATAAAGTGTGGGCAGATAACAAAGGCCTATACGGAGGCCCACAAGAAATTACGCCAAAACGCCGCCCATACCGCCGCCAATGCAGTTCTGGAGATGCTGGAAGATAGTTAGGATCTATCAGTCCGGGCATCACTCATCAATTGATTAGACAGAGGGAGGTTTTTTTGCTCTTATTGTCACATCCGGAAAATTATATATAGAACGCATCAATTTCCAGCGCAGGGATACCGATAGTTAGCGATGGCTGTACTACTCCATGATCTGATCTTCGAATCAGCCACCCGCACTCCGTCAAAGACGGCCTTAAAGTATAAATCGACCTCGCTGACCTATGCCGAACTGGCGCAACAGGTCGGACGCTTATCACGGGCATTCGTCGACATCGGTATCGAGAAACAGGATCGCATTGCGATCTATCTGCCGAAGTGTCTGGAGAATGTCATCGCTATCTTCGCGGCAGCTGCAGCCGGTGCTGTGTTCGTACCGATCAATCCAGCCCTTAAGTCCCACCAAGTGTCGCATATTCTGTTAGATTGCGATGCCAAGGTTCTGATTACTGTACAGGGCAAATGCAGGGCGTTGAATACGGCGCTCGGTTATTGCGTCGATCTGCAGACCGTGGTCCTGATCGATGGAGTGGACAGCGAAGAGGAAGGATTGCACGCCCAGCGTTTGCTTGCCTGGGATGAGCTGATCGCCAATCCAGTCACTCCTCACGGCCATCGCGTGATCGATTCGGATATGGTTTCTCTCATCTATACGTCAGGCAGTACCGGTGATCCGAAGGGTGTGATCCTCTCCCATCGTAATATGGTGACCGGTGCAAAAAGTGTCGCCCAATACCTGAAAAATACCTCATCAGACAGGATCCTGGCCGTATTACCTCTCAGCTTCGACTATGGTATGAGCCAGTTGACAACCGCATTTCTGGTCGGTGCCACTGTCATATTGATCAACTACCTGTTGCCTATGGAGGTACTCAACACCCTTGCCCAGGAGAAGATTACCGGGTTGGCGGCGGTACCCCCTTTATGGAATCTGTTGGTCGAGCTGCCCTGGCCGACTGAGGCCGCATCGAGCCTGCGTTATATCACCAGCTCCGGTGGCGTGGTGCCGGTTGAGACCACAGAGCTGTTACGTCAGGTACTGCCCAATACTGAGATCTTTCTCATGTATGGCCTCACAGAGGCGTTTCGATCGACCTACCTGGCACCGGATCAAATAGATAAAAGACCCACCTCCATCGGCAAAGCCATTCCGAATGTCGATGTAATGGTGTTGAGAAGTGACGGTAGCCCCTGTGCTGTGGATGAACCCGGCGAACTGGTGCATCGGGGATCGTTGGTGGCAATGGGCTACTGGAACGATGTCGAGGCTACCCGGCAGCGTTTTCGGCCTATCCCCAATCGGTTTGATGGCTTGCCCGGCGATGAGCTGGCCGTCTGGTCGGGGGACATCGTCAAGATGGACGGCGAAGGCTATCTCTATTTCTTACGAAGAGATGATGAATTGATCAAAACGATGGGCTATCGGGTAAGCCCGAATGAGATCGAAGAGGTATTCTACCGCACCGGCCTGGTATCTGAAGCGGTTGCATTGGGTATTCCCCACACCACTATGGGTCAATCGATCGTTCTGGTAGCAATCCTCAAAAACGGTTCGGAAGTGACGGAAAAACAACTACTCGATAACTGTAAGCAGCGATTGGCGAACTACATGATGCCGGCCGAAGTTATATTGCGTACCATGCTGCCGACGAATCCCAATGGCAAGGTCGATAGAAAACAGCTTAGAGTGGAGATAATGGCGTCAATATCCGAATGAAGTAAACGTCCGATCGATTTCTGTCTACACAATGAAATTGGGCCTAAGTTTGTAACTCTATATTCAGTGAGTTGGAGCATGTCAAAAGCGTTTGCCCTGGTTGCGGGTGTTGATGAGGTAGGGAGAGGGCCCCTGGCGGGACCGGTTGTCGCAGCTGCAGTGATTCTTCATCCGGAGCGACCCATCGAGGGACTGGCCGATTCCAAGAAACTGAGTGAAAAACGCCGGGAACAACTCTCCCAATTGATCAAGGAACAGGCCCACAGCTGGTGTTTGGGACGGGCTGAAGTGGAGGAGATCGATCGGATCAATATCCTGCAGGCAAGCCTGTTGGCCATGAAACGGGCTGTCGAGGGGCTTCCAAGGATGCCCGGTCTGGCAATGGTGGATGGTAAGCATGCTCCGCGACTGGCATGCAGGGTGGATACGGTCATCGGCGGGGACGCCCTTGTCGAGTCGATCAGCGCGGCATCGATTATTGCCAAGGTGGCGCGGGATCAGGAGATGGTGGAGTTGGACCGCCGCTATCCCGGTTATGGTCTCGCCCGCCACAAAGGCTATCCAACCAAGCAGCACCTGGAAGGGCTGCAAGCCCTGGGCATCACCCCCATTCACCGGCGTTCGTTCGGGCCGGTCAAGAGGCTCATGACCTGAGACCGTTTCGGGGTAGAATAGGCAACTATGGAAGTCCCCTTTGTTCATCTTCGCGTTCACTCCGAGTATTCGCTGGTAGACGGCTTGGTGCGTGTCAAACCCCTGGTCAGACAGGTGGCCGAGACAGGTATGCCGGCAGTAGCCCTGACCGATCAGTCAAACCTCTTCGCTCTTGTTCGATTTTATCAGGCCGCCCTGGCCGCCGGGGTCAAACCGATTGCCGGTGTCGACGCCTGGATTCGCAATCCTGAGGACATCAACACGCCCTTTCGTCTGGTGTTGTTGGTGCAGAACCAGGCGGGCTACAAGAATCTGACGCGTCTGGTATCACGCAGCTACCGCGAGGGTCAGCACCTTGGGCGTCCATTGATGGAGCGGGAATGGTTGAATGGCAACACGGATGGGCTGATAGCACTCTCCGCGGGTCGTCAAGGGGATGTGGGCCGTGCCCTGCTGGCCGGTAACCAGGCAGAGGCGGAGCGGCTGCTCAGTCAATGGTTGGAGCTGTTTGGTGACCGCTATTATCTGGAGCTGCATCGTACAGGCCGTACCGATGAGGAGAGCTGCCTGCATGACAGTGTCGTCCTGGCAGCCGATTACGGTGTTCCCGTCGTGGCCACCAATGATGTGCATTTCCTGCAAGCGGAGGATTTCGATGCCCACGAGGTGCGGGTCTGTATTCATGAAGGCCGCACCCTCGACGATCCGAGACGGCCGAGAAATTACAGCCAGCAGCAATATCTACGCACCCCGGAAGAGATGGCGGAACTGTTTTCCGATATCCCGGAGGCCCTGCGGAATACGGTGGAAATCGCCAAACGCTGCACCATCGAACTGACACTGGGTGAAAACTATCTCCCCGATTTTCCCATTCCCGAGGGGATGACCATCGAGGAGTTTCTGGCAGCTGAATCCCGCAAGGGGCTGGAGTGGCGGCTGCACTCCACCTTCGATACCCAGTGCGCCGACTTTCCGCAACAGAGAAAGATCTACGACGATCGTCTGCAGGTGGAGCTGGATGTCATCAACACGATGGGCTTTCCCGGCTACTTTCTTATCGTTGCCGACTTTATCCGGTGGGCCAAAGACAATGACATTCCGGTGGGTCCCGGTCGTGGCTCGGGTGCGGGTTCACTGGTCGCCTATGCCCTGAAGATCACCGATCTCGATCCCATCGAGCATGAACTGCTGTTCGAGCGTTTTCTTAATCCGGAACGTGTCTCCATGCCCGATTTCGATGTCGATTTCTGCATGGATAAACGCGATCAGGTGATCGATTACGTGGCTCAACGTTATGGACGCGATTCGGTGTCCCAAATCATTACCTATGGTTCGATGGCGGCCAAGGCGGTGGTGCGTGACGTGGGTCGGGTGCTGGGCCATCCCTACGGCTTCACCGACCGTGTGGCGAAGATGATCCCCTTCGAGATCGGCATGACCCTCGACAAGGCGCTGGTGGAGAGCGACGATCTGAAACAGGCCTACGCCACCGATGATGAGGTCAGTGAACTCATCGACATGGCGAAGAAGCTGGAGGGTTGTGCCAGAAATGCGGGCAAGCATGCCGGCGGCGTGGTCATCTCGCCCGGGTTGTTGACCGACTTCACACCCCTCTACTGTGAGGCCAACGGGGAGGGATTGGTTACCCAGTTCGATAAGGATGATGTGGAGAAGGTCGGCCTGGTGAAATTCGACTTTCTCGGTCTGCGCACTCTGACCATTGTCGACTGGGCATTGAAGACGGTGAATGGGGAACGCGCCAGGCAGGGTGAGGAGCCGATCGATATCAATGCCATTGCCATGGATGACGAGGCTTCCTTCAAATTACTCAAGAGTGCCGAGACCACAGCCGTATTCCAGTTGGAATCCCGCGGTATGAAGGAGCTGATCAAAAAACTCCAACCCGATTGCTTCGAGGATATCACCGCTCTGGTGGCGCTGTTTCGACCCGGTCCCCTGCAGTCAGGCATGGTGGATGACTTCATCAACCGTAAACACGGTCGTGCCAAGGTCTCCTACCCGCACCCGGATCTGGAACCGATCCTGAAACCGACCTACGGCGTCATTCTCTACCAGGAGCAGGTCATGCAGATTGCCCAGGTGTTGGCGGGCTATTCCCTTGGAGGAGCCGATCTGCTGCGCCGGGCCATGGGCAAGAAGAAGCCGGAGGAGATGGCGAAACAGGGTGAGATCTTTCGCAAGGGCGCCGTGGAGCGGGGGGTTGAGGAGGAGACCGCCACCTATATCTTCGACCTGATGGAGAAGTTTGCCGGGTACGGCTTCAATAAATCCCACTCCGCCGCCTATGCTTTGGTCTCCTACCAGACCATGTGGCTGAAGGCGCACTATCCAGCCGCTTTCATGGCTGCGGTCTGTTCCGCCGACATGGACAATACCGACAAGGTGGTGCCGTTGATCGAAGAGTGTCGCCGTATGCGGCTCAGGGTCGATGCGCCCCAGGTCAACCTGTCGGAGTATAAGTTTACCGCTACCGATAAAAAGACTGTGGTCTATGGTCTCGGTGCGATCAAGGGGGTGGGTGAGGCAGCCATCGAGGCGGTGATCGATGAACGCAACAGCAACGGTCCCTACCAGGATATCTTCGAATTCTGTCGCCGCATCGATCTGCGCAAGGTCAACCGGCGGGTAATCGAGTCGCTGATCCGGGCCGGCGCCCTCGACGGGCTCGGCGCCAATCGCGCCACCCTGATGATGCAGCTGCCGCTGGCGTTGAAGCTGGCCGAACAGCACAGCGCCATGCAGGCAGTGGGTCAGAACGACCTCTTCGGTATGGGAGATCCGCAACCGGAGGCGGCCAGCCATGCCCAGGTGATACCCAAGGATGTGGACGAATGGGAGGAGGAACAGCGCCTGCAGGGTGAAAAAGAGACCCTCGGTCTCTACCTTACCGGCCATCCCATCGACCGCTATGCCGAGGAGCTGAGCCATATCAGCAGCAGCCGTATAGGCGATCTCAGCCTCGATGGAACGCCGGAAACGGGTCATCGGCGTCGGGGTGTACCGGTGGTGGTGACCGGTCTGGTGGTTAGCGCCAGCCACCGGCAGACCCAACGGGGTCGCATGGGCACCCTGGTATTGGACGATCGTAGCGGACGTATCGAATGTACCCTCTTCAGTGAAGTCTATGAACAACACCGGGATCTGATCGCTGCGGATAATATACTGGTGGTTTCGGGCAGCCTGAACTATGACGAATTCCGCGGCGGACTCAGTATACGTGCCGACAATCTGCTGACCTTTGAGCAGGCACGGTCACACTACGCGGGCCTGTTGAATGTCAGAGTCTCACAAAATGGCCTCCAAGTGGCCGGATTCAGCGAGCAGTTGCAACAGATACTCTCCCCCTTCCGTGGGGGTACCACGGGGATACGGTTGCACTACCAGACAAATGATGCCTGTGGCGATATTCAGCTTGGCAAGGAGTGGCAGGTCACTCCCTCCGATGAGCTATTGCGTCGCCTTGAACAGTTCTTCGGGCCCGGTTCGGTACGGGTCGCTTACCGCCACTCTCAGCAAGTGGGCAGTACTGCAAGCTGCCGACAGGCTGTCCATTGATTTGAGACTGTTATGCAGTGGTATTTGGTTGTGACCGGCGATGTCCGCTGTTTCCTCAATCTGAGGCTGTCCTAACTAATGTGATTCCGGTATATTTCGCGCATGGATCTGAATTTTCTAGAATTTGAACAACCTATCGCCGAACTCGAAGCGAAGATCGAAGAGCTCCGCCTGGTCGGTACCGACAACGAGATCAACATCCAGGATGAGATCGCCCGGCTGGAGAACAAGTGTCAGACCTTGACCGAATCGATCTTCTCCAATCTCAAGCCGTGGGATATCTTGCAGCTCTCACGTCATCCCCAGCGGCCCTATGTGCTCGACTATATCGACCGCATCTTCGATGAGTTCCATGAGCTGCACGGTGATCGGGCCTTTGCCGACGACCATGCCATCGTCGGAGGCGTGGCACGCCTCGAAGGGCGTCCGGTGATGGTGATCGGCCATCAGAAGGGCAGAGACACCAAAGACAAACTGTTTCGTAACTTTGGCATGCCCCGTCCCGAGGGTTATCGCAAGGCATTGCGTCTGATGGAACTGGCGGAGCGTTTCAAGCTGCCGATCATGACCTTCATCGACACCCCGGGCGCCTATCCCGGTGTCGGCGCCGAAGAGCGGGGACAGAGTGAGGCCATTGCCCGCAACCTCAAGGTGATGTCGGGCCTGCGTACCCCGATCATCTGTACCGTGATCGGGGAGGGTGGATCCGGTGGCGCACTGGCGGTCGGCGTCGGCGACCGCATCCTGATGCTGCAATACAGCACCTACTCGGTGATCTCCCCCGAGGGGTGCGCCTCGATTCTCTGGAAGAGTGCGGAAAAGGCGCCTTTGGCCGCCGAAGCCATGGCGATCACCTCGGACCGGCTCAAGGAATTGGGGCTGATCGACGAGATCGTGCCGGAACCCTTGGGCGGTGCCCATCGCGATATCGAAACCATGGCTAAGAACCTCAAGCATGCACTGGTGGAGGGGATGGACAATATCACCAGCATGGCCATCGACAAACTGCTCGACACCCGTTATCAGCGGCTCATGCAGTATGGCCAGTTTTCCGGAGACTGACTATAGGAATGCCTTGTGAACCTCACGGCCACACGGCTGCTTGAGACACTCAGGCAACTACCCAGTGCATCCAGTTGTCATATAGCCCTCAGTGGCGGACTCGATTCCTGCGTTCTGCTCCATCTGCTCGCTGAACTCAGATCCCAACTCCCCTATGATCTTCATGCAATCCATGTGCACCATGGTTTGCAGTACCAGGCCGATAGCTGGCAAACCCACTGTGAAAGAGTGTGCCAGGGCTATGATATTCCTCTGGATACCGTTCGGCTGACACTCAACGTAAACAGTGGTGAAAGTTTGGAGGCAGTGGCCAGGGAGGCCCGCTACCGGGCAATGGCGGAACAGATGGGGGAGGGGGACCTGTTGCTGACGGCCCAGCACCAGGACGATCAGGCGGAGACACTCCTGTTACAACTGATGCGTGGCAGCGGCCCCGCCGGGCTTGCATCGATGCCGCCCCTGACCCACTTCGGCCCCGGCTGGCTGGCACGGCCGCTGCTGACATTTTCCCGCGAGTCGTTGGAAGCGTATGCCGAACATCACAATCTGAGCTGGCAGGAGGATCCCTCGAACAGGGATCAGCGTTTCGATCGAAACTTCATTCGCCACCAGGTCATGCCATTACTCCGTTCCCGCTGGCCGGCTGCCGCCACTACCCTGTCACGGGCGGCTCGCTTAAGCGGTGAACTGTTGATGCTGGTGAGAGAGGAGGCGGAGGAAGACCTGGCCAAGGCCCGCACAAAGGATGTCGATACCCTTTCAATCACGGCATTGAAACAATTTAATTCCATTCGACTCAGGAATCTGTTGCGTCACTGGATCAGCGCCAATGACGCACCTCTGCCAAGTTCCAAAAAACTTGCCCGCATCGTGTGCGAGGCTGTGCATGGCCGTATCGATGCAGTACCGCTGATTACTTGGGAGGATTGGGAGGTGCGCCGTTATCGCGACCGGCTTTATCTCAGTCGCGCCCGGGTTATAGACCTCCCCAACCAGCCGCTGATCTGGTCCGCTGGTGACGAGATGGTCTTGCCGGAAGGTCTGGGCCGGTTGATTGCCCGACCCGGTGAAGATGGGATCTCAGCGGTTCGTTGGCGACAAGGCGAAGTTGAAGTGCGTTTTCGCCGGGGTGGCGAGCGGTGCAAGATATCTGGACGGCCCGGTCACCGGTCTCTAAAAAAGCTGTTCCAGGAGTGGGGGGTGCCGCCTTGGGAACGTGAATATATACCGCTAATCTATCTGGATGGGGAACTGACGGTAATACCGGGGCGTTGTATCTGTAATACGACACATGTTCATCCCGGTGAGCAAACAGTTGTCATTGAATGGGAAAGTGAATCGAATTGGCTTTAATGTAAATTGCAATAAAGTCATACACAGCGTCTAAAACTTATAAACCTGAGTGCGATATTGTTGAAGGCTGTAATTCAAACCGTATACTGATTGTGCAAAGTCCGTGAAGTATGGTGCAATTTGGAGCTGGGGATGTTGTCGCGCCAATTTTTTTTTACAACGCGTAATACGTCTGATTACACTTAGGCCAATTGGACTAGTGTTAACAGGCCCTAATACTGTTTGCATCTGTTTGATGCAGGGTTTATATACATCAATCTGAGTACCTGCAGGATATGGTGATATAGTTGTCAGACTGAGTTGTAAGGTTATGAAATTTTCCAAGGATTTAGTATGGCAATAAGAAGTCATGTCGGGATACTTAAAAAAGGAAAGTCCTTCTGGAATAAATGGAGATTGGAACAAGGACATATAATACCTGACTTGTCATATTCACAATTAACTATTGGTGATTATGCAGGATATGATCTGTCAGGCTGTAATTTTCGAGGAACGAATGCCAGTAGTTCGAATTTTGCAAATGCGAATCTCAAAGACAGTAACTTTTCAAGTTCGATATTGAATCAATGCATATAAAAGCACTATTGAGAAATAAGCACACTATCCATAGCCAGACTTCATAAAGAAGTGGTGCGGAAATGACTGTTTACATAAGTTGATATGATTGAATGATCATCAGTTATTGATGCCAAGATCGGGGACTGTTACGCAAACAAAAAATCGAATAGTCATATTTATGGGCGGATATGACCAACATTACCTGAAAGTTTGGCTGACGGAGGCAATACATGAAGATCCTGGCGGTTGTTGATCTTTCTGAATCGACGGCGAATATAGTGGAAAAGGCAGAAGAGTTAGCAAATGCACTGCTCGCGAAACTATGGCTATTGCATGTTGCAGAGCCGGAACCTGACTTTGTTGGGTATGATGTGGGGCCGCAATCGGTTCGAGATACACTTTCACAGAAATTCCACGACCAACACAGACAGATACAAGAGATCGCCGAACGTATGCGTGGGAATGGCATTGACGCAACTGCACTTCTTGTTCAGGGATCAACGGTCGAAACCATTCTCCACGAGGCCTCCAGGCTTGATGTGGATATGATTGTCATAGGATCTCATGGCCGAGGCGCCATGTATCATCTGCTTATGGGGAGTGTTACAGAAGGAGTTCTTCATGCGGCAAAATGCCCGATCCTTGTTGTTCCAACGCATAATCGGAAATAACGTCAGCAAGATTGAATGAACGCAAAACCCGGGCCCTATGGCCTCGTGTTGCAGGCAGACACAGACACTGTTGTGCAGGTGGGACGTTGGGGCGCCATCGACATAAGACCCGGCTACTATATCTACATTGGCAGTGCATTCGGGCCTGGCGGCGTGCTGGCGCGGGTCTCGAGACATTGCCGGAAAAAGAAGTCAAAGCATTGGCATATCGACTATCTGCGTGAGATAGCAGCACTTGAATCGGTTTGGTACAGCCAAAGGCAGACTCGCCTGGAGCACCGATGGGCAAAGGCGCTGGCAACTTGGGGCAATACAGAACCGGTCCACGGTTTCGGCTGCAGCGACTGCAGCTGCGATTCGCATCTCTTCTATTGCAAAAAGCCCCCGACCCTGGCCGGTTTTGCCAAAATCGTTGGATGTTCGATTACATCATGGTCCTGCGATGAGACCGACCTGTTGGCTGGGGCAGATAGGATGAGTGTTAACAGGCCCTAGTGCAGGAAGTTAAACATCCTATTGCGGTAACGCTTTACCAGATCGCCCTGTCCGCCCAATAATTCGAAGATCCGCAGCATCTCTTTCTGGGCGGCATTGTCGCCATAACTGCGATCATTCTGCAACAGGGTCATGAGCAACTCCAGTGCCCCTTCGTAATCGTTTTCCATAACCTTGTGGGACGCCAGCAGGTGGATCGCCTCGCTGTCAGCCGGATTCTCCTGCAGGCGCTTTTTGAGCTCCTCGATTGGCGGGCTGTCGGCCGTTGTCCGATCGAGTTCAATCCGCGCCAGCATGGAGGCCACTTCTGGCTTGTTCCGCTCCTCATTGGGCAGGGCCCTGAGCAGTTGCTCGGCTTCGTCCAGTTTGCCCGTTGTGGCCATATAGCGGGCGTGGGAAATTTTAACCCGCGGACTTTCAGGATCGATCTCACTGGCCTGTTTGAGTAGGGCGCCGGCACCCTCGGCATCCCCCTGAAGCAGCATGGCATCCACCTGGGCCAACAGGGCGTCGGATTCACGGGGAATGTGCTTGTCGAGAAAACTGCGGATCTCCGCTTCCGGCAACGCCCCCATGAATTCATCCACCACCTGTCCCTGGTGAAACAGCTTGACACTGGGAATGCTACGGACCTGGAAATGGGCGGCCAGTTGCTGTTCCTGCTCGGTATTGACCTTCGCCACCAGGAATTTTCCCTGATATTCATCGGCCAGTTTCGCCAACGTAGGCATCAGGGTCTTACAGGGATTGCACCACTCGGCCCAGAAATCGACCAGCACAGGAACGTGCATGGAGTTCTCCAGTACCAACTGCTGAAAACGGTCTGTCGTGACATCAAAGACAAAGGATTGGTCCGCCATACTGTGAATACTCCTGTGTGTCAGCCCATTAGGGGCGCATTATACTGAATTCAGATCGAAATGGTGGACTTGAAATCTCTAATGTCACGCCCCATTTAATGGAAAAATTCAGAGCATTGGAATCAGTATCATGAGTGAAGCCCTACATATTGTCTGCCCCCATTGCGATGGCATCAACCGGGTTCCAGCCGACCGGCTGCGGGATGGGGCGAAATGCGGCAAATGCCACCAGTCACTATTCGCCGGCCAACCCCTGGCATTGGATGAAGGACGATTCCAACGCCACGCACAGAAAAGTGACATTCCCCTGCTCATCGATTTCTGGGCACCCTGGTGTGGACCCTGCCAAATGATGGCTCCCGCCTTTGAACAGGCCGCCGCTCAGCTTGAGCCGGCCGTGAGGTTGGTCAAGGTCAACACGGAAGAGGCTCAACAGCTGGGGGCCCGCTTCGGCATCCGCAGTATCCCCACACTGATGCTGATGCACGGCGGCAGAGAGGTCGCCCGCCAGGCGGGGGCTATGGATCAGGGGGGTATAGTAAATTGGACCCGTCAACATCTCACACGATAGCAAGCTGCCACAAGATCCATCAATATCATGTAAACAGGATGATGTTTTATGTTACATGATACAGGTATATGAGTATTGCCAGTTGTTATAGCGTGGCGAATAGATGATCCCCCATCTCTATTATCCTCACAAAAGTTGTTGAAAGGACAGTGCTTGATCATGGTCCTGGGCAGATGATGCGCTAAGTTGTATGCTGTACTTTTGGCTGTGCTTGATACGAGGTAAACAATGGCGAATGGTCCTGAAAACGCCAGGAATGGATTCTTCGCCAAGCTGAAATCTGCATTTTCTCAGACCTCCCAATACACGGAGCATCGACTGCAGGAGAGTTTTCTGCTACAAGGCGGCAGTATCCGTGTTCCCTATGAAGATATCCCTATCGAAATCGAATTTGGCAATGATTTTAGGCTTCTGCTCTATGCTGAACAGTCAGTGCATGGAAATAATCTACAGGAGCAACCCGGTTTCCTGCTCATCAATCCGGAACACTATTTCAAAGAGATCAGTGGATTTTTGCGTTTGAGCAAAGGCGATCATCTCATTCTTGGATATGAGGACGAACTGCAGCAGCGTATCTTCAAGTATCCACGTAACCTGGCTAAACGTCAGCTATCGATAATCCATGACGGCGATGCGTTATTGTTTAAAGACCTGGATGCCGATAAGGGAACACGGTTGATCCCGTTGTTGAATGAGAAAGAGAGGCACAGGGCCAACAGAAGACGTTTGGCGAATCTCCAGGAGATACGTCGCATCTTCGGTGGCCCCATCCAACTGCTGCCCCCCGAGGAGGCATTGGCGGACCTCAAGGCAGTTAATGAAATTCTGGAAAAAGAGCCTTTGCGACCGAGAAACGAGCGGGGTATGCCTGGTGGTGTGGTTGAACTGCCAAAAAAGATGATACCTGTCATTCTAGGCGACCTGCATGCTCAGGTGGATAATTTACTCACCATACTGAGTCATAATGAATTTCTCGAAATGATGGGTGACGGAAAGGCAGCGATGGTCTTTTTGGGCGATGCGGTCCATTCGGAAATGGACGGCAAGCTGGCGGAAATGGAGAGTTCACTACTGATCATGGATCTGATCTTTAGGCTCAAGTTATGGTTTCCTCAGCAGGTATTCTATGTGCGCGGCAATCACGACAGTTTTTCTGAAGAGATCGGTAAGGATGGCGTACCGCAAGGCTTGCTGTGGGCCAAGGAGGTGAAACGTGTTCGCGGTGAGGCTTACAAGAAGGCAATGGAGCATTTTTATAAGCTGCTTCCCTATGTTGCGGTATCGAAAGATTATGTGGCCTGTCATGCGGCACCGCCGAAGAGCAAGGTGACAATGGATATGCTGGTGAATGTACACAGTTATCCCAGCCTGATGGAGGAGTTGACCTGTAACCGGCTGTACAGGCCGAATCGACTGGCTGGTTATACCAAAGGCGACGTGAAACGCTTCCGGAGTTCACTCAGCTTGAAACCGGATGCAGAACTTTTTGTCGGACATACCCCATTAACCCGACACGATACCTTGTGGCACAACGTTGGAGGCATCGACCACCACGATGTCGTATTCAGTGGTAATTTTCCCTGGATCGGCCTGTTCACCAGCGTCGCTGGACATATGATTCCGATTCGATATCGTAGCGAACCGCTGTTGTCTGTACTTAATGAACTCCAGGATAGCGATGATTAATCCGAGGTCTTTTATCAATATGCGCAGTTTGTTTCATGAGTAGGCAGAGTGATCATTCGAAAGCGGCCAAGTCGCTTAAAGAAGGGCCTGTCATCTATCAGTCGGAAGATTCTCTGCTCGATGAGGATCGAGTGAAAAAGGACCTCGCTCTGGCTGAACTTAATCATATCTTCAAGCTTTATCTGGCGAAAAAAAGCTCACGCCTCACTGACCTGTCCATATTGGGACAGTTCTCCGTGATTTTCAACGATAGCCGCATGGCGGAATGGCATTGCCTCAATAAGCGTGAACAAAACGATGCGCTCTCGGAGCTGGTGGTATTGCCTGAAGTTTATAATGAGCTGATCGGCAAGATTGGTGAAACCGCAGGGGATGCACAAATAATAAGCTCGATCGTCAAGGATGCCTATCAGAATTCAATAGATAGCTTTTCTCACGCCGCCTATATTCAGCAGAAGTATACGAGCAGATTCCCCGGTTTTAAGGTCATTCTCTATCTCGATCAGAAAAGGAAGCATACGATTTTATTAGTTGTTGATAATGGTTACGGTAAAAATGTCGCCAAGCCAAGAAAATCATACTTGGGTGAGGACATGGACAGCAGCTTGTCCAACAGGATCATCGAGTGGTGTATCAACAAGTTCGGCAAAAGCGAAGATATGGTGGATCGCAGGATCGCCTATACCGGCGGCCAGGGTATGGCCTTGAAAAAAATCAAGATAGAATTGAATCTGGACGTCAATGTGCACTATCTGACTACTGGAGCGGTATTTGAGTTGCAGCTGTCCAATTTTTTCTGAACGATGAATAAACGTATTAAGGAGGCAGGCCTGTTTAACCTTTTTCAACGATCGTTTCGTCTTGTCAGACACCTTTTGAAACGCTCATATCCCCCTTCAAAAAAGAGACAAAAAGATACTGAGCCATCGACACAATCAACGGTGCCGATTCAAGAGAAAGAGCCGCGATCTGATGATGAATCTGTTGGAAAAAACCTCAGATGCATCGTGCTCTCCGATACTGACAATGAAATAGTCTCGGTCAAAAATACATTAGGTTACGCCGCTCTCCTCAATGACCGGGAGGAACTGGCAGATGATCTGAATGGTATCACCCTATTCCACACAGGTGACCTGGGGGATAAAAAAAGACCTGATCCTTCGGTTGTGGATTTCTGGCGTCAGATTCGACGACAAGCGAAGTTGAAAGGAGGACACGTGAAGATAATTGTCGGTAATCATGAACAGGAGATCTGGCAAAAAATCGAGGCCGGCAAGAAAATCAGTCTGGGAACGGGTCACTTGGAGGATTTGAAACTGTTTATTGAATCTATGGATCTGTTTCATCTGGAGAGAGGAATTCTTTTTATTCATGGTTATCCGACGCTGGAGTTTTTACGTACATTGCAACATTATGGTGAGGTGACGGGCAATAATCTGAATCAATTTAATTCGGACCACTATAAGAAAGCCTTCAAAAGACCTGAAGCAATGCAGCTATATGCCTATGCGCGAGACAACAAACAGAAGAATTATCTACTCTATGACGTTAAGGATGCAGCGCAGTATTATAAAAAGCACGGTAAATCGATAAATATGCTTTTCAAGACATTGAAAATAGAATGCGTAATCCACGGACACAGACCGCAACGTTCAGGTGTGCAGATTGACTATGAATTCAGTAAGTGGCTTCCGGATGTAAGAATGATCGGTAATGACACCATGGTGAGGCGTAAGGGATTGGGTGCAACCGTGATTCGATCGGGTGCAGACGGGAATACCGATATTCTGTTCATCAATACCAAAAACAAGTCTAAAAAACAGCGTAAAATCGTATCTGAATATCTTGCTGCCGATCAGAGTGAATATTCAACAGAGATCCGATAACTATCAGGGATATTTTCTCCACCAGGGTTGCTTTGCATTGATGAATTCCTCCCAACGATCATCAAAGGTATCCAGCATTTCATAATATTGACGCGTACGCCAGCCGACCAGGCCTCCGGCATACTCAAGAACTTCATGGTTGTCCTCATTTTCCATCATGATATCCAAAAGATGCTTCATGACCGATACATCGTTCAGGATGCCCAGTAGATCCTGCAATCTTTTCATGTGGCGAATAAAGTCATCCAATCCTTTCAGTACCGGAATGAAAAATTCGGCTGCGTAACGTAGTTTTTTACATTCGATGCGCAGCTTATGCATCTCGTGCGCTGATTCCTTATTCACATGACTGCCGGCTTCCAATACGCCTCGTTCCAGGCTGTCCAGCAACTTACGGGAAAAGGGGACAATATTGGTTGATAAGTTATTTCGGTGTTTAATCTTCAATTCCGCCTGTTCCCACTCCTTACCGTCAATCCATAGAGGAAAATTGTCTTTGAAGTGTTTGTATTGGTCGCTGTCGAGCATGGCGTTGACTTGCAGGTAGGCCTGTTCCCTGTGCTGGTGGGCGATTTGGGTAACCCCCTCTTCCCCCCGAAGCGGCAGTTTGCCTAGTATCGCGCCAAGTCCTTCGTCGATGAAGACATCCAGGTCCCGCGCCATCCCCAACTGACTGGCAAGGTCACGTAACTCGTTGGACCAGGGTTTACTGACTTTGCGAGGAATAGCTGCGCGAAAGGCCGACAGGGCTGAACGCATCCGTCTGAACGCGACCCGTGTTTGGTGTACACCCTCTATGTCGTCCCAGGAACGTGCGCTCTGTTCCCATGCAAGCAGATAATTGTAATTATGTTTGAGAATGATCTGGACAGCTTCGCTGACGGTTTGATCAGTATCGATGGGTGCAGGCGATTTGTTTTTTTTTGTCATTTCTAAAAAACCATTTAGAGAGCAGGTTTCATTCTATGGTGCAGTTATGAAGCAGCCGGGTAACGGCATTATGCTCAAAAGCTGACTTTAGCAGAAAAAAACAGATTAGGTAGTAAATTGTGGATGACGTCCAGATTGTCAAAAATATGTAGCATGATTACGGTTCACGCAACAGAAGAATAATCATCAAGCAGCTACAGAGCAATATCAGGTTCAGGGGAATATGATGTGTGAAATTTAAGGTTCAGCCACGTCCGTCGACGCCATATGCGCCGAACGCGAAACATCGGGTTATCGACGGGTTGAATGGAGAGCAAACCGCAACTGCGGTATGATGCTGACTGATCGATTTGCTCTCGATGACCTCGACTAGTACCGGAGATTGTATTGGCTAACTCACTACAAGATCAGCTGCTCAAGGCCGGCTTAACTGACAAGAACAAAGTTAACAAGGCGAAAAAGGCAAAACAACGCAAGGAGAAAGAGCAGCGACACCGCAAGCAGAAAGCGGAAGACGAAGCCGTGCGTTGGGCAAAACAGGCGAAAGCCAAGGATGTCGAACGGGATCGTGCGCTGAATCAGAAAAAGAATGAGCAGGCGAAGCAAAAAGCGATCGCCGCTCAGATCAGGCAGTTGATTGAGATGAATCGTCTTCCGTTGGATGAGGGCGAGGTCGTTTACCATTTCAATGACGAAAACAAGGTGCGGCGGATTTTTATCACAGACGAGATTCATGGCCAACTGATCGGCGGGCGGCTGGTGATTGTCAAAATAGATGATCGATATGACGTCATCCCTACCGCAGTGGCGGACAAAATCAGCATGAGAAAGCGTGATTGTATCGTTGTACGCAATGATCGTGAACAGCAGGATGATAGCGACGATCCCTACGCTGATTATATCGTACCCGACGATCTGATGTGGTGAGGTCCAATGCTGAGGTTTGCCGGTAAGTTGAAGTTGTAGCTTTTAAAAAAACGGGCACTTCCTGCCATGGTCCTGCCCGATTCGATAGTCGATTGTAGGTTCCAAAAATTGACTTCTTAATACCACTGCGTTTAATGTGGACTTAAACAACAGGGAAGATACCAGGCTTTTTTCATGACGAAGCCCTGATAGAAACAGAATTAACAGGGCGCAGGAAATCGTTTCACTTCTTTGTAACGAGGGCCAATGATGTGGTGGATGCAACAACTGCCGAGGAGCTTGCTCCGAGGTTGACGCTAACCCGTGAGCACATCGTGGAGATCGTCAGCGACTCCGGTGAAGGCGCACAGAAAGCCGGCCAGACCTTTGGCACGGTATCCGCCCGAATGGGCAATGGTGTCTGGACGGTGGAGATCATTCCCGCCGAGATCCAACCCCCCGCACGCTCACCGGCTGGCGCCAGCGGTATCCGGATTCGTCTGGCGTCCCATGCGGTTACCAATATGGGTGATGAAGCCGATATTGTGGTCGCCTTCAACGAACAGGTTCTCTATTCACGCATCGTCAACGGCGCATACAAGGAGGGTACCCAAGTGCTGTTGGAGGATAAATGGCGCGACGACAGCGTGCCTGAAATCCGTGAGCAGTATGCGAAGGCGGTTGCCGAGTTTCGTAGAAACGGCCTGATCGTTCACGAATTACCGATAGAAACGGCCTGTCTGGAGATTACGCCGAATCCCAGGCGTGGTAAGAATATGTTCGTGCTGGGGATGTTGTGCCATATCTATTCGCGGGATGTGGAACTTGCCAAGGGCGAGATCGCCACCACCTTCAAGCGCAAGGGCGACAAGGTGATCGATATGAATCACCGCTTGTTCGACGCCGGTTACCGGTTTGCCGAAGAGAAACTGGGCCTGAGTTACCAGGTTCCAGCGCAGCCGGCAGAGGACATGGAGGGGAAGCGGTATATCGTCACCAATGGGAATACAGCGTTGGGACTCGGGGTGATGGCATCCGGTATGGAGTTGGTTTCCATGTACCCGATTACGCCGGCGACCTCGGCATCCCACTATCTGGCGGATGTCTACCATGAAGTTGGGGGCTTTGTGCATCAGGCCGAGGATGAGATAGCCGCCGCCGGTTTCGCCATTGGATCCTCGTTTGCCGGAAAGACCGCCTGTACCATTACCTCGGGACCGGGATTGGCCCTTAAGACAGAGATGCTGGCATTGGCGGTGATGGCGGAACTCCCCCTGGTGGTGTGTGTCGTGCAGCGGGGCGGTCCATCCACCGGCCTGCCCACCAAGGTAGAGCAGGGTGACTTGCTGGCTGCGCTTTTCGGGGAACCTGGCGATGCACCCAAGGTCGTGATCGCCGCGGCCACGATTGAGGAGTGCCTGCATTTCGTGGTGATGTCGCGACGGCTTGCCGAGGCGTTCCGAACCCCGGTGATACTGCTGACAGACGCGAATCTGGCAACCGGGGTTCAGCCCTACCAGAGACCGGAGCCTAGCCTGGACTGGATGGCGCCGCCGATCGACCAATCGGACTGGGATGAGCATATTCCTCCCTACAATTGGGATTCGGAGAGTGGGCTTTCCCCTCGACCCGTGCCGGGAATGCTAGGTGGCCAATACATCCTCACCGGCCTAGCCCACACCAACCATAGCAAGGTGGCCTACGATTCCGATTCAAATCAGCACGGCGCAAATATGCGCAGCCGGAAATTTGCCGCCCTGGCCAGTACCCTGAAGCCACCCGTCGTGCACGGCGATGATTCAGGCGATCTGCTGGTGGTTGGGTGGGGATCAACCCTTGGCGCCATTGAAGAGGCGGTGGATCGTGCGCGTGCTGACGGCCATCAAGTCTCTTCCCTGCATCTTCGCTTTATTTTACCCATGGAACCCGGGCTGAAAGAGATCTTCAAAGGCTTTCGCAAAGTGATGACGGTGGAGATCAACTACAGCGATGATCCCGATTCGCCGCTGATTACCGGCGAGACGCGCCGTTACGCCCAGCTTGCCCTGCTGTTACGCGCCCATACCCTGATGGATATCGATTGCTGGTCGGTGGTATATGGACACCCGCTGCAGCCGGGAATGATCAAGCATGAACTCGTAAAAAGACTCGAAGCAATGCAAGGAGAGGGCTGATGTTCGGATTGAAAGCTGACTGGTCACTCGAAGTCTTTGAGCGCTATTTCACCATGGGCGACTATGCGGGAGGCGAGGCCCGATGGTGTCCCGGCTGTGGTGATCATGCGGTGCTGACAGCCGCACAAAAGGTCTTGCGCGACGAACAGCAGCGGCCGGAGATGTCTGTATGTGTTTCCGGTATCGGCTGCTCCAGCCGTATGCCCCATTATCTCGGCACATTCGGTTTTCATGGTCTGCATGGGCGTGCACTGCCCGTTGCCTGCGGCATCAAGGCCAGACGGCCTGAATTGGATGTGTGGGTGGCGACGGGCGACGGCGATTGTTTTTCCATTGGCACCGCTCATTGGATCCATGCTCTGCGCTACAACATGGATATGACTCTGATGGTGTTTGACAATGCCATCTACGGCTTGACCAAGGCCCAGACATCCCCCACCAGCCCCCATGGCTTCAAGACCAACACCCATCCTTTCGGTGCCATACTCGAGCCGCATAATCCGTTAACGGTAACGCTGGGTGTCACCAACGTATCTTTCGTGGCCCAGGTGGCTGACTGGAATCCCCCTTTACTCTACGAAACACTAAAAGCCGCATACCAACACAAAGGGACTGGGTTTGTTCGCATTATTCAGCGTTGCCCGGTCTATGCAGACAGTTTTTCAAAGGAGCTGCAGCAGAACCCGGACCGCTTCCTGCTGTTGCAGCATCAGCGGGGAATTCCAGTGGACAAAAGTGTCAGCCGTCAATTCCCCAATCGGACGGAACACGATCCCTCGGATCTGGCCCGGGCCTTCCAGCTCGCAGCAGACAGCGCGAGACTGCCGTTGGGACTGCTTTACCATAACCCGGATGCCCAGTGTTACGAGGATCTGTCGAGTCAGGGTGTGGAGATGACGCCTGAGAAAAGGCTGGAGGGCTTCAACGCAGTGTTGGACCGAATCACTATCTGATCACGAAATCGGGAAAGCTTGACGAACTCCTGATCGCAACGAGAGTTTTTCTGAAATGACAACGATACAAAAGGCCGCAGAGGAGCAATCGACCCAGTTGCCCAGCAATGAATCGGGGCGTGTGCCATCCCTGCCGACGGCAGTCAAGGATGCCCGGGCGACGCGTGAATTGATGTTTCTTCTGCGCCATTTCCACCTGGGTGACCCTGCGGCCAAGGCACAGTTGGAATCGATTGGCGACGACTATCTCCCGGCCTTGCTCGATCCCTATCGCGATACGTCCAGGCTACGCTATGACTACCCGCTGTTCCTTTTTCCTCCCAATACCGAAGAGACCTATCAGACAGCCGAAGAACTTGCCTGTCCCCTTGTGCAATGGCTTCAGGAGGCAGTGGCATCCAATGCACCGGAGGAGGGGAAGGCACGGATTCTGAAACACCATCTGCCCTGGCTGGAACACCATATTCGCAAGCTGTTGCAGCAACGCGAAGGTCCGGTGGATGCCGGAGCGACACTGGCGGAGTCCTGCATCGCGCTACAGACACATCTAGGTCTCGATGAACAGGAAAGAAAGAGACTGGAAGATGACCTGAACCTGTTGCTGCAGTCTGTGCCGGAGGGTGCCCAGCTGTTGGGTTATGGCCGCTATCCCTCGCTCCATCTTCTGATTCATGCGGTACGCAGTCAGTTTCTCCACATGCAACGACGTTTTCAGGAGCGGATCGATGCCTCCATACGCGGCCTGAAGGAGCTCCTCGAAGTCGAATGGATCAAATCCGATGAGTCGATCGAACCCAAGATGGCCCGAGACAGCGTCGGCCTGGGCGGTGAACGCTTCGACCCCGTGATACTCTCCGCGGTGATGGATCATTCCCGGGGCACCCGGTCTATTTCAGAGGAGCGGCGTGAGCGTATCGAACATGCGCTGGAGATCATGCAAGGTTGGCATCCCGACCCGGTGCTGGTCCGTTTCCTGCACATTGGCACGCTGACCGATCCCTGGCTTCAGGAGGTCGATTTCTGCCAGGAGATCACCGATCATGACCCCTGCGCCAAAGCGATGGAGATATTCGATCGTGAGGCTGAGAAGCTGACCTCGATCTACAGTGCGGTGCGTATCGCACAGTTGGAGATCGACGCTATCTACAACCCGGAAATTCACGACCCCTGGTTCGCCAATTTCAGCTGGGAGGCCTTTTCACAAGAAGAGTTGCGAATGGTGCCCTCGGTGATCGCGTTGGGATCGGCCGATCAGGTGGCCGGCGAGGGATTGCGTACCTTTTCCCGGCTGCTCAGCTCGGGGCGGCCTGTACAGATTCTGATCCGGGTGTTGGCGCATGCCGATCCCGGTGCCGGTCTCGAAGGCGATCCACTCAAGAGCTACCGGACCGAATTGAGTTATCTGGGCATCAGTCATCGTCAAGCCGTTGTCGACCAGTCTTCCGCTGCCCGACATCAGCACCTGTTGAAGTGTTACCTGATGGCTTTGGATGCCACCCGCACCAGTCTGCATGTCATCAATACAGGCATGCGTCCACCCGGCAGATTGCTTCCGCTGAATGCCTGGTTGGTGGCTGGCGCTGCCATCGAAAGCCGAGCCCACCCCTTTTTCCGCATCAACCCGGAAGCAGGCGATTCGGCAGCGGTGCGGATGGATTTCAGCGGTAATCCCCAGGCTGATCGGGACTGGCCTTTGCATCCGTTTCAGTACCTGGATGACAACGGCAATAGTGTCACCACAGAACTGGCATTCACCTTTGCCGATCATGCCCTGCTGATCGAGCGTCTACGAGACCATTTCCGACTGATCCCGGCCGGCTGCGATTCAGACGGGCTGTTATCGATACAGGACTATCTGGCCATGAGCCCGGAGGAAGCCTATAGACGTGTGCCGTTTGTATGGGCCATTGACGGCAACGCCATGCTGCACCGTGTGGTGATCTCAAGAGAGCTCGCGCTGGCTTGCCGTGACCGCCTCAACTATTGGCACACCCTGCAGGAGATGGCGGGCGTGCGCAACCGTTATGTCGATATGGCGGTGGAAAAAACCCGGGCGGAGGAGCGTGAGCTAGCCAGCAATGAGCTGGTTCGCGTACAGGCTGCACATGCCGAAGAGGTGGAGCGGGTGAGAAACGAAGCCGCCGGCGAGGCCATGCAGCGACTCACGGATGTGTTGCTTGGCCTGGATGTCGAGGGGGGGCTGCGTCCCGGCGACATACCCTCCGGGCCTGTCGCCATGGGCAGTGATGAAGTGATGCCGGAACAACAGCGCGATGAAGCTGAGGAGAGCGAGCCGCCTGATGAAGAAGAACAAGAGAGCCTAAGCTTTGACGATCCCTGGATCGATACCCCCCTTTGCACCAGTTGCAATGACTGCCTGCCGATCAACCCGCATCTCTTCATCTATAACGACGAGAAGCAGGCCATGCTCGGGGATCTCGGTAATGCCACTTATGCTCAGCTGGTGCAGGCGGCTGAACTCTGTCCGGCGAAATGCATTCATCCTGGGAAGCCCCTCAATCAAGATGAGCCCGATCTGGACTCATTGATTGAACGGGCGGCGCCGTTCAACCAATGAACAGCTTTGTTATCGCACCCGCCATCATGACCGGCATCGGTCTGGTTTTTGCGAGTATCCTGGCGGTGGCTTACAGATTTCTGAAAGTGCAGGAGGATCCCCGGATCGAAGAGACCGAAGATCTGCTGCCCGGTTCAAATTGCGGTGCCTGTGGGCAACCGGGGTGCCATGCATTTGCCGAGCAGCTGGTGCAACTGACGACTTCACCCAGCAAGTGCACTGTAGCAAGCCAGGAGACGATCGACGCCGTTGCTGAACTGCTGGATGTGGATCCGGGGCAGCAAGAGAAGCGGGTGGCGCGACTGCATTGTGCCGGGGGAAAAGGCCAGGCATACCAGATCGCCGAATACAGGGGATTCGAAAGCTGTCTTGCGGCATCCGTGGTTTCCGGTGGCGGCAAAGGCTGTTCCTGGGGGTGTTTCGGCCTCGGTGACTGCCAGCGAGCCTGTAGCTTCAATGCGATCACTACCAATTCAAACGGGCTGCCTGTGGTCGATATCGAGCACTGTACCGCCTGTGGTGATTGTGTGGGTGTCTGTCCAAGGGATCTGTTCGAACTGGTGCCGTTGAGCCAGCATCTCTTCGTACAATGCATGGCGCCCCTTGCCGGTGATATGGCAGTGGCGCTCTGCACCACGGCGTGCGATGCCTGTGAGCGCTGTGTGGCGGATGCGGCGCCCGGTCTGATCCACATGAAGGATAACCTGCCGGTCGTCGACTACTCAGGGGGTGGACCGGCCCATCCTGCGGCGACCTACCGCTGTCCTACCGGTGCCATTCAATGGTTGGAAGGGGGCCAGTTTGCAAACCAGACCCCTTCACGGATTCAGAGAGAGAACCGTTATGCCCGACCTGGTTAATTCGGCTTTACGGTTATTGAAACGCCTGCTTGGGACGCCCTCGCGCACGCAGGGCCCTTATGCGGGCAACAGCACACTGTTGGACGGTAATACGGCCGTGTCTGTATTGGAAGCGGGAATCAGTGAAGGGGCCGGGCTGGGAGCGTCCTATCCGGCACTGACAGCTGACCTGGCCTGGCGCAGTGAACTGAAGCAGCAACGGCTGAATTTCCTGGGTTCACCTGTCAGCATGCAGTCAACAGAAGGGGCACGTGGTGTGCTGGCTGCGAGCATCGGTATGTCAATGAGCGGCGTACGGGCAACCGGCTTTTTATCCGGGCCCGATCTGGCATGCAGCAGTGACCTGTTGACCATCGCCGCCGGTCGCAGGCTGCCGTTAGTCATACACCTCACTGCACGCAGTCTTGCCGGTCACGCACCGGCGCTGGGCAGTGGTCATGAAGCCTTTCATCTGGCGGCTGATTCCGGCTGTTTCCAGTTGATTGCAGCGAATGTCCAGGAGGCTGTGGATTTCTCCCTGATCGTGCGACGCGCAGCCGAGCAGTCACTGGTACCTGGCCTGGTTGGTATGGATGGTGAACAGACAGCGCTGGCACTGCAGGAGGTCAGCCTGCCGCCTCCGAGCTTGGTGGAGCGCTACCTGGGACGGCCGGAAGATCTGATTGCATCCCCGACTGCGGCACAGCAGTTGTTGCTGGGTGAGTCGCGCCGACGGGTAACCCGTTGGCATAACCCTGACCGACCTGTCATGCTGGGTGGACTTCAGGCCCCGGAGGTGTGGGGGCAGGCCAAAGCGTCGGGGCGTGTCTTCTTTGACGATGCGCTATCGGATTGCCTTGATGACGCCTTTGATGTTTTTTCCGAACAGACGGGCCGGCGACATCGATCACTTTCAGCTTACCGGGTTGATGACGCCAAACTGATTCTGGTTGCGCAGGGTGGGGCTATTGAGGTCCTCGAGGCACTGGCAGACTACCTGCGTACCAGCGACCGTTTAAAGGTTGGTGTGTTGGGTGTACGCTGTCTGCGTCCCTTCCCCGCAAAAGAGATAGCACGCTGTCTCGCAGGCGGCGCCAATGTTTGCGTACTGGAGCGCATGGATGTCCCGCTGGCGACAGACCCGCCGTTGATGAGGGAGGTGCGTGGTGCGTTTGACCATGCCGCGGAAAACCATCGATTCGGGCTCGAAACGCATCCGGGCTATCCATCGATAAGCGATAAACAGCGCCCCAGGTTTCTCTCAGCCATATATGGGTTGGGTGGGCTTCCCCTGCGTGGTTCGGATCTGGCTTCACTGTGCAGAAACCTGGATGGGATCAAACAGCAGCAGGTCTATCTGGGCATCAACTTTTCCCAAACATCCAGCGACTATCCGAAACGACAGGTCTTGTTGGACCGTTTACGCCGCAGCTATCCGGGGCTCGAGTCGATGGGGCTCTACGATGAAACCGTCTCACCCGACCTGCGACCGGAAGGCGCACTGACGCTGGCTCTACACCGGTTGTCGGGAGCCGCCGGAGAGGGGTTGATGGTGGAAACGGCAGCCTTCCTGCATCGAATCTTCGGTGGTGGTGTGCGTAGCCGACCGGCGTTGTTCAGCAAATCCTGGAGCGGTGTCTGTAGTGATCGGATCAGCTTCTGCAGCGATGAACTTCGAGATCCCGGAGACGACACCCCCGTGGATCTATCGATACTGGTGACAACTACCGGCATGCAGCGGTTGATGCCGCACCATGGCCTCGTGAAGGGAGGAACCCTGCTTGTGCAGAGCACGCTTCCCGATGAATCGGTTTGGACGCAGCTGCCCAGGGCGGTACGTTCCCACATCAGGGAAAACGGGATACGCCTGTTTAGAGTGGCCCCGACAGAGGAATCCGACTCCCTGCCGAATGAATATCTTTTAGGCGCTGTTTCCGCCGTATTGATCACGACTGAGCGGTTGACGATGACACCACGTCGGTTGCTGAGTCTGCGTGAAGAGCTGTTGGGAGAGTCAGTGGCCGATGTCGATGCCTGTTTGCAGCTTTTCGAAGGGGGCATGAATCAGGTCAGGGAGATCAGCCTGAAACGTCTTCCTCTGATTCCGGCGCGCTCGATTTCTGACGTCGACGATGAAGTCCCGGCCCTGGTTCGCCGATTGGGAAGCCTGGATGATGCCTATGACAGCCTGCCCCGGTTCTGGGATCAGGTCGGGGTATTGTATAAACAGGGCAAGAGCGGTGAGCTGGCGCCTGATCCCTATCTGGCGGTGGCGGCTGTGCCTCCCTTGTCAGCGGGTTTTCGTGATCTGAGCAGGTTTCGCAAGCAACTGCCGCAATTCAATCCGCTGTTATGCACTGGATGCGGCGACTGCTGGTGCGCCTGTCCCGATTCTGTCATCAAGGCCGTCTCGATTTCTCCCGTGCGCCTGATGGATGCCGCAATCCGGTACAGTGGCGCCGAGGCGCTCAGACCGGTGGCCTCGAAACTCGCTGCCGCTATAACTTCACTCTGTCGACAGCAGGAGACACGCTATTCCACACTGGAAGAGATGCTTGACATCAGCTATGACGGGATCAAAGAGAAACTGCCCTTTCCTCAAGACCGCAAACAAGCGATTGCGCAGGGTATTGAGCAATTGCGAAGTGACATGGGCAGTCTGCAGGTTGCTGTCACCAATCCCATGTTCAATGAACCTGAAACAGATAACAGGGGAAGTGGTGAATTATTGGCGCTTGCCGTGGAGCCGGATGGTTGCAAGGGTTGCGGAATCTGTATTCAAGCCTGTGGAGAGCAAGCGTTGCAGCCTATACCGCAAAGTTCGCAATCTCTATCCCGAGCGCGCCGGATTCAGAAGGCGTGGCATGGGTTGCCCGACAGTGAGCTGAATACAATTCGCAGGCTGGCAGAGGATCCGCAAGTCGGTGTGGTGGCCGCCGCCCATCTGGCGCACAGCGCAGGGTTGGCGATGGCCGGTGGCGATGGTGTCGAACCTGGAAGCGGGGCGAAATTGGCGCTGCGCCTGGCCCTTGCCATTGTCGAGGCTCAGCAGACACCGCGGTTTGAATCGTTTCTGCAACAGGTCGAGACAACCCGGGAAAAGATCACCGGATCGATCCGCAGTCTATTGGCGGACGCCCTTCCTGCCGATGACCTGGATGCACTCTCACGTGGCCTGGAAAAGAGCGACGCGAGGCAGGCTGACATGACCAGCCTGATCGGTGAAGCGGAGGATGCCATCAGCAATCAGGTGGATGCAGCCCGATTATGCCGCCTGGTGGATCTGGCGCGTGACCTGATTGATCTCGCCTGGCGACTCAGCAGTGGACGTCAGGATATGGGGCGCTCCAGGGTAAGCCTTGTGCTTTCTCCAGGTGCAGTGGTTGGCTGGGCCGGTAGTTTTCCTCACAACCCCTTCTCGACACCCGTCACACTCGATGCCACAGGTGACGGCGCACAGTTGGCCGCCGGTCTGCTGGAGGGCCAACTGCGGCAGGCGACGGAAGGTTTCGTGCTGATGCGCAAGGCGCGTGCGGAATTGGAGCAGTCCGCGGATGCGGCGCGCCTCTGGTCCGATCTCGAGACAATGACCTGGCGCGATCTCGATGATGAAGAGAGAGCGTTGTGTCCAATCCTGCTACTGGTGGGCGACAGCGGTCAGCTGGCAGGTCACGGCTTAGGCCAGCTGGTCCGGGTTTTGGGTAATGAGCTGCCGATAAAAACAGTATTGTTCGCCGACCTGGATCTGGGGCTTGCAGAACGGACGGGCCTGGAGTCGCCGCTGACCTCGGTGGATGACGTGGCTATCGATTTGGCGCTGCTGTCGCTTGTTCAGCGGGAGTCATTTATTGCCCAGACCTCAATCAGTGATCGGGGTCATTTCGCAGAATGCATCCAGTCTGCCCTGGCCCACAGGGGTCCGGCGCTGGTGCACTTGCATGCCCCGAGCCCCTCGCGACACGGTTTTGCGCCCGATCAGACACTGTATCGCGCCCGGACGGCAGTGATGAGCCGACTCTTTCCCCTGTTCCGATACGATCCGCAAGCGGAAGGTGTATTCGGTTCCCGGATCAGCCTGGATGGTAATCCGGCGCTTACGGAGCCGTGGGAAAAAGATGCCGGGATGGGGGTGTATACACCTGTCGATTGGGCACTCGGTGAGACACGCTTCAGTGGCTATTTTTCACTGCTCAATCCTGACGAGGAAGCTGTCAGGCTTGCAGAGTATCTCGATCTGTCAATCGGGGAGAGAGAAAAGAAGTCGGTTTACGTTGAACTGAACCGGCAGGGGGATGAGGTCCAGCGTTTCAGTATAGACAGGCATATGCTGGAGATCGCCGAGAAGCGGCAACGGACATGGCGCATGCTGCAGGAGCTGGCGGGATTGGTGACGCCATTTACCGCACGGGTGCGCGAGGAGGCGGAAGCAGCCGTGGCTGAAGACCATGAAGAGGCGTTGCAGATGCAGGCGGATAAGTATGAACAACGCATCAGCGATCTGACCAATCAACTCCAACAGGAGACCCGCAAAGCGATGCATGAGCGTCTGATGAGGCTTGCCGGGTATAGGGAATCGGCACAGTAAACACGATATGCCAACGCTCTCCACACTGTTCAAACGCAGCTTCTCACACGGTATTCACCCACAGGAATACAAGCACCGGACCGCCTCCCTGCATACCCAGAGAATGCCCTTTGTAGAGCGCTACATACTGCCGTTGCACCAGCACTTGGGGGCACCCGCGAAGGCGGTGGTGGAGGCAGGGCAACAGGTAGGGCGAGGTCAGCTGATTGCCGAGCCCGGGGCATTCGTATCCGCCAGTCTGCATAGTCCGGTCACCGGCTGGGTCAAGGCCATAGGTAGACGGCGTTTTCCCGGCGGACGATATGAGCAGGCCATCGAGATCGAAGCTGATCTGTATGCCACCCAGCGTCTCGATGTTGAGCAGCCGCCCGACTGGCGGGGACTGTCGCTGGAGGATTTGGTTTCCGTTATTCAACAGACGGGCATCGTGGGGTTGGGAGGGGCTTCGCTTCCCGCGCATGTCAAATACTCTCTGCGTGAAGGTGTGAAGATCAAACACCTGATTGCCAACGGCGCTGAGTGCGAACCTTATCTGACTAACGACCATCGAATCATGGTGGAGCGTCCTGAGGCACTACTGCGGGGCGTTGAGATTCTGCACACCCTGTTGGGGGCCGAGGAGTCCATTCTCGGTATCGAACTCAACAAGCCGGACGCCATCGAGGCCCTGGATAGGCGTATCCCCTCCGACAAGCCGTTCCGTGTAGCTCCCCTGAGGGTCAAATACCCACAGGGGGATTCCAAAATGATGATCAAATCCCTGCTGAATGTAGAGATACCCAAGGGACTGCATGCGGCGGACATGGGTATCATCATGAACAATGTCAGCACCCTTGTCGCTCTCGCCGACTATTTCGAGTCCGGCATGCCCTATATCGACCGTATGGTGACGGTATCAGGGCCCGGTATTGAATATCCCGCCAACCTGATCGTCCCACTGGGTACCCCCGTCCGGGAGGTGCTTCGATTCTGCGGCGGGCTCAAGGAGGATACCAAAGAGGTACTCATGGGGGGTCCCATGATGGGTACTCCCATTGCCAGTCTGGATGCGCCGATCATCAAGTCCAGCTCCGGAATACTGGCCTTTACCGCGGAACAGACAGCTCGTCCGAAGGAGTACCCCTGCATACGCTGTGGTCGGTGTGTCGAGGCATGCCCCTATTTTCTCAATCCGTCCAAACTGGCCCGTCTGGCCAGAGCGCGTCAGTTCGATCAGATCAAACAGGCCAATGTCACGGAGTGTGTGGAGTGTGGCTCCTGTACCTACTCCTGTCCCTCGGGTATTCCCATCGTGCAACTGATACGCAGCGCTAAAAGCGAGTTGCGCGGAAAGCGGGGCAGGCACTGATGAACGACAAGGATCCGAGATTACTGGTGCAGCCATCACCCCTGCTGAAACAGGAGATGACAACGGCTCAGACCATGAAGGATCTGCTGTATGCACTGTTGCCCGCCACCCTGGCTGGAATTTGGCTGTTCGGTCTGGGAGCACTTCTGGTTATTGTGGCGAGTGTCTTGGGGGCGGTGCTTACAGAATGGCTCTTCTCCCCGGGAGACCAGCGATGGCAGCGACTGCTGGATGGCAGCGGCGTGCTGACGGGTCTGTTGCTGGGTCTGACCCTGCCCCCCGCGCTACCGCTGTGGATGGCTTTTCTCGGTGGGGTAGTCTCCATTGGTATAGGCAAGGTGATCTGGGGTGGACTGGGACACAATCTGTTCAATCCGGCCCTGGTCGGGCGGGCCTTTCTGCTTGCGACCTTCCCGAATGCCATGACGACCTGGAGTGTCCAGGCAAGTGGAGAAGGCTTTCTGTTGTGGTATCCCTCCAACTTCGCACTGCCATTCATGCAACCTCACTACGATACGGTATCCGCAGCCACGCCCCTGGGATTGATGAAATTCGAGCAGCAGCCGACCCCGCTGGTCGATTTGGCGTTGGGTAATAGTGCGGGCTGTATCGGCGAGACCAGTGGGTTGTTGTTGCTGGCGGGAGGGATCTATCTGCTGTTGCGTCGAGATATCGATTGGCGTATCCCTGTGGGTATCCTGCTTTCAGCTGCACTCTTTTCGGGTGTGCTTTACGCCATCGATACAGTTCGGTATCCGGATCCTTTATTCACCCTGTTATCCGGGGGATTGTTGCTGGCGGCTTTCTATATGGCGACGGATCCGGTTACATCCCCACTGACCCCGCGCGGCGCCTGGATCTTCGCCATAGGTATCGGGTTGCTGGTTGTACTGATCCGGCTTTTCGGCGGTTTTCCCGAGGGGGTGATGTACGCCATCTTGTTGATGAATGCGGCCACGCCACTGATCGACCGCTACACTCAGCCTCGCGTGTTCGGCAAGGAGTGACATTCAGTTGAATCAGCAGAGCCGACAACAGATGAAGGTCAGTGAACCCGGATCCAGCCGTTTGGTGGCAACCCTTGGCCTTGCAGGTCTGCTATCCGGCCTGATCATTGTCTCCGTATTTGAAGCCACCCTGCCCACGATTACCGCCTATAAGGCGAAGGTTTTGCAGGAGGCGGTATTCAAGGTGTTACCCGGCTCCACGCAACTGCAGCGATTAGTCTACCGGGATGGTCGATTGACACCGGTGGAAGAAGTCGGGAAGGGTGAGGAATTCGTCTTCGGCGGCCAAGATGCACAGGGGGTGCTGGTGGGGTATGCCATTCCCGGATCAGGTCCCGGTTTCCAGGACACCATTCGTTTGCTCTATGGCTATCAGCCTAAGCAGCGCAAGGTGGTTGGCATGGAGATACTCGAGAGCCGGGAAACGCCGGGTCTGGGGGACAAGATCTACAAGGATGCCGAGTTCGTTTCGAATTTCGATGCCTTATCCGTCGAACCGGAAATCGTGACTGTAAAGCGAGGCGCTAAAGCAGCACCGAACGAGGTTGATGCCATCACCGGGGCGACTATCTCCTCCAAGGCGGTGGTGCGGATTATCAACCAGGCGAACCAACAGTGGTTACAGCGTTTCTAGGATTATTGTTCAAACAGGGTGAAGAGCATGCCTGAGAAAAAACAAGACGCTTATCAGGAGTTCATCAAGGGGCTTTGGCGCGACAACCCGGTTTTTGTTCAAGTACTGGGTATGTGTCCCATGCTTGCAGTCACCAACTCTGCGATGAATGCGCTGGTGATGGGAGGGGCGACTTTTTTTGTGCTGGTGGCCTCGAGTTTTTTCGTTTCATCATTGAAAAACTGGATACCCAAACAGGTACGTATCTCCACCTATATCATTATCATCGCCACTTTTGTCACCGTCACCGACTTTACCCTTGAGGCGCTGATGCCAAAGGTTCACAAAGAGTTGGGGGCCTTCATACCCCTGATCGTGGCCAACTGCATGATCCTGGGACGGCAGGAGGCCTTTGCCGCTCGCAACTCGGTGCGTTTCGCCGTGGTGGATGCGCTGGGCATGGCCAGTGGTTTCCTGTTTGCCCTGTTCTCCCTGGGTGCGGTTCGTGAACTACTGGGAGAGGGTGCGCTGTTCGGATACAAACTCTTCAGTGAGAACTTCGAACCCTGGGTGATCATGATCCTGCCACCCGGCGGTTTCATCACCTTGGGCCTTTTATTGCTCTTTTTCAACTGGCTGAAAGAGCGTAAGGACAGACTGGCGCAACAACTGGATCAGATGGAGATTGAAGCGCCATGAACGAACTTGTGTGGATTTTCATCAGCGCCCTGCTAATCAACAATTTTGTACTGGCCTATTTTCTCGGTTTGTGTCCTTTTTTGGGGGTATCGCAGCGATTGGAAACCGCTTTCCGATTGGGCTTGGCCACCATATTCGTGATGCTGATTACCGCATTGTGCGCCTGGCTGCTCAATACCTATATCCTGATTTATGCACCTTACCTCAGGTTGATCAGTTTTATCGTGGTGATTGCCAGCACGGTTCAATTCATCGAGATGGTGATAAAAAAGCTGAGTCCGGGTCTATTCAAGGCATTGGGGATATTCCTGCCCTTGATCACTACCAACTGCGCGATTCTCGGTCTGGCCATCTTCGCCACCAACAAAGGGTATGGATTCATACAGGGTATGACCTATGCTTTGGGAGCAGGATTGGGTTTTACCCTGGCTCTGGTGCTGATGGCCGGATTGCGGGAGGAGACCGAGCTGGCTGAAGTGCCTCGACTGATTAAAGGGACAGCCATGAACCTGATTATTGCCGGAATTCTCTCCATGGCATTCATGGGATTTGCCGGCCTGTTCAGTGCGGCATGACCATATGGATACATTTGTTCGCCATATTGGGATTAGTGGCCTTGTGTGCTGGCTGGGTGGTATTCCAATTGTGGCTGAACGGGCTGGATCCTGAGAGAGAAGCGTCCTCGGACAACTGCGCAGGATGCGGTTCCTGCGCTCATTCCACGTCAAGCCAGAAAGAGCGGGACTAACATCAAGGATCAGAAATCATCCCGCTCCATTTTTCGGTCAAACCGACAATTGTGCAGTTGATGGACTATTGTTTCAGATAAACATCATCTCATTTCGATGAGTGGTGTAGGGCCGGCATGCCGATTCAGGGACAGTATAAAAAGCAGTTACACAATAGTGGACGTCAGATGCCGGTATGGCTCAGTGTGAGGAGGCATTGGAAATTAATGACGACCAAACAATCCGATCATGATAACGATCAACAGCAGCAGGTTGAAGCCAAACCGGGCTCGAGCGATGGTCAGTTAAAGGAGATCATGTGCTGGAAAGATCCTTATAAGGTCTGTAAATGCGAGCATGCGCAGCAGGGCGTCTATTGTGGCCGCTTCCCCATTCCCACGGATTAGTGTCAACAGGCTCTAGCAGGTAAGGATTGCTGTTTCCAGGAAATACGAGGCTTTCCTTCTGTTAAGAGGCCGCGCAACTGTTACGGCACCGCCTCTGGCGGATGCCAACAATACCAAGTCGCCATGAGGAGGAGTCGATATGGGTGCCGGTGTTATACCCTTCTCTCTACATGAAGATGATGTCTGTTTCCTGTTTCAATCAACTTTCAGTGGTCGCAAGACAGGCTATCTGATCGATTTTGGCGGTGGCCTGGGTGAAGGCGAGAGTTTCAGGCAGACCGCAGTCAGGGAATTCGTCGAGGAGACGGAAACCATGTATTTCTCCGACGATCTGCAACAGGCGAGTCGGAATGCCGAAAAGGTCGATCATCAGATTCCAATAGTGGACGCCTTGTTTGAAAAAACCCTCTCGGACCATCCCGATTGGTGGCGCAACAGGGCGCCAGGCAGCCGGCTGCAGCCTAAAATGTGGAGGACCTACTTCATTGAATTTCCGTACCGGGATATCCAAGCGCTGAATCGTGAATGGCAGCAGGACTCGGTGGGCAGATTCAAGAAAAGACGTGAGCTGACGTGGGTGGCATCGGATGAATTGCTTGCCCTCTACGCGAACACACCGGAACGGTTATGGAAGCGTGTGCGCCAGCTGGAAAGTGCGCCGGCGCTCATTCGGTCGATTGTGGAATCCAAGCTTGGGGATAGCTAATCATTGCTCCAGTCCCGCTAGCAGGATGCGGGCATTATTTTCAATACAGACAAGGATACTGATATTACCGATATACTGATTGCCAACAAGATCAAATCCACTGCGGTCAGGGATTAGCAGAGACTCAGGGGGTGTTTTATCTTCGATATGGGTCACAGTCATTGCCGCAGGCCAAGGCCCCGATAGGATAGACAGCCACCTTCGCCATCAGTACAATACCCGCTCAACTATTTCGGGTGTTCTCCTCGATCGACACGCCCGGAACCTACTGATTTACGCATACATTGGGGCAGGCACTTCGTGACCTGCCCCTTTTTGCACGCCTGTAGTGGAGAGACTCTTGAGAAAACCCGCAATTCTGGTCCTGGAGGATGGCAGCCGGTTCAGGGGCGAAGCCATCGGCGCCGAGGGTGAGACCGTCGGCGAAGTGGTTTTCAATACGGCGATGACCGGCTATCAGGAGATTCTGACCGATCCCTCCTATCGCCAGCAGATCGTTACCCTGACCTATCCCCATATCGGCAACACCGGCATCAACCAGGAGGATGAGGAGTCCACCCAGATCCACGCCGCCGGCCTGGTGATACGGGATCTGCCGCTGATCACCAGCAATTGGCGCTCCGAGGAGTCCCTCGAGCACTACCTGCAGCGTCACGGCATCATCGCCATTGCCGGCATCGATACCCGCAAGCTGACCCGTATCCTGCGGGAGAAGGGCGCACAAAACGGCGCAATCATAGCGGGAGACAATATCGATCCCGCCAAGGGACTGGAGTTGGCCAAGGGTTTCCCCGGGCTGAAAGGTATGGACTTGGCGAAGGAAGTCACTACCTCATTACCCTATGAGTGGGCCCAGGGCTCCTGGTCGCTGGAAGAGGGCCATCCCGAGGCACCCCATCCGATCGACGAGAAGCTGCCGTATCATGTAGTGGCTTACGATTACGGTATCAAGCGCAATATCCTGCGTATGTTGGTCGACAGGGAGTGCCGCGTCACCGTGGTGCCGGCGCAGATGTCGGCGGAAGATGTTCTGGCGTTGCAGCCCGATGGGGTCTTTCTCTCCAATGGACCGGGTGATCCGGAGCCCTGCGACTACGCCATCGATGCCATCGGCAAGATCGTCGATACAGGCATGCCTGTGTTCGGTATCTGTTTGGGGCACCAGTTGCTGGCATTGGCCTCCGGCGCCAAGACCATGAAGATGAAATTCGGCCATCACGGCGCCAACCATCCGGTGCAGGATCTGGAGCAGGGCACGGTGATGATCAGCAGCCAGAACCACGGTTTTGCGGTTGACGAGCAGAGCCTCCCCGATCACCTGACCGCCACCCACCGGTCCCTGTTCGACGGTACGCTGCAGGGCATTCATCGCAGCGACAAACCCGCCTTCAGCTTCCAGGGCCACCCGGAGGCCAGCCCGGGACCCCATGACGTGGCGCCGGTATTCAATCATTTTATCGATTTGATGAAAGAAAGAGATTCAAGCCGCGAATAGACGCTAATCACCGCAAATGGACACAAATAGTACGAAAAGGATTTCGGAACGGGTTATTGGATGCGCCTACACCGTCGGTAATGAATTGGGACCGGGATTTCTAGAGCGTGTTTATGAGAAAGCACTATGTGTAGAGATGATTAGGAATGGTCTCGAGGTAGAGCGACAGAAACAGTTGAACGTTACCTATAAAGGGGAAGTTGTTGGGAAGTACTTTGCAGATATTCTTGTTGAAAATTGCCTGTTGCTTGAGGTGAAGGCGGTTGCAAGATTGTCACCAGAACATAAGGCACAAGTCATCAATTATTTAAAGGCAACAGATTTAACTGTTTCGCTGCTCATAAATTTCGGAACACCCAGAACCGAAATTAAACGTATCGTCTGGCGGCATGACGATTCAAAAGTGATTTAGCGAAAATTTGCGGTGATTAGCGTCCATTTGCGGCTAATTTGAGGTTCGACGGTAGATAAATGCCAAAACGTACAGACATAAACAGCATCATGATCATAGGCGCCGGTCCGATCGTAATCGGGCAGGCGTGTGAATTCGACTACTCCGGGGCGCAGGCGTGTAAGGCGTTGCGGGAGGAGGGTTTCCGGGTGGTACTGGTGAACTCCAACCCGGCGACGATCATGACCGATCCGGACATGGCGGATGCGATCTATATCGAACCGATCACTTGGAAGACCCTCGAGCGCATCATCGAAAAGGAGCGGCCGGATGTCCTGCTGCCCACCATGGGCGGACAGACCGCACTCAACTCGGCCCTCGACCTGGTGCGCGAAGGGGTGCTGGAGAAGTACGGTGTGGAGATGATCGGCGCCTCGCGGGAGGCGATCGACAAGGCGGAGGACCGGGATCTGTTCCGCCAGGCGATGCGCAAGATCGGCCTGGATATGCCCCGTTCCGCCATCGCCCACAGCATGGAGGAGGCACAACAGGTTCAGGCCCAGATCGGCTTCCCCACCATTATCCGTCCCTCCTTTACCATGGGCGGCAGCGGCGGTGGCATCGCCTATAATCCGGATGAGTTCGATGAGATCTGCGAGCGCGGACTCGACCTCTCACCCACAAATGAACTGCTGATCGAGGAGTCGATCCTCGGTTGGAAAGAGTATGAGATGGAGGTGGTGCGGGACCGCAACGACAACTGCATCATCATCTGCTCTATCGAGAACCTGGACCCCATGGGCGTGCATACCGGTGACTCCATCACCGTGGCGCCGGCCCAGACCCTGACCGATAAGGAGTACCAGATCATGCGCGACGCCTCGCTGGCGGTGTTGCGCGAGATCGGCGTGGAGACCGGTGGTTCCAACGTCCAGTTCGCGATTAATCCGGAGAACGGGCGCATGATCATCATCGAGATGAATCCCCGGGTCTCCCGCTCCTCCGCGCTGGCCTCCAAAGCCACCGGTTTCCCCATCGCCAAGGTGGCGGCCAAGCTGGCGGTGGGCTACACCCTGGACGAACTACAGAATGAGATCACCGGCGGCGCCACACCGGCCTCCTTCGAGCCCAGTATCGATTATGTAGTGACCAAGGTACCCCGTTTCGCCTTCGAGAAGTTTCCCCTGGCCGACGATCGTCTGACCACGCAGATGAAGTCGGTGGGCGAGGTGATGGCGATAGGCCGCACCTTCCAGGAGTCGCTGCAAAAGGCGCTACGTGGTCTCGAGACTGGGAAATACGGTCTCAACGAGATCCTCGATCTCAACGAAGAGGATGTACGCGACACCCTGGTCAGGGAGATCCGCCTGCCCGGTCCAGAGCGGCTCTGGTATGTGGCCGAGTGCTTTCGCTTCGGCATGAGTCTGGAAGAGATATTCGAGATATGCGCCATCGACCCCTGGTTCCTGGTGCAGATTGAGGAGCTGGTGAATATCGAACGCGAACTCTCCGGCCAGGGATTGGAGGCGCTGGACGGTGAGCGGCTACGCTTTCTCAAGCGTAAGGGATTTGCCGACCGTCGTATCGCCGAGCTGGTTGACAGCAACGAAGCCGAGATTCGTCAACGGCGTCACGATGCCGGCATCCGGCCGGTCTTCAAGCGGGTCGACACCTGCGCCGCCGAATTTGCCACCAGTACCGCCTACATGTATTCCACTTATGAGGAAGAGTGCGAGGCCGAACCTTCGAAGCGGAAAAAGATCATGGTCCTGGGTGGCGGGCCCAACCGCATCGGACAGGGTATCGAGTTCGACTACTGTTGTGTCCACGCGGCCTTCGCGATGCGCGACGACGGTTATGAAACGATCATGGTCAACTGTAACCCGGAGACGGTCTCCACCGATTACGACACCTCGGACCGGCTCTATTTTGAGCCCCTGACCCTGGAGGATGTGCTGGAAGTCATCCATAAGGAACAGCCCGCCGGCGTGATCGTGCAGTATGGCGGCCAGACCCCGCTCAAGTTGGCCAATGACCTCGAGGCGGCGGGTGCGCCGATCATCGGCACCAGCCCCGACTCGATCGATCTCGCCGAGGATCGTGAGCGTTTTCAGCAACTGGTGGAAAAGCTCAACCTCAGGCAGCCGCCCAACAGGACGGCAAGAGATACCGAGAGCGCAGTGCAACTGGCCGATGAGATCGGCTATCCCCTGGTGGTGCGCCCCTCCTATGTGCTGGGCGGACGGGCCATGGAGATCGTCTATAACGAGAACGAATTGCGGCGATACATGCGCGAGGCGGTGAGTGTCTCAAACGATTCGCCGGTACTGCTGGATCGGTTTCTGGATGACGCCATCGAGGTCGATATCGACGCCATCAGTGACGGCAAGGAAGTGCTCATCGGCGGCATCATGGAACATATCGAACAGGCAGGCGTCCACTCCGGAGACTCCGCCTGCTCACTGCCCCCCTACACCCTGTCGGCGGCGGTACAGGATCGTATGCGGGAACAGATGCGCAAGATGGCCCTGGAACTGAAGGTGATCGGGCTAATGAACGCACAGTTCGCGATCAAGGATGACATGATCTATCTGTTGGAGGTCAATCCCCGCGCCTCGCGCACCGTGCCGTTCGTCTCCAAGGCGACCGGTGTGCAGTTGGCGAAGGTCGCCGCCCGCTGCATGGCGGGAACATCCCTCAAGGACCAGGGCATAACAAAAGAGGTGATTCCGGAGAACTATTTTGTCAAAGAGGCGGTCTTCCCTTTTGTGAAATTTCCCGGCGTGGATACCGTACTCGGACCTGAGATGAAATCCACCGGTGAAGTGATGGGGGTCGGCAGGACCTTCGGTGAGGCCTACAATAAGTCGATTATGGGCGCCGGCTCCGTGCTTCCCCAGGGGGGGCGGGCACTGTTGAGTGTACGTAACGCCGACAAGGCGAGGGCCGTGCAGGTGGCGCAGGATTTGATCGATCTGGGTTTTTCCCTGATGGCAACCGGAGGCACCTGTAAAGCGATTCAGGAAGCCGGACTTGAATGCGCACGGATCAACAAGGTGATGGAGGGTAGACCGCATATCGTCGACTCCATCAAGAACCAGGAAGTCAGTTTTATCGTGAATACCACAGAAGGCGCCCAGGCGATTGCCGACTCGGCGGAGATACGTCGTACCGCGCTGCAATACAAGGTCAGCTATACCACCACAATATCCGGTGCCGAAGCGACCTGTCTGGCGCTGAAACAGCTGGATGATCTGAACGTCAACCGACTGCAGGACCTGCATCAATAGATACATTTACGAACAGGCAATACAAGCCGCAAATAGACGCTAGTCACCGCCAATTGACGCAAACATTAGACATTTGAGGGTTACGGGAAATAGATTGCTTGCAATCAAACCTTATCAAATTGATAGTGAGAGATTTCATAGTGCCTATAACCTGAGTGCCACTGAAATAGCCTAATTTTATTGACATTTGCGGATTGAGTATTAACGGTTTTTTTCTGATAGAGAAAGACAGGATTATAGAGGACAGATCCGATGAGTAAGGTACCGTTGACAGCCAAAGGCGCTGCAAAACTGCAAGAGGAACTGAAGCAGTTGAAAATCGTCGAGCGGCCGAAAGTCATCAAAGCTATTGCGGAAGCGAGAGCGCACGGCGATTTGAAGGAGAATGCGGAGTATCATGCCGCCCGTGAGCAGCAGGGTTTTGTCGAGGGACGTATAAAGGATATCGAAGGCAAACTCTCCCATGCCCAGATCATCGATGTGACAAAACTGGATGCCGGCGGGAAGGTGGTATTCGGTGCAACGGTTGTGGTGTTGGAGCTGGACAATGACGAGGAGTTCACCTATCAGATAGTCGGCGATGACGAAGCCGACATCAAGCATGGCCTGGTCTCTATCAGTTCGCCAATCGCACGTGCGCTGATCGGCAAGCAGGAGGGGGATGATGTATTCCTCGAGACCCCGGGCGGGCCGAGGGAGTTCGAGATACTGGAAGTGAGATACGAGTAATAATTAACAATTCAAAATTAAACCACGATTCTATTTTTCTTTTTCTTTGGGTTGGGGCGATAGAAGATAGCCACCCGGCCAATGATCTGCACCAGCTCCGCTGACAGGCGTGCTACGATTTCGCTGCTGAGTGCTTTCCGATCCTCCTTGTCGGCACCCGCCAGTTTGACCTTGATCAGTTCATGGGTGTTGAGTGTGGTGTCGATTTCTTTCAGCACATTTTCACTCAGGCCGTGCTGACCTATGATAACCACTGGCTTGAGGTCGTGGGCGAGTTTTTTCAATGAGCGGTTTTGTGCGGCTGTAAGCGGCATGGTGGACATCTTGTTATCAATGGGGAGGCGGATTCTATATCTTTTCCCCGTCGAGTGGAACATTGAGGCTGGATTAGTGTTAAAGGTTTCTAAGAGAAAAGCAGGCCGCAAATGGACGCGAATCACCGCAAATATGCGCAAATTAAAAAACAAAAGCTTATGAAATCCGGCGATTGAAATAGGCCAAATCCTGATTATTCCCTAAAAGTCGAGAAAAGGGTTCACCAAGCAGTCAACATCTCTCAATGCCAGGTATGCTCTTCGCTATTTTAAGCGTACATTTGCAGTGATTCGCATTCATTTGCTGCTCTAAAATAATAGGTTTTAAGGAATAGGATTCTGTTAAATTATCCAATCCATGCAATTTGTTGTGAAATGAACGCCAATTATCATCTAACCTGTAGGTTATGCAGTCATTAAGGACTCAGCAGTCTCATGAAGCGCAGTAAAAGCAGTCGCCAATGGCTGGACCGTCATTTCAAAGACGAATATGTAAAGCAGGCGCAAAAGGCGGGTTATCGTTCCCGGGCTGCATTTAAGTTACTGGAAATCCAGAAAAAAGATAATATTTTCAAGCCAGGCATGAAGGTTGTGGATCTGGGTGCCGCCCCGGGCGGGTGGTGTCAGGTGGCGCGGGAACTGGTAGGTGAGAAGGGGCGCATCGTGGCGATGGATATACTGCCAATGGACCCCATGGCCGGTGTGGAGTTTATTCAGGGGGATTTTCGTGAAGCGCAACCACTTGAAGAACTGGAAAAATCCCTGGATGGGGAGGCCGTGGACCTTGTAATTTCAGATATGGCGCCCAATGTTACAGGTATAGCAAGCGTTGATCAGCCAAGGGCTATATATCTTTGCGAGCTGGCCCTTGATTTTGCTCGCGAAGTGTTAAAGCCAGGCGGCTGTTTTGTCGTTAAGATATTCCAGGGAGAGGGATTCGACGCTTACCTGAAGGCGCTTCGTCGTGATTTTAAGCGCGTGGTGAGCCGTAAACCCAGCTCATCGCGGGCCAAAAGCCGTGAGGTCTATCTGGTAGCGGGGAACTTTAAGATGGTGTACCGTACCAACCAGTAAGTCCAAAAAATCAGTAATTTGCACAGATAATTAGGGTTTTTTCGGGGTATTATTGAGAAATCGGCCGTGCCGGATGGAGTAAAACCATCCCCCGATCTGCAAATGCCGATATGGAAGATTTAAATCCCGCACGATGACGGGATTGATAAAGAGGTTTTTTGATTTTGAACGACATGGCAAAAAATTTGATTCTCTGGGTAGTGATCGCCATCGTTTTGATGACGGTCTTCAATAATTTCTCAACTACCCAGCCGAAGGCACAACCAATGAACTACTCCGAGTTCATTGTCAATGTGAAATCGGGGCAGGTGAAAGAGGTCGAGTTCAGCGGTAATGGGCGCGATATTACCGGCACATTGACTTCAGGGCAGCGCTTCTCCACCTACAGTCCGGGTGACGACATGCTGGTCAGCGACCTGCTCAATAGTAGTGTTGAGATTAAGGCGAATCCGCCGGAGAAACCCTCTCTGTTGATGAACATTCTGATCAACTGGTTTCCGCTGTTCGTGCTGATCGGTCTGTGGATATTTTTCATGCGTCAAATGCAGGGTGGTGGGGCTGGCCGTGGCGCCATGTCATTCGGTAAGAGCAAGGCTCGGATGTTGAGTGAGGATCAGGTCAAGGTGACCTTCAACGATGTGGCGGGCGTCGAGGAGGCCAAGGAAGAGGTATCCGAGATGGTAGACTTCCTGCGTGATCCGTCAAAGTTCCAGAAACTCGGCGGCAAGATCCCCAAAGGTGTGTTGATGGTCGGTTCCCCCGGTACCGGTAAGACCCTGCTTGCCAAGGCGATCGCCGGTGAAGCCAAGGTGCCGTTTTTCACCATCTCGGGTTCAGACTTCGTGGAGATGTTTGTGGGTGTCGGTGCCTCCCGGGTGCGCGATATGTTTGAACAGGCCAAGAAGCATGCGCCCTGCATCATCTTTATCGACGAGATCGATGCCGTGGGACGGCATCGTGGCGCGGGGCTCGGCGGCGGTCATGACGAGCGCGAGCAGACCCTGAACCAGCTGTTGGTGGAGATGGACGGTTTCGAGGGTAATGAAGGGGTTATCGTGATTGCTGCGACCAACCGTCCGGATGTGTTGGATCCGGCGTTGCTGCGGCCGGGCCGATTTGACCGCCAGGTGGTGGTGCCCCTGCCCGATGTGCGCGGACGTGAGCAGATTCTCAAGGTCCATCTACGCAAGGTGGCTGCATCCGAAGATGTGAAACCCGCTATCATTGCCCGTGGAACACCCGGTTTCTCCGGCGCCGATCTGGCCAATCTTGTGAATGAGGCCGCCCTGTTTGCCGCCCGTGCCAACAAGACCCTGGTTGGCATGGAGGAGATGGAGAAGGCGAAAGACAAGATCATGATGGGTACGGAACGCCGTACCATGGTGATGAGTGAAGACGAGAAGAAACTGACCGCCTACCATGAGTCGGGTCATGCCATCGTCGGCCGACTGGTGCCGTCTCACGATCCGGTCTACAAGGTGAGCATCATTCCCCGTGGTAGGGCACTCGGCGTTACTATGTTTCTCCCTGAGGCTGATCGTTACAGCTACAGTAAAGAACATCTGGAGAGTCAGATCTCCAGTCTGTTCGGTGGGCGTATCGCCGAAGAGCTGATCTTCGGAATCGACAAGGTCACCACCGGCGCTTCCAACGATATCAAGCGTGCCACCGATCTGGCGCGCAACATGGTCACCAAATGGGGCCTGTCGGAGCGCCTCGGCCCGCTGATGTACAGTGAGGAGGAAGAGGAAGTCTTTCTCGGACGCTCGGTGACCCAGCATAAAAACGTATCCGACGATACGGCGCATACCATCGATGAGGAGATCCGCAGCTTTATTGACCGGAACTATGAGCGCGCCGAGAAGATTCTCGACGAGAATCTGGAAAAACTCCATGTCATGGCCAAGGCGTTGATGAAATACGAGACCATCGATACGGAACAGATCGACGACATCATGGCAGGCAAGACGCCACGACCGCCAAAGGATTGGGATGAAAGCGATATCGGTTCTGATGACGATACCCGCCCATCCGGCGAGTCTCCCTCTTCTGATGATGTCTCGGGAACCATCGGCGGTCCCGCCGGCCAGCACTGACAGCTGCTTCTCATTGATTCTCGATTGTGCAGGAAAACAACTGGACCTGGGCTCGCCCCAGGTCATGGGTATTCTCAACCTGACACCCGACTCGTTTTCGGATGGCGGGCGTTTCCTGAATCCTGATGTGGCTTTAAAGCACGCCCTGCACATGGTGGAGGAGGGTGCTGCCGTTATCGATATCGGCGGGGAGTCCACCCGCCCCGGTGCGCAGCCGGTATCGGTAGATGAAGAACTCGACCGAGTTATTCCCATCATAGAAAGGCTGGCGCAGGCCATTCCCGTACCGATCTCCATCGATACCAATAAACCGCTGGTGATGCGTGAAGCGGTTTCTGCCGGTGCCGGCATGATCAATGACGTTATGGCGCTGCGGGAGCTCGGCGCACTGGAGGCGGCGGCCGAGACAACAGTTCCGGTCTGTCTCATGCATATGCAGAGGAAACCGAGAACCATGCAGGATGCGCCGCATTACGGGAACGTGGTGGATGAGGTCAGGCGATTCCTGCGGCAGCGTCTGGATGCGGGCGAAGCAGCAGGTATCGCACGCCACAATATGATAGTCGATCCGGGGTTTGGCTTCGGTAAGTCACTTGAGCATAATCTGATCCTGCTGAAAGAACTGCAGGCGTTGGATGAACTCGCTGCCCCGGTACTGGTGGGGATATCAAGAAAATCGATGGTCGGGTCGATACTCGGGGATCTGCCCGTGAACGAACGACTCATGGGGAGTGTCGCGGCGGCAGTGGTTGCCGTTATGGGAGGCGCCGCTATTATCAGGGTACATGATGTACGTGAAACGGTTGATGCACTCAAGGTGGCGTCAGCGGTCAGATCCGCCATATAGCTAATTGAGGACGGTTTAGTGAGTCGGAAATATTTTGGAACAGACGGGGTGCGCGGACGATTCGGTGAGGGGCCGATCACGCCTGAATTTGTGCTGAAGCTTGGCTGGGCCGTGGGCAGGGTTCTGGGCACAGAGGCCAAAAGCAGGGTGTTGATCGGAAAAGATACCCGTATCTCCGGCTACTTGTTGGAATCGGCGCTCGAGGCCGGTCTGACGGCGGCCGGGGTGAATATCACCTTGCTGGGACCCATGCCGACGCCCAGTGTTGCCTATCTGACCCGGACCCTGCATGCCCAGGCAGGAGTCGTCATCAGTGCATCTCATAATCCCTATCAGGATAATGGTATCAAATTCTTTTCGGCCGAGGGGCTCAAACTCCCGGATGAGCTTGAGACCGCGATCGAGGCGGAGATGGAGAAGCCGTTGTTGACGGTCGACTCATCCGACCTTGGCAGGGCGGAGAAGATGGCGGCGGAAGGTCGTTATATCGAATTCTGCAAAAGCACGATTCCCCTCAAGACCCGCTTCAAAGGCATGAAGATCGTGGTCGATTGCGCCAATGGAGCTACCTATAACATTGCACCCTATGTGTTTGATGAGATGGGCGCGGATGTGATCGCCATCGGAAACCAGCCGAATGGATTCAATATCAATGATGGTGTCGGCTCGACCTATCCCGAACACCTGAAACAAGCGGTGTTGGAACACAAGGCGGACCTGGGCATTGCCCTGGATGGCGACGGCGATCGACTGATCATGGTGGATGATCAGGGCAATGAGGTGGATGGTGATGAAATTCTCTATATCATCGCCTGTTCCAGGATGAGGCATGGTGTGCTCAAGGGTGCGGTTGTCGGTACCCTGATGAGCAATCTCGGACTCGAACATGCGCTGAGGGATCATGGGGTGGTTTTCGAGCGGACCCAGGTGGGGGATCGCTACATCATGGAACGCCTCACTGAAAAAGGCTGGGTGCTCGGTGGCGAACAGTCGGGGCACATCATCTGCCTTGACCGCACAACCACCGGTGACGGGATTATTGCCGCCCTGCAGGTATTGGAAGAGATGTACGCAACAAACAGTACCTTGCGTGAGTTATGTGCCGGGATGAGTAAATACCCGCAAAAACTGACAAATGTCCATCTCGGCAGCCGAAACCCGCAGGAGATCATGGATTCGGAACAGGTGAGACGTTCGGTTCGTGAAGCTGAGGTCGAAATGGGCAGCAGTGGACGAGTTCTGCTCAGGCCCTCGGGTACGGAGCCACTGATACGTGTCATGGTGGAGGGGAATGACGGGACAATGGTTGATGACCTGTCAGACCATATCGCCACCACGGTGAAGGAACTGGTCACCAGCGAGTAAGAAGTGCGAAGCTGAGCGGGTTCGCCATCGATTGAGATTGATTTCAAACCCATTGACCGTTAAGCTAGCGCGCTTTCTTTTGATCGCAGGAGTGAAGGCATGCGTAGACCACTGGTTGCCGGAAACTGGAAGATGAACGGTTCTCTCGAGAGTGTTCGCAGCTTGCTTGACGGCATCGGTCGTGGTGTCGGTGATGTCAAGAGTGCAGAGGTGGCGGTCTGTCCACCCTATATCTATCTACCTGAGGTGGAGAAACTGCTTTCGGGCAGCGATATCGCTTGGGGCGGCCAGGATCTGTCGACAGAGTCGTCCGGCGCCTATACCGGTGAGGTTGCCGCCTCCATGCTCAACGATTTCGGATGCAAATATGTCATCGTGGGGCACTCCGAGCGTCGCACCTACCATGCCGAGAGCGATCAACTGGTGGCAAAGAAATACGCAGTGGCGCGTGCTGCCGGATTGGTACCCATCCTCTGCATCGGCGAGACGCTTGAGGAACGGGAAGCGGGCACCACTAACGAAGTCGTGGCCCGACAGCTCGATGCAGTGATTGCGCTTGAGGGTGTCGATGCCCTGGCTCACGGTGTTATCGCCTATGAGCCGGTTTGGGCCATAGGCACCGGAAAGACCGCTACCCCCGATCAGGCGCAGGAGGTGCATGCGTTCATTCGTTCCCGGGTGGCTGAGAAGAGCAGTGAAGTCGCGGAAGGGTTGCGTATACTCTATGGTGGCTCCATGAAGCCTGGTAACGCCGCAGAATTGATCGGGAAGTCCGATATCGATGGCGGTTTGATCGGGGGAGCCTCCCTGACGGCCGAGGATTTCCTGGGTATCTGTACCGCAGCGGATTGAATTCGTGATAACGGGCCCTATTAGGACATTAAGCAAATGCAAACTATATTGACCGTGTTTCATATCTTCCTAGCCGTTGGCCTGGTGGGATTGATCCTGATACAGCACGGGAAAGGTGCGGACATGGGCGCTGCCTTCGGCAGTGGTGCCTCGGGTACGGTATTTGGTGCCAAGGGGTCCGCCTCGTTTCTGACCCGGACAACAGCCTTGCTGGCGACCCTGTTTTTTATCACCAGTATGGTGATGGCCTATTTTGCTTCCCAGAGAAACGAACAGGTCGGTGTCATGGAGGCACTGGATCAGGCGCCTGCAGTTCAGGTGGAGGAGGTTCAGCAGAGCGACATACCGCCTGTGCCGGTAGAGAGCGACATACCCGCTATTGTCCCGCCAGCTGAGGAGGCGAAGCCTGCGATCGAGGCTGTGCCACCGGTCGAGCCGGTCGAGACGACGACCTCACAAACCGAGGGTGCTGCAACTGCCGAAGAGTCGAAGGAGCAACTTAAGGAGTAAGTGTCGATTAGATTTTTGCCGATGTGGTGGAATTGGTAGACACGCTATCTTGAGGGGGTAGTGGCGAAAGCCGTGCCGGTTCAAATCCGGCCATCGGTACCAACAATGAAAACGGTATTGGGTTATTTCTATCCAATACCGTTTTTTTATGGGTGCAAAAGTATAATAACTAATTGAATTCATTGGGGATATCACTTTCCTTGCTACTTGACACGATAATGCGGCAAAGGATAGACTCCGGGCCTTCCCTGAAATTCGCTTAAAAACATAACGATTGAACGACACGAGGGGGCAGCACACTGATGCTCGAAAACTATCTACCCATCTTGATTTTTCTCTCAGTTGCCTTTGTGATGGGTGGTGTCGTTATAGCACTCGGTTTTCTGTTGGGCACAAGAAAACCCGACGATGAAAAACTCTCTCCCTACGAATGCGGATTCGAAGCATTCGAGAATTCACGCATGAAGTTCGACGTGCGTTACTACCTGGTTGCCATCCTGTTCATCATCTTCGATCTTGAGATCGCCTTCCTCTTTCCCTGGGCTGTGGTATTGGATCAGATCGGTATGGTCGGATTCATCGCCATGATGGTTTTTCTCGTCATTCTCGTCATAGGCTTCATTTATGAGTGGAAGAAGGGAGCCTTGGAATGGGAATAATCGGCCCGGAATCAGGAGAGTATTCACGACTGTTTTTGGAGGTAGATTGTGGGAATTGAGGGTATTCTGGAGAAGGGTGTCATTACCACTTCTGCAGATAAATTGATCAATTGGGCGCGTACCGGTTCGATGTGGCCGATGACTTTCGGCTTGGCATGCTGTGCGGTGGAGATGATGCATGCCGCGGCGGCACGGTACGATATGGATCGCTTCGGCATCATATTCCGGCCCAGCCCCCGGCAGTCGGACGTGATGATTGTTGCGGGTACCCTGGTCAATAAAATGGCTCCCGCTCTGCGTAAGGTCTACGATCAGATGGCAGAGCCGCGCTGGGTAATCTCCATGGGCTCATGCGCCAACGGAGGTGGTTATTACCACTACTCCTACTCGGTCGTAAGAGGCTGTGACCGGGTGGTCCCGGTCGATGTCTATGTACCAGGTTGTCCACCAACCGCCGAAGCACTGCTTTATGGGGTGCTCCAACTGCAGGACAAGATTCGCCGTACCAGTACTATCGCACGCTAAGGTGGAGATAACATGAGCAGCAGTGCACAGAATGGGATGCATGATCGCCTCGATCGGCTGGCGGAGGATCTTACCCGCGCATTTGAAGAGACAGGCTGCAGCGTGGAACGCAGCTGCGGTGAAGTGACGCTGGTGGTGCCGGCAGAACAGCTGAGCGATGTGGCGTTACGACTCAGGGATGGCGAACAGTTCGGTTTTGAGGAGTTGATCGATGTCTGCGGTGTCGACTATTCCAGTTATGGTCAGTCCGAATGGCAAACCGATAGCGCCCCCAATAGCGGATTCGGACGTGGTGTGACACCGCTTGGAGAGTTGGAGTCGATGGAGTCGAATCGCTTTGCGGCCGTCTATCATCTGCTCTCCATCAGCCAAAACACACGATTGCGTTTGCGGGTATTTGTCGATACCGAACAACCGATCGTCGCCTCAGTAGTCCCAGTGTGGCAGAGTGCGGATTGGTTTGAACGAGAGGCATTCGATCTCTATGGCATCCTGTTCGACGGTCACCCCGATCTGCGACGAATTCTTACCGACTACGGCTTTATCGGTCATCCATTCCGCAAGGACTTCCCGCTTATCGGCCAGGTGGAAATGCGCTATGACCCGAATCTGAAGCGTGTCATCTATGAGCCTGTGAGCATCGATCCGCGTACGCTGGTACCGCGAGTGACACGTGATGACAACCGCTATCTCGATGTGGATAGCGCCATGCAGGATGCCAGTGATGCCTGAGATCCATAACTACACCTTGAATTTCGGTCCTCAGCACCCCGCGGCCCACGGTGTTCTGCGCCTGGTGCTTGAGATGGATGGGGAAGTGATCGAACGTGCCGACCCGCATGTCGGTCTACTCCATCGCGCCACCGAGAAACTGGCCGAGAGCAAGCCCTACAATCAAAGCATTCCCTACATGGACCGCCTCGACTATGTGTCAATGATGTGTAGCGAGCACGGATATGTCAGGGCGATTGAAAAGCTGCTGGGTATCGAGGCGCCCGTACGCGCGCAATATATCCGTACCATGTTCGACGAGATAACGCGCATCCTCAATCATCTGATGTGGCTGGGCACCCACGCGCTGGATGTCGGTGCCATGACTGTTTTCCTGTATGCCTTTCGTGAGCGAGAGGATCTGTTCGACTGTTACGAAGCCGTGTCCGGCGCACGTATGCACGCGGCCTACTACCGACCGGGCGGTGTCTATCGGGATCTGCCGGATCAGATGCCCCAATACCAGGCCAGTCAGTGGGTCACCGGACGTGATGTAGAGGCTAGAAACGAGGCCAGGCAGGGATCGTTACTCGATTTCATCGAAGACTTCAGCAACCGTTTCCCTGGGCTGGTGGATGAGTACGAAACTCTGCTGACCGACAACCGTATCTGGAAACAGCGTACAGTGGGCATCGGTGTGGTCTCGCCGGAGCGGGCGATACAGCTCGGTTTTACCGGCCCCATGCTACGTGGTTCAGGGGTGGCCTGGGACCTTCGCAAAAAGCAATCCTATGCCGCCTACGATCAGGTGGATTTCGATATCCCTGTGGGGAAAAACGGCGACTGTTACGACCGTTACCTGGTGCGGATCGAGGAGATGCGTCAATCCAACCGTATCGTCAAACAGTGCATCGATTGGCTGCGGGCGAATCCGGGTCCGGTGATGCTGGATGACAACAAGATCGTCGCACCCTCAAGGAATGACATGAAGGAGGACATGGAAGGCCTGATACACCATTTCAAGCTTTTCACCGAGGGCTACTGCCCACCCGTAGGCGAGGCTTATGCCGCGGTCGAGGCGCCCAAAGGCGAGTTCGGTTGTTACATCATCTCCGATGGCGCCAACAAACCCTATCGCCTGAAGATACGCGCACCGGGATTTCCCCATCTTGCGGCCATGGACGAGATGGTCAGGGGGCACATGCTGGCCGATGTGGTCGCGGTAATCGGCACCATGGATGTGGTGTTCGGTGAAATAGATCGTTAAGAAAGAAAATAGATGACGACAACAACTGCAAATGAAAAAAAGGAACGCTTCACCCCCGAAATCCGGGCGGAGATAGACCGTTGGATCGCCAAATACCCAGCGGAGTGGAAACAGTCCGCCGTAATGGGTGCCTTGATGGTGGTGCAGGACAGTAATGGTGGTTGGCTTACAACGGAGTTGATGGATCAGGTCGCGACTTACCTGGATATGCCGCCGATCGCCGTGTACGAAGTGGCAACCTTCTACTCGATGTACGAGCTGAAACCGGTGGGCAAGCACAAGATCTGTGTTTGCACCAATGTCTCATGCATGACCAACAAATCGGATTTGATCGTGGAGCACCTGGAGAAGAAGCTCGGTATCGGTTTCGGCGAGGTGACGGAGGATGGCCGTTTCTCTCTCAAAGAGGTGGAGTGCCTGGGTGCCTGCGGAGGCGCACCGATGATGCAGATCGGTAGGCAATATTATGAAAATCTGACCCCGGAGATCGTCGATGCGATCCTGGAAGGCCTGGAGTAAACCGGATGGCCAATGAAGTCTGTTTACGAACCTTGGATCTCGAACGCCCCTGGCTGCTTGAGCAGTACCAGAGTCGCGGCGGCTACGAGATGCTGAAGAAGATCCTCACCGAGAAGACGGCCCCTGAAGCGATTATCGAGGAGGTCAAGAAATCGGGCTTGCGAGGACGCGGTGGTGCGGGATTTCCTACCGGATTGAAGTGGAGTTTCATCTCGCGAAATGCGCCGGGACAGAAATACGTCGTCTGCAATTCGGATGAGGGTGAGCCCGGTACCTTCAAGGATCGGGATATTCTGCGCTACAACCCCCACCAATTGATTGAAGGGATGGTGATCGCCGGTTATGCCATCGGTGCGACCCGTGGTTACAACTACATCCGTGGCGAGTTCTGGGAGCCCTACGAGCGTTTCGAGCAGGCCCTGGAAGAGGCGCGGAAAGCGGGTTATCTGGGTAAGGATCTGCTGGGGTCCGGATATGACTTCGAATTGCATACCCATCTGGGTGCCGGCGCCTATATCTGCGGTGAGGAGACGGCCCTGCTGGAGTCCATTGAAGGCAAGAAGGGTCAACCCCGTTACAAACCCCCATTCCCTGCCCATTTCGGCCTCTATGGCTGCCCCACCATTATCAACAATACCGAGAGTCTGGCCTCGATTCCGATGATCATGGAGAAGGGTGGTGAGTGGTTCGCCGATATCGGGGTGAAAAACAGTGGCGGCTCAAAGCTGTTCTCCATCTCCGGCAATATCAATAATCCGGGTGTGTTTGAGATTCCCATGGGTACGCCTTTCTCTGAACTGCTAGCGATGGCCGGTGGCATGAAGAATGGGCACAAGATCAAGGCGGTCATACCCGGCGGTTCCTCCGCCCCGGTGATTCCGGGTGATCAGATGATGGAACTGACCATGGATTATGACACCATCGCCGGTGCGGGTTCGATGCTCGGTTCCGGCGCCGTCATCGTACTGGATGATACCAACTGTATGGTCAAGGTCCTGGAGCGCATGTCCTATTTCTACCACGAAGAGTCTTGCGGCCAATGCACACCCTGCCGGGAAGGCACTGGTTGGCTCTATCGGATCGTGCATCGTATCGAAACCGGCCAGGGCCGCCAGGAGGACCTGGATCTGCTGGATGACGTGGCGGATAAGATCAGCGGCAAAACAATCTGCGCCCTGGGCGATGCGGCGGCGATGCCGGTACAGGGAATGTTGCGCCATTTTCGGCATGAATTTCAGCATCACATCGACCATAAGCGTTGCATGGTCGGGCTTGGCTGAGGTCTTGAAGAGATAGAACACGAAGATGACAGATTCTACAGTCACCATTGAAGTAGACGGCCAAGCATTGCAGGCAGAGGCCGGCAGCATGCTCATCGATGTCACCGATGCGGCAGGTATCCGTATTCCGCGGTTTTGCTACCATAAGAAGCTATCTGTTTCAGCCAACTGCCGGATGTGTCTGGTCGAGGTAGAGAAGGTGCCGAAGCCACTGCCGGCCTGTGCGACGCCGGTCGCTGACGGCATGAAGGTCTTCACCCGTTCCCCCAGGGCGCTGGCCGCCCAGAAGGGGACCATGGAATTTCTGCTCATCAACCACCCGCTGGACTGCCCGATCTGCGATCAGGGTGGCGAGTGTGAACTGCAGGACGTCGCTATCGGTTATGGCCGGGATGTCTCCCGCTATAGCGAGGGCAAGCGTGTCGTGGCGGATAAGAATATCGGGCCGTTGATTGCCACTGATATGACCCGTTGTATCCACTGTACCCGCTGTGTGCGTTTCGGTGATGAGATTGCGGGTATTCGTGAGATGGGGGCCACGGGTCGGGGAGAGCATACCGTCATCGGTACCTACATCGAGAAAAGCGTGGATTCGGAACTCTCCGGCAATGTCATCGACCTCTGCCCGGTCGGCGCACTGACCTCCAAGCCGTTCCGTTTCAATGCGCGGGCCTGGGAGTTGACCCAGGTGGATGCCATAGCCCCTCATGACAGCCTGGGCTCGAATATCAATCTGCATCTGCGTGGCAACAAGGTCATGCGGGTACACCCCAGGGACAATGAGTCGATCAATGAAACCTGGATTTCCGATCGAGACCGTTTCAGCTACGAGGGGCTCTACAGCAGTGACCGTCTGACCACGCCGATGATCAAGAAGGATGGTGAATGGAAGGATGTGAGTTGGGACATGGCGCTGGAGATGGCTGCGGCGAGTCTGGGGGAGATCAAAGCGGCCGATCAGATCGGTGCGTTGGTTTCACCCACCGCGACCCTGGAAGAGCTCTATCTGACACAGAAACTGATGAACGGACTGGGTTGCAACAATATCGACAGCCGATTGCGCCAAGGTGATTTCCGTCTCGACAACAGTCTCAAACGGGTCAACTGGCTGGGTATGAAGATCGGCGAAATCGACAGCCTGGACGCCGCCCTCGTGGTAGGCGGCAACCTGCGCAAGGAGCAACCGATACTGGCTCATCGCCTGCGCAAGGCCGCACTGGCCGGTGCCGATATCCATGTCATCACACCACAGCATCTGGAACTCATTTACAAATCCCGGCAATTGATATGCACGCCGGGTGAAATGGTCAAGCACTTGGCGGCGGTCGCCAAGGCCGCTGGTGTCAAACAGGGAGGCACGATCGGTAAGCTGCTCGACGCAGCCGATGCGAATGAGGATGCCAAGGCAGCTGCCAAGGGACTTAAAGACGGTGATACATCAGCCGTGATGCTGGGGGCCATGGCTCAATCACATCCCGACTTCTCCCTGCTATATTCGCTCGCGGCCACCCTGGCGGAGGCCACTGGCGCCAAGCTATCGATCGTGCCGGCCGCGGTCAACAGTGTTGGCGCGCAGCTGGCCGGTGCAGTCCCCTACCTGCAGGCGGGCGGCAAACCGGCAGAGAGTACCGGCCTGGATGCGTTAGGCATGCTTCAGCAGCCATGCAGCGGTTATCTGTTGCTGGGCGTTGAACCCGGTATGGATTTCCATAACGGCGCACTCTCGCAAACGGCACTGCAGAGCGCAGATATGGTAGTGGCCATCAGTGCCTATACTAGCCCTGAACTGGAAGCCTGTTGCGATATCCTGTTGCCGATGGCGATATTCACAGAGACTTCCGGCACCTATGTCAATGCCGAAGGTGCCTGGCAACAGTGTCGGGGGGCGGTCAAACCGCAGGGCGAGGCGCGACCCGGATGGAAGATACTTCGTGTCCTGGGCAATTTACTGAATCAACAGGGATTCGATTATACCGATCCCGGCGAGATAGGTGAGGAGCTGCGTCTCCTTTGTGAGGATGTGTCGCTGGATAACAAGCTCTCTCCAGCAACGGATCTAGAACCAAGACTCGGCGTGGATGGTCTGCAGCGTGGCGGTGATACGCCGCTCTATGCAACCGATCCCCTGGTACGCCGGGCCACGGCACTGCAGCAAACCAAGGATGCCGGCGAGGCAGTGATTCGGCTGCATCCGATAGAGGCCGAACGCCAGGGCCTCAACTCCGCAGAAAACGCATTGATCAGGCAGAACGGCTACCAGGCAACACTCCCAGTGGCATTGGACGATTCCATTCCGGAAGGGTGTGTGTGGATTTCCACAGGACTGAGAGACACCTCAATGCTCGGCCAACCCTTTGGTGAAGTGACAGTGGAGAAGGCATAACCGATGGAATTCTTTATCAGCCTCTGGGGATCCCTTCCCGCCGAACTGCAGTATCTGATCTGGACCTTGATCAAGATCATCGTCATCATCGCGCCGATAATGCTGTCGGTCGCCTACTTCACCTATGCCGAACGCAAGATCATCGGTTATATGCAGGTTCGTATCGGCCCCAATCGTGTTGGACCTAAGGGTTGGCTGCAACCGATCGCGGATGCGGTGAAGTTGATGTTCAAGGAGATTGTGATCCCGGCAAAGGCCAATAAACTGCTGTTTGTTATTGCACCTGCGATTACCCTGGGGCCGGCATTGGCCGCCTGGGCGGTTTTTCCCTTTGATGAAGAGCTGGTGTTAGCGGATATCAATGCCGGGCTGCTCTATATCCTGGCGCTGACCTCGGTCGGTGTGTATGGGGTCATCATTGCCGGATGGGCGTCCAACTCGAAATATGCCTTTCTCGGCGCGTTGCGTTCATCGGCACAGATCGTCTCCTATGAGATCGCCATGGGTTTCGCCCTGGTCGGTGTCTTGGTGGTCGCCGGTAGCCTCAATCTGGGTGATATCGTCAGGGCGCAGGAGGGGGGGATCTTCTCCTGGTTCTGGTTGCCGCTGCTGCCCCTGTTCGGTGTCTATGTAATCTCCGGCGTTGCCGAAACCAATCGCGCGCCATTTGATGTGGCGGAGGGTGAATCGGAGATCGTCGCCGGTTTCCACGTCGAATATTCCGGTATGGTGTTTGCGGTATTCTTCCTTGCTGAATATGCCAACATGATTCTGATCTCCGCGCTGACGGCACTCATGTTTCTCGGTGGCTGGCTCTCCCCCTTCCATGGCTGGCCGCTGCTCGGTCCGTTGTTCGACTGGGTGCCGGGATTTGTCTGGCTAGTGATGAAGACGGCCATTTTCATGTTTCTCTTTCTCTGGTTGCGTGCCACCTTTCCCCGTTACCGCTATGACCAGATCATGCGCCTGGGATGGAAGGTGTTCATTCCGATAACCATTGTCTGGATTGCTGTTGTAGGTCTCGCTGTGGTCTATCAAATGCCCTGGTGGTTCGACTGAGGAGCCCTGCCATGAAAGTGCTTTCAAACTATCTTAAGAGCCTTTTCCTGCTGGAGCTGTTTCGTGGCTTGAGTGTCACCGGACGCTATCTGTTCCGTAAAAAGTTCACCGTGATGTATCCGGAAGAGAAGGCGCCGGTCTCACCCAGATTTCGTGGTCTTCATGCGTTGCGCCGATATCCAAGCGGCGAGGAGCGCTGCATTGCCTGCAAATTATGCGAGGCGACCTGTCCGGCGCTGGCCATCACCATAGAGGCCGAACCAAGTGAAGACGGCTCGCGGCGCACGACCCGTTACGACATCGACCTGTTTAAGTGTATCTACTGCGGCTATTGCCAGGAGGCCTGTCCGGTGGATGCCATTGTCGAGACCCGCATCTACGAGTATCACTTCGAGAATCGCGGTGAAAGTATAATGACCAAAGAGAAGTTACTGGCGGTGGGCGATAAATACGAGGCGCAGATTGCCGCCGATATCGAGGCCCAGTCTAAGTATCGCTAGGACCTGACAACAGGACTTAGCACAGGCAACCTTTGAAACAGACAAGGGAAACCCAATAAATGACACTTGAAAAGCTGATTTTCTATGCCCTCTCTGCGGTGATCATCGCTGCAGCGATGATGGTTGTGACCCGGCGTAATCCTGTTCATTCAGCCCTGTTCCTGATTCTTGCATTCGTCGCCTGCAGTGGCATCTGGCTGCTTGCGGAGGCGGAGTTTCTCGCCATCGTCCTGGTCCTGGTTTACGTAGGGGCGGTAATGGTGCTGTTCCTCTTCGTATTGATGATGCTGGATATCGACCTTGCTGTCTTGCGCGCGGGATTCATCAAGATGCTGCCGCTGGGTGTGATCATGGCGATCGCCATGGCTGCGGAACTGATACTGATCGTCGGCCCCGACAATTTCGGCCTGGAACAATATGCCGCACCGGCCAGGCATGCGGCGGATTACAGCAATACGGAGGAGCTGGGTAGCGTGCTCTATACGGTCTATATGTATCCGTTCGAGATTGCCGCGGTGATTCTGCTGGTCGCTATTATCGCTGCCATCGGCCTGACGATGCGCAAGCGCCCCGACACCAAGTATCTCGATCCCGCCACCCAGGTGGTGGTCAAGCGCGATGACCGGGTACGGATGGTCTCCATGGATGCTGAAAAGGGATGATGTAGACATGATTGCACTTTCCGACTATCTCATACTCGGCGCCATCCTGTTCGCAATCAGCATCGCGGGGATCTTCATCAACCGTAAGAACGTTATCGTTCTATTGATGTGTGTGGAGCTGATGCTGTTGGCGGTGAACATCAACTTTGTCGCCTTCTCCCATTTTCTTGGCGATACCGCCGGACAGGTTTTTGTATTCTTTATCCTCACTGTGGCCGCTGCCGAGGCTGCTATCGGCCTGGCTATTCTGGTGGTGCTGTTCCGCAGCAAGCGGAGCATCAATGTTGAGGATATGGATGTATTGAGAGGGTAGGGATTAATCAGTCCGCAAATGAACGTTAATGAACGCAAATGTTGTTTCTGTGAGTGGAGTTCATTTTCGGGGCATGGGTTTATCAACGAACATTTTTATCACAGGTAAAGCTGATTTGTAGATGAAGCAACAAACGAATCATTAGCGTTAATTTGCGTTCATTTGCGGATTTAAAAGAAAAACGGTTATGGAAAATATCTATCTTACAATTGTGCTGGCGCCATTGGTGGGCGCCGTCATAGCCGGCTTTTTCGGTGGTTCCATCGGCCGCAGCTGGTCTCACTGGGTGACGAGCACAGGCGTTGGCATCTCGACGTTGCTCTCGCTCTATGTACTCAAGGGCTTCATGTTCGACAATGCCGAAGTCTTCAACGGTTCTGTCTATACCTGGATGGTAAGCGACGGCATCAACATGGAGGTGGGCTTCCTGGTGGATCAGCTGACCGCAGTGATGATCAGTGTGGTCACCTTCGTCTCCTTCTGTATCCATATCTACACCATCGGCTATATGGCCGACGACGAGCACAACTGGCCCAAGACCAGCCTGGCGGGGCGCAACTCCTATCAGCGTTTCTTCAGCTACATTTCACTGTTTACCTTCTCCATGCTGATGCTGGTTATGTCCAACAACTTCCTGCAGCTGTTCTTCGGTTGGGAAGCGGTGGGCCTGGTCTCCTATCTGCTGATCGGCTTCTGGTCGGTGCGGCCGACGGCGATCTTCGCCAACCTGAAGGCCTTCATTGTCAACCGCGTGGGTGACTTCGGTTTCATCCTCGGCATCGCCGCCATCGCCATGTACACCAACAGCCTCGACTATGCAGAGGTCTTCGCCAAGGCGCCGGGGCTGGCCGACACCCAGATTCAGATCTGGGGCGACAGCAGCTGGTCGCTGATGTCGGTGATCGGCATTCTGCTGTTTATTGGTGCTATGGGAAAATCGGCGCAGGTACCGCTGCATGTCTGGCTGCCCGACTCCATGGAGGGCCCGACACCCATCTCCGCCTTGATCCACGCGGCAACCATGGTCACCGCCGGTGTCTTCATGGTGGCACGCATGTCGCCCCTCTATGAGTTCTCGGAGACCGCGCTCAGCTTCGTCCTGGTGATCGGCGCCACAACCGCTTTCTTCACCGGTCTGATCGGCATCGTGCAGAATGACATCAAGCGGGTGGTGGCCTACTCGACTCTGTCGCAGCTGGGTTACATGATGGTGGCCCTGGGCGCCTCCGCCTACGCCGCAGGTATCTTCCACCTGATGACCCACGCCTTCTTCAAGGCACTGCTGTTTCTCGCCGCCGGCTCGGTAATTATCGGCATGCATCACGACCAGGACATCCGCAACATGGGTGGCGTGCGCAAGTACATGCCGATCACCTACTGGACCTCGTTACTGGGTTCCCTGGCGTTGATCGGCTTTCCATTCTTTTCCGGATTCTTCTCCAAGGATGCCATCATCGAGGCGGTGCACCACTCTACTATCGCGGGTTCCACCTACGCCTATTGGCTGGTGCTGGCCGGTGTTTTCGTTACCGCTCTCTATAGCTTCCGCATGTTCTTCCTGGTCTTCCATGGTGAGGGTCCCCGGGACGAGCACGCCAAGGAGCATATCCACGAATCGCCCAAGGTGGTGACCGTACCGCTGATCCTGCTGGCTATTCCCTCGGTGTTCATCGGCTACCTGACCATCGATCCGATACTCTTTGGCGATTGGTTCAAGGATGTGCTCTATGTCCTGCCGGAGCACGATACGCTGGCCGCGGTACAGGCGATAGTCCACAGCGGCAATGGCATGCTGGCGCATACTTATGCGAGCCCTGCGTTCTATCTGGCCATGGCCGGCCTGGGCTTGGCCTTCTACATCTACATGTTGAACCCGGCCCTTGCCGAAAAGATCAAGTCGACCCTGTCACCCCTCCATACCCTGCTGGACAAGAAGTACTGGTTCGACGAGGCCTATCAGGCAGTCTTCGCTGCCGGCAGCCGCGGACTGGGCAAGTTTCTCTGGCTGGCGGGTGATCGCGGCCTTATCGACGGATTGGCGGTGAACGGTTCCGCCTATTCGGTGGGTTGGCTCGCTTCGGTGGTACGCCATCTGCAAAGCGGCTACCTCTACCACTATGCCATTGCCATGATTCTGGGTCTGCTGTTGCTGCTGACCTGGTTCGTTTTTTTATAAAGGGTGTCTAGCATGATTGCTGATTGGCCTATCTTAAGTCTTACGGTCTGGCTTCCGATCATCGGAGGTTTCATGGTGCTCGCCAGTGGCGACCGTGAGGCGAACGCAACCAAGTGGACCGCCCTGATTATCGCCATCCTGACCTTTATCGTCAGCCTGCCGCTCTGGTTCGCCTTCGACAGTTCGACCTCATCGATGCAGTTCGTGGAGCGGGTGCCCTGGATACCCTCCTTCGATGTAGAGTACTACATGGGCATTGACGGCATCTCCATGCCGCTGATCATCCTCACGACTTTCATTACCCCGCTGGTGGTCATCGCCGGTTGGGAGGTGATCAAGTATCGTCCTTCACAATACATGGCCGCCTTCCTGATTATGGAGGGGGTGATGGTGGGTGTCTTCTCGGCCCTGGATGCGATGCTTTTCTACGTTTTCTGGGAGGCCATGTTGATTCCGATGTTTCTCATCATCGGGATCTGGGGAGGGGCGAATCGGGTCTATGCCACCATCAAGTTCTTCCTCTATACTTTCCTGGGCTCGGTGTTCATGTTGGTCGCCCTGATCTACATGTACTTTCAGTCGGGTAGCTTTGATATCCTCGGTTACCATACCCTTAAGCTGGACCTGACCGAACAGATCCTGATCTTCATCGCTTTCCTCCTGGCCTTTGCGGTTAAGGTACCGATGTGGCCGGTGCATACTTGGCTACCTGATGCCCATGTGGAGGCGCCTACCGGTGGGTCGGTAGTCCTGGCGGCTATCATGTTGAAGATCGGCGGTTACGGTTTCCTGCGTTTCAGCTTGCCGATCACCCCGGACGCCAGTCATACCCTGGATTGGCTGATCATCGGCATGTCCTTGATTGCGGTGGTCTACATAGGTTTCGTCGCCCTGATCCAGCAGGATATGAAAAAACTGATCGCCTACTCGTCGATTGCCCATATGGGCTTCGTCACCCTGGGTTTCTTCATTGTCTTCATCATCAGCCAGAACAACGCAGGCAGCGGTGCTGCCTTGGGTGTGCAGGGTGGAATGGTGCAGATGGTCTCCCACGGCTTCATCTCGGCGGCCCTCTTCCTCTGTGTCGGCGTGCTCTATGACCGGCTCCACAGCCGCGAGATCAAGGACTATGGCGGGGTAGTGAACACCATGCCGGTCTTCGGCGCCTTCATGGTCTTTTTTGCCATGGCCAATGCGGGACTGCCTGGCACCTCCGGCTTCGTCGGCGAGTTCATGGTCATCCTGGCCAGTTTCCGCGCCGATTTCTGGTATGCCTTCCTTGCGGCCACCACCCTGATTATCGGTGCCGCCTACACCCTGTGGATGGTCAAGCGGGTGGTCTTCGGCGATGTCACCAATGAGGGCGTGGCGGCGTTGGAGGATATGAATCAACGTGAATATATCGTGCTGGGTACTCTGGCGGCGGCAGTGCTGCTGTTGGGTCTGTGGCCGGCACCCCTGGTTGAGGTAATGGATGCCTCCGTCAATAACCTGCTGCAGCATATCGCAGTGTCGAAACTTTAACTGGCGGAGCCCGACTCGGTAGCGTTCAAATGCAATTCGATACAACACAACTGATCCCGGTACTGCCGGAAATATCTCTGCTGACCCTGGCCTGCGTGGTGCTGGTGGTCGATTTGTTCATCCGCGAGAGCCAGCGTATCGTCAGTTACGGTATCACCCAGGTGGGCCTGATGATCACCGCGGCCGTTACCTTGCTCGTCTCCCAGCCGGGTACCCAGATCATTTTTGACGGTAGCTACATACGCGATCCGATGAGCGATCTGTTGAAGCTGGGGATACTGGTTATCAGCTTTCTTGCCTTTCTCTACGCAAAGGACTATCTGCGCGATCGGGATCTGTTCAAGGGCGAATTCTATACCCTGGGCCTGTTCGCGGTGCTGGGCATGATGATCATGACCTCCGCCAACAGTTTCCTGACCATCTATCTGGGCCTGGAACTGCTGGCGCTCTGCCTTTATGCCCTGGTGGCCTTTAACAGAAATTCACCCCATGGCGCAGAGGCGGCCATGAAGTACTTTGTCCTGGGCGCACTCGCCTCAGGCATGTTGCTCTACGGTATCTCGATGATCTACGGCGCCACCGGCACGCTCCGCTTTGACGAGTTGGCGCAGGTGGTGGATAAGGGCGACTTGAATCGACTGGTAATGGTGTTCGGTATCGTCTTTCTGGTGATCGGCCTGGCCTTCAAGCTGGGTGCGGTTCCGTTTCACATGTGGGTGCCCGATATCTATCACGGTGCGCCCACCGCGGTTACCCTGTTTATCGGCAGCGCACCAAAGATTGCCGCTTTCGCGCTGGCGATGCGCCTGCTGGTGGATGGTCTGGCCGATCTGCATGCCGGCTGGGAGGGTTGGCAGGGGATGCTGATCATCCTCTCGGTGCTCTCCATGGCCATCGGTAATCTGATCGCCATCGCCCAGACCAATATCAAACGCATGCTGGCCTATTCCACCATCTCCCATGTGGGTTTTATCCTGCTCGGAATCCTGGCAGGTACCAAAGAGGGTTATACCGCGGCGATGTTCTATACACTGGTCTATGCGCTGATGTCGGCTGGCGGCTTCGGTGTGGTGATCGCGCTCAGCCGTAAAGGCTTCGAGGCGGAGAACCTGGATGACTTCAAGGGGCTCAACCAGCGTAACCCCTGGTTTGCCGGCATGATGCTGCTGTTGATGTTCTCCATGGCAGGCGTGCCTCCCACCGTTGGTTTCTTCGCCAAGCTGTTTGTGCTCGACGCCGTAGTCTCGGTCAATCTGACCTGGCTGGCCGTTGTGGGGGTTTTCTTTTCCATTATCGGGGCTTTCTATTACATCCGGGTCATCAAGCTGATCTATTTCGATGAGCCGGTGGACGAATCGCCGCTGACGGTGGGTATGGATACTCAAGTGGTGCTTTCCCTAAATGGTCTGGCGATGCTGATTTTAGGCCTGTTTCCGGCCGGATTACTCTCGCTTTGCAGCAGTGCAATCGGCAACTGAGTTTTCTGCAGTAAAGGACTTGTCATCCAGCTGCAAGACGGGTAGTATGCCCCCTCCTTGATGCGGGGTGGAGCAGTCTGGTAGCTCGTCGGGCTCATAACCCGAAGGTCGTTGGTTCAAATCCAGCCCCCGCTACCAAATGAAAATTAAGAAAGCCAGGTACTTACGAGTCCCTGGCTTTTTTATTTCTTTCGATCCATCTTCTATTGCCTTACTGTGGCCCAATTTTGGCCCATCTGTAGTCCATGACATCGTCGTGTCTTCACAAAAAGTGAAGGATTTGATCTTCGGTCTCAGTAGAGTACAAGGTGTTGTAAACTGCCTGTTGTTTATGGGTTTTCACGTTCACTCATCCCGTCTCTCCACCAGCTCAGGATCGGCTGTGATTTCTCGGTAGATCTCGATTCTCGCATCCTCTTCAACGGTCGCATCCAGTTTGGTCACCTTGCCGAAGATACCTACCTTCTGCTTATCCAGGTCGATCTCCGGAAACTGCTCCAGCATGCCGGAGTGCTCGATCGCTTCGAGTACCGTGCTGCCGTCCGGTACTTCCAGTTTCAACCAGACCTGCTTGAATCGGTCGGCATAGGCGACGCCAATATTCATGTCGGGGACCTCTAGGTGGGTGCGGCAGTAGCCGAATCTTCCGGTGTTGTTACACGCTTCTGACGATTGCTTAAAATCTTATCCACAAGTCGCTTTCCGGCCAGCAAAAATCCAAGCACAACAAAGCCGCCAGGAGGCAGGATGATCAGCAGGAATCCCTTGTAGTCCGGGATCAGCGTCAACTCCATGAATGAAGCCCAGTGACCGAGCAGCAGGGCGGCATTGGCAAACAGGGTACCGCTGCCGAGTACCTCTCTCGCCGCGCCCAGCACCACCAGCACCATGGTGAAGCCGGCGCCCATCATCAAACCGTCAAACAGGGAAGGGAGTATGTTGTTGCGCGATGCGAAGGATTCGGCCCGGCCCAGGATGGCGCAGTTGGTGACTATCAGGGGGATGAACAACCCCAGCACCTTGTGTAGATCGTGCATCCAGGCATTCATGAACATATCCACCAGGGTGACCAGGACGGCGATGATCAATACGAAGACCGGGATACGCACCTGGGGGGTGATGACGCCCCTGAACAGGGAGATCAGAAGACCGGATGCGATCATCACCAACGTGGACGCCAGGCCCATTCCCAGGCCATTGCTCGCGGTGCCCGTGACCGCGAGCAAGGGACAGAGCCCAAGTGCCTGGGCAAAGACAATATTGTTATTCCAGATGCCGTCTTTGGCGATACGACCATAATCACTGCTCATGGCTGTTCACTCCGCTGTGGGTGACGGTGCTTGTGTTGATCACGGGTGGTTGCCGTAGTGCTGTGTAGTTCTCCTGGTAAAAAACCAGCCCGTCTTCAATCGCCTTTAGAACGGCACGGGGTGTGATGGTCGCACCGCTGAAGGCGTCGAATTGACCGCCGTCTTTTTTCACTTTCCACTTTTCCCGTGGGGGATTGCCGAGGGAGAGTCCGTTGAACGCCAGAATCCAGTTGTCTTTCTCCAGCTCGATCTTGTCACCCAGTCCCGGGGTTTCGGTATGTGAGAGCACGCGAACGCCCAGTACTTTTCCCTGGGCATCCAGTCCTATGATCAGGCGAATCTCTCCGGCATAGCCCTGTTCGCTGATTTCGTAGGCCATGGATGTCACCTGGTTGCCGCGGGTGCCCCGGTAGACGGACAGCGGCTTACCATCGGGGCGTTCCAGCGTCAGGGGGTTCTCCAGCAGGTTGTTATCGTAGTTGCCTGACGGTACGACTGCGCTAAGCGACGCGAGCATGTCATCTCTCTGGCGTTCGGCAATGACATCCTTGGTGGCTATGTTGCCGGCGACCAGTAGTGCCGTGGCCAGGGTGGAGAATCCGCCCAGCAGCATCGCCTGGTAGCCGATGCGCTTGCGGTACTGGGGTTCAACTGGTGTACCCATCAGGATTCGCCTCCCTTTTGCACATAACTTAAAGGCTCGCCTTTGCTGTCACGTCCGTAGATCCGGGGTTTGAAATAGTGATCGATCAACGGCGTGCAGGCGTTCATCAGCAACACGGCAAAGGCAACGCCCTCCGGGTAGCCGGCGAAAGTTCGGATGACATAGACCAGCAAGCCGCAGCCGGCGCCAAAGATCAGCTGGCCACGGATCGAGGTCGGTGAGGTGACCAGGTCGGTGGCGATGAAAAAAGCGCCGAGAATGGCTGCACCCGACATCAGGTGAGTCAGCGGGCCTAGATAGGCGTCAGGGTCGATCAGGTGAAAAAAACCTGCACAGAGGGCGAGGGTGCCGAGCATGGCGAGGGGGATATGCCAGGTGATGACACGCTTGTAGAGCAGGAACAGGCCGCCAAGCAGGAGCAGTAGCGCCGATGTTTCGCCCATGCTGCCCGCTGCCGTACCGGCCGTAAGTTGCCAGAGTGTGTCAGTGCCGCCGGCGGCTTCCATAATGCTGAGACCCCTGCTCAGCTCTGTTTTGTAATGCCCCAGCGCCGTTGCGCTACTGATGGCATCCAGATGATTGGAGTTGCCGAAAGTGATGCCGAGACTTTCCAGGAATCCCGGTGCCTGGGTGGAAAACAGCGGAACAGGTGGATTGAACAGAGTCATCTCCAGGGGGAAAGAGATCAGCAATGCGACCCGTGCCACCATGGCCGGGTTGAACAGGTTCTGCCCGATGCCACCAAAAATCTGTTTGCCCACGACAATGGCGAGCAGCGCCCCCACCACGCCGATCCACCAGGGTGCCCAGGGTGGCAGGGTCATGGCCAGCAGCCAGCCGGTGAGCAGGGCGGAGCCATCGAGTAGAAAAGGTCGTGCAGGGCGTCCTGAGATCCGCAGGGAGATCGCCTCTACGACGATTGCTGCGATCAGGGTCGTGATAAAAAGGAAAATGGCCGGCCAGCCAAACAGGTAGAGATTGAACAACGTAGCAGGTAGCAGCGCCAGCATCACCAGCCCCATGGTGCGGCTGATGCTCGACCTGGCGTGGCTATAGGGTCCCGAAATCAGTGGTGCTTCGTTCATACCTGAGCCTCTGCCGCAGCGCTTGCTTCAGCCTCTCGTTTTTTCTTGGCTTCCATCTCCTTCTTGCGCTTCATCATCGCTTCGCGTTTCGCCTTCTTGATGGCTTCCATGCGTTGGCTGCGGGCCTCGGCAAGCCGTTTGGTCTCGCCCTGTTTGTGCTGCATGCGTTGTCGCGATGCCAGTTCGCCCTTCGCATAGTTGAAGTACTGCACCAGGGGAATGTGGGAGGGGCAGATATAGGCGCAGGAACCGCAGGCAATGCAGTCGAGCAGGCCGAGATTCACTGAGTTGTCGAGACTACCCGCGCGAATATTGGCTGCCATCTCCAAAGGCACCAGGCCGCAAGGGCAGGCCTGTACGCAGCTTGCACAACGAATGCAGGGCATCTCGGGCGCGGCCTGGATCTCGTCCTGTGTGAGTGCCAGAAGCCCGTTGCTTCCCTTGACCACGGGTACGCGGGTGCTGGGCAGGGGTTGCCCCATCATTGGGCCGCCGCTGATCAGTCTGGCCGGTTCCTGCTTGTATCCGCCACAGTGCTCTATGAGATTCTCCAGGGGGGTTCCCAGTGGGACGCGAAGGTTGCGCGGCTGATTGATGGCATTGCCGCTGACGGTCACTACCCGGGAGATCAGGGGGCGGCCATGGCGCAGGGCGTCATGGACGGCCAGAGCGGTCGCCACGTTGTGCACCACGATACCGATGTCAGCGGTGAGTCCCCTCGCCGGTGTCTCTTTTCCAGTGAGCGTCTGGACCAGATGTTTTTCCGATCCCATGGGGTAGCGGGTTGGGAGTCCCACCATGGTGATATTTGGGTGTGTTTGCGTTCCCTCTGCGATAGCTGCCTGGGCTTCGGGTTTGTTGTTCTCAATCGCGAACAGCACCTGTTCCACACCCAGGGCGCTGGCCATCAGCGCCACACCATCGAGTATCTCTGACGGTTGTTCACGCATCAGGCGGTCATCGCAGGTGAGGTAGGGTTCGCATTCGGCGCCATTGATCACCAGTGTGTGAAGCGCATAGCGTTTGCGCAGGTTCAGCTTCACCGCCGAGGGAAAGGTCGCACCGCCCATACCGACGATACCCGCCTCCGCGACACGCTTTGAGATCTCTTCGGGCGAGAGGGTGAACGGGTCTTTGACAGGCGGAGTGCTATCACACCACTCGTCCTTTCCGTCGGGTTTCAAGGTGATGGTTCTAACCGACAGCCCCGAGGCGTGGTGCGCAGGATATCCGCCCACGCCCATGATGCGCCCGGAGGTGGGGGCATGTACCGGCGCGGAGATGGCGCCCTGGCTTCTGGCAAGCAGCTGTCCCTTCTTCACCATCTCGCCGCGCCGTACCATGGGAATAGCTGCTGCGCCTATGTGCTGCTGCAACGGGATATGCAGCAACTCCGGCATGGGCAGGTTTTCAATCGGCTGTTCTGCGCTTAGCAACTTGCGGTCGTCAGGGTGAACGCCGCCGCGAATCTTGAACAGTTTGGTAAATGCAGTGGCACCCATATCAAGCCGCCTTGGAGGGTTCAGGCCAGTACCAGGTCTGCAGCGTCGGTTTGATTACACGCAGTTCGATGCACTCGGTGGGGCAGACATCGACACACTTTTCGCAACCGGTACAGGCATCGGAAAACACGGCGTGTATCTGCTTGGGGCCGCCCAGAATGGCGTCGGTAGGGCAACGTTTGAAACACTTTGTGCACCCGATGCAGAAGTTTTCGTGTACAAAGGCGATCATGGGATGCTTCTCATCCACTTCGGAGAGATCAACACTGACGCCCAGCTTTTCAGCCAGTGACTCCACCAACGCTTTGCCGCCGGGAGGACACAGGGTCACAGGTGCTTCGCCGTTGGCCACCGCTTCTGCTGCAGGGGTACAGCCGGGGTAACCGCACTGACCACACTGGGATCCGGGCAGAAGTTCTTCGATCTCGACAACCAGAGGATTGCCCTCCACAGCCAGGTACCTGGCCGCAACACCCAGCATGGTTCCCATGACGATTCCCAATGTGGTGATGATCAATATTGCAGCGGTCATGCAGCAACCCCCCTTAGTTCGTTGTCAATCCGGCGAAGCCCATAAAGGCAAGTGACATCAGGCCGGCGACGACATAGGCTATAGGTGCGCCCGCAAATGCTGCGGGGACATTGGCCAGGGCCAGCCGCTCACGCAGGCCGGCAAACATCACCAGCACCAGGGTGAAGCCCATGGCGGAGCCAAAGCCGTAGAGCAGGCTTTCAAGAAAGCTGTTCTCCTGCTGCACGTTGAGCAGCGCAACACCGAGTACCGCGCAGTTGGTGGTAATCAGCGGCAGAAAGATGCCAAGCACTTGGTAGAGGGCGGGTGAGGTTTTTCGTACAGCCATCTCGGTAAACTGCACGACCACCGCAATCACCAGGATGAACGTCAGGATGCGCAGGAATCCCAGATCCAGGGGTGTGAGGACGTAGTGCTCCAGCAGCCAGCTTGCGAAGGCGGCCAGGGTCAGCACGAAGGTGGTCGCCAAGCCCATGCCCAGGGCGGAATCGAGTTTGTTCGATACGCCCATCAAGGGACAGAGCCCAAGGAACTTGACCAGTACCACGTTGTTGACCAGCGCCGTGGAGAGAATGATGAGGAAGTATTCCATTTGATCCATCGTCAACGGTTTCGATGGTAATCCCTTCAACAAGAAATATGCCAAACCCCTCCCGGTTTTTATGGTTGGCTATTTATTGCATCGGGTTGGGTGTTATATGGCACTGAAAAGAAAGATGAAATCTTGTTGATCAGCGCATAGCCCAGCGTGGTTGCAGGCTGTGCCAAACGCTTAGTCTGTTCTTGGGAGCGACAGATTTGTCGTTTTTCCTACAGTCATCGACTTCCTGCTTGTCGCATTGCCTACAGAATTTCGTGGTAAGTCGGTGACGCTCCCGCCGTCAGACCGCTTTTGGGCATGGTATGGGATTTGCAGAGGAGAGAGGCATGTTCAATTTTTCCTCTCTTTTTGCAGGTGCGAGTCGGCCATGAGCCAGCGAAATACCACCCTAGCCAATGGCGAGATCATCGATGCCATCAGCCGCTTTTTGGAGTCTCCGCCGGAAGGGACGCCTGATGAGATCATCGAGGCGTTCGATTTGGCGGGTACCCGGGAATTCCTGCCTCCGAAACTCTTCCTGGAGACCGTCGAGCAGGCCCCGGTGGCCATCTCCATCACTGATTCAACTGCCCGTATTCTCTATGTAAATTCAGCATTTGAGCGGTTGTCCGGCTATCTGCGTGACGAAGTGATCGGTCAGAATGAGTCGGTACTTTCCAGTAAATCGACCCCCATCTCCGTCTACCAGGATCTTTGGGAAACCATCAAGGATAAGCGGGTTTGGCACGGTACCCTGGTCAATCACAGAAAGAGCCGTGAGGAGTACCTGGCGGAACTCATCATCTCACCGGTGTTCAGTGCAAATGGCCAGATCGCCTATTACCTCGGTATGCACCGGGATATCACCGAGATGCACCAACTTGAACAGCGCCTCAAGTTTCAGAAGGAGCTGACGGAGGCTGCCCTGGACGCCGTGCCAATGGTGGTTGCCATGGTGGATGCGGAGCGCAAGGTGCTCATGGACAATCATGCCTATAAAGCGCTGCTTGGGGACTTCAGGGGTGTGGAGCCCGCGACACTCTTTCTGGATGCCCTGGAACAACAACTCGGTTTTGACCTGAGCAACGTCTGCCAGGTCGGTAAGGGATTTGGCAATATCGATGTGAGGCTCGACCCGCCAGGGGGGGCTTCGCCCCGCTGGTTCGCCTGTTCCGGTGTGCGTGTGGCAGAACTGGATGAAGCGGCCAACAACTACTTCAAACAGACCGGTGCATCCCGCTGCTGCCTGTTGCTGATCGCCAACGAGGTGACGTCCAGTCGCCGACGTATCAATGAAGCGCGGCTCAACATGATTCGCGCCAACATGGCCGAGCAGCAGATGGTGCAGACCATGCGGGAGGCGATATCCGGTGCAATCTTCAAGCTTCAGGTGCCATTGAATGTAATCAAGGCCGCCATCTCCATGCCGGATGGCGGTAGCGCTAAGAGCAGTCTGCGTGAAGTGCTTCAGCAGGCGTTGGAGAGTGGTAACGAGGCGATGGACAGTCTTCACGGTTCCCTGCCGAGTCCTACCCTGGAGCAGACCTCTACGGTGAATATCAATGAGATCGTTCACGAGGTTATCAAGCTGTCTACAGACAGGCTGCTGGCGACAGGCGTGGTAGTGGATTGGCGACCGACAGCCGTTCTGCCGTCTCTATCCGGCAGGGCCAACTCACTGCGGGGACTGTTCAAATACCTGATCGACAATGCGATCGAAGCGGTAAACGAGGCGGGAAGGCCTTATCGGGAGGTACGTCTGGAGACGCGTGAAGAGAATCATGAGCTGGTTGTTGAGGTGATGGATAACGGGTCGGGGATACAGCAAAGCCAACGCATCAAGGCGTTCGAACCTTTCTTCTGTGGCTGGACCCATGCCGGTGAACATGCAGGGATGGGATTGACCATGGCCCAGGAGGTCGCGATTGGTCACGGCGGATCTGTCGAGATCGATGCCGATTTCCTGGGTGGCTGTCGCGTTACAGTCAGACTCCCCGTGAATGGCACGGAAGGAGGTTGAAGTTATGGCCCTGATTGATGAAAACATAACGGAGACCGAGAGCCGGTACAGTACGATACTGGAGTGTGAACTGGAGAGCCTCTACCTGGTTAGCCAGGTATTGAGCCGTTCGCTCGATTTTCGCGATACCCTGGCGGAGGTGCTCAAGGTTCTCAATGATACATCCGGCATGCGCCACGGCATGATCTGCCTGCTGGATGCGGATAGCGGCGACCTGCTGGTCACTGCACTTCATGAGAATCCGCAGCCATTGAATGCGATCCGCTATAAGCCGGGAGAAGGTGTTGTGGGTGCCATCATGGAGAGCGGCAACCCGCTGGTTGTCGAACGGATCTCAGAGGAAGATAGATTTCTCGACCGCCTTGGTGTCTATGATGCTGACCTGTCGTTTATCGGTGTGCCTATAATGATCGGCGAGATGTCGGCAGGTGTCCTGGCAGCTCAGCCCCTTGTTGGCAGTGGCGCGTTGGATAGACACAAGCGCTTTCTGCAGATGGTGGCCAATCTCATCGGCCAGAGTGTACGACTCGCACGCAAGGTTGAGGATGAACAACTGGCCCTTAAAAGCGAGCGTGACTCACTGCGCCGCAAGGTACGTGGCGAGCACGGCTTTTCCAACATGGTCGGTCATACCTCCAGCATGCGCCTGGTATTCGATCAGGTGAGACAGGTGGCCAAGTGGAATACCACGGTACTTATCCGCGGTGAGTCCGGCACCGGTAAGGAGCTGATCGCCAATGCGATTCACTACAACTCGCCCCGTTCAAACGGTCCGTTCATCAAACTCAACTGTGCAGCACTACCGGATACCTTGTTGGAGTCTGAACTTTTCGGTCATGAGAAAGGAGCGTTTACCGGGGCAGTGAGCCAGCGCAAGGGGCGCTTCGAGCAGGCCCATGGCGGTACCATCTTTCTCGATGAGATTGGGGAGATCTCGCCCGCATTTCAGGCAAAGCTGCTACGGGTATTGCAGGAGGGGGAGTTTGAACGGGTGGGTGGCGTCAAGACCCAGGTGGTCGATGTCCGTGTCGTGGCCGCCACCAACAAGGATCTGGAGTCGGAAGTTCAGGAAGGCAGCTTTCGTGAAGACCTCTACTACCGCCTCAACGTCATGCCGATCAATACGCCGCCGCTCAGGGAGCGCAGCGAAGATATTCCTGACCTGGCACGCTTCCTGGTATCCAAGATTGCCAAGAGCCAGGGGCGCGAGTTGGCGGTGGAGGACTCTGCCCTGGGTCCGCTCATGCGTTACGACTGGCCCGGCAATGTACGCGAACTGGAAAACTGTCTTGAACGTGCGGCTGTGATGAGCAGCGACGGTAAGATCGATAAAAACGCAATCAACCTAACCGGACTACAGGGGAATCCTCCCCCGGCGGTTACACTTTCAACCGCCAATCGAGTTGATATCGATGATCCTGAACTGGACGAACGAGAGCGCGTTATCGCTGCGCTTGAACAGGCCGGGTGGGTGCAGGCCAAGGCGGCACGCCTGTTGGGTATGACTCCCCGTCAGATCGGCTATCGAATCCAGACCCTCAATATCAGAGTCAGGCAGATCTGATTCATTCATTTCCCTGCAGGCGCAGAAAGCGCTGCGCCTGCATTGCTTAAGTCGTACACCTTACACAACCCCTCAATTGTCTTGTCGACTACCTTACATATCGTTCTGTCTGTGATTATTTTGATATATAAAACAATATCATATGTTTCGAAAAATATTAGGCACGCCCTTTGCAATGTAGCCTCCATACCCAGTTATCGACCCCTGGCGGGGCACTGTTTTGGAGATGTGATGATGGAATTGACAGTAATTGGCCAGAATGCGGAAGGGGGGTGCAGTTCATCCGGCTGTGGTAGTAGTGGTGACCAGCTCTCGCACCTGCCGGATCACATCCGCGACAAGGTCAAGGATCACCCATGCTACTCGGAAGATGCCCACCACCACTTTGCCCGCATGCACGTGGCGGTAGCGCCGGCCTGCAATATCCAGTGCCACTACTGCAACCGCAAGTACGACTGCTCCAACGAGTCGCGTCCCGGCGTGGTTTCCGAACTGCTCACGCCTGACCAGGCGGTGAAAAAGGTGATGGCGGTTGCCGCCAATATTCCGCAGATGACGGTACTCGGCATCGCCGGTCCCGGCGATCCGCTGGCTAACCCGGCGCGTACCTTCGAAACCTTCAGGCAGCTCACGGAGAAGGCGCCCGACATCAAACTCTGCGTCTCCACCAACGGTCTTTCACTGCCGGAACAGGTAGATGAACTGTGCAAGCACAATATCGATCACGTCACCATTACCATCAACTGCGTCGACCCCGACATCGGCGCCAAGATCTATCCCTGGATTTTCTGGAACAACCGCCGGATTCACGGTCGCAAAGGCGCCACGATCCTGATCGAGCAGCAGCAGAAGGGTCTGGAGATGCTCACCGAGCGTGGCATCTTGGTCAAGGTTAACTCGGTGATGATTCCCGGTGTCAACGATGAGCACCTGGAGGCGGTGAGCAAGATCGTCAAGGAGAAGGGCGCGTTTCTGCATAACGTAATGCCGCTGATCGCCGAGGAGGAGCACGGCACCTTCTACGGGGTCATGGGACAGCGCGGCCCCACCCATGACGAGTTACAGGAACTGCAGGACAAGTGTGCCGGCGACATGAACATGATGCGCCACTGTCGCCAATGCCGTGCTGATGCCGTCGGCATGCTGGGCGAGGACCGGGGCGACGAGTTCACCATGGACAAGGTCGAGGAGATGCAGATCGACTACGAGGCGGCCATGGAGAAACGTGCGGCGTACCAGGAGGCGGCGTTAGCCACTCTGGAAGCGCAACGCAGTCATACCGGCGAGACCTTCGTCTCGCTCTCCTCCATCAAGACCCTGAAGAGAGAGACGCGACCCGTATTGATGGCAGTGGCGACCTCTGGCGGTGGTGTCATCAACCAGCACTTCGGTCACGCCAGGGAGTTCCTCATTTATGAGGCCTCAATGACCGACATACGCTTCATCGGTCACCGCAAGGTGGATCTCTACTGCAGTGGCGGAGATACCTGCGGCGACGCCGAGACCACGCTGCAAAAGATCATTCGTATCCTCGACGGTTGTGAGGCGGTGCTCTGTTCCAAGATCGGTTACGAGCCGTGGGAGCAGTTGGAGTATGCCGGCATACAGCCCAACGGTGAGCACGCCATGGAACCCATCGAGGATGCGGTGGCTGCGGTCTATGCGGAGATGGTGGAGAAGGGACTGCCGGAGAAGGATGTTGCCAAAACCGGGATACAGGCCAGCGCCTGAGGAGTTTGAAATGGCATACGAAATAATCGAAAGCTGTGTGAACTGTTGGGCCTGCGAACCGCTCTGTCCCAGCAAGGCAATCCACGAAGACCGACCCCACTTCCTGATCGATGCAAAGAAGTGCACCGAGTGCGAGGGTGACTATGCCGATCCCCAGTGCGTGAGCATTTGTCCCATTGAAGGGGCGATTCTCAACCCGTTCGGCGATGCGGCCAACCCGCCGGGCTCGCTGACCGGTATACCGCCGGAACGCATGGCCGAGGTCATGGCCGAGATCCAGGCAAGATAACGGGAGGCGCGACAATGGGCATCGCACTTCGATCACCGCACCGGACGACGGATAAGCCGCGAGCGTTATCAGCTCTGGCTCATCGTTGGTTATGGCGCATGGTCCGTAGCTGCAGTAAACCGGTAACCCCAGACAAACCCGAGGGTGTGCACATATCCGACCGGCTCTGGCATCGGCAATCTGCCCTATACATGTACCTGCAGGAGAGCAGGAGCAAGGCGGAACCATGAGCCTGCTGATCTTCTACGAAAAACCGGGGTGTATCGGTAACCGGCAGCAGAAGACGCTATTGGAGAGCTTCGGCCACCAGCTCGATGTTCGCGACCTGTTGCGTGAGTCGTGGACCAAGGACTCCCTGCGGCCATACTTTTTCAATACGCCGATAGCGGAGTGGTTCAACCTGAGTGCGCCGCAACTGAAGGATGGCTGGTTCAACATCCATGAACTGGATGAGGCGCAGGCGCTCTCCCTGATGCTTACCGAACCTATATTGATACGACGTCCACTGATGCAGCTGGGTGAACTCAAACAGGCGGGCTTCGTTGATGGCCCGGTGTTGGCTGCACTGGATATCCACCTGGATCCGGAAGCGGATTTCCAGTCCTGCCCTATGGAGGGAGCCGACCCCGTGTGTGAGGCATCGGCATGAACAGCCGGATCGACGTATCCGCCCATCGTGATGCCGTGGAGTTTGCCGACGGTGTCTACTGGATCGGTGCGCTCGATCCCACGCTGCGTACGTTCGATATTATTCTCAGTACCGCAAACGGTACCACCTACAACGCCTATCTGGTGAAAGGTAGTGATGGGGTGGCGGTGATCGACACCGTGAAGGAGAACTTCAGCGATGAATTTTTTGCACGGCTGGAGTCCGAAGTCGACTACAGCGAGATCAAAGCGATCGTACTTAATCATCTGGAGCCTGACCATACCGGCGCACTGCCCGAACTGATGCGCCGCGCGCCCCAGGCCAAGCTCTATATTTCCCAACGCGCCACCTCCATGCTCAAGGCGTTGCTGAAACCGACGACGGGAACGTTCGAATACACCACCGTCAATACTGGCGATACGGTAGCGCTGGGCGATCGCACGCTTCGCTTCCTGCATACCCCTTTTCTGCACTGGCCCGATACCCAGTGCACCTACCTGGAAGAGGAGGCGATACTCTTCTCCGGTGATGTGTTCGGCTGTCACTACTGCGACAAACGGCTGTTCAACGATCAGGTCGGCGACTTTCGTTTCTCGTTTGACTACTACTATGCGCACATCATGCGTCCGTTCAAAAAGCATGTCATGGACGCACTCAAATTGATCGAACCGCTCAAGCTGAAACATATCGCACCGACCCATGGGCCGATCCTGCGTGAGCGGCCCCGGCGCTATGTCACCCACTACCGGGAGCTCTCCACCTCGAGCCTCTCCGCGGAGATCGGCAGCAGCGACCAGTCGATGATCATTTTTTATATGAGCTCCTACGGCAACACCGCGCGCATGGCAGAAACGATTGCCGAGGGCGCCAGTGATATCGACGGTGTGAGGGTCTCTCTCTATGACCTGGAAGGCGGGGAGACGGAACCTTTCGTGGACCTCATTGAAGAGGCCGATGCACTGCTGTTCGGCTCCCCCACCATCAATGGTGATGCGGTCAAGCCGGTATGGGACCTGCTCTCGTCCCTGGCGGTGATCAATCTCAAGGGAAAGCTGGGTGCGGCCTTTGGGTCCTATGGCTGGAGCGGCGAGGCGGTGCGAATGATAGAGGACCGCATGCGCGGATTGAAGATGCACATCCCCAAAGAGGGATTGAGAGTCAAGTTGATTCCGACAGAGGAGGAGTTGAAGGCTTGCCGTTCATTTGGTCTGCAGATCGCCGAGGTGTTAACCGGCAAAAGCACCGAAAAGCGCATTATCGAATTTGCAGACCTTGTGTAGGTCCGGATCGGGCAAACAGTAAGTTAGCGAAGCACACAGTACAACCGCCTGGCAACACCAGGCATTCAACATAAACAGCAAGGTGAAAGAGTATGGCTAAGGCAAAAATATCATTTACCGACATCGAACAGACGGTCAACGTCCCGGCGGGCACCCGTGTCATCGAAGTCTCGGAAAAGATCGGTGCAGGCATCATCTATGGATGCCGTGAAGGTGATTGCGGTACCTGCATGATGCACGTGGAAGAGGGTTGGAACAACCTGACCGAACCTTCGGTGCTGGAAGAGAAAGTGCTGAAGGAGAACATGGCGAGCCGCCATGACCGTCTGGCCTGCCAGGCCCAGATTCTCGGCGACTGTAAAGTGAAACCGGCCTGAATGGGGAGGAGAGTTCGATGCCACTGATTACATTTTCAAATCCCGAATACAAGGACAAGACGGTCTACGCCGTAGCAGGCAGCTTTACAGAGACCGTATTGAAGATCGCCAAGACCAACAAAATACCCATCAACTTCGATTGCGGCGACGGCAATTGCGGCAGCTGTGCGATCCAGGTGACCTACCCCGACGACAAGGCACCCATGGGCTACCACCTGGAAGAGAAGGAGAAGCAGGTGCTGCGTGAACTGGGCAAGATCAGCAAGGATGAATTGGAACAGTTGATCGTGGACGACCTGCCCAGCAAATGGCGTCTGGCCTGCCAGTTCATACCCAGGGACGAGGATATCGTCGTCGAGTACGAGGCTGTGTGATGGCAGTTGCAGCCTTCGCAATAGAGAGCTCCCAAGCTGCTTTTACCCGGGTGATGGCCGCGCGTCGGGGTGATCCCCTGGAGGAGACCCTGGCGCGTATTCTGGCCTCCTGGATGGCTGGCGAGGGCGTCATGCCTGAATGGCTGGGTATGGGTGAGCATGCATTCAGGCGTATGGTGCAACACCATTTTCCAAACTTAGATACGAGCGAAATGCTAGGTATCGGTTCCGAATTCGATTCGGAGCGCGGGGCAGAGATGGATGATCTGCGCAAACTGCTTTTGGCATCTCGTACCACCCACAGCCAGTCGGAAACCTGGATGACCGACATCGTCATTGCCGGATGCCTGGGTAGCGATCACCTCTGGCAGGATCTCGGGCTCTGGGAGCGATCGGATTTGACCCGGTTGATGCTCGAAAATTTCCGTCCTCTGGCTATTCGCAATACCCAGGACATGAAGTGGAAGAAATTCCTCTACAAGCAGCTGTGTGAGACCGAAGGCATCTACACTTGTCGCGCACCCAGTTGCGAAGTCTGCGCCGACTATGCAGCCTGTTTCGGGCCTGAAGTCTAATCCATATGTTTGCTCCCGATCTCACAGCACGGCATGTAGCGGGAAAAGATATAACGTTGGAGCAGCGAGCATTTGGGGCCTACCTGGGACTTGCAGTCGGTGATGCTCTGGGTGCCACAACAGAGTTTCTCACTCCCAGGGAGATCAGGGAGAAACACGGTGTTCACGACAGGATTTGCGGAGGCGGCTGGCTGCGCCTGAAACCCGGTCAGGTGACCGACGATACCGAGATGAGCCTGGCGTTGGGTCAGTCGATCATCGAAAGCGGTAAAGTCGAGGCCAAAGCGGTTGCAGAAGCATTCAGTCAATGGATGCGCGGCAAACCGGTGGATATTGGCAACACCGTCAGACGGGGAATCGTCCACTACCGCAACAGCGGAGAAACTTCGGTCCCAGAAAATAAGTTCGATGCAGGGAACGGTGCCTGTATGCGATCATTGCCGGTGGCCATTGCCTATTGGAATGCCGGATGGGATAAACTTTTCGTTGCATCGCGTACCCAGTCCCATATTACTCACCACAATGGCCAGGCCGATGCAGGCACCGAAGCGCTTCTGCAAATGCTGTGCATGGCTTTCAAAAACGCGTCGAAACAGGCGCTGTTCGATATCGCAAATGGCTTGGTGGAAAATCACCGTGTTTACCGCTTTGACCGCAGACAGGTAGAAAATCCGAGCGGATGGATCGTTGAAACCCTGCAGGCGGTATTTCAGTCCTTTTTCAATAATGATGATTTTGAATCGGTTCTTGTCGACGTCGTTAACCGGGGAGGGGATGCCGATACCACCGGTGCCATTGCCGGTATGCTGGCTGGTGCGTTCTACGGTGTCGATGCGATTCCCGGTTACTGGTTAAAGGCTTTGAACAAGGATGTGAAAGCTGCCTGTCACGGTCAGACCCTTGCGCTTCTGAAATTGGCGGACATGTCCGGCTGATTTGGAACCATAAGGGCAGTATTCCAATGAGAATTTCAGGTTGAATGTTCAGCTGTCAATTCGATTCGTATTTTGTGGTTGGGTTTTTAGGTGTGCTGCCAACGCGCTGTCCATGGTTTGTGCATGCAGATCAAACCAGCCTGGCAGGTGATCTTTTACATAGGCACGTGGAAGCAATGTATTGCCAGAGGCCAACCGTATTTCCATTCGGTTCAGATCGCCCAGGATGCGCTCATGCTCCCCTATATGTTCTCGTATGGCGGGAAAGCCGCTTTCATACATCAGTTTGTTCTCGGCTTTGAAGTGGGCATTGGTGTGCGCCACAAGCTGCTCGAATAGAGTTTTGAACGCTTCCCTGTCAGCACTACCCAGTTTATTGACCAGCTCGATGAATTCGAGATGGGTCTTGTCCATTGAATCAAACTCGAGGTAATAACGCGGGTTGTCAGGGTCGATCAGAAGAGTCATGTAATTATCCTTGTATATAATGGATATCAGCCTGTCTGTTCGTTATCCCGCCGATAGACAATCATCTTCTCCAGCTTCCTGGCTACGTAACTGCTGTACTCATCAACATTCTCGTAGTCATAGTCAATGGCCAGTGATGCGAGCTGATCCATCAGTAGTCGAAGCTTTTCGATTTCATGTAGTCCCCGTCCACAGGTAAGGCAGCTAAGCTCATTGTCGCGACAGGCGTGCTTACCCTGACAGGGTACGAACTTCCCCATGCTCAGGCTGCTCCTTCGGCAAAGGTTTCGGCAGCCGCTGCAAGAAGATCTTCCACATCAGATTCGATGATCTCGATGCCCAGACGTTTGCAGAAACGGCGCTCCTTATCATTCGGTGCGGGGATCAATGCCCAACCCTTGGGCTCGGATGCGGCGTAGATCATGTCTGACAGCACCATGCGTTCGGTGTCACGGGTCATACGCAGACCGATGAAGAGGTACTGCTTGCCAATGCGATATTTCTTGACGAAATCGGGTATGGCGAATCCGCCCATCAGCTCGGTAATGTAATCAACGTAGTCTGCATCCGAGGCGATGTAGGTCGGATCAGGCTTGGGACTGCCCATGGGTTTGAACAGTATGGGAAGGCTGGTATCGACCTCGTCCTGTGCGATTTCGTTTTCGGAGTAGGTTTCCCCGTCGTAGTGATGGATGCAGAAACGGTAATCAGTACCACCCACGCGGGCAATGCCGCGTATCAGGGTATGGGGCGTATCGGCGTAGCTGTCCTGGAGCTGGGTGTCGCGATTGATGTCGATGACATAGGATGGCTTGATGCCAGCCAGCCAATCGTGAATCGGCGCGCGGGTCCACTGGGTCGTACTATAGGTGGATTCCAGGAAACGGTGCAGTGCGGTGCGTCCGCGTTTCAGTTCGATATCCATGGCTGCTCGAGGAAATTCATACATGAGACGTGGCGCCATGGGTTTGCCGTTGTTCATGGCGAGAATCAGGCTGTCACTGTCTGCAGGAATCGGTTCACCGGTTTCAACATTGCGCGCGCTTTTCAGGGCGCCTGGACCTAGATAGGGCACGATCTCACCTGCGGCGATACCGCTGACTAGTGCCTGCAAACTTGACTCGGGCATTTTCGGGCTCCTTTGATCGATGGTTGCCACTACCCATTGCAAGAGCCAGGCCAAGTGAAGAAAGACTATGGAAACATTCGGTTATGCGTGATTCGGTGTGTAAGGTTTCTGACAATTGCTGGGTTGTTGTTGAGTTGTCACGGAACTGTGTGCGCTCTAACTGTTGCTTTATTTATCCGAATGACCCGGTAGGCATGAATAGTGGCAGAGAATTGTTGTTTTTTAGTTATTTTAGAAGAGGTGCCAGGTGCGGAGTCGGTTTCTACGAAGTGGCTGATCAAATTATCCATTTCGATAACGAAATAAGTGATAAGTGGGTATTGCCCTTTCTCAGTACATTATTTGTGTATGCTGCAGCCTTATACAACACATTCTTTTTGGTTCTGTTACCGTGAAGTGTTGAAATTCGTGTAGCCATGTGGGTCATCAAGAACGTCAACTATGCGACCAATGGCGATGTTGACGCCGCCTTGACACGAGGTCCGGAGTTAGGCTTATAGCTGACTAAGGAAACCGTGGTCTGTCCCCGTTTATTGGTCCCCGGTTATTGCAGTTATTGAGTTTATTTTTTCAATTTCTTGCTACTTTACTTTGGTGACCGCAGACACTTGATTTACTACTCACAAGTTAACGAGATATCAATGTTATAATATGGGTGTCACCTATCTTCATCCGCCCATGGTTTTTGTTAATTCGAATGTTGAGCAATTATTTTGAAATGGTATTGTTCCTATTAGCTTACTACCTGAACTATCTATTTGTCCTTTTAAATCTAATGTGTGGTAATTTTTTGGTCTTTCAATCCATTTCTCCGCAGTAAATTTAAATCCACCCCAATTATATACAGAACCTTTCATCATAAATGAACCTACTTTAAATTTAGATTCTTTAGTTAAAGGGTAAAAATTAAATAAAGCTTCTACTTTCTTATTTTCTGTACTATAAATTCGTAACTTAAGCCCTCTTTCCTCACCTCCACACACATACACACCTTCCCAGCCACCCATCAGTGACTCTGTGTAAAGCGGAGAACCATAAAATTTTTGTTCGATTTGTATTTTTTCAAAACCAATCTGCCACTTGTTTAAGTTGTAATCTGATTTGGATATTCCGTAGATTTTAAAATTTTCACCGTATTTGTCTTTATATTTATCCCTGTGGACAAAGTCACTTTCCAAAATTGCATCAGCTGAAAATCTAGATCTAATTAAAGGCTCTACGCGACTACGTATATTTTTAGATATTTCAATATGAATATCTTTTATTTTTATATAGCCTGGTAATATATCCTCCAATGAATCTATGATCATTTTTTTGGACGGTTCATTCTCCCCCGTCGAACATCCATAAAAAGATAATAGTATTATGATTAATAAAACTGTAATTCTCATTTTGAATCCTTCAATTCGAGTTATAGTATGGTATTCATATACATTGGTAGATATTTAATACCTGTATATTTTCTGACATCTACCCATAGAAATATGCAATATATATAAAACTTTTTTTAGTTATTATTAACTCTGTTGTTGAGTTTCAATAGCTCTAACTGATTTTTACATGTCTTCCAATACCATATCAGGGCCAAAAGCAGCACTTCAAATACAGTGACTAGTAATAGAGCATTTACTCCATCACCTAATTTCCAACTAAGTAACAAACTGGAAAAATAGGAATTCTGTTGATATGCCGCCTCCCAGCATCAATGATCTAAATATATACATTATTTACAATGCGCTAGATCAAGAAATAAGGATATAGAACAAATTCACACTAAGCACCTTTAATGTAAAACTGTCCTATCCGAGTAAAATAGATCTGTGATCAGTGTACAACACGGATCCGTAAGCAGTATCCGTTTAGGTTGCCATCAAGTATTTCTCAATAGAGCGGTCTACTTTTCTCTCAAGCGTATCGGGCTATGGCTCGTGAGACTGTGGAATTTTCCATTTCACATTTAACAATTTAATTGAATTGTGTAAACCACCGGCTATGCCGGGGGCTCGCATAGGTTTTATCGAGGACGACGGTCTGGGGAGAATTCCGGTGACAGTTTACTTATTTAGTTCACTCTGTGGGTAACCTACAGTCTATTGCACTGCAAAAATTAGGTCTGCTTTTCAGCGCAAGATTTCTTATGCATATACAGTTGAATCTTCCGCTACTGGCCGTAAAGAGACAAAAAGACTTGATCTTGGTATTGCTACTGTGCAGAAAGAAAAAGATGTTCTACGGTTAGATTTGGATACCTGTCTAATGTCTTACTCCAAGCCGTGTAGTTACCTAGGTATTTGGTGACGATGCCTCGAAAAATCCCATCCATTTCTTGAATCGACCATGTCATCCATTCACATTCTGAATGTGATATGAGCCATGAAGCCATCTCGCTAAGAACAGGTGTGAGAAATACAGGCTAAAGCAAGCTCACCTTCACTTCGTAGACACCACCAATCACCAGGTACTCCTCTTCGCCCTTCAGGGCATTGGGCAGCAGTCCGGGAAAATAGAGTAGCTTTGTGAGCGGTATTTTGACCTCGAGGATATAGTCACCGAACTCATCCGCCCGTTCCCGATTGCTGCTGAAAGAATTGATGTTGTTCAGCGTTAGGATATAAACGTCCTTGGCGGGTTGATGCAGTATTTCGTGTTCATCGATACGGTTGATGCCCCGGTAGAGGGTGACGTGGTGCTCACTAGGATATTGCCTGGTCACTTCGTATTGACAGTAGCTGTAGAGCAGGTCGAGTTGTGACTCCAGGGCATTGGTGTTGTAGAGCCCTTTGGCTCGGGCCGACAGGTAGGCGTGGTAGTTGTCTTCCGCGCCAACGCCCAACGGCCCCCTGTGATTCAGGGGCAGCAGCCCGAACCGTGATTCGACCCAGCTCTTAAGCACAGCGGCCTCCTTGCCGTCAGCATCGAACAACCAGCCACGAAGTGTTCGAAGGTAGTCTGCCTTGCCTCTTTTAATGCCGCGCTTCTGTTCATCGAATCCCGCCTCATCGAGATTGTCCAGCAGGAAGCCCGAACGCATATAGTCCATGAAATGTCCGGCCCGGGTATCGGCATCCGCAACCGGATCGAGACTCTCGAACAGCGCGGCATGCAGTTGCTCCACGCCATCCAGGCGCAGCGGTGTGGGGTGGTGCTGGAAGGTGAGGCTGCCAAGGATCACCGAGGGCAGATTGCAGTGGTTGATGGGCAGACGCGCATGGGCGGGAAGGGAGGCCGATGTCGTGGTCTGTTGTCTGTTTTCATCCATACATTTAACCGGGGTTTGTCGTAAACCTGACTTCGGAAACAGCCCTGCAATAAACTGTATAAATCAATAAAAACAATAAATTAAGAAGATTATTATTTTTTGGCACACCCTTTGCTCACTGATGCTTGTCGAATGAATTCATACCATTCAGTCACAAACTGATTTGTTAAATGTGTAAGGAGAATCAACATGGCACTGCGTCAATGTGCAATCTACGGCAAAGGTGGTATCGGCAAGTCTACCACGACCCAGAATCTGGTAGCAGGTCTTGCTGAACTGGGTAAAAAGGTCATGATCGTCGGCTGCGATCCCAAGGCGGATTCCACCCGTCTGATTCTGCACTCCAAGGCGCAGAACACCATCATGGAGATGGCTGCCGAAGCAGGTACCGTTGAGGACCTGGAGCTGGAAGATGTGCTGAAAACCGGTTACGGCGATATCAAGTGCGTCGAGTCCGGCGGTCCCGAGCCGGGTGTCGGTTGTGCCGGCCGCGGCGTCATCACCGCCATCAACTTCCTGGAAGAAGAGGGCGCCTATGAAGACGACCTCGACTTCGTCTTCTACGACGTGCTGGGTGACGTTGTTTGCGGTGGCTTTGCGATGCCCATCCGCGAGAACAAGGCCCAGGAGATCTACATCGTCGTATCCGGTGAGATGATGGCCATGTATGCCGCCAACAACATCTCCAAGGGTATCGTGAAGTACGCCAACTCCGGCGGCGTGCGTCTTGCCGGCCTGATCTGTAACTCCCGTAACACCGATCGTGAAGATGAGCTGATTGAAGCGCTGGCTGCCAAGCTGGGTACCCAGATGGTCCACTTCGTTCCCCGCGATAACGCGGTACAGCGTGCTGAGATTCGCCGTATGACAGTGATCGAGTACGACCCGACTCACAAGCAGGCCGATGAGTATCGTACCCTGGCGCAGAAGGTCATCGACAACAAGATGTTGGTTATCCCAGAGCCCTGCACCATGGATGAGCTGGAAGACCTGCTCATGGAGTTCGGCATCATGGAAGAGGAAGACGAGAGCATCGTCGGCCAGACCGCGGCTGCCGAAGCCTGATCAGGTTGTCAGTAATGTACCGGCCGCCCCGGTAGCCGGTACAAACCAGTTCACTGTTATTTCCATAGCCTGTGCATCCACAGATTAGTGGTGGCAGGAGAAGGAGACCATTATGTCAGCTATGACACGCGAAGAGACCGAAGCCCTTATTCAAGAGGTGCTTGAGGTCTATCCAGAGAAAGCCAAGAAGGATCGTGCGAAGCATCTCACGGTCAACGATCAAGAGGTTGAGCAATCCAAGAAGTGCATCACCTCCAACCGTAAGTCCCTGCCTGGTGTTATGACCATCCGTGGTTGCGCCTACGCCGGTTCCAAGGGTGTGGTATGGGGTCCTATCAAGGACATGATCCATATCTCACACGGTCCCGTGGGCTGCGGCCAGTACTCCCGTGCCGGTCGTCGTAACTACTATGTTGGTACCACCGGTGTGAACACTTTCGGCACCATGAATTTCACCTCCGATTTCCAGGAGAAGGATATCGTCTTTGGCGGTGACAAGAAGCTGTCCAAGATCATGCAAGAGATCGAAGCGCTGTTTCCCCTGAACAAGGGCATTACCGTGCAGTCCGAGTGTCCCATCGGCCTGATCGGTGACGACATCGAAGCGGTCGCCAAGAAGACCACCGCAGAGATCGAAAAACCGGTTGTCCCCGTCCGTTGCGAAGGCTTCCGTGGGGTGTCCCAGTCTTTGGGGCATCACATTGCGAATGACGCCGTGCGCGACTGGGTGCTGGGCAACCGTGACGGTGACACCAGCTTCGAGTCCACTCCCTATGATGTCACCATCATCGGTGATTACAACATTGGTGGCGACGCCTGGGCATCCCGTACCCTGATGGAAGAGATGGGTCTGCGCGTGATCGCCCAGTGGTCCGGTGACGGCACCCTGGCCGAGATGGAGAACACACCCAAAGCCAAGCTGAACCTGATTCACTGCTACCGCTCCATGAACTACATCTCCCGTCACATGGAAGAGAAGTACGGTATTCCCTGGATGGAGTATAACTTCTTCGGTCCCACCAAGATCGCCGAGTCCCTGCGCAAGATTGCGGCTTTCTTCGACGAGACCATCCAGGCCAATGCAGAGAAGGTGATTGAGAAGTACCAGGCCGAGTACGAAGCGGTTATCGCTAAGTACCGCCCCCGTCTCGAAGGCAAGAAGGTGATGCTCTACGTGGGTGGTCTGCGTCCCCGTCATGTTATCGGCGCCTACGAGGATCTGGGCATGGAAGTGGTCGGTACCGGTTACGAGTTCGCCCACAACGACGACTACGACCGCACCATCAAGGAGATGGGTAACGCCACCCTGATCTACGACGACGTCACCGGCTATGAGTTCGAAGAGTTCGTCAAGAAGGTGAAGCCAGACCTGATTGGCTCCGGGATCAAGGAGAAGTACATCTTCCAGAAGATGGGCATACCCTTCCGCCAGATGCACTCCTGGGATTATTCAGGTCCTTACCACGGCTATGACGGCTTCGCCATCTTCGCCCGTGATATGGACATGACCCTGAACAACCCCTGCTGGAGCAAGATCCAGGCGCCCTGGTTGAAGACCGAGGAAACGCCTGAGGCTGCCGCTGCCGGGGCCTGATCCTGTGGAACGCAGGTTGGGCCAAGCCCAACCTGCGACCAGGAACAATCTATTCAATTCATCTGACCCGCTAGTCCACAGATTGGTGGCGCGGGAGGAGAGAGATCATGAGTCAAGTTGTAGACGACATTAAACCGAGTTATCCCCTGTTTCGTCAGGAGGAGTACACCGATACCCTGAAGAACAAACAGGAGCTGTTCGAAGAGAAGGTCCCCCAGGACAAGATCGAAGCGACTTTTCAGTGGACCACCACCGAAGAGTACAAGGAGATCAACTTCAACCGTGAAGCGCTGACCGTAAACCCGGCCAAGGCGTGTCAGCCTCTGGGTTCCGTGCTCTGTGCTTTAGGCTTTGAAAAGACCCTGCCATACGTACACGGTTCACAGGGCTGCGTGGCCTACTTCCGTACCTACTTCAACCGTCACTTCAAGGAGCCGGTGGCCTGTGTGTCTGACTCCATGACCGAAGACGCGGCGGTATTCGGCGGACAGAAGAACATGTTCGACGGCCTGGAGAATGCCAAGGCGCTCTACAAGCCCGAGATGATCGCGGTATCCACCACCTGCATGGCCGAGGTTATCGGTGACGACCTCAACGCCTTCATCGGCAACGCCAAAAAGGAAGGCCACATCGAACAGGACTTCCCCACACCTTTCGCCCATACCCCCAGTTTTGTCGGCTCTCACACCACCGGCTGGGACAACATGTTCGAGGGCATCCAGCGCTACTTCACTCTCAACCACATGGAAGACAAAGAGGTGGGCAGCAACGGCAAGATCAACATCGTGCCCGGCTTCGAGACCTACCTGGGCAACTATCGTGTGATGAAACGCATGATGGAAGAGATGGGTGTCGAGTACAGCCTGCTGTGCGATCCCAGCGAGGTGCTGGATACGCCCGCTGACGGCGAGTACCGCATGTTTGACGGTGGCACCACCATCGACGAGGTGAAGGATGCCCCCAACGCTATCGACACACTGTTCCTGCAGCCTTGGCAGTCGGTAAAGAGCCGCAAGTTCACCAAGAACACCTGGAAGCAGCCTGCTACCGACGTGCAGATCCCCATGGGTCTGGAAGCCACCGACGCCTTCCTGATGAAGGTTTCCGAACTGACCGGCAAGCCGATCTCCGAGTCCCTGACCCGCGAGCGCGGCATTCTGGTGGACATGATGACCGACAGCCACGCCTGGCTGCACGGCAAGAAGTTCGGTCTCTACGGCGATGCCGACTTCGTCATGGGTATGGCGAAGTTCCTGATGGAGCTCGGTGCGGAGCCGACACAGATTCTTTGCAACCACGCCAACAAGCGTTGGAAGAAGGCGATGGAGAAAGTTCTCTCCGAGTCTCCTTATGGTCAGAACAGCGAAGTTCACATCGGTAAGGATCTGTGGCACTTCCGTTCACTGATGTTCACCAACAAGCCGGACTTCATGATCGGTAACTCCTACGGCAAGTTCATCCAGCGCGACACCCTGCACAAGGGTAAGGAGCATGAGGTACCGCTGATACGTATCGGTTTTCCGATCTTCGATCGTCACCACATGCATCGTGACACCACCCTGGGTTACGAGGGTGCTATCTACATGCTGAAGACCCTGGTCAACAGCGTACTGGAGCGTCTCGATGAAGAGACCCGTGGCATGGGTACTACCGACTACAACTACGACCTGGTTCGTTAATCGACCTGTCAGCAGTCATGCGGGTCCGGTTACTGCCGGACCCGCAGTCCAAAGGAGCAACCTATGCCCAATGTGATGATACGTGTGAAAGACGGTGGCGCGCTTCTCTTCTACATCGCCAAGAAGGATCAGGAAGACGAGATTGCCCACGTCGAAACCGATACCGAGGACGCCTGGGGCGGTGAAGTGGAGCTGACCGATGGCTCCAAGTACTACATCGATCCCATCACTCCGCGGCCGTCGTTCCCGACAACCCTACGTTTCAAACGTGCCTGAATCTATTTGAAGGAGTCCAATCATGGCCTTAGCGATTGTAAGAGAAGTTTGTACTGCATGCGGTGATTGCGAGCCGGTGTGTCCCACCAACTCTATCAAGCCTTTCAAGGGTGTCTACATGATCGAGGCGGAAAGCTGCACCGAGTGCGAAGATGAGTTTGACGTACCCCAGTGCCTCGATGTCTGCATGGAAGACGACTGCATTATTCCAGCTTAATCATCATGATCAACCTCTCCCCAAAACAGGGGAGAGGGTTGGGGTGAGAGCTAGGAAGATAGCTTTCATTCGAACCAGATATTCAGGAGCCTCTCTATGAATGCATCCGCCATCAGTAACGACATCGCACTCCGAATTGGTTTGGCAGTCCGTGAACTGCCGGACACCAATGCCGCCAGAATGCTCAGCGTGCTGGATGATGCGATTGGTTTGCCTCCCACTGATAAGAAACTATCTGGGCTGACTGTCAAGGCGCTGAAGTCCGCTCGTGACGGTGAGCTCGCTGATGTTGATACCACCGCTTTGAAGAGTGCTCTTGGTTATCTCAAGGGAGAGACCTCACTGAGTGCGGAGCCCCTGCCAGAAGTTTCGGCCTACAGTGATGGCGACATGCCTGGCAGTATCCGTGTCGCCTGTGCTTCGAACAAGGGTGAGATGCTTGATGGCCACTTCGGCTCCTGTAAACGCTTTCTTATCTACCAGGTCTCCGATAAGGAAAACCGCCTGATAGAGATTCGCGAAATTGATGATACCCAGGCCGATGGTGACAAGAACGGCTATCGTGCCTCACTGATTGCTGACTGCCAGGTACTGTTCGTTGCCTCCATTGGTGGCCCTGCTGCGGCCAAGATGGTCAGGGTAGGCGCGCACCCAATCAAGAAACCCCAGATGGGACCAGCCATTGACGAGATCACAAAGCTGCAAGCGGTGATCGGCAGCAAGGCGCCGCCATGGCTCGCCAAGGTCATGGGGCAGAGCCCCGAAGAGCGCATCCGTTTTGAACAGGAGGAGGCGACGGCGTGATCAACCAGCAGCAATTTCAGGAGATTGGCGAGTGGCTGAGCAACCAGCCCGTCATCGCCGGCGATGTCGACCAGCAACTGCGCAAGCGCTACAGCGATATCCATTTCACCTACTGCATGGATGACGACGTCATCGGTGCACGCCCCGTATACGAGCACGCTGGATTCAACCTCTACCTGGTGGACAGCAGCAACCACTGCCTCAGATTTACTCAGGATATGGAGGTTGCGAGCGGTCTGGTGGTCGCCGAGATCGAGGACGTATGAACGCTGCCGTGATGGAGGAGAAGGATGTCACCCCCGTCGCGGATTGTGCGCGCTGTCCCCACAGGAGCGACCGCCTTCGCGCGGGACGCTGCACCCCGGGGGATGTCTGTGTCAGGGCCTCCAGCGGCAGGCAGATCGCACGTTTCTTCAACATCAACCCCGACCTGGCAGAGCACTACGCAGGCGACGAATTTTGGGAGCGGCGTGCCATCGCTGCACGCTACCTGTCCCAACAGCACCTGTTGCAGATGATCGACGATCCTGACGAGGTGGTCCGTCGTGTGTTGGCCTACCGCCTGCCGGTTGAAAACCTGGGGCCGCTGATTACTGATCCCGATCGCGAGGTCAGGATTACCGTTGCAGACAGGCTGCCCGAAAACCTGTTGGAGCAGTTGGTGACCGACGAGGACTGTCTGGTACGCCAGTATGTGGCCAAACGGCTCAAGCCGGGTCGGCTGTTCCGCATGATCAAGGATCCCGACCGTGAAGTGCGTAAAACCGTGGCCGGCAGGCTACCCGATGAGAGCCTGGGTCTGATGATCGACGACGAGGCGGTAGAGATCCGCCTGGTGGTGGCCGAGCGTGTCGACTCCGACTATCTCGAACCCTTACTGCATGACGGTGATTGGCGCGTACGGCTTACCGCTATCCAGCGCGCCCCGCTGAGCCGACTCGGTGCCTTGATCGACGACGAAGACGAGGATGTCCGGACGGCGGTTAAAGAGCGACTAAAGACGGAATGAACTGATACAGAAGGTAGCACACTTATGCATCCTTTCGCGAAATACATTCAGATCCTGGGCAAAGGCCGTAATGGTATGCAATCCCTCACCCGCGAGCAGGCCTACGAAGCGATGCAGATGATCGCTTGCTACGACGTTGAACCGGAACAGATCGGCGCCTTTCTGATGCTGATGCGGGTGAAAGAGGAGACCGCGGAAGAGATCGCAGGGTTTACCCAGGCGCTGAGAGAGAGCCTGCCAGGTTACGGTTCAGGCTCTCAACCCGCTGTGGACTGGGCCGCCTATGCAGGCAAGCGACGCCAACTGCCCTGGTTCGTGCTGGCGGCGCTGGTGATGGCCGGGCGCGGCTACCCGGTGTTGATGCACGGCATGAGCCGCAGCGATGAGAGAGTCTATGTGCCCCTGGCCCTGGATGCCCTGGACATGGATACCGCCGGGTCTCTACAGGAAGCCAGTGAGCAGATAAAGCAAACCGGCTTCAGCTACCTCCCTGTCAGCAAGCTGTCGCCGTTGACCGCAGAACTGCTCACCACGCGCGAGATCTTCGGCCTCAGGCCACCGCTGCATACGGTTGCCCGCATGCTCAACCCCTTAGCCGCTCCGCTCTCGGTGATAGGCGTATTTCACCCCAATTTTGCCGAGATCCATCAACAGGCCGCCGCCCTGTTGGAACAACCCAATCTACTCGTATGTAAAGGGGAGGGTGGTGAGTTCGAACGCATTCCCGACCGCAGCGTGGCGCTCTACGGTATCAGCGATGGCGTGTGCTGGCAGGACTCATGGGACTGCCTGTACAGGACCGGCAGTGAGGTAAAGCCGGACCGCCTCAATCTCAACCATTTCCGCGCCGTATGGGAGGGTGAGGAAGAGGACCGCTACGGCGAAGCTGCAGTGGTCGGTACCCTGGCCATGCTGATCAAGGGCCTTGGGTTGGAAACCGAAGCGACAGCAGCTCATCGCATGGCACAAGAGTGGTGGCTGAACCGTCACTATGTGGACCAGGACCGGGAGGCAGGTTGATGGAGGCTATGCTCACCCGTATCGAACAGCTTAATTTGCTCTGCAAAGCGGGTGATACCGCTGAAGGCATCGACGGCCTGAAGGCAAAACTCAAAGCGCTGATGCCTGAATTTCCATTCGAGTGTGTGTTGAGCCGTGGCAACTGGCATCGCCTGGGCGGTGTGGTGGATGGCGATTACCGGCAGGTGAGTGACAATATCTCTCACTGGGCAGAGCGAGAGTCCCAGGGTGACGTGGACAACCTGGTCAGCAAGTACCTGGGACTGGGCTATTTCGCTACCCGCCTTGCCGGCAATACCCATTACTTCACCGCACCCACCGGTAAAGACCCGCAAGCGTTCATGCAGTTGGAAATCGAAGAACTACAAGAGGTGGTCGACCGTCCCCTGGTGGAGCGCGACTGGTATCCGGACAGCATTGATGAATTTCTCGATCCTCTGGACTACCCGCGCCTCGAACCGGAACCGATCGGCAGATCCTACTACCGCTTTCGCCGTATGACACCCATAGACAAGCTGGTTACCGAGCAACCAACGGGCAACGGTACGCACCAGAAACTGCAGCGTTTTTTCAAGGACTGGATGGCAAGTAGCGCATGCGAAAGTGAACCCTTCTGTAGACACTGGGTGCTAGCCCTGCGTGAGTTTACCGATAGGGACGGTGAGACACGCATCAATACCAAACCGGTCAGTGTATTTTCGGGGCAATTGCCGGATCTGCCGTCTGCCAATCGTCTCAGTGGTGCAGAACTGGCCAATGCCGTACACGGCTACGACAGAGTCCTGGGCTATCCCTTTGCCTGGTATTTCATGATGCTGGGCAGCGCGGCATCGAACTATACCTTGGCCGATGCGGTACTGCAGGACCTGATGGGTGCTTACGACTATCTGCCCAAGCGTGATCTCAAAGTGCTGAGGGAGTGGGAGGCGAAGCCTTATGGCGTTTAGGCGCTAGAACCGGACAAGCGCCTCACAGCTTTTTTACCTCTCTCTTCTTACGCAATCGATGCTGTATTTGATGGTGAGTCATCACCCTCTGTTTCTGTTGCCCCGGTACAGGATTTACCGGAAACGATATTGAGCTGGGTAGTGGATCAGTCGGTGTCTTTTCGACAATGCGGTAATCTTGCTCACACTTGATAGGCCGATGAGCTGGTTAATCCACTCTCTTAGTCGCAGATACTTCACTCCACTCGACATTGTTACAAACACGACAAAGATAAAAACCTTAAATATATAAACAAAACAATCTGTTACATGGGTGGCATGCGCATTGCAACAGATATGGCAATGTAGACAACGAGTCATGCCATACCATGAAGCAGAAAGATATCGCGGCCCTGCTGGACGAACCGGCTTGTGCGCACAACAAGAAAGCCAAGTCGGGTTGTGCCAAGCCCAAGCCCGGGGCAACCGCCGGAGGTTGCGCCTTCGACGGGGCACAGATCGCGTTGCTGCCTGTCGCCGATGTGGCGCACATCGTTCACGGCTCCATCGCTTGTGCGGGCAGTTCCTGGGATAACCGGGGCACGCGCTCCAGCGGCAGCCGCCTGTTCCGTATTGGTATGACCACCGACCTGACCGAGCAGGACGTGATCATGGGGCGTGGCGAGAAGCGTCTCTTCCACTCCATCAAGCAGGCCATAGACAGCTATTCACCGCCAGCGGTTTTTGTCTACAACACCTGCGTCCCTGCGTTGATCGGTGACGATGTCGGTGCCGTCTGCAAGGCAGCGGAAGCGCGCTGGGGTACCCCCGTAGTGCCCGTGGACTGTGCCGGTTTTTACGGCACCAAGAACCTGGGCAATCGCATCGCGGGCGAGGCCATGGTGAAGTACGTGTGCGGTACCCGTGAACCTGATCCGTTGCCAACTTCGGTAGAGCGTGAGGGTATCGAAGTGCATGATATTGCGCTGGTTGGCGAATACAACATCGCTGGTGAACTCTGGCATGTGCTGCCCTTGCTGGATGAACTGGGGCTGCGGGTGCTCTGTACGCTCTCTGGCGATGCACGCTATCGCGAAGTGCAGACCATGCACCGATCCAAGGTCAACATGATGGTCTGCTCAAAGGCGATGATCAATGTCGCCCGCAAGTTACAGGAGGCGTTCGAGACCCCCTGGTTTGAAGGCAGTTTTTACGGCGTACGCGATGTCTCCCAGGCATTGCGAGATTTTGCCCGCTTGATCGACGACCCGGATCTTACCCGGCGCACTGAAGCGTTGATCGAGCGGGAAGAGAGACAAATCAGTGAGAAGCTCGATCCCTGGCGTGCACAGCTCAGCGGTAAAAAAGTACTGCTCTATACCGGTGGGGTGAAGTCCTGGTCGGTGATTGCGGCTTTGCAGGATCTCGGCATGGAAGTGGTCGCCACCGGCACCAAGAAGTCCACCGAAGAGGATAAGGCGCGCATCCGCGAACTGATGGGCAAGGATGCGGTGATGCTGGAAGAGGGCAATCCCCGTGCGCTGATCGATATGGTGCGAAACAACGGTGTGGATGTGCTGATCGCCGGAGGACGCAATATGTACACCGCCCTAAAGGCGCGAATTCCCTTTCTCGATATCAACCAGGAGCGCGAATTCGGCTATGCCGGATACGAGGGCATGGTGGAGCTGGCGCGCCAACTGGTGTTGACCATCGACAGCCCGGTATGGCCGGCGGTACGCCAGCCGGCCCCCTGGCATCGCAAGAAACATGCTGAGGAGATGGCGTGATGCCCGAAATCATCAAACGTAACAAAGCCCTCTCCGTCAGTCCATTGAAGGCGAGCCAGACCATCGGTGCGGCGTTGGCCTTTCTCGGTTTCAACCGTGCCATTCCAATGCTTCACGGCTCCCAGGGCTGTACCGCCTTCGGCAAGGTGTTTTTCGTGCGCCACTTCCGTGAACCGATTCCCCTGCAGACCACGGCCATGGACCAGGTGACCACGGTGATGGGCTCCGAGGAGAGTATTGTCGAGGGACTGGCAACCATTGCGGGCAAGAGTAAGCCTTCACTGCTCGGCGTGCCGACCACCGGACTTTCGGAAACCCAGGGCAGCGATGTGAACATGGCGTTGAAGATGTTCCGCAAGCAACATCCCGAGTTCGATGCCATACCCGTGGTACCCGTCTCCACCCCCGACTATACCGGCTGTCTCGAGACCGGCTTTGCTAAAGCGGTGGAGGCGATCATCACGACTACGGTCCCGGCGGCCCGGGATGCCGGTACACAACCGGGCAGACGCCGTCGGCAAGTAAACGTGCTGGTGGGATCCTTCCTGACTCCCGGAGACCTGGAGGAGTTGAAGGAGATCATCGAATCCTTCGGCCTGCGTCCGGTTGTCATTCCCGATCTGTCGGACTCCCTCGATGGTCACCTGGTTAAGCAGGATTTCTCGCCCCTGACCATCGGCGGAACGGATGTTACCGAGCTGCCGACCTTGGGAGATGCCAAGGCGACCCTGGTCATCGGACGCTCCATGTGGAAGGCGGCCGACCAACTGCACAAGCTCACCGGTGTGCCGGACCATCGACTCGACCGCCTGATGGGACTGGATGCCGTGGATCAGCTGCTCGACACCCTGCGCCAGATCTCCGGTGAGCCGGTGCCTGAGAAACTGGAACGGCAGCGTGCACAGCTGCAGGACGCCATGTTGGATTGCCACTTCATGACTGGCATGGCGCGCATTGCGGTGGCGGCCGATCCCGACCTGCTCAATGCGTTCAGTCAGATGCTTCAAGGCGTGGGGGCCGAAACGGTTACCGCTGTGTCGCCGGTCAATGCGCCGGTGCTCCAACAGGTGCCGGCCGAAAAGGTAAAGGTGGGGGACTTGGAAGACCTGGAGAGGATGGCGCAAGCTGACGGGGCGGAGCTGTTGATTGCAAATTCCCATGGTGTGGAGAGTGCACAGCGTCTGGGCATTCCGCTGCTGCGCGCCGGTTTCCCGCAGTACGACACCCTGGGCGGTTATCAGAAGTGCTGGATCGGTTATCGCGGTACCCGCCAGGCCCTGTTCGATATCGCCAACATCATACTCAGCCTGGAGAAGGGCGAGATACAGCCCTACCGCTCCATCTATGCCCAGAAACCTGAATACCGGGAGAGCACCCATGACGCTACAGCGGCGACTTCAGCTGGTGGGCTGCAACACTGAGGAGCAGTGGATGACGACGGCCCTCAAGGTGGCCTTTGCCACCAGTGACATGAAGCACGTGGATCAGCACTTCGGTGCGGCTCAGTCATTCGCCATCTATGCGGTGGACCGGGATAAGGTCTGCTTCGTCGAGGCCAGCGAGTTTGGCGCACTGGCCATGGATGGCAACGAAGACAAGCTGGCTGCAAAGATCGCGGCGCTTGATGGGTGCATCGCCGTCTATAGCCAGGCCGTGGGCGCATCGGCGATTCAGCAGTTGAAGGCCCAGGGGATACAGCCGGTGAAGGTGTCACCGGGTTCCGAGATACGGGAGCTGCTCGAAAACCTGCAGGAAGAACTGCGCCAGGGCCCCGGCAGCTGGCTGGCCAAGGCGATCGCCAGCACTATGCCTGTGGACCCGGCGCGTTTCGACAAGATGGAAGAGGAAGGCTGGGAGGAGTAGGGGCGATGCTGGAAGAGAGTGCCATGGTTGTCGAAGCCAACACTGACTATTTGTGGGTGGAGACGCGGTCGCGCACGGGTTGTTCCCAGTGTGGCAGCAGCTGCACCACTTCGGTGGTGTCGAAACTGTTCGGCATGAAGCGCAACCGGCTCAAACTGGAGAACACCCTCTGTGCCGAAGTTGGGGACAGGGTCGTCGTCGACATCCCCGACGAGTTGTTGGTGAGGGCTTCGGTTTGGGCCTACCTGTTTCCGTTGCTGGCGATGTTTGCCGTGTCGGCCACGGGTAATGTGATGGGTGTCGATGAAGGCGCTCAGGCCCTGCTTGCCATTGTCGGACTGGCTGCCGGCTTTGTGCTGGTTCGCTGGCACACCTCAAGGCAAGGAACGCGCCGGCGGTTCAGGCCCAGCCTGTTGCGTATCGTCTCAAGCGACGTGGCGTTCTCCCCAGTACAACAGATTACGGCGTTATGAATTTTAGATTGAACAGGAGTTGAACGATGAACGAAGCGGCATTGGCGATCAGCAACGAAGATCCGGTACTGGGTACCGACTTTGCCAAAGAGATGGTACGCCAGATGCGTGCTGTGGATACCTACGGTACCTACGATGAGTGGCCGGTGGAGAAAATCCTCGACCCATTCGTGCTGACCAAAGAGAAGAAGCAGGAGATTCCTGTAGTGGGTGATCCTGATGAGATCGTCATGTCACGGGTCAAGGCGTTCTACAACGCCCTCTCTGCCATGATCGAGAAAGAGTGCGGCCTGATGGCGGTGCCGATGCTCAACCTGACCCATGAAGGTTTTGGTCGCGCCATTATCACCGTGGGTAAACTGGTGGTGATGGACAGGACTCTGCGCGATGTTCACCGCTTTGGTTTTCCAACACTCTCCAAGATGAAGGACGAGGCGGACAAGCTGCTGTCGGTGGCCCTGGAGATCGTCGGGCAGTATCCGAAAGTGGCCGGTATGTAGGGAGCGGGCAGATGACTGAAGAAGAATTGAAAGCGATGCAAAAAGCGGTCAGAAAGGCCAAGCGTATCGCCACCGAGAAGGCGGGCGAGCTTCACGACCTGGTCGAGGATCGGCTGCCCGGCGCCTTTGAAGAGATCCCGGCGATGGCGCAGGCGACCTATGACGCCTGCAAGGCATGGTCGGAGGCCGACGCCGCCTTCAGGGCCGCTGAAACAGAGATGAGTTGAGGAAGTACGATGAGTTTCATTACAAGTGTGACCCGTGGCGGTGAAGAGTACACGCCGGCCTTTGTCATGGAGATCGATCAAGGCAACTGCATCGGCTGCGGTCGCTGCTTCAAGGTCTGCCCCAGAGAGGTATTCGACCTGGTCGAGCGCGAGGATGTGCCGGGACTGGAGGCCGATGAGTACGACGACTATGACGACTACGATGACGATGATGATGGCTTCTCCGATGACACCGCGATGGTGATGAGTCTGAAGAACGCCATGGATTGCATCGGTTGTGGCTCCTGTGCACGCATCTGTCCCAAGAAGTGTTTCAGTCACGAACCTCAATCAGCTGCAGCGTGAGGTGACGGTAATGGCAAAACCTGAAAAGCATGTCTTTGTCTGCACCCAGAGCCGCCCGCTGGGTCATCCCCGTCCCTCCTGCGGTCAGAAAAACTGCACCGAGGTTGCCGAGGAGTTCTTCTGGCATCTGCAGGAGAAGCAGTTGTTCGAGAAGGTACAGATCACCACGACAGGGTGCCTCGGCCCCTGTAGTGAAGGACCGTCGGTGCTGGTCTATCCCGAGGGGGTGATGTACGGCGGAGTGCAGAAGGAGGATGTGGTTACCATATTCGACGAGCACCTGCAGAACGACAAACCGGTAGCACGCCTACAGATGTCCAAGGAGTTCTGGGGCTGATTGCGTCATGACTGCTGCAATGTCCGAAGACCTCTCCATTCGTCCGGCCAAGATCAGGGATCTCTCACGGAAGATCTTTCAACGCATGTGCAGCGAAGTGGACAAGCTGGGATTTGCAGCAGATGAGGTGGCGCTGAAATCACCTGAGCAGGCGGTATACCGGCTGGAGCGAGACCCGGCCAGCTGCGAATACAGCCTGGTGGGCGACTGGCTGGATGTGCGCGGGTTCAAGTTAGGTACGCTGCTGTTTCATGCCGACGGCACCTTTTTCGTGGAGCAGGATATCGTCAGACAGCATCCGCAAAAGGAAAAGTGGTTTGTGGAAGCCGTCAACGCCTGGGGCAGGCACGAGAAGATCAAGGTGGAGGCCAGGTTGATCCCGATGCCTGAATAGGCGGGGCCCTCTCTGTCTTGTAATGGCATTCCGCGTCAGCCACTGCCACAAGATCCCGAATGACGGATTTATATGACGAAGGTGATTTCTTCGGCGTGTTCTGATGGCGTAGCATGTTTGACAGTATCTCTTAACTGGTTCCAATGAATCCGTTTGGAGTCACCGTCTTTCAAGGCTATGAGTGGTCATTATGAGTGATCGGGTTTTTGTCTACGGCACTTTGCGCCGGGGTGAAGTGAATCACCATCTCATGTCGGGTGCAGAATATTGCGGTGAGCATGTGACGCTGCCCAGGTACCGGATGATCCACCTGGGTGCCTATCCCGGCGTCGTGGAGGGTGGCAACACGGCCATCGTCGGCGAGATCTACCGGGTGAACGGTCAGCAGTTCACGCAGCTCGACCGGCTCGAAGACTACCCCAGGCTGTACAACCGTAAGCTCATCCCGACCCCATGGGGCAGTGCTTGGATCTATACCTACCGGGGAGTCCGCAACGGACGCCCCGTCATACCTGGCGGCGATTGGCTGGGACAACAGCGCCCCGGTCCATTTTCACTCTACTAGGACCGATTGGATTACTATTAACAGGGCTTAACAAGCCCCGGACGTGCTGAAATCAGTTGGCTGTTTTCAGCTCTTCAGGCCAGCAGTTCATCCGCCGGGACATCGGGTATACCCCCATCGTTAAAGATGTGGCTGGCAGCGAACACCACGTCGCCCGGTTGCAGATCTTCAAGATTCATTGTCGTGCTCCATTGTACGGTTTGTTACCAGCCAATCTCCTGCGGATTGTCGTGCTTACAACATTTCCCGGTTGTGAAGGAAATTTAAAATATTCAATTAATTCAGTGTGTAAGGCAGATTCCAATGTCGTGGCACAGGCTTTGCAACGCCTTACGTCAACTAGCGATGCAAAACATTTGCCATGGAGACAAAGATCATGCTGACACTCACTGAAAGCGCACAGAAGGCGGTGAGCCGATTCATCAAGGGTTCCGAAACACCGGTTGCCGGTCTTCGGATCTCGGTTACGGGCGGCGGTTGCTCGGGGATGCAATACGGTGTGTCTCTGGAGGCGAGCGCGAAGGATGACGACACCATTGTCGAGCTCGGTGAGCTGAAAATTTTTATCGACCCCAATAGCGCGCCGATGCTCAACGGAATCACCGTAGACTTCCTCGACACGATGGAAGGGAGCGGATTTAAGTTTGAAAACCCGAATGCAACTGCCAGCTGTGGCTGTGGCAAATCGTTTTCCGCCTGACCGGGAGAAGCACAATGTGGGACTATTCGGAAAAAGTTCAGGAACACTTTTATAACCCCCGCAATGCCGGTGCAGTGGATGATGCCAATGCCGTTGGTGACGTGGGTTCTCTTTCATGCGGCGATGCGTTGCGGTTGACACTCAAGGTGGATCCGGAGAGCGAGACCATCCTCGATGCCGGCTTCCAGACTTTCGGCTGCGGTTCCGCCATCGCCTCAAGTTCGGCGCTGACGGAGATCATCAAGGGCATGAAGATCGATGACGCTCTCAATGTCAGCAATCAGGAGATCGCCGACTTTCTCGATGGGCTGCCACCTGAAAAGATGCACTGCTCAGTCATGGGCCGGGAAGCGTTGCAGGCGGCGGTGGCCAACTACCGCGGTGAGGTGTGGAAGGATGACCATGAAGAGGGCGCCCTTGTCTGCAAGTGTTTTGCCGTGGATGAGGTGATGATTGAAGAGACGGTACGTGCCAATGACCTGCGTACCGTTGAAGAGGTGAGCAACTACACTAAGGCAGGCGGCGGCTGTTCATCCTGCCACGAAGGGATCGAGGAGATTCTTACCAAGGTGCTGGCCGAAAGGGGAGAAACCTTCGACCCCACCGCAGTGGCCGGTGAGATCAAGAAACCGAAGTCGGACCTGACCAACCTGCAGCGGATGAGGCGTATCGAGGAACTGCTCGAGGAGATCCGCCCCAACCTGCAGCGTGATAATGGTGACGTTGAGCTGATCGAGGTGGACGGACGCGACATCTTCGTCAAGATGACCGGCGCCTGTGCCGGTTGTCAGATGGCGGCCACCACCCTGGGCGGTATCCAGTCCCACCTGGCTGAAGGGCTCGGCGAGTTCATCCAGGTGCTCCCCGCTGAAGAGCTGGCACGCCGCGCGGCAATGGGAGGTTGAACCATGGCTGAAGGAATCTATCTCGATAACAACGCCACTACCATGGTGGCGCCGGAGGTGGTGGAGACGATGCTCCCCTTCTTTACCGAGCAGTTCGGCAACCCCTCTTCATTGCACCAGTTCGGCGACAAGGTGGGGCGTGCCCTGAAGCAGGCGCGTAAGCAGGTTCAGACGCTACTGGGCGCAGAACATGACTCCGAGATCATCTTTACCTCGTGCGGTACCGAGTCGGACTCCACCGCCATTCTCTCCGCATTGAAGGCGCAGCCCGATCGTAAGGAGATCATCACGACCGTGGTGGAACACCCGGCGGTCCTCACGCTATGTGAGCACCTGGAGAAGGAGGGCTACACCGTTCACTATCTCAAGGTGGACAAGAAGGGGCGCCTGGATATTCAGGCGTATTACAAGCTGCTCTCCGACAACGTGGCCATCGTCTCCGTCATGTGGGCCAACAACGAGAGCGGTACGCTCTTTCCGGTGGAGGAGATGGCTGAGATGGCCCGCTCTGCAGGGGTGATGTTCCACACCGATGCGGTGCAGGCCGTGGGCAAACTGCCTATCAACCTGAAGGAGACCAACATCGATATGCTCTCCCTTTCCGGTCACAAGCTCCACGCACCCAAAGGTATCGGCGTGCTCTACCTGCGTCGTGGCGTGCGTTTCCGTCCTCTGTTGCGGGGCGGCCACCAGGAGCGTGGACGTCGGGCAGGTACCGAAAATGCCGCATCCATTGTCGGTCTGGGCAGGGCCTGCGAGATGGCGCTGGAGGCGATGGATTATGAGAAGAGTTTTGTCAGGGCGATGCGTGACCGACTGGAGCGGGGTATCCTGGAAAAGGTGTCCCACTGCTTTGTCACCGGGGACCCCAACAACCGTCTGCCCAACACCTGCAACATCGCTTTCGAATACATCGAGGGCGAAGCGATTCTGCTGCTGCTCAATAAGATGGGCATTGCCGCTTCCAGTGGCTCGGCCTGCACCTCCGGTTCCCTGGAACCTTCCCACGTCATGCGGGCCATGGATATCCCTTTTACCGCAGCTCACGGTTCGGTGCGTTTCTCCCTCTCACGCTACAACACCATGGAAGACGTGGAACGGGTGATTGAGGCGGTGCCGCCGATCGTTGAACAACTGCGCAAGCTCTCCCCCTACTGGGGCGAGAACGGTCCTGTTGATGAGCCGGAAAAAGTTTTCGCTCCGACTTACGCATAACTCTCTCATCTTGGGTTTGTACTATGTTTGCCGTAGCAATCGCTGCGGCATTTTCTTTGACAGGATGTACTGATAGAGATCTTATCCTTCATCCCTTGTCAGGTTTCCTACAAACATCATTCAGTCGACAAACGAAAGCATTTTCTCAATCATTTAACCCATTGAAAATATTATAATAAAAATGATGGCACAGTGCTTGCTCAGTCACTCTTCAACAGGAGTGAACCATGAGAAAGCAGGTAAACAAAGTCATCATCAACGACACCACGCTGCGTGACGGTGAGCAGTCTGCGGGTGTCTCCTTTTCCCTGGAAGAGAAGTTGGCCATCGCCAAGTCGCTGGATGAGATCGGCGTTCCCGAACTCGAGGTGGGCATTCCGGCCATGGGCGTGGAGGAGCGTACTTCGATCCAGGCCGTATCCGGGGTGGTGAAGAACGCCGGGCTCATGGTCTGGTGCCGCATGCATGAGTCCGACATCGCGCAGTGCCGTGGCCTGGGTGTTCATCGCGTGGATCTCTCGATTCCTGTTTCCGATCAGCAGATCGAGAAGAAACTGGGACGTGATCGTGACTGGGTGTTGAAGCAGATCGAACGGCGGGTTGCACAGGCGCTGGAACTGGGGCTGGAGGTTTGCGTAGGCGGCGAGGACGCCTCGCGTGCTGACGCTGAATTTCTCTGGCGAGTGGTGGAGCAGGCGGAAAATGCCGGTGCAAGCCGTTTCCGCTTTGCCGATACCGTGGGCACCATGGAACCGTTTCAGGTCCATACCGTGATCGGCGATCTCCGGTCCATGACCGACATGGAGATCGAGATGCATGCCCATGATGATCTCGGCCTCGCCACGGCAAATACGCTGGCGGCGATTCGTGCCGGGGCCACTCATGTGAATACAACCGTACATGGTCTTGGTGAAAGGGCGGGCAACGCACCCCTGGAGGAGGTGGTGATGGGGCTGCGCCGTTTCTTCGATCAGGGCCGCGATATCGACATGGCAAGATACTCGATGGTTTCTGAACTGGTGGAGCTGGCATCCGGTCGTAACGTCGGCTGGCAGAAGAGCCTGGTCGGTGCCGGTGTCTTTACCCACGAGGCAGGTATCCATGTGGACGGGCTGATGAAGGACAGGTGCAACTACCAGGGTGTCGATCCGCGGGAGCTGGGTCGCGACCATCGCTTCGTCCTAGGTAAGCACTCCGGCAGTCACGCCATTATCCAGGCCTATGCCGAAATCGGCATGCAGTTGACCCGTGCACAGGCAGAGTCGGTACTGGAACGGGTGCGTCAACATGCGGTTGAGCACAAAAGCACGCCCGATTCCCATGACCTGCGAAGGTTCTATATTGAAGTGAATGGAGAGAACAAGGAATGGATGTCTCAGTGAACAGTCGTGCGGGCCTGGCGGATGAGAAGGCGCCGACAGGGAAACCGCTCTCCCTATGGAGACTCATCGGTGAGGATGTGTCTTGCGTTTTTCAGCGTGATCCGGCGGCCCGGACCCGCCTGGAGGTCACCACCACCTATCCCGGCGTTCACGCCATCCTGCTCTATCGCATGGCCAACCGTTTGTGGACCAGCGGTTGGCGTTACCTGCCACGCCTGATCTCATACCTGGGACGTATCTGGACCGGTATCGACATTCATCCCGGGGCAACCATCGGCAGACGATTCTTTATCGATCACGGCGCCGGGGTGGTGATCGGCGAAACCGCCGTGGTGGGTGATGACGTCACGCTCTATCACGGTGTCACCCTGGGTGGTGTTTCCTGGAACCGGGGGAAGCGTCATCCGACCCTGGGCGACAAGGTGGTTGTCGGTGCCGGCGCCAAGATACTCGGCCCCATAACCGTGGGGAAAGATGCAAGGGTCGGTGCCAACTCGGTGGTGATCTCACCGGTACCGGAGGGCAAGACTGTTGTCGGCATACCCGGAAAGGTGGTGCAGTCCAGCCGCGTCGCCGGTGAGACCCTGGCTGGCATCGACCTCAATCATCACTTGATACCAGACCCCGTCGCTGAGGCAGTGGGTTGTCTGCTCGAGCGTATTCGCCTGCTGGAGCAGGAGATCGGTGTGCACGGTTACCTGCCTGGCGGAAAGGTGCCTGATGACGAATGCAATCACTGTGATGCGCAGCTGGTCTGTGAGCCCGTTGCGTCCGTGGATTTGAAAGCGTCGAGGACTTAAATATGGATATGCTCGACTTCGAAGAGGGTGCCCTCTATTTCGACGAGCCTCTGCAGGCTGAGGCGAAGCGTTGTCTGGATAGCGCAGCAGAGCAGTATGGGAAGGGGTCGGCAGAGCAGCTGCTGATGCGGGCCTACTTCCTGGAACCCGAGCATCCTATAGTGCTGGTAGCGCTCTACCGTTACTTCTATTACCAACATCGCCTGGAAGAGGCATTGATCGTTGCAGACCGGGTGTTGAAGGTTTTTGCCAGCCGGCTGGAGATCTCGGAAGACTGGAATCAATTGAACGAGATGGAGATCGGTGGCGGTGTGCTGATCTCCATGACCATGACACGGTTCTACATGCTGGCGCTTAAGGGAGCCGGTTTTCTTGAACTGCGCCTGGGACTTTACGAGTCGGCGCTGGCTCGCCTTAAAAAGGTGGTCGAATTGGATAGCAAAGACCGATTGGGAGCCAGGGCACTGATCGATGTGGCACAGGATGCGCTACGTAACGGGGCAGGCCCCGAAACGGCCATGCATAGTTAGACAACGGGAGAGATGAGATGAGTGAGAGTGAGTTCGACCTGGATCTTGAGGAGCTAAGCAGTGCTGAGGACTTTCTCGAGTATTTCGAAATCGATTTCGATCCCTCGGTGGTTCATGTTAACCGCCTGCATATTCTGAAACGATTCCACGATTACATCGAAGGCGTGATGCCGATGCCCGAAGATGATGCGGAGCGCAGGGAGCTCTATGCGGGGTTTTTGAATAGCGCTTACAGCGATTTCGTCGAATCGGATGCGATCACCGAAAAGGTGTTCAAGGTTTTCCACATGTATGAGCCGGTCAGTGTCGAAATTCCGCTGATGGATCTCACAACCCAGGTCGAGAGCGGTGCTGCCAAAGTTTGAATATGGTGAAGCTGTGCGGGTGATCCGCAACCTGCGCAACGACGGTACCTATCCGGGTAAGCCCACCGGGCGTCTGCTGATACGCCGAGGCAGTGTGGGGTATGTGCGTGACGTGGGCACCTTTCTGCAGGATCAGCTGATCTACTCGGTGGATTTCATTGACGACGGGATCATGGTCGGCTGCCGTGAACAGGAGTTGCAACTGGAGACCGATCCCTGGATACCGACCCGTTTCGAGTTCAGAGACAAGGTAACGCCGAAGCTCCCGTTGAGTATCCGGGGCGATGTGATCGCACGCAGTGGGGACGAAGGGGAGATAGAGAAGGTGTTGCGCGATCACCCGGGCGGTCCTGCATACCATGCTCGGTTCAATGGGCGGATCTTGCTGGTGTTGGAGCCAGTGCTTGAGTTTCTGCACGCTGTGGATGAGGAGACGTGATGATTTTAGGCGGACAACAGAGCAAGACATCACCCGAGTTCAACTACCATCTTCTGCGTAATGCCCTGGAACGCTTCGGGAGAAACCCGGGTCAGCTGGAACCCGAGGAGTTTCAGCAGGTTTACACGACCGCGAGTAAGAGCTTCGAGCTGGAGTCGCTGGTGCTTGCCTCACCGGAAGCCAAGGGCGTGATTATCTCAGAACAACAGCTTGACCTCTCCGTTGAAGAGGTGGCTTCCCGGTACGCCAACAGGGATGAGTTTCTGCAGGATCTCGAGGCTAACGACCTGGACGAGGAGAGCCTGCGCCAGGCGCTCTATCGCGAACTGATGTTCGATAGTGTGTTGCAGATCGTTGCAGCAAATAGTCCGGATGTGAGCGATATCGACGTCAATCTTTTCTACGCCATGCATCACGAGCGATTCGAACTCCCCGAGCAGCGTCAGGGGAGACATATCCTGATTACGGTGAATCCGAACTTTCCTGAGAATACGGCGGAAACGGCGCGTGAGCGGATGGCGCAAATATTGGAGAAACTGGCCGGGCGTACCAACCGTTTTCCAGAATTTGCCAAGCGATACTCCGAGTGTCCCAGCGCGATGGAGGGAGGTAAGCTGGGTGAAGTGAAGCGCGGACAACTCTACCCGGAGCTCGATGCCATGCTCTTCAGTATGCAGGAGAATGAGATCAGTCCGGTCATAGCGTCCGAGATGGGTTACCACATTCTATTGTGTGAAATGATCCAGCCTGCCAAGCGCGTACCTATCAGCAAGGTCAAAACGAAAATCCGTGAAATCCTCGAGCAGCGTCAAAGCCGTAACTGTCAGAAAGCGTGGTTGGCATCGTTGCAGAAAGTTTCCAATGCTTGATCTGAAGCGATAGGGGGTGTGCTTGGCAACTGCAAAAGCCCATTGTTCATTTTGCGGTCAGGAACAGGGTCCTGACTTTCCCTTGATCGCGGGTGAGGCGGGACACATTTGTGAAGAGTGTGTGCGCCTTGCCTCCCAGGTCGTGGGCAGTTGGGGACGCAAGCGTGCTGCTGCCAAGCCGTTGCAGAACCTGTTGAAGCCTGCCGAACTGAAAGCGGAGCTCGACCGTTATATCGTCGGCCAGGACCTGGCCAAGGAGACGCTCGCCGTTGCAGTCTATAACCACTTCAAGCGCCTCAGCATGGAGGGCGAGAATCCCAAGATGAAGGGGGGTGAGCAGGATGTTGAGATCGAAAAGTCCAATATTCTGCTGCTCGGTCCCTCGGGCACCGGCAAGACGCTGCTGGCCAGTACGCTGGCACGGGTGGTTGGGGTGCCTATCGTGATCGCCGATGCCACTACTCTGACCCAGGCGGGTTATGTTGGCGATGATGTGGAGAGTATCTTGACCAGGCTGATGGACAGTGCTGAAGGTAATAGGGAGTTGGCCGAGTGGGGTATCGTCTATATCGACGAGATAGATAAACTGGCCCGTGCCGGGGAGAGTTCCCATGGTACCCGTGATGTATCAGGTGAAGGGGTACAGCAGGCCCTGCTTAAATTGGTTGAAGGCTCCAAGATTAAGCTGAGTGCGAAAGGCCGTAAGGAGCAGGGTGATGAACAGCAGATCGATACCCGTAATATCCTGTTTATCGTCGGTGGTGCGTTCGCCGGTCTGGAGAAGCTGCTGGCGAAGCGCCTGGATAGCAGAAGCAAGGGTATCGGGTTTCATGTTGATTTCGCCGATCCGAAGCAGGCTTATGACCAACTGCGTCTTTTCGAGGAGGTGCAGCCCGATGATCTGCGCCATTTCGGTTTGATTCCTGAATTTATCGGTCGCTTTCCCGTCATCACGGCCCTACACGACCTGGATGAATCTGCACTGGTCAAAATATTGACCGAACCCCGGAATGCACTGATCAAACAGTATCAGCGTCTGTTCGAGTTTGAAGGAGTGAAACTGGCTTTCACGACGGAGGCTTTAAACTCCATTGCCAAGCAGGCGATTGACCGGGGTACGGGCGCCCGGGGATTACGTGGCGTATTGGAGGGGTTGCTGCGCAAGGTAATGTACGATATGCCCTCCATAGAGGGGGCGAGTTGCTGCCTGGTTGATGAAGAGACGGCAAATGGGGATATTCCTGTCAGTCTTTCAAGTAAGAATTAATTGCCCATGGGCAGAGCGCACTATCCTCAATATATTGTCGATTGTGTCTAGGTGAACGCTAGTCAGTGTGGTGTAAAGTTCGTCTTGAATGTATTGGCGTTTGCTATTGATAATGGTCATCGTATAGATGGCTGGTATCTACATTACGAGGGTCGTTGGTTCAAATCCAGCCCCCCCAATCAAAAAACTTGAAAGCCAATCACTTAACGGTGGTTGGCTTTTTTGTTGCCTCAGCAAAAAAACCTCTGTGCCCAAGTTGTGCCCATCTTGTGCCCAAGAAGAAGTTTCAAATGGAAAAATTAACTCAGAATTGACCTCTGGGATCAGTGCCCAATATAACCCTCGGGTTTTGGATCACATAGCAATAATTCCTTGTCCTTTAGGCAGTGTTTCTACCCAGTGCTCTTATATTTTATTTTATGGACGTACCTGCCAGATGTGATATCCGTTATGCGTCGAAAGGAAGTACATGCCAAGCATGTTCTTTAACTTCTGCTAAAAGAAGGGAAATCATTACGTTGAAAGCATTGGAATAAATGTTCCGGCATTGGTCGCCAGGCAAACTCTGGGTCTGCCGAGGATATATTCCACACCTTAGTACTCCAGACAACGTACAAATAATTCTTGGGGGCTAAAACAGCCCCATACTAATGGTTAATCAATCTTGGGGAATGTGTATTACCACTAAACTTGGTGGACCAGGTAGTTGAAGGCGGCCAGTGCGGCCTTGGCGCCATCAGCGGCAGCAATGACCACCTGTTTATCGCGGCCGTCGTTGACGTCGCCGGCGGCGAACACACCGCGCATGCCGGTCTCCAGATCGCGGTCCACGTGGATCTCACCACGTTGGTTGGCCTCTAAAAGATCCAGTGCATAGTCGGAACTCGCCGCCAGGCCGATCTCGATAAACACACCGTCCAGGTCAAGATGGCGGTCGCTGCCGTCGGCTCGGTTAACCAGGGTAAGGCCGGTCACCCGTTCCTTACCGTGGATCTCGCTCGGATCGAAGCCCTTGAGTACCTTCACCGTGGAGGCGTTGACCTTGTCCTGGAGAATGTCGTCGCCCGACCAGTCCCCGCGCGAGACCAGCGTTACCTGAGAAGCCATGCCGGTCATCTCGATCGCCGCTTCCAGGGCCGAGTTGCCGCCGCCGACGATGGCGACGCGCTTGCCCTTGAACAGAGGGCCGTCACAGGTCGCGCAGTAGACCACGCCTTTGCCCGCCAGGGCCTTCTCTCCGGGAATATCGAGCTTACGCTTGTCGGCGCCGCTGGCGAGGATAGCGGTGCGGCCGTGGATTTCCTTGCCCGAGGCGGTTGAGACGATACGGCAGCGATCCTTCACCGACAGCCCGGTGACCCGCTCGCCGATCAGCTTGGTGATGCCGTAACTGTCCGCATGCTCCTCGAACTGTGACACCAATGCAGGCCCGGTTACCGAGGCCATGCCCGGGTAGTTCTCCACCTCGGCTGTTGTGCCGAGCTGGCCGCCGATATCGAGACTGACAACAGCCACGGACAGGTTCTTGCGCGCGGCGTACAGTGCCGCGGAAAGCCCCGCCGGCCCGGCGCCGACGATGACCACATCGAAGACCTGTTGCAACTCGGTCGTTTCGGCGATGCCAAGCTTGCGATCCAGTTCGCCAGTGGCGTTGATTTGTGCCAGATCGTCATAGCCACCGATGGACTCGTCGTTGATGAATATCTGCGGCACTGTCTGGCGTTGCGAGCGTTCGACCATCTGCCGTTCCAGCGCTTCGTCGTGTGTGGTGTCGATCTCCTTGTAGTCCAGATCCTTCGACTTCAGTAGGGCCTTGGCTTTGTTGCAGTAGGGACACCAGGATTTGGAATAGATCTCTATCTTGTTCATCGGACTCTCTGCTCCTGCTCGGATTGTTGTTGGTTGACGAGACACCGGCCGCTCTGCCTGGATCTCTATTGCATTGCTGCCCGCCGCGCCAGAAGCGTGCCGGTTTGAACCCCCCTTTCTCAATCGGGGATTTTTTTCAGTGCCACCGCGTTCATGCAGTAACGCAGGCCACTTGGAGTGGGGCCGTCCGGAAAGACATGCCCCAAGTGCGCGTCGCAGGTGTTGCAGGTGGTCTCCACCCGCTGCATACCGTGGGAGTCGTCACCGTGATAGGCGATGGCATTTTCTTGCACGGGCTGGGTGAAAGAGGGCCAACCGCTGCCTGAGTCGAACTTCTGTTGCGCATCGAATAGCAGGGTGTCGTAGCACACGCAGGCGTATCGGCCCGGTTCGAACAGGCCGCACATCTGCGAGCTGAAGGCTCTTTCCGTCCCCTTCTGCCGGGTAATACGGAACGCCTCCGGCGTCAGCTGTTTACGCCATTCCGCATCGGTTTTCTCCACCTTGCGGTCGGGTGCCGGGTTGCCTTGGTTTGCGAATTGGATGACTTCTCGCCAGGTCAACATCTGCTTGATCTCCTTCGATGGAATGCCAGGGGTGTTGGTGAAGATTGATGTACCGGCCGGTTAATCGGTAGTGCGCCACGCCATCGGCTCCGATTTCAGCGCTGAACATCAGTCGTCCATCAATATCTCCATTGACCCGGGGTTCATCGCGCACCGCTCAAGGTAGGATAGGCATGAATATAGACCAGGTCAGTTTCCTTGGCGGGGAGGTGGCAGCTCAGGCAGTCGGCCTGATAGTCCTTTGATGCGTTGACCTCGGGGGCATTCGTCTTGAATAGAGCCCAGCCCCAGCCGTCACCCCAGGTCGGATTGCCGGTAAAGCGTCCCTTGGCGTCCTTTACCATTACGAACCATTGTTTGATCCGAGTGCTGGCTGAGTGGACCCCTTTCCCGGTGGTGTAATCAGCGCTATCGGATGCTCGCAGCTCCTTCACCAGTGTGGCGCCGTCCGGAAATTTACCGCTCGCACGGTAAGCGGTTGCGGACGCCGCCTCCGTATAGACGTCGTGGAAACCGCTGGCGTCACCCTCCGGTACGAACCAGGAACCGAGATGAACCATGCGCAGGCGAAAATCCTGGGGCAGGCTTATTTTACCTTCAGTGTCGACATAGGGTGAAAAGGTCTCCGCGCTGGATGCGCCAACGGGTACAGCCAGGGCGAGTCCAAGCATGCATGCAAGAGGGATTTTGTTTGAGTTGAACATAGTGACGCCTCGTGAATTGGGATAACTGGTTAAAGTCGGTCATGGGGTAGACAACCCGTCCGGGCCTGTACCGGTGCAAAAAGGCACCGGCAGGAGACCGCCGCGGGCTGGCTTAGCGCCCAGCTGTACCATCCGCAGCCCGTAACACCGGATAGTATTGGGTGAAGACCCAGTCCGTCTTGGCGCTTGCCTGATGGCAGGCATTGCAGGCCTCGGTCGGGAAGGCCTTCGCGGTCGACTTCAGCATGCCATGCTGCGGATCGGTAAAGCTGAAATATGCCCAGTTTCCGGGTTCATTCGGGAAATGTTTGGCACTCTTGATCGTAGCCTCCAGTCCTATGAAATCACCCATGAAGTAACCCTTTCCGCTCACTGCCTGCTTGGATCCAACACTCACCAGCTCCTTAACCAGGATGGTGCCGTCACGGAATGCACCGGTCTTCTTCCAATGGTCAAAGCTCTTCGGATCAATGTAGACCGCGTGAAATTCGGGAAAGGGTGCCTTGCCGTCGTTCATGTCATTCGGGGTGACCGGGGTGCCGACATAGATCCATTCCCGATAATTCTGGGGTTGTTTCAGAGTACCGTCGTCGCTAATCTCAAATGTCATCTCTGCCTGGACCAGCGTCGAGCTTGCTAGTAGGAGAGGAAAGAATAATCGTGTCATCGTCATCATTTTGTGTGCTCCTTGGCTTATAAGAATCCTCGGCCTATTGCTCTGTAACCGAGGTGTGGCACAAGATTAGACCCTGTCTATCGGATAAACTATGCTTTTTAGTCCACAATTATTAGTTAATCGTCCAAGTTGAAGCCATGAACAACCAGATCCCCGACGACGCCCTCACACGACTGCTGGATCGCATGCAGATTGAGGCGCAACTCTTCAAGCACAGTGACTACTGCGGTTCCTGGGCCATCGATACCTCGGGTAGCGGGCTGGTGCCGTTCCATCTCATCGAAAGAGGTATGGGTTGGTTGCACATCGAAGGCCAGCCGCCCCAACACCTGCAGGCCGGGGATTTTGTACTGTTCCCGCGTGACCTCCCGCATGTGGTGACCAGCGAAGCCACACCGCCGAATCCGGATATCATCAATCTCGAGGAGAGTGGCACGAAGGATGAAAATTTTGCCAGCATCCTCTGCGGTTTCTATGTCTTCCGTAGCAGAGCGGTAACGCCGTTACTCAACGATTTACCGCAACTCGTCCTGATCAAGGACGTGCACGACAATCCCTCGACCGCAGCGATTGGCTTTGTCATCGACGCCGCACTTGTGGAGCTGGATCATGACTACCCGGGAAGAAACACGGCGCTTCGTGACCTGGCGCGACTGCTGTTTCTCAACGTCTTGAGGGACCGTATTGCCCGGGGTCTCTCGGAGCATTTTCTGGCCGCGCTCGGGGATCCTCAGATTGGTAGGGCCTTGACCGCGATCCATACCGATTTCTCCCGGAACCTCAGTCTGGACGTTTTGGCCCGGTTGGCAGGTATGAGCCGGTCTTCTTTTTCCGATAAGTTCCATACCCTGATCGGCATTACCCCGGCGAAGTATGTGACGAACTGGCGCATGCAGGAGGCGGTTGTTCTGCTTGAGACCACAGACTTGAGCGTGGAACAGATCGCCGACGCCTGCGGCTATAATTCCCACATTGCATTCCGCAAGGCGTTCAAATCCATAACCGGCACAACGCCCAGGCAGGCGCGGATGGGTAACACGCGTAAGTACGCTTAACCCGGCAACCAAATAGATGACTTTCAGGGCTTCAAGCCTGTCCTTGTTCAAGGCGTGGCTAGCAGAGAAGGGTTGTTTCCTTGTCATGAGACATAACACTGATGAAATTGGTTGTGTGTCTTGAGGTGTCGGAGAAGTGGATGCCGGAAACCCTGTATGCTAGTTAGTAAATGTGAAAATGACACCCATTGCGGCAAGGGCTATGAAGATTACAGGTTAGTCGTTGCTCGTCACCATCTCGTGGTGGGGCTGCCATCATTTGCCATGATTTCGCCCTTTTTACGCCATTCTGGGTCTGTAGGCTGACTTCTCACTGCAGAGGAGTCCGTGATGAGAGCGAAGTTCATTCTACCGTCCTTGATTGAGGCGAAAGGTCCGTTCTGGCGACCGATCAAATATTCACTTTTCCCACCACTGGGCCTGGCGACGCTGGCTGGCCATATGAATTCCGACGATGAGGTGGAACTGGTCGATGAGCATGTGGAGGAGATCAGCCTCGATGATGAGCCTGACTTGGTAGTGATCCAGGTCTATATCACCAATGCCTATCGCGCCTATGCCCTGGCCGATCACTACCGCGGCAAGGGGTGTCATGTAATACTCGGCGGTCTCCATGTGACCGCCTTGCCTCACGAGGCCAGCAGACATGCCGATACCATCGTGATAGGACCTGGAGACGGGGTCTTCTCCCAGTTCCTGGAAGACTTTCGACGTGGCAGACCACGTCGTCTCTACTACACGCTTCGACGGTCGTTTGAGCGGATCCCTGATCTGCGTCGTGATCTGATCAAGCGGGAACTCTACCTGGTGCCCAACTCCCTGGTGGTGAGCCGGGGTTGTCCACACCATTGCGATTTCTGTTACAAGGACGCATTCTTTCTCGGCGGACGCTCATTCTATACCCAGCGGGTCGACCGGGCATTGGCCGAGATCGAATCGCTGCCCGGTCGCCATCTCTATTTCCTCGACGATCACCTGTTGGGGCATCGTTACTTCGCCAGTCAGCTGTTCGAAGGTATGCGCGGCATGGGGCGTCTGTTTCAGGGGGCCGCTACCGTCGATTCTGTGTTACGTGGCGACCTGATCGATAAAGCGGTGGAGGCGGGATTACGTAGCCTGTTCGTCGGTTTTGAAACATTAAACAGTACCAATCTAAAGGCTGCGAACAAACGTCAATATTCGCTCCGGGACTACAAGGCCGCGATCCGTCGACTCTCCGGCCTTGGAGTCATGATCAACGGCAGCTTCGTGTTCGGTATGGACGAAGATGACGGGCAGGTTTTTCAACGTACCGTGGACTGGGCGCTGGAAATGGGTATGACCACCGCCACGTTTCATATCCAGACACCCTATCCGGGTACACGGCTTTTCGACAAGCTGAAAAAGGAGGGGCGCCTGCTGACGGAAAACTGGGACCGATACAACACCCGTGAGGTGGTTTTCCAGCCGAATAATATGACCGCAGAGGCGCTCAAGGCCGGTTATGACGAGGCCTACCGTTCATTCTACAAATGGAGTTCGATTCTCCGCTCCAGCCTGGCGCATATCGATAGGCCGTCCCATGCAGTCAGGCAGTTCTGTTACAGCGCCGGGTGGAAGAAATTCGAGCCGTTCTGGAACGCGGCAATCAACTTGAAACAACTGGGTGTGGCTCGTCCCCTATTGGAAACACTGCTTATGACAGAGCGGAGCGCCGCCACTCATCCGACAAAATCAAGACATTATGCACCGATAAAGCGGTGAGCGGGAAGCGGGCCTTCGATCTGGTTTTTGCGGCAATGGGATTGGCGCTCTTTGCACCGTTGCTGCTGATTATCCTGGTGTTGATACTGCTCGAAGATGGCGCTCCGGTTGTTTTTGCCCAGCAGCGTATCGGCCGGCATTTTAGACCCTTCACCCTCTACAAACTGCGCAGCATGCGCAACGGCAAGGTTACCCGGGTGGGCGGTTGGCTACGCAAGACCGGCCTCGATGAAATCCTGCAATTCATCAATGTGCTGAAAGGTTCCATGAGTCTGGTGGGTCCCCGGCCGCTGACTCGGGAGGATGCCCGTCGCCTGAATCTGTATGACGAAAATCTGCCCCGGTTCAGATTGAGACCGGGCATCACCGGCATGGCCCAGCTGTATGCCGGACAGGGTTTTCGCGTTACACAGTTTCTGGAACGAAATTACATCGAGCGTCAATCACTGTGTCTTGACCTGTTATTGGTACTGTGCTCATTACTGGTGAATCTTTTCGGCAAACAGCGGTTTCTGGTTTGGCTGCGGAGAGAACGCAACAGGAGAGTCAGAATAAGGTAGCGAAGGGACCTGATGGCCTTTCTCAAGCCTCATCATCGCTAGGCATGGAAGTCAGGACCTCCCCTATATGTAGCAGTGGACAGTCTGCAACTCAGATCCATAAACGCTCTCCCTTTTGACTCTTCGAACTGATCATCCCGTATGAACAGTCTGAATTGTTGCCGAACGGGAAAATGCTTGCCACGAGGGCCCAGGCCGCCTATATTTTCCGAACGGGAATTTTCAAGGTCGCCGCCAGGTTATTGCGTCAATACATTACCGTGCGGGAATATTCCTTCCACCGGGAAGCTGGGGTGCAACGTATCTGCCCGACACAGGGCGCAAAGTGCCGCCCAGGCTGAATTCGCCGCCCTCTGCGGGATCGGCGTCCGCTTCATCTCGGCGCTGGAAAACGTTAACCCACCATGGAGTTAGGCAAGGTTCTGCAGGTGCTTAAATGCCTGGGGCTATTTTTCCGCCCAGCGGCATTATCATTCACTCATGTGGAACAACGCCCCGCACGTGCTCTCTTGCTGGACGAATAATAGTCCCGGCAGAGCCGATTGGATGCGTGTAAACAGGCCCTATCGTCGCGGTTATTGCATAGTAGGATTTTTTGCGACAACGAATAATGCAGTCAAATGATCAAGAAAAATTCCTCTACTAGCATTAATAGACAATGGGTGACAGAGGTTAGCGGTTGGCTTTGGCTGATTGTTTTCATCCCTTTGCTCGGTTGTGAAGCGCCGCTGTTTCTTGAGGAGGTTGCGGCGCAACATAAAGAGGCCACCCATCGTTCCGACATGTTTCAGGCGGCCGCGGCCAGTGACGAAGTCATCGTGGTGGTGGGTACCATGGGTGCGGTGCTGACCTCACGGGATGGGGGTGAGACCTGGCTGCGCGAAGTCCTGACAGATAAACCCTTTCTCATCGATGTTGCGCGCTGTCCGGATGGGACCTTCGCGATCCTGGATGTCTCGCGCAAGCTTTGGCTGGGGGACGGTCTGCCGGGGCAGTGGCAAGCTGTCGCTATCGATACCCAGGAAGCGTTACAGGCCATGACCTGTGATGCCGAGGGCACTTTCTGGGTGGTAGGCGGTTTCAGCACCATTCTCAGCAGCAAGGACCGGGGCGTCTCATGGCGTACCACCTCACTGGGCGAGGATCTGCATTTTACCGGTGTCCAGATCCTGGATGGGCAGCATGCTTTTGTTTCCGGTGAATTCGGTGCCTTGGCGCACAGTCAGGATGGCGGGGAGAGCTGGCAGCCCCTGACACCACTGGCGGATGATTTTTACTCCCAGGATGCGCTATTCATTTCACCGCAAGAGGGGTGGGTGGTCGGTCTTTCCGGTACGATTCTGCATACCCGTGATGGCGGTGGGAGTTGGCAGCGGCAGGCGACCGGCACGGAGGTGCCGCTGTATGGCATCGCCCTGAACGACGGCGTCTTGTATGTCGTCGGCGGCAACGGCACGCTGTTGAGAAAGCAGCTCGAACCCGGGAGTGGTTGGCAACCAATCGATCACGGCAAACCGATACGATTCTATCTCCGGGCGGTGACGCCTTTAGCGGAGGGTAAGCTGCTGATTGGGGGAGGCTATGGCGCCTTGCATATTGTTTCAGCATAGTCCGGCTGAAGCGGGCGGCGGGGATTTCGAATCATGAACAGATTCACCGCAAGGCTGCATCGGATCGACGGTGTTATCTTTTCGTCACCGAGAGTGACGCTGGCGCTGATTCTGGCGGTGACCCTGTTTTTCGCCTTTCAGATCCCCGGTGTGCGCATGGCCTCCGATTTTGCCGACCTGTTGCCCCAGCAGCATCCCTATATCCAACTGCATAACGAGATCCGCGATACCTTCGGCGGCGCCAACAATGTCATCGTGGCAGTGCAGGTGACCGAGGGGACGATCTTCAGCAACGAGACGCTGCAACGCATTCACCGCATCACCCAGGCGGTGGATTCACTGTATGGCATCAATCACAATCTGGTGACCAGCCTGACCCATCGCAATACCCGTAAAGTCTGGCTGAACGAGGAGGGTACGGTTAAATCTGCCCCCCATTTTGATCCTTCCGTGGCTGAGTACACGGATGATGAATTGCATAAGATGCGCAGCGACGTCATTGCCAACCGCGCGGTATTCGGTCTTTTAGTCGCCCCCGATCTGAAGTCGGCATTGATCCGGGGTACCCTCAATGAGGGGGAGCTCAATTACGAAAAGGTCTTCGAGCAACTTCAGGCGATTCGCAACAAAGAGTCAGTTCCCGGTGTGACGATCTATGCCACCGGCAATCCTGTTCTGGTCGGCTGGGTATCCAGCTACACCGACCAGGTGGTGCAGATCTTTCTCTACACCGTTCTGATTATGCTGTTACTGCTGATCCTCTATTTCCGCAAGTTGTACGGTATCCTGCTACCGGCCCTGGGTATCGTGTTGACCACTATCTGGGGGCTGGGCACCCTTTCGTTACTCGGTTACAACCTGGATCCGTTAATGCTGGTGGTACCGTTCCTGATCTCCGCCCGGGCGATGTCGCACGGTATTCAACTGGTGGAACGCTACTACCATGACCTGCAGACATACCGTGACAGCAAGGCCGCAGCCCGCAGCGCCTTTGAAAACCTGTTTCGTCCCGGCGCTCTTGGTGTGATCTCGGATGCCATCGGCCTGCTGTTGATCTCCCTGGGCTCGGTGCCGATAAACGACAAGCTGGCGGTTTATGCGTCGCTATGGGCGTTGTCGGTGCTTGTGACGGTACTCATCATGGTGCCGGTATTGTTGGAGATATTGCCGGCACCCCGCAAAACGGAGATCTCGCATAATCTGATGCGGCGTATGTTGCCGATGGCTGCGGGTAGGGTTACCAGCCCTAAGGGCGTTTCGGCCATCCTTATCGGCGCGCTGCTGTTGTACGGCATCGGCGGCTATTTCGCCTCCCGGGTGCAGATCGGCGAGGCTGAACCCGGATCGCCGCTGCTCTATCCGGAGCATGATTACAATCTCTCCTCTAAAGCGGTCAATCAGGCCTTTCCCGGTTCGGAAGAGCTCTACATCATTGCCCATACCGAAGACAAAGGGGGCATCAAACGTCCTGAAGTGGTCAAGGCCCTGGCCGATTTCGAGGCCTATATGCTGACCGATCCGGAGCTTGGGGCGGCCAAGGGATTGCCCGACCTGATCATGGCAGTCAATCGGATCACCCACTATGACGATCCCCGCTGGCTGATCGTACCAGAAGACAGCCGGGTGACCGGTGGCCTGATGTTCATGTATATGATGTCGAGCCCCATTCCCGGAGCCCTGTTGGAGTTTGCCGATACCGATGAGCAGCGCGCCAATCTGGTCTTCTACTACAAGGATCACCAGGGGACGACGATTCGGCGGGCGATTCACATGGTCAAGCAGTGGATGAACTCGTCGGCGGCCCAGGTGGAGGGGTTGACGATCAAGCTGGCCGGTGGCCTGATCGGTGTGACGGCGGCGATCAACGAGGCGGCCTACGAAACCAATCTGCTGGTGATTCCCCTGGTGTTGGTCTTGATCTTCGGCTCGGTGACCTTTTTCTACTGGTCATTTCATGCCGGATGGCTGATGATGCTGGCGATGTCTTTCGCCACCATCCTGACCTATGCCTACATGGGGGTGAGCGGCATCGGCATCAACGTCAACACGGTACCGATCATCGCGGTGGGGATTGGTGTGGGGATCGACTATTCCATCTACATCATGGACCGGATCCGGGCTGAATATGGGCGGCTTGGCGATCTCAGGGCGGCGGTCAAACACGCCATCAGCACCACCGGCGTGGCGATCGGATTCACGGCAATTACGCTGATCGGTGGTGTGGTGATGTGGGTGTTCATCTCGGATCTGCGTTTTCAGGCGGACGCCGCACTGTTGTTGATCGTGATGTTGATCCTGAATGCGGTGGCGGCGATGAACCTGGTGCCGGCGTGGATTTTGAAATTCAAGCCGAAGTTCATCATGCAGGCGGCTGAAGATGCGAGCGGTGGGAACGAAACTAAACGGGAAGTCGAAAGTCCGGGGGAGACTGAGGCGAGCCTGATCGATAATCCAAGAAAGATCGTAGGGGAGACAAGATGAGTAAGCAAACAGTCCTAGGCGGTGTCAGCACTGTCATACCATGGGTCGCATTTTGTGTGGCGACGGCGCTGCCGCTGCAGACATTGGCCTGGCAATCCAAGGACGGCACACTGGTGGTGAGGGGCTTTGTCGAAGACGCCACCTACGTTCGGGACGATGTCGGTCTGACCAAGCAGCGCTTGACCGGTCAGGTGGAGTTCGCCAAGGATATGGGGGCGCGGGGCATTTTTTCCGAGTTTAGCGTCAACGGCACCTTCCGCGGCAGTTACGATGCGGTGTACGACCTGAAAGAGAAGGATTTTGGGGATGAGGCGGGGGGCGCGGTCTCTTTTCCCGCGCCGGCCAACACCCCGTTCTTTGCCTCGCTGCCCGGGTCCCCGGGATTTCCGGTGACCGACTCGCCGGTGTATGCCGGAACGTTCGGTCCCCTGGGTCTCGGTGATGGCGCCATCCCATTGCCCGGTGCCAATCCCCTGGCCGGCGGGACGGCGATCGCCGGGCCGGACAATCCCAACGACGGTCTAGTGCTGGCCGCCGAGGATGTCTACGACTATGAGGATAACGGTGTCATGTTGGCGACACCGGTGCGCCCCTGCGATACGGATGACCGGGGCTGCGAAGAGGGCATCGGGGACAAGGATCTGGATGAGCTGCGTTTTGCCGAGTTCAACGATCGTGCGGATTTTCTGCGAGAACTCTACGTGGCCGGGACCGTGCCCATGGAGAACAATGAGGAACTGACATTCACCTTCGGACGCCAACAGGTGGTGTGGGGACGCACCGATCTGTTCCGGGTGTTAGATGTCATCAACCCGGTCGATTATTCACGTAACAATATCTACGACGAGTTGGAAGACAGCCGGATTCCGATGGGCATTTTGACCGTGGAGCATCGTAAAGGAGCGACGGAGCAATTCGAGGATCTGAACTTCCAGGTGGTATGGAAGTGGGAAAAATTCCGGCCACACAGCCTGGGTCAAGGCGGTCAGCCCTATCGCATCCTCGGCATCGGCAACGCATTGCGTGCCCTGAAGAACTGCTGGGATAACGGCTGTACCGTCGGTAACTTCCCGGCCCCCGGGGTGACGGTGGATTTCCCCAGCCAGACCATCGGCATACGGGACGTCAATCTGCCGGATTGGGATGCGGGCGAGCTGGGACTGCGCATGGAAGGTGTTTACAAGGGGGTTGGGTTTTCTGTCAATGCCCTGCGTTACCGTTCTCAGCTGCCTTCACTGCGCGGTGGTATTGCATCGGACAACCCTTTCACGCCACCGGTTGAAAACCAAGTCTGGCCCTACAGCCTGGCCTTCGATGTGGAATACCCCTGGATCACCCTGCTGGGCGGTTCATTGGATATCTATTCCGAATCGATGAAATCGGCGATCCGGATCGAGGCGGCCTACACCCGGGGCGAGGAGTTCCCGGATACCCTGAGTTCAAGGCTGTTCTCGGAATCGGACGTGGTCCGATGGGTGGTCGGTATCGACCGGCCGACCTTCATTCCGTTCCTCAATGAAAGGCGGGCCTTTCTCATCTCGGCACAGCTGTTCGGACAACATCTGTTGGATCACCGCACTTCGATGTCGAACAACATTGGTCTGCCCACGACCAACGAGGTCGGCTTTGTCGACTGGGAAAACAACTACATCGCCACCCTGCTGATTCAGGGCAACTACATGAACGATCGCCTGACCCCTCAACTGCTGACCGCCTGGGACTTCAAAGCGGGCAGCGGTGTCGCCGGGCCGTCGCTGACCTATAAGCCCAGCAATAACTGGGTGATTACCGCCGGATTCAACTTCAAGTTCGGCGACGGTGCAATAGAGGCGGATGACAACCGTTCGGCAGTTCCCTATTCGCCCTTCCCGTTTCCCGCGCCGCAGATGAGCAGTACCGGCCTGAGCGGCTTCGAACCGCTGGGTCGCTTTCGCTCGGGTCCCATCGGCAGTGCGATAAACGAGGATGAGTTCCAATTGACCGTCCGTTACCAGTTCTAACTAATGTCCGCAGGAGGAGCGCGCAGATGAAAACGCTTTATACCGCCCTTATGGGTTTGTCGGTGCTGTTGTGCGGCACTGTGTACGGCGCCATGGACGATGCCGTGATCGAACAATCCTTTTATCCCTACAAAAACGGCCTGCCCACGGCCGAAGGCTATCAACCGGGTGTAGAGATCACCCAGAAGAATGTTGATGGTTATAAGGCGATTCTCGATGATTTTGTCTACCGCTATATCAAGCAGGGCTGGTACACGATAAAAACCACGCCCACCACCTCCTTCGATCTGCACCCTGGCTATGTGGCGGCGACCCGCGCCCATTCCGCCAGCGTCAAACTGACAGAGCGGGGGCTGTTGCAGGGCTTCGTGGCCGGACGGCCGTTTCCCCAGGAACCCGATGTCGATGACCCCGATGCGGGGCTGAAGGTGGTATGGAATTTTCAGCGGGGCTTCAATGCCGGCGACAGCGAGACCATCAAACCCTTCTGGTGGACCTTTCGTAATATGAAAAATGATAAGGTAGAGCGAGTGCTCAAGTTCGACTGGCACTTTCTCAACTGGAAGCATCGCTCCCAGTTCGATCCCAAACCCGATATCGAGCCGAACCCGGGTCAGATTTTTCGTTCCATCTACAGCAAGGTCCTGGAACCGTTCGATCTGGCCAACACCCAGTTGCTGATCCATCGCTATGAGGATGATCTGAAACGTGACGACGCCTGGCTCTATCTGGGTTTTCAGCGTCGGGTCCGCCGTCTGGCCACCGGTCAGATCACAGACGCCTTCCTGGGTACCGATGCCATGATCGAGGATTTCGAGGGCTATAACGGGCGGGTCTCGGACTACGAATGGAAATACCTCGAGACCAAGAACGTGCTGTTACCCTTTTACAACCATAATGAGATGGCGCTCTCCAGCGAGCCGGCGAATGACCCCGATGGATTCCGCTTCGTCGACGTCACCGGCAAGGGCGGCTGCTTCCCCAAGGTGACCTGGCAGCTGCGCAAGGCCTATGTGGTGGAGGGACGTCCCAAGGATTCGAATCATCCCCTGAGCAAGCGGATCATCTATCTCGATGCCCAGACCGGCATCATGTCTGTGCTGCTCTCCTATGACAAGAAAGGCGATCCCTGGAAGTACTTTCCGATCGGTAAAACCCACTCCGACAATCACATCGAGCGCAATAAGGGAACCGGTGTGGCGATCGATGACTTTGCGGTGTTTCTCGACGAGCAAGCCATGCACTGCACCACCTTGCAGTTCAAGAGCGTAATCAATCCGGAGGAGAACCCGCCGGGTATTTTTAGTGTGCAGAATTTGCGTAAACAGGGTCGTTGAAGACTCAGCCATTCACACCGCCTGGCTGGCGACAACAGCCAGGTGGTGCGAGTTTTTGTGTACGCCCAGCATGGGCATGAACTGATGGGGTGGAAGTCCCCTGTAGGAGAACCACAGTCGATGATCGATGAA
>NZ_MARB01000009.1 GCF_001715975.1 Candidatus Thiodiazotropha endolucinida | reverse complement strand
GCCCCTTTTTATATGGCGGATAGGGAGGCTTTGATTAGAACCCTTCGTTCGACCAGACGCGAAGCGTCGCAGGACGCATAAATATCTACCTAAAAATGGCTAAATGGCCATACCCCCAAGTTCAGCCCGGTGTGTATTTTCCACTGTCATCCAGTGTCATATGTCACTTTCTGTTTAAAATTAAAGGCTTATAGTTAATTTAAAGAAACGCTTTTTACCTGATGCTGTAGTATCGAAGACAACAAGATTGTGAAAACAACCTAAATCGGTGGCCGATATGCTGAATGAGAATGGAAATCCTTATATACATACAGCCGATGATCTTGACAGGCAGATCAAAATGGGTGCGGCGATCAATTATCGTAATCGCAAACGGGTTAAAGGCAGCATCCGGGAACTTGAGCGCTTGGCTGCAAACCTTCGTCGCGACGGTGATTGCAGCAGAGCAGATGTAATAGATCTGGAGATCATGGCGCTTTTGGACAAGAAAATCTGCAGAAAAATCATCAAACGGAGCAGAAAAGAACAGAAGCTACTTCACATGGGACCCAATTGAGGTTCGGTCACAGCTTTCACTGAGGTGGATTAACAGGATTGGACTAGGATATGCTTAACAAACACCTCATAAACAGTAGGCTTGGGGTTATGGATTAAGTTAACGATAAATACCTGAACCCGGGATCGGGAGCGCATGCAAAAGGTACTAAGGAGTAGACTGGAGATAGGGCGGCTAATTCGAATAGCCGCCGTCTTTTTTGTCTGTATTTCTACCGCAGCTCATAGTACAGATTCACTGATTCTCGGCATCCATCCCTATCGTTCCCATGATGAAATCCGTGAGATGTTCACGCCATTAGCGGAGTTTTTGAGTCAACGCATAGGGCAATCTGTCGAGGTGCGAATCGGGGAGTCCTATAAGTCTCACATAAATGCAATTATTCAGGGGCAGTTGGATCTGGCATACATTGGGCCGGCGCTTCTCGTTCAATTAAAGGATATGGATTTTGTTCCACATCTATTGGCTAGATTGGAGATTGACGGGAAATCTACATTTACAGGAAAGATTTTTACCAGAGAGGGTAGCGATATACGTACCCTTATGGACCTCAAAGGACGCCATTTCGCATTCGGCAGTTCATCCTCCACGATGAGTCATCTTGTACCTAGACAGGTGATATTTGAAGCGGGTATCGATGTCGATGATTTCGCAAGTTATAATTTTTACAGCAGCCATGACAATGTTGCGCTAGCTGTGCTTGCTGGTGATGCCGATGCGGGTGCTGTAAAAGAGGCGGTGTTTGATAAATATCATCACAAAGGGATTGTCGCTATCGCTACTACACCTGAGATATCGGAACATCTCTTCATTGCTCCAGCCGACACAAATCCCGATAAGGTTAGGTTACTGCGGCAGCAATTGCTTAGCCTAACCACTGACAGTCCTGAAACCAATCAGGTACTCTATCCCATCAAAAAAACTGCGACAGCCCTGGTTAGTGTTGAAGAGGATGATTATAAAAAACTCAGGGATGTTATTGCCGAATTACGAGCCAGGGGAGTGGTCAAGTGAGCAAGGATCAGCATGCGCCAACCCTGGTGTGGGTGGTGCTGGTGACCATTATATTTTTCCTGGTTCTGGCACTGGTATCAGGGATTGTGTTAAGGAATGAGCATCACCAGCATGTGCAGTTCACTGAAGAACTGGCAAAGGGACAAATGGAGATCATTGCTTCGATTGCAGAGGCAGAACTCCAGAAAGGCAATTATGAATCCTTATCCAAAATCATCAATCAATGGGCTGCCAAGTATAGCGAGGTCGATGAGATAAAGTTGGTATCACGAAACGGATTCATCATTGCAGGCTATGGTCCTGTTCAATCATCTGTACGACGGTACATTCTTGAACAGGATATCCCATACTCATACCGTGGCCTTGCAAAACTGACACTGGCCATCAGTCTCGAAGGCGCATACAAGCATACTCTGAAACAGGGGTTAAGGGTCTCAGTGGCGGTTTTTTCGCTGACCGGTCTGTTTGCACTTCTAATCTACCTTTTCCTGACTCGCCGTCACAAGGCAAACCTGCTCTCTTTGATGGTTGAAGAGTTAAAGGATACAGAATCCCGAAACATACAACTGGCTGCCTATCCTCGTGAAAATCCAAACCCTATTATCGCATTCGATCTAAATGGGAAATTAACTTTTAAAAATCCGGCGCTCAGAAAATTACTTGTCAGGCGTAACATCACAGATCCAATCAGTATACTGCCGGACAGCCACAAAATGTTCATAGATCGTCTCGCTAACGGAGAGCGTGAGATATATGGAGAAAAAGAGATTGATGAAATACATATGCTTGCGCATTATCAGATGATCGATGTTGCTGATGAGGTCTACGTCTATATCCAGGATATAACGGCTCAGCGGAAGGCAGAGAAGGAATTACGCAAGGAGCGCAATCAGGCTCATATAACGTTGGCGTCGATTGGTGACAGTGTGATTACTGTCAATATGGACGGATTGATCAGCTATCTGAACAATAAGGCGATGAAGCTGTTCAACACAGATGCTGGACATGCAATTGGCCGGCATTTTTCTGATATGGTAAGACTGGTGGATGATGGCGAGGAATGGGATATTGACAGCCTGTTAGCAGAATGTCGCACCAGTAAACCAAATCAGATTGTCAACGAACAGGTTTCGCTGTTAACAGAGGAGAAAGAAGCGCTGCAGGTTCAGGTTACTGCGGCTCGGATCTTTAGCCAGGATATAGAGACTGATGGTGTGGTTATCGTATTGCGTGATATTACGCGTGAATACCGACTGCAGGAAGAACTGCATCGTCAAGCAAATCATGACAGTCTCACCGATCTGATGAATCGCAGTGCATTTGAGACCCATCTGGAGAGCGCTTTGGACTCGGCGCGGCATCGGGGTCGCGAGCATATCCTGTGCTTCATGGATTTGGATCAATTCAAGGTGGTTAACGACACCTGTGGACACGTTGCAGGAGACGAGCTTTTGCGACAGCTGGGCCGCCTCATGCGCAAACATTTCAGAGGGAGTGATGTGCTGGCGCGGGTGGGAGGCGATGAATTCAGTGCAATATTGATTGACTGTCCGCTAGTGCAGGCCATAGAACGAATCGATTCCTTGAGGGAGGATGTTCAACAGCACCATTTTTATTGGGATAATCAAACTTTCAGGATCAGTCTCAGTATCGGCATCTCTCCTATAAATATGTATAGCGAGAATATCGCCAAGTTGATGAGTGCAGCGGATGCCGCTTGCTATTCAGCGAAGGATTCAGGCCGCAACCGTATAATAGTCTATGAAAAAGACAGCGTGACAACTAAACGCAGATTGGGAGAGATGCAATGGGTTTCACGCATTAACAGTGCAATGGATGAAGGGCGCCTGGTTCTCTACGCTCAGCCAATTGTAAAATTTGACAGTGATGAACAGCTGGTTGTTGCTGTAGAGGTTCTTATAAGGATGCGGGCCGTCGATGGAGAACTGATCCCACCCGGGGCCTTTCTGCCAGCTGCTGAAAGATATGATTTGATAGAGCGTGTCGATCATTGGGTTATTGAGGAAGTTATGCGACTGTTGGCAGACTGTAGCAGTAACTGCCCAGACTGCTTTATCAATTTATCCGGTGGCACACTGAGTCATAACCGAATTACACCATTGGTAAGAAAACTATTGCAAAAGTATGGGATTAGGCCAGAAAAAATCACTTTTGAGGTTACCGAGACCGCAGCTATTCAAAATCTATCGAGTGCCTTGAGAGTGATACGTGAACTGCGTGAGTTGGGGTGTCGTTTCGCATTGGATGATTTTGGTTCCGGACTCTCCTCTTTCGGTTATTTAAAGAACTTACCCATTGATTTCTTGAAAATCGACGGCATGTTCATAAAAGATATGAATACAGACTCTCTTGACAGGGGAATGGTAGAGGCAATAAAAACGGTTGCGGACACAATGAGGTTGACGACCATAGCCGAATTCGTTGAAAATGACGCGATTATTGAGGAATTGTGCCGGGTGGGTATAGATCTTGGTCAGGGGTATGGTATAGCCAACCCTAAACCGTTCGATGATTTTATCTCAGAAACAGATGACAGTAACGTGATTTGGTTGTCTGCAAAAACCTGATTCATAGTATTCAAGCACCAAGGCTGTCTTGAGGATATTATTAAGGAGTACTGAGGCGGATTTATTGCATCAATAAACAATGATCTCAGATACATTTTTAACGGGGATGCTCTCTGGCTGTTAGGATATCGCGATCAACCGGGACGCGATAATCATAATTAGTGGATTATTAGTTATAAACAAACAAGAAACCTACTTGTTTGAAGGGCTGTGTAATAAATATTACATGGGCTACCACGGATATAGGAACAGTATCGATGGATGAAGATGTCTATAGGACACCGAAATCGGATTTAACCAACCAAATTGAAAAAAAAGGGTCTGCAGTAAAAGCTGTCTTTATCGCAACTGTCGTGGATGTTACGGCCACTATTTTTGTCGGAATTGTGATATCAATCGTTTACGGCATGATACTCGCATCAAATGGTGATTCCATTGAAGTTATAACTTCAAAGCTTTCCACCATGGAATTGACGTCCAAGTTCTCGTTGGTTGCCTTGGCATCCGGTTGTCTGATAACTACTTTTGCCGGGTATTTATGTGCAAAACTGGTTAACCATTCCGAGTACAAAATTGTAGCGGTATTTGCAATCATTGTAATTGCTTTCGGATTGGCCATGGGCTTGTCTTACTACTCGGTTGGTGAAAATATACTCTTGAGTTTGTTGACGCTATGTTGTGTCTATTTGGGTGCATGGCTATATGTCAGTAGGAAACAACGCCTCCTCCAACACTTGAATGATTCATAGATATCTATATCGAGTCTTGGGTTGTCATATGCGCTGATGTATAGAAGGAAACCGCATTTTCTATATCCCTGACGATGTGTGCCAGATGATCAAGTCTTGCGAGACGCATGATGCATACTATTGGCTGGACAAATATAGACAGTTAAAGATTATCATCTTGATAGAGATCAATCGGATCCTGAGCGGGCTCATCTTTTGCATGCTGGTGACGAGGTCCGAATTCTTTTTCCAGCCGTTGTTCAATGAGATTGCGAATTCGATGGGTTATAGTATTGTCGAGTTCATCGTGTAGTATCTGGCTAATACGATCAGTGGCTTCATCGATTGCACTATTTACCGCTTCGGAAACGATTAACTGGAGGTCATCCCCGAGTTGCTTGGCGATATCATCCCGCATGGATAGCAGTTCTTCGTCATACTCAGGGATATCACTATCCTCTATATCGGCTTCTTCATCGCTGAATTCGATATACTCCGATTCAATTTCATCCATTGAAACCACATCTTCCAGTAGCGGAATGTCTGAATCCGAATCGTTTATTTTGTCGTTTGTACTCATCTATTTTATGTCGTGCTTGTTGAGTGGATAGCCCCTGTCACGGTAGAAGCGAAAACGCTCCCGCCCGGCAGTTACGATCTGTGGCTCCTTGTCAACGATCTCTGCAACACGATCAAATCTGCTGAAAAAACTGGGTACAACACTCGCAAGATTGATCAGAACATCCTTTTCTTCACCACTCTCCTTATCATGGCTGATAATCACAGGTGTGGTCAAAGGATTACACTCTTTAGCCATTCCATGGGGTACGAAACTGCCCTGACGAAAGGTCCATAACAATCTATTCATATGTCTTGACTCTTCTTCTGACTCGGTATGAATAAAGATCCTACGTCCTTGATGATAGATCTTTTCACTCAGGCGGCAGGCCAGGGTAAAGCGATTTCCCATGGCACGTTCATCGAGTACATAAAAGTCGACTTGCGTCATAGCATCTCCGGCTGGCAACGGTTGAGTGCGATCGATGTATTTGGATAAAAAGCCATAATTAGTTTATGGTTAAACATCACAGGCCACAACGTTTTATGAGAAATTGGGTGAGTAGCCCCACCGGCCTGCCGGTGGCGCCTTTATTTGCGCCACTACGCCAGGCAGTACCTGCAATATCCAGATGAGCCCACTTGAACTTTTTTGTGTAGCGGGAAAGGAAGCAGGCAGCTGTGATTGTACCCGCACCCTTGCCGCCGATATTCGCCATGTCGGCGAAATTACTGTCGAGTTGCTCCTGGTAATCATCCCACAGGGGCAATTGCCAGGCCCGGTCTCCGGTATCGTTGCCGGCGCTCAACAGTTCGTTTGCCAAAGATTCATTATTGGACATTAATCCGGAAGCCTGGTTACCCAGGGCCACGATGCATGCGCCGGTTAGTGTGGCGATGTCAATCACTGCAGCGGGGTTGAAGCGTTCGCAATAGGTGAGGGCATCGCACAGTATGAGGCGACCTTCGGCATCGGTATTGAGTATCTCAATGGTTTGACCGGACATGCTGGTCACGATATCACCAGGCTTATTGGCATCTCCATCGGGAAGGTTTTCCGAGGCTGGCACGACACCAATCAGATTAATCGGTAACTCCATGGCGATAGCAGCCTTGACGACGCCAATGACCGTGGCGCCACCGCACATGTCATACTTCATTTCATCCATTGCCGCTGAGGGTTTGAGGGATATACCACCTGCATCGAAGGTTAGTCCTTTTCCAACCAGTACAACGGGTTTGGCAGCGGGTTTTCCTCCCGAATACTCCATTATGATCAATTTTGCCGGCTGTCGACTGCCACGGGATACGGATAGCAGGGCGCCCATGCCCAACTTGGCCATCTGCTTTTCATCCAGTATCCTCACTTTCAGGCGGCTGTCGTTGCGCCCCAGTTTTCGTGCCTGATCGGCGAGATAGCCAGGAGTGCATATATTGCCCGGCAGGTTGGCCAGATCTTTGGTCAATTCCATGCCATCGGCGATGGCTACTGCCTGATAGAGCGCCTTCTGCGCTGCTTTTAAGTGGCGCCGATCGTGTAGGAAGAGTGCGAGACGTTTTAGCGGGCGTTGGTTTTTTTTGACTTCACTTTTGGTTTCGTTGAATTGGTAGAGGCCGGCCCCGGCGCTAATCACGGTCTCTCTGACTGCCTGAGTCAGTGAAAAATCCTCATTTACAAGTTCACTGAGACCCCAGATTGCCTCTATTGCATGTTTCTGGTTCAGACTCTTGACTGCTGAATTGACACATTTTGCGTACTGTTTTCTGCCGAAATCACGCTGTTTACCCAGTCCGATTAAGAGGATTCGCTCTGCCTGGATACCGGGAAGGTCATAGAGTAATAACTGCTGTCCGCTCTCTCCATTCATATCGCCGCGCTTGAGGATGCGTTGCAGTGCACCCTTGCTGGACTTATCCAACTGCTGAGCCAAAGGTGAGAGTTGACGCTTGGAGAAGATGCCGACTACCAGGCAGGCAGTGTTTAGCTTGGCGGGATCTCCGGTTTTAATGCTGTATTCCATGGAGTGGATGGCCTCTCTGTTTTATGTTGCAGATCAATAAGTGGGATAGACAGCCGATGCAATGTTTTATATACACTATGGATGATAAAAAGTCAGGATCACGACTCGGCGATGATTGACTCAAGTCTACCCAATCATAAGCCAATTGGGACCTGTTAGGGCCTGTTAACACTAATCCAATGCGCCCTGTTGTGTCTGAAAAAGCGCCAATCAAGGCGCGAGGAGAGAAGTTTGGTTATTCCAAATGAACGACGAGCAACGCCGAGTGGCGCTTTTTCAGGCACAACCCGAAGGGCTGGGGCTGTTTTCGCCCCCAGCGGCGTTATCATTCGCTCATGTAGAATAACTACACTACGCTCATTCTGCCTTGCTGGGCACAAAAACAGCCCCAGCAGGGCGTATTGGATTAGTGTTAACAGGCCCTAACACCTTATGTGGTGTAATCTAAGTAGAATGATCAGGACATATAGAGAGCAACCCCTTATGCAGTTCTGGACAGGCACTTATCGTTAAACATAAGCTTCGTACCTGATCGATTGAGTTAACGCTGACCAGGATATGATATTTGATCACTCTGATTGACCGCTACCTGCTGAGAGACGTGCTCAAGGCGCTGTTTGCGATTCTGCTGGTACTCGCATTGATATTGCTTGCTAACAGCTTCATCAAATTACTCAAAGAGGTGGCTTCCGGAGATCTCAATAGCAATCTGCTTTTCCAGCTGCTCGGTTTGCAGATGGTGGTCTATATTCCACGCCTGATTCCACCTGCCTTTTTCTTTGCCGTACTGTATGTGATCGGCAGAATGTACCGTGATAGCGAGGTGGTTGCTCTGGCCGCCTGTGGCATCGGTGACCTTCGACTCTACCGCTCCCTGATTTTCGTGGTGACACCGATCGCGTTGTTGACGGGCTGGTTGTCGCTCTATGTTCAACCCTGGGCAAGCCGCCTCAGTGCGGAGCTGATCAGCATGCAGCGTGGACAGGCCACTGAATTGGCCGGAATAAGTGCCGGGCGCTTCAACGAATACAGTCGGGGCGACCTTGTGCTCTATGTGGAGTCGATCGCAAGTGAGAAAAAGCGGATGCGTAATGTCTTCGTGCAGCAGCGCAGAGCGGGTGTTCTCAGCCTGGTGACGGCAAGGCAGGGATATCAATATGTCGATGAGGAGTCGGCTGAACGCTACCTGGTATTGGAGGATGGTGTCAGATATGAAGGTTCACCTGGGGAGGCGGACTATCGGATCAGCGAATTTGAACGTTATGGCTTGCGTATCAAGGGGGCCGAAGGGGTGGTCGCCAAAGTCAACCGCAAATCCCTCTCGAATGAAGCGTTATTGAGCTCCAAGTCGATCAGGGATCGAGCTGAATTCCAGGTCAGATTCGCACAGGTACTCGGTTTATTGGTGTTTGCGCTGCTCAGCCTGCCTCTCAGCCGTTCCATGCCCCGCCAAGGTCCTTTTGGCCGCTTGGTGTTGGCCTTTATCCTCTACACACTCTACCTGAGCCTGCAGGGGGTGGCGGAGAATTGGATGATTGATGGCACGACAGCGGAGTGGCTGGGAATCTGGTGGGTGCATTTAATGCTGGCGCTGATCGGGCTATCGCTGCTGATTCCCGATTCTCACCACTATCGCAGGATGCAACGGAAATTACTGAGAGGCGGGGCATGATCACTCTCTTTGACAGATATATCGGCAAAACAGTATTGGTCGGGATCGTCGGTGTACTGGCGCTGCTGCTGGTGCTGATAGGTTTTTTTGAATTAGTGGCCGAGCTGGAGGAGGTGGAACGGGGATATACCACATCGATGGCATACACCTATGTGCTGTTGGGCATGCCACGATACTGTTATGAACTCTTTCCGTTAGCGACCCTGCTCGGGAGCCTGATCGGATTGGGAGTGCTGGCGGGCAATTCGGAGCTCCTGGCCATGCGGGCGGCCGGTATCTCGATTGCCAGGATTGTATTATCGGTGTTGAAGACAGGGCTTTTGGTGTTGGCGGTTGTAGTGATGATTGGCGAATTTCTGGCCCCCGAAGCGGAACAACAGGCACAACGTATGAAGAATGAGGCCTTGTCCGGACAGATCAGCCTAAAAACCCGCTACGGATTTTGGTCCCGTGACGGCAACACGTTCATCAATATCAGACAGATTCTCCCGGATTCCCAATTGGCGGATATATCGATCTATGAATATGGTGAGAATTCCCGCCTTCTCCGGGCGATACATGCGGACCGGGCCAGCTATCAGTCAGATGGTTGGGTTATAGAGGATGTGAAACAGACGGATTTTACTGAAGCCGGTCTATCGGTAACTGTGAATCCCCGTCAATCCTGGCATGCAGAGTTGGATCCTTCGGCGCTCGATGTGCTGACAGTGAAACCGCACATGCTGGCTGCCTGGGATCTGTGGCGATATATCGACTATCTGCAGAAGAACGGTCAGGCATCGATCAATTATGAAGTGGCGTTCTGGGGCAAGCTGACCACCCCGCTGGTGACTATGGTGATGTTGTTTTTAAGTATCCCCTTCGTGTTCGGTTCTCTGCGCAGCGTAGGGGTGGGACAACGCATATTTGTCGGTGCCATGCTGGGTATTGTCTTTTATCTTTTGAACAGGGCCTTCTCCTACATGGCGGTGGTCTATTCTCTGAATGGGGTGTTTGCCGCATTCTTTCCTCTGCTGCTATTTTTAGTATTGGCGGCATGGATGTTGCGGCGTGTACATTGAGGTGACAGCCCGACTACAGGCTTGGAATTTGAAGATTGGAATATGAGTGACGCAGCTGAACGCCGCGGATCACGTCCTTCAGTGCCAGCGTAAGGTAAGCTGGATGCCGAGATAGTCTTTTACCATAGGATCTGTGTGAGCCCTGTGGGGATCTCTCCAGTTCGGTTGCAATGTCTCAATGAGATTTGGACTCTGGTAGAAGGTGCGCAACGCCAACTCGCTCTCAACCCCGACGCCAAACAGACTATCCACCATGGTATTCAATGTACCGAGGGGATCGGTGGCGATAAGAATGGTTTTGTCCCAGGTGCTGAATGTTGATTGTTGTTTGATCTCGCGACGGGTCTCCTCAAAATACCAACCCAGCAAGGCACCCATGGTGGGGGTAAAAATGACATCCTGCACGGAGACGGGTTCAAACAGCGCCTCAAGTCCGAACTCATAGATTGAAGAGAGGGTAAAGGAAAACCAGAAAGCTCCTGTCTCCGATAATCCCCGCTCTCTGCCACGGGTATAGTAGGTCATACCCCAATAGGGATGCAGTATGTAGTTGATATACCACTCATCGGGATCCCAACGGGGGTGAGAGACGTTGTCCCACCACTTATCGAAGGTATATTCCTCTTTTTGCTCTTCAGTCCATGCGGAAATATCTTCCGGCATCACGTACAGCAGTCCCACAATAAAAAACTGGTAACCGAAAAAATAGGCGGCATCTCGTCTCAAACCGGGATAGTCGACAGGACTATCGTCATTGAGCTCCCTGCCGAAGCCGTAGGGCCTCTCCTGCTGTGTGATGGGGGTTGAAGATTCCTGCAGCTCGAATATCCCGGGATAGCGTTCAGGGAACTGTTGCGGCAAGATCTCTTTTGCCGATGCCAACTCGTAGAACGAAACCGGGCTGACAGGTAGCCAATCACTGGATTGTGCATGACTCATCAGCGGTAGCAGCATGAGACAACTCAGGAGCCATCCCATCGGATTCTTTAACAGAGTGTCGATATGTTTCGTTTCTTTGGTCATAGGCAGATATCTGTAGCCTGGTGTGGGCTATGGCGACAGATGAGTCTGGTTCTTCAACTTCGGATAGTGAGTGAGACAGGAACCGCCGGCCGCGATTATAGCGGATCGTCAATCAGGAACCACCATTTTCGTGTGATTTCTAGCACCGGAGGGCGATCATGGCATTCAAGGTATGGGTATGGAATGTGTTGCAGGGGTAAAAAACAATAGGGCAGGTAGTGTTAAATGAAGTGAAAACAGATAGTTATGGCTTCTTTATGTCATCTTCGTTGGTTTTACGCAGATTTTCGAGATTGTCGAGCACGCGTTGGGCGCGCTGTATCTTCTCCCGTGCCCGTAGATCCGTAGGATCCAGGGTCAGGGCTGCCCGCCAGGTCGCCTTGGCACTCTCTATCTCGCCGTCCCGGTAGAGTCGGTCACCAGCCAGTAGCAGATTTTCTATATATTTCTTTAATGTTCGGTTGACGTCGGCGAGTAATTTTTTCGCTGTTTCGTTCTTGGGCGATTCCTTCAACACGCGCTTGAGTGCACGCCTGGCTTCCTTAAGTTGCCCGCTCTCAACAAGTCGCTGGGCCTCCGTCAGGTTTTTGTCGATACGTTTTTTCCACTTCTGCTCTCGATTGGTCTGCTCTTTTTTTGCAACCTCTTTTTTGTACTGGATCTGCTCCTTGAGCAGATGCTCCATGAGATTTTGGTCGGCCTTGTCCTGTTTCAGCGACAGGGCGAGTGTCAGGCAATCCTTGGAGAGGGCATTGTTTCGCTTAAAATGGCGCCATGCGCACTCTGACAGAGACTTTTGCATGCTGTGCAGGGTTTCCCGGGTCTCTTGCAAAAGCGTGGCGTAGTGTGGTTTATCGGGGCTGGCTTGGCTCAGTTTGGTAAGAATCGGCAGCTGATTCTTCAATGCTGAAGTATTGCTGATGAGCAATTGATCGTTCAGTTCCTCTTCCAGTGTCTTTTGCTGGGTTCTGAAACTTTCAAGCTCTTTCGAATACGCTGTGCTCAGATTCCTGTTGGTACTGGCACGGTCAAGAAGGCTGATAGCCTCGCCATAACGCCCCTTGGCCGCCAGCTGCCGGCTCTTGTCCAGTGCATTCTCTTCAACGGGTGCGGGCGTGGTTTTTTTGCTTTCTATCAATTGGCAGCCCGCAAGCATCGATAACAAAAGATAGGCTGCAAAAAGTTTGAAGGGTTGTTTCATCTAACCTGTTTTTTCAATATGTAAGCCATGGTACGCAACAACCATTGACCGAATTCCCGGGACGGTGTTCCCGCAATATAGGGTGTGACGAGATTTTTTTTACCACGTATCTTCAGCGTGGGCTGTTTGTGCAGTTCAACCATATGGGACACGCCTGGAAATGCCGCCGTCGCTTGACTCATCATGATCCCGTCAACAGGTGCTGCACCGCATAGGCGGGAGGCGAGATTAACCGTATCGCCTACCACAGTATATTCCAGTCGGTCGGGTATTCCGATATTACCGGCCAGCATTGTACCGCTGTTTATGCCGATCCGAAGCATGATCGGTTCCTTGCCTGCCTGACGACGCTTTTTATTGATATGACGCACCATGGCTTGAATCAGCCAGGCACAGCGGATTGCCTGCTGACCGTGCTCCTTATCCGCTTCGGGAACACCAAACAGGATCATGGCGCTGTCGCCGATAAATTTATCCACAACGCCGCGACAGCGGTGGGCGGAGTCGGCAATGGCGCCCAGATAGAGGTTCAGCAGGGATGCCACCTCATCGGCGGGAAGATCCTCCGAAAGCCGGGTGAAACCCACTATGTCACAGAACAGGATACTGCCTTCCATCTCCTGATTGGCGAGGCGCGGTTGCGACAGGTTTGAGAGGATTTTCTCGGCAACCACGGGTGATACATAACGTGACAGGGCATCTTCGACCTGACGCTTTTCCAGAAGTCCCGCGCTCATACGGTCAAAATGGGCGTACACCTGGCCGATCTCGTCATGGCGGTCGGTCTCCATCGGGCTGACCAGCAGACCCGCCTCAGGCTTCTGTCCCGCCTGGGCGAGCAGGGTGATAGGTCTGCTCAAGCGCTTGCTCAGGACATAGGAGAGTATGGCTGCAATCAGTATCAGTCCAAATGTGGCATAACCGATGATACCTATGGTGCGCTGCTGATTCCGGTCAAGGAACTGCCGATCCAAAGTGATCATCGCATGGCCGGCGATGACATCGCGAAATTTGATGGGGCTGAAAAAAGTGATTGCCGGATGCCGGATATTTCCTTCATCGCGCCAGGACCAGATCATCGGTAACAGCTCTTCAGAGCCTGGGAGCTGGTGGGGCACATTGCCGGACGTGATCCATGGTTTTTCACTCGGCACGATCGCTGCGCCGACCACCTTATCATTTTGTGTCTGACGGCTTACGAGTCCCTGCAGATTGAATTGGTCATCCGCCAGCAAGGGTTCGCTGGCGGAGTGGGCAAGTTGTTCAACCAGGACCTCTCCGAAGCCTTTGACTTCGCGCATATGGAAGCTGGTTTGTTGGGTGATGAGAAACCAGCCGAGAACACCCATAACCATCGTGATCAGTGTCCCGATGTAGATCGTCCATTTGATGGCGATGGGAACAGGTGCCTTCCTAAACAGTCTTACAAACCAGTTAATCACAGATATAGTCTTATAAATCAGTTGGATATGAATGTTGTTGTGTATTTTAAGTTAAATAGTATATTCCTGCTCGACGGATCAGTGTGAGCGACCGCTACAGTTATGGTAAAGCTTACACGGGATTGTTCCTGCCATACCAGGATCTGGGCAATACCGGGAGTTAGTCGTTTGTAATCTTGGCGGCCCGGTTGATATGTTGTAAAAGCCTGGCGGAGATCTCCTCGATCGACATGGACGTGGTATCCAAATAGGGGATTGTATAGTGCTTATAGAGATCTTCAGCAAGCTTTATCTCCATTTTACACTGTTCTAGAGATGAGTAGCGGCGGTCTGGCCGCCGCTCTTGCCGAATGCGTTGTAATTGGTGTGGATCGATGGTCAGCCCATAGAGCTTGTCCCGGTAAGAATTCAACACATTTGGCAACAGATCATTCTCAAGATCATCTTCCGTGAGGGGGTAGTTTGCCGCCAGAACACTGTGCTGCAACCCGAGAAAAAGACAGGTGGGGGTCTTGCCGACACGGGATACCCCAATCAGGATCAGATCGGCGGTTGTGTAGTTCCTGGTGACCGCCCCGTCATCATTATTCAGGGCGAAATTTACCGCATGGATGCGCTGATCGTAGGCACGGTTGTTGTCAGTCGTATGAAAACGACCCAAGGCATGGGAGGAGGGTAGTTGCAACTCCTCCTCCAGGCGGGCAGTGAATGTCTCGAAAAAGTCCATTACCGGAACATCCAACTGCTTGAAATAGTCACGGATCTGGGGATCCACCAGGGTGGTGAAGACAATCGGCTTCTGTTCGGACTCGATAGTCGTCTGATTGATTCGCTCCGCCACCCGCCTGGCCTTGTCGAGACTATCGATAAAAGGCCAATGAACAGTTTCGTAGGTAAAACCATCGAATTGACTCAACAGCGATCGTCCCATGGCTTCGACTGTGATGCCGGTGTGGTCGGCAAGAAAGAAGATGGTACGCTTCATACGCTGGGCTGCAGGGTTTTATTGCTATAGGCGATTTAAACGGATGAGTCGGGTGCCGCCAAAAGCGGCACCCGGGCTGTTCGATCAGCTTTCCAGGCCGGCCAGCAGACGCCAGGTATCGATTACCGTATCCGGATTCAGGGAGACGCTTTGGATACCTCGCTCAACCAGCCATTCGGCAAGATCAGGGTAGTCGGACGGGCCCTGTCCGCAGATACCGACATATTTTCCTGCCGTATTGCAGGCCTGAATGGCCATCTCGAGCATCCGTTTAACCGCGGGATCCCGCTCGTCAAAGCTCTTGGCCACCAAGCCGGAATCCCGGTCCAATCCTAGGGTCAACTGGGTCATATCGTTTGAACCGATAGAGAAGCCGTCGAAAAATTCCAGAAACTCTTCGGCCTGGACGGCGTTTGAGGGCAGTTCGCACATCATGATGACCCGTAAACCGTTTTCACCCCGTTTAAGGCCGTTCTCCTCCAACAGTCGGATGACAGCGGCTGCCTCCTCCAGGGTGCGTACAAAGGGGATCATGATCTCCACATTCTCGAATCCCATCTCTTCCCGTACCCGTTTCAGGGCGCGGCATTCCAGCTCGAAGCAGGGTCTGAAACTCTCTGAAATATAGCGGGAGGCTCCGCGAAAACCGATCATCGGATTCTCCTCTTCGGGTTCATAGAGTTTGCCTCCGATCAGGTTTGCGTATTCGTTCGATTTGAAATCGGACATGCGCACGATGACCGGTTTACCGTTGAAGGCGGCAGCCAGGGTGGAGATACCTTCAACCAGTTTCTCCACATAGAAATCGACCGGGGCCGGATAACCGTCGACCTGTTTCTGAACTTTGGTCTTGATATCGCTGGGCAGATTGTCAAACTCCATCAGTGCCCGGGGATGCACACCGATGGTGGTGTTGATGATGAACTCCAGGCGCGCCAGACCGATACCGGCATTGGGAATACGGCTGAAGGCGAAGGCTCGACTCGGATTGGCCACATTCATCATGATCTTGGCGGGTGGTTCAGGAAGGGAGGTGACGTCGCCGCGGCTGATCGAGAATTTCAGCAAACCTTCATAGATAAAACCGTCATCACCCTCGGCGCAGGATACCGTGACTTCCTGGCCCTCTTGCAGGGTTTCGGTAGCATTGTTGCAGCCCACCACCGCCGGGATACCCAGTTCGCGGGCGATAATCGCGGCATGACAGGTTCGGCCGCCCCGGTTGGTGACGATGGCGGAGGCCCGTTTCATCACCGGTTCCCAATCAGGGTCGGTCATGTCGGTGATCAATACATCACCGGGCTCGACCTTGGCCATTTCACTGGCGTCATGGATGATCTTCGCCACGCCGACACCGATGCGTTGACCGATGGCGCGGCCCTGGGCCAACACCTTGCCTTTCTCTTCCAACTTGAATCGTTCCACCGTGGTGGCGTTGACCCGGCTCTCCACCGTCTCCGGTCTTGCCTGTAGGATATAGAGTTGACCGTCACTGCCATCCAGGCCCCACTCGATGTCCATTGGACGCTGATAGTGTTTTTCGATGGTGATCGCCATCTGCGCCAGGCTTTCCACCTGTTCGTTTGTGAGAGAGAACTGCCGACGTTGCTGTTCCGGTACATCGACGGTGACCACCCGCTCTTGATCCGCCTGACCGTAGATCATTTTGATCGCCTTACCGCCCAGATTGCGTCGCAGGATGGCCGGCCGTCCAGCTTCCACGTTGCCCTTGTGGACGTAGAACTCATCCGGATTCACCGAGCCCTGTACCACCGTCTCACCCAAGCCGTAGGAACTGGTGATAAAGACGGCATCCTTGAAGCCGGACTCGGTGTCCAGGGTGAACATAACCCCGGACGAGCCGATATCGGAACGCACCATGCGCTGAATACCTGCGGAGAGAGCCACATCTTCGTGGGCAAAACCCTGATGTACCCGATAGGAGATCGCCCGATCGTTGTAGAGGGAGGCGAAGACCTCCTTGATGGCGATCATCACGGCATCCAATCCCTGCACATTGAGGAAGGTCTCCTGCTGGCCGGCGAATGAGGCATCCGGCAGGTCTTCGGCGGTTGCCGAGGAACGGACAGCGACAGACGGGGGAGTATCCGTGTCGCCGGTGAGCTGTTTGTAGGCCTCGGTTACCGCGGTCTCCAGAACCTCAGGGAAGGGGGATTCAACCACCCATTGGCGAATCGTCTTGCCTGTCTCGGCCAAAGCGGTTACATCCTCCACATCGAGGGCTTTCAATAATGGATCAATCCGTTCCGCAAGGTGATTGTGACGCAGAAATTCTCGAAATGCATGAGCTGTTGTAGCAAAGCCACCCGGAACGCTGACACCCGCATCGGCGAGGCCGCTGATCATCTCACCCAAGGACGCGTTCTTTCCTCCCACCTGATCCACATCCTGCATTTTCAGATGTTCGAACCAGACGATCTGCCCATTCACCACTTGTCCTCTGCTGTTGGATTGATTGGATGAATCATTCATGTTTGTAACCTCTGAGGTGGTCCCCTTGACGTTGGCAGCTGTTGCCGCTACATAAACAGCTCTTTCCGCAGCCCGCACCCTCTTCCCTGGGGGGGCCGAATTCAGGATGCAGCTTGGCGAAACGCCGCGCGATGGATTGTACGATCAACCAACCGAGCAGCAGAATAGGAATGATTGTCATGGCAATTAGATAATCAATCATTGTTCAACCCCCGAGTCCTGCAAACCCCATAAACGAGAGCGACAGCAACCCACCGAGCATCAGACTGACCGCAGCGCCCTGGGTAATGCTGGGCATGGTCGAAAGCTCCAGCTTTTCCCGCAGACCGGCCATTAACACGATCGCCAGAATAAAGCCTGTCCCGGCTCCCAAGGCATAGACCAATGATTGCAGGAAGTCATACTCTTTAAATGTCTGAAACAGTGCCAGGCCGAGGATGGCGCAATTGGTCGTGATCAACGGCAGAAAGATACCCAGGGAACGGAACAGGCCCGGGGTGAATTTCTTCAGCGTCATCTCCACCAGCTGTACAGCACTGGCGATTACAGCAATATAGGCGATTAAACGCAGAAACTCGATCTCGAATGTCACCAGGACAATGTTGATCAGATAGGCGCAGACGGAACTGACCAGCATGACGAACATTGTGGCCAATCCCATGGGCAGGGCGGTGTTGAGTTTGCCTGAGACTCCAAGAAACGGGCAAAGACCGAGAAACAGCGCCAGCACGAAGTTGTTGGCCAGTACTGCGTTTAGAAAAATAAAACTGAGTGATTCAGTGCCCATGGTTCATTTCATTCCGAAATATGAATTTAAAATTAATCACTGCGTTTCCGCCGCTGTTTCCAGCTCCGCCCGCTCTTTCCGTTGATTTAACCACTCAAACAACAGCAGCCAGGCCCCGAGCACAAGAAAACCGCCAGCCGGCAGTACCATCACCACCCAGGGTTCGAACCGGGGGCCGAACAGATCGATTCCGAACAGGCTGCCGGCGCCGAGGATCTCGCGTACCACGCCCAGACAGAGAAGAGCGAAGGTGAAGCCGATGCCCATCCCAAGTCCGTTTGTGACTGCCTTTAACGGTCGGTTCCTGGAAGCGTAGGCCTCCGCTCGACCGAGAATCATGCAATTCACCACAATCAGCTGAATAAAGGCACCCAAGGCATTATAGAGGTCGAGGGATATCGCCTGGATGGTGTAATCGACGATGGTGACAAAGGTGGCGATGATGACGATATAGGTGGCGATCCGGACCTGTTTCGGTATGCTGTGACGCAGCAGCGAGATCAGGGTGCCGGAGGCGAGAAGTACAAAAGTTGTGGCGAGACCCATTGCCAAGGCGTTGATCGCCGAGTTGGTGACCGCCAGAACAGGGCACATGCCGAGCAGCATGACGAACACCGGGTTGTCCCGCCACAGGCCTTCGGAGAATGTTTCCCAGGTGATGGTGTTGTTGTCTTTACCCATGACTAATTCGCTTCTCTGTGGATGTGCAGAGTATCGTTATATATCGTTTATTCATCGGTGACCTCAGTCAGATCCACGGTGTTGTCTTCCTGTAGCAGCCTATCCAGTTGGGGCACAAGATCAGGCAGCAGATGTTTGGCCGACTGATTGAGCGCCTTTCCCACCGCTTTCGATGAAATGGTGGCGCCGGAGATGGCATCGATCTCCCAGGGATTCTGTTTACTGCCATGCTTGACTGTGACGATCTCATTTGCCAGCGCCTGCCCATCGCCACTTAGCCTGGCATCCAAAGCCTCGAAGTTGGCGACAAAATTGGCATCGGTGATAATTTTATCGCCCAAGCCGGGTGTCTCGGCCAATTTCAGGACTTTCACACCGCGGATACATTCGCAGGCGGGGTCGTAGCCATACAGGATATGGATCAAATCCGCATAACCCTGTGCTGCGGCCTTTGCCGCGACGCCCTTCAGATCGCCTTCACTGTCATATCCGGCGTAGACCAGAATACCATCGCTGGGCTTGTCTGCGGTTACCGGGTTCAGCTCACCGTCACTGATGACAAAATCCCGCCGTGCAACAGCCCCCGGGAGGACCGTGAAAACAGCCGCCTCGATAGCCCGGCGCTGATTTTCTGCGATGATCGGTTTGGTCAGCTGATAGGTGAGAACGACCAGAAACCCGGACAGCATGGCAATACCCATCAGCGTCCGGATCATGGGACCGGCGGGAGTCGATGGCTGCATGACTTCTGCTTCAGGAGTACTCATTTGCTTGCCTTCTGCTCACCGAATACGCGGGGCTGGGTTATCTGATCGATCAGCGGTGTGGCCGCATTTCCCAGGAGAATGGCGTACATGACGCCTTCGGTCAGACCGCCGAAAAGGCGGATAATCACCGTGATTATGCCAATCATCAATCCATAGATAATGACGCCAAGCGGGGTGACTGGCGAACCGACCATATCGCTCGCCATAAACCAAGCGCCCAGCATCAAACCACCTGAACAGAGTACGAACAGGGGATCCGGATAGCGGCCGGGATCGATGAGGAAGAAGATGCCGGCAGTGAGCGCTGCACCGAGCATTACCAGCACCGGTATGCGCCAGTCGAGCATTTTTCTTGCAGCCAGGTAGATCCCGCAGACTAGGATCAAGAGCGCCGAAGTCTCGCCAGCCGATCCGGCGGTGGTTCCCAGCAGCATCTCCATGATATCGGTTTGTACGCCTTCGAATTTCTGCAACGCCAGCGGTGTGGCGCCGCTGAAGGCGTCAACCTTCACCTCAGCCACCCAATCGCCCAGAGCTGGGGGTTGCAGGAATGGTGGGGTAAGCGTAGTCGGAATGAATTGGGCGAAACGTCCTTCGAAGAAGGCAGGCGTCCAGGTGGTGATAGCCACCGGAAACGCTGCCTGGACAAAAGCGCGGCCGATCAGTGCCGGGTTCATGGCATTCATACCAAGGCCGCCGAACAGGGCTTTGCCCAGGGCGATGGCGATGAAACCCGCCACGACACCCATCCAAAGGGGAAAGCCGGGGGGAAGGGTCAACGCCAGCAACAGGCCGGTGATGGTTGCGGACCAGTCTCCCAGACTGTTGGGTTCGTCATTCAGGCGATTGAACAGACGTTCGCTCAACAGACATGTAACGGTCACCACCACCAGCAGGGCCAAGGCGCTGATGCCGAATTGCCAGATCATGAAGATGCAGATCGGCAGCAAGGCATAGACTACGTTGCGCATTATCCGCACCACATCATCTCCCGCATGGGCATGGGGCGAGGTACGCAGTTCGATGGTGGGCTTTTTACTCATGCGGCCTGCTCTCTGTTGATTGCTTTGGCGATACGGAAATATTGTACAAGCGGAATGTTTGAGGGACAGACATAGGAACAACAACCGCACTCGAAACAATCATTGAGATGGTAGTCCAGGGCCATCTCATCATATTTGCGTTTTGCCGCCAGCTGTCCGAGCATAGAGGGATTGAGATGCATAGGACAGGCACTGACACAGCGTGCACAACGGATACAGGGCCAGATTCTTTGGCTCTCATCTTCAATCGAAGGCTCGTTCAATACCAACAGACCGGAGGTGCCTTTGGTGATGGGGGTGTCCATGGCGGATACTGCGGGACCCATCATCGGACCACCGAGAATGAACTCGGTGCGTGAACCCTCATATCCTGCCTGTTCCAGAATATGGCGTATCGGTGTCCCCAGAGGCACCATGTAGTTACCCGGTTTGAGGACGCCGGGCCCGGCGACGGTGATCACCCGTTCGATAAGTCCCTGCCCCTGTGGCAGTAACATGCCAAGAAACGCCAGGGTGCCTACATTGTTGACAACGACACCGACATCGGCCGGTAATCCACCGGTAGGCACTTCCCGGTCAAGCAGCGACTTGATCAGCATCTTCTCAGAACCCTGCGGGTACTTGGTTTCAACCACCTCGACCCGGATAGAACTGCCATTGGAGAGGCTGGCGCGCAATACCTCGGCAGCATCCATTTTGTTGTCTTCAATGCCGATGATGGCCTGGCGGGTGCCGGATGCCCGCATCGCATAGCGTATACCCCGAATCAGCTCTTTTGGGTATTCCAGCATGATACGATGATCACAGGTTAGATAGGGCTCGCATTCACAGCCGTTGATGATAAGGGTATCGACCTGCTTATCCTTTGGGATCGTCAGTTTCATATGCGAAGGAAAGGCTGCCCCGCCGAGCCCTACCATGCCGCTATCCTGGATCGCCTGAATGATCTCCTGCTGATTGAGGTCACTCATATCACGGGGGTGTCCCCACAATACCTCCTGGGTTGAGCCCTGGTAGACATCCAAGACTATCCCGTTGGACTTCGGACCTTTGGGCGTCGGCAGCAGCGCGATATCCCGTACCCGTCCAGTGGCCGGTGCGTGCAGGGGTACGGAGAAGTTTCCATCGGCTTTGGCAATTGGCTCGCCACGTACCACTTCCTGTCCCTTTTTGACCAGCGGGATCGCTGGCTTTCCGATATGCTGGTCCAGCGGCAGTACCAGTTGCGCGGGGAAAGCAAGACGCCGGATCGGCTTGTCCGCCGTATCCTTGTTATAGGGTGGATGGATGCCGTGGGTAAAGCTTTTCAGCCCAAACAGCAGGTTGAGAAGTCCCATATCATTCAGACTCGGTCAGCAGGCGGATCTAATGATCCGCCTATTTTTAAAGAAGCGTTTTCTGTTTGCCATTTTTGCTTATGTCAACGTGCTTATTGGTATTTTGCAGCCCGTTTGACCAGCTTGTCCAAGTCTTTTTCCGATGGATTCCAGGGTGTGCCGGGATGGATGCATCCGGCAGTACACTTTTCAGCCGCCTTGACTATGTCCTTGAAGTGCCCCGCCTTTGGATCGACTATGACCGCCTTTTTGTCGTCGTTATAGGCGAAAATACCAGGGCTGATCTCGACACACTCGTCACAGGCCGTGCATTCCGGCGTTTCGATCCATACCGGTTCGTAATCACCCAGGATTTCACCTGCGCCGGAAGCCGCGGCTGCTGCGCCGTTCCCTGGTGTGCCGTTGGCTGATATGGTGCCTGCCAATGCCTCGGCATTGCCGGTGGCCGCCATTGAGAGCAGGGTGGAACTGAGGCGGTTAGCCATATCGATTTTGGCCTGATCCACCAGGGCATTCACATCGACTTTATCGAGTTCACCGGCGATACCCTTAAGCTGACGCCAAAACTGGCGGCGCTCATCGCAGGAGCGGGCGATCTCTTCCGCACAGATGATTCTCATCAGGCGATTCTTAGCGTCGACTCCCCAGATATAGGGGAACTTGCCGTCGCGGTCATCCTCGTCAAGATCGATGAATTCATGCATCGGCACCATATTGTCATTCCAGGTTTCCGGAGGCGCCATGCGGAACTGCTTGCGGAAGCGTCCCTCGGTAACGGCAAAGTCGGCAAAGGTCATCGGGACCTCCAGCTTGCATGCCTCGCCCTTCTCATCCTGGTATTCGATGCTGTACATCGGCCAGTCGTTATCCATTGCCGGATTGCCTTCCAGATCGATGCAGTCTTCTATGGTCATTCCCGCATCCGGATCATATTTAATCAACGGATAGGCACGTCCCTCGACAGCCATTTTCGATTGCTGGGCAGCGACATCGTCACCGATTCCATGCTCGGGCGGACATACGGCGTAGATATTGAACAGTGCCGGTCGGCGGCTGTTGAGACCGTCGATATAACCTTCGATCAAGTGTGTCGTATTGTTGATCGTGCCCTGTAACACATAAGTGGTACGGTGGGCTATACCGATCAATGATACCTCTTTGCGGATCTCCTCCTTACCTTTCCATGCCTTGCCGTATGGACTCATGTCGGCAACCTGGCCGATGTAGCCGGAGGTACAGGCCTGGCCGCCGGTATTGGAGTAGACCTGGGTATCCAGTACCAGAACCTTTATCGGCATGCCTGAGGCCAGGGCCCTCGAGAGATTCTGGAAACCGATGTCGTACATCGCACCATCACCGCCCACTGAGACGACCGGTGGGCAGAGCAGCCACTCCTCATCGCTGAAATCGTTCCAGTTGAACTGTTTGAAATACTCACCGTGTTCGGACGGGTTGAATTTACCTGCCAATTCCAGTTCAGCTTTACGGATTGCCGCGAATCCGTTCGCCATCTTGCGCATATGTCCCTCGAACAAACCCATCGCAACCGACGGACTATCCTGGAAAAGGTGGCTGGCCCAGGGGAATGGGTAAGGATTATAGGGGTAGGTCGATCCCCATACGGAGGTACATCCAGTCGCATTGACTATGCCCATTTCGGCGCGGCCGTTGTTGGTGACACCTTCAATGTATTGCCACTTCAACTCGCGCAACTGATCCAACAACTGTGTCGCCCACTGCAGCCATTCACGGTCGATCACAGTCTTCTCATGGCCACTGTCGAGATTGTCGCTCAGGTTGGAAAGGGTGAGGTCACCCTCCTGGTTGCTGGAGACGGCTTCGGCAATGGCACTCGAATCGCTTAGATCGACACCCGCTGCGAGTTTGAGGCGCACATGCTGTTCCAATTCCCCGATCAATCTGTCGATCTTCTCCAGGTGCTGTTTTACCCGGGGCTGCATCAAGGCGGTCACGGTACTGGTGAATAGATGGATGATGGTCTTTTCGCCACAACCGAGGCAGGCGCCGTCACCGCAGGACATGGAGTTGTAGTTGGTCTTGTCCATCAGCAGGGTGTGCAGGGCGCCAATCTTTTCGTCCAGATCGTCGATACGGTTGAACGACGGATGGCTGGTCGGCAGGTCGAGCCAGATATTCCAGTCGTCGCGCATGCGCTGGATGGCCGCTTCATCCTGATGGGTGGCGACCAGGGCATCATCCTCACAGATTTCGACACACTCCATACACCCTTTGCAGGTGTAGGGATTGACCGTAATGGAGAAGAGTCCACCGCTGTTTTTGTTCTTCTTCTCCATGGTGTTCCAATAAGGTTTGGTAACGGAGAAGTCGAACTCGCCCAGTGCCTGCAGGAACAGTGCGAACTCCTCTTCCAGGTTGGGCCGGGACTCTTCTTCGATCTCGGCCGCCGCGATGGACTCAAGAACAGCCTGATCAAGGCACTGTCTGACATTCACGGCATCACCGCCTTCGTTCAGGAGTTCACGAAGACGTTTCTCCACGTTGCGGCTTTCACGTCTGAGGTATTGGGTCGGGCGGCCTGTCGTTTCGATGCGGTTGATGGCGGTATTGAAGATATCGCTCAGGGTGTTGACCAGGCCCGGAATTGCGCTGTCCGGACAGACCACATAGCAATCGCCGCAGGCGGTGCAGTTTTCTGCAACCCATTTGGGATAGTCGAAACGGATCTGGGTCATGTCACGAAAGACACCGGTGGCGGCGGGGATCAGTGACAGTGCCTGATAGGGATCCGCCAGGTTCTCGTTGCCTTTACCGGTTGCATAGAAGCTGCCGGTCTGTTCCCAGAAACGATGTACATCGGAGATGCCGCCGTCCGCCTGGGGAAGCTGCTTGAGCATGACCGGTAAACCGAGCTCTTTCTTGACCGGCATCTGTGCGGTGGAACCGACGACCTTGTTGGTGATTTCGTGAATCTCATCGAAACCGCGCCGTACCACACGCAGGTTGTCTTCCACCACCCGACGGCCTTTGCTGCCGAATTTATGTTGCAGCTGGTCTTCGATGGCTGCGAACAGCTTCTTTTCATCCAGACCGGCCATCTCCATCAATGGCGAGCCTGCAAAGAAGGCGCCCTGGAAGGCATTACCCTGCATACGCAGCTGCAGATCGGCATCGGTTGCCTCTTCACGGGCGATTTTGAAACCATCCACATAGAAAACATGGATCTCGTTGTCGACGACCTCCTGCTGCATCCAGCGGGGGAAAGAGTGCCAGACTTCGTCGGCGCTTCCCAGATTGGACTGGATGATCAAGGTGCCGCCCTTTTTCAACCCGGCGAGGGGGTTGGAGTGGCCGAAGACATTCGGATCGGGACTCAACACCACATCCACATAGTGGTATTCGCAGTTAAGGGGAATCGGGGTCGGTGCCGCAGACAGGTAGTAGGTAGTCGGTTGCCCTTTTTTCTCGGAGCCATATTTCGGATTGGCCTTGATCTCGTAACCCAGTAGATCATACAGGGTCATGACCAGGTTCTTACCGGTGGTGATTGCGCCCCAGCCACCGACTGAGTGCATGCGCACAGTAATCGATCCCTCTGGCATCAGATTGGGATTCTCGGAACCGCGAAGGGCCATTTTACCGATGTCCGGATAGGCCTCGAGCAAACGCTCGATATGGATCTCCTGTTTGGGATTGTCCGCCTCGCGGACGAAATCGATGCCCAGATAGAAGAACTTGCGATGCCCGCCATCCGGCAGCATGTTTTCAACCGCGCCGATCAGGGCCTCGGGCTGCAGGTCTCTCGATCCGAGACCATAGGCGCCGGAGTAGAGGTGTGGCGCATCGCTGAAACTGGAATAGCTGTCGTAGCTGGGGTAGGGCAGTTGCTGCTTGCCCGCAGCGGCCTGCCCGTTTTCGATACATTTGGAAATCACCGAACGTACTTCACGCATCAACGGCAGGTCTTCCGCCAGCGGCTGGTCGGTGCGTTCGAGCACACAGACACCCTTTTTACCCTTCAGCAAAGCACCCAGCAGGTCACCGGGGAAGGGGCGGAACATGGTGATGTCGACGATACCCACCTTCAGCTTGCGGGTTTTCTGCAGATAGTCGGCAACCCCATGGGCCTGCACGATCATCGATCCCATGCCGACGATGACATAGTCGGCCTTGTCGGTATTGTAACAGCCGATGCGCTGGTAGCGACGACCGGTGAGCTGGTAATACTCCTCCATCACCTGGTCGGTTATCTGCGGAATATGTTGGAAAAAGTAGGGACGCTGAGCTGCAGTGGTCTGCATATAGGCATCCTGATTCTGCACCGAGCCGGAGAGCATCGGATTATCCACATCCCAGATCATGGGAACCCGGCGTCGGGTTTCACCGTAGAGCAGCTTTTGCGCCGGCGTAGGGCACTCTATTTCGTCATCCGGGCATCCCAGGAATTCGTTGATCAGCTCCCGCTCCGGCACCATCAGGGGTTCAATCAGGTGGGTGGTGAGAAAGCCATCCTGGGCCACCGCAGCCGGAGTCAGTGAGAGTTCGGCAATCTTGCGTCCGATCAGGTTGAGATCAGCCGCACCCTGGGCATTATTGGCGAATACCTGAAAAAAACCGGTGTCGTCGATACAGTGAAAATCGTCATGGCCACAGTGCACATTCAACGAGGCCTTGGTGATGGCGCGACAACCTATGTTCAGTACGTAGGGGAGACGTTTTCCCACCGCGGTATAGAGGGATTCATGCATGAATGCAATGCCCTGGGCAGACGAGAAGTTGGTTGCGCGCAGGCCGGTCATCGACATGCCCGCGGTTACCGCCGCCGCAGCGTGTTCAGATTCAGGTTCAATGAAGATCAATGAGCGGTCGGAGATATTGACATGACCTTTGGCCGTCTCTTCTGCCCAATACTCACCCATCTGGGTGGAGGGTGTGATCGGGTATGCACCCGCTGCGTCCGAAGCCTCCCGCTCACACATGATCACCGCGCCATTGCCGTCCATCGCCATGCGGATGCCGGGATACTTGAAGGTCTTCTCGTCTTTTTTACCAAACATTGAACACATCTCTTGTCTAGTTTAAGGATTATTAATCTCAGCTTTAAGCACTTGGTGTGAGTACTCTATGCCGAAATCGATACAACAGCCTTCTCTCAAAGGGGAAGGGCTTCACTTCTCACGATACGCTTGGCGTAGATACCTTTGACGGGTCCTTTGTCATCGTCGAGCCATACAATAGCCCCTGTTGGACACCTTTCCGTGGCCACCGGTGAGGCGAGACCATTGTTACCGTAATCGACCACTGCCAGGTTGTTTTGAATTGTAATCAGTCCTTCCGGGGAATCCTTCACACAACGCTCACAGGCCGTGCAGGCAACCTCACATTCGTTCTCGGCGGTATCGCCGTGCTCCAGATTTTTACAGGCCACCCAGAGTCTGCGATCCACAGGTTGAATGGAGAAAAGACCCTTAGGGCAGATCTCCACGCAATCCTCGCAGGCCGTGCACTTTTCCGCGTCTACCACCGGCAGACCGTGGCTATCCATGGTGATGGCGTCTAAGTCACATACATCGGCACAATCCGCCAGACCGATGCAGCCCCAGGTACAGCTCTTGGGCCCACCGGAAACGACCGATGCCGCGCGACAACTCTCGAGTCCATCGTAATGGGCGCGCATGCGCGCCACGTGCGACCCGCCCGCACAGGCGAGGCGTGCCACCCGCTTAACCACATCACCACTGTCAACGCCCAGGTAATCCGCTATCTCATCGATCACTTCGGCGCTGCTGACCGTGCACTGAGCGGGAGCGACATCACCCGAAATCAGTGCCTCCGCGAACGGACGACACCCGGCATTGCCGCAGGCGCCGCAATTCGTGGCGGGCAACATACTCTCTATTTCGTCGATCCGTGGGTCTTCAAAGACCCAGAGTTTTTTATTGGCAAAGGCAAGCATGGAGGAGAGCAACAGACCAAGCACCCCCATGAAGAGGATTGCGGTTGTAACGTTGAGCGCGATGTCAGTATCCATAGCCTTTACTCGAATGTCGTAGAAAGGTAAGCCAAAATAAACCTTAAATAGTGTAATGTTGGCTTTAGTATTGGTCCATGGAATGGCTTCAATAGAAAGTATTAGTTTTTTTAAACGTCATCCACCATTTAAAACATCAATATTCACTATTTAAATGCAAGTCATCGTCTGTTGTTGCTACTTAGTCAACTCTATATCTAAAGGCTTGAATTTCAACCATGTTGGCCTATCCGGGAATGTTCCCACCTTGTCTGGAAACAGGGCTCACTACGAGTAAAAAAACCGATTTCTCTATTTCAGGTATCTGATGTGTGCCAGTAGTTTATATAGCGGCTTAACTTGATAAAAGCTTATAGGTTAATTGATCCTGATTGATTAGGCAGGCAATTGGAGAAGGTCCTTGCAAGTCTAAGATCTGTATCAGAATGGCCACAGGCTCCATCCCCGCTCCAATCTCTCTCTGCATGAGGCGATTTGGGAGCGGTACCGTTTAGCGTTGCTTTCCACTTTGCGGGCCACCTTCAGCAACCAGGGTTTTTTGTTGTAACTGGCGCGCTTGTAGCCGCCATGACCCTCGTGGTAGGCGAGATATTGCCGGTAGGTGTCCCACTTCGAGATACCCAGTTTGCGATGTGAGACACTCCCATACCAGCCGATAAAGTCGACTGCATCCTCATAATCGTCCCGATCCGCCCAACTGTTTCCCGTTTCCCGCTGGTACCACTCCCAGGTCGTATCCTGAACTTGGGCATAGCCATAGGCAGACGATTTGCGAAACCACGGAATGAACCAGAACAGCTTCTCTCTAGGGGGTTTTGCATCGTGTTCGAAGCGGGACTCCTGGTGAATAATGGCCAATTGTACGTGGATCGGCACACCCCACTTCTCGAAGGCCTCCTCGGATGCCTCATACCAATCGTCTTTTTCCTCGAAGATATCGCAGGCATCGGCCATATTGCGTGGCGGTGAACTGGAGCAGCCATAAACTGCCATCAGGCAGGGTAGTATCGCGGTCCGCACCAGGGCGAGACCCGAAGACTTGGATTGGTGTGAGACCGGTTCGAAGCGGATTCCATTCAGGTTATGCATTTATGGGTCTGTTCCAACAATTTAATCTATGGGTTAATAAATCATCGGGCAGCGACGTCAAGCCCGAAATAAGTATAATAGCGCCGGTTTTGACACTAAGCCGGGGCGATTGATTCAACCCAAGGTTGGTCCCGCACTTGGCATCTCAATAACTCTAAAGGAATAAAACAGGAGCGATCAATGAAACTTATTCTGTTGGGTGCACCCGGTGCAGGTAAAGGGACTGTGGCCAAACAGCTGACTCAGCTGGATGGCTCGGTACAGATCTCCACCGGCGATATTCTGCGTGGAGCCGTTCAGGCAGGCAGTGAATTGGGTAAGCAGGCAGAGGCCTATATGAAGGCCGGCGATCTGGTGCCTGATGACCTGATCATGGGGATCATGGAGCAGCGTCTCCAGGAGCCGGATTGTGAAAAGGGTTTTCTCCTCGACGGGTTTCCCCGCACTATCCCCCAGGCTGAGGCACTCAAGGATTTGCTGAAGAGAATCGCTGTCGATCTCGATTTTGCGGTGGAGATCGATGTGCCCCGTGAGGTGATCCTCGATCGCCTAACCACCCGCCGTACCTGCGTCGACTGCGGAGCCATCTACAACGTCAAGAGTATGCCCACCAAGGTTGAGGGTGTATGTGACAAATGTGGCGGTAGTGTGGTGCAACGTGATGACGAGACGGAGGAGGCGATCTCCAATCGACTCGACGTTTACAACGAGAAGACCGCGCCGCTTGTCGATTTCTACAGAAACGAAAATATGTTGCTGACTGTCAGCGCCACCTCAAGTGAAGTGGTTGTCAATGCAATCCAGGAGAGACTAGGCGGCTGATCCCATCAATTGCCAGTTATCCGTGAAAGACAATTAACCCGCTCTTCTGAGCGGGTTTTATCAATCGGCCTTAGAACAGGCACTAGAGCCCTTTTTTGCGTCGTTCAGTGACCTGTTCACCGGCTATACCCCAATTATCCGTATCGACCTCCTCGATGATGACAAAGGTGGTGGCCGGGTTTTTTCCCAGAATGTCCGCCAATAGCCGGGTCGCGCCGGTGATAAGTTGTTGTTTCTGTTCCTTGCTAACCTCTTCCCTTGTGATCTTGATATTGACATATGGCACGTGGATTCCTCCTTCGAAGCACAGGTGATTGCCATAACGTCAATTATATAGTCGTCTTTCAATCGAAGACGGGTTCATCAGATTTCGTATAGTTCAGTCGAATCCAAGAAACAGAATCCATCCGGTTATTTTATTTAAAATTTGTTAGAATCCGGACGCTAGTTACGGGTAGGTTGGATAACTATTTATATTGTTAAGGATCTGGATTGGCAGATTTCAGCAAAATACCCGGTAGAAGGACAGATATAGCGCAGTCATGATCAAGCTTTTTGGCATCTACATTTCTAAGGCGGTTGTCCTGCTTGGTGTCATAGAGACCCTTATCTTTTTTTTATCGATGTTAGGTGCGATATATCTGCGCCACAAATACAGTCTCAGCCCAATTCCTGTCGACGATGAGATGCTGAAAAACCTGCCGGCCCTCTTCGCTGTGATCATGTTTTCGTCCCTCACGGCATTGGGTCTTTACCAAAAGGGTTCAATGGCCTCCTCATCGGGGTTTTTGCTCAGGCTGATACTTGGGTTTCTGGTCGGTGGTTTGGCAATGGCTTCATTGTTCTTTACCCTGCAGCTGTTCCCACTCTCCGAGCGCTCGCTACTCACCCACGGTCTAATCATATCGATACTGGGGATTCTCGTTGCCAGGACCCTGTTTGTCAGGGTCACCTCGGATAAGACGTTGAAGCGTCGTGTTTTGGTACTGGGTGTTGGGATCAATGCGGATAGGATCGAAGAGTCGGTCAAGGCTAAGGATACCGTAGGCATCGTCGTTGTCGGTTATGTCAATCTGGGTGACCGAATCGAATTGATCGATGAGGAACGGCAGGTAGTAAAGGATCAGACACTGCTCGAGATCTCAAATCGTCTGGCAGTTGATGAAATCGTGGTTGCTGTGGACGACAGACGTAAGAAACTGCCAAACCATGAGCTGCTGGAGTGCAAGATAAAGGGGATTCAGATCCTCGATCTGCTGACCTTTTTTGAGAAGGAACTTTCGATCATCAACATCGATCTGCTCTATCCCAGCTGGATGCTGTACACCGATGGATATCGTCAAAGAGCCTTAAACCGTACCATAAAGAAGTCTTTCGATATGATCGTGGGCATCGTGATTTTCATTGTGTCTGCTCCAGTAATGGTTCTGGTTACGCTTGCCAGCTTGATTGAGTCGGGTGGCAGGGATCCCATCCTATATAGCCAGGTACGTGTGGGAAAAAATGGTAAGCTGTTCAAGGTTTACAAATTCCGCAGTATGCGTACTGATGCGGAGGCTGATGGCGTCGCAAGGTGGGCAAGTAAAAACGACACCCGGATCACTAAACTGGGTGGTTTCCTCAGAAAGACCCGCCTTGACGAGTTGCCGCAGATTTTCAATATATTGAATGGGGATATGAGTTTGGTGGGTCCTCGCCCGGAACGGCCCGAGTTTGTACTGCAGCTTTCGAATGACATTCCCTACTATCTGCAGCGCCACTGGGTCAAGCCTGGATTGACGGGATGGGCTCAGTTGCTCTACCCCTATGGCGCTTCGGAAGAGGATGCGAAGCGCAAGCTGGAGTATGACCTCTACTACGTGAAGAATGCCAGTACGATGCTCGATTTCATCATTCTGTTACAGACCATCGAAGTGGTGCTGCTCGGCAAAGGTGCGCAATAACATGACAGCTCATTCAGATTGAGGCGCTATCGCCCGCACCCTTGTTGTGGGACAATCAATACAGCTATCCTCGATGTTTTTCTAAACCTACCTATGCCGTGTTGGCAAGGTCTATCGCTTCTCCCGGTACTGTTTCAGGACGTGCAAAGCGCAGTTTTTGGGAATAGGGAAATACATCCGCCTGAATCCCTGCCGCAAGATTCCGTTGAGCCATCTGCCAATATCTGAAATCGAAAAGTTCGGGATGCAGATCCATCAGTAACTTGCGTGTTTTCGCATCTGTGGTTACGAAGGTAATGAACTCTTCCGGAAAGACATCGTTGGGATTGATACTATACCAGGGCTCATCACGGTAGAGGTCCAGGGAGCTCCGAGGCGGGGGGATCTTGCGGAAGTTGACTTCACTGAGGTAACAAATCTCATCATAATCGTAGAAAACAACCTTACCCTGGCAGTTGACACCAAAATTCTTGAACAGCAGGTCTCCGGGGAAGATATTCACGCCCATCAGCTGTTTTAAGGCCAGTCCCCAATCATCAAGTATCTCTCTGGTCTGAGTCTCATCCGCGTTTTGCAGATAGAGATTGAGAGGCACCATCCGGCGTTCGATATAGAGGTGCCTGATGACCAGCATGTCGCCATCGTATTCCAGTTGAGAGCCCACTGTCTCCTGCAGTTCCTGCAATAATTTGGTTTCTATGCGTTCGATGGGCAGGGCGACATCCATGAAATCCAGCGTATCGGCCATGCGGCCGATACGATCGTGTTTCTTGACCTGTAGGTAACGCTCTTTCACTAGCTTGTGGGTGACCTCTTTTTGCGGTGGGAAACGGTCTCGAATCACCTTGAAGACATGGGGAAAAGAGGGAAGTGTAAATACCTGCATGACTAATCCGGGTGTTCCGGCAGCGGTTACAAATAGATCGTTACTTTCGGCAAGATGATTCAGCAGGTCTCTGTAGAACTCATTCTTGGCCTGTTTGTGAAAACCGATACTGTTATAGAGTTCAGCCAGGGTCTTGTAGGGCATGATGCTCTGTAGAAACTCGACCGTTGCCGTTGGTACTGGTGTCTTAGCCATGAAGTAGGCCCGGGCAAAGCTGAACACAGCCTCTACATGGCGGCCCCGAATGAGCAGGGTGTCCACATACAGACCACCGTTTTCGTTATTGATCAACGGCAGGATGAAGGGTCGAACCTGATCGCCGTATACCATGCGTCCTATGATGTAGGCGGCTTTATTTCGATAAAATGGGGATTCCAGCAGATCGAAGCGCAAATCTACCGGGAGCTCATCGAATCCGGCCTGATCGAGCAGGGATTGAGCCACCCGTTCGCAGTCCCGCTTGATATCTTCGTAAGGGAGTGAGAAATAGAAGGCCGAGAGAATATCCCAGATCGTTCCAGTCAGTCCCCCTTCAGCGACGTGGAAAGACATATAGACGCGATAACGTACCGATAACTGATCACGATCGACCTGGGATTCTATGAAGATTTTGTCGTTATCGTAATATTTACGCTCGAACAGACGGCAGAATACTGAATTGTAGAATGTCTCAGCGAGCTCCGGCCGACTATGGGTCTTCAGCATGCCGGCGTAGGTCTGTTTGACCTGCTGCCAAAGTTTCTCATCCAGATCACTGATGTCGAAATTTGCGTGTAGACGCTCAATCGCCTCCTGCACCCGCAGATCGTAGAAACTGATGCGTTTTGCAGAGGCCTCCCTTACCGCATCCCAGTCCGCATACTCGAAGCGATGGCGGGCGGCACTGCTGATCTCCTGGAAAAAGGAGAAGTGTCGCTCAAACCCAGTAAGAATCGATTGTGCAATCTGACGTGGATGGATTTGCATCATTTTGGTGCGCTTATTCGGTGTATGGCTCTAAAACTTGAGATATTTACTAAGGTTTAGCTGATTTTTTTGCACCGCACTATTTTTTTTATCAAAGCTAACTATTGATATTTTTTTGAAAATAATCTTGACCTTTTCACTATGCTTTAACGCAGTGCACAAAATGATCGTGAGCCTCAGATCGGGACACGACCAAAAGATAACTAATTCCATGCCCGCTTAAGGTGCATGGCAAGAGTGAAGATGAGGAGAACAAAGATTATGTCCAGCACGCCAACGGGTCTCAGGCAGCAGCCACATGAGGTAAGAGTAACCGGTCCCATAGGTACGGGATTCGAAACTGTCCTCACATCGGAAGCCCTGCATTTCGTTGCTGAGCTTGAACGCCATTTCGGCGGCAGGCGACGAGAACTGCTGAAGCTCAGGGAGGAGAGGCAGGTGCGCCTGAACGGTGGTGAGCTACCCGATTTTCCAGAGCAATCCAGCGACATAAGGCAGTCGGAGTGGAAAGTTCGGCCGGCACCGGCGGATCTTCAGGACCGGCGGGTGGAGATTACCGGCCCGGTTGATCGCAAGATGCTGATAAATGCATTGAACTCAGGCGCCAAATGTTTCATGGCGGATTTGGAAGACGCACACTCGCCGACCTGGGAAGCCACTGTCGAAGGTCAAATCAACCTGAGGGAGGCAGTCAATCGGACTTTGTCCTACACCAGTCCGGAAGGCAAAGCCTACAGCCTCAAAGATGAGTTGGCGACGCTGATCGTTCGCCCCAGGGGATGGCACCTGGAAGAGAAACATGTCCTGGTGGACGGGCGTCGTCTCTCCGCAGCTTTGTTTGATTACGGTCTCTACCTGTTTCATAACGCAAAAGCCCTGCTTGATCGGGGTACCGGGCCCTATTTTTATCTGCCGAAAATGGAAAATCACATGGAGGCCCAATTGTGGCGGGATATCTTCATGTGGTCGGAAAAGCAATTGGGTCTGGAGCATGGGACGATCCGCTGTACCGTGTTGATCGAGACCATCACGGCTGTCTTTGAGATGGATGAAATCCTCTACGAGCTGCGTGACTATATCTGCGGTCTGAACTGCGGACGTTGGGACTACATCTTCAGCTTCATCAAGCGTTTTCACGCGCATCCAGAATGCGTGCTGCCCGATCGCAGCCAGGTCACCATGTCCGTTCCTTTTTTGCGAACCTATTCAAAGCTATTGATCAATACCTGTCATCGCCGAGGCGCCCATGCCATGGGAGGCATGGCGGCGCAGATTCCGATCCGTGACGATGCGGAGGCGGATGCTGAAGCCAAACAGAAGGTTCGCCTGGATAAGGAACGGGAAGCAGGGGATGGCCATGACGGCACATGGGTTGCCCATCCCGGATTGGTACCGATAGCGATGGAAGTTTTCGATCATCATATGCCCGGGCCCAATCAACTCGACCAGTTGGATGATGGTTTGGTTGTCGCCGGCAGCGACCTGTTACAGGTGCCTGAAGGTGAAATAACGGAAGCGGGATTACGCAACAATATCAGTGCCGCCCTGCGTTACATGGCCGCCTGGCTGGGTGGGCGAGGCGCCGTGCCGATTCACCATCTGATGGAGGATGCGGCAACCGCGGAGATTGCCCGTTCGCAGATCTGGCAATGGATTCGCTATCCCAAAGGGGTGCTCAATGATGGCCGGGATGTCACCTATCAGCTTTTCGACCATGCGGTCAGTGACGAGCTGGAGCTGATCCGGAAAGAAGCGGGTGAACTGGCTTATGAAGCTGGCCAATACGAACTGGCGGCAACCCTGTTGCGGCAAATCGTCGCGGCTGATGAATTCGAGGAGTTTCTAACTCTGCCTGCCTATGAGCAACTCGACTGAGTCGGGACGAAAGCAAAATACTGAACCAAATATACCACTGGAGAAACGACAGATGACACGTAGAGAACAGATCGAAGCCTTGCAAAAGGATTGGGCGGAAAATCCCCGCTGGACCGATGTGAAACGCGGTTACAGCGCAGAAGACGTAGTACGTCTTCGCGGTTCGGTACAACCCGAACACACCTACGCCAAGCAAGGCGCGGAAAAGCTCTGGAAACTGGTTCATGGCCATGCCAAGAAGGGATATGTGAACTGCATGGGTGCTATCACCGGCGGGCAGGCCATGCAGCAGGCCAAGGCAGGCATCGAGGCGATCTATCTCTCCGGCTGGCAGGTTGCGGCAGACGGCAATACTTCCGAAACCATGTATCCGGATCAGTCCCTCTATGCCTACGATTCTGTACCGACCATGGTGCGCCGTATCAATAGTGCCTTCAAACGCGCCGATGAGATTCAGTGGTCACGGGATATCGGACCGGAAGATGAAGGCTACATCGACTACTTCCTGCCAATCGTTGCCGATGCCGAGGCAGGCTTCGGCGGTGTGCTCAACGCCTTCGAATTAATGAAGAACATGATTGCCGCAGGTGCGGCCGGTGTGCATTTCGAAGATCAACTCGCGGCGGTTAAAAAGTGCGGTCACATGGGTGGCAAGGTACTGGTGCCGACCCAGGAAGCGGTGCAAAAGCTGATTGCCGCCCGTCTGGCGGCTGATGTCATGGGCGTGCCCACGCTGGTGCTGGCGCGTACTGATTCCGAGGCGGCCAACCTGTTGACCTCCGATGTGGACGCCAATGATCAACCCTTCCTCACCGGTGAGCGGACTGACGAGGGTTTCTACCGTGTCAAGAACGGCTTGGAACAGGCCATTTCACGCGGAGTGGCCTATGCGCCTTATGCGGATCTGGTGTGGTGTGAGACAGGTACACCGGACCTCGGGTTTGCCCGTGAATTCGCACAGGCCGTATTGGCGGAAAACCCCAACAAGCTACTGGCATATAATTGTTCGCCGTCATTCAATTGGAAAAAGAATCTGGACGACAAGACCATTGCCAAGTTCCAGGATGAACTATCAGGCATGGGTTACAAATATCAGTTCATCACCTTGGCCGGTATTCACAACATGTGGTTCAACATGTTCGATCTTGCCTATGAATATGCCCGTGGTCAGGGCATGAAACACTATGTTGAGAAGGTTCAGGAACCCGAATTTGCAGCACGCGAAAAGGGTTATACCTTTGTCTCACATCAACAAGAGGTAGGCGCCGGATATTTTGACGATGTAACCACGGTTATCCAGGGGGGTGCGTCATCAGTTACCGCATTGACCGGATCCACGGAAGAGGAGCAGTTCCACAGCGCAGCTGGTATGTAGTCTCACTTTTCACACGCAGCTGATTTCGCATCAGTACTCATACCCCTCCGAGGCTGTGCTGCTGCGTGTGTATTACCGTTTTTTCTGCCCTTCGGCCGCGCTTCTCGCGCGGCTTTTTTTTATTAACGTAGACTGCTTAGGGCCTGTTGACAGGCCCTAGTAGATTGGCCGCAAATGAATGCTAATTACAGCAAACAGACGCGAATTGGATATGTCATTATATGTAGGATGAAAGGTTTCTGACCCTTTGTAAGGTTGAATTGAGATCGTATCGTTGTACATGGCGTGGCTGCAAGCATGAGTATTTCGTGAGTCGTTTCATGCAAACTAATAGAACCTTTCGCGTTAATTCGCGGTGATTGGCGTTCATTTGCGGCCTGTATTGTTTTTTTAGTGTTCCCATGATTTGGGTAATAGTGACTAAACGAAGTGTGAGGAGAGCATCATGAACCAGGCAGCAGGTAGTTTGAAGACAGCCGATCTGTACGATGTCCACGAAGAGAAGCTACAGATTTGTTATCCCGGTTTTCGTCACTATGGAGGTAGTAGGATGTTCCATGGCCCCATAGCGACGCTGAAGTGTTTTGAAGACAACTCGATGGTGCGTGAAGAATTGGATCAACCGGGACAGGGCAGAGTGCTGGTTGTTGATGGTGGCGGGTCTCTGCGCTGCGCCATGCTGGGTGATATCTTAGCAAAGAAGGCTGTAGACAACGGCTGGGCCGGTGTCCTGGTGAATGGATGCATACGCGACGCCGCTGAGATTGGTGGAATGTCGCTCGGGGTGATGGCATTGGCCACAAACCCTCGTAAGAGCGTTAAGAAGGGAGTGGGGGAGACGGGCGTCGAAGTCAATTTCAGCGGTGTCAATTTCAGATCCGGTGAGTGGCTCTATGCCGATGAGGATGGGATTGTGGTGCTGGCGGATCCGGCAGCATGAATAGCGCGTGGCGTTAATGTGATCTGATAGTGAAAAGGATCGGAAATATCTGTATAAACAGTATTTGACGCAAGCTGACTCACGGTTTAACAATGCTGTTACTCATTGTCTATGTACTCATAGCCTTAGGTTTTTCATTTCTCTGTTCTATTGCCGAGGCCGTTATTCTCAGTATCACCCATCCCTATATCTCTGTCCTGGACCAGGAAGGCAGTCGGGCCGCGCCCATTTTGCGGGAGATGAAGAAGGATATAAATGATCCATTGGCAGCGATTCTCACTTTAAATACCACAGCGCATACCATCGGTGCTGCAGGAGCCGGAGCACAGGCGGCGGTAGTATTCGGCAGTGGCTATGTGGGTGTTGCCTCAGCCGTGCTCACGTTCATGATACTGGTATTTTCAGAGATCATCCCCAAGACGCTGGGAGCCAATTACTGGCGTCAACTCGCTCCAGCCACAGCCTATACGCTCAGGTTCCTAATCTGGGTGCTCTATCCCTTTGTTGTGATGTCGGCGTTATTGACACGGTTACTTTCCCGGAAACACTCCCACGGCCATTTCCGCAAAGAGGAGTTTACCGCCATGGCGAAAGCCGGGGTCGAAGAGGGAAAACTCGACCTGCATGAATCGTTGATACTGAAAAATCTCTTTCTGCTCAAGGAAACCCTCGTAACCGATGTCATGACACCCCGCACGGTGGTGTTTTCTCTGGATGAGACACTCCAGGTCATGGAGTATTTCGAGAAGCACAATAGCAACCGTTTTTCACGTATACCGGTCTACAGAGGGGATCGTGATCATGTTACCGGCTTCGTATTACGCAGCGATCTACTGCTTTCACATGCCAGGGGGAATTCTGAGAACAGCTTGGATGTATATCGTCGAGATATACCGGCACTGCCGGATACAAGCTCGCTGCAGGTTGCCTTCGAGCTGTTTATCGAAAAACGCGGCCATATTATGCTGGTAGTGGATCAATACGGCAGCATGGTAGGGATACTTACCCTCGAGGATATCCTCGAAACCATTCTCGGAATCGAAATCGTCGATGAGGGTGATCGCATAGACGATATGCGAAAGCTGGCCAGACGGCTATGGAAAAAACGTGCGAAAAGGATGGGGCTGGAAGTCGATGAAGGGGATGAGTGACCAGACCCTAACAGGTCAGGTTCAGGGCCGCCAAAAAAGCATCACTATCTGACTTTATTGAACAGGGGCGATTGAGGGTGCCGTGTCATTGATGGCCACAGGTGAGCGGGCACCTATGATTTTAATTCATAACAGGGTGAGTAGTCTCCCTGCAGTTTCATTCTGTTCTGTTCGGCAAAAGCGATCAGCAGTCGATCCATGGCGGCGACGATTTCCGCATCTCCATGGATGATAAAGGGGCCATGCCTCTCAACGGCCCGTATCCCATCCTCCTTCACATTCCCGGCAACGATGCCGGAAAAGGCACACCGTAGATTGGCGGCCATTTCATGTCCATCCTGACCGGCAGTCAAATCAAGTTCAGACATCGCTTTATGTGAGGGTGAAAAGGGTTGTTGCAGGGCCGTTTCTATATGTAGTCGCCAGTTGAAATAGAAGGCGTCATTACCCTCATAACGGTAGGCTCTGACATGATCCATGGCATTGCCTAATGTACTTGCCACAGCCGCAGGGTCGTCAATGATGACGGAGTAGAATCTCTGTGCCTCGGAACCCAATGTCGCACGGATAAACCGATCCATCTCCGTAAAGTAGTCTTCGCTCTCAGTGGGACCGGTCAATATCAGGGGGAAGACATGGTCGCTGTTGTGCGGATGCATGAGGATGCCCAGCAGGTAGAGTAGCTCTTCCATGGTGCCGGCTCCGCCGGGAAAGATAACGATACCGTGTCCGACGCGTACGAAAGCTTCCAGTCGCTTTTCAATGTCGGGCATGATAACCAGGTCATTGACGATCGGGTTGGGTGGTTCGGAAGCGATGATTCCAGGTTCGGTGATGCCGAGATAGCGGCCGCTCCTGATACGCTGTTTGGCATGCCCGATGGCGGCCCCTTTCATGGGGCCTTTCATGGCGCCCGGTCCACAACCGGTGCAGACGTTCAGTCCTCGCAGGCCCAGTTGATAACCTACCTCCTTGGTGTAGTCATATTCACTTCTGCCGATTGAGTGTCCGCCCCAACAGACCACCAGATTCGGGTCCATGCCGGTGTGTAAGACCCGTGCATTGCGCAGGATGTGAAAAACGGCAGAGGTGATATGGCTTGAGTAGGTCAGATCGTAGACCGAGTCGTATTGGATTTCATTGTGGACATAGATGATGTCCCGCAATACAGCGAATAGATGTTCCTGAATACCGCGAATCATCCTGCCGTCGACGAACGCGCTGCCGGGGGCGTTCTCCAGACGCAGTTGAATGCCCCTGTTTGTCTGCATCAAATGAATGCCGAAATCGCGATAGGTCTCAAAAATCTCCCGGGCATTATCGGTTTCACTACCGCAGTTGAGCACCGCCAGCGCACAACGACGAAACAGGCCGTAGAGACCGCGTGCGCTGGTATCGAGGAGGGCATTGACCTCCAGCTGCGACAGCACCTCTAGGCTGCCTTCGGGACGTACTGATGCGCTGAGTCTGGATGGTGTTGAGTTCAAATGGCTACTGTTACGCAGATAGGTTAGTGGTTTTTGTTAAGGCCTGTGATCGCTGATTATTGAATATTATCTTGAACCTGGTTAAAAGTGAACATGGGGTACTAGGGCCTGTCAACACTAATCCGATCGGATTTGCTGGGGCTATTTTTTCGTCCAGTAAAGCAACATGAGCGAAAGCTCACGCTGCTGGAAGGAAAAATAGCTCCAGCCCTGCAGGTTGTGCCAGAAAGGAAGTGCCTTTGGGGTATGCCTGATAAAAAGCCATTCGGCGTTACTCGTCGTTCATTTGGGTCAACCAAACCTCTCTCCTCGTGCCTTGATTGGCGCTTTTTCAGACACAACAGGGCTAAAAGGATGAGTGTTAACAGGCCCTGGGCTTATGCAGATTGGTGAGTGAATCTTGTCATGGTTAATAAACGCTAGGCGACGAATATTATCCTGTAGTCTGAAAAAAGTGAGCACAGACACTCAGGTGTCTACTAAACGGCTTGATATCGACATGGCAGTCTCAGTGAGTAAATTGAAATACGGGTGAAACATGTGGGCTAAATTATTTACATTCTATTGTAAAATCTCGTTTACTTCTGAGTGCATATTTGCCATTTTAATTGCCAATGAATAATGCCTTTGTATGTGTTTACAATATTACTAATACCTCTTTTGAGCATAATGTCTCTACATCTATTAGCTGATTAAAATCCGTATTTTAATCAAGGTTAACACCTTGTAATATCTACCCTATACTACTTTTAATTATTTTTAATCAAGGCGTTTTGCGGGATTTTCGTTTTTTAACTCAAAATGACATGTCAGGATGTTTCTTGCCATATGTAAAATTTTGTATCATGGCATTTGACATGCGTGTCATAAGCGTGTGAATGGAACCTATAATCAAGTCATCCCGTTTTTTTTTTTTTGAAAACTATATGTACAGGATTTCTTAATCTATATATTTTTCAAGACTCATATCGTTCTGATCACTGAATGTTATGATTTTTAGGTTCTTGGAGATTTTACCTGATGTTTCTTTGCCTGAAAGTCATTGTTTCAATCGTTTCTTTTATCATGCCTTATATTGTTGAGGCAGAGGCACGGCTTTCCGCTAACTCCCCGGCAAATTCTTCCAAAATCCCCTTAACAGCCGCGGAAGAAGAATGGCTTGCTGAAAACCCTGTTATTCGTGTGGCGTTAGATCCGGGTTGGGCACCGGTGGAATTCCGAAATGATGACGGACACTATCAGGGAATATCTATCGATTATCTGAATCGTATCGAGGACCTGTTAAATATTCAGTTTTCAATTGTTAAAGGCCTCTCGTGGCAGGAGGCGTTCCACGCCGTTAAAAACAGACAAGCAGATATGTTTGCCTCCGTTTCTCGGACACCTCTCAGGGAGAAATATTTTCTTTTTACAGATTCGTATATTTCTATGCCGATCCATATATTTGCGCGTGACGATATTTCGTATGTCGGTAATTTAGATAATTTGGACGGTAAACGCATTGCGGTTGTACAAAACTATGCTATCCATGACTGGATTTCGAACGACTATCCAGAACTCACACTGATTCCTGTAAAATCTCCGAAGGAAGGGTTGACACATGTTTCCAGAGGTGACGCCGATGTATTTATCGGCAATATAGTTACCGCGAATTATTATCTGGGAAAATACCGTTTAACTAACGTACGAGTGGCGGGTGATACCCCATATGCTAACAATCAATCTATGGCCGTACGTGACGACTGGCCCATATTTCAGCGTATTCTAGATAAAGCATTAACGTCCATATCAAAGGATGCTCATTCCAGAATCTATAGCCGCTGGATGTCGGTTCGATTTAAACAAGTATTCGATATCTACGAACACTGGAAGGAATCAACCATTATATTATCTTTACTATTTTTCTTATTTATATGGAATCGTAGTCTTTCCTTCATGGTTAACAGAAAAACCGCATTATACAGGAAAGAATTGGTTCTTAGGAAAGAAAATGAAGCACAATTCAAGGCACTTTCTGAAACAGGATTTGAAGCAATATTAATTTCTGAAAATGGAGTCTGTATCAACGTAAATTCAAGTGCCCTCGAGATTTTCGGATACACGTTCGAAGAAGTTGTCGGGCGCCGCACTATCGAGTGGTTCGCCGAAGAATACCATGACTCATTCAAAGTCAATGCTTTTTCAGGATCTGAAGAACCGTATAAAGTATTGGCAAAGCGTAAGGATGGCTCAGTTTTTGAATCGCTAATACGCAGCAAAAGTATAAATCTCATGGAGCGCCTGGTTCAGGTAACGGCTTTGTTGGATCTTTCTGAACTCAGGCGCGCTGAAAAGGCATTGCTTGAGAGCAGCCAGCGCTATAAATCTGTATTGGAAACAACTAAAGATGGTTTCTGGGTGATAAATAACCAGGGCATCCTCATTGAAGTTAACGAGGCCTATTGCCGTTTGTCGGGTTACAACAAGAAGGATTTGATTGGGATGCCGGTATCTGAATTGGACGCCTTTGATTCCGATGAAGATGTCGCGTATAGACTCAAGAGAGTTATTCAACAAGGCAATGATCAGCACGAATCCTATCATCGACGAAAGGACGGTGCAATTTGGCCTGTCGAAGTTTCCATTAGCTATGCCTCGGTACAGGGCGGCGAGTTTTTTGTGTTCATTCGTGATATTCATGACCGCAAGCGATCAGAGATTATCTCGGATCTTCGCCAGCAATTATCTGAGCTGGTCTATTTGGGAAATCGTGAGAAATTGCTGCGCACGGCTTTGGATGCCGCTGAAGCATTAACCGGCAGTGAAATCGGATTTTTTCACTTTATTGAAGAGGATCAAGAAACGATTTCAATGCAGACCTGGTCTACAAGAACTTTTTTAGAGAAGTGTTTCGCTGAAGATAACGGTCTGCATTATCCTGTGAGCGAAGCGGGTGTTTGGGTAGACTGTATTCGCCAAAGAAGACCCGTAATTTTCAACAATTATGATTTACTGCCGCATAAAAAAGGATTGCCAGATGGCCATGTCTTATTACATCGAATACTTACCGTACCCTTGTTAAGGGATGAAAAGATTGTTGGCGTAATAGGTGTTGGCAACAAGGCCGTCAATTACAACGCCCAGGATATATTAATAGTCAGTCAAGTGGCTGATATGGCCTATGACTTTGTAGAGCGCGAGCAAAATGAAAAAAAGATTGAGTTTATGGCGTATCATGACATTCTTACAGGCCTCCCCAACAGAGAGCTCCTCTCGGATCGGCTAAGACAGTCCATTGCGCTAACACGTAGATCGGGGAAATTGTTAGCGGTGTGTTATCTTGATATGGACGGTTTTAAGCCTGTCAATGACAGACACGGGCACAAGGTGGGAGACGACTTGCTGATTGATATTGCAGCCCGGCTTCAGGATGAACTACGTATGGATGATACGTTAGCCCGACTTGGCGGGGATGAATTCGTCATTCTTCTAAATAACTTGGTTACGATTGACGAATGCGAACTCGTTATTCAACGTATCCTCGAGAAAATCAACCAACCCTATGTTATCGACGATCATCGTATCCATGTGTCCGCCAGTATCGGTGTCACAGTCTTCCCGTTTGATGATCAAGATTCAGATGCGCTAATTCGGCATGCGGATCAGGCTATGTATGTTGCTAAAGCGGCCGGAAAGAATATATACAGTCTTTACAAACATATTCAGAACAAGAAGGCTGATTCAAGACGACAAAAATTGTCGGATTTTGAGCTGGCGTTGAAAAACCGACAGCTTGTCCTGCACTTTCAGCCTAGAATACAACTCGGGACTGGAGAGGCTGTAGGGGTAGAGGCATTGGTGCGTTGGCAACATCCCGAGCAGGGATTGTTACAACCCGGACATTTTTTACCGGCGATAGAAGGCATGCCCCAGGAGATTGTCCTCGACGAGTGGGTGATCAGGACCGCACTGGATCAGCATATGGCCTGGAGGGAACAGGGTCTATTACTCCCGGTAAGTGTTAATATCAGTCCGAGAATTGTACACCAACAGAGTTTTGTAGAGTTCTTAGAAAGTTTACTTTCAGAATATCCTTCAGATGTTGCCAGTAATTTAGAGATGGAGGTGCTGGAAACAAGCGCCATTGGAGACACGACAAAGGTAACAACAGTAATGAATGCTTGCTCAAGGATGGGTGTAAATTTTTCGCTTGACGATTTCGGTACGGGTTATTCCTCTTTGACCTATTTTCACCATTTACCTATTAATATTTTAAAGATTGATAGAATATTTGTCAGCCAAATGCTGGTTGATGCCCGTGACATGGATATCGTGGAAGGGGTATTGCAAATGGCGGATACCCTAGGGCGACCCGTCGTTGCCGAAGGCGTGGAGTCCGCTGAACTTGGATTAATGCTATGGCAACTTGGTTGCCGATACGCCCAGGGATTTGCGATTGCCAAACCGATGCCGTCTGAGGATGTAGCAGAATGGATAAACGTCTGGGAATCAGATAATTTCTCACATGATTTTCAGAGTGCGGCCAAAGAATTCACAAATCTGTATGATGTGAATGTTTCGATCTACAGCATTCGTCTATGGTTGAAAAGGTTTGCGGAATATCTCTATGGGCGTCTAAATATCGACTGCCTTGAACTCGATGAGGAGCAATCCCAGTTCGGTTATTGGTACAAGGGTATTGGCCATGTTAGATACGGGAAAAAATCTAATTATTCCAATATTCGTCCGATACATAACCAACTTCATAAATTAGCCCAAGAAATCATCACAGCATCTGAGGGCGAGAGTAAAGAGCAAGCAATTTCACGCTTGTCAGAACTCAATCAAGTAGGTAACGAATTAATATTCATGCTTAGGCAATTGGCTAAACAGTAACTTATCGTGAACACTCCACCGGCTAACCCGTATATTTCACTTATTGATATAAAGCAAATCCCTGATAGTTAGATATAATTGACATTGGTAACCCCTAGGCTATTCTGCGGGGCTCGCATAGGTTTTACCAAAGCAACGGTCTGGATAACCTTCATAGTTCGACTAAAAAAACCGTGTAGGAGAAACCTATGCCAGACTATAAAGTCCGACTCCACCGAGTGGTCTGAAATTTCATCTAGCCCACTGCGAGAGCATCCTGACACGAGGTTCAATCTTGCAGCAGAGAATTTTCACGACTTGATCTGCAATTCCAGCAGGTTCATAAAAGACAGTAGTTAAAAAATAAAATATCACTTCATCGTGGCATAAGAATTGCGTAGACTTAATCGTCACTAAGCAGCAATATCGAAACGATCGGAGAGTTTATGGACCTGCTCGATATGTTTGTGTATGCGGGTTACTTGATTTTCATCATTGCAGTGTTGCTCGTCGTTAGGCAAGCAAAGACCATGGGCGATTTTGCAGTAGGCCGCCGACAATTCACTTCGGTTATTGCATTTGCAACGCTCTCCGCAACCGCAATCGGACCAGGTTTCACGACAGGCCTTATAGAGAAAAGCTCGACGGATGGGCTAATATGGGTAGTCATCTTTTCTTTTTTTGCTATTCAAATGCTCCTAACGGGAGTTTTCGTGGCACCAAGGCTCCGTCAGTTCCCGAACGCCTTGACCTTAGGGGATGTCATGGGAGCCGCATATGGACCGCTGGCTAAGGTTCTTACGGGTGTCATTGCCATCGTAATCTCAGTTGCTATCGTCGGTGCAATCGCAAAAGCTACGGGAACCTTTGTTAATGTAATCACAGGTATCAATTCTACCATCTCGATTGTAGTCAGTATGTTGATCGTACTCTTATACAGCACAATTGGGGGGATTAAAGCGGACGTATTCACAGATGTTATGCAGTTCGTACTTATTACTATTGGTATCCCTCTCATTCTCTTATTCTTGTTGTTCGATACGAACTTCAGTCCTGCGATTGAAGCTATTTCATTCGAAAATCCTGATATGCCTCTTGCCACTTTTATTGTGTTGGCAGGTAGCTTTCTCCTCGGCGAATTTTTACTGCCCCCATATGCGGCACGTGCATTCTCTGCACGTACTGCTAGTGATGCAAAAAGGGCATTTATATATGCGGGACTGTTCAGCGCGATTTGGTTCCTAGTAGCTGGATTAATAGGAGTATTGGGCGTAAGCAAAATGCCTGGTGTGCCAGCAGACGAGGTGTTTATTACTCTCGTAAAAGATGTTCTTCCGGCAGGCGTTACAGGTCTGGCGCTTGCTTCGATTACAGCAATAATTGCCAGCAGCCAAGATTCATTTCTAAATAGCGCCTCAGTATCATTTACAAGAGATATACACCAGGTTGTTAAGTCGAAAGACGCAAATAACCCACAACTCACGACGACAAAAGCTATTTGTTTTCTCATTGGTTTGGCTAGTATGGTCATCGCACTATATGTTCCATCAATTATCGATGCGCTCTTGATTGCGTATACCCTATGGGCTCCAACGATAGTCATCCCGCTTCTGGTAGCTCTGTTTTATAGGGAAATACCACCAATAGCAGGGCCAGCCGGGATTATAGCGGGGGGCGTAGTGACTGTATTATGGATAACAGTGTTCGAAGAGCCATCAGGTGTGCCTTCCATTTACCCAGGTCTTTTAGCATGTGCTGTGGGTACTCTACTTGCGGGTCTCTTGGGAAGTAAGAGCAGCAAAAGCTATTTGTTGCAACCTATCAAGCCTTATTCAGTCGATAAATGATCAATTATGAATGGAGCGGTACTATGACGATTGTATTAATTCTTATTTCCATTATCCCGATGTGTGTGGGTGGGATTGTACTGTTTAGTGCTGTGAAAAATTTCGATGACCTCAGAAATCGTTAACAATTGCTGTAATACATGCGCCAGTACGGCGCATTGGATTAGTGTTAACAGGCCCTAGTATGGACCCTATTCTAATTTAGTTTCTGCCCCAGCCTGGGGCCTGTTGATACAAGCCCAGAAACAAGGGGCAGAAACGTAGTATTGATCAGGTCAACCGGGCAGCAGGTCCTGGATGATCGCCCGTTCTTCAAGTAGCTCCTTCTGGGATGCCTTGAGGCGGGATACGCTGAATTCGTCCAGATCCAGTCCCTGTACGATTTCGTAGTTTCCGTCCTTGCATGTGACAGGATAGGAATAGACTAAGCCTTCCTCGATACCGTAGCTTCCGTCGGAAGGGATGGCCATACTGACCCAGTCGCCCTCAGGGGTGCCGAGCGCCCAGTCATGCATATGATCGACAATGGCATCGGCCGCTGATGCAGCGGAGGAGAGCCCCCGTGCTTCGATGATCTCGGCACCGCGGCGCTGAACTCTGGGAATGAAGTGGTCTATGGCCCAATCCTGCGATACCAGGTCGTAGACCGGCTTGCCGGCGATCTCACAATTGTCGATGTGGGGGAATTGGGTCATCGAATGGTTGCCCCAAACCGTCACTCGTTTGATATCCGCAACCAGGGAGTTGGTCTTGCCGGCCAGCTGACCGATGGCGCGGTTGTGGTCCAGGCGGGTCATCGCGGTGAATTGGCGCTTGTTCAGATCAGGGGCATTGGAAGCGGCGATCAGTGCGTTGGTGTTCGCCGGGTTACCCACCACAAGGACTTTTACATCTCGTGAAGCGTGGTCATTGATTGCCTTGCCTTGATGAGAGAAGATCTTGGCGTTTTCGGTAATCAGGTCCTTGCGCTCCATACCCTTGCTGCGTGGCTTCGCCCCAATCAGGATGGCGTAATCCGTTCCCCTGAATCCGATCTCGGGATTGTCCGTCATGACGATATCGTGCAGCAGTGGGAAGGCGCAATCCTCCAGTTCCATGCCAACGCCACTCAATGACGACATGGATTGCGGTATCTCAAGCAGTCTGAGAATCACAGGTTGATCAGGGCCAAACATGGCGCCGGATGCAATTCGAAAGACCAGTGCATAGCCGATGTGTCCTGCGGCACCGGTGATTGTGACTTTTACTGCGGGTTTCATTCAGGTAATCCTCTCTCTTATAAATTTGTTGGATGGCGAGATAAGTATAGTTGTATATGTATCATTAGACAGCCCATATACTTCAATAGAAAGTATTAGATATTTCCAAGTTTTCAGCTTAGTGTCATCCTGTGATCCGGGGTCTTATAAGGCAAAGTGGCTATTCGTGGCCCGATCCACAATTCATCTCATCAGCCTCAGGCGCATGCTCCACTCAAACCCTGTTGCAAGGGTCGTAAATCAGGCATAAATTCCTAAAAAATCAATAGCTAAAAGTCGGTATGCAGAGTTTATATAAATACGTCGATTATGTTTACTGAAGCTCTTCCGGGGTTTTTGCACGAACCGTCAATGCGTGCAGTTCACCGCTGCCTATCTCTTGATTGAAGAGGGTCAGGATGGAGCGTTGTCTTTGCAGACTCTTCATGTTGTCGAATGCCGGTGTGGTGACATTCACCTCAAAGCTGCAGCTTTCACCGGAAACAGTGACTTCGGCATCCGGGTAGAGGTCTTTTATTCGATTGATCAGGTCTTGTTGGTTCATTGACAATGTTTACCTTGATGAAATAGAGGGAGTGGGAAGCGCATCATTTCATTAAGAGACGGATAATTTAATCGTATCTTTTTGTGGATATTTTTCGACTTGTATCTGATCGAGCGATTTCCACGAGATAGTGGGCCTATATGTTGAGTGATATCCGATCCTCGTCATCCATTGTATGAAGAAGATTGACAGCACAATAAACTTGGGGCAAGTTCTCACTACCCGTTATCAGTAGGAAAGACCATGGATATCCATAATAAACCCATTCAGGATCGTATTGAATGGTTGATCAACCATGCAAGTACCCATTCAGAGAAATACAGTAAACCCGGTAGCTGGCTCGCCCGCACACGATATCTCTCGGAGCATCCCACCTCGATCGCCGTGCTGAAGTGTATGGATGGTCGTATCAACATACCCATTGCGACCAATACACCCCAGGGAATTATTCAGCCATTCCGAAATCTCGGTGGCATATTCGATCTCGGTTGGCCGCACCTCGGAGAAGTCTTGGCGAGCTACGTTCAAAACGTGGTCTCGGATGGCAGGCGGGTGATGACCTTGATTACCTATCACTTTTCGAAAGGCGATCCTCAACGAGGCTGTGCCGGCTTCAATTACGATACCGAGGCAGCAAGATCCCATACCTATCAGATCAAGCGGCAAGTGGAAGAGGTGTTCGGTGATGATCATGCCACCGTATATCCTATTGTGTGCGGATTTGAAACAGACGATGATGCACTGATCCTGCATGGATCGACAGGTGAACAGCTCAATATGGCGGATCTGAAGCTGAGCGACAAAGATACACTACTGCCCCGACTGGAGGCGCTTTTTCCCGATATGTCGGCGCAGATGCGGCAGGATCTGTTGCCGCTGGTGGCGGGTAATCTGGATCACGTGGAAGAGGCGCGACAGATGCAGCGGGAGCTGGATATTGTACATCGTGAATGGATGATCTGTATCGGTCGCGGCTTCGATTTTCTGCATACGCCGAATCTTGCACTGATCATCGGTCCCTATAGCCCCAACCTTGCGGACCCCATCGATAAGGCAGCGGGAATTATTCAGAGCAACATGGAGGCTGGACGCATACCTGACGACGGCTTTTTGCTGCTGGCTTCCGTACCTTTCCATGATGTCGGCGTGGACAGGGCGCGGGCCGAGGTGAAGTCGAAGTTTCTGAGTAACTTTGCCGCCGAGCGGATCCGTGTTTCCCACCCTGAACTGGCCAAGAAGATGAAGGTCAAGACCGCTGTATTGAATTGGCATTCCCGGCATCTGGAGATGCTGTCGGTTGGGTGATATTCAGTCCGCAAATGAACGCAAATGAACGCTAATAAAACAAATAATCTATCTGATTCGCCAAGATGGTGTTGCTTTTCTTTACAGCATAAGGGCGAATAAATTTAGACAGTTTTATGGTGCGGCAAGCCGCACCCTACACTTCCACTACCCCGTATTTCCTCGTTCCTACGCTCTAGCGTGGGAATGCAGACCTCAGCACAATAGGAAAACTAGGTATGGATTCCCACGGGGGACCGTGGGAGCCAGAATATAGCTACTTGTGGGGGTAAGGGAGAGATGGTATCTACGCAGGAAAAAAACTGCGCATTGTACCGATCATGCAATGGCTATGCAGCATAGCATGCAATAAAACCATTTACGGACTCATTGCAATCGCATCAGCCATAAGCCGGCCGTCGATTCCATCAAGTTCAGGACTACTCCGGGAAACAGCCCGAAAACCAGCACCAGAAGTGAAAACAGCATCATGATGGCCAGCTCCTTAGGGCGCAGATCCTGACCGGCGCTTACCTGGCCGTCAGTGATCGGTCCGAAGAAGCTTTGGCGATAGCTGTTCAACAGATAGCCGGTGCCGATGATGAGCCCGAACAGGGCGGCGAGTCCGGCACCCGTGTGGGTTTCAAGGGCACTGATGAGGATCAGCAGTTCTGCCGGAAATCCACTGGTTCCGGGAATACCCAATGAGGCCAGGCCCAGAAACATGAAGAAGGCTGCGAGCAATGGCATTGTCTGTGCCACACCCCCAAGATGGATCAAATCGGTGGACCCCAAACGATGGTGCAGATAACCGGTAAGCAGGAACAGACCTCCTGCTATGACGACAAAGTTGAGCAACTGGAAAACAGCACCCTGCAGACCCTGTAGGTTAAACGAGGCGAGACCCAAAATCACCAGCCCCACATGGCTCATGGAGGAGTAGGCCAGCATGCGTCTGAGATTTGTCTGATTGGTGGCTGCCAATGCACCATACAGCAGGCCGATGACGCCCAGACCGGCCAGTAGCCAATGCAGTTCCTGGGCGGCGGCCGGGGCCAGCGGGACGGCAAAGCGAATAATGCCATAGGCGCCCAGTTTGATACCCACCAGCAGCGCGGCAACCGGTGCGGGACCTTCGAGGGCGACAATTGGCAGCCAGGTATGGAGCGGAAAGAGAGGGGTCTTGACGGCAAAGCCCACCAGCAGAAACAGGAATACGATGACCTCGAGTCCGGCTGGAAGAGGGGTATCGAGCAGGGTCTGGTAATCAAACGTGAGTCCTTCCGGTGGTATGGCGCCGGCGATCTCGGCATGATTGAAGGCAAGAACCGCAATCGCCAACAGCAATGGTATGCCCCCGGCCAGCATGAACAGGGTGTATTTAGTCGCCGCATAGCGCCGATGGGGGCCGATTCCCCACAGGCTGATCAGGAAATAGAGGGGTGCAAGGGTCAATTCCCAAAACAGAAAAAAGGCCAGCACATCGATGCTCATGAAGACACCAAGGGTGGCGGTCGCGAACAGCAGCAACAGGTTGAAGTAGACTCTTTGCAAGCCTCGGATATGGGTCCAGGATGCAAGGGTTGCAGCAATGAACAGCAGTATCGTCAAAGGTAGAAACGCTGCCGACAAACCATCGACGCCAAATCTGAAGTTGGCATCCAGCGCGGGTATCCAGGGGTAGTGTTCAATGAACTGAAAGCCCGGATTATCGTTCTCCAGCAGTACCACGATGGCGATCGCCGGGAGCAGGGCGCAGAGTAGTGTAGCCAGGGTGACCATACGGGCCCAGGAGACTGGAAAAAACCAGATCGCACCGGCGCCCGCAAGTGGCAGCAGCAGCAGTGTTGAAAGTAGCGGTAGATCGGTCATTGCTTGGAGTGATCCCATTTGCAGCAGTCTCAATGGGCGGTATATATGGAGCTCAATGCAGCGAGCGGTTTATCAATCAGGGTCAGCCAGGGTTCTATAAAGAAACCGGCACTCAATAGGATGATTATCAGAGCGCTCACCACGAACACTTCCGGCTTTGAAATGGGTATAACCTGAAACGGTTGTCTGCCACTGGGACGGGGCGCCAGGAAAGCACGTTGGAAAGCCCACAACAGAAAACCTGCCGCGACTACATTGCCCAATGCGGATGCGATGGTCACTAAAGCACCGAATTTGTGAATGGCAGATTCAAGAATAAGGTGTACGGCGTCGAAACCCGGTGTACCCGGCATACCGATGATGGCAAGACCGCCGATCAGAAAGGTGATACCGAGAAAGGGCAGGGAATCGAACAGACCGCCCAGGTTGTGCAGCAGGGTCGTGTGAGTACGACGAAACAACAGACCGGTGGTAAATACCAATGCAGCGAGGGCGAGGCCAAAAGTGGCGGAGAGGATAACACTGCCCATAAACGCGGCATGCTCCAGGCTGAAGATGCCCAATATCAGAATACCCGTATGCGAGATCACGGCATAGGCAAGTAAGCGACGCAGATTGTTCTGCATCATTGCCAGAAATGCGGCGTAGAAAATACCAATGAGTGCGAACAGGGCCACATAGTTGTGCCACTCAATGACAGCGGTCGGCAATAACGGCAGGACGAATCGCAACAGGCCATAGATACCGATCTTGAGGCCAAGCAGTAGTGTGGGTGCGACTGCCACGTTACCGTGTTCCGCAATCAGCGGCAGCCAGCCGTGCAGTGGGAAGAGCGGTGTGCGTATGGCCAGTCCGTAAAAGAGCAGAAAGAAGGCGACTGAACGGAAGGTCTCTGAGACCGGTGTTTGTGCAAGGTGGAGTAGGTTGAAGCTCCAGACGCCATTATGACTGTCTGAATAGTTCCATCCCATCAACAGGGTGCCCGCAATCAACAGCAGCACACTCACGGACATGAACTGATAAAACCGTCTTAGCGCCAGCTCCTTATCCGGTGAGTTGCCCCAACGCCATAAAAGATAACCTATGAAGCCGATTTGTACCGCAGACAACAGCACGAACCAGAGTAGATTGAGGGTGACGAAGAGCCCCATCAGGCAGGCCTGCACTGCAAAGACCGCCATGTAGAGGCGGTAGAAGGGTTTTAAATCGCGTACCAAGCCGTACAGTGTAATCAACAGAGTCAGCAGCCCCGTCAGGAGAATGAAAATGACCGATATGCCATCGACGCCGGCATGATAGGTCAGTTGCGGCAGTATCTGGGCTTGCTCGACGAACTGAAAACCCGCCATATCGGTATCATAGTGACGCCACAGATCGATACTCAGCAGAAACTCCAGGAGCGCAGCGGCAATGCCCGCCGGCGCAAGCCAGCTGTGGTGGCGCATCAGCCACAGCAGCAACACGGTAGCCAGCGGTAGCAGTTGTAGCAGCGTCAGAATCGGATAAGAGATCTGCGTTGACCAGTGGAGGATATCTATTGTCACGCTTTGGCCCTCACAGGATCACCACGAATGTGGCCACGACCAACACGATCAGGTAGCGCGGTTTGGACAATAGCTGATCGACCCGTTCGAGTACTCCACCCACGCGATGGAGGTTTTTCAACAAGGCTTCGCCACCACCTCTCAGTACCAGACGGGATTCAAACCAATACAGAATATTGGCGAGCCATGTCATGAATTTACCGGCCAGTCCGGTACCCTGGCCCACAGCACCCACTTGATCGGTGGAGCTTCTTTTCTGTAACTCTTCCCATTGGGTGAGCGAAGAGACGCTCCTGGTATAGACGGGCAGTCCGATGACACGTGTCACGATCTGCTCATCAAAGAACTGCACATCCTTCGCCAGGGATACTGTAGGGCGCACCAGGAGCGCATCGGACAATGCGTCGAGCCAGAAGCGTTGCAGGGCCGCATTATGTAGCCAGCGCCAGCGTGCCAGCCAGGTCGGTGGCGGTGGTGTGGCGTGATCGATCTGATTGACCAATGCCGGTGATGCGAGGAATTGAAACAAGCGCCATACGGCATGCAGGCTCAGATGCCAGGCGGCCAGGGTAAACCACCCCATACCGCACCAGAAGAACATCAAACCGACCTGGGATGTGGTGGCGAACATGAGGGAGCTTTTAATATCGGATTGAGTCAGTCCGGCAAGCCAGCCGTAGATCACAGTCAGCAATCCAAGGATGGCAATGGTGATCATGATCGCAGGGGCTTGTTCGAGTAGCGGCGCCAGGCGAATCAGCAGAATGACGCCCGCATGCACCATCAAGGAGCTGTAGAAGATGGCGGATGAGGGTGTTGGGCCTTCCAATGCTTGGGATATCCAGGGAGCAAACGGCAGTTGAGCCGATTTGACCAATGCGGCTATCACAAAACCGCTGGCGATCACACCGGCCGTGAGGGTCTCGATGTTTTCAGCTTCACTATTGATCTGTGACCATTCTACTCCCCCGAGCCAGAAGATTGAGAGGGCGATGCCGATGATGAAACCGGTGTCACCGACACGGTTGGTTACAAAAACCCGAACCGCGTTCCTGGTCGCTGTCTGTCGATCGATTGCGTATCCGATGAGTAGATAGGAAGTAACGCCAACAATCTCCCAGCCGACGAAGGCGAGCAGTGCGTTCCCTGCCAAAACGATGAGCTCCATGCCGCCGGCAAACAGGCAGAACAGTATGAAGATGCGCTGGTATCCAGGTTCGCGATGCATGTAGTTGACGGAAAACTTCAACGTCAAAAATACGATCAGTGTCACCACTGTGAGTAGTGAAAGACCGGTCGTATCCAGGCTTAAGCTGATCGGCAGGTGAATCTCGCCGCTATCGAACCAGGTACCTAAAACCAGCTGTCCTGGCGCTCCGTGGACCACTGCTTCAAGTGCCAGGGCCAGCGACAACAGCAAGGAGCCGGCGCCGGCGCCCAGGGCAACCAGTGAAGTCTGCCTTTCGCCCGCCTCACCGCGATTGAAGTTCAGGATGTAGCCGATACCGATCCATCCGGAGGCCAGCCAGGGCAGGAGAGGGATGAGCCACGCGTATTGCTTAAGCATCTACAGCCATCTCCTCCGGGGTCTTGATCAATGCGGGCCGCAATGGTCCTGTTGATCCTGCATACCAGTCAGCCGAGCTGGGCACAGCTGTGATCGCCTTTTCATCGGGTTGCCATGCAACCCAACCCGATTCGGGATCGAACAAGTGGAATTCACCCTTGTCGGGATCCATCGCCACCAACACTACCCAGCCATTCCCCACCAGCTCCTGTAAAGGTGGTTGACGCTGGTAGATCTCTGTCAGTCTTTCGGTACTGGCTTCAACCACCGCCAGGAGGCGCATCGCTTCATGTATCTCGATCATTTGTCGCGGCAGTCCGGTGCGCAGATCGGAGCTGGCGCCTTCCATTATCCCAAGGAAGCCGGTCACGTTGTGCGTGACCTTGGAACCGCAGCCATAGTGCTCATTATCCACTGTTGAGAAGTAATATTCGAGATTGATCCCGGCACCTACCGCACCATTGATCAGCAGATGTCGCTCCAGCACCTCTCCGGTTGGATCATGTGATGCATCGTAGGAGATAAGGAAGGCGCGCCGGTCGAAAAACGCCCCCCGACTGATGGATCGCCGGCCGATGAATGCACAGGCATTGGTGGCATGGCCAAGTTCAGGCCTGACCTGTGAAAAGTCGAGGGAACGGCCGAGGACGTGGTTAAAGGCCTGCTTAGGATTCGGCTGCCTGGGTGCGGAGGCAAGACGCCTGCATCGTTCCTGGGCATGCAGATGGCACGCCTGCTCGCAAGCCTTTGCCAGTTTCTGTTGTGACGGCTGCAGCGCGTCGGGGATTTGGTCGAGGTCGTACCAATCAATGACCTCCCCACAGGTATCGTGTTCCGCACCGATGAACCAGGTGTCCTGTGGGACGACAATTCCGCGTTCGGCTAAAATGGCTCTTACCTCGGGCCGGTTGGCCATACCGGCGACGAGGCGTGCATTCGGGCCGCTGAAGCGTCCGGAACAAGCGCCGCAATTATATGCCGAGTTATGTGGGTTGTTCTGATTACGTGAACCGTGGCCGATAATGGTGACCAATGGAGCGAAACCATTGAGCAGTCCCATGCTCTTCAGCATGGCCTGTACCCGATCCGCCTGTTCAGTATCAGTGAAGCCCGGACGGGGTGATTCAATGGTCGCCTCCGGACTGTCGTTCGGGGCGCTGTACTCAATGCGGGTTGTTACCGGTTTTTCAATGCCCTGTCGAAGATAGCTCAACAACCGACCAAAGGGTCTGGGCGCCAGAATCTTGCCAATCAAAACAGCCAGGGTTGCGGGTGCGGCTATTGCCGTCAACAATCCGGGCAGCAGTGCTCCGCGGCGTGTGTTTTGCAATAGCAGTTGTTGGCCTTTTTTCAGCAGCTGATGGCGACGTTGATGCAATCTGCCGGTTTCCAGGTTGTGCTCTGCCGGTGTTTCTCTGACGTCATGAACCGGGATCACAGGCGTGGGGATGACCGGTGCCTGGGGTCCGGCACAGCTGTCATCCAGGCCCCGCCAGTTATGCGGTACGCTGAAGTGTGCCGCAGTACCCAGGGTCTCCACCTCCGGATAGAGCTCCTCGAGATGCCTGCGAGTTCCCTCTTCACGGTCATCCATGCAGAAGATCACTTGTGCGGCAGGCCTATCTTCCCGATCCGGCCAGGCACCCCGTTCACGGTTTTTTGCCAGTGCGTTGAGGATCTGGTCCCGATACTGTTTTTCGTAGGCCCGGAGCCAGATGAAACCCATGCGGTCTTCATCGAGTGCGTCAACCGTCTCGAAGATTGCCAGGATATGTTCGTAGGTGAGGCAGCGTACTTCGTCACCGCACCAGCCGAGTTGCTGCATCAGCTGGAAAAGGGGCCAGGCACCCTGGCAAAGTGTCGGTTGAGTGTTGTTCTCGTAACTGCCGCTGCTTTGACGCCAGGTCCAGATCAATTGGGCAAGGTGTTGCCAGCGTGCCGCGTTATCACCCCCATCCGTGTCGGCGGGCGCATGCACGGCACGCTGGGCACGGCTGGCCAGATATTCCGGTAATCGGCTGTTGAAGAGCGCTTCACGGACGGTGAATTCGTCGGCCTGATGGTGAAAATACCAACGCAACATATCGATACTGGATTCGATATTGAACAGGCGTGCGCAGAGATTGTGGGCGTAGATTCTCTCCAGGATCAACCGTACTGCGAGATAATCGAGCATATCGATACGGGCGGAGAGTGATTCATAACCTGGATGAAAGTGACGCCAGAGTACCATGCCGGACCAACCGGGCAGTTCCAATGCCAATCGCTCCAGGTAACCCGTCCACTGGTCCCTTGCCAATCCCAGTCGATGCAGCTCGCTGATAATGGTTTCCAGCGGATCACTTTGAAGCAGTTCAAGATGTTGCTGCCATCCCTCGATGTTTCGCAATTGCCAGTCGAGATCCAGTTCCACCCGTTCGCACCAGTAGTGATAAAAACCTTTGGATGGGGAGAGGGGGCGCCAGCTAGCCACTCCCTGATCGAGAAAACTCGAGAGGTCTCTGATCAACTGCGGACGTAAATCATCCAGCAGATCATGACCGGTTGTGGCCAATAAAAGATCCCTCATGGTCATGTCACGGCCCAAACGTTCGAGCAGCATGTCGAAGCGATCGGTGGCCGTCTGCTGCATCAGTTGGGTGGTTGTATTGGGGCTGTCCCCCCCGCTGTTTGCCACATCGAGCATGTCATGCAGCAGTGTTTCGGCCTGCTCCGGGGCTAAATCGAGCAACTCCTCCGGGTGAGTGGATTCATGCTCCAGGTGGAGGACCTGGAGGCAGGCGTCCCACAGGTCGCTCACTGCAGCCGATTCCGTTGTCAATCCGCTCTCTTGAGCATTGCTCAGCAGACGATTTCGGCTTGTTTTGGGAAGATCGGGCCGGAGCCGTTCAAGGACACGATTCTCCTCTATCTGCCAGTTGAGTTGGCCGCCGGATACAGGCTGATAGGGCATGCTCATCACCGCAACGATGATGTCGCCTCGACTGAGTGATGCGTGGGCCGTATCGGCCAAGCGTGTTTGCGGTTCCAGATCTCTCTCTAACTCGACACAACTGATCAGGTCTTCGGGGGATATCCGACCCTGGTAATAGTAATCACGATACTTTTCCAGCGGCAGGAAACCACGGGCGCCGGTTATGCGGCGGGTGGTGGCGAGGGCCTCCTGGAAGGGCAGGTGCTGAAAGCCATGCAGGGTATTGTGGTGAACGAAGTCCCGAATCGGTGCCTGACTGGGAAGTATATGCTGCAGGTGTTCGATCGCCTCTCTGATCTGCTCCCGGATATCGCTGTGCTTGGTGTGGCTCTGATTCATATAGGCACCCCTACAATGAGAACAGGCTTGAAAGTTGGACCGCGGAGGCATTCACCAGGTTGAGCACTGGACCGGGCATGAATCCAAGCAGCAGGGTGCCAGCCGCCAAGGTGCCAGCCGCCAGCAGCTCGGTGGGGCGTAGATCCTCCACATTCTGCATGCCGGGGCGAACCGGTCCGGTAAATAGCTGACTGATGGTGCGCACTGCATAGGCGGCGCTGAGAAGTACACCGATGGTCAACAGGGCGGCGACCCATCCCCAGCGGGCGAATCCGCCAATCAAGGCGTTGAGCTCTGCAATGAATCCAGCCGTACCGGGGAGTGAGACAGCGGCAATAAAGGCAAGAGTGGTGAAAAATGCGAACCTTGGCATCACCCTCACAAGCGAGCTGTAGTCGGTCACTTCACGCGTGCGGGTCCGTTCGTAGAGCAAGCCGATCAAGAGGAACAGCGAACCCGCCACCAGTCCGTGGGCGACCATCTGCATCAAGGCACCGTGCAGACCGGCCAGGTTGAGTGCTGCAATCCCGAGTAGAACGACCCCCATATGGCTCACGGATGAGTAGGCGATCATCGCTTTCAGATCGCTGTGCCTCCAGGCCAATAATCCACCGTAGATTAGGCTGACAAAGGCGAGTGTGGCAAGAATATCCTGAAGTGCGAGCACCGCATCCGGCAGCATACCCGCAGCGCGAATCAGTCCGTATGAACCCATTTTCAACAGAATGCCCGATAGCAGTATAGAGATTGGGCTCGGCGCCTCGACATGGGCCAGTGGGAGCCAGCCGTGGAGGGGGAAGATTGGCATCTTTACCCCGAAACCGACCAGAAAACCGAGAAAAATCAATATCTGGGTGTGCTGCGGCAGGGTACGTCCGCTCTCAGCCATTGCGGACATGGAGAAGCTGTGACCCGGTACGGCATCGAACAACACCAGCAGGCTTATCAGCATGAATACCGAGCCGCCCATGGTGTAGAGGACGAAATTCAGCGCCGCGCCGTGGCGGTTTTTTCCCCCCCAGCGGTCGATGAGAAAGAACAACGGGATCAGGGTCAACTCCCAAAATACGTAAAACAGCGACCAGTCCTGCGCCATGAAGACACCGAGCATCGCCGATTCCAGCAGAAGTACCAGAATATAGTAGCCCTTGACTCTCTCGCTAATGGCTGTAGAGGCGAGAAGCGCCACCAGGCTCAACAGGGTAGCCAGCAGCACCATGGGATAGGAGAAGCCGTCCAGACCCAGCGCAAAGGAGGTGCCGAGGCGGGTGTTCCACTCTGTCTGATGAAAAAACTGCAAGCCTGCCTGGTCGTAATCGAAGTCGCCGATATAGACCCAAGAAAGCGCGAAGGTCATCGCCGATGCAAATAGGGCGGTTGCACGTATGGCCCAGCTCGCATCACGGGGCAGGAAAGTGATAGCGAGTGCACCAACGAATGGTGTCAGGAGAAGATAACTCAGATCGGGCATATGACTATAGATACCTGACGTGTTAGCACGTCAGGGTATCTTGAAACCGCGTCATGATGTCATTCCTTGCCGACGCCGATTGGAGAACGCAGAGGGCAATTCTCTCTGTCGTAGGAGTCACCCAACTGGTTCCAGACATAGTTCAGCGCCAGACCGATGCGAGAATAGAAGGTGTCGTCACCCATCTTATCCTTCAACCCTGTACGTCGAATCGTGTCCATGAACTGTTTCTTCATGCGCGCGATTACGAGGTGGATTCCCTGTGCCTGCAGCCGTTCCCACAAGTGGTGCAGGACTTCCTCTCCGGTGGCGTCGATCTGATTGATGGCTTCACCATCCAGAATGATGTATTTCAACTCCGGATTGGCGGCAACCACGCCAAGTATCTTGGTTTCGAAATAGCCCGCGCTGGCGAAATAGAGTGACCCGTCGAATCGTACTACGGAGATCACCGGGCTGGTCGGCAGATGACGTACCCGGATATCGCGCATGGTGCCGTCTTTGTATCGGGAGAGCTGGGCGAAGCGGGGCCGCATGGTGCGCCATAGGAAGAGTCCCAGCGAGAGGAGTACGCCGATGATAATGCCCTTGTCGAGATGGGGTGCGAAAATCAGGGTCAGGACAAAGGTGATGACCGCAACGATCGCGTCATGGGGCTGCGCCTTCCAGGCGTGGATGATCGGATCGATCTTGATCAGATTGATGACCGCCATGATGATCACGGCTGCCAGGGTGGCCTGCGGCAGGTGATAGAGCAGCGGGGTCAGGAAGATCAAGGTGATCATCACCACCAGGCCGGTGACGATCGAGGAGAACCCGGTGATTGCACCCGCATTGATATTAACTGCGGAACGGGAAAACGAGCCTGAGACCGGATAACCGGAGAACACGCTGGCCACTACATTGGAGAGCCCTTGTCCGATGAGCTCCTGATTGGCGTTCAGGCGTTGGCGGGTCCGGGCGGCCATCGCCTTGGCAATGGAGATAGCCTCCATAAAGCCGATCAGAGAGATGGTGATAGCCGCGGGAATCAGTTGCCAGACTGTCTTAACGTCAAAAATCGGCAGTGACAAGGCAGGCAGGCCTTTGGGTATGTCGCCTACCACTCTACCGCCGGCTTCATTGAATCCGGCGAGCCAGGCGATCAGGGTGGTAACGACAACCGCGATCAGGACACCGGGAAAGTTGGGGGCGTAGCGGCGGATACCCCACATTATGGCAAATGCCAGAATCGCCATCCCCAAGGTTGAGACGTGGGTATTCTCCATGGCCGCCAAGACGGTGTTCCATACGGTCTCGTAGTGATGGGCCTCTCGTTCCACGGAGACGCCAAAAACTTTGCCCAGTTGGGAGGTCGCGATAATCAGGGCGCCGGCGTTTGTGAAGCCGACCACTACAGGGTGAGAGAGGAAGTCAACCAGTACGCCGAGCTTGAACAGGCCGAGAAACATCTGAAATATACCGACCATGAAGGCCAACAGCACAGCATAGGCCAGATAGGTGTCGGGGGAGGTGGCAATGGGTTCAAGGGCTGCCGCAGTCATCAGCGACACCACGGCTACCGGGCCGGTTGCCAATTGCCGCGACGAGCCGAAAAAGGCAGCGACCATGGGTGGGAGAAACGAGGCGTAGAGACCGTAGTAGACCGGAAGACCGGCAAGTTGGGCATAGGCCATCGATTGAGGCACCAGCACCAGGGCGACGGTAATACCTGCGATAATATCGGCCCTGACCGTCTCTCTGTCCTTAATCTCTCCGATCCAGCTCAGAAATGGGATGAATGCCCCTTTCCAGCCTGCCATCAGACTCTGTATATGCTCCCACATGATCGTTTTCACCTAATGGAGTTAGGTGCTTACCGGTTGCTCTTAACGACTTATCTGCGACGAATTGGATTGCGGCAATGCAGCTGCTTGGACGCCGCCGAGACCTCGTTTTTGCGGGTCTACGGAAGTATGACCGAACTTCTTAGTAAGCTATGTTTTTATACCTGGATCATCGACTCAGGCCCCATCTCAGACCGTGCTGACGGTCTATATTAAGACCTGCTAATACTATAGGATATCCTTTACAATTGAAAGTGGAATCACACTTTTGTCCCATCGTGCAACTTTGATACAAGTTCTACGATGCGTTGCGGGCAGATTTTTGCATTGCCGCATAAACAGTCTTCTTCCACACTTTTCAGCACCGATGCTAGCTTGTCGTTTTCAGGTTTGGAAAGGTTGACGACCTGTCCGCTTGAGTCATTCAGGCCGCGGAGGGTCAATTGGTGTGATTGCTTATTGATCAGGCAATGAATTGTCGCAATAAGCCGCTCTTTTTGTTGCGATTCGGTATCGATGGGAACTTGAACGGTAAAGCCGCGCGCGCCGTCCCGATGGGACAGCAACTCACACATCTCACAGTGAATACGATATTCACTGATGCGCATTTGCTATTTCCTCCACCTGCGCAGCGCTGACAGCTGAGCTTTGCAAGCCGATGGCCATGATTCTTGAATGCAATATTGACCTTACTCTAACTATAACCCTTTATCGGCCGCCTTGCAGAGATCAGCCCTATTTTGGCGCTAGCCAATAAATGAGTGCGCAACTAACGAGCGACAAATGTTTCAGGGACCTGGGGAGGAGGTTGTGGCTCCCGCTGCAATCTCTTCATCGGTTTCGTCATGCAGTTTTCCGATCAGATTGAAGTCATCGAGAATACAGTAGACGGCGGGGACCAGAAACAGCGCCACCAGGGTCGCGGCCGTCAGGCCAAAGGCGATGCTGGCGGCGAGGGGAATCAGGATCTGCGCCTGCAGGCTCTTTTCCAGCAGTAGGGGGGACAATCCTGCAATGGTACTGATCGATGTTAACAGGATTGGTCTGAACCGCGCCCGACCTGCCTGTTTGGCGGCCACGACAACGGGTATCCCCGCGGCGCGGTGGTCACGGATAAAGACCACCAGCAGGATCGAATCATTGACGACCACGCCAAACAGGGAGGCCATGCCGACGATACTGGGCATGGTCAGATCGAGCCCCAGGGCCATGTGGCCGAAAATCACACCGATCAATGCCGACGGGATCACTATCATCACTGTGATGGGAGCGAGATAGCCTTTGAATTGCAGCGCCAGCAACATATAGACACCGACCAGTCCGAGCAAGACATTGCGCACGATAGACTGGCCCGTCTTCGCCGACTCCTTGCTCTCTCCCTGGATATCGAATTGGATATCGGGGTAGCGCTCCAGGAGTTCGGGAATGAAACTGCTCTTGGCCAATGCCAACAGCTCCTGCGCATTGGCCTTGCTGCGGTCCACGTCGCCCTGCAGGGTGACGGTCCGTTGCCGGTTGACCCGATTGATACGGGCCCAGCCTCTGACCTCCTCGATATCGGCTACCACGGAGAGGGGGATGAGGGAGCCGCCGGGGCCGGTGATGCTGAGATTGTAGAGATCTTCCGCGTCTGTGCGGTCATCCGCGATCAGCCTGAGATTGACTTCGTAGGTCTCGGGTCCGACGGGAAACTCGTCGATCTTGATACCCTGATAGGAGGCCCGGACCTGTTCCGCAACCTGTTGTGCATTGAGTCCCAATACACCCGCTCCCGGCTTTAAATGGAGCCGGTATTCCCGTTTTCCGGGACGCAGATCATCACTCAGATCATTCACCCCCTGGTGGGCGTTGAGCCAGTCCTGCAGTTCGTTGGAAGCCTGTTTCAGACGCGCCAGGTCATACCCCATCAAACGCAGATCGATGGGGCGCCCGCCCGGGCCGAAGGTGGGTTCGGTGAATTTCACCGAAATCACGTCGGTGAGCACGCCCGTCTCATGGCGCCAGCGGTTGATCACGTCATCCAGTTTTGCGTTTCTGATCTCGGCGCTGAGCAGGTCGGCAACCACACGGGCGACATGGGGGCCGGTTTCATAGGCGTCCGGGTTCTGACCATAGATGACAGTGATGTTCTCCACCAGCGGCTGCTGCTCCGGCTGCTGTTGCAGGAACGCCTGGTTGGTGCGCTGCAGTGCAGTAGTTATCTCGTGCACGATGGATTCAGTGTGTGCCAGGGGTGTCCCCTGGGGCAGCAGGACCCGGGCCTCGATGACATCGCCGTCAAGGTCGGGAAATCCGACGAACTTCAGTTTTCCGCCCACCGGCATGGCCACGGCGAGGATAAGCAGCATCAGCACGATACCGAGGGTCATATAGCGATACTCGATGGCGCGGTCCAGCAGGGGGCCGAAGAATGCTTCTCGAAGGTGGTCAAAGCCGGTTTCAAACCGTTCCCTGAAGCGGGAGACCCGCTTGCGATTCATGTGCGCCAGGGAGTGGCTTAAATGGTGCGGCAGAATCAGGAAGGCCTCCAGCAGACTGACACTGATGACCATGATCAAGACCATCGGCATGATGCGCAGGATTTGACCGATATCCCCTGTGATAAAGGCAAGGGAGCCGAACACCAGCAGTGTGGTGGCAAAAGAGGAGGCGATGCCGGGCAATACCTGGCGCACACCGGTGATTGCGGCTTGCAGCGGTTTATCACCCTTGGCCATACGCGAGGCGATATTCTCGGCGATGACGATCGCATCATCCATCAACAGACCAATGCCGATCAACAGTCCTACCATGGAGATCATATTGATGGTGACGCCGATGACCGGCAGGATGAAGAGGGCGCCGAGAAAGGAGACCGGCAGACCCATGGTTACCCAGAAACTGTAACGGAAGCTGAAAAACAGCCAGAGTACGAAAAACACCGCCACAAGACCCTGGGCACCGTTGCGCACCAGCATATCGAGCCGATCCTGAACCACCGAGGCGCGGTCCTGGGTCAGCGTCAGCTGGAGACCTTCCGGGGCGGTCAGGTTTTCCCTCGCCACGAACGTCTCCACCCTGGCGAGGACGTTTAGAATATCCTGTGAACGGGTCTTGGCAATATTGAGAACGGCCGCACGCTGGCCATTGAAGCTGATCTTCTCCTCGTCACGATCGAAGCGATCGGTGATGCGCGCGATATCGCCGAGCCGGATAGTGGCGCCGCTGCTGCCGGAGATCACCACCAGGTCATAAAAATCATCCACCTGCTTGCGTTGATCGTCGAAGCGCAACAGGATCTCTTCCCTGTCTCCTTCCAGGCGTCCGGCTGGGGTGCTGATGCTGTGCCGGCCGATGGCGTTGGCCACATCCTGTGCAGACAGGCCATATTGCCGAAGTCGCCAGGCAGGAATTTCAATCCGTATATGGTGATCCGAGAAGCCGTTGATAGTGACCTCGGCGATCTTCTCTTGTGTCAGCAGTTTGGACTTGAGGTGTTCCGCATAGGCCTTCAAGGCCACCGGGTCGTCCGGACCGGTTACCGCTATGGAGATCACCGCGTCGGTTCGGCCCAACTCCTCGATCACCGGCAGCTCGGTCTCGGCAGGGAAGTCATCGATGGCGTCGATCTCCGCATTCACATCATCGAGGAAGCGGGTCATCTGCGCCCCTTCCAGCATCACCGCGGTGGCCACGCCCAGGCCCTCGCGTGATTCACAGGTCATCTCATCCAGGCTGCTGATCCCCTCCAGGGCATCCTCCAGGCGGCGGCAGACGGCATCCTCGACCTCATCCGCGGTTGCCCCTTTAGTAGACGACCCGGACCTCGACTTTGTCGTTCTGGATCTCCGGCAGGGTTTCCCGCTGCAGACCGGGCAGGGCGGTCAGGCCGAGAATCATGATCGACGCCATCAGCAGGTTGGCGGCGGTGGGATGCCGGGCAAACCAGTCGATCATTGTTCACCCTTCGCGGCGGCAGTAAGCGCCTCTTCGATCTCTGTGTCCGTCTTTGTTTCGAGCCGCATACCACTGACGGCAGGCACCAGGTCGGAAACGATGATCTTCTGGCCGGCGGTTACGCCGGATGCGATGATGCTGATCTCTCCCTGACTGAACAGCAGATCCACCGGCTGACGGCGCAGGCGATTCTCCTCATCGGCCAGGTAGACGACGCCATCCCTGATTGCGGAACGGGGTATGACGATACGTTCGGGTTGCGGTTTTCCCTGCAACAGAACCTGCACGAACATCCCTTTCGAGAGGGGCGGGCGGATACCCGGTTCGATCTTCTCGAAGGGTCTGTCGACGGCGACCACAACACCCATGGTGCGGGTCTCCGGATCCACGTTGTCACTGAATCGTACGAACTCAGCCTCCCACTCGGCGATAGTCGTACCCAGATCGAGCCTGACCCGGGGTTTCAGCGCGACGAAGTCCGCAAGATTACCCTCCAGGATATCGGTGGTGATATCCCGCCGCTCGCGACCGATAAAGAGTCGACGCAGGGATGCCATGGGGAATCGCGCGATGATCTCGACCCGATCCACCGCATCCCCGGCAAGCAGGGTCTCCCCCTTGCCGACATATTGGTCGACCTCGATACTCATGTTGGCAACCCGCAAATTGAATGGTGCGAGCAGGCGGGTATTCTGCAGGTCCCGCTCGGCCTGGGTCCGCTTGGCCGCCAGGACCTTGCGCTTGGTGGGTATCAACGCCAGGGTGTTTTTGACATTCTGTACCGCATTCCGACTGGCAAGCAGGTTGCGTTCGGTGTCATCCACGGCGCTCTGGGATGCGGTGCCTTTTTTTGCCAGTTTGCTGACCCGTTGAAACTCCCGTTGCGCAATGCCCAGACTGCGCTCTTCGATCGACAGCGAGGCCTTGGCATTCGATGCCTCCACCTCCAATTCGGCCAGTTCCGCCTCGGCCTGGGCCAGGTTGAGCTGATAATCGGCGGGATCGATCTGCACCAGCAGACTGCCTTCGCTGATGATTTCACCGTCTCTGAGTCGTGGATGGATATCAACGATGCGGCCTGCCACCTGCGCCACCGCGTTCCAGACCCGAGCGGGCTGCACGGTACCATACCCTTCCGCCACCGGAACCAGTTCGAGCTGGCGGGCCTCCACGGTGCGTACCAGTTTGGTGGGTTCGCCTCGCTCCACCTTCAGTGGTGGCTGTCTGTTGCCGGCCATCACCATCAGTACCAGGATACCCAGTGCGATGGGGGGCAGGATCAGCAATTTGCGCCAATGGGGATGGTTATCAAGCATAGTGAGTGGGTACCATGGTGAACGGGTCAATAGACACGATGCCGGGCACGCAATCTATAGAACCGAGATATTGTGATACTGAAACCTGGCCAAGCAATGATTTCAGTAACGCATCGACCCAGCGGGGAAAACCGGTCTATTCCGGGCAGGGCAACAGCCTAATGATCTCACTCTCAAAGAGCGGAAGCAATTGGGCATACAGTAGAGCGATGGGCCCTACTTCAGGGTGCGGTCAGCGAGCTGTATCATGTCAGGGATGTGGGAGATCAACATGCCGATCACCGCCAGCACGACAACCAATGTGATCCCCCCCACCAGGTTGACAAGGATGTTCTTGGAAGAGTTGTGATCAGCCAGGGCGTGGGCGACTTCCGACATATTGACCAAACCCTGGAGATTGTCATTGCGGTAGACCAGGAGACGGCGGCAGCGATTGCGGCGCATCAGCTTGATGGCATAGGCGCAGGAACTGTCGGAGGAGACGGAGATCAGGTTGCGGGTACAGACCTCGCCCAAATTTAGTGCATCCGCATCCTTGCCCGCACCAACAACGCGCGTCAACAGGTCACGCTCGGTGAACAGTCCGATAACCTCACCATTTTCGGTAACCACAAGTGAACCGAGTCCGCATTCCGCCATATAGGCTGCCGCGGTCTGTATATCGGTGTCGCTTTCAAGGGAAGCGACAGATTCCGAGATCAACGTGCTCAAGTTACATGCCATGTATGCGGCCCTGTTGTTATAGTGACTGTTGACAGCCTTCTGTCTGTAGTCGATGAAACTGTTTTTTGCAAATTCCGCGCCAGCGATAGTAAACATTCCCAGTTCGGATCGATGTTCTGAAAAAGAGCAAGCGCAGGAAGAGGGAGAAAAGACGCGAACATGGCGTTTCAGTCATATCGACCATGGGAAGGAGTGCCGGTGAAACCGGCATCCCGTGTGCTGCGGCTTTTTAGGATTTCCTGTGCAGGTGTTAACAGGCCCTAGCTAAATTCTCATTCTCTGGATTTAAATCGCCTGGAGCTTTTTAGCGCGTTCTTATAAAAACGACCCAGTGCCCTGTCATTGTATCGCCGTTCTGCAAGAGACTCGTTGTTGCGTATCTGTTCTGACAGTAATTTATGGTAGTTATCGAGACGACGCTGCTCAAGCCTGCCTGCTTTAATCTGCTCGATAACGGCGCATCCGGGTTCGGTCGTATGGCGGCAATTCTTATATCGGCACTTTTTCGCCAGACTATCGATATCTGAAAATGCGGTTTTTATGCCTTCTTCAGTATCGATCATCTGTAATTCCCTCATGCCCGGGTTGTCGAGCAGTAGCCCGCCTCCGGGTAAGCAATGCAGACTTCTGGATGTCGTAGTATGACGTCCTTTACTGTCGCTTTCGCGAACAGCGGCTGTAGTCTGGTCTTGATTCCCTTTCAGACTATTGATGATGGTTGATTTGCCAACGCCGGATGAACCGAGCAATGCCACTGTTTGCCCAGGCTCAATCCATTTTTTCAACGCACAGAGACTCGGGGCGTCTGTGGCATTCACCATCTCGACTTGCAGGTTCGGGTGGTCATGCGATATGGCCTCGAAATAGGGCCTGGTATCAGAACACAAATCAATTTTTGTCAACACCACTACACAGTGAATATTGGACTCGGCAGCGATGGATAAATAGCGCTCTATCCTGTTGATGCTGAATTCATCATTGCATGAGGTGACGATGAATACGGTATCTATATTTGATGCTATGAGTTGAACTGATGATTCTCTTCCCGCGCTTCTACGCTTGATAAGCGATTTGCGCTCAAGTATCCGAAGCGGTTGAAAATCCAGGTCGACCAACAACCAATCCCCAATTGCAGGGCGTCCTTCGGGCGGTTCGTCTCGCCAGTAATAGGTGGATAATTGGAGGTTCTTTTGTTGATTCTCGCTATCCAGGCCAACACACTCAATGAGGTTGCGTTGTACGGCAACAACACGAAATGGAAGTTGTGATTCAAGTGATTTCAGATCGAGCTGAGACTGAAAATAATGACTCCAGCCCAAGTCAACAAGGTTGTGAATTTGCATTGTTGTTATCCCAAAATAATGCATGACGAAACAGCACGTGCCAATGTTGACATGCTGATACTATTGGGATTCATTTGAATCCCGGCATACAGGCCGGGCAATGAGAGGAGAGCTGAGCGTGGGAGTTCCTGTCAGGAACTGTTTCGAATGCGCGTCTAACCCTTAATGCTGGCCTGCAAATAGTGGATAACAATCATCTAAACGCCTCCTTCCGGTTTTATCCAAGTGTCATTCGAGTATAACACTTTCGAGGATACGGTAATAATATTCATTTAATATTTCTCACGTAACGGCTGAGCGGCTGCGAGTTCGACAGCTTCCCCGACGCACGTCAGGGGCCAGCGGCGGTCATCCTGGTCGCGGTACAATTCATCGTTGATGTCGAAGAACAGGATCCGTCCGCCGAGTCCGCGCTTGCGAAGGGTACTCAACTCCTCGAAGAGCACCTGACTGTAATTCGTCTCGACGATAATGGCCTGGGCAAGGTCGATCGCGGCAGTGAAGACGTAGAACCACATATTCATCTCCCGGACCGGAAACACGCCATCGGGTGGCATCTTCTGTTCGGGCACCTCGACACACAGGGGCTGTGGCGGTGGATCAGGACGGCACTCAGGCCAGAGCAGCATGGTGTAGTATCCGGCCCGATCCAGTCGGGCGGTCAACCTGCCGATTCTGGGCATGAAGTTTTCAGCCTTCCAGGTGAGAAGCTCACGTGCTTTTCCCAGATCGACTTCTTCGTCTTCAGTGATCTTCAGAAAGAACTTCTCGTCAAACTGCCGGGACCAGAGAACGAGGCAAAACGGGTGCTCGAATTTGGTGCGGAGCGTCTGGGCATAACGACGTGCCTCTGCGGTGCACCAGTTTCCTTCCAGACCCGCCGACGCGTCGATTTTAAGCATCTGCTGACTGGCACTCATCACTGCTTGCTGTAAATCTTCCCTGCGTGCCTGGTAGCCTTTTAACCACTTTTCGTAGAGATCATCACTCATAACGACACTTTATGTCCGTTGTCGTGTGCCCTATTGAACTTTCTTATATTTAGTGAAATTGTATTTGTTCTCCAGTTCAGCCCTTTCTTTATCTGAAACCGAAAAGTAGTATTTTTTCCATCCGGGGCAAAAATTAATATGCCAACGCCAAAGCCTGCCCGCTATGGATTTAGGATTATCGTCATATTTCTTTCTTAATTTGCAGTTTTCACAACTCTGCTCTGGCATGTCCTTTCTCCTTTATTGCAGGTTGAAGTTATGAGGGGATGTTTCGGGGCGCCAGTTAACTGCTTTTTATTGCTCCGGTACCAAAACAACCAGCTAGTTCAACAAGAGCAATGCGTTTATCATAAGCTTAATTCATTCACTCGAATCTGTCTGGTGCTTGGGTGAAAAAATCGAGTATTAATTTCGTTCTTGCTTTATGCGCTATCAGGTCGCGATCCATATAGGGATGAGAAAAATCGTCTCCATCCAATACCCTGGCCCCTCGTTGTTGAGCTTCGATTCTCAATGGTGACGTCATATCAGAACCAAGAACTTGATCCTTTTTTCCGGTTATAATAAAGATTTTACTGGCATCATGCGGAAGGTTGTTTACTGGATCAATGGTTTCAGGACAGCCATAATCTGAAAATCTGCTCGGACTTGAGTCGATGATTGCGGAGTCATATTCTGCACCTGAACCGATTGCGTTCATAATGACAGCACCACCGAGAGAGACACCGTAAAGGAAGCGTTTATCGTATTTGGAATTTAGAAAAGTTATTATTTCTTTATAGTCTTCTATGATTGCGTTTATTCTTCTTTTTCCTTCCGAGTTGCCATAACCTCTATAGTCGAATATGTAAACGTCGTATCCGTTTGATGCCAGATATTTCAGAGACGTGATAATCTGATCTGCGATCATGGCGTTTCCCAGTGCCATCAGAACGTACCCTTTGGGCGGGACTATTTTTTCTTCTCTATAGTGCGATTTGTATTTATATCCTCTGAGAATTTTGTTATCAGAGGTGGTAAATTGTGTTTGCTCAATCAGTGGAGAAACCAATGCTCTATTTTTATCAGGGTTCGGTGCAGCGGAACTCCAAAGCCAAAAAAGGAAGGGTTCTTGTATCGATCCGCAGACTGTTTTTTCTCTGTCATCTGCTTCAGCAGTGCTAACAACATAGATGAGAGAGAAAAATAGAATTACTTGTAATTTCATATCAGTAAGAAAATCGTCGATAGTCAATTATGAATTTTGGTTTCATCGGCCAAAACTGGAAAAGCCACCAATATCGAAAGATAGAGCAGGGCTGCGACAAGGATAACCGCAGTAAACCCAAGATCTATGGCGATCAGCGTCGCTGATCCTGCACTGATCACCGAGGCATAACCGTTGATACCCCATGCCCAGGGGATAAGGTTGGAGGAGTGCTGTTTCAGTGAGGAGATGGCCAAGGGAAAAGGCATCCCCATGAAGAACGCCAAAGGTGCAATAAGCAGTGTGGAGATCACGAACTTGTACACCATGTCGAGATGACCCAGCTGTTCGAACAACGGCTCCAACAGAAACAGATAGCCGATGCTCACGAACGCGATAACGAGGACCGACAGGATTGCTATGCGATAGTGGGAACGGTTTTGCGCCAGGCGTTCGCTGACATAACTGCCTAAGCCCGCAAACAGCAGGAAGCCTGCGAGGGAGATCGAGATGGCATAGATGGGATGATGCAGAAAACGGATGAATTTCTGAATGAAAGCGATCTCGATAAAGAGGAACGCCACACCGATGCCGAAAAAGTAGTAGAGGACACGCCAGCGGCTGATCCTGCCGTACGCAGTTCTTTTACTGCGTGAGATGATACTCAAGGGCAGCAGTATCAGCAGGGCGCTCAGCAGTGCGGTGATCACCAGGGTAAGGATAAGGATGATGTAGCCCCACTCGATCAGCGGCATACCGCCCTGGTGTCTTAGCTTCAATGCCTCGAAAAAGCTCTCCCACTTGAAGAAATGGTGGAAATAGGGTCGGTCGTCTGATGCGGGCTGGAGATCGAATTTGTAACTCGCCAGGAGTTGATCCTTCTCACCCGAGACGATCTGTTTGCTTGCCCGATAGAAATAGGGTTCGCGCAGGCGATTGTAACGATTGGCCTGATCCTCACTGAGGCGATGACTGTAGGCCTGATCGAATAGCCTGACCTGACAAAAGGCTTCAGCACGGTCCAGTTCCTCTGAAGTAAAGGCGCCGTTCTTTACCAGCAGGGTTGCGGTCTGCCAGTTTCGAATCAGCAGCAGGCGTTTATCCGGTTCATCCAGCCCCAGGGACTCCATCGCCAGATGCGCGGTGAGGAAGAGTTTGAGGGTGTCCCTAGGAGGTATTTTGATCCAACGGGTGATGGCGAGATAGCCATCCGGCGCCAGGTGCGAAAGGTAGAGGGCCAGCGCCTCACGGGTATAGAGATAACTTTCGTTCAGTGCATAGAGGCCCGACGACGAGGCACTGGCCGCATCAACCAGGGCGAGCTGGATCAGGTCGTACTTTTTATCGCTTTGGCCGAGGAAATCCCGCGCTTCGGCAATATGCAGCCTGGTGTAGGGATTGTCATAGATCTCACCGGCGAACTCTTTATAGTCGTGCCTTAGCAGCTCAACCAGCTGCGGATTGAGTTCCAGGGCATCCACCGATTTCACCTGGTGGTGGCGCGCCAGCAGCAGGTCGGAGCCGGTGCCACTGCCGATCACCAGCAGTTCATCCGGTTTCCGCAGATGGTAGGGGAGAGCCGAAGTTGTTCGGTCGAGGTAGCCTAGGGATTCGAGGTCGCCGCTGAAGCGGGTGATGGCGGACATGTTGTCCGCGTCGGTAAAGAGGCCCAACTGTTGCGGCGGTTCCCGCGGATTGACCAGGCTCAGACCCGGAGCGTGGCGCAGCGGCATCTCATCGCTGGCGACAAGGGTGAGGTGGCCCAGGGGACTGGAGTATCGATCCACAATGCGCGCGCCTTTGATCTGCAGTGTCTGCATCAGCCCCTTGTAGGGGGAGATGTTGAGCGTGATCCGGGGTGCGGCAGTAAGCAGCAGCACCATGGTGAGTATGAGCGGAAGAGAGAGCCAGGCTTTGGGGGGGAGATCGAGTTCCCAAATCGCAATGGCCGTGGCGGTCAGGCCGGCAACGGTGATTGCGACGAGGATCTGTTCCGGCTTCAGCAGGAACATGATGAGCACTATGCCCAATGCGCCTATGCCGGCCCCCAGCAGATCAACCGCATAGATAGTGGAGACCTGCCTCTCGCTGTAGATCATGAAGGTCATGCAGATTGCACTGGCGGTGAAGATGAACGGCAGTGCAAGCAACAGGCAGATGATCGCCAGGTTGAGGGCCTGGCGAAAGTCCCATAACAGTTCCTCACTGTTGAAACTGAGCGACTGCGCTATCAGAAATGCCCCCAGGGCGCTAAGGGCGAATAGCAGCAGGGAGAGTGGGAAGAGCCATCGGTAGTGGCGGGCGATTGTGGGCTGAATGGTCGAGAGCAGGCTGCCGCTGATGCCGTAACCCAGCAGTGCCAGTGCGATGATCATATAGGCGAAGTGGTGCCATTGAATGATCGAGAAGAGCCGCATCAGCAGAATCTCATAACCCAGCGCCGATGCTGAGAGAATGGCGATCGAGAGGTAGGGCGGACGAATCATGGCAATTTTGAATGTTGAGTTAATGTGCGGGCTTCGCTCGCTTTTTTTATCTAAAACAAGATGTACGCACAGCGCACATATATAATTCAAAATTATTTAATGTTCTCCCGTAAGCGGCACGAACCTGACAGGCAGAATCTGACGCACCGTGACCTCCTTGTCGGCACCTTTATCAACCAGCAACAGCTGCTGGGTCATGAAACGGCTGCCTACCGGAATGATCATCTTGCCCCCCGGTTTCAACTGCTCGATCAGGGGAGGGGGAATGTGGCTGGCGGCAGCGGTGACGATGATGATGTCGAAAGGGGCATGCTCTTTCCAACCATAGTAACCGTCAGCGATGGAGACCTCTATGTTGTCAAAGCCGAGGCGCTTCAGCCGCTCTGTTGCCTGTTTACCCAGGGGTTCCACGATCTCCATGGTGTAGACTTTTTTGACCAGGCGAGAAAGCACTGCGGCCTGGTAACCGGAGCCGGTACCGATTTCGAGCGCTTTATGTTCTGTCCTGGGGGCAATCAGATCGGTCATGATGGCCACGATATAGGGTTGAGAGATCGTCTGGCCGTAACCGATGGGGAGCGGGCGGTTATCGTAGGCACGGCTGCGGACGTCGGCAGGTACGAATTGGTGGCGCGGTACCTCGCTCAGCGATTTTAGGATCCGCTCATCAAGCGCTGATTTTTCCAGATAGATACTGGTTTCCCGCACATCCTGCTCGATCAGCCTGATCATCTGTTGCCTGGCCGCACTGTAGGTGTCGGCAACGCCCATGGACCATGCCCAGAAACTGGCAAGGGCAATTAACACAGCCCCACTGACAAGTCGTCTGATAGACATGCCGATCTCCTCCTTTCCTACTTACAAATATAGTTCTTGGAGAGAATAATGAATCCGCTAATGAACGTCAATTAACGCAAATATGACTTTTAAATAGCCTTTACAGAATCCATGGACAGCATCCGCAGCCTGTAAAGCGTGTCAAAAAAAGCCGTTGGATAGGGTTGATCTTGTGCCCTGATGGACAGGCCCTAGGAAGCTCTGAATTAATCTAAAACAAACTTATATCTGTGTTAATTGGCGTTCATTTGCGGACTAAAACCTTTCGCGAAAATTTGCGGTTTACATACACGACCCGCTCTCACCAGGCGACTGACGCTATCTTATCGCTGGCCGGGTGATGATGGTGCGAGGCGCTGTACTTTCGACCCTGACCAGGATAGTTGATGTTGCTGTTCCCGCGGGACTTTTTGCTGTGAGGGTGTAGGTTGTATTACGCCCGGGCGAAATTTCGATGGACCCGTTTGCTTCAACAGAGCCGATACCGGGCTTGATTTCAACATCGGTTGCGTCCCTGGTTCGCCAGCTGAGGGTTGTGGACTTTCCCAACTCGATTGTGTTTTCCGCTACTGAGAGCCTCGATACCGGAATAGTGGCCACAGGCTGAGAATTGACTTGAATGGAAAGCCTTTGCTTTACGTGCCTATTATCCGAGCCTCTTGCGACCAGGGTGTATGTTGTGTTTTCTCTTGGCCTGATAACCTTGGAACCGGAGACTGCAACAGTGCCGATATTGGGCTGAATACTCACCTTCTTGGTGTTCTTTGTCACCCACTTCAATGTCGTGGTAGATCCCTGTTCGACCCGGTTTGGATCGGCTTGAAATTCAACAATACTTGGCGCCGGGCCCGGACGACTTGCGAACCATGTGTAAAAACCGATTAGTGCGCTGACGACCGCAATCCCAAGCGCGCCGATTATGAGTGCCTTGCGCCTGCCTGTCGGTTTTTTCACTACTCTCTTATTGCGAGTTGAGATGATCGGCCTTTTACCTGTTCTGTCCCTTTCCAGGCCCTCGATCAATCGATCGCAGTCGGTACGAAAATCTGGATCGGCCCTGACCTGCATGCCGTTTCTTTTGGCAAAATCACGGATGCTCTCGGGTAACTCATCCGCCTCAGGCATCGAGGCACGTCGAACGAGCAGGGGAACGACGGGTATTTTCCTTTTCAGTGCGGACTCGAGTTCAATTCGAACATAATCGCCGGGTTGCTCGAGGCGCCTGTTGCCTTCTTCATCGGTGGCATTGAGCCAATCGCGTCCGATGACGGCCAGTAAGGCTTCGCACTGGCCGACCTTTTCGTCAATGTAGCGGGTGAAATCGACGCCCAGTGGGATATCGTCGACATCCATGAAGACTGCCGATTCTCCAAAATGCTCGACAAGGCGGTCGTGTATCCTGCCTGTAACGTCCGCACTGTCTTCGCGCCGGTAAGAGATGAAGATATTAGCGATGGCCGTTCTCCCCGGTACACCTTCCTGTGCTTATCTTCTGGTTCTTTTCATTCAACCGTTTTTCCATAAGCGATAACTATATTTTATATGAAATCATGAATAATATTATTGTGAATAATGCACAACATATTAACCCTGGTAAATGTCTGGGAAGCGCGGGTTGCGATATGGCCGGTATGAACTCAAGGCAATGCGTTGCGGTCGTAGAAGTGGGATAGTCAAAAGGAGTTATTCATGAGGCAACGTCTCCTCTCTCTCTGGAATGGGAACAGGTCCTTCATTATCTTTGTTGTTTTACTGCTGACGTTTAGAAGCGTCATTGCAGACTGGAATGTGGTCCCGACCGGATCCATGAAACCAACCATACTCGAGGGGGACCGTATCCTGGTCAACAAAATGGCCTACGATCTGCGTCTGCCTTTTACCCATATCTCATTGCTCAAACGTGGTGATCCTGCGAGAGGGGAGATCGTCATTTTCGATTCGGAGGCTGCCGATAAACGTATGGTCAAACGTGTAGTCGGCTTGCCTGGTGACTGGATTGCCATGCATGACAACCGTCTCTGGATCAATGGTCGGCAGATTGGCTACAGTGATGCTGAAACAGCTGCGGCCTGGCAGGACAGAATCGAGAATCTTTATGGTGTTGAGCACTGGGTAAGGTGGCTGGATCAAGAGAGCGGGCTGTCCGGTTTTCCACCTGTCAAAGTGCCGGACGGTCACTATCTGGTGTTGGGTGACAACCGGGACAACAGCGCGGATTCGAGGGTGATCGGGTTCGTGCCGAGACAAGAGATTGTCGGCAGAGCACGCCATGTGCTGCTCTCACTGAATCATGAAAACCACTACTTGCCGCGTCCACATCGATTTATGCACCGCTTGTGAGCTAAAAACCAGGCTGCCTTATACCGACGGTGGTTTGATACCGAAAAGAATCGCATACAGGGTCGGCACGAACAGCAGCGTCAGCAGGGTGGCGAATCCCAGTCCCGCCATGATGGTCAGCGACATGTTCACGAAAAAGACATCCTGTAACAGGGGAATCAGTCCCAGTATGGTGGTGGCTGCGGCGAGCACGACCGGCCGCAGGCGGCTGACGGTTGAATCGAGAATCGCACTGTAGGGCGTTTTCCCCTGCGAGTTCTGCTGATCGATTTCGTCGATCAGGACAATGGCGTTCTTGATCAGCAGTCCGATCAATGAGAGCGCCCCAAGCAGGGACATGAAATCGAAGGCGCCGTTGAACAGCAGCAGCCCGGCGGTAATGCCGACCACCGCCAAGGGCACCGTAAGCCAGATCAACAGGGGTTGCCGTACCTTGCCGAACAACAGGATGGTGACCAGTATCATCAGCAGGAACCCTATCGGCAGTGCACGCATCAGCCCTCCCTGGGCCTTGCTCGAATCCTCGTGCTCACCGCCCCATGACAGGCTGTAGCCCGGCGGTAGTTGCATTGCCTCGATCTGCGGTTTCAATTGATTGAACAGGGGTGTGGCCAACTCCTCTATCGAGTTGCATGAGGCGATGATGGTCTGGATGCGGTCACGGGAGCGTACGATCGTATTTTCAAAAAGGGTTTCGTAACCGCTGACCACCTGAGCGGCGGCAACCGACTGGTTCAGGGCCGGGCTCCAGATGGTGATGTCCTGCAGGTTGCCGGGATCCTCGCGTTCCGCTTCCGGCGCGCGCATCAATATGGGCAGAATGCGAATGCCGTCACGGTAGCGACCGACGGGGGTGCCGTCATAGGCATACTGCAGGGCAGTGGCCAGGTGTTCCCGGGTTATGCCTAACTGCCTGCCCACCTGTTCGTTGAAGATCGGGCGTATCAGCTTGACCGGTTGCCGCCAGTCATCCCGCACATCCTTCGATCTGGGATCGGCATGCATGATGCCCTGAGCCTGCTGCGACAGTCCACGCAAGACTGCCGGATCTGGGCCATGGAAGCGCACTTCGATCTTGCTGTCCCTGCCGGGTCCGATACGCATCGATTTGATGATCGGATCGGTCCAGGGGAGCTGTTCCCGCATATAGCGTTCGACTTTTTTCCAGATTTCAGGGATCTGCTCCAGGGTATCGGTCTTGACGATTATCTGGGCGTAGGCCGGCGATACCTCCCGAGGATCATAGACCAGGGTGTAGCGTTGATGGGGACCACCGATTGCTGCGGTTGTCTGTACCACCCCTTCCTGCTGACGGATGAACGCCTCCACGCGGAGTGTGTCCTCCCTGGTCTTTCTGATATCCGTCCCTTCGATTTCCCAGATATCCACAAAGAAGAGCGGGGTGTTGGATTCTGGAAAAAAGGCCTGCTTGACACTGCCGAAACCGATTACAGCGAGGACAAAGAGTGTAATCACCACGCCGACAGTGATCCAACGCAAATGGATGGCCCGGTCTACAACCCCCCTGAAGATTGTGAAGATCGGGCCGCTGTAGGGATCTGTTGCATGCTCGCCGCCGGGTTGTGCCGGTTTAAGCAGGAGTGCACAGAGCAGAGGCGTGGTGGTGATGGCGGTAACCCAGGAGAGCAGCAGTGAGTAGAGTATCACCCAGAACAGGGAATTCGCGAACTCTCCCGTACTGTCCGGCGACAGACCGATGGCTGAGAAGGCAAGGATGCCGATGATGGTTCCGCCGAGCAGGGCCCAGATGGTCTTGCCGACGGTCTCCCGCGCCGCATCCGCCGCCTGCATGCCGGCCTGGATCCGGACCAGCATCCCCTCGGCCACCACGATGGCGTTGTCCACCAGCATGCCGAGGGAGATCACCAGCGCACCCAGTGAGATGCGCTGCAGTTCTATCCCATCCAGATACATGATGAAGAGTGTGCCGGCCACTGTAATCAGCAGCACAGTGCCGATGATCAGGCCCACGCGCAATCCCATAAACAGCAGTAGCACCAGGATCACGATGGCAACGGCCTGGCCGACACTGACAAGAAAGCCGCTCACCGACTTATCCACTTCAGCGGGTTGATTGTAGATCTCGACCAGCTGCATTCCGATAGGCATGGTGGGTATGAGTTCCATCACGCGCTGGCGCAGTCTCTCTCCCACCGCAACTACGTTCTCACCAGACTGCATGGAGATGCCCAGAGTCAATGCCGGCTTGCCGTTGACGTAGTGCATCTGGCTGGGGATCTCCTCATAGGCCCGGGTTATTTTGGCAATATCCTTGAGATAGACCAGCTTTTTGTCATCGGATCCGATCATTACATCGCCGATCGCCTTCACCGAATCGAATTCACCGGTTGGCTCGATACGCAGATACTCATCGCCGACACTGGCATTGCCCGCAGTGACGACCACATTTTGTGATTCAAGGATCTGCGATATCTGGTTCGGTGAAATTCCCAGTTCACCCATTTGTGCACGGGAGATGTCCACATAGACAACCTCTTTTTGCGCACCACCGATGCTTATTTTGCGAACCCCGGGGATCAGCACCAGTTGACGCTTGAAGGCATCGGCAAAGTCCCACAGGTCTCGCCAGCTGTAGCCCTCTCCCGTCAGCGCCAGGTAGACACCGAAGACATCGCCGAAATCGTCGATGACGATCGGGTTTTGCGCCCCTGGAGGCAGTTTGCCTTTCATGTCTGCGATCTTGCGCCGCAACTCATCGTAAATGTTGGGGAAATCGTCGGCCCGGTACTTGTCCTTGAATTCAATCTGAATATCGGAAACCCCAGGTCTGGAGATCGACATCCTTATCTGTTTGACCTGTTCCATGCGCTGAATGGCATCCTCAACATGGTAGGTCACTTCATCCTGAACCTGCTTGGCTGAAGCCCCGGGATAGTAAGTGATGATCTTCGCCAGCTTGATGGTGAAGGCTGGATCTTCCAGTTTGCCGATTCGCTCGAATGCCCATAGCCCACCGCCAAGCATGATGATGACCAACAGCCATGAAATCACAGGTGTACGAACGGAGTATTCGCCGATATTCATCCCATGTCCCTTATTGTTCTTGTGCCCTGATCAGGTATCACTGACTGTTCTGGCGCCGTATACGGGGTTCCGCCTGCTCCCGCTCGGGCAGCAGCCTGACTTTCATATCCTCAAGCAGAAAGGGGGTGCCGGCACTGACGATTCGTTCACCCGTCTTGAGGCCCTCCAGGACCTCAATGCGGCTTCCCAACAGGCGGCCGATGGTCACCTTGCGGGATTTGACGGTCATACTCCGCTCATCGATGACCCAGGCCTTGGGATCGAGGTTGCTATCGCCCGCAATCGCAGTGGCCGGTACCAGATGCCGTTGGCTCTTGTTGAGGAATCCGCTCAGGTCGACAGCCACGTTGGCGGTCATGCCCGGCAGAATGGTGACGTCGTCCGTCCGCGCCATGGTATAGGTCACCTGGAAGGTCTGGGTTTTGGCGTCGGCCTTGGTGCTGACTTCACGAAAGGTGAGGGGATAGCTTTTACCAGGCAGATCGGGGAAGCTGACATTGACAGGGATCTGATTTCGCCTCGTCTGCGGCGACTCCCTGTCCGGTTGCAGTTCGCGAAGCTGACTTTCCGGGACATCGAATTTCACTTCCAGTAGTGCGATATCCTGCAGGTCAAGCACCACCTGCTTGGCCTGCACCTCTTCGAAGTTTTCGATATGGCGCCTGGCGATGACCCCTTTGAACGGGGCGGTCAGTTTGGTGTAATTGAGTTCCTGCTGAGCCGATTCCAAAGCCGATTGTGCGCTTTTGAAATCGGCTTCGAGGCGGTCATAATCCATCTTTGAGATGTGCCCCTTTGTAACCAACTCCTTGGCGCGGGCGTAGTCTTTTTTCGCCTTATCGAAATTCGCCTTGCGGTTATTGTAGGCAATCTTGTAGTCGGTGATGTCGAGGGATGCGATCAACTGGCCCGCTTCCACGCGGTCACCCTCTTTAACTGAGAGTCGTGTGACCTTGCCGGCAACCCTGAATGCCAGTTCCGCCTTTCTACCGGCATCAATCCGTGCCGGAAATGATCGCACATCGGATGCGCCTGCCTGCTCAACGACAAAACTCTTTACCGGGCGTATCACGTTCTCGATATCGGGTGGTGGGGGCTTCTCGCAGCCACCGACTGCCGCGGCGATCAGGACCAGACCTAGAGAGCGAAATGTACAACCATGCATGTTGAACCCCCCATACTATCTACCGCAAAACAGTTGTTCCGGCAATCGTAAGGGCAAGTATAACTTCAGCTGCATGTTCAATTACAGCACATTCCAAAGGGGTACCAGACGTTGCTGCCTTTGCTAACCTAATACTGATGCAGTTATGAATAACATGATTGATATATCAAGCCGATGTCATCCTGCGGGTATATGCATAGAGCAGGTTCTCATAGTTAACAATTAGGGCGGGAAGATCAGGTGTCCTTACACCATAAGAAATAAAATCCTTGCCAGGGCCAGTACTGTGACTCGAAACAAGAATGCCGATCATTCTCATGAGCTACGGCATTATCAGTGTCATGAGTATCCCCATGAGTTGTTTCAACAGCTCGATTTCGGTGTGGCGGTCTACCAACCCATCGAGGATGGCAGTGACTTCATCTTTGTCGACATCAATCCCGCGGTAGAAAAAACGGATAAGGTGAAACGCGAAGAGCTCCTCGGTCGTCGTTTGACAGAAGTGTTTCCAGGGGTGGAGGAGTTCGGCTTGCTGGATGTCATGCGACGGGTCATGAAGAGTGGCGCCAGTGAATCCTTCGGTCCCACCGAGTATCACGACGAGCGCATTCGTGGCTGGCGCTTGAATCATGTCTATAGACTGCCCTGTGGCTATGTCACTGCGGTATATGAAGATGTGACCAATGAAGTTAAAGCCGAATCTGCACTGAAGGCCAGTGAGGAGCGTTACAGGCTCTTGACGGAATCGAGCCTGGATGGGGTTTGGGACTGGGATCTTGAGCACAACAGACTCTATCTATCCCCCCGCTGGAAAATGCAGCTGGGATACCAGGATCATGAATTGGAGAACCATTTAGACACCTGGAAAGATCACCTGCATCCCGGCGATCAGTCGCGGGTTCTGGAGCATCTTGAACAGTATCTGGCTTCACCTGAACCCATCTGGAGGGAGGAGTTCCGGCTCAGGCACAAGAATGGCGATTATATATGGCTGATGGCGAGAGGCTCTGCCGTGATGAATGCCGAGAATACTGTTGTCCGCATTCTCGGCGTGCATATCGATATCAATCGCCGCAAGCAGGCGGAAGCCGCCAGCGCACTGATTCAGCAGCGACTCGAGGCCTCGCTTGAACTTACTAAACGGGCGCCGAGCGTGAGTGAAAAGGAGATTATCCAGACTGCTTTGGAGCATGTGTCCCAGCTGACGCAAAGCAGTATGGGTTATCTCCACTTCGTCAATGATGACCAGGAGACGATTGAACTGGTGACCTGGTCGAGGCAGACACTGTTGCACTGCAATGCCGCGTTCGACTCTCACTATCCATTGAGTAAGGCCGGTATCTGGGCGGATTGCGTACGACAGCGCAAACCGCAAATTCACAATGATTATCAATCTATGGACAACCGTAAAGGTTATCCGGAGGGACATATCCATCTGGTGCGCCATCTCTCCGTACCGGTCATCGATGACGACAAAGTGAGATTGGTGATCGGCGTCGGCAACAAGAAAGAGCCTTACACCGATCTCGACGTGCAGCAAATCACCATGCTGGTAAGCGATCTGTGGAGACTGATAGAGAAAAAACGCAATGATGAAAAACTGAAACAGGCCGCCGCCGTGCTCGAAAGCACCCAGGAGGCTGTAACGATAACCGACACCGGTCCCCACATCATTGCAGTCAATCGCGCCTTCAGTGAAATAACCGGCTATCAGGAGAGCGAGGTACTGGGACGCAATCCGAGTGTGCTGAAATCCGGCAGGCATGATGAGAATTTTTATCGCAATATGTGGGACCAGCTGACTACTTCGGGGAACTGGCAGGGAGAGGTCTGGAATCGTCGCAAGAGTGGAGAGGTCTATCCGGAGTGGCTCAATATCAGTGCCATCCAGGATGACGACGGTGTGACGACACATTATGTTGCCGTATTTTCGGATATCTCCGCCTTGAAAAAGTCGGAACAGCAACTCGAACACTTGGCGCACTATGATCCGCTGACGGGACTGCCAAACCGGATCCTGCTCTTTTCCAGGATTGATCATGCGTTGCAGCGGGCGCGTCGCAATGGCAATGAGGTCGCGCTGCTGTTTCTCGATCTGGATAATTTCAAGGTCGTGAATGACAGTCTCGGGCATCCTGCCGGGGATAAGTTGCTGCGGCTGCTCGCGGAACGTTTTACAAAAAGGCTGCGCGGAGGGGATACCATTGCACGCATCGGTGGCGATGAGTTTGTCGTTCTCATCGAGGATGTAGTGACGGAGTCGGTAATTGCCGATATTGCGCAGTCGGTTTTGGATGAGATTAAGGAACCTGTTCACATTGAGGGTCACGATTTCTCCGTGGGCGGCAGCGTCGGCATCAGTATCTATCCACAAAATGGTGAGACAGCCACAGACCTGATCAAGAATGCCGATGCCGCGATGTATCTGGCAAAGGAGTCCGGGCGAAACAGCTTTAAGTTCTATACGCCCAAACTGACTCAGAAAGCCAAGCTGCGGTTGCGTATGGAATCCGAATTGCACAACGCGCTGCAATCCAATGAGATCATTCCCTATTATCAACCCATTGTCCGTGTCAGTGATGGAAAAATAGCGGGTGCGGAGGCATTGGCCAGGTGGAACAGTAAAGGTGGTGAGCCAATCATGCCCGGAATATTCATTCCGATCGCGGAGGAATCGGGACAGATCGACCAGATCGCATCAGTCATACTGCGCCAGGTCTGTGAAGACCTTGTCTCCTGGGAACTGCCGGATACGTACCCCTTCAAGGTGGCTGTGAACCTCTCGCCCCACCAATTCCGCAATGTTGGACTGGTCAGAGAAATCGCTGACAATCTGAGTAATTTCAAGATTTCGGGTGAGAGGCTTGAACTTGAACTCACCGAGACCTTGTTGATGCACGATACGGAACAATCGATTAAGAAAATAGGGCAGCTCAGTGAAATGGGAGTGACGATGGCAATCGATGATTTCGGTACCGGCTATTCATCCCTGGCCTATTTGACCCGCTTTCCCATTGACAAGTTGAAGATCGATCGCAGCTTCATCAACAAAATGCAGAACGAAGAGGAGAGTGAGGAGATTGTATCGACCATTCACGCCATGGCGCGCAATCTGAATATGCATGTGACGGCAGAGGGAGTTGAGACTGCATTGCAGCTGGCCAAACTGCGGCATCTGGGATGTGACTACTATCAGGGCTACTTCTTCTCCAGACCTGTTCCCGCAGCGGAATTTTATAAATTACTGCAGAATTCAACTTAGGGCCAATTGGATTAGTGTTAACGGTCCTAGGGCCTGTTAACACTAATCCAATACGCCCTGCTGGGGCTGTTTTTGTGCCCAGCAAGGCAGAATGAGCGTAGTGTAGTTATTCTACATGAGCGAATGATAACGCCGCTGGGGGCGAAAACAGCCCCAGCCCTTCGGGTTGTGCCTGAAAAAGCGCCACTCGGCGTTGCTCGTCGCTCATTTGGAATCACCAAACCTCTCTCCTCGCGCCCCGAAGGAAGTGCCCTTGTGGTGCGCCTTGATTGGCGCTTTTTCAGGCACAACAGGGTGCATTGGATTAGTGTTAACAGGCCCTAACAACAGTGCCCTTATGCAATGGCTATTGTAGATTGTGAACACGCTGTTTCAGTTCCGTATGGCCGAGCGAGTAAAGCGTTTCAAAAATACTGCGATAGTGAGATAGAGTCACTTTGACCGGTTTATCCGAATAGTGGATATGATTGAACTCGCGCGAGATATTTTTGGCGTGCATAGGGATATCCAGTGCGGCCAGCCTGTCGAGCATTTTCTCTATGGTCAATCCCGCAGGCCTGCGATATCCGGCATTGTGCAACAGGTCATCGATCGCCTGCAGGTGATGAGTGATAACCTCATCAGATGTGGTTGCCTGAACCGCACTGAGCCTGCGCTTGATTTTGAATGCCCGCCATCTGGGATGGATGTATGGCCATGCAATCCACAGGCACAACAGGATTGCACCGAGCCCACTAAGCAATGGCCAGGTATTGATAAAGAAGAGTTTAAGGTAAGCGCCTAGCCAGGTAACGAGAAGATAGGCTGCCTGCCAGCTTGCACTCAGCACCATTTCAAAGGTGTAATCGGTCTCACCCATCGCTTCCTGCAGCCGTAACTGACGCTCCACATAGTCGTTGATCTGTTCGGCGGAGAGGGTTTCATTCTCAACCGAAGGGCCGTCGTAGTAGGCAGTGGGTTCCAATTCCAGCCAACCGACATTATCAACATAGGCTTCAACCCAGGCATGACCATCCAATGCATAGATGTCGTAATAACCGGTCATCGGGTTTTGATTCGTTGCGGAGAAGCCGGTGACCAGGCGTGAGGGTATGCCCTGGGTGCGCAACATGATGGCCAGTGCACTGGCAAAGTACTCGCAATGCCCTTTCTTGGTTTCAAACAGGAACTGACATAATGGTGTATGCTGTTGTGATTTGAATATCGAATCGAAGTCGTAGGCATAGTTTCTACGCAGATGCTGTTCCAGGGCTATGGCCTTTGCAAACTGGCTGTCGTATGGCTCAGCGACCTGGTTGGCCAACTGGGAAATGCGGGGATCGATGTCCTCCGGCAACTGCCTGAAATTGGGCAGTTCAACGTAATCGGTTTCGGCGAAAGTGCGGCCTCTGTGGACAGTACGCAGCGATGTAACTGAATAGGCCGTACCCCTTTGCAATGCTCCTGGGGAGTGGAGCTGACCGAATGCATCCAAGGCGATGACTGTTGCGGGGAAGTTGACCTTGACGGGTACCGCGGCTGCCGGGATATAGTCACCCAGGTCTCGCTCGATAAAGACCTCATAATTTTCAGTCACACTTTGTGATGCCCTGTCCGGTGCAGGTTGTAATTCGATCTCCCCGCGGGAGAGTTGAAGTTTGCTTAAGCGCTGTGCGGAACTGTACCAGCGCAGGCCATCGAAACGGTCAAAGATACGCGCACGCAGGTAGAGAGGACGATCCGCCCGGACATGCGCCACGATGTCATTGCTGAAGCGGTCGCCCTGATCATCGGGATTATCGATCTCCATCTCGTAATCGAAACCACGATAGCGGAAGGATGACGATGTGGATTCACCGCCGGTTGAACGGTCGGAGTTTCTGCGTGACCCTTCCGTATCAAACCTCTCTACCAATTCATGGAGAAGTGATCCCGCAGGATCTCTTCCATCACCTCGGCCATTCGCCTGTTCCGCTTCCTGTTCCCACTCGGGATTTTCATAGAAGTGGTCGGATCCGGGGATGGCGCCCAGGTTGCCCGCGGGAAACTGGGGCACGATCAGATAGATGATCAGGGCCAAGCCAATCAACAGGAAAGCGGCGCGCAACTGGTCGAACGGATTCCATTGAGAACGGTTGCGACTCAGCGGTTCGATATAGGCATAGCCTAGGGTGATGCTGATGGTTACTGAATAGGCGAGAAAAAATAGTAGATAAAGGCCCGATTTCGATTCGACCGCACCGGCGATCAGCGCGGTGAAACCCGCCGCCAGCCCCATATAGAGTCGGCGATAGTCATGGGTCTGAAACAGCAGTGCAAGGTGGGCGAATCCTATGAAGACTAAAAGCGCCGGTAGAGGGCCGTAGACGACCATCAGGGGCAGGAAGAGAATAATGCCCATGGCTGCGATCTGTTCCGAGACCTTCAGATAGGGATTGGACTGCTCATCGCTGCGGCCCACGAGCACCAGTATGAAATGGGTAACGGCCACGGTCATTGTCGCACCCAGAAGTGCGGCTATTACACCCAGGTAGGCAAACAGGACCGCCCCCGCTGCAACTGCGGATACCAGGCTGTACCAATAGACGACCTTGACCGATTCGAGCTTCACTGGAAAAGCTCCTGTAAAGGGGACAGGGCATTCACCGGATAGATCAAGCGGTTGCCCTCCCGATGGTGATCAGTGGTTGGACTGTTTCGCATGGGAAACAGAAAACTCTCTGCATCCATCTCGATATCGATATGGGTCAGATAGGGCGTGAGCATCGGTAGCAGGTTGTCATCCTGGAGACGAAATCCGCTAATCAGGTTGGCCTGAGGGAACCTGATAACGGCCTGCTCGATCAAATCGCTGCAACTTTGGGTGCCGTTGCTTTCGAGGGTTGCCAGTAAGGCATAAAGATCGTAGAGGTCAGCGCTATAGGCCGGGACGACATAGTCGTGCCAGTCACCGTTTTCAAATACCAGGATACTCTGCATACCCTCACGGCTGGCAAAACGAATCATCGATGCGGCGATCGATATCGCATATTCAAAGGTGGATCTCGAGCCCTCACCCTGATTAAAGACTGGCCTGCTGTCCAGTGTCACCAGGAGTACCGGACGGTCACTGCGCTCATACTCTTTGACGACCAGTTGCTGTTGCCGGGCCGAGGCACGCCAGTGGATGTGGCGAAGCGTGTCGCCCTGGGTGTATTCGCGTACCGCCGCAAACTCGTCCTGACCGCCCTGTTGAGGTATCCGCAGATCGCCATCGCTGTTGGCATCCGCGATAACAGGGAGAGGGATGCGCTGGAGGTTGTATACCCGGGGTAGCACCAGGACATCAAGCCTGTCGGTTGTCAGATGCCGGCTGTGTCTTACCACACCGAATGGATAGGAGGAGGAGAGCGTGAGCTGTCGCAGTTGAAACTTGCCGCGGTGTTCGCAGTGGATCGTTGCCTGTTTGCGAATCGATCTATCGCATCGGGAAATGAAAAGGTTCTGTTCGGTTTCACTAAAAGGAAGGTCGTCGGTCAACTGAAGGTGATAACGTCGACCCTTTGTCGTGACCTGGTAGGCCAACTCGCCTTCACTGCCCGCAGTCAGTTCACCAATCATGGCGCGCGTTACCCTGACGCCGCGCATCTGCAGCCTGGGCAACACATGTGAGATCAGTAACAGGGACAAGCAGAGAGAAGAGAGACCGTACAGCAGCGCCAGTCCCCGGTTCCAGGCGGCAAAAAAACAGGCCAGGGAGAGTAGCCAGATAACAACATGCAGGTTGAACCAACGTTGCAGCCAAGCAATGATTTCAGGCGACAGCCTGTTGGACAGCAGAGCCTGTTCCTTCATACCCAATTACTCCGCGAGTTCGAGAACAGTCTCCGTTGTATGGTTGTCACTCTTACTCTCCGGCATGGCGGGAACCGGTGTGGCATCGATGATCTCTTGCAGGAGATCCCGGTCGTTATCGTTGTTGCTTCTCAACAACATGCGATGGGCCAGTACAGGCGCCACCAGTTCCTGAACCCGCAGTGGTGTGACAAAGCTTTCATCGTTCAGCAATGCACTCGCCTGCGCCGCCTTCATCAGGGAAATGGAACCGCGAGGACTGACGCCGAGACGGATCTTTTTATGTGTCCGGGTGGCGTGGATCAGTGCAGCAATATAATCGACGATCTTCTGATCGATCTGGACCTTGGTCACTGCGTGCTGCAGTTTTTGCAGTGTCTCATCGTCGATCTTTGCTTCGATCCGGTCGAGAGGATCCTCGCCTCGGTTCATCTGCATGATGCGGGTCTCGTCCTGCAGTTTGGGATAGCCCAGGGAGACGCGCATGAAAAAACGATCCAGTTGAGCCTCAGGCAGGGGAAAAGTGCCGCTGAATTCGATCGGATTCTGGGTCGCGATGACCATGAAAGTGGCAGGCAGTTTGCGGGTCTTGCGGTCCACGGTAACCGTCCTCTCCGCCATCGCCTCGAGCAGGGCGGATTGTGTGCGTGGCGAGGTGCGATTGATCTCATCCGTCAACAGGATATTGGTGAACACCGGGCCGGGCAGGAAGCGGAATCCCTGTGCCTTCTGATCGAAAATAGTGATACCGGTGATATCCGCCGGCAGCAGATCCGGGGTGCATTGAATCCGCTTGAAGGTCAGATCCAGACTCTTTGCCAGGGCCTTGGCCAGGGTGGTTTTACCCAGTCCGGGGAGGTCCTCCAGCAACAGGTGTCCACGGCATAGCAGGCTGATCATCACCAGACGCAAGGTGTCCGGTTTGCCGATTATGGCTTTTTCCCACTCCATCAACAGTGAACGGAGCAGTTTACCCGCTGTTTTACGGTTGGAATCAGACATCAAACCTCCCTGTAACAATGTGAGGGGACTCAATCGGAGTGGTCAATACCATAAATATTCTACAGAATTAGGTATTTATTAACCCGATATAGCGTGCATTATCATGACTTCTTGAGCCGAATTATCTGTGTTAAAGGCGATAGGTCTGTAAACATTCACTGAAACACAGCTACAATTGCCACTTTTACCAGGGCGGATCGGATCAGTGTTATCTGGCCCTGAGCGTACAATCGAGTGACCTGGTTTTCGGCTTTACGATAACTGGACTGTTTTTTCTAGACACAGGAAATATCCATGGCATATGACAAGATTGAGATCCCTTCCGCAGGGGAAATGATTACCGTTGACCCGAATGGGGTGCTGAGTGTACCCGACAACCCCATCATTCCCTATATAGAGGGTGACGGCATAGGCGTGGATATCACTCCGGTGATGAAAAAAGTGATCGATGCCGCAGTGGAGAAGGCTTACGGCGGTAACAGGAAAATTGCCTGGATGGAGGTCTATGCCGGTGAGAAAGCGACCCATGTCTACGACAGCGATACCTGGTTGCCTCAGGAGACCCTGGATGCGGTGAAGGATTTTGTCGTCTCCATCAAAGGGCCTTTGACCACACCGGTGGGTGGTGGTATTCGATCCCTCAATGTGGCACTGCGCCAGCAGCTCGATCTCTACGTATGCCTGAGACCGGTACGCTATTTCGACGGCACGCCCAGCCCGCTGAAAGAGCCCGAAAAGACCAACATGGTGATTTTTCGCGAGAACTCGGAAGACATCTATGCCGGTATAGAGTGGGAGTCCGGCAGCGATGAGGCAAACAAGGTCATCGATTTTCTGCAGGAGACCATGGGGGTCAGTAAAATCCGCTTTCCGGCCACATCCGGCATCGGGGTAAAACCCGTCTCCAGCGACGGCACCAGGCGCCTGGTGCGCAAGGCGATTCAGTATGCCATCGATAACGATCGCGACTCGGTGACCCTGGTGCACAAGGGCAATATCATGAAATTCACCGAAGGCGCCTTCAAAAACTGGGGCTACGAGTTAGCCAAGGATGAGTTCGGTGCGGTTGAGTTGGATGGCGGTCCCTGGTGCAGCTTCAAGAATCCCAAGAGCGGCAAGGAGATCATCGTCAAGGATGTGATCGCCGATGCCTTCCTGCAGCAGATCCTGTTGCGGCCCGCGGAATACAGTGTGATCGCCACCTTGAACCTGAATGGTGACTATATCTCCGATGCCCTGGCGGCCCAGGTGGGCGGTATCGGTATTGCTCCAGGAGCCAACCTCTCGGATGAAGTGGCTATGTTCGAGGCGACCCACGGCACCGCACCGAAATATGCCGGGCAGGACAAGGTCAATCCCGGTTCGCTGATCCTCTCGGCCGAGATGATGTTGCGCCACATGGGTTGGTTCGAGGCAGCGGATTTGATCATCAACAGCCTGGGCAAGACGATCTCGGCAAAGACCGTTACCTACGATTTTGCAAGGCTGATGGACAATCCTCAGGAACTGAGTTGTTCAGCGTTCGGCGATGCCATGATCGGAATGATGTAGTGAACAGATTCTGGTTATCGCAAGGATGCGGTAACCGGGCCACCGTAGCATTCACCGCGGCTCTCTATTCTCCTCTGATCTGACTGAAAAAAGTGCCGATCACCTGACTCAATCTCTCAGTACGCAGAGGATCGCGCAGGCTTGCCTGCATAGCCTGCCGGGTGGCGGGCAGATAGAGCAGGTCGCTTAAGATGCCATTGAAGAATCCCTGGCCCTCCTCGTTGTCCGCCAGCTGCTCAAGAAATCGATGACGCATCGCGCTCTCTTCCAATGCTTCCCAGGCACGTCCTGCAATTGCCGCCAGCAGATCACAGCGATGGGAGATGGAGTGGTCGAGCAGCCGGTGAATGAAATCATCGCGAATGGCTGTCTTGCTGCTCTGAGAAAGACCGCGCACCACAGCCGAGAGCACCTGTGGATCAGGCATATCCTGCTGTAGGTTTGACAGGCCCCTTTGAGCCAGTGCGTTAGCGATAGTCTGGGGTATGACCTCGTTTTCGAGGCAGTGGCACAATGCCTCCAGGGGGGAGGGCGGCAGGGATGGAATCGATTTGGCGATACGCTGGGTATTGCCTTGCTGTTCGAGACGGGCGGCGAGATCGGCAATTCCCTGGTAGCCGATGAATGACCACTGTTCCCAGCCCAAATCGCCGTCGAAATAGGCCTTGGCATGGTCGTAGAAGCGTGAGACCGGTTTATTCAGATTGCGGGTCAGGCGTGCATGAAATATGGCCAGACGTTCCTGCTTGGGCTGAAAGGCATACGGATTATTCTGTAGCGCAGTCTCCATGCCGTCCGTATCGGGTTTGCTCCCCAAGCTCTCTACCAGGTGATGCATGAAGTCATCCCTGGCAGACAATGACAGCTTACCCTGTTCATCCAGCGGAAAGCGGATGAACCAGATCATGGGATCAATCTGTCGCTGAGTCGGATCGGCCAGGGTCAGGGCAAACCACGCCTGCTGTTGCAGCGGTAGCGGGTAGGGGATCTCAGCATTTTCGAATGCAACGAATCGCTCCCTGGGAAGGCTACTGACCCGCCGACCCATATCTGAAAAATCCAGGGAGAGTCCGCCGGATTCGATGAATTCAGTCAGGGTGGCGATCGTTTCCATAAATACAAGCCTAGATTAATCTGCAGGTTCTAAAGGGGTAGTACATCTGCTTAAAGAACAGTTAGTTAGCCGCAAATGAACGCAAACAACCGCAAATTTGGAGGTTATTTGCGTTCATTTGCGGCAATCACTATATCCAATCGACCAGGTGATGCTCCCAGTCGTCCGCTGCCGATTCCCTGATGACTTTGCCGTGGATGGAGTGGCCTGCATTTTTCACGCTCTCGGGATCTCCGGATATCAATGGATGCCAGTCGGGAAGCTGTTTTCCCTCCGCCAACAGGCGGTAGGCGCACGTCTGGGGTAACCAGTAGGGGTCGTTCAGGTCTTCCGCTGTCAGGGTGACGCAATTGGGCACCAATTTCGAACGCTGGGCATAGTGAGTGCAGCGACAGTTTTCAAGATCGAGCAGATCACATACGATATTGGTGTTGAAAATCTCCCTTGTCACCTCATCCTCCAGTTTCTGCAGGCAGCACTTGCCGCAGCCGTCGCAGAGAGACTCCCACATTTCGCGGGACATCGCTTCAAGTGGCGTGGTAATCCAGAATGGGGATTCGGTAAGGATCATTATGGGATAATATCACTATAAGTGAGGTGAGTAGCATGGTGTTCAGGTGTCGTGATTCTGCAAAGTGCGGATACCCGGCATATCTGTCTGACAGGCTTTCTTAAGATCATGTATTCAGGCAACTGTCAATGGCTTTTATGCACAATCCGGATCACTCTGAATAAGAGATTGATAGGTTAAGGGGAACTCCTGTGACATCACGTTCGAAATATGCGGTAATCTGTTGAAATATAATATAATTAATGAATTGTACAGAAATTACACAATTTAAAAAGAGGGTAACAGGATCAAGGGCTGCAGCTCGGTACCTTCAGTTTACTCACAAAGTTATCCACAAGTTCTGTGGACATAATCAAGGGTGGAGTTGACCATACACCTCGTGACATCGTCACAGCAGTCATGGTTATTGAATATTCGGTCTATCGTATGCGTGGAGCAAACATCATGAGCGGAACGGCCCAACCCTATCAGGCGGTGGTGAATTTCCCGTTTGCACCGGTTGGTATCATCCTCTCGAAGGGTAGGCTGAAAGCGCTCGAATACCTGCCTCGACCGCAACACGAGTACCGTAATAAAGTACCCGGACTGAATGCCGTGATCGATGCCATTCAGGCCTATCTGGACGACCCAAAAAGGACATTCGATCTGGGACTCATACTCGAAGGAACGCCATTTCAGTGTCGTGTCTGGCAGGCGCTGCAGGAGATACCCTCCGGTTCAACCCTGACCTATGGCGAGCTGGCGCGACAGATCGGCAGTGGCGCCAGAGCCGTGGGCAATGCCTGTCGCGACAATCCCTGCCCATTGATTGTGCCATGCCACCGGGTTGTCGGTACGGCGGGCCTGGGAGGGTTTGCCGGTGAACGAGGGGGTGAAAAGCTGGAAATCAAGCGCTGGCTGTTGAAACATGAGGGTGCCCTGTGAAAGGGGGCGGTGAGGATGCTGCGCGCATTGAATCGTTTTCCGATGCCCTATGGATGGAGCGAGGGCTAAGCCGCAATACACTTTCGGCCTACCAGTCCGATTTGGCCAAAGTCGCTGATTGGTTGCACAACAACAGGGGTTATGGATTGCTCCAGGCCAAACGGGCTGACCTGCAATCCTATTTGGCGCACCTGGTAAAACAGGGCAGGAAGCCACGCTCCACTGCGCGCCTGCTCTCCTGTATCCGACAATTCTATCAATTCAGTTTACGGGAAGGCTGGTTGAGTACCGATCCCAGTGTTCGTATCGATTCCCCCAAGCTCGGCAGACCCCTACCGAAATCACTCTCCGAAGGTGAAGTTGAGGCGCTGCTGAATGCCCCGGATCTTGACGATGCGGAGGGTATGCGGGACCGAACCATGCTGGAAGTACTCTATGCAGCGGGATTGCGGGTTTCAGAACTGGTTGATATGCGACCGGAGCAGGTCAATCTGTCCCAGGGGGTGATGCGTATCCTAGGGAAAGGCGGCAAGGAGCGGCTGGTGCCGATGGGTGATGAAGCCCAGAGCTGGCTTGAACGCTTCTATTCCGGTGCCCGGATTGAGCTCCTGGGCGAGAGGGTCTGTTCCCATCTGTTTCCGACCCGGCGTGGCCAGGGTATGACCAGGCAGGCTTTCTGGTACCGGATCAAAAAGCATGCGGCAAGCGCGGGTATCACTCATTCCATATCGCCCCATACTCTGCGGCACGCCTTTGCCACCCATCTGCTGAACCACGGCGCTGATCTGCGCGTCGTACAACTGCTGTTGGGACACAGCGACTTGTCCACCACTCAGATCTATACCCATGTGGCACGGGAGCGGCTGAAACAATTGCACGCCACTCACCATCCCCGGGGTTGAGTGGTCAGGTTACAGATAGCAACGCATGAGAGTGGGGCCAGGTTATGGTAGAGTCCCATCCCAGTGTTTATGTGAGCAGGAGCCAATATGCCATCGTTCGATATCGTCTCTGAAGTGGATCTTCAGGAGGTCAGAAATGCCGTCGATCAGGCCAACCGGGAGATCGGGACAAGATTCGACTTCAAAGGTGTCGATGCCGCTTTCGAGCAGAATGAGAACGAGATCCAATTACGTGCAGAGCAGGAGTTCCAACTCAATCAGATGATGGATATTCTGCGCCAGAAGCTGGTCAAACGTAAGGTTGATATCGCTGCGATGGATATTAAAGATGCCGAGACAAGCCTGCATAATGCGAGACAGCGTGTGGTTGTCAGACAGGGCATCGAGAGCGATTTGGCAAAAAAGATGGTCAAACAGATCAAGGGCGGCAAACTGAAAGTGCAGGCCCAGATCCAGGGTGAGCAGATCCGTGTGACAGGGAAAAAGCGGGACGATCTGCAGCAGGCTATCGCGCTTATTCGGGATGCCGACTACGGTCTTCCGCTGCAATTTCAAAATTTTCGGGATTAATCATCTATGAAACGAACATATCAAGCTGCCCTGCGCAGGGGTTTAATGTTACTGCCGATAGCTACCCTGTTCACGGTCGGACCCGTCATGGGAGAGCCTACCAAGCAAAATGCTGAGATCCAGAAGGTACGCGAAGGGGTCAATAAAATACTCAAGCGGGGTAAAATCTCCAGTGTCACCCCCTCGAAGATCAACGGTCTGTATGAGGTCATGGTGGGTCCGCAACTCTATTATGTATCCGCTGACGGCAGGTATCTTTTGAGTGGAAACATGTACGATATCGAAACCCGGGAGGATTTGACCACGCCGAAGGTTTCCCATGCCAAAGCTGAAGCGATCGAGGCGGTGGGTGAAGCCAATATGGTGGTCTTCGCGCCGGAAAAGACCAGGCACACCGTCACCATATTCACCGATATAGATTGCGGCTATTGCCAGAAACTGCATAGTGAAATAAAAGACTATAATGACCTGGGTATCAGTGTGCGCTACCTGATGTTTCCCAGGGCCGGCATTGGCAGTGAATCCTTCGACAAGGCGATAACCGTATTGTGTTCCGACGATCGTAACGATGCCATGACCCGTTCCAAGGCGGGTGAGAAGCTGGCTAAAAAAGTGTGCGACAATCCGGTCGAACAGCACTGGGCGCTCGGTAAAAGCCTGGGGGTGAACGGAACACCGGCCATATTCCTGAAAAGCGGCGATTTGCTGCCCGGCTATATTCCCGCACAACGCCTGAGTGCTATTTTACAGGAGTTGGAGAAGAATCAGTCTCAGAAGTGATAATGAAAGCTGTCGTTCCCGATTCGTTTCGGGATTCAATATGCAATGTAATGTAATCTTAGGATCTGTACCGTTACACTTCAGGAGTCAGCTTGAAATTTGATGTGGCAATGCGTACCGACAAAGGGGTGGTACGGGAGCATAATGAGGATGCCATTGGTGGTGATCCGGATGCCGGGTTTATGATACTCGCTGACGGTATGGGGGGCGCCAACGCCGGTGAGGTCGCCAGCAGCCTGTCGGTCGAGATGCTGACGAGTCAGTTGACCGGCGCCAGTGAAGCCGGTTATGCGGAAACAGGGAGGGAGCGACTGCTGAATACCATCCAGGATGTGAATCACGCAATACAAGAGCTCTCGCAACAGGTGCCGGAGTATCAGGGCATGGGAACAACCCTGGTGGTCGGGCTATTCACTGAGCATAGCCTGCTATACGCCCATGTCGGGGATTCCAGGCTCTATCGCCTGCGGGACGGTCTGTTCGAGCAGATGACCACGGACCATACAATTATCCAGGAGATGGTCAACCTTGGGGATTTCGCCAGTTTTGAGCAGGCACTCATGGCAGGTGTGCCGACCAACGTATTGTCACGGGCAGTAGGCTCCGAAGAGATAGTGGATATCGACCTGAGCGAGACGGAGATCGATAATGGTGATCTCTATCTCTTTTGCTCCGATGGTCTCACAGGTATGGTGACGGATGATGAAATCCAAAGTATCCTAGAAAATATGAATCTCGATCTTATGCAGCAGGCCGATGAGCTTGTCGAATTCGCCTGCAGGATGGGGGGCGTGGATAACATCTCTGTTATTCTGGTTCGCGCCATGGCGAATGATGGTTAAACAAATTTAAGGTACCTGGGTAGAGAGCTATATGGAAAAACTCGTTGTTATGGGTGATGATGAGTCACCGCAAGAGTTTCCACTTGTCGGCAAACGCATGTTGATCGGACGCGACGAGAGCTGTGAAGTCTGTCTTAAGGATCGTTCAGTCAGCCGCCACCATGCCACGCTGATAAAAGTCTTCAGTGGATACTCCATTGAGGATGAACAGAGCACCAATGGCACTCGGGTCAATGGCAACACCGTTACAAAGCGTTTCTTGAAACACGGTGATCTGATCGAGGTCGGCAAATACCATCTTCGCTTTATCACCCAGGCGCCACCTCAAGATATGGATGATCCCGACAGGACGGTGGTATTGCGTCCGCGAGAGCCCAAACCTATTCAGCCATCATCATCCGAGGTGGCAGGAATTCAACCGGCCGATGTGGAATCGAGTACACAACCGGATACTGAGACGCCCACTCAGGACCGGCCCAGGGTACGTTTCCTTGACGGTGAAAATAAGGGCGAGGTGAAAGTGGTCGATAGGGCCTTTTTCAGTGTGGGCAACCCCGGTGGTGATCTGGTGCTGATAAATCAGCGTCACTCGGGATTCTTTCTGCTCAAAGTGGGTGGCGACAATCCGCCAATGATCAATGGTGAACCCATCAGGGCGGGTGGGGTGGAACTGCACGACGGTGACCGCATCGATCTGGGTGATCTATCCCTGGAGTTTCTTACTTAGGGCCTGTTAACACTCATCCAATACGCCCTGTTGTACCGTATTCCTCGCGATATCTATATAGCACGGTTACCGTGTTTGTAGTTGCTGTCCAATAGTGATGTCAGTCGCATGCAGGCTGCGAAACTGTCGGTGTCTTCAAGTATGCCGTGCATGATCACACCTTCCAGCAGATCCTTGCCATCCCATTTCGGATGGATCAAATCGGTCAGGAACTGACTCTCGTGAGGCGTCAGCTGATCGAAGGCGAATCCACAACCCGGGTTGTCGACTCGGATGACTTTTGCCGACAACTCCTGGCTTTCATGGTGCCCCGGCCTCTTGATAGAGACCCGGTAACCATCATTCACCTTGGCTGTGGCCAGGGATGTAGCATAAAAGCCCGTTTCGCTGAGATCCCTGACAATGCTTGCCTGCTCGACACCCCCGGCCTTCGATGCCAGCATCACTTGAAGCGATGTTTTTGTTCTAGGGCTTCTGCGAGCGTCCATTGTCATGCCCCTGTCATGATTCAGTCACATTTAATGTAGGCGGATGCTCTTTCGCTTTGTATGGGGAATAATCCCAATATTGATCAGGGTTTTACCGAGTGCTGAGGAGATTGGCTCAATCATTGAGTCGAAAACCGATATTGATGGTGACCTGCCAATGGGCCACCTGGCCGTTATCGATATGACCGCGGGTCTCCACAACCTCAAACCAGTTCATGTTGTCGATGGTCTCACCCGCTCGCGCAATGGCATTACGGATGGCATCGTCACTGCTGGTTTGGGATGAACCCACCAGCTGGATCTTCTTGTAGACGTGATCGGACATATAAAAAACCTCCGGTTTTTTTAAAGTTGAATTTTGAATTGTTGTGTGTGCTGTGTGCGCAATCGGTTTAATAAAATAGCTGGTTACCCGCCATTCTCAGTCACACTCTGTTGTACAGCAAATAAATATATTCGCGATCATTTGCGGACATAACAATCATTCGCGAGTATTCGCGGCTTACCTATATAACTCACTATCAACATATACCCTCTACCTCAGGAAGAGGGGAGCACAACAATTCAAAATTATTCTTCAAGTTTCTGCTTTAGCCGGTACAAGGCCTCCAGCGCCTCTCTCGGAGTCAGTTCGTCGGGATCGATTTCACGCAGTTGCTGTTCAACCGCGGACGCTTCCATGTCGGGTGGCTCCGGATCGAACAGGGGTAGCTGGCTCTGCTGCTGTTCCGCATGGCGCTGGGCTCTGGCTTCCAACTCCAGCAGGCGCTGGCGCGCCCTGAGGATGACGGGCTTAGGTACCCCGGCCAGGGTGGCCACCTGGAGGCCGTAGCTCTGGTTGGCCGGTCCCTCCCGCACCGCGTGCAGAAAGACGATGGTATCGCCGTGCTCCACCGCATCCAGGTGCAGGTTGCCGATGCCGGGATACTCTTCCGGCAGGGTGGTGAGTTCGAAGTAGTGGGTGGCGAAAAGGGTATAGGCGCGCAGACAGGTGGCCAGTTCAACCGCGCAGGACCAGGCCAGGGAGAGCCCGTCGAAGGTGGAGGTGCCGCGGCCGATCTCATCCATCAGCACCAGGCTCTGGGCGGTGGCGTTGTGCAGGATGTTGGCGGTCTCCTCCATCTCCACCATGAAGGTGGAGCGTCCCCCGGCCAGATCGTCGGAGGCGCCGATGCGGGAGAAGATACGGTCGATGGGTCCGATCCGCGCCGCGGCGGCGGGCACGAAGCTGCCGCTGTAGGCGAGCAGCACGATGAGGGCGATCTGGCGCATGAAGGTCGACTTGCCGCCCATGTTGGGGCCGGTGATGATCAGCATCCGTTGCTGGTCGTCGAAGGTAACGCTGTTGGCGACAAAAGGGTCGCTGCTGACCTGTTCCACCACCGGGTGACGACCGTCGGTAATCTGCAGGCCCGGTTCCTCCACCAATTGCGGAGAGACCAGGTTGAGTTGCTGGGCCCGCTCCGCCAGGTTGCAGAGTACATCCAGCCGGGCCAGTCCCTCGGCACACTGTTGCAGGGGCGTCAGCTCTTTGCAGAGCCGATCGAGCAGCTGGTCATAGAGATACTTTTCCCTTGCCAGGGCGCGTTCCCGGGCGCTCAGCACCTGATCCTCGAACTTCTTCAGCTTCGGTGTGATGAAGCGCTCCGCCCCCTTCAGGGTCTGACGGCGGATATAGTCTTCAGGCGCCCTGTCGGACTGGCCGCGGCTGATCTCGATGTAGTAGCCGTGGACCCGGTTGTAGCTCACCTTGAGGGTGGCTATGCCGGTGCGCTCGCGCTCCCGGCTCTCCAGGTCGAGCAGAAACTGGTCAGCGTTCTGGGAGAGGGCGCGCAGCTCATCCAGTTCCGCGTCATACCCCTCGGCGATGACACCGCCGTCGCGGATCAGCATCGGCGGTTGTTCTATGATGGCGCCCTGCAGCAGTTGATGGATTGTGGGATGTTCACCGATCTGTCGTGCCAGGGCGGGCGACAGGGGGCTGTCGAGTTGCGTCAGCAGGGGCTGGAGTTGGGGCAGGGCGCCAATGGCATCCCGCAGGGTAGCCAGATCCCGCGGACGGGCGCTCTTCAGGGCTACCCGGGAGAGGATGCGTTCGATATCGCCGATCCCCTGCAGAATCTCCCGTAGCTCATGGTAGAGGCGGGAGGCGAGCAGGGCCTCGATAGTGGCATGGCGCTCAGCCACCGCCTCCCTGTGCCTCAGGGGCTGGCTGATCCAGCGCCGCAGCATACGGCTGCCCATGGCGGTGACGGTGCGGTCCATGATCCCTGCCAGGGTGTGCTGCGGCTGATTGGAGAGCGAGTGGACCAGTTCCAGATTGCGCCGGGTCGCCGCATCGATGATGACGCTCTGATCCCGATGCTCCACCCGCATGCCGCGGATGTGGGGCAGGGCGCCGAACTGGGTCTCCTCCACATACTGCAGCAGGCAGCCGGCGGCGGCCACGGCCAGGGGCTGCTCCTGGCAGCCGAATCCGCCCAGGTCACGGGTGCCGAACTGCTTGCACAACAGCCTCTCCGCGGAGTCGGGATCGTAGTGCCAGGCGGGGCGCCGGGTTACGCCATTGCGTAGTGTGAGGGCCTCAGGCAGGGTGGAATCCTCATCCAGCAGAATCTCCGCCGGGCTGAGGCGCTCCAGTTCACCGCTCAGGGCCTCCAGGCCGCTGAGTTGCTGAATGGTAAAGCGGCCACTGGCCAGATCCAGGGCGGCCAGGCCGTAATCATCCCCCTCGTTGATCGCCAGCAAGAGGTTTTCCCGCCGCTCCTCAAGCAGTGCCTCGTCGGTGAGGGTGCCGGGGGTGACGATGCGCACCACCTTGCGCTCCACCGGCCCCTTGCTGGTGGCCGGATCGCCGATCTGCTCGCAGATCGCCACCGACTCTCCCTGTTTGACCAGGCGCGCCAGGTAGCCTTCAGCGGCATGGTAGGGGACTCCGGCCATGGGGATCGGCTTGCCTGCCGACTGGCCCCGCTTGGTCAGCGTGATATCAAGCAGCCGCGCCGCTTTCTCCGCATCGGCAAAGAAGAGTTCATAGAAATCCCCCATGCGGTAGAAGACCAGCATATCGGGATGCTCCACCTTGATGCGCAGGTACTGCTGCATCATTGGTGTATGTTGTTCTTTTTTTTCTAGTGAACTCATGCCCTTACGCTATTTAACTTATTGATTCCTATTTGTTTATCGTTTTTACGTCGTCTCTTGTGGTCTCATCGAGTCTCACGAAATATCATCCAATCTCAGGAAAAAGTGTAACTTGAAGTGTAACTTGTGTTGGTGTAACTTTTCCTTGAAATTCAAAAGTTACACTTTTTTCCATTGCATCGGACAAACTGACATCAATTCAAGAGGATACCCATGGCAACATTACAGAATACCAAACCCTTGTCTTCTAGGACAGTGGAGGTGATGAAGCCTGGAGACAAAATTAAGGCTGATACAGGAGAAAACACCGGTTTGCGAGTGAAATGCGGGGCTACCGGAGTAAAGACATTTTTCTATCGCTATACCAGCCCGATCACCTCAAAGCTCGTTCAGGTGAAAATTGGACACTTCCCGGAAACCTCCCTGGCCGAAGCAAGATTGAAGCTCCACGAGTTAAAGCAAATCCGCCGACAGGGGCGTTGCCCGAGAACCGAGGCAAGGGAGCAGCAACAGCAGGAAAAGGAGCAGGAAAAGGCGAGGGTGGAGCCGGTTGAGAAGTTGTTTACCGTAAAGGAACTGGTCGAACTCTATCTGACTCAATATATCGAAGACAGAAAATCCCCAAACGGTCGGATCATTGCCGGCGCGCGAAAACCGAAAGGTCAGTCCGAGACGCGCAGAACCCTCTATGGCGACGCGATTCCCAAGTTGGGGGAAATGCCCGCAAATGCCGTCACGCGAAAGGCCGTAGTGGATATGATCATGGCCATCGTTCAACGTGGGGCAAATGTTCAGGCAGGAAACGTACTGAGAGAGCTTTCCGCCGCCTACGAGTTTGCGATTGGTCTGGGCTATTTTTCAGATGAGTTTGCAAACCCGGCAATTCTCGCCAAAGCAAGCCTCAGACAGGCCAAGGTGAAACTTACCCATCAACGAGGAAAAAGAGTCCTCTCTGATACCGAGTTGGCGACGTTGCTGAAATGGTTGCCTGGCTCCGATTACACCGCAACACAGAAGAATGTTCTTCGGTTTACCCTCTGGACAGGGTGTCGTACCGGAGAGGTCTGCAATGCGGCCTGGAAGGACATCGACTTGAAGAAACGGACATTCCACATAAGGGAGAGCAAGACGGAGGTCGAGCGCTATGTGCAATTGCCCAGCCAAGCGGTGGAGTTCCTGAAAACCCTTCGCCTGACCACTGGAGACTACCCGTTCCCATCCCAGAAAACGCGGCTGCCTATCCAGCAAAAGCAGCTAACCGAGCAGGCCTGGCGGATGAGAGTAAGCAACAAGATGGTAGATCTTCCGGCCTGGACACCTCATGATCTGCGCAGAAGCGTCAGGACCGGCTTGTCACGCCTGCAATGCACTAACGAAGTGGCCGAAGCGGTATTGGGGCATTCACGCAAGGGGATTGAAGGAACCTACGATTTGCACCGGTACGAGGCGGAGTGCAGGCAGTGGCTACAGAAATGGGCGGATCATCTGGATGCGCTTATTCGTGACTGACTGTCACTCAATCAATTGGCCAGAGTCTGCCTCTTTTCTACGAGAAGTTTTACCACGGCTTGAAGTTCCTCTGTCGTTTTTCCCGAGGCAAATGCATTTAACATCGTGTCCACTTCATGGGCCAGCCATCCGACAGAACGATTGCCAAGGGAAACCCCGGGAGGGAACAAGCCTTCACTGATTCGCCGGTAGAGGGTCGCGTGACTCATCCCTGTTCGGTTTAACACCGCCGGCTTTCTTTCGATTCGGATCGGGTGATGCTCAGGCATACGCGATCCAAAGTGGGGGTTGGTGTGCGGTTGTCGTTTGCCTTATGAGTTCACACGCTCCGCCGTGCTTTGATGCGCAGTTCATACTAACGGCGGGTCTGCGAGGAAAACGCTGAAAAGCGGGCAGCCACGTGCTATTTCGGGTGATGATAATGTCCATGCCAAAACTTTAGCATGGTGCCAATTTAATGGGCAAAGAGAAAATGTTTAGCAGGCGGATAAATAAGCTAACCGAGACGAGCTGAGGAGGGGTTCTATTCGGGTTACGCTGTTGTTTCCAGGCAGCGATGATCAATCAGGCAAACAAATTTTCCCATGCAGTTTTTTGAGGAAATAGTTCTTAAACCATCTCACCCTTAAACACCACAACCCCGCAGATCCGAGCATTCTGGTTGACCTCGATGATTCGGTTTGGCCACTCCGGGTTTAGCGCCTTAAGATACTGATGACCTTCCTCGACGATCAGCTGTTTGAAGGTGGCCTCTGCGGTGTCTTCGATCATGACGACCACATATTTTCCATGGACTGCGTCGGCATGAGGGTCCACGAAGATCAAATCGCCATCATGAAACTTGGGTTCCATGCTGATGCCACGCACTCGCAGTACATAAGAATCGTTGCTGCAACTAACGGGGCAGGGTAGCAACTCCTGACCGTATTGCGGTTGGTAACCTTCGGCGATTTCCATCCATTCGCCAGCCTGTACCCAGGAGATCACCGGGCACAGGCTGCGGATATCCGGTCCGAGGTGCGCATTGACCTCCGTGCCAGCGATGTGTGATTCGTCCCATTCATCCCTATGCGGTGTGTCCATCCACCCCTCCTGTTTGTCCATTCCGCGTTCCAGCTTTTCCGCCAGATCGTCACCGATGCCCCGCGGAGTGCCTTTCTTTGTGCGCATCTGACGCCGGACCTGGCTGATATAGGAGCTGTTGGTGCCGGCGCGTTCGGCCAGTTTCGCAGCAGTTCCTGCTTCGACAATCAGAAGCTCGAGATTTTTCAACCGAATTTGTTCGGGGATGCGCATCATGTAGAGAATATAGCAGAAATTTAGCACAAAGATAAACATTTAGTTGGCGAGTTAGCTTGCTGATAGTTATGCATGGTGCTAATGTCCGGCACCATGAAGCTAAGGACATTTTTGAAATACGCCACCAAGAGGGAACGCGCCGAGTTGGCCACCGTTTGCAACGACTCAGTAGCCTATCTGTATCAGCTGGCTGGTAAACACCGGCATGCGAGCCCGCAGATGGCGACACGAATTGAGTAGGTCAGCCAGCGGGTAGCGGACCGATCAGGAGGGCGGCTGGAGCCGGTGCCGCGGGAAAGCCTGGTCCGTTACCCGGAGATATTCGTCGGCCTGCAGGGATGGGAATGACCAATGGCTGGCAAACCCACAACGCCGTCTGTGAATTTGTCGATATCACAACCGGCAGAAGCATTCACCAGCCCGGCGCCACAGATGATCGACATATCCCGAATTCAGCCATACGAGCACAATCCGCGTCACGGCCGCAATCCCGAATATGACCGGATCAGAGACTCGATTCGCAATACCGGTCTAGACCAACCTTTGGTGGTCACGCAGCGACCCGATGCGACTGACTTTATCGTCCATGCCGGTGGTAATACGCGGCTGATCATACTGAAGGAGTTATTCACCGAGACCGGTGATCCACGTTTTGCCACAGTACCTTGCCTGCTCAAAGCCTGGTGCAGCGAATCCGATGTTTTGCTGGCGCATCTTCGGGAAAACGACCTGCGGGGAGGTCTTACCTTCATCGATAAGGCGCGCGCTGTTTGCGAAGCGCAAAAATTGCTTGCCGAAGAACTCGGTCTCGATGTGATTTCTCAAAGGCGTCTCGAAACAGAACTCCGCCGTGCCGGGTATCGCATCACCCAGGCGCGTATTTCCCAGATGGTGTACACCGTCCATCGACTGTTACCCGTCATCCCCATTGCGCTCGAAGGCGGGCTCGGCAGGCCGCATATCGAACGCATTCGCAGGTTGGAGCGTGCCGCTCACAAGATTTGGCAGGATCGGTGTTCCGAGTCGGAAGAGGATTTCGAAGAGGTCTTCACGACGCTATGCAAACGGTACGATAGCCCCGACTGGGACACAGATGTACTCCGCAGCGCATTGGAATCTGAAATTGCCGCTGCATTGGATGTCAGCATTCATACCGTACGCGTGATGCTCGATGCCGAGATGGCCGGCAGGGAACTGGTGATTCCGGAGGCCGAGGTGGAACCGGATAAGGATTCATCAGAGCTTGAGCACCCCACAGACGAATCATTCGTTGCTGATCGGGATGATGGATGTTCGCGTATATCCAGTTCGGATCGAACATCCACTGATGAATTACCAGCGGAATTACCGGATCAGTCGAATCCCGGTAGTGCGCCGGATACGGGTCTTCTGGATGACGATGTCAAAGAGACGGCTGAATCAGAGACCGAGCTACCGAATCTCACCAACGATACCGGCCCGAACGATCTGAAGTCTTTGCGTGGCCGAGCCTGGACGCTTGCGACACGACTGGCCCAGCGTAACGGCATGGCGGACCTCGTTGAAGCGGTGTCCGGCAAGGGATTGGGATTCGTATTACGCGATGTTCCAGATCCAACCCTCGCGGATCAGCTCGATGAGGATAGTTTGAGTCAGCTCACCATGCTGTGGTGGCAGTTGGCGGCCTGTGCGGAGATGACCTTTGCGCCGCTCGAGGCCATGCTGCCGCTCCTGCCGGACGAGTCCATCCTTCGTCGTGCACTCGAGACCGAAGATGCCGATCTGTTATTCAGCAGTATCTGGACACTGGATCCGGGTCACACCGGTTATCGGCTCTGGCGGCCGCTCGATGATCGGGACTGGCGTGATTTGCTGGCCTTGATGGATACCTATCGACGCATTCGCCGTATCGCCGCGGACACCGGTGTATCGGTCTGGGAGTAGAGGCGATGGAAAGCACGAAGGAATCCGATCTGGTCACCGCCGTATTGATGTATGCCATTCGCTGCCTGGCAGAAGGGGACCACGTGGCCCTGCAAAACATGAAATTCGGTCCACGCGAGATCGAGGCCCTGCGGGAAATGAACGTTTCGGACCTGTACCGTGTTGAATCGCTTCGTGCCCACTGTCTGGATATCGCCCTGAACCGGCAGGTGTACTGGCCGATGATCGATCACCTGCGGGTGCAGCGCGAATCGGAAGAAACCCTTCAGTCGCTGATCGCAGCCGATGCGCCGCATGAGATGCTGTTGATCCTGTTCGGATTGAATGCCCGTGATTACGGTCGGCTAAGGCGTACTCTGTCGGTGAGCCCTTCGGTCGGGCGTCCCCCCGAAGCCGATGAGGAAAGTTCCCACCGGCTCTGGCAGGCCTGGTCGAGCCGGGTCGATGGGGAGACAACTGGATTACTCGCGCCCAAGGATTACCTGGAACTCCACCGGGAGACCGGGGTGCCGATGCGCGCCATCTGGAACCTGACCCAGCGATGGGCCCAGTACGGAAACCTGACCGGCCAGAATGACGATGGTGCCGCTCAGGTAGGTGATGATGGATGAGCAGACAGGCGCCATTCGTCCGGAAACACTCGCCCTCGATAAACTGATCAAGGCCACCATCGCTCGTGTGGAGGCCTCACGCGATGTCGGTGCCGCCGACACAGTCCTTTTCCTCGGAAACCGGCACCAGTCTTTTCCCACTGCGGTAATCCGCGATCCGGTACTCGAGCCGGTCGACAAACTGGTGTGGATGGTCATCATGTTGGCGGTTCGGGAGACGGGAGCTAATGCCGCTTTTCCGAGTTATGAGACCATTTCCCACCTGGCCAATGTTTCATCGCGTTCTACGATTGCCCGTGCGATAGCCATCCTGCGTGCCTCGCGCTGGTTGACCCTCTGTGGACGACTGCGTAAAGCCAGCGGACGGTTTCGCGGTAACGTCTATGCACTGCATGATGAGCCCCTGCCACTGGCCGATGTGATCCACCTGGATGGCGACTACATGGCCTTTCTGAATAAGGCCGTGAGCCATGGTCATGCCCGGGTACGTACCGTGGCCAAGGGTGTGTTGGCATCCATTGATGAGGATGTCAGAGGCGGGCAGAACGTATGCGTCCTGGAACATCCAATCGAACGGCGATTGCAGTCAGCGGTGGGCACAGGTAACGAAGGACCACGCCGGTTCTTTTCGTTTACCCGCGATGCTATCCAGCAGATTCGTCAAGATTCTATGGGCAACAGGCAGGCGCGGGATCACCATGACCAAAATTCGAACTTGGTTAAGACCCGAGTTCAAAAATCGAATGCACATAAATCGAACTCAGGTTGTAGTAGTAGTAATAATAAAAAAACAACAACTACTACTTCTGGTGAAGATGCGTCGAAATTTATGCATGCCGGTGAGCATGGTGAACCGCTGGTATATCCGCGGCGTCTGGGCGAAAACCAGCGAGACATCGCAAACCGCTATCTTTCCAAACTCGCCCCAGCGGATCGCCAGCCGATTCTTGATGAGCTTGAGGGACGGTTCCAGGCCGAGCAAAAGGGCATGAAACCGGTCTATGACGAGATCAGCTTCCTGTTCCGTCTCTGTGAACTGATGAAATCCGGCGAGTTTGTGCCCAATCTCGGCATCAAGGTACGGGATGCCAGGCACGCGCGAGAGATTCAGCGACAACAGGCAGCACGCCAAGACACAGCCACGGAACCGAAGGAGACCGAGGAGCAACGCCAGAATCGCATGGCGCTGGCAAAAGTACGGATGGATGAGATGCGGAAGGCGTTGGGAATGCCTGTAAATAAGGATCAAGTATCAGAAGCTAAAGAGTCATAAGTTTTCCTCTGAGTGATTCCACTGGAATCACCTGTCGAGATTCCAACTCATTACAGAACCCTTCCTTTTGTCGACCGGGTTTTCCCTTGTTCATGAAGAGTGCGCATGCGTTTATACGCGCTAACTCAAGTAACAAGGAACCCGACAACCTGTGACCACGGAAAACCCGATTCCCAAACCGGACGATGCTGACAAACTGGGTCCCCTGCGTGGCAAGGTCTGGCTGACGCTGCAGACGAACCAGGCGCGTCGGCTGATTCGTGGTCGTAACGGCACGAAGGGACAATCGCCGATCATTGGTCTGGGGCTCTTCGCTGAGCGGCTGCGACTGATCTGGCAGGCGTCGCGCAATGATGATCCCTACGCAGACTGGTGGCTAATCAAGGTACATGAAGCCATTGAGGAGCGGGAGGCGCTATTCCTGCGTCTCCAGCGGGATCTGGATGAGCGGTTGACCCAGATGGGTTCGATAGAGGTCGCGGTCGCCGAGTCTGAGCGACCCTACCGGATGCCTCTACAGTTCGCAAATCCTTATGCTTATCAGGCCGCACGCCTCGTATCGACATACGATACCCTGGTTTGTGCAGCGCTAACCGCAGGCCACATCGGTGTACTGGACCGTGCATCACGCGACCATGTCATAGAGTTGGGCGCACGCAAGATCCGCGGTCTGTTCATGATTCCCCAAGGTTATCGCTTTCTGCGCATCGAGCGATCCGATATCCAGAAAGACAACGACAAAAATACACAGGCTGTCCAGTTCATGGGAGTAGTTCCCGATGATGTATTGAGTGGCAAACGTCGTGCACCGATGGCGCCGATTCAACGTCATTTGTCATCAGGATTCTCCAGGAGCCTCGGACTGCATTCCGCACCCTCCACACCGACCACAGCTCCTTCCTCTGACGAAAACGACGACACGTAATGTGTCGGGTTTCCTCTGGTGTGCCAGGTATGTGTCTCCATAATCCTGAGCTTGTTGAAGTCAGTGGGGCCGTCTTGTCATGGCAAAAGCACAACCAGGAACCCGAGTCACCATACAGCTTGATCCCCGTGTGGCGCTGGAATCCGTCCTGCTGAACCGACACAGACAAGTGCCGGCTAATCGCCGGCAGGAATGGTTGCGTGGGTTGTTGGTTCAGGGATTTAGATCCGAGATCGAATCGCTACGCGGTACATCTGACGATACGAAACGCGATTCGACCACGGCATTTGCGAAGTCGATGCCCCGGTCGCCGCGAAGGACTGCCGGACTTCCTGAATCGGTGCCTGCGGTTGTGAACGCTGAGCCAATGTCGGCCACGGAGGGTACTAAACCCTTTGCGGCTCTTAGTGGTGTCATGGGCAAGGTGATGGGCCAGTGAATGATCAAGCGCAGGCAACCAACAAACATACTCGATAACGAATCAGAGGATTAAAAATATATGGCTGACGCAAGCTCAATAAATCCCATCCCGGTTGGTCTCGACGATGGCTATGCATTCACCAAGATCGCACTTCCGGACGGCCGGTTACTCGCGATTCCTTCACGCGCTCGCGTGGGCCAGTCCGGTGTGACCTGGATCCAAGAGGCCGAACAACGAATCTCTGAGTACGAGACAGAGGATACCGTGTATTCGGTTGGTGCCTTGGATGGTGCGCCCACGCATTTTGAGGGCTACCCGTGGTCTGGTCTGAACCGAGCAGTTGTTCAGCACGCCCTGCAGCAGGCCGGACTTGCGGGAAAGAGTGTACATGCGGTTTCCGGTTTGCCTGTCAGCACCTTCTATCGCAAGAGCGGTGAGCATCGGCAGGAAACCATTGCCAGGAAGCGCGACAGCCTCAAGCAGACAGTTCACCCACTTTCTGGTGCGCTGCCAGCAGGCATAGCGTTTCATGAGGTTATACCTGAGGCCTTGGCCGCTTGGTATGACTACGTGATCGTCGAACTGGAGGATGGCGTTACCCTCGATGCAGATCGTGTCTCCGTGCCGCTCGCCATCGTCGACATCGGTGGACGCACGACGGACTACGTCGTGGTGAAGGACCAGGGCATATTGCATGCCTCGTCCGGTTCTCTGCAGTGTGGAATGTTGAACGTGAAACAAAGTGTGGCCGATGGGATCCAGGAACGCTTTGATCTGGAGACGCTGAGCGAGCAACTGGTATCCCAGGCGGTGGAACACAAGATTGTTCGTCTGCAAGGTAAGGAGCACGATGTTGCCGCGTTAGTCGAGGCAGCCATGCGCGAGGTCGTGGAACGCATTCATGACGAGACCCGCCGGCAACTGGGGTTAGGCATCGAGTTGGATCGTGTGCTGTTCGTCGGTGGTGGGACCGTGGCACTGTCGAAACACATCGCCAACTGGTTCCCGCATCAAGCGATTGCTGAACATCCTGCGTTTGCCAATGCACGCGGCATGCTCAAGTACCTGCGCTATGTCTGTGAGGCCTCTGATGCGGCCTGATTGTATTCGTTTTACTGGTTTTATCCGTCGTCACTGCGGTTCAGTGACAGTCGAGGCACCGTCGGGCCGTGCAATCGGTGCACAGCGACAGTTTTCTGTCGTCGGTCCTTTCTCAAGGGAGTGGAACCTGATTCCATTTCATTCACCCCGCCGGGCAAGCATTCCCGTCAGGGGCGCGCTTGTTCCGGGAGTTTTTAACCTCTAAGGAGCAAGTGCTATGTCAACCAACGAAACCAAGCAGTATTTCGATCTTCACACCATCGGCATCGGTTATCTCAATCGTGTCCGGGAGGTGACACCCAAGGAAGGTGAACCCTTCCTGAGTATCACCATCGCTGCCCTGCGTGGCAGTGTCGATAACGCCCAGTACACGCATTTCGAGTGTCGCGTGTCCGGCAAGCAAGCGCAGGAAATCGTGCGTCAGCTCATGCCGGCCGTCGAGGGCAATCTGAAGGTTCTGATCGGCTTCACACTCAGTGATCTCTTTGCCGAGTCCTTCACCTTCAAGAACGGGGACAAGGCCGGCGAGACCGGTATCAGCCTGAAGGCACGGCTACTGCGCATTGCGTGGGCCAAGGTCGACGGGCAACCGTTCTACACCGCACAAGAAGACGCGGCGTAACTCAACGTTTGGCCGGGTAACACCACGTTACCCGGCCATTTTCCACCCATCGGGGGATCATTCCTCCGAGGGACTGGTCTCCCGTTTTCCTGAGGAGATCAGTCATGAAGAAAACGGATGCGTCCGTAGAGGCGCTGGTAGAAGACCGGTTGTCCGATTTGAAACCAGCAGACTTGAACGATGTGGAAAAGCAATCTGTGATCACACTGGCGATGAAGGTGTTGTCCATCAAACATCGAGCCGGCCGGGTTTTGAGTAAACCGGACGAGACGCGGGATTTCCTGCGTCTGCGCCTGGCAGACTACCGTAACGAAGTTTTCGGTTGTCTGTTTGTCGATAACCGTCACCGGATCATCGCTGTGCGTGAGCTATTCCAGGGCACCATCGATGGCGCCTCGGTTTACCCGCGAGTCGTGGTGCAGCAGGCCATGGAGGTGAATGCGGCCGCAGTGGTCTTTTTTCACAATCATCCATCGGGCGTTGCTGAGCCCAGTCATGCGGATGAGGCGATTACCCGCCGTCTGAAAGACGCACTTGCACTGGTTGATGTGCGGGTGCTTGACCACTTTGTGGTCTCGGCTGGCGAAAGCGTGTCTTTTGCAGAACGTGGGCTGCTCTGAAGCCCAACACTTTTCTACAAACCCCGCCGGGGAAGCATCATCTTCTCCGGCAGGGGAGGAGGTGTGACCTGGTGTTAATCCATCACAGGAGAATACCCATGAGTAACATTTCCAATGAACAGTCCGCCGAAGCATTTTTCGGTGAAGTTATTTCAACCTATACCCGTGCGCAGGCCATCGAGGACGGTGTGCTGATCGATGCGGGTTCCATGGCCAGTGAGGCCGGTTTCAAATGGCCTGTTGCGCTGACATCTGCAGTCTGGGCCGATTGTGTGGCCTGGACCGAGGATGACAGTGAACAGCAGGTGCATCAGGATCAGTCGGGTAGGCTGTGGGACGTCCTGTATATGGCGTCCCACGCCATACGTACCACCAAAGATTCGGGTGACCGGCTGCTGTTCCAGCTGTATCGGGTAGCCCGTGACGGTCACTCGACCGAAGCGGTGCTGGTCACACTGAAGCTCATTGTCGGGCCCGGTGATGCCGGTGAACCGGTCATCACGATCCTGCAGCCGCATGAGGACTGAAGCGTAGTACCCATGCTGTTCGATTAACCGATCAAGTCAACGACTTGAGTTCTTCGCCATACCCATCGGGGAGGTCATCTCCCCGGTGGGTAATGGTCTCCCCCCTGTAACCAATCAGAAGGAGATCATGATGAAATATGTTATTCAATACACCTTGCCCTATGAGCACCGAGTCATGGTCGGCATCAAGGCCGACAATTCGGATGAAGCGGTCAGGAAGGCCGAGACTCTGTTCGACCAAGGCGACATCTGGCAGGACACCGCAATGGTGCCGTTATTGCTCGATGACTATGAAGAGACGGGCGATAGCCCGTTGCTGTTCACGGTCGAACAGACGTTGCGCGATGATGAGCCGTGGCCAACACCGGACGCAAGTGTGGTAACGCTTCGTCGCAGGGATGCGGCCTTCGTGGCGTCGAGGTTGCTGGTGGAGGCCTACCGGCGTGGTGAGGCCCGAGGTGGCAGCATAGACTGGGGTGATCTGGATGATGCTTATCAGGCCGCGCTTCGGGCAACCGGGTCGAGTTCGGATGGAAGCAAACCCAGTCCGACCTGCGAAAGGCTGGTTGTCGTTCTGGAAGGCGGCATCGTGCAGGCAGTGATTGCCGATCAGCCAGATACAGCACCGGATGTTGCCGTCGTCGATTACGATACAGACGGCTATGAGCCCGACGAGCTGCGTCCTATTACTCAATCGGATGGTAGCCAGTCGCTTGCGCTTGTCATTGAGCATTTTGTCGAGCCGGCCGATATCAATCTGGATGAAGTATTCCAGGAATCCGAATAGTCAATGCTACCTACGCCCCGCCTAGTGCGGGGCTCTTTTATGGCGCTTCGTCAACTACCGCGCTGCCGCTCTTTGCTCTCGTCAAAAAGGGCATCAATGATCGCGCAGTCTTCCAGTGCGTTGCCCTTGCCCTTGCAGCGTGCAGCCATGTCATTTAGCGCCTTTTGCAGCCGCTTTAGGTCATCGATCTTCTCCTGCACGGCACGCGTATGCAGCATAGCCATCCCCTTGACCTCACTGCAGGTATGCCCGGGCTCGTCGACGAAGCGCAAGAGCTCCCGTATTTGCTCAATCGGAAAACCGAGTTCCCTACTGCGTCGGATGAAGCTCAGGCGCTTGAGCAGATTCTGGGAGTAGAATCGGTGGCCGCCTTCCGTGCGCGGCGGCTCGGGCATCAGTCCGATCTTCTCGTAGTAACGCACGGTCTCGACCTTGCATCCGCTGGCCGAGGCCAGCTCGCCCACCGAATAACCCCGCTTACCTGAAATCGCCACGCCGAACCTCTTGAATCCGTAGTAACTACAGGTTTTATGCTAGTGGAAAATCGTTGCCGGGGATACCTATGGATAACATTGAGCTTGAATCAGAGCTGACCTGTCCCGAGTGCGGGCACCAGGTTGTCGAGACCATGCCTGTCGACCGCTGTCAGTTTTACTACGAGTGCGAGGGCTGTGGGGCGCTGCTCCGGCCAAAACCAGGTGACTGTTGCGTTTTCTGCTCTTTTGGCACGGTACCGTGTCCACCGATCCAGCAGGCACGTGCGGAAGGTCGCGAGGGTGGGTGTTGTTCATGAACTGGCGTGAACACGTGGAACCGGGATGGTTGCCGCTTAAGTACCGGTACCTGTTCGTAGTAGCCGCTTCGTACCGGATACAGCCGAACATACGATATCGCCATACCTGTTCATAGCTGTCCACTGAGTCCACATGCCTTGCCCGCCACGGCAACGCGAGCCTCTAACTCGCGTGCCAAGGGCGGGGCCGCACTCAGCGGCGCCTGTGGACCCCAGTGGGCAGGTAGCAACGCTCCGAAGGATTGCACCAGCCGATTAGTAGCAGGCCGCGTGACAGGCGGATGCCTGGCGCACGGCGTGCCTGAACCGAAGGCGCACTCGTCACTGGCAAGCGAAGCGGGGTAGTGACGAGGGCGGCATTCCCGGAAACGGCGCGCGTTTTCGGCAGGATTATTCAGTGCAGGGCCAGTGATGAAGGCCGATACTGCCGCCCTCGATCGATTTTAACCGTGGCTACTGCGGATACAGTAGCAACAGAGCGCGCCCGAACCCTTCGATGCGCTGCGGCGAAAGCCGTGGGTTCATTCTCCAATCCGAGCCGACCACGGGATCGGTTCTTTCTCGCAGGCACCAGCCTGACTCGTCGAGCCGAGACGCCCACCCCAGGTGGCGCCGTCGATGCTCATTCTTCATTAACCGCGGAAGTGTTCCGCCTATCTGAAAGGAGGTGATGTGTAACCACACTTAAATCGCGCCTATGAAGGCGCACGTTGGTCCACGCCAGACCATTCCCTCCGGGGAGAACCGGCGTTGCCTAGACCAGGCAGCTTTAGGTCGCAATGGGCGTAGTGTCCCATGACCGTACCGCGCACGCGGGACCGAATGGCTATGGCCACCGGTTGGGTCAGAAACACTTACCGATATGCGAGAACACTTTTGAGAGATCTGAACTACCAACTCAAGCAAATTTGCCGTCGAAACCGGGACGGCAGTTTTACCACCCAGCGAGACCGGGAGCGGCTGCTGACGCAGATCGCCGACCAGCTCCATGATCTGGGTTACCGTCATATGAGCGCACAGTCGCTCAAGCCCAAGCACATCGAGGCTTTGGTCAAAAACTGGCAAGAAAAAAATCTGTCGGCCGGGGCGATGAAGAACCGGCTGGCAGTCATTCGCTGGTGGGCCCAGAAGGTCAATCGTCAGAATGTCGTTGCACGATCGAACGACCACTATGGTGTTCCTAACCGGCAGTTTGTGACCAACGAATCCAAGGCCCGCAGTGTAGGGGAGGAAGAACTTGGCAAGATTCGAGATGCCCGAGTTCAGATGAGCCTGGAGCTACAGCAGGCCTTTGGCTTGCGCCGAGAAGAAGCGATCAAGTTCATACCGGACTACGCCGATCGCGGCGACCATATTGTCCTCAAGGAAAGCTGGACCAAGGGCGGCAAGGCGCGAACCATCCCGATACGGACTGAGGCCCAACGTACTGTTCTAGATCGAGCGCGACAGCTGGCCGGTAAAGGTTCTCTGGTTCCCAGCGCAAAGAACTACCGACAGCAATTGCGATTGTACGAAGCCGAGACCGCCAGGGCAGGCTTATCCAGGATGCATGGTCTTCGTCATGCCTATGCCCAAAACCGTTATGAGGAACTGACCGGATGGCGTTCACCCGCGGCGGGCGGTCCTGCAGTCAAAACGCTCACGCCGGAACAAAAACGGATTGACCAGCAAGCCCGCCTGACGATCAGTCTCGAGCTCGGGCACGAGAGACCACAGATTGTGGCTGTGTATTGCGGGACGTGAATACAGCCACGAAAACACTGCGCCGGTGAGAATGGATTATCCATTTCCAGTACCCAGGCGCACCTTCATGATGCCGGCCAGGTTGTATCAAACCACTGAGGCCGAATCCATTATGAAACGATCACTCTTTAATTCTGCTCACCCCAATCCTGTTCACTCGGGTGCAGTAACGGCGATATGTATCGCCGGCATTTGTACTGTCACCAGCCTGAGCGTTCATGCAAGCGAAATCCAGTCAGGCCGGTATTCGATGTATTCCGCGGCCCCGACCCAGGCGCAGTCGGAACTGTTGGAAGCGACCGTTACCGTTCAGTTGCCGGATCGGATCCAGACCATCGGAGAGACGGTGCGATATCTCCTGCAGCGCAGTGGTTACCGGCTGGCCGCGACTGAATCCACCGCACCGGAAACGCTCGCGTTATTTACGTTACCGCTGCCGGCTGTCCATCGCCATCTTGGGCCGATGACATTGCGCGAAGCGCTGGAGACACTCGCCGGGCCAGCCTTTCATTTAGTCCAGGATCCTGTTCACCGACTGATCACATTCGAGCAGTGTGCCGTAAAGGAGGTTGTTGTCCGCGGAACCATGAACATGGCTAATGTGGAGGTAGCGCAGGATGACGACTGAGCAGCAACCCGAGCAGATCAATCCGTCAGAGAAGGAGAGCAAGCAGGATAAGGCAGAGAGGCAGCCAAGATCCCGGCGGCTGGCTTACAAGTCCGTACTGACCGCCGTTGTGGTCGGGATCGTTGTCATCAGTGCGCTGTCGCTTTCCAGGATCCAGCGGCAAGAAATACCGTTGGATGAACTCCAGATACAGGACTCCAATACCCCAACCCGGGAGGTGATCAAAACACCGGAACTGGAGGTAGGTGCGGACGACGACAAAGTCGAGCAGATCGATCAGAGGCTGACATCATTGTCTGGCCGGATCGACCGCGGTTTCGAAGCGCAAGTGGCCCTGAGTGCGGATGTGAAGAAAAGCCTGGCTTCAGTGGCTGAAGGTGTTCGCGCGATCAAAGTGGCCGTTGCTGATCTCACGGAAAGTAACCATGCCCTTCGCCAACGTATTGACGATTCCATTGCACGGCTGAATACCCTCATCAAGGAGACTCAGAAGCGTAAGGTCGCTCAGAGAAAGCCGGCGGCCAGACCGAAACCTGCACCCGCCAAAACTCCACCGTTTCACGTCGATGCCATCGACGTTTGGGATGACATGACCTACGTGGCCATCTCCCAGGGAGGCCGCGTTGCATTTTTGAAGTCCGGCGAACAGCAAACAGGCTGGACAGTGGCTGGCATCGACCGCCTCAAGGGTAGGGTCGAATTCAAAGGGCCGCATGGCCAGAACCATTCCATTTCATTGCAGAGGTAGAGCCGATGGAAATCGTATTAGCCGTGTTATTGCTCTTCGGCGGTTTTGCGCTGGGATCCGCGACAGCAGAGAAGAATGATCGCACTGAACAATCCAGCAATAGTGCATCTCGTATCCAAACTACGGCAGATTCAGTTCCCGCTACACAGAGGATGCGCGGGTGTCTGTCTGACAAGTCTGGAATGTACCGAGATCTGACGGTGCCCTATATCAATCAGAAAGACCAAGCAGCACCGAAGGGCGACACGTGTGAAGGAGAATGCACCAATGAATAGACGATGGAGATCGGTTGTTTTTCTGGGTGTCCTTGTCGTGTCGAATACTGTGATGGCTGCCGAGTTGTCACACACTCAGATCAAGGATACCGGGCAGGATAGCTCGCAAGAAGCCACGAACGTCTTATCCGTCACGGATCTGGCGCATGCCCGTCTATGGGGTTTGTCGGAGACGGAGTGGCGCCGTTACAAACAGTTGATGCAGGGCATTCGCGGGAGCATCAGCCCGGCGACGATATCGCCCATTGAGGTGCTCGGTATTCATGCGCGGGATGACGCGGAGCGACAGCGGTATGCCGAAGTGTGGGCGCATGCCATGTATGAAGACGCCGGTCGTATTCTTGCGTTCCAGCGCACCTACGACACCGCAGCCAAGCGCCTGTATCCGAATGTATCTTTGATCAACATCAGCCGGTTGCCGGGAAAGACCGAGGCGAAAAATACCTTTCAGTCCGGAGACCGCCTGTTGTTCTTTGTTCGCCCGGATTGTCCGGCCTGCGATCTGCTGCTGAATAAGCTGTTAAAGCGGATCGACGAAGTCAGCGGTATCGATATCTATGTCACCGATGTGGACACGGGTGATGATCGCGCCGTCAGGGACTGGGCGTCCAATCACCAGATCGATCCCGACTGGGTGCGCAGCCGGCGGATCACCCTCAATCATGATGGCGGTGCCCTCGACAAACTGACCCAGGGGCAAGGTGAAGTCCCGTCCGTATTGCGCCGTCGAGGCGAGGACGTCTCAAGGCTACTGGTTTCGGAGCTCTAGCCCATGGTGGCGTTAATGCGAGTTTTCGGCTGGCTGATCGTATTTACCGTCCTGACGCTTCCTTCGATGAGCTGGGCGAATGAATCCGTGCCAGCGGGTTATCGCATGATTGCGGCAGAGCATGGAATACCCCAGAGCGTTTTGTTTGCGGTGGCGCTCACTGAAAGCGGTAAGCAGACGGGACGGACGGGTACCCTCCGGCCATGGCCCTGGACATTGAACGTGGCCGGGCGGGGTTACTTCTTCAATTCCCGGCAAGCGGCCTGGCAGGCATTGACGGCATATCTGAAGGAGGGGAAGCGTTCCATCGATATCGGCCTGATGCAGGTCAACTGGCGTTATCACCAGGATCGGCTCGGGACACCGTGGCAGGCGCTCGATCCCTATCATAACCTGCGTGTCGGAGCAGGGATTCTGCAGGGCTGTTATGTCACGCGACAGGACTGGTGGGGCAGTGTTGGCTGTTATCACTCGCCGACCGATTCCCATCGGGCCGACCGGTACCGTCGCCGTGTTGTCTCCCACTGGCAGCGCATCGTAAAGGTGGGATAACACGATGGGTCGATTCAGTCTTTATTGCCGGAAGGTCATGGTCCTTGGTTGCCTGCTGGTGCCTGTCATGGCCCGGGCCGAGCTGACTGTGATCCATGACAGCGGTCATACTCAGTCCATCGCGCCGTTCCTTGATGTCTTCGAATCGACAGAAGGCATGCCGAAGCAAAACCCGATCCCGATCCCGATAAAATCATCACTCGGTGCAGCCGATCCCAAAGCCTGGTTGCCGATTCAATCAACCGGCCTGACACCGGGACCGGTTCTGGCTCGTGCGCATGACCGGCCGTTCACGCGACCTTTCTTTTTGATCGGTTCCGATGCGCGATCCCTTCAATGGTTGCAGGCACACCGCGACCGGCTCAAGGAGATCGGTGCGGTCGGGATGCTGGTGCAGGCCGAGACGATGGATGATTTGCGAACGATTGCCAGACTGGCTGACGGCCTGTCTATCCTGCCAGCGTCAGGCTCCGACATCGCGAAGGCACTGAGCGTTTCGCACTATCCGGTGCTGATCTCGCCGCATGGCATCGAACAGTGAGCACGCATCCCATCGAGGCCCTGCTGCGGCCCCCGGTCGAGCTGTGGTCGACATTGGTGGCCTTTGCGACGGCAGGGATCGCTATTCTGGCTCCTTGGGCGCTGATGATGCCGCCGGGTGTTGCCTATGGCGCTGGCGCCGTACTCGGACTGATCGGCCTGATTCGGGGTCAACAAGCCTGGCGGGTGCTGCGCTACCAGCGCAACATGCGCCGGCTGCCCATCTATAAGGTGCGATCCCGCAAGATCCCCCTCAGCCGCCGCAAGCTCTTTTTAGGACGGGGCTTTCGCTGGACCCAGAAACACACGCAGCGATTGCGCGATACCATCCGGCCAGAGGTCCAGCGTTACGTCCAGCCGGGTACCCTGTATCAATGGGCGCGCCGCAAGGAGGTCGCCTGGGAAGCGGTCCCGATTCTGAGTTTGTTGGCGCGGCTGTTTCGGGTCCGGGCCTGGTGGAACCCGCTGTCGCCGCTGCCGGCCGTCGGTGGCAAACCGGCCCTACACGCTGTTGAGCCTGACGAGCAGGATGTGTGGATGGACATCGGCGAGCGGGTGGGGCATACCCTGGTGTTAGGGACCACTCGCGTCGGTAAGACCCGGCTGGCCGAGATCCTTATCACCCAGGACATCCGCCGCGGTGACGTGGTGATCGTCTTCGATCCCAAGGGGGATGCGGGTTTGTTGCGGCGTGTGTATGCCGAGGCCAAACGGGCCGGACGGACCAAAGACTTCTATATGTTCCATCTGGGATTTCCCCAGGTCTCGGCTCGCTACAACGCCATCGGCAACTTCTCGCGTATCACCGAGGTTGCTACCCGTATCGCCAACCAGTTGCCTAGTGAAGGAAATTCGGCGGCCTTTAAGGAGTTCGCCTGGCGATTCGTCAACATCATTGCCCGTGCACTGGTGGCGCTAAACCGCCGTCCGGACTATCAGCAGGTCCGACGCTACATCAATGATATTGAACCTCTGTTCACGGAGTATGCCGAGGCGCATCTGGATACACACGGCGCCGAGGATTGGAAGGAACAGGTCGAGGAGCTGTCGAGCAAGATCTCGGAACGAAACCTGCCGGCAGCTCTAAGGGGGCGCAGTAAAGAAGCTATTGCGCTGATGCGGCACCTGCAGGCGCAGGACCTCTACGATCCAGTCCTCGATGGGCTGGTGTCTGCCTTCAAGTACGACAAGACCTACTTCGACAAGATTGTCAGCTCCGTCGGCCCGCTGATGGAGAAGCTGACCACGGGGAATATCGCCGAACTGATCTCGCCGGATTATCTGGATAAGAACGATACGCGTCCGATCTTCGAGTGGATGGAAGTCATCCGACGCAAGGGGATCGTCTACGTCGGTTTGGACGCCCTGACTGATACCACCGTGGCCAGTGCGGTAGGCAATTCCATGTTCGCTGATCTGGTGTCGGTCGCCGGACACATTTACAAGCATGGCGTGGACGGAGAATCCATCGACACCCCGCCCACCATATCCATGCATGCCGATGAGTTCAACGAACTGATCGGTGATGAGTTTGTCCCCCTACTGAACAAGGCCGGTGGGGCTGGCTTTCAGGTCACGGCCTACACCCAGACCTGGTCGGATGTCGAAGCGCGCATCGGCAATCGTGCAAAAGCAGGGCAGGTCGCCGGTAACTTCAACACAATGATCATGCTGAGGGTGAAAGAGCTGGCTACGGCCGAGATGCTCACCGACCAGCTACCCAAGGTTGAGGTGTTCACCCTGATGAGCGTTTCCGGTGTCAACGATTCCTCGGAGCCGGGTTCCGGGATCGATTTCAGCTCCCGCAACGAAGATCGAATCAGTGTTTCAGAAGTCCCGTTGCTCACACCGGCCGAGTTGATAACCCTACCCAAGGGGCAGGCCTTTGCCCTCCTGGAAGGTGGCCAGCTATGGAAGATTCGCATGCCGTTGCCCGCAACGGACTCGGATATGCCTGAGACGCTCACCGAGATAACCAATGAGATGGAGCGTACCTACATCACCAACGATCACTGGTACCGCGTGCAGGAACCGTGGTGGGGAGCCGCGCCGGACGTCAGCGAGCCCGAAGTAGAAGTGGAGGCCTCCGATGGCTGAGGCTGTCGCAGATCCTCGTCGCCGTGTGATTCAGCAAGGGCTGTTTTCGAAGACCTTATCGGCTGTCGCGAAGGTCATCCTGTGGTTATTGTTTTCGCTGCTGTTCTCGATCATCGTGGAGTGGGCAGGCATGGTGCTTTGGTGGCCGGATGAAGGAGTCGATCACAGCCGCACCATGCTGGTTAAGGAAATCAGCTATCTCGACAATGATTTTCGTCGCAGTGTTGTGACTTCCGATCCGGCACGATTCGCCAAACGGTTCGCCGATAATTCCTACCACTACCTTTTCGAGGTGACGCGGTTTGTGGATTTCATCCAATGGGTGTCACTTCCTCCGCGGAAGTATGAGCAGGGCGTCAGGGCGATGTTGCATAAGGTCTATAAACCCATGGCAGAGTACGTACTGGCCATGATGCAGGTGACCCAGGTGTTCTCAGTGCGCCTTGCGATTTTGACCCTAGCGATGCCGATATTTTTACTGTTTAGCCTGGTCGCGCTCGTCGATGGGCTGGTGCAGCGAGATCTGCGGAGGTGGGGCGGGGGGAGGGAGAGTTCCTTCGTCTACCACTATGCGAAGAAGGCGGCACTACCATTGGTTGTCTTAACCTGGGTGACCTATCTCGCCTTGCCTTTTAGTCTGCATCCGACCTTTGTCATCTTGCCGTTTGCAACGCTGTTCGCGCTGACGGTGGCAGTTACAGCGAGTACGTTTAAGAAGTACCTTTGAACAGAAGTCTGAAGAATTTATGGTTAAGGGTTTCTACGACACCAGGACAATGCGTCTTCGAGGGTTGAGGCGCCGGTTTTTTGAAGCACTGCCTTTTCATAGTCTGGCATAAGTGGAGTCGAGATACCTTGTCTCTTTACAGAAATAAGGTAGCTGATTCCGTCTTTCCCATCTCGTCCAGCCCTTGCCTTTGCGCTATTGATGGCGAGATCAGCCAGTTTCTCAGCGCAAAGATTTGTGATGTTTTCACCAAGTTTGGTGTAGATGACAATGTCGATCTCTGCAAAATCCCCTAGACGTTCCACGATTACTTTGTTCGGAGTTGGTACGGATGGTCTTGTGTAGTGCTTGTCGGAGCACTCTTTTCTTGTCTCCCGCCGCCACAAAAGATCTTCTGCTTTGTCGTGACTAATGCCTGATTCCAGTACGAGAATCGTGGCATTGACTGGATTGCCGCCACTTTCGACAGGAACAACGGTAGGAGCACCATCGCGGGTAGAACTCGAACGAGCAAATTCGATGGAAAATGGTGTTGTGATTCCTTCTTTCCGCTCCCGGATTATTGGCTTAATTTCCTTGCCTGGATCTTCGATTAGTGAACCATAGGCAAGAATTCCAATGGTACTCATTGGCGAGTTCTCCCAAGTATCTAGATAACTACGAATATACCGTGAATATTAAAGCAGACGGTTATTCAAGTCTCGACGAAGCATAGAAAACCCCACGCCTTTCTGAATTGATTTTCCATATCTAGTCCTCCCCGAATCCCCCACCATGCGCGTCATGCGCAACACGGGGAGGACATCCATGCAAATTACCAAACTGCTGGTCTCAGGACTGTTGGCGGCTGTATTGCCGGTTCAGTTTGCCATTGCTGACGCAGACGGTGAGCGGGCGGCACTCGCCCGGATTATCCACGAACTACAGGCAATCGATCCCCTGATCACGGAAGCGGCTTCGCAAGCCAATCCGGATGCCCGTGTACGTTTCCAGTATGAGTGGCTGCGCCAGGATCTTGATCGGATTCGACTCGGGATCCAGGAGCACATCGATGCACCACGTTCGGAGCCCCGGACTTTCCCGCCCCTGCGTGGCGATTACCGTCGGTGATGTCAGGTCATGACGGCAGCACAGAACACGGCATTTCAAGCTGGCTCCGGTTTTACACCGGCCACGTTGCTGACCGGCATCGCATCGGTCGTGCTGGTGCTGGCCTTCGTCTGGGTTATTTGGGTCTCGCTGGGCACCTTCCGTGCCTGGCAGAACGGGCAGGTCGTTTTGTTCGATGTGGTCTGGTCGGCACTGCGCGCCAGCATCGTGCTCATGGTGTTGGGTTTTTATCTGCGGTAGCGGCCGTTGGCCATTGTCGCAGGGGTTCGGGGAGTTCCCCGGTATTTATAAAAGGGGGCAACCCCGTTACCTCGGAGAGAAAGTAATGATGAAGAAAGCAGTAAAAAAGGTGGTAACCGCAGCTGGGTTGCTCGCAGTTACGGCAGGCCAGTCGGTATTGGCAGCGTTGCCGACCCCGGTGGCACCCAGTACCGCACCCGCAGCCGGTGACTGGATTGGGCTCATTTCGGGTTACATCAAGGATGGTGGTCTGGTGCTGGGTCTGGCGATAGCTGTGCTGGGCTTCCTGTGGATTGCCTATCTCGGCTTCGCCAAGTTCAACGAGGCGCGCCAGGGCAAGGCCGAATGGGCCGAAGTGGGCGTGCTCGGCATCGTCGGTGCGATCGTACTGATCTTTGCCAGCTACCTGCTCACCGAAGCCGCGGGCGTCATCTAACCGATGTCGGATCGAGACGACATTCTGGCCGACCGGCTCAATGTAGAGCCGGCGATCTTCAAGGGCTGCTCGTCGTCCGAACTGGGCATCATCGTGGGTGTGGCCGCGCTCATCTGGTTACCCGTTAGCCTCCTCCTGGCGGGTTTGTTGGGCGCGGTCACCATGGGGTTCGGCATGGCCGGTGTCGGTGTCGTGGGAACAGTCATCGTTATGGCGGGGCTGTTTCAACGCCTGAAACGTGGCCGACCGGATGGCTATTACCAGCAACAGATTGCCATCTGGTTGTCGGACCATGGTTTGCGCAGCTCGCCGTTCATTCGGCGCAGTGGCGCCTGGGATATCGGGAGAACACGGTATGCGACGTTACCGCACCGAGATCGATAACGTTCGCGCGCACCTGCGCTCACTATGGGTGGTGATCGGCCTCCAGTTCGTCGTGATCCTGGTTCTCCGGTTTGGCTGGAGTCAAGCGCCGAAGCAGTTGACGGTGCATGTCCCTCCCGATCTGCGCTCCGGGGCGACGCTCTCGGTCGACGAAGTGCCGGCGGCCAATGTGTATGCGTTTGCCTTTTACATCTTCCAGCAGCTTAACCGTTGGCCCGACGATGGAGCCAAGGACTATGGCAAGGCCATCTTCCGCATCTCTCCGTATGTGACGCCGCGATATCGGACGGAGCTCATGGCCGATCTGGAACAGAAAGGCCGTAAGGGTGAGCTGGCCTACCGGGTGCGAGGTGTGCATGAGATTGCCGGACATGGTTACGAGGAACGTCGCGTCGATGTGCTCGCGCCAGGCATTTGGGTGGTCTGGCTGGATCTCGATCTGTTCGAGTCGGTGAAAGGCATGACGGTGAAGAAAACCGCCATTCGCTATCCCTTACGGGTGGTCAGTCTTGCGGTCGATCCAGAGGCCAATCCCTGGGGTCTGGCGCTGGACGGCTTTGCGAGTGACGGGCCGCGTCGGCTGGAAGAATCCGAACTCGGTGACGATGCCGGGGAAGAACAATAACAGGAGCAACCCATGCAAAAAAAACCATCGAACCATTCCGTAATGGCTACCTGGCTGGGCGTGACGCTGCTTTTGATGCAGTCGCTCGTGCATGCCGAGACGGAAACGCTTGAGCGGATCGAGTGGAAGAAAGCACCGATCCGATTGGAACTTGTAGTTGGTCAGGAACAGCGGATTGAATTTCCCGCCGCAGTAAAGGTGGGTGTGCCGGCCTCCGTTCAGGGTGTGCTGCGCACGCAGAGTGTCAACGGGATGGTCTACCTGTTGGCGCATACGTCCTTTGGGTCCAACCGGCTCATGGTGCGTGAACTCGATAGTGGACGTATCTATCTGTTCGATGTCACAGCCACTGAAGACGGTGGGTCGGACCATCCGATTCAAATCTATGTGACCGGTGAACAGGGCAGTGAGAAAGATCAGGCGACGGGCGTGCATGAGCCGGAACAGGATCGGCCTGATTTTATTCAGCTGACCCGCTTCGCCGTCCAACAGCTCTATGCCCAGGCTCGCCTGGTCAAAGATCAGCCCGGTATTGTTCGGGTGCCGGTCAGCCGTGATCCTGTCGATCTGTACCATGGTGCCGTCGTCGAAGGGGTCCCGCTGGTGGCATGGCGCGCCAAGGGTCTCTATATCACAGCGGTCAAGCTCACCAACCGTACCGAACAGGCGCTAACACTGGACCCTCGCAACCTTCGCGGCACCTGGCTGACGGCAACCTTTCAGCACCACCGTCTATTTCCCAAAGGCGATGAGGCGGATACCACGGCTGTTTATCTGATCTCCGCCCGGCCATTCGGCGTTTCGCACTAGGGCTCACCATGGCAATTGCAACCTCCAACCGACTCTTACCCCTGCTTGCCGGCGCCGTTGTGCTGATGCTGGTATTCGTCACCCTGAAATCCTGTTCGCAGGAACCTGAAGATGCACTCGTTCTGGAGAGCGTGCCCCAGGCGCCTGCGCCGGATGCGGACAGTCCTGCCGATACCATCAAGACGCTGACGGCCAATGTCGCCTCTATGACCACGGAAGTACAGGCTTTACGCAAGGACAATGACCAGCTGCGCAAAGAGAACCGCGATCTGCTCGCCAATCGTCACCAGATCGAGGAGAACGTCACAACCCGGGTCAAGCGTGAGCTGCTCTCCCATGAAAAAGACCGGGAGTCACGCGACCGGATAGATGCCGGTGTGCTTTCTTCCCTGACGGCACGTGTGGATGCGCTGTCTCAGTCTCTTTCCCAGCGTTACCCCAACCAAAGTGGCAGTGACATCCCGGTGGGTCTGGGCCTCGATGACGTCGGAGAGGGGGCTGCAACTTCCGACAGCCTGATCTGGGTCGAACCGCTGGATAGTGTCGACGATGCTGCGTTAGAGGCCAATGGAAACAGTCTGCTGCAGAGGGTAGGTCAGTCGACCGGAAGTGCGTTGACATCGGCGACTGAAAAGACTCCAAAAATTAAACAGGCACTGACTCAGGAACTCAGCACCGTCCATCCCGTTTATACGGTTCCCCGTAACGCCACCCTGATCGGTTCAACAGCCATGACGGCCCTGGTCGGCCGGGTACCGGTGCAAGGGCAGGTCCGTGATCCGATGCCGTTCAAGGTCATCACCGGCGCGGATAATCTGGCCGCCAATGGTCTTACAGTGCCGGGCGTTCAAGGCATGGTGTGGAGCGGGACTGCTGTTGGAGACTGGACGCTTTCATGTGTGACCGGTCGCCTCGATTCGGTCACCTTCGTTTTCGAGGATGGCACCATCCGAACCATTTCCGGTGATGACCGAGGCAATCAGGGAGGTGGCGCAGAGAAGCCGCTGGGCTGGATCTCCGACGAACAGGGCATGCCCTGCATCACCGGTGAACGCAAGACCAACGCGCCGGCCTTTCTTAGCCAACGGATCGGTGTGATGGCCATCCAGGCTGCGGCGGAAGCGGCGGCCAATGCCGAGACAACATCGGTGGTGAGCAATGCGGGCAGTGTCACCAGTAGCGTCAGCGGCGATACCGGTCGCTTCGTGTTGGGCAAGACCATTTCCGGCGGCAGTGAGGAAGTGTCGAAGTGGCTGCTGGAGCGCCAGTCCCAGAGCTTCGATGCCGTCTTCGTCCCGGCCGGCATCCGCATTGCCATCCATGTTGACCGGGAACTCCCTATTGATTTCGATGCCACTGGCAGGAAACTGACCCATGAAACCGACCTCGACCCCTATCGCCGCACTCGGCTTGATTAGCCTGGTGCTGGCCGGTTGCGCCAGCACCAAGGACACCGTACTACCCCAGGATGGCCCTTCGATGAAGGCTATTTATGAGGGCCACGTGCATGAGATGAATGCCGACAATCCTCAGGTCATTCGTGGTGAGTTGGGCAGCCGGTCCATCGTCTCGGGTGAAGCGGCGCTGCATGGTTATACACGAGATGCTTTCAACGAGATCGATGTGCTGTTTCCTCGCCTCCCTAATCCGACGCTGGTGATGTACATCTTTCCGCACCTGGCCGGTGATGCCGGCGCACCGGTGCCTGGCTATACGACCGCCTTCCCGATGTATGAACAGGTGGAATATGCGCTACCCGGTGAAGTCCGTAGTCAGCAGGGTGGTGTCCACCAGTGAGTTTCATGAAATCAGCCCCTACGCCCTCAAAGCGAGAAGGGACAAGCGAAGACTTGCCTGTCACGACGAACCAGATCAAGCAGCTGTATGAACGCCCGCCGTCATTTACCGAATTCTTGCCGTGGATGGAATACAACCCGGCAAGCCGAACCTTTCTGCTGGAAGACGGGATCAGTGTCGGCGCTATGTTCGAACTGATCCCAGCCGGTACCGAGGCACGTACACCTGCATTCATGACCCAGTTGCGCGATGCGATCCAGACCGCGCTGACCGATGCCATTCCTGAAGAAGACGACGCACCGTGGATCTTGCAGGTGTACGTCCAGGACGATCCGAGTCTTCAGGGGTTCGAGAAGGAGATCGCGGACTATGCCCAGACCGGCGTGCGGGAGTCAGACTATACACGCCACTTCCAGCAAACATTGTCGGAGCATCTCGCCCGGATTACCCGTCCCGGTGGTCTCTTTGAAGATACCGCGGTGACCGGTACTCAGTGGCGAGGCCAGGTCAGGCGTGTGCGGGCCACGTTATACCGTCGTCTGAAACCCAATGGCCGGGTGCCTTCCGCCGTGGAAATCGAGGAATCCCTGAACGATGTGGCCACCAAGTGGGTGGCCTCACTGGCCTCGGCCGGGATTCGGGTACGCCGTGGTACGGGTCGGGACCTCTACGAATGGTTGCTGAAATGGTTCAACCCAAGGCCTGAAATTACGGGTGGTGATCCCGATAAGTTGCTTGAGATTGCCCCCTATCCGGGGGATGAAGACCTGCCGTTTGGGCATGATCTTGCCGAGCGCCTGATGCTGACGATGCCTCGCTCGGACAATGCCTCGGCGACCTGGTGGTTCGATGACCTACCTCATACGTTGGTGACCATCCAGGGACTGCGCCGGGCGCCCGAAGTCGGTCACATGACCGCAGAGCGCCAGGCCGGCGATCATGTCTTCTCACTGTTTGACCGATTCCCCGAATACACCGTGATGGTGCTGACCCTGACGGCCAAGCCTCAGGACTTCACGCGTAACCACATCGCCCAGGTCAAACGGGCCGCAGTGGGAGATTCCGCGGAGGCCGAGCTCACCAAGGAAGACGCCGAGGCCGTGGAGCGGGAGATGGCGCGCGGTAACAAGCTCTATCCGCTGGGCATTGCGTTCTATGTGCGTGGGAACGATATGAAGACCCTGCGCGCCAACGTCAATCAGTTGAACGCGTTGTTGTTGCCCAACGGGCTGCAACCGATTCTGCATGAAGCCGATCTGCTGGCACTCGACAGCTATATCCGCAATCTGCCCATGGCCTACGATGCCGCTTTGGAGAAATCCAGTCGCCGATCACGACTGGTGTTCTCCAGTCACACGGCGAATCTGCTACCCCTGTACGGCCGGTCCAAAGGTACCGGCCACCCGGGCCTGGTGTTCTTCAACCGGGGAGCCGAACCCCTCGTGTTCGATCCTCTGCATCGGGCTGACCGCAAGAAGAACGCACACATGCTGATCCTCGGTCCCACCGGCGCCGGCAAGTCGGCAATGCTGGTCTATCTGCTGCAACAGATGGCCGCCATGTACCGACCGCGCATCTTTATCATCGAGGCCGGCGGTTCCTTCTCATTGCTGGGTCAGCAGTTTCAGGCCCATGGTCTGGCCGTCAATCAGGTTACCCTGAATCCGAATACCGATGTCAGTTTGCCGCCGTTCGCCGATGCATTGCGGGTACTACAGAAAGAACGTCAACAGCCATTGCGCGATGATCCGGATGCGCTGGAAGATGACGACGAGATGGATGAGGAGGGTACCGGCCGTGACGTGCTCGGCGAAATGGAGATCGCTGCCCGCATCATGATCACCGGGGGTGACGAACGCGAGGATGCGCGCATGACCCGGGCCGACCGGCTGTTGATCCGTAATGCGATTTTTCTGGCGGCTAAAACCGTCAAGGAGACCGGCCGCGATCAGGTGCTCACCCAGGATGTTGTCGCTGCACTCCAGAGTATCGGTCACGATGAAAGCCTGCCGGACCACCGGCGCAACCGGGCTATCGAGATGGGTGACGGCATGGCGCTGTTCTGTTCAGGTCTCGCCGGACACTTTTTTAACCGCCCGGGTACCCCCTGGCCCGAGGCAGACATCACGATTCTGGAGATGGGAATACTGGCCCGGGAAGGCTACGAAGATCAGCTCACCGTTGCCTACATCTCCATGATGAGCCATATCAACGATCTGGTAGAGCGCCACCAACACGACGCAAGGCCAACACTGGTGGTGACCGATGAAGGACACATCATTACCACCAATCCGCTGCTGGCCCGTTACGTCGTCAAGATCACCAAGATGTGGCGCAAGCTCGGCGCCTGGTTCTGGATTGCCACCCAGAATCTGGAAGACTTCCCGGATGCCAGTCGCAAGATGCTCAACATGATGGAGTGGTGGCTGTGCCTGGTGATGCCCAAAGAGGAGGTTGAACAAATCGCCCGCTTCAAGGATTTGACCGACGTGCAGCGCAGCCTGTTGCTGTCGGCTCGCAAGGAGCCGGGCAAGTATGTCGAAGGTGTAGTGCTCTCAGACAATATGGAAGCGCTATTTCGAAATGTCCCGCCGCCGCTATCACTTGCGCTTGCCATGACCGAGAAACACGAAAAGGCAGAGCGTGGCGCGATTATGCGGGAGCGCAACTGCAGCGAACTCGAGGCGGTGCATGTCATTGCCGAACGGATTGCAGCAAATCGACATGCGTAGAGTCGCTACAGATAATGGGCAGAGGATGGGCGGTTCCATCCATGCTTTGTTTTGCCCGCCCCTTGTCGTACTCCGCTATACCTGTCATTGACAGACTACTTCTGTTCTCACATCACGACCCTGAGTTCATAATCAACACTGAGGTTTTTACCGGCTGCAGTTGCGACAAAGCCGCCGTTCTTGAGCCTGGATTTTCAAATCGCCATACAGGCTGGTGTCAACCTTAAGCGGCCGTTAACGCTAAGCGTCAACGCCGTCCGCTGCGTGCTATTGTTGGAAATAGACCACGAATCACATTCAAGAGTATTGTCTTGATCACAAGCGGACAATCTCGTCGTTCTCAAACCAGTCAAGATCGGACATGTGCTTGGCCATTTTGTCGGCTTCCTTTGTGTACGCAACGACAGCGAGGCTCTTCTCAGCCCTGCTGCAAGTCACGTAGAAGAGACGGCGAGTTCTGTCGACGGATGTATCCTTCCCTTCAAGTTGGTTCTTCTCATCAGTTGCTGTCAGTGCTTTCGCCCCAAGCAACTTGTCATAACTAAACATGAAACCGCGGGCTTCGTTGTCATCCAAGATAACCATTACCCGTGGAAACTGTAAGCCCTTGATGCCCTGATGTGTTCCGAAAGGTGATCTGTCAGAGATATACTCCACATACGCACGCAGCTGACTAAACGGCACAGAAAGCGCCTCCCGCCAGGCATCAATTGCGGGATTCCCGTCATCTTCTGCGTCCTCAGGAACAGGCTCTGCCTCTTCTTCCTCCGCATCAGTATCTGACAGGATCGGCGCGAAGACATCGGGGATACCGAACAGGCCTTCGTGAGCGATTGTCTTGAGAACATCCAACAGGACGGGATCCGTGCCGTCGTCCCACAGGGAGAATATGGACTCCACAGACTCCCCGGCCTTACGGATTTCCTCCAATGAGGCCTCGTTTGCACTCAGCCTGTCAGCAGACACGAGAGGGGAGTATTCCTTCACGACCTGAGCCACCCCGAACCTGTCTTCGGATCGCAGGGCCTCAACCAGCGGGAGCACCTGTCGTGCGAAGAATGCAACCCCGCTCAGAGTCCCATCCAGCAGACCAGTCCTGAACCTGTCTATCCTGTAGAGCGGCTCAAAGAAGCCCGCAAAACCTCCTCGGCGCGCAGCCATGTGGTGCTCAAGAGTGAGCACCTTGATCGTCTCTTGATTCATCCAATCGTCATCGGAAGCAGTCTCCGCCATTACCTGGGCCGCTTCTGCTTCGGCTTTCAGTTTGTCTACATCATCAACATCGTTGACAAGAAACAGCCGCAGAACCCCTTCTTGAGCGTCTTCCCTTGGTTCCTGTTGTGCGCCGTCCGCCTCCGACCTGATCTGGTTAAGAAGGGTCACAATGCGCTTAGGACACCTGTGGTTGACGACAAGGGCGGGCTTCTCCCAATCTGCCGGGACGGCCTGCTCCAAGTCTACTTTCCCGTCCGCGTAGATGCGCTGCATTGTGTCACCGAACAGAGCAAGACAGAACTTGTCGGGATGCTTCGCCTGGAGAGCGAAAACGGCATCAATCAGGTCTTTTTGTGTATCCTGGCTTTCGTCGATGAGGAGGACGGGGTGCTTCCGAATCAGTACTTGCCGCATGAGCGGCTTGTCGGCGAGGAACGCCGCTGATAGGGCGATCACCTCAGCATGGTTCAGGGAGTTCTTGCCGATGTTCTCACCATTTGGATTGTAGGTGAACTGCTTGATGGCATCGAGGTGCTGAAGCCGGTTATGCTTCGACTCTATCTGTACTTTCCGCTCAACGGCGGCCTTCGTTCCAGCCCTCCCTTTCGTTTGCCTCTCCTCCAGCTCGGCTATATCAGCAGCCAGACGCACACGAAGCCACGCGGAGATATCTTTGTGATATGTGCAGATTTGCTCCCAGGCAAAACTATGGATCGTGGACACGGCAAAGATGGGATCGAAGTCAATCCTGCGCCGAATCTCGTCACATGCTGCATTGGTGTAGGTTATCACAGCAACTTTCTGCCCCGACTGCCTGAACTGCGTGCCATAGCGGCTACGGAAGATGTTCATCGCTTCGACTACTGCCCTTGTCTTCCCCGTTCCGGCACCAGCATAGAGGAAGAAGCTCCTAGGCTTCTCTAGGTCGAGGCATGCTGACATTGTCTCCCGGAGTTCATCCCCTTGAGTAACTGCCTCAGTCATCATTCACCTCATCTGCTTCACTCTTGATGGCATCGACCTTTCTCGCATCGAGGGCTCCCTCAAGCCACTTGAGTCCATCGGAGATGTAGGCTGGCGGCTCCACCTGGTCTGGTTCGTTCAGGTAGAGCAGCTCCAAGGCCATCTCAGCTTTGCTGCCCTTCTCCAAGCTCGCGAACATATCGCTGCTGGCATGTTCGAGAGTGTCCTTCCCGAGGGCGGCTTGGAGCTTCTTCAATAGACCGACTGGGTCTGCGCAGCCCCTAAACAGCGCGAGGTTCGTGAAGGCCAATGAATCCTCGAATGTATACGGGATTGCCTCGCCTTCACCCTCACCATCCTTGTATTCCAGGGTGATTGGGCATTGGTATGCGACCCTCACAAGGCCATCTGAGGTCTGTTTCTCGTCGTCCGGCAAATCAAGTAAATCATCAAGTGGCTCCCTCTCGGGCACCCATTCCTTGAGCGTGGTGTTTCCTGTGCGATAGCCCTTCCCGCGCTCCGGGCGCGCCTTGGCGGTACCCGTCGGTTGAATCGAGTCGAGATCAGTGACGACAAGAGACAAAAGCCCGAGAGTATCCAATAGCGGCTTCAACCGATGGGCATGGGCGCCGCCAATCTCAAGAAGCGAAAGATAGCTTTGATCCAGCTTGGGGAACTTCGTCCGGACGAAATGGGGCATCAGCATACGTTCAGCGGAGCCCTCCACGAGAATGGCCGCATCGGCGAAGAACAAATCGCAATGGGTTGTTCGGAGATAGCGCGTGGCAAACCTTGAGGTCTCGTCGTGGCCGCCGAACGTATGAGAAAGATTGATGACCGTTGCCGTGGGAGTCTCTCCCTTCTTCGTGGCCGGTTCCCGGCGGAAGTAGCGCAGACAAGAGAAGTCCAGCTCATGGGCAATGTTTGACGAGTGGGTGCTGACGATCATCTGCGTATTGAAGGAGGAGTCCGCGAGTGAAGTGTGGCTGCGGAGCACTTTGTAGGCCTTCTTGATGAATACCTGCTGAACTTGCGCATGAAGATGAGCTTCGGGTTCTTCGACCAGAACAACGTGCAGGGGTTCTATAGCAGCATCCTTGGTGTCCTGCTCCTTGGCAGCTTTACCAACCCGCATCCACTCGTCTCTGAACCGGATCAGGTTGAATACCATCGAGATGAGATTCTGGTATCCAAGCCCGTTGTATTTCTCGGGCAGAGACAATGAATCCGCTCCCGGCAGGTCGAATTGCACCGCAGTCTCATGGTCAAGGCTGTCGCGCGGGTCGATCTTGCTTGTTATCGAGATCCGTGGGTCACTGAATCCCGGGTAGTTGAGCCCCTCAAGTTCCCCCACGGCAGGCTCAAAACTCGTCTTCAGTTTCTCGTTGAATACCGTTTTTGCCGCTTCGATGGCTTCCAGTGCCTCGATATCGCTTGCATCCGGGGCTTCCGACGGATTCAAGTGCTTGGAGAAGTAGCGGCGCAGCTGGGTCGACAAGCTGGCGAAGCCACTGTGTGAGTCATCCTCCGTCTTCGGATCGGAAAAGCCTCTCTGGGCAGTGATCACGTCAATCTTGATGAGCCCTTCGAAGGGATCCTTCTTGAGCGGATCGCTGTCAGCAGGAAGCGGCTGAGGCTTGGCGGCACCCTTTTCAGGAGCTTGGCACTGCGCGGGATCGAGAATGTAGGACTGGACTTCGAACTGTCTGTGCAGCTGCCTGTCTAGGAAGTCCCGCATGGAGCTTGGCCATAAAGACAGCGGCGAGTCTGCCTTTTTGGAGGCGGACTCAGCGGCGCGCGCCGATTTGTAGGCACTGCGGAAATCCTTGTAGAGTTGCTCCATGTTCTTGGGCGCAAATACAAGTCTGACTCCCAATAGTTCTGCCGGCGTCCAATCGAGCGTAGGGAGAAGATGAGAGAGACGGTGAAGGTCCTTCTCTTCTGCTGTGAGCCAGACTCAATGGTTGGCAGCAAATGCAGCAGGGCGTCAACGGCAAGGTCTGGTTCATCATCTTCGGCAGCAGCAACCCACTGCGCTCCGAACTCGTCAAGAGACGACCAGTTTGAAAGGGTGAAGTCCGTAGTCGCAAAGGATTTTCGTCGGCTGTGTTTGAGAAACAGGATCAGAGCATCCATTGCGGATGTCTTGCCACTGTTGTTGGCACCGACGAAGATTGTTTCCTCCTCAGCGAACTCGACGCGGCATGCTTTCAGCTTCCTGAAGTTCTGTATCTCAACAAAGGCAATTCTCATCCAGCGTTCTCCGGAAAGCGGCTAGTGCAAGCGAATGCTCTTCTTTCCAACAGGCAATCATATAACCGGTTCTCCTAATCGAATCATGCAGACGGTTCGAACATTGTTTCTGCAGCTACTAATCCGGCAGATTCGCAGCCGACATATAAATATTCGCAAGTCGCTGTTTTTGTTGGCCAATTCGGAATGTATTTGTCGGGTGCGTTATTGCCAAATTAGTAAATCCTACCATGTATTCAAAGATTGGATGTCTGCTCCGCTGGCACTTCACAAGTATTCGCTATCCAGTTTTCCGCGCGATTCTGAATGACAGCTTTCCTGCCGAAGGACAAAAGCAGCGAATCAATTGATCCATCGTTACGGTGCTTTTGATACGACAATTCTACTAAAGCGTTCATCATTACGCCCGCTTTAGAGCAATCAGGTGGAGTCGATAGGCGTCTTTTAAGGGATTTTTCCATCGTTCACGCCTAATGAAAACCCAGTATGACTATCTTTCTGGGGTGAATCCGTCGGGTAAAAACTACGCCGCATATTGATCGAGTTTTCTGTTTCCTAGGGCTGGCTCATGATCCACGATTGCCCATCACTCTGTCAGTGGGTCATTTGTGTACATGATCAGGAATTCACGCTCAATACGCTTTGTTGTGCCGGTACGGATTGTATTGGCCTTTTTCGCTAGTGTTGTACAAGCGGGTCAATTGGTAGAGCCGCATCCGCACCTTGTAGAGGTATTCACCACGACTGACTCGCCTATAGCCGGTGAGGCGGGTATCAGCAGGCGGGCACTTCGTGGGGAAAAAGAATTCCATGTCTATGAACTGGATGGTCTGCGGAGTACAGAGGCGAAGCTGTCCGAAGGCCTTCCGGCCGATCCCGAGCAATCCAAACGACTCGTTCAGCAACGTTTCCAGCAACTGCGTCAGGAAGATCGTACGCGGATACAGCGCGCCGCGATGGGTTTGGCGAAGGCGATGCAGTATGGCGTGGATCGCTATCCAGCCATCGTCTTCGATGGCCAGGCAGTCGTCTATGGTGTAACGGATGTGCAGACCGCAATCACGCATTACCGGGCATGGCGACGGGAAGGTAAGCGATGATCCGCCAGAGATGCCTATCATTCTGCCTGGCCATTGCGTTATGGGTGCCGGTTGCCGGATTCTCCGGTACAACGACCACACCACAGATTGTTGCCCAGACGACAACGGCGGCATTTTCCTGCATGCGGTGGATGCCGATTGGCACCTGTTTCTGGTTGCGCTGTTCCTGGACCGGTTGCAGCGTACGCACTTCGATCAAGGTGGGGCATTACAACCCGGATCTGGTGGTCAGCACTTACAACGAGTTGGGTGGAAATCCGTGGACCGAAATCCGCGCGACGCTGGGTTTGGCGCAGAAGACGGCGGCCACGGGTCTGTTGGGTGCCTTGCTGCCGGTGCCGATCGACAGTGCAGGCAATCGCACGGAAGGAACCTCGGAGCGTGACCACAAGAATCTGATTTACCGTGAAACTGACGCGATTGGCCACCCGCTGAGCTCGCTGACGGGTATCGTTGCCGGTACCGGTTTGTTGTGCCCTTCAGAGACCACTTCTTTCTTTCCCTATTTCCAGTCCGGCCTCGATGCCCTGTCGTGGCGGCAGGAGATCCCGGAGATCTTCTATCCCGCCAGCCTGCTCCCCGGCCTGCGCGAGCTGGGCACCTGGCCCTTGCAGACCTGGGGTGGTGTCTATCCGCGTACCGGCTGGACGACTCAGGCGGAAGAGCCCAAGGCGGCAGCCCTCAATGCCCAGCGAGCCGGTGACATCGTCACGCGCACGGGACAACCACACGTCTATGTACCAGTGACCGGCTCATCGGGTTCCATGAAGGTTTGGTCACCGGGGCCTTTGATGGAGAAGGATCGCAGCACCGGTACCTGGCAGATGTTATTGCCGCTGTCTGAATCGAGCTGCAACGTCTTTGGCACCAATGATCTTGCCAGTCTGACCGGCTGGGGTGGCGGCCGTGTTGATAGCGAGGGTGACTATGTCTGGAATCTATGGCGGCCCTACAAGTGCTGTGAGCGCCGCGGCCAGTGGTTTCTGTTTGATATTGACTGGATTGCTTATCCCTGATGAAAACGAACTCTCTACACACATTCTGTCACCGACACGCTATCACCTGGCTGCTGATTGGACTCCTCAGTTCGAATAGTGCGCATGCTATAACCAAGGGACCGACGGAAGACAGCTTCTGGTATTACGAAATCGGTGGGGCAGAGCCGGTATCGGCGCCTGCCAATCCTTCTGTCGTATCCGTTACCCTGGGTGGTTCTGCGCAATTGGGACTGGGCTACAGCTGCGGTAAGTTCGATCCCGTGGCTGCCGTGACCAATACGCTGAATGACATCGGCGCCGGCATCGACAACATGATGAACGCGATGACGGCCGCGGCCAGTGCCGCGATTGCCGCACTCCCCGCGCTGATCCTGCAGCGCGCCAATCCCGGCCTCTACGACATGTTCCAGAACGCACTGCTGCAGGCAGAAGAAACTATGCAACTGGCGACGAAGTCCTGCGAGCAGATGGAGGCCGAGATCGCACAGGGCAAAAATCCCTATGCCGATCTCATCACGCTCTCCAAAGGCAATGACTGGAAGCTCCAGATGGGCGTTGGCGGTAATGATGCGGTAACCGCCAAGGATGCCGTCGAGACCTCTAACGGGGACAATGGTGTGCCCTGGATCGGCGGGCAGGCCGGGGGCTCCGGGCAGCCGGTGCTGGAATTTACCGGCGACATCGTCAAGGCAGGGTTCAACATCAATATGAATCGTCCGATCACGACGGCAGGCCCGGTGCCTCCCGCATCGGCCACCCGCCTGACTGAGATCTGGACAACGCCTACCGAGGCGCGTAACTGGGTCGTCGATGTGGTCGGTGAAAATATCGTCACCACCTGTGATACCTGCCGCAAAGACAGTATCCCCGGTACCGGACTGCTGCCAAAGCTCAATCAGGAAGCGACTACCGTAACGACGGAAATTCAGAACCTGGTCAGTGGCACTACGCCACCGACACTGGCCAACCTGGACAATATTACTGCCCCCGGCGTGGCCATCACCCGCCAGGTCATCGAGGCGATCCGAGAGATGCCGGCCTCAGAGCAGAGCCTCATCATGGGCCGGCTGGTTTCCGAGATCAGTACGGCACGCACGGTGGAGAAGGCGCTGTATGCCCGCCGTTTGCTGCTTTCCGGCCGCCAGGTGCCGGAGGTTTATGCCACCGAGGTGGCCCGCGAGCACGCGGACAAGTCCATCGCCGAGCTGGACAAGGAGATCGAGAACCTGTTGTTCGAGACCCGCGTGCGCAAGGAGGTGGTCTCTGACACGATTGCGACTTTGCTTCAACGCGCCGCGGCCCGTCGACAGTCGTCCCTGAAAACGCCAGAAGTCCCCACCATCGATCCGCGTCCGCTGAGTAATGGCCGTGTCCAATAACGGATTTGCCTTGCGTCGGCGCTGGTTCTTATTGCTGACCCTGCTGGCGTTTGGTCTGGCGCTGGGGGCGGGTGGCATCCTCTGGCATTCGGTCGAGACATCCTCTGTAGTCGCTGTGCAGACAAGGATCGATGCCTTGAAGCCACTCCTGACTGGCATCCGGGTCTCGCTGATTGCCCTGTTGGCGATGGGCTGGCCATGGATCGTGAACGCCCTTGAACGTTGGGGACGTCTGGATGAGACACAGGCCGGGAACTTGCTCGCTGTACGCTGGCGTATCGTGACCTGGCTGGTCGTGATCGAACTGGTGTTGGGACAGAACCTGCTCGGTCAGGTACTGGCTGTGTTGCAGGGGAGTGGGGCATGACCGTCGACAGCTATCTCGAACTCTTCACGACACTGTTCGGCTGGACCTTCTACGGCATTTTGTGGGATGTGCTGGTCGGCACCGGTATCGTGTTCCTGCCGTTCCTTGGCATCCTGATCGACAACTGGCGGGAACCGGCGCAAGGCGGGGAGTTCGGTACCGTCACCGGGTTGTCGTTGCGGCGCATGGAGCTGGAACTCTTCATTGCGTTACTGGTGGTTGTTTTGGCCGGCCAACCGGCCGCGTTGACGCCACTGAATGCGGCTTCACTCAACTACACGCCGCCCCCGACACTAATCGACCCGACGCCTTCAACGGCGACTGTGGCCGCACCCCAGAGCACCTACGGTTCAACCGGCTTCACTGGTTCGCCGGCGACGGTGAATATCCCGGTGTGGTGGTATGCGGTGCTTTCGATGACCTCCGGATTCAATCACGCGGTAGTCGAAGGCCTCCCAAGTGCTTCGGATATGCGTACCTATGAGCAACAGGCGCGGCTCGCAACCATTGCTGACCCGCGCCTGCGACAGGAAGTCAGTGATTTCTTCAGCCAGTGCTACATCCCGGCCCGGTCGAATTACCAGGCAGAACGGCCCGCCACCGCCGCAGTTGATACCCTGCTGACAACCTATGGCCCCGATGATCCGGACTGGATGGGATCGCAAGTCTATCGTAATACGCCGGGCTACTATGACACCCTGCGCGCCACCACGCAGGTCAGCGGCTGGGCCTACAATGCTGCCCGTGATACCGAATATGATCCTGTGGCTCCACCCACCTGGGGCAGGCCTTACTGCAAGCAGTGGTGGGAGGACGCCTCGGCTGGCCTGCGTGAAAAGTTGATTAACGAGGCCGATGCTACCTCGGCCGGATTTTCAGGTCTGGTGGTTGCCATCGCACCGGCCCTGGCCAGTGAACAGCAAAATGATGCAGTGGCCAAGACCGTTCTGGCGAATTCCCCGCCATCGTGGTCGAACAACGACCTCGTGGCCCACAATTCCGGTAGTACCGGGTTGCTCAGCACGGTAGAGAATGTCGCCAAAGGCGGCCTGGCATCGGGCGGCGTGGTGGCTGCATCGGCGCTGTTCTCGGTCACCATGACCGCGGTCCTGCAGGCCCTCCCGATGGTGCAGGCCGTGCTCCTGCTCGGCATCTACGCCTTGCTGCCCATGATCGTGGTGCTGTCGCGCTATTCCATCTCCATGATGGTCATCGGCGCCATGGCTATCTTTACCGTCAAGTTCTGGAGCGTGCTCTGGTACCTGGCGCTGTGGGTGGATCAGAACCTCATCCTGTCCATGTACCCGGATGTGAATGTCTTCCTGCAGATGTTCGCAAATCCCGGCGAGCATGACATCAAGCGCATGCTGCTCAACATGATCACGACCAGCCTCTATCTGGGTTTACCGTTGCTCTGGAGCGGGATGATGGCGTGGGCGGGAGTACAGGTTGGTCGATCAATCAACAATGCGACCGCACCGCTGGCTCGCGCGGGAGAGGATGCTGGTCGACAAGGCGGTGCGATAGGGAAGGCTGCGGTGAGTCGAGGAATCCGCCGCTAGTTACACTGAAAGTTAGTCTTCGTCGTACCAGCCGTAAGGATCATTCCCGGCGTCCAGGCGTCCGGTGCGGTGATTGTAATCGCCAATGAGATCTGAGTCGTGAAGCTGGCGTTCCTTTGATTCGCCTTCGTCCTGTGAGGAGGCGAGCACGCCCACGATCGTTCCTAAAAAGACACCACCGGACTTAATAAGCGAAAATATCCTTTTTATATGTTTCATCGGTTGCTCCATTTGCTATCTTCTAAATTCATCCTGTAGCTCCTAATTATAGAACTTGTGCATTACGGCGGCGAGCAAACCGAGTACCGTGATGCTGTGAATAATAAATTTTAAATGAAATTATTTCTCAGCCATTCCTCAAGCCTTCTTGTGGCAATAACATCATCGCGGTTATAGCCAAGGATTTCGTTTTTGAGTGTTTCTTTGTGTGAGAGTATGGACAAAGACAATGCCTAGTGAGCACTTACAGGCGATAAACTTTGAGCAATTTCCTCTAGCAAGGGACGCAGCTCTTCGTGATCGGCATGAGCTATTCCCATTTCTATGCGAGAAGACCAGTGTCCATCTCTGTACAGCCTAGCGGCGCGTTCCCGGATCTCTCCTGCGGCGCGACCACGGATGTCCTGCTCGGGAGCGGACTCCTCAGATAACTTTGCTTCGACTGAGGTCATGAGCTCGGTAGTCCATCCGTCACCACCCATCAATGCGATTACAGCTGCACCGCAAAGCCCTCGATCGAGGGTGCCCCATCCAGTTTGGTATCTCCCACCCTTGAACGTCCAGGACAACAGAATCTCTCCAATTTCCTTGGCGATCTCATCACAACCCCGGTTGTGTGCGTTAATCGCCGCCTCAAACAAGGTCTCCGTCATTTGAAAATTCTCAATGAATGTCACTGTCTCCTTGTCATCGGGAATCCAGGTCAGGGTGGCGATCAACCACCGAGCATGCTTCTGTAGTTCATCTCGGGTGTGATCGTCACATACCGCGGCATTTGACACCGCCAACAAGATTTCGGTTATACCCGCAATCCAATGGATGATGTCGAATGTGAAGTGAGACTTCGCCTTTATGGCTTCGAGAAGCAGCTCCTTTTCTGTTTGGTAAATACCATCTGCCCACTGCTCGATATTGCGAGTAACCGTCTGTGCGTCTTCATTATCCGAGTCGGCTTCTAAGATTGCGTTCACCAGTGTCGTCAGACGTGACCGTAAGCTTTGCAGGCTTGTCGAAGAGTAGTAGGGACCCAGATATGTGCTGTGGCTGCTCGATAAAGGTGTGTCGGGGACTTTCAGAAACAACTTCACAACCAAAGCAACATCTTGGCGGACTTCCCCAACCGCGAAATTGATGTCGTGATTCCTGGAGCGGAGAAGAGCGAAGGTCAGATCGGCAAGCTGCGTCATGCCTTCCATTGTTACAGGTCGATAGTCCTCTCTCGCACAACCAGTGCAAGCAATCATGGCGATCTTTTCGCTAAGTGTGGCAATGTCTTCTGGATTACCATTGGCAAGCAGGTATTGAGCGGATTTTCCCATGAGCCGTTGCCCCTCCAGCAAAACATCCGCCATATTATGGGGAACCACGGACTCAATCGCGCCTGCGAGGTAACCAGCAGCAAGGTGCGCGTGGCTTTTCGAGGAATATGGGCTTGAGTAATCGATGCCCAGATAGACCTGAACAAGAGCAGCCATTGCTTGTAGTGTCTGCTCGATTTGTTGCTCATCCCGGCGTGCGATCCCGCTTTGTATGTTTTTCCGCAGGTGTTCGAGTGTGTCGTTAATAAAGCCGTCGCTTGCCAGAGGGTTATCTATAAACGGATTGTTGGCGTAGAAGGTCTTTCCCTTGGTATTAATATATGCTGCGTTGATACCAATGACGGCGTTCAGTGAAGCTCCAGAAACCTCGTGATCTCCCTGTTCTGCGTAGCGTCGTGCGAATGACATGGCGTGTTGAACTGCGCGCTTTGCGCCATCGGTCCAGCGATTGTTTATTTGAAAGAATGTAGTTCGTGCCAAGTCGTGAGTGGAGTCCATGGGAGACGGTGTGACGTCAGCGTTTTCTTCTTGCTCAAGAAGGGGCATTGCGCGCTTCGCCCGTCGTTGCCAGATCCGAAATTCCCTTCGGGTGTCATTAATGAGTATGCCCAGCTGTTGCAATGGATTAATGAGGACCAGGGCTCGCCGGTAGGCGTACAGGAATAGAACAATTATGAAGATGATAGCCCAGCAAGCTGAAAGCACGATGGGGGCTAACAGACTCTGTTCTGTAAACGTTGATAATGTTGCAGTGCCGATTGCCAATAAGAATGTCAACGCAAATGCACTGAGCAACCTCCTATCCGCACTCAGACGGCGAAATAATCCATGAGGCATGCGTTCGATGTTTACCTGCATGGCAAACAGTACAAGGGATGTAACAATAGCTGCGGCACCTATCAGGGCGGTGCCGATATTTTGAATCAGACTGCGCAGCCCCTCGATCGATTGTTCTGTCGAGTAGCGGGCCTCAAGAATTTTCTGTAGTTCCGGCGACCAGTAGAAGCTTGTGGCTGTAAAAAGAGCCAGGACTGAAGCGAATGCTAAACCGCCGTAGCGATATTTCCAGCCCCCGATCCGATACTGCGCTCTGTACATGTACTGCCATAGTGCCGCGACTCGTCGTAAAAAAGCTTTCTTTCCACGAGTGATGGCAGACTTGATGGAATCAGTTACGGACATGGGTAATTGTCACTGCCACGAGCGCAGGCCCACGGACTGGCTGCCACTACCTTCTGACCTGACCTCAAGATTCGGGCTTTTTGATGCCAGGTAGGCAATGGGCTGATCCAGGACGAAGGGATAGAGCACTGTCAAGGACGGTAGTGTTGGGATGGGCACAGCTTTTCCAACATGGCGAAGTGCCGCCTCGATCAACCAGGCAACGGCCTGATCATTGGTGACAACGATTGAATCCTTTCGTACCAGTCGTTTGCCATTTTCCACTCTTTCAAGCGCCCCCCAGCTCGCCTGGCTCTGAATGACCATATTGGTCATGCGCCGTGTACCTTCACGTTCGCCATAGGTTTCACTCATCCGACGATGAAGTTCGGCCGAGGAACAGTCACCTTGTAAAGCGGAAAGGCGACCCACCAGCTCAGCGACTTTACCGAAGAAGGGGTAGGTGGCAATCGCCATTCCCCAGGTGAGAGCAGCTACGGGCGCGCTTGGGTCTGCCTTGAATATCTCGACACCTTTATCAGCAAAACCAGACAGCTCAGGGCGCGGTTCTAACCAAAGCCGGTTCAACACAGTCCGGGTTTTCTTGCGCGCAGCCGCGCCAAGGCCCGCCTCATCCAGCAAGGTATCTAGTTCGTCGAGCGTACCGAAATCAGCACGAACCCGCAGGGCAGCTGCTGCCCATTCGAGCGGGATGAAGCGGTCAAAACCAATTTTAGGTGCTGATGGTGTCATACAGGTCAGTTCACATATCTCACTTTAATAAAAGGTACCAGCAGCTCTTCGACTGATATTCCGCCATGAACTACCACCTGATCATCCTTGGGTACAAATGCCCGGCGGCCCTCAGCAAATAGAGGCATGAAGTTCGCAGGTAGCCCAGCTATATCGAGTCGAAAGGTATCCCCATAGGTTGCTTGAGTCTCAGCAACCATGGCTTCGTTGCGATAGGCGCGCACACGCTCACCGCGCATCTCGGATGCGACACCCTGATTGGGTCTGCCTATCCCGACCGCCTCAACATTGCCGTGATCGGCAGTCAGATAGACATGGAAGCCGTTGTCTAGCAGCATGGAAAAAAGGCGCTCGACAAAGCCAGATTCGCACCAGCTCTTGATTTGGGTCGCTACGCCTCGTTTACCCAGTACCGCGCCATGGATGATCTCATCGACGGTATCCACTACCAGCCCGGCAATCTTTACTGATGGATTGGTGAGCGCTGCCTCAAGGGCGGGAAGATCGTCATTACGCTTGATGGACTTCTGGTAGAACACTTCGCTGGTATTGATGCCATGATCCTGCCAAAAGCGCTTCCATTGGTTTGGCTCCTTGGATGTCGACTCAATATTGTCGGCGAACTCACGGGGTCGTAGGCCGGAAAATAATGCCTGCCGGGAGACGGACGTTAACGTCGGCAGCCAGGCGAAGCAGGTGTGCTCGTCAAACATCAACCTTTGCGACTGGTTGATCACGCTTTCACGTATCTGAACCCACTGATCGACCGCCAGTCCATCAAAGACCAATAAGGCAATCTTCTGTTCCCCTTCATCCCGGCACATGGATAAGTAGCGCGGGATATGGTGGACCATGATGGGTCCCTTGGCAGCGGGCAGAGAAGGCAGGTCAGAGAAATGTTTTTCGACCCATTCGCACAAGTGAACATCAGCAGCGTCAAGTAAATCTTGCATCGCGTCCTTGATGCTTTCGGCATGGTACGTGTCGAGCCCATGAAACCGCGACAAGATTTCACCAAGACGGCGGGAAAAATGGGTCCAGTCTCGGTGAGACGAATCAGCCGTAGGCAATTCACTTATCAGATTTTGGATGCCATCACGTACCAGGTTTTTCATCGATAACGGATCTTGCACAACGCCCAGTTTGGCCCACTCGGGCAGCGCTGCTGGTACCCCCTGAACGATGAGCGGATGTAACGTGCCATCCAGGAACATCGAGTCGATGATCACTCGCACATCATGGTGATCGAAGGGAACGTCTATCTTGTCGGCATAATCCTCTGGTGCCGGTTCGCCCATCCGAGATCCGGTGATTCCTTGTTGGGTCAAATACCGATACCAGGCATCTTGAACAACGCGCAGCGTGACACTTTTGTAGGCGAACAACTCGGCGATGGGAATCCCTTCAAACGTATCGTGCTCTCCAAGCACTTGCTCGACATGCTGTGCCAACACGACCGGGAGCGGTGTATCTCCATAATGAAGTCGGAGCAATTCACGCCATAGGTCTTCTGGGCGTGTTAGCAAATGGGGACTGATTCGGAAGATATGCGTCAGTACGAACTCCTTGGTGGCCGCTTCGCCCAACGACTGATGTGCATGCTTTGCCTGGGCTGCAAACAGCGAAGGCCACATTTCGCTACCCAGCTGCTTTACTACGGCATAGCTTAGTTTCGGGAATAGCTCTGTGAGCCCGAGGCTGAGCTTGCGTGCCTGGCGTAGGTAGTCCCAGGGGAGATCGTTGGTGTTGGTGCCCCGAAGATGAAGAACAAGCGCGTTAGATGGCGCTGGCTGGCCGTGGTCCCAGGCGTCGCGATATCGTTCCTCGTACTCCGCCCGAAAGGCGACACTATCCTCGAAGGGCAGCACTTCGAAACCACGCTCGCGTAAACCGGATAGAACTTGCTCATCCAGCAAAACATCATCTGGATCCGAGACGATCCACAGTCGAGCCAGATCTGCCGGAAACTCCTTCAGAATGCGGTCAACCCAAAGCGTCATCTGTTTGCGCCCTCCTGGCTGCCAATACGGAGCATGATCACCGCATTGAGATCCGGCGTGCAGCTTTCAGCGTCCGCCAGGGCCGCCATTCTCGCTTGGTGTTCGGCCTCCAATCGTTTGCGGCGATGTTCCCGCACAGCGGGAAGGCCGATCCGCCCTATGGCCTGGTGGCGTGCCTCAAACGCATAACGAGCCCGCTCGCGTTCGCCGGCCAACCATTCACGATGTTCGTCCAGCAATCCTGAGAACACAGACTCCCCTTGGGCTTTGGCTGCTGCCCTTGATGTCTCAAACCACTCCATGGCGCTCTCTACCTCGATTGCTGGCGAGAGTGATACCGACTCGGTCAAAAGCAGATCCCAAATTCGCTTGGCGGTGGGTACAAAAGTGCGGCCGTCATCTGCCACGAACACCGGCAAGAAACGTTTGCGACTAAAACTGTCAGAGGCACTGGATGCGCTAAGGCTGATCTCCCAAAGCGACCATACCCCCTGTACCGTGCTAGGCAGGCCTGTCACGGTGGTGATTGGCAACGGCTGACCGGCTACGCAGCGTGGCAACTCACCAATAACGGCGCGTGCGCGTGCGTCTTCGAGGGTGATCCACTCAATGTCCGGATTTTCTTCGGCGGTTCGCGCATCGAAGCAAACACGGGGTGACTCGCTCCCATCTGCCCACTTTACGCGCCAGGCATCACCGGCTTTCTCAGCTGAACCGTTCCGGGTTGGCAGGCCATTAACGATGGCCCGTTCAAGCCAATACTGGGCCGGATGGTCACGCCACTTGCGGGCATCCTCTGCCTCCAGTGTGTGGTCTTCCGTTAGCAGGTCGGTGTCTTTTCGGCTGGCGGCAACCTTCTCGCGTACCTGGTCAATGACGGCATCGCATTCCTTGTCGATGGATGCGGGGTCTTGCAGTCCATGCACAAAGAGTTCATCGAAGATGGGCTCCACTTCAACTGAATCCATCACGTCCGCTGCCTTGTCGACGCCGAACTCCTGGGCAATAACCTCAAGTTTATGCTCCAGCACCTCGCGCACCCGGTGCTCCACCGTGTCATCCAAAACAAAGTTGATCGCGCGCACCACATGCGGTTGGCCGATACGATCCACACGGCCGATGCGCTGCTCCAGTCGCATCGGGTTCCACGGCATATCGAAATTGACGACGAAGTGGCAGAACTGCAGATTCAGACCTTCGCCACCGGCATCGGTAGAAATCAGCACCCGCACATCGCGTGAGAAGGCCTGTTGAGCCCGAGTACGGGCGTCCAGGTCCATACCACCGTTGAGCAGTGCCACGGAAAATCCGCGGCTCTCCAGAAACTCCGCCAGCATTGCCTGGGTCGGCACGAATTCGGTGAAGATCAGCACCTTGAGTTGAGGGGCGTTTTCTTCCTGCTGGAGCTTGTAGATCAGTTCCAACAACGCTTCGGCTTTGGCGTCTGTGCCCTGGCGATCGGTTTCGCGCGCCAGCTCCAGCAGCGTCTCTACCTCCGCCTTCTCCCGCTCCCAGCCACTGGCCTGTATGGCAATCTCGAGTTGAGATTGGCCGTCCAGCTCCGCCCACTCGTCCACGTCCGACTCTTCAAACAGGTTCGTTTGTAACTGGGGTGTCTCCAGCAAAGCCAGGCGTCTCTCCAGGGTGGCGCGAATCGCGGCTGTGCTGGATGTCACCAGCCGCTGCATCAAGATCATCAAGAAGCCAATGTGCCGCTGCTTGGCCGCCATCGCCTGGTTATAGCCGTGGCGCACATAATCCGTCACGGACTCATAGAGCCGTTGCTGCGCTGCGTGTTTCTCCTGCCAGGCCACGGGTAAAAGGCGCGTCGCTCTTGGCTTGAATAGTGGTTGGCCTTCCGCATTGATGGAGACCCGTTTTTCGGTGCGAATCACAAACGGGCGCACCCGCTCATGGTTGATGCTGGACTCATCGGGGAAGGAGTCACGGTCCAGCAACTGCATCAGGCGCATGAATTGGTCTGTCTTGCCCTGATTCGGTGTTGCGGACAGCAACAGCAGATAGGGGGCCGCTTCAGAGAGCGCCGCGCCTAGCTTGTAGCGGGCCACCTGTTCGGTACTGCCACCAAGCCGGTGCGATTCATCGATGATCACCAGGTCCCATCCGGCTGAGATCAGGTCCTCGAAGCGTTCGCGGTTGTAGGTGTTGAGCTGTTCCAGGCTCCAGCCTCGCCGTTTCTCAATCGGCTTCACCGAGTCCAGAGAACAGATCACCTGGTCATGCATCCGCCAGAGATTGTCCTCTTCATCTCGCCACTGCCGGAAGGCGGTAATCTCCGAGGGTTCAATAAACCGGAAGCTCTCACCGAAGTGCAGGCGCATCTCAGCCTGCCACTGGCGCACCAGGCCTTTGGGGGCGACGACAAGCACCCGTCGCACCATGCCGCGCAGCTTGAGCTCGCGCAGAATCAAACCCGCCTCGATGGTCTTACCCAGGCCCACCTCATCGGCCAGAAGGTAGCGAATGCGGTCCTGACTCATGGCCCGGTTTAGGGCGTACAGCTGGTGGGGTAATGGCACCACGCTGGACTGGATCGGTGCCAGCAGCAGGTTGTCTTCCAGGGCATCAAGCAGTTTAGCCGCGGCGGTGGTGTGCAGTATCTGCTCAACCGTTGGCTGTACGCTGGACAGATCGGTGAGATCCTGCGAGCGAGCACGTACAACCGCATCCTTGTTCGGCAGCCAGATCCGATAGGCCAATTCTCCCCACAGGTTCTGACGATCGACTACCCGGCAGGGCGAAGCCTGCCGAGCATGCCAACACCAATCACCGATGCCAAACCCCGTTACAGCATCTGTCACGCATCGGCCTCCGTGCGTGTCAGCGCATGGTCATACCACATCAGCAGCTGCTCATCTTCCTGCAAGGAGGCTTCGGGAATCTTCTGCGCGAGCTTGATGATGGTCTGGTAGTCCTTGTTGACCCAGGCGGCCTTGAAGCCGGCACGCAGTACCTCGAGGCGGAACTCTTTAAGCCTACGCCCGGTGAAGGCAAGGTAGGTCTCGAACTCCTTAAGCAACGCCTTTTCGCGTTTTTTCTCCAGGTCCTGTGCCTTATTGGGGTCAGGGACAAACCAGCGGTCCTTGGCTTTGGCCACCAGACGTTTATCACTCTTGTCCAGGCCACGCAGATCCTTGTGGTTGGTCGAGAGGTAGCTGTGGATCTGACTGGGCACGTCGCCACTGCCTTCGTACTTCAGGAAGTTTTCCTCCAGCAGATCGGCAAGCTCAGGCTTGGCTTCGTGCTTGCGCCAACCGGCACCCATCTGCCTGATGAACTCCGGGTGAATTTCCTGGTAGGTCGATGGTCGTCTTTTTAGGAATTCGGTCAGCCAATCAATAGCGCTGCGTTCATCAGATACAAATAGCTCCATCTGAGGAGCGTGCGCTACTTGTGCACGCTTTTTCTCGTATTCTGAGACTTGATCTGGTAAGAACACCATTCCATCCCGCTCAGGGAAGCGTTGGCGTAGCCCATCTTGAAACTCTTGGCTTGAAAGAGGGATAGGAGTGTTATGCCTGACGAACCACGCTACCATCCGATCAAAAATGATGCGTGGATCACGCTCAGCAATGAATTCTAAGCCTTCAGCCTGGGATTTCACCGTTGGCAGATATTTCAAATGTGTTTTAACAAAATCCCACGCCGATTCTTCACTGCTTCCAAATTTCTCAAATCTTTCTTCAAGACCACCATTTGGCTTATAGGCTGAAATTACAAGATCTTGCTTAACTGACGTTGTAGATGTATACGAATTTATACTTCGTTGCTTTTTATCGAGAGTGGATACATTGGCGACTATGAACCCTGCTTCTGATAGGGCGCTCTGAATGCTATTCCATATTGATGCATTTGTATTAGAAAATTCTACGGTCATCCACCGACCTGGCTTTAGAATTCTCCAAAACTCGGAAAAACATAGCCGCATTAAAACCCGGTAATCATCCAGAGTTTTTTCCTGGATCTGATTCTCAACTGCTTCCTGCTTTATATCGGTACGGACACCAAGCCAAGCCTCCCAAATAAAGTTGAGATCTGAATACATAATGTTTGATCCGAAGGGTGGATCAATAAATATATAGTCAATCGAGTCACTGGGTATATTCTTCAGTGAAGACGATGATGCGGTCGTTATTACAGGTTTATTAGTTGGGCTGCCTTTTGCGGCCAGAAAACGGATAATGTCCTGGAGTTTTTTCTCATAGATCTTACTTACCCTACCTTCTGAAGCGAGAGCAGGAATATATAATGTGTTAGTCTTGGGTCTGTGCCCGCCACCAGCGTTGTAACGACGCATGATGGTTGCATGCCAAGACGTGTTTAGAAACGCGAACTTGAATAATGGGTATCTTGTTCTGATGAGATTCCAAAGCCTTAGGCAAGCCAATAAGTTTCTCGGGGTGTAAAAGTGATGGAAATGCGTCACACCCTCGGCAGCAAGATTTCTCTTATAGTGGCTTTCGTACATTCTTGGGATTTCGAGGATAGGAACCCCAAGCCGAAGGATTTCCTGAGAAAATTTCTCGTAGGAGTTTCCGTCCTCGCTACTCCATACCTCTATAGCAGGACCAGTATTTGGCCTGATTTTTACGAACCTCTGAACTCTCTTCTTCGTTTCAATAAACTTATCAAGTATTGGATCGTAAACCGTGGTTCGTGCGTGCTTCATCGTTTTTGATGCGATCTGGGAGTTGCACGCTGGGCATCGAATATTGGCTGCAACGCCCTTTGTTTTCTCATCATAGGACTCGGTCCATTGATCGAACTGATTTTGGCAGTTTTCACATTCAACAACAGTGCTATATATAGTGAAATCTCTTTGGCCGTCGTTGGTTCGATATAGTGCATCTACGTCAGATTCAATCTGCGAGTGCAATTTGTCGACTTCTACAGAAAATGTCTCAGGACTGGTCGTTGTACAAAAGTTTGACGCTAAGAATGTGGCTAGTGGTGCAAGATCACAAAGAATTGCTTGCCTTCCAGTTAATTGCGCAGCGACACCGGTCATTCCTGTCCCACAAAAGCCGTCAAAAACAACATCACCAGGTTTTGTGTAATGTTCGATGTACCGCATGATTGCCTTGTGCGGAACCTTGGTATGGTAGGAATGCGCATTGTAGATGGGGTCGTTTTTGCCTTCACTCACATCTGAGACGAATGGTTCATAAGCCTTAGGAGTGCCGTCAGAATTTGCTACCTTCCACTCAGATAGGAAATCTGTAAGCCAAGGATTCGGGCATGCAGTGTAGTAAGGAGGATCGGACATCTCGAGAATGGCTTCGTCCGTTCCGTGCGGGAAGCCTTCTTGGTTACGAAACCCTGGGTCCTTCAGCTTTTCAGCGAGAAGTTTCAGGAAATGCTCACGCCGCGCCTTATCATTCTGGAAGGGTTGGCCTAGGCATTCGACTGGCCCAGCATCATCAGCCTGGCTATTAAAAAGATCGTCCATTACTCCAAATCCTCATTTTCTTTTTGTCGGCGCATATCTTTCATTAACCTCATTCGACAACAAACCGCAGTTTGTCTGCGTCCTTGCCCTTGCAGCGATCGTTCAGGAAGGATTCGAAGCGCTTGCGCAGGTCCTCCGGCGTCGCGGGGGATCCGCCGGTCAGTAGCGCCTTTTTGATGTCCTCGCTGGTGACCACAATCTTCTCGAGACCGGACAATGCCTCTTGGATGCTGGCCACGAATTCCGGGGTGACCGGATCTGGCAGATTCTTTGATTTCAGGAAACCTTGGATCAGGTTACGTTGCGCATCTTTGAGCAGCTCAAAGTTGGCCTGGATGATGGGGTCCTCAAGGTTTTCCAGCAGCGTTTGTTGCCAGTCCGCCAGCATGCGATCCAGTTCATCGTCCAGAGTTTTAAGCACGTTGGCGGCCGGTAGCAGCTGACCCTGCTCATTGGCGGGGCGGAAGCTGCAGTGTGGGCAAACCGGGCTGGCTACGAGTTCGGATTCCACCAGCGAAGCGCAGCTTTTGAGTTTGTCTAGCTTGTCGTCGAAGCCGGTGAGTTGGCCAGTGGGCATCAGCGAGATACCCGCCAGCGCACGCAGAGTGGTGATGCGCGCGTCTTTGCGTAGGGCAGACTTGGTTTTGTCTTCCGCCACCCCGAGGCGGGCCTTGCTGTGTTGGGCCACGTAAGCGGTGACGTAGTCTTTCTTTAACGTGGCCAGGCGTTGTCGGTACTCTGCGGCATGTTGTGCTCCGCGGTCAGCGGCGAGCTGATCGAGTATCTCCTTGCGAGCGGTCTGGGCCTGTTGTACCCAGGGATGGTCGGTTGTTAGCACCATCTCGGCCTGGGAGAGATAGGCTGCCGTGGCACCGAGTTCGGCGACCAGGTCGCGCAGTTTTTCGACCGTATCCAAAACCTCGAGGTTTTTTTTCTGGGTGTCGATGTCGGCCTGGGTGATGCGCAGGTTCTTGAGCTTGCCGATGGTGTTGTAGGGCGACAGCTTCTCCAGGAACTCCTTGAGTGCTTCCAGCCGCGTGCGCCAATCTTGCAGCTCTTCCTCGCGCAGTAGTGACTGGCCCCAGAAACTGAGGCGGCTTTGCAGGTCGGTACCGACGGTAAGCACCCGTTGCACCTTGCTTGGCCACGGCATCCAGCAGTTCCTTGACCGGCTCATCCTTGCCCTGGGTTGCCATCTGGGCAAGGCCTGATGGCAGGCCCAGCAGTTCGAACAGCGAGCGCAGCACCGCGACGTTGATCTCTTTGGGAGCCTCGACGTGCTTGAGCTGTTGGAGTTCATCCAGGGAGCGCTCGGCCAGCAGGGAGATCTTGCCGGAGTCGATCTTGTCGCCGGTGATGGCCAGCACGATGTCGCCGGAATAGACCAGGCCGCCCAGCACGGCTACCAGCAGGTCGGGCTCCAGGCGGAAGCGCACAGGTGCGAAGTATTCGACGTCGGTGGGGCCGCTGATCAGTTCACTGCGGTTGAGTACCTGGCCATGGCCTTTGGCCTGTAGTCGGTTCACTACCTCCTGGGCATATTTGGAGCGCGTCGGCTCAATGCGGTCGCCATCCAGCATTTCAAGCGCATCGAGTATGGCGATGGCATCCTTGGTTCGGGTTCCGCCAGCCAAGGCCTTGAGCGTATTGGTGATCAGCTGTTTACGGTTGGCCTCGGTTACCAGCACAGAGAAGGTGGGGTACTCCGGCGCAAGATCCCCGAAGTGGGTTCCCAGCGCCAGGCCGGAGGTGACATTCACGATGTCGCGGAAGTTAGCGCGCTCGTCTGGCCCCAGCCGCAGCTTGTCGCGTATCGATACGCCCTTAGCCCATTCCTGCAGGGTTTTGGTTTTACCCTGATAGGTGACCTCGAAGGCGGACATCTGCTTGTCTTGCAGCCATTTGCTCATGTCGCGCAGGGCATCCTTGGCCTTGTCCAGGTAGATGGCCTTGGCGGCACCACTGGCGGTCGATGCCAGTTCCTGGGCGGCGGCGTAGAAGGCGAGATGGCGCTTGATGGCTTCGTCCAGCCCCTTGAGACGGAAGAACACCTCATCGACCTTGCTTTCATCCCGGAAACGGGGCGGCTCGAAGGGTTGGATGAAGTAGATATAGAAGTCGCGCTCCGGCTGCGCCGTGGGACGGTCGTTGGGCGCACCCAGGAACAGGTAACCGTTGCGCTCTACACGGTGGTCCTGCCACTCAATCTGGTGTTGCCAGATCTTGTAGCCGGTGACATAGGCATGTTCGTCGGTACATTCCATGAGCTGCATCAAGGCGTTGTAGTAGGCGCGGTCCAGCGCGTCGTCAGACAATGCTTCCGCGCGTTTCTCGATCTGGGCGTCGTAGTCGACGTCCTTCTTGAGATCGAGGTAATACTGTTCGGTGTCCGGCGCCTTGGAGATGAACTGACCGTTGACCGTTTTGACGATCTCGCGCAGGGTGGTCTGCACAGCGGTCAGCAGGTCATCGGATGGTTCACCACCCATGTCCTCGATGCCTGGCTGATACAGGCAAAGGGTGTCCCGCAGCTCCTCGGCCGTTGGGCCAACCGGCACATAGATATCGCCACCCGTGGTCAGGCGGTGTACGGACAGTCCCTTGATCACCCGCGCGGCCATCGCCTTGTAGGCCGGCCGGGTAAAGGCCTTCTGCACCCGTTCAGTTAGAACTTCTGCCACCGCGAGTACTGGGCCGATATTGGGATCTGAACGCAGCACCGAGTTGGTGGTGACCGTTTCCCAGAACTTATCGAAACCAATCAATCCGGGGTGATCGGTTGGCACTGTGTCTTCGAGAACATCTTGAATCTGGTCGCGTAGGGTGACCAGTGCCCCGCGTTTTTCAGTGAATACCAGCTGATCGAAGGTGTTGATGTAATCGGGATGCACCGGGAACAAGCGGACGTATTCATCCATCCGCTCGTTCATGTTGCTGTAGAACTTGGAAAAAGGTGTGAGGTAGTTGCGGATCTTGTCCTGCTGATCGGCTGATTTCTTGAGTAGACGCTCGGCCACGACAAAGCTCACGTCCTGGCGTGCGAGCAGCACCTGGGTGAAGCGCTCGCTTACCCGACGCAGGCTGTCGGCCACATGCTGGAAACGGCTGCTGTCGAAGATGGCCTCCTGCACGCCAGCCACGAAGCGGAAGCGCAGGTGCTTGGTGACTTCGCCGATTTCTCGCAGGAATGAGAGATCGAGGACCAGGTCGTGGTCCTTGCGAGAGCGCAGGTATTCGAGGAATTCATCGACGACTAGCAGCAGCCCCTGGTTAGGGTGTACCTCGTCGAAGGCGGCCATCATCTTCTCAAAGGCAGCCTTGTTGTTGACCACCTTGTCGGCAGGCGGAAAGTTGAAGTTGACACCCTGGCTTTCCAGGAAGAGTTCAAGTTCCTGGGTGATGATATCACGCAGAGGCATCTGGCTGGAGATTTCGACGCGGTGCACTTTGAACTTGCCCGCGATAGCCTCTGCGGCTTTAGCGACCTTCGGGTGGCGGATCATGGGGACATAGGCGGTGTCCTCTGCGATCAGCGACAACACGGACATCAAGTGCGACTTACCGGTACCGTAGTTACCGACTACAAGCACGCCTTTGTGATCGACCGATTCATCGAACGAGAGCTGCGGGATCATCTGTTTGGCAATCCGTTCCGCCATATCATCGGATATGACGTAGGTTGCGACTAGTTTCTTTGCCTCGTCAGGCCGGTTTGCATCGAGCAACTGAATGACCGATTCAATCGGCTCGAACTGTATGAGATCCCCGTAGCGCATGTGTTTTCCTCTCTAACCCTTTTTTTTAATTTCAAATGGGACCAGGCCATCCAGGCCGTAGTCCTGATATTCCTGATGGCCCATCTGGGCATAGGTCAATCGACCATCAACCAGCTCCCCGGGCCATATTGCGACCACCCGTCGGCTGTGAGCGTGGCGCTTGAGCAGATCCAGTGGATCGAGCTTGAGCGTCTGATCGAATAGCAGCTCGATGTTGTCGAGCAGCAGCAAATCACCGTTGGCGCACTCATCGGCGTGCTCGCGCAGAATGACGTTGGTCTGCAGCGCTCTTTGCCGCTGAGGTATTGCCGCGAGACGGCTTCCTGCCGTCGCACCGACATTCATTACCTTCATATCCCGCTGATTGGCCAGTGCGGCAAGGAGGGCTGTCTTGCCACTGCCTGGCTGGCCTATTAATAGGATCAGCTTGCTGTGCAGTGCGCCCACCTCGTCGACAAGTTGTGCAAGTTTTTCCAGCATCCGCACCATCACTCCATCTCGGCTTCGAGCCGCTGCTGATCGGGGGATCGATAGCCAGGTGCGATAACAAGGTTCTCTACGCCATAGAGTGCCTGCCTGTTCTTCAGCCAAAGGTGGTACTCAGGTCCTTTTAGACTGTGATCTTCTGAGCAGTCCACATTCCACCGGCGAAGTACGTAACCTGCAACAGCAGCTCGAACGTTGACATTCAACACTCCGTTTTGCATGTCGTAGTCGGCTTCTATTGTTTTGGGATGCTTGAGACTGGGATGTGGCACGATTTCCAGTTCTACAATTCGATTCCACTGGATATCCGATTCCCGAGTTTCATGTTCTTTGATCATGCTGTCGGTGATCGTCGGGTCAAAGATGCGCGTGATTACGAAATCTGAGAATCTGGATTGCCGCCGGTCGTAGCCGCGGACATGCCAGCGCAGACCGTTATCTACCAGTACAAATGGCACAATTTCACGTGTAGTTCGGCCGCTGCTCAGGGAGCGGTAGGCGATTTTTACCGCTTTTTCTTGATGGATCGCGCGGGTTAAAACAGACAGCGTCGATAGGGAAGGCCTGTTCAGTTGTGCGGGCATCTCGCACGCAATGAAGCCCTTGTGCGTACCAACGAAGTCATCACCGAATCCGTATGCAAGGGCTGCCAGCGCCTGGCTGGAGGAGTAGTCAAAAAGCGGTTCAAAACCGTTCGAGCGTGTGTAGATTTTGGCCTTGGTGTCGTATTCCAGATTCTTCGGGGCCAGTTCCTTATATAAGGTGATGTCCCTGGTTGCAGCCGCCTCCTTGATGCCAAATCGGCTGACGATGTCGTTTCGGCCGATGGTGCCCAGGAAGCAGACCTTGAAATCGATGTGAGACAAGCGTTCCTTCTGCGTCTGATTAATATCCTCTAGCCGCATGACTGGCATGTGATCACCTATTTTTGCCGCATTCGTACCCATCATGGCCGGTTATGATAATAAATAAATCATGTCAGAGTCAATATAAGAAGTTGACATCATCATTTTGATGATAATAGAATTGGCCGTAACCTTTAATCCATGCATTTAGCACGGTGATATGACTGGTGGTGATGTTTTGCGACCAGAACGATGGCTGAGGCCAAGAACATGAAAGCTGATGACAACAAGCTAGAACGTATTTATCGACGTACCGATGGGCAATGCCATATCTGCCGGAAGCGATTGTGTTTCGGTAATTATGGGGCCATCGGAAAACGAGGCGCGTGGGAAATCGAACATTCCCGTCCGCGTTCCAAGGGCGGGACGGACCACCTTAATAACCTGTATGCGGCCTGTATAAGCTGCAACCGTAGCAAAGGTAACGGTACGACAGCATCTGCTCGTGGCGCGAATGGATACCGGACAGCGCCCCTTTCCAAGCAGCAGAGGAGTCTGCAAACGTGGAAGTGGGGTGCGGCTGGTTCGTTGGTCGCTCTTTTTGTGCCACCGCCGCTGCGCTTAGTTGCGTTTGTGGCCGGTGCTGCAGCGGGGGCTTTACTTGGGCATGATTCTGAACCTGAATAGTGGAGGTTAGTACGATGGCAAGAAAAGAACGTGTAACCAGAGTTATCGATGGCGATACATTTGAAACGGCAAGCCGCAAACATCCTGTACGCCTTGCCAATGTAAATGCCCCAGAGAAAGGACAACGCGGCGGGGCATCTGCTACCAATGCTTTGAAGGGACTCATTGCCGGGGAAACTGTGACAATTGAGACCGTGGCCCGAGATAAATATTCCCGCTCGGTAGCCAATGTGAAAGTCGGGCGGAAATCAGTCAATAAAGCTATGAAAGACAAGGTGGGAAAGTAGCCTGGTCTCATGCCCGACTTCCGATTACGTAACCTTGAGCGATATCGAACAGGTGGTTCCCGGGACCGTATGGAACTGTCCATGCCACTGCCGAAGAGCGCCTCTGGAATGGTAAACCAACATTGCCCGAATGAAGACTGCGCGCCAAGGGTCTTTCAACTGGGTGATGTAGTCGAAGGCTTTAGTCCGCCAGATAATACGGATACATACTATCGCCGGGAGCCCCACACAAATGGAGTTACCTGCCCATATTGTGGCCATGATGACGATGATCAGGAATTCATACATCCGGAGGACATCAAGGCTATCGAAAAGGAGCTTTTCTGGGCTGCCAAGAAAGATATCAGGGACATCCTTGGTGAAATGGCCTCGGATTTTAACCGTAAGACTTCCCGGAATGATCTTTTCTCGATCAACCTGGATGTGAGTCCAGATCGTTCGCCACGTCCTGTTGCTTACAGGCGCGATCTATTAAGAGGGCTTACATGTAACTGCTGTGGCAGGGCATATGGCGTTTACGCTATCGGACTATTTTGTCCGGATTGTGGCTCACCAAATTTGGCCGTCCATTTCTCCCGTGAACTTGAACTAATCAATCGCCAAATTGACATGGCGGAGCAGATGAAGCGGGATGATACGAACGACGAAGAATTAGCCTACAGGTTGCTCGGGAATGCTCACGAAGATGTTCTCACCGCATTCGAGACCTATCAGAAAACTACCTACCGCTATCTAGTGCATAAGCGCATTCCAGAACAGGCGGAGGCTTTGTGTAATAAAAAAGCAACAGCCAATCGTTTCCAGAATATCGAGAAATCCAGAAAATTATATGCAGGTTTAGGAATCGATCCATTTGAAGCCCTTGATGAGGATGATCTGAAGTTCCTGCGACTTAATATAGAAAAGCGGCATGTGATAGGTCATAACCTGAGCATGGCTGACGAGTCATATATAAAAAACAATCAGAGCGAGCTGGAGGGAGAAACGGTGCATTTGATGGGCGAGGATATTCATCGGTTCGTGGGGATATCAGCAATGATTGTCAGGCGTCTTGAAGTGGAATTGAGGATTCAAGATGGTTGCCAATAAAAAAGAGTAATGGAAGCGTATGCAGATCATTATTCTGCCGTATGGGGCTTTGAACAAAAAATAACAGGGAGTCAGATGTCGATCCTACAAGAGATCCAAAAGTGGTCCAGCAGTCTGCCAGCATGGCAGAGTGATGCAATCGGGCGGTTATTCGAGAAGGAAGAGCTTTCAATAGAAGACCTGGATGACCTGTATGCGCTACTTAAGGATGAGCACGGCCTTGAGGACCCGAAGGGCAGGAAAGCCAGTAGGCTCAGTGCCGATCAAATCCCGGTAAGCGCTACTTCAAGCACTCAGATTGAGCTGATTGCAATGAAAGATCTGCGCAACGTAAATCGTATTGCGCCTGACCAGCGGCTTCCATTTTCACCACAAGGTCTAACCCTTATCTATGGAGACAATGGGTCAGGTAAATCCGGATACTCAAGAGTCCTGAAGAGAGCTTGTCGGGCTCGTGATCAAAGCGAGCCAATTCACCCCAATGCATTTTTACAACCTGAAAAAGCAGGTAGGGCGGAAGCGACATTTGAAGTCGATATAAACAAATCTCCCAAAGAACTGGCCTGGGAAGATGGCAAGGTGGCGCCTGAAGCGCTATCGGCATTTGCTGTGTTTGACTCGCGTTGTGCAAGAAGCTACCTGGACAGTGAAGGCGATTATGCCTATGTGCCATATGGTTTGGATATCTTGGAAGGACTGGCGGATGTCTGTAAGAAGATAAAGGGTAAGATTGATGCAGAGTATACGCAATCTACTGTCGACGACACCGCGTATAGAGATCTGGTCGGGGAAACTAAAGTCGGTAAACTTATTTCTGGCTTATCGGCGAAAACTAAGCCGGAACAGGTGATTGCACTTGCCACTATTACCGAGGTCGAGAAAGCGCGTCACACGGAGCTAGAGAAGAGCCTCAAAGAAGGAAACCCCAAGGAAAAGGCTGCCCAATTGCGATTACGCGCTCGTCGAATTGCAAAGGTCGTAAAGAGCGCGACTGAGAAACAATCGATTGTGGGTGATGCAGCGTTTGAGAAACTCCGAAAGCTGGTAGAGGCAAACGACATTGCGCAGAAAGCAGCGCAGCTGGCGGCTCAAAAATTCAACGATGAAGGTGGACTTCTTCCGGGTACCGGGAGTAAAGCATGGAAGGAGCTCTTTGAAGCGGCACGCCGGTTCGCGGTAGAAGCATATCAGGAAAAAACATTTCCAGACCTGGGGCCGGGTTCCCAATGTCCTTTGTGCCAACAACCTTTGAAGGAAGGAGCTGAACGTTTGCTTCGATTTGAAGAGTTTGTCCAGCAAGAGGCGGAAAAGAAAGCAGAGGCCAGCAAAAAGGCGCTATCAGACGAGTACAAGCTGTTTGCCGAGCGGAATGTGTCGCTTGGTATTGATGATGAGCTCTATACGGAACTGGAGGTAATAGATAAGGAACTGGCCACAGATACACGAAAATTCAACTCAGAAATTCTTGCTCGACATGCTGCAATCAAAGAGGCCGTAAGTACCAAAGATTGGGGGCAGGTGCTCGCAATGCCAGCCGGGCCCGCCACACGGCTCCAGTCATGGGTCGATAAACTCAATGCAGAGGCAGACACGCTGGACAAGGTTGCCGAGGAGGAAGGGCGAGCAACAGCGAAAAAGGAATTCGCCGAACTGGATGCTCGGATCCAGTTAGTCAAAGTAAAAGGAGCTGTACTGACTGCGGTCGAGCGATTAGACCGCCAAGCGAAACTTCGGAAGTGTCAGTCGGCGGTGAAGACAAATGCTATTTCCAAGAAAGCGACTGAACTGACTCAAAAGGTGGTATCAAAGGATCTTGAGTCTGCGCTCAATCGAGAGTTCAAGAGCTTGGGCGTGGGGAATCTTCAAGTGTGCCTGAAAAGCCGAACAGATAAAGGTAAGGCATTTCATAAGCTCAAGTTAGATCTTCCACAGGCTAAGACTCCAGGAGATATTTTGAGCGAAGGAGAACAAAGAGCGATTGCAATTGGGTCATTTTTAGCGGAGGCCAATATCGGAGAGAGTTCAACTGGGGTAGTGTTTGACGATCCGGTCTCATCCTTGGATCACAAACGTCGCGAACGTGTCGCCAGGCGCTTAGCACAGGAGGCGTCCAGAAGGCAGGTTATTGTTTTCACCCATGATCTTTATTTTCTCGACTTGCTAATACATGAAGCAGAGAAAGCAGGAGTTCCAGTCGAGAAGCAAAGTCTAATACGTCGTCCCGAGGGATTCGGCGTTGCTGACCCTGATTTACCTTTTGAGGGGATGAATACCAAGGCTCGTGTAGGTTACTTGCGAAACAAGCAACAGCAGATCAATAAGATATATAAATCAGGCGATGAGCCTGAGCACCGGAAGCAGACTGCAGACGCGTATCGACAACTACGCATCGCATGGGAGCGAGCTATTGAGGAAGTTCTGTTGCGAAGTGTGGTGCTTAGGTTTCGAAAGGGTATTGAAACTCAGCGCTTGGCTGGCGTGATGGTAGAAGATGTCGACTATGTCACCGTGGATCAATGGATGTCTAAGTGTTCTAACTACGCACACGACCAAGCGCTTCTTGGTGGTGTAGAGGTTCCTGATCCTGACGAACTTTTAGCCGATATTAGTGCTTTGGACGAATGGCGAAAGCAAATCGAAAAGCGTGGCGAGGTTACTCAGAAACAACGAAAGGCAGCTAGTAGCATGCAGACGCCTGGCAAACATTGAAGTATGACTAGGTCGTCTAAGGTTTAATCATGTTCTGTTTCATTCACGCAGCTGATATTCATCTCGACAGTTCCCTTCACGGCTTGGAGCGCTATGAAGGCGCCCCCGTGGATGAAATCCGTAGCGCCACGCGCCGTGCTTTTGACAACCTGATCGAACTGGCTATTGATGAGGAAGTGGCATTTGTTCTCCTGGTGGGTGATCTTTATGACGGCGACTGGAAGGACTACAACACTGGCCTCTATCTAGTAGAGCGAATGGGAAGGCTGCGGGAAGCAGGTATACGCGTCTATATCGTGGCTGGTAATCATGATGCCGCCAGCCAAATCACTAAGCACCTACGCCTACCGGATAATGTCACCCTGTTTTCAACCAAGCATCCGGAAGAGGTGATTCTGGATGATCTGAATGTAGCCATTTACGGACAAGGGTTTGCGACTCGGGCGGTAACCGATGACCTTTCGGCGGCCTATCCGCAAGGAGATTCGCAGCTCTTTAACATCGGCCTGCTGCACACTTGCCTGGACGGTAAGCCGGGCCACGAGCCTTACGCTCCTTGCTCCGTTGATGGACTACGGTCCAAAGGATTTCAGTACTGGGCCCTGGGGCATGTTCATAATCGTGAAGAGGTGAGCCAGGATCCATGGATTGTATTTCCGGGAAATATCCAAGGACGACACATCCGTGAGATAGGGCCTAAGGGCTGTACCTTGGTTACGGTTGAAAATGGAGAGATTGCGGAGGTTGAACATCGTGACCTTGATGTGATGCGTTGGTCTCTCTGTGAGCTGGATGTTTCTGCCAGCGAGACAATTGATGACATCTATGAGCAGGTGCGAGAGGGGCTGCAATCGGCATTGGATAGTGCCGAAGGAAGGCCAGTGGCCGTGCGCCTGGTACTGCAAGGTGCTTGTTCTGCGCATTCGACATTGCATGCAGATCGTGAGCGCTGGATCCAGGAGTACCGTGCCTTGGCAACGGGGCTAGGCGGTGCAGGTATCTGGTTGGAGAAGGTTTCGATCAAGACAAGTCCGTCCGTCTCGGTTGATGAGGTGCTTGAGCGTGACGACGCACTAAGCGGCCTGCTGCGTGCTATCCGCGATGTGGAACTGGATGCCTCGGCTTTGGACGATCTCGCAGATGAAATTTCCTCTCTTCGTCAGAAACTCCCGGCCGAACTGCTCGGTGGTGATGACCCCTATGATCCGGCCAAACCGGAAATGCTCAAAGAGACACTGGAGGATATCAAAGAGCTTCTCGTCAACCGCTTGTTAACCACGGAATAAGGGGCATGAAGCCAGGATGAGAATCGACGAATTGAATCTTGCCGCATTTGGCCCCTTCACCGATCGAGTATTGGCTTTTGGTGATAATGGACTGCATATCGTCTATGGACCTAATGAGGCAGGCAAAAGCTCGGCGCTACGGGGGCTGAAAGCCCTGCTTTATGGCATTGACGAACGTACCCTTGATAATTTTCTTCATGCCAATGACAAGCTCCGCATCCGCGGTTTCCTGAGTAAAACCGATGGGCAAGAACTTGCATTTATCCGGCGCAAAGGCCGGAAAAACACCTTATTGACTTCGGATGGCGAGGCGCTTGATGAACAGGCGCTAGCACCTTTTCTCCAAGGCGTGACTGCGGAACTCTTCGAGACGCTTTTTGGAATCGACCACCAGGCATTGGTGCAGGGGGGGCAGGAGATCCTCGAACAGAAGGGAGAGGTCGGGCAGGCGCTTTTTTCAGCAGCGCTTGGCAGCCATGCGTTACATGCGGTCCTCGCTGAGCTTGATGTGGAAGCTGATGGACTATTCAGGCCCCGGGGATCCACGCAGACGATCAATTCAGCGTTGAAGTCTTATGCAGATCTCAACAAAGAGGTCAGGGAGTGCTCTCTTTCATCCAGAGAATGGGATGAGCATAGGCGTGCTTTGGGGCGGGCGACAAAGGAACTGGAAAAAATTCAATCCGAACTGACGGACAACCGGATTGAGGTGAACCGTTTACAACGTATCCAGCGTGTTTTACCGAAATTGGCTCGACGTCGTGAGCTATTTCAGGAACTGGAACCGTTAAGCGATGTTATCGTCCTGCCGGATGATTTTACTGACCGTCGCCAGCAAGCAGTGCATGCACTGGAGACCGCTCAGGTCATCGTTGGCAAGGCAACTCCTCGTCTCGAAGGATTACAGCAACAGCTTGAAGGATTATCAACAAACGAGGGACTGCTGGAGCAGGCAGAGATCATTGAGGATCTCCATGCCCGGCTGGGTGGTCATCGAAAAGCGCTGCAAGACCGACCGCATCTCGAAGCGGAAGCCCAGCAATTATTGACAGATGCTGGCTCTATCCTCAAAGAAATTCGTCCTGATCTCGAGCTGAAGGCTACTGAGCAATTACGTCCCATAGTGGCTAGGCGACAGAGCATTGCCGAGTTGGGCAGTAAAAATGCTGTGCTGAACGCTCGGGTAGAGCAGGCAAAAGCCAGCCTGCGTGAGACAGAGAAGCGACTTAAGTCTGCCCGCAAAGAACGCGATGAGATCACCGAATCAGGCGACACCGACGATTTGCACCGGGCCATTGCTGCCGCCAGGAAACAGGGGGAATTGGATGCCTCGATCCAGTCGACTCAGAGTCAACTTACCAGCCTTCAGACAGAGTGTGCTGAAGATCTTGCACAGCTCACGCTATGGGAAGGGGAGCTAGAGGCGGTGTCCGGTTTGAAATTACCCAACCGTGAAAGTGTCCGTCACTTTGAAGAAAACTATGACGATCTCTCGAAACGCATTCAGCGGCTTGAAGAGAAAAAAGAGGAGCTCGTCGACGCCTTACAGGATACCTCGCGGAGACTCAATGAGATCGAACGTGTCGGGGAGGTGCCGACAGAATCTGTCCTCACCAATGCCAGATCCGAACGTGACGTGGTTTGGCAGTTGCTGCGCCGGCAGTGGGTGGATGGTGAGGATGTGTCAGCTGAAGCAAGTGAACACCAGGGTGAAGGTACATTGCCGGATGCCTTCGAAATCCGACTTGCTGAAGCTGATGAAGTGTCTGATCGGCTACGCCGTGAAGCTGATCGAGTCCATGCATTGGCAAGCCTTCAGGCCAAGCAGGAGGGCGGGCAACAGCAAGGACAACAGATTGATGAGCAGCTTGAAGCAACAAGCGCTGATAAAGCTCAACTGGATGCGGATTGGCAGGCATTGTGGACCCCTTGCCAGATTGACCCACGTAGTCCGCGAGAGATGCGGGCCTGGCTGGATGAGTTTGAAAAACTTCGTGATCAGGTGGGACAGTCCAATCTGCTCCGCCAGAAAGTGAGTGAGCTCAAGCAGAATCGCACCACGCACATCCAACGGCTTAATGAGCAGCTGGCTGGACTGGGAAGAGCGGCCTCCACATCGGAGGAACTTGAAACTGTACTCGTGGAATGCGAAGCCTTAGCCAGTCAGCTTGATGAATCCAAACGCAAACACGATTTACTGAGTAAGGAGGTCAATGAACGAGAAACCGATGTCGAATCGTTGAGCGAAGAGCATCGATTAGCAACCGAGGCGCTTGAAGCATGGAAGGCGCAGTGGGGTGATCTGATGCAGGGTCTTGGTCTGCGAACCGAGAGCTCACCATCGGAGGTTGATGATTTCATTGAACACCTCAGAGCATTGTTCTCGAAACAGAGCGAAGCAGAAAAACTGCGTATACGAATAAAGGCCATTGACGAAGACGCTGCGGCGTTCGGCGGCCAGGTAGAGGCCTTGGTCGCCACGATTGCTCCGGAACTGGTGGATTTGCCCGCGGATGATGCCGTCGTACGTCTCAACTCACTGTTATCGGAAAGCCGATCAAGACAGACAAAACGGCAACAGATTGAAGAACAGATCGAACAGGCGACGCAGGAAATACAGGATTCGAACGCATCTATCCAGACCATGACGGATCGGCTTGATGCGTTATGTGTAGAAGCAAAATGTGACGCCCATGATCAACTTGAAGCAGCGGAACGCCGCTCGACTGATTATCTTCGAATCAAGGAGACAATCTCTTCGATTGAGAATGAGATACTGGAAGCCGGTGAAGGCGTCACCATTGCGGAACTGGAGGCGCAGGCGGTGGGTGTCGATCCTGATAGTCTGCCCGGGCGAATCACGGAGTTGAACAATAAGATCGACGATGAGCTCGAACCCCGGCGGACAGAATTGGCTGAAACGAAAGGGCGCGAAGAAAAAGAACTGGAGCTCATGGATGGCAGCGATAATGCAGCACTGCTCGCTGATCAGGCCCACGCCATACTCGCGAGAATCCGTTCAGATGCTGAGCGTTACGTGCAGGCCAAACTGGCTGGCAAGATCCTGCGTGACCAGATTGATCGTTATCGCAGAGAGAACCAGGGTCCACTGGTCAAGCGCGCTAGCGAACACTTTTGTGCACTAACGCTTGGGTCTTTCGATGGGCTCATGACTGACTTTAATGAAAAGGATGAGCCTGTCCTTGCCGGTATTCGCTCAGGGGGAGAGCGCGTGTATGTGGAGGGGATGAGCTCAGGGACGCGGGATCAGCTCTACCTGGCGTTGCGTCTGGCCTCTCTCGAAAAATACATGGAAAGTGCAGAGCCTATGCCATTCATCGTTGATGATGTATTGGTGGACTTCGACGATGCGCGATCACACGCCGCATTGAATGCCTTGGCTGAATTAGCCGAAATGACACAAGTTATCCTGTTTACGCATCATTCACAGGTTGTCGAGCAGTCCAAGCAACTGAGAGGGTCGGTACAGGTGCATGAGTTGTAATTAAGCGAGATAGTCAGTGACAAAAGATTGGATCAGTTATCTTTCTTCAGCATTTCGACTTGTCGATCTCCATGACAGTGCGCGGAGTTTCGGGTCTACGCCCACTTCTCTAAAGGAAGAACGGACAGGTCGACGTGACGGAGTATGGCTTCATCTTGCATGCGATTTACTTTCATATCTTGATGAATGTGATCTGGAAACAAACGAAGGGTGGAATCCTATTGGTCCATTCGTAAAAGACAATTGCGGGCGACATCGAAGCCTAAATGACGAGGATGTCCAACTGGTCATTAGCTATCTGGCCACGCCGACTGAGGTCTATTTCATAAAAGAAGAACCGACCAATGGTCAACTGAGGGTAGCCAGTACAAAAGACACAGCTCTGATTGAACGTCGCTCGATTCGAGGGCAGACAGATTTGTGTCGTTTGACCCAGCGTGGCCGCTTGGCTATTACCCTGGCAAAGGCCTCGCATAACTGGCTCTACACCCATCATGATGCTGACAAGCTCATGACGGCTCTTTTGTATGGAGAATTTCACGATATTCCAAAGCAATGTGCTTCTCTTGGGCAGTCGATTCGAGCATTTGCGCATGAAATCACCCGGACTATGGAGCAACCCGGACAGAACGATGTTATTTCGCATTTTCTTGATCGCGGCAGTCAGTACCTTGATTCCATCCGGAAGGTTCAAACCGCTGTACAGAATGCACGTGAACACTTGGGTACCGCGGATGTAAGAGAACGCTTTAACCAATGGTATGAACAGAATGAAGGAACGGGACTTGATCTCGGAGCGATGCGTAGAACGTTGGATGAACTTATGCAGACGGTTGAGCGCTTGAGCCGTCGGTTCTCTGCATTTCTTCATCAGGTAACTGATACACAACGTGAAGTGGTTGGCGCCATTCCTTTCGAGAAGGCAGCTCTGGCGTTTGTGTTTCAGCCGCCTTCGCTTGCAGTAATGGATATGTTGACCGTCAATCTTGGGGCGTGGCTGCCGGAAATGTGCTTCGGCGCCCCGGAGGACATGCAGGGTATTCTCCGAGCGGAAATAGATCGGCATCAGGCCAGTCAGCCGAAGGTTTTTGGGGATGACGCTGATGCTACACGCGAACGAACTGTCATGGAGATGTTTGTTAATGAACACCGTGAGGCAATGTTTGCTGCCTTGAAATCAGGCCCAGTTCTACTCGGTACAGCACTCACAATGGGTTGGGCAAAGATCGGTGACCAGTGTCATTTGACCGAACTCGTTGGCGTCTATAGCGCTCCTTCATGGCTGGGCCGTGGCGCAGACGTAATACAGCTTACACTCAGACCAGGCGGCCTTAACGCTCGTGTTGAAGGGCGCACTTGGCTGGCTGGGGATGATATCGAAATGCAGTTGGTGCAGGAACAGGGTGTGAACAATGGACCTGAATGATATGGGGCAGTTGCACGCCTTTCTCATGCGCTACCGGTGCATTGAATCACGCCCGCGTAACCGGAAGTTGCGGCGCAACGAAAGTGAACTGGCGGGCATCTTAATCGACTCCGGCACAGAAGGCCTTGAGCAGATGAATCGTTTTCTCGCGGGCCAAGGATTGGATCTGATCGAGTTCACGGATACGGACATGCCGGGTATCACCACGGGTGGGCGGGTATGGGTACTTGCACGCAGTCCGGAAGCCACACCTCCAGCATTCTTTTCGATTGATCAAGTGATGGCGCGCATGAAGTTGCGGGATGATACCCGGGAGGTAGCGGCAGTCTGGTATCTGCATATCTGGCTAATCCACTTGGCGCTGCTGTACAGCCGCAAAGGGCGGGCGGTGTCGGCGATCTCTGGGTATCTGGACAGCGCCTTTGAAGAGGAGACCCTAATTCAGGGAGTACGGGATCACATTGAACGGGTTCGAGGCATTGGTCTTGATGCTGGGGCAGAACAACGTGTCTATGAGATCCTATCGGATGAACGCGGCACTGATATTGCCAAACGAGTCCGCGCATTTCTAGGACTGATGGTGGACTCCGGATTGCTTGGGCGTGCCGACAGCGGCGTTTTTGAGCAAACCTTGCTGGGTGCTGTGGAGATCAGCCAAAGCTTTAGTCGGACTCTGCAGCACGTCCTTCCGGACGAGGATGCACTGTCCAACATTGTTAACATCTCCGCGCCGGTAGCTGAAAAAGGCGAAGAGGAAGAAGCCTGGCCGGAGGAAACGGAGTAACCGTGTCGACGATCAATCGCATAGAAGTCGCCAATTTCCTTAACCTCAATGGTGAGGGGGAGTCGGAAACATGGAATCCGCGTTATCGCGTTGTGACCTTCAACTTCCATGGTCAGTCCACGGCAATGAACATGACGAACGGGGTAGGCAAGACCAGCAATGTTGAGGCGTGGCTTGCCCTACTCACGCGAGATCCGCAGCTGATTTCTCGTACCCGCGAAAAGATGGCGCCGGAGCGTGATGGTTACTACTCACATATTCGTATTGAATTCGTCGTCCCTGAACGGGGTACGGCAGCGCAAGATGATTTTTTTGTCCAGCAGGGATCGCCGGTAGCCGGCAAAGAAACCTGGGTGTTTGGTATGTATGGCTATCGGTCGGCAGGGAGCATCAACTTCTACTATTACCGCGGCAGCCTGGAACAAGTACCGGTAGCCAATACAACTGGCGGTGCTCTAACTTTGTTGCCTAACAAAGAATTTCGGGCAGTGCTAAAAGCCGCAGAGCGCAATAGACATAATCCAGTCCGAGAGGACTGGATTGCAGAGTTGAGCCTGCATGTTTCCCCCATCAGCATGCGACGCCAAGCGGAGTATCAAAAGCGAGGAGGCGGCGACAAGAGTGCAGAGCTGTTTGCTCTTAAGAGTCGCAAGGGTGAGAACTATGATGTCACTTTCTTCTATGAAGTCATCGCCCCCGAATTGTTGTCCGGTCTCATGGATCGAGAAGGAGAAGAAGGTGAACACGAGTTCGAGGATACCATCCTCAATGCTGTGATGGATGTGATTCGCACGCGCCACAACACCCTTCGAAAAAAGGTCGAGTTGGAAAAGGTGGAAGAGGTGCTAGGTGTTCTGGCCGAAAACGCACAGAAGGCGGCGGATGCTGAACAGGCGCAGAAACAGTATGAGCAGCAACGAATGCGTATGGCTCAAGACGTTGTGCTACTTAGGAATTTGGTGCAAGAACAACCGCTGCCGGGGATCCCTGAATCACCAACCGGGAAGAATCATATCTCTATGCTAAAGGCTAGCATCATTATTGAACCAGGAGATCGGGACTATCGGGTTCTCGATACCGGCATTGCAAGCTTGACTGGGGAATCAGTCGGAGCTCTGAATCAGCGTGCTCGCCGGGTTCATTCAGAAGGGCGTAAAATTACGCAAGCTATTGTTATACCTTGTGATAGTTCGTCCGGGGAGCGCTCGGGCCAAAAACCCAGTTCCTACACTCCACCGGCGGCGCGTGAACTGGTTGAATCGAGTAGTAAGTGGGCTAATGGTCTTACTCGACAGATGGCGTTGGAGCTGCTCGATGATCTTGAGACGTGGTTCTTGAGTCAGGAAGCGCATCGTAATCGGTATCGCACTGAGCGAAATGAACTTGAATACGATATCGAGCAGTTGGGACGGGATTTGGAGAGCCAGCAGGAACGCAGTAATACGATTGCACACGAACTCGATGGACTGCGCGATCAGCAAACGCGTATGAAAGAAGATGAGGCCGCGTACAGAGATGTACAGGCCAGCGGAGAATTCACTGAAGACGAGTGGAGTGACCCGGGTCGTACAGCAGAACAGGTAGTGGTTGAGTATCAAGAGGCTGATCAGGCTCGGATGGAATTTCTTGCCGAGAGGACGCGTATCGATGCACGGAAGCCACAATGGGATGACTTTATCCGTCGATTCCCAGGGTCGGCCGATCCAGAAATAGTTCACCAGCAACACGAGGAAGAGAAGCAAAGTGCCGTTCAGCGCCTAGATGAGGTCAGCCGTCAGAAGGATCAAGCAGAAGACGAAGGGCGAACTCTACATGAGAAGTCATTAGAAGGAGAGTCAGCGGTCACCCGTTACAGGAGCTTGGTGGAACAGTTCGCTCGACTGGACGCAGGTCTCGGGATCTATGTCAGGGTGTTCGGCGATGAATCTCCCATCCGGCTGGATAACAAGGTGGTTCAGGAAAAGGTGCAGGCGGAAGCTGATATTAACGCCACGCGCGAGAAGATCGTAGAGTTCAAATCAATGATGGACGATCTGACGCGGTTTTACAGCGAGACGGGGGCCTCCTCTCCAATCGATTGGTTGTCAGCATGTGAGGAAGAACGAGCCACGCTCCAGGCGCGTAAGCCAGTAGTAGCGCGGGAAAAGTCCGAACTAACGCGTCAGCGTCAGGACCTCGAGGAGGAACAGGTTGCGGCCAGCCCGTCTGCCAGACAAGCGTTGGATTATCTTGAGGCAGCAAACGTCCCTTTTACTCCGCTACATCGGACAATCGAAGCAATGAGTTTGGATGATGATCGGCGGCGTGAAGTGCTTTCGTGTTTCTCTGCGGTCCTATTTGCACCGGTGGCAGCAACGGATGACGCAGCTCTCGCGGCAGCAGCATGTCTTGCTCAATACGATCTCCAGATCCCCGTGTTTATGGCCACTGCCTTGGAGTCCTTTGCACGGGAAGGGAATTTGAAGGCTGATAAGGACCAGGAGTTTTACTACGGGCTGATTGCCGGTGTGACCACACGGGCTGTCGCGTGCCTGCTAGATCCGGGCCTCGTCGAACGCGAGAAGGAACGTCTGGATAGTCTCATTGGCAATTTGGTTCAAGAGGCAGGCGAGATCGAGCGCAGGTTAAAAGCAACGTCCGAAAGCGCGCCCCTGATCGTACTGGCCCGTAAGGCGCAACTCGCGGTCGAGGCCAGTGCTGAATCGGAGCTAACGCGACAGCGTGAGCATCTGAAGGCTCTCGAAGACCGTCTACCGATCTTAAAACAGCGCGCATCGGACGAATCATTGAATGCCATTCGGGCAGCTCGGGAGTTTGACCGGCTCGGTGGTCAAAGGAAACGTGATGAGGTAACCCACAACCTAGAGGAACAGGAACGTCTGCTGGATGACCTCCGGCGCGCAGTGGAAAAGAATCGAATTCATCGCGAAACATTGGTTCAGGACGTGACTGGGGCACGGCGGCGTTTGGAGGAAGCGTACCCTGCTGATCTTCGGTCGTTACTGGAACAGGCGAAGCAGTTCTCGATTGAAGGCGGTGTCGAGTTCCTCAAGTACGCACCACACCGTGAGCAGGAACTAGAAGAAGCATTCAGACGGGCGAATGCCCGCAAGGAGTACCGTCTGAATCTGGTCCGGGCGGCAGCATACCTGACTGCAATCCAACGGGCACGAGAGGGAGAGGATATCAACGGGCTGATCGCCAAAAAGAAGGGTGAACTGACAAAGGTGAAGGCAGAAGTTGATCGCGTGTCCGAGAAGCGGGACGAATTAATTTCGCGCCGCAAGCCCTTGGACGGTGCAATGAAGGCTATCGATCAGGCGGCTCAGTTGGCTCAACAGCATTTTCAACCGGCGTCCAGGGTGGCTCTCGATCTGTCGGGGAGTGATATTGATCGCGAACAATTGGAATCCAATGAGATTTTCCAACAAGCCGAAGTGCTACGCGTGGCTGTCGAGAGAAGCGATGACCTGGCGGAGGTGGTTCGAGAGGCGGAGGCGCTCCAGGATCTGCTAAGTCAGATGGAGATTGAAAGGGACCTACAAGAGCTGCGTAGCCTGAAAAATCAGAGTGACAGTCACAAGAATGCATTTCTTGAGTCAGTGCAGCAAGCGAGCAAGCATGAAGGGTTAAGCGACGTCGAACGAGAGAGACTGCAAACGGTTCTGGATCTTAGCGGTACGCAACTAGTCATTGCGATGGCACGGGATATCCGTGAGATCTATGAGCGAGAGCGATCTCTATATGAGCAGGCCGCAGAGGCTGAGAGTGAGAGCCGCTCACTAGTGACAAAGCGGATCGGTTACTTTATTGAATCGGCACAGGACAATCTGGATTTGTTTAAACGTGTGGCTAGGGCCAAGCACGGTGATGAGCCCGCGCATTTCCAAGTATCAGCGGATATGATTTCGCGTGAAGAATCGGAAGCATTGATAGAAAATATAATCGCTACGTTGGATGAAGAGGAAGCGGCACGTAAGAAGCGACAAAAGCGAGGAATGGAAAATACCGAGAGTGATGATCAATACCGAGGGCGGCTGCGTGATCTTATCCGGCAAAATACCTATCGTCGTATTTTCAGATCACCTTCGGTTAAGTATGTAAGTCCTCATATTCGAAATGATGAACGTCCACGGCCCTTAACTCAGAGTCTCAGTAGCGGGCAGCGCACGGCCATGACCTTACAGTGGATTATTCGGCTGGCTGAGTTTGCTATATCTAGAGAACTACAAGGATCTATCTCACGTGTTTCCGCACGTCGGCGTGCTAGAGAGCGTGCTCAGAGCATTCTCTTTATTGATGGGCTGTTCTCAGACCTATCTGATGAGCAACTTATCCGGGAAGCCATGAGTGGCATTCGTAATACCCGAGGGCGGTTTCAGTTGATCGGCTTGATACATAACACGAAATACACGAACGACTTCGATGTGTTTCCTGTACTGCTCTTGGGGAAGGTAATCACCGGTCGCAATGGTTCCGGCGGTTGGGTCAGTATCGATGAGCACAGCGAAGAGACCAGTACTTTGGCTGACACGGTGCAGGTGGCCGAGATCCGCAAGGAGACGCGGCCATCTGTGATTGATGGATGAGCTACATGTTGTTGCGCGACCGCATTACCAATAATCTCCGAAAGAGAGCCCGGACGAGTGCCTCATTACGTGGGAACGGATTAGTTGAGCGACTCGTGCGTGATCTCCAATGCGATCGCACGGATGTACTCCGGGTGTTCCGTGAGCTGCGCACAGAAGGAATCCTTGTATGCGATGATTGGCTACGAGACGAGCCCCTCAGCAAGGTAACTGTCCATCTTCCGGAAGAATCCAATCCAACGGCAGATATCTGGCGTGATGTGCTGGAACATGCGGCCAAAGTTAAGGACGAATACGCGGCATTGGAACCTTTGGCTGAAGTCATGGAGGGGTTCCATTCATCCGAGATGTCGAGGCTATTGAATGGTCTCATCTCATTGAAGCAAGACCAAGAGTGTCTGCACAACACGCCTAGGTTTGAGGTCAGTGCCCGGTATCTACTCGGCTCGTCAAAGTTGTTGGACACTTTGCCAACCGCGTCTTTGCGGCAGTTCGGTATTGATGTCAGTCGTTTCCCGACCTTTCCCGGATATGTCATGGTGGCAGGCCCACCCGATCCTCGCGTAGTAGTATTAGTTGAAAACCCACACGCCTTCGAGCGCGCGATTGATGTTCTGGGTACGGACAGGGCAGCTTGGGTGTGTACCTATGGTTATGGACTGAGTCTGAAGTACAGCCAACATGGTGAGCAGCTTGCCGCGATTCTTGAAAGCAGGATGCCCCCGAGGACGCTGGTTCGGAAAGGTAGCCCACCTGGTTGGGATATTCTTCTTCGGCATGACCGAGTTTGCTTTTGGGGGGATCTAGACCTTGAGGGCCTTGCGATCTTCGAAAGACTACGTAAGTACAATCAGAACATAATGCTGAGTGGACTATATCAGCCGATGGTGGATTATTTGCGCGAAGGTGGGGGGCATCCCTATTGTAAGGCGGTGGGGAAGGTAGGGCAGGTGCCCAATTCATATGGAGACGATATCCAGCCATTAGCAGTCCTCTGCCGGGAACAAGCTGTAGATCAGGAATTTGTTTCGGAAAGCCAGATTTCGAAGTGGTGGGATGCTGAATTGAAGATTTGAATACAGGGTGAGTCACATTTCCCGATTGAATTGTCTGCCAGGGATGTTCAGCATTTGCCACCGTTAGTCTGAGAACAATGCAGTCAAGCCCAGGGACCGCCTGGTTCCCACTTATAGGTGAAAGTCTTCCCACGCGTCATCGCTTGTGTCGGCGGAACAAGAAACGTCTCCAAGAAACGGCAAACTGAATCAAATCGGAAATTTGGGAGCGGCCTTTCCCTTCAATCCATCTTTGACAAGACGAGACAGAAAATCCGTGAAGGGCACGATGTTGTGATTTACGCTGGCTTGTTCCAATGCATCCATGTAGGCATCCCGCCGTTGCAAGGGAACAACGGTCCAGGGATAGCCTCCACTGGCCAACATCACGTTCATTAGAAATCGCCCTATGCGGCCGTTGCCGTCCATATAGGGATGGATGTACACGAAGATAAAATGCCCGAGTACGACACGAACGGACGGATCTGTTTCGTCGCGCAGCAGGTCAAAAAAAGCAGGCATGGCATCGCGCACAGCTTCACAACTGGGCGGTACATGCATTGACCGACGAATATAAACGGGCCCGTTGCGATAACCGGCGAGATCGGCGGCGCGTAGCAATCCCGCTGTTACGCCCGGTGCAAACATTTCCCGATACCATATCCGGTGATCGTCATCAACGACGGTGCCGGGATTGTTACCTTGCAAGACTTTACCAACACTTTCCCGCACGGCTTGATAGGCCTGCCAGTAGCCGCGGGCGGCAAGCGCATTACGATGTTCCCTGTCATTCTCGTCTTCGTCCGGATTCCAGTTACCACTGCGTACGCGCTCGATCAGTTCAGGGCTGACACGATAGCCTTCAATAGACAAGGAATGATAGGCGTCTGAGACGTAAACATCCTCGACGTGTTTGAGATAGGCCTTGATGTCCTTGGGCTGGCCGGGTGCTTTGGGAAAGCGCTCGATGATCTTTTCCCGCATTTCCTGCCACATCAGGCGAATGCGATTGACATAGGGGGACTGTTCCCTCGCCGGTAGGATTACGGGAATCTGCGTCTCGAAGGGATCATTCTCGCGCACGTCGTATCCGGCCGTGCGCATGGTGTTGGTGATGTCGTCAGCGATCCGCTCACGGCCAATATTGCGGAACGCGCCGGCAAGCCGCCCGGCGATGGTGCTGTGCCCGCCTTCCAGCAGCCGGTCCAGCACTTCCGAGGCATCGCGCACCATCGACAGGGCGGCGCGCATATCGGTGGGGTTTTGCTGAAAATAGCCCGGCGCGCAGGCGATCAGCGCCGCTGGGAGCGAAAACAGACGCAGGCCGTTTTTTTCCACGATATCCTTGCTGTCTGGCAATGTGGCCCGGATATCCAGTAGCGATGTGTTATGTGGCAAGGCCGTGATGTTATTGCGCGCCTTGATGGCCCGGACCAGTAACTGGCGCGGGACGGTCCAGTTCTCGGCATGGATTGACAGGGATTGTTCCGGCGACAGACACCAGTCGTTACCCTTGAGGTGTTGGAGATAGGCAGCGCAGAATGGCCAGAAAGCGGCATACCAGGCGGTGCTTTCGCCGGCTGTCTCGTCCGGGCGTGTAGGGACATACCAGCCTTTGATTACTTCTTGCAGAAAGCCATTGCGAAGCAGGCGCTCCCGATGGGTCCGCGACAGGTCGGCAGAGCGTATGGCGACTGTGCCTTGTGCTTGCAGTTCGTGGAGCGCCTCCAGGGATTCGGCCAGTTTTTCAGAAGGTTTTGCCATGGTCTTTTGGAATAGTATTCGCTAATTAAGCTGTGATATATTTCGCTAATCATGTTGTACCATGGTTCGCTTATTGTGTCGAGTAGATATTCGCCTGCTGAGTCGCCGACCGGAGAAAGGAAGAGGTTGAACCTCGTAAGGGCTCAAAAAACTGTAACTTAATGTGTAACTTATTAAGGAAATATTCTAAATAATCGTTAAAAAACAATAGTGTAACACCAGTGCATCATAGGGGTGTGCTGCTGGGATTTTGCGGCTTTGGTCATCAGGCAGGACGACAACTATTCAAAGGTGTAGTGTTTTTCCACGTCTTTGGTGATCTCCCAGGTGCACTTCATGCCTGCGGGAAAGGTGATCAGATCGCCACGGCCGAACGCCTGGGGCTCGCCCCCCTCCGGGGTGACGATGAACTTGCCGCGCAGGATGTAGCAGGTCTCGGTTTGGGTGTACTCCCAATCGAACTTCGAGGCCTCCTTCTCCCAGATCGGCCAGTCGTAGACCCCCTGGATCTCCAGCTTCATGGCGGAGGGGCGGTGTTCGCAGAGAATTTTCAGTTCAGTCATGTTATCCGTATCGTTCTGGCGTTGATGGGTAGGCCTACACCGGGGCGCGGCCGTGAATCAGACGGCAGAGTTTACCGCGAATGGGGGGAGGAGGTTAACCCGGGATTTAGCGGTGCGCCAAGGCGCACTACGGGGTTCACAATATAGCGTGGGGTGCGGCTTGCCGCACCGTCCTGCTATAAATTTATCGACCTGACTGATTTCAATAGGGATTGTGTGTTGGCGATCAACTCGAGCAACAAAGTCTCGTCTTGCTCAAGATAGCCCCCGTATTCGGCGCGATTGCGTCTGTCATGGCAAAGAGAGAAGGTCCTGATCCGACTTTTGCTGAGATTGCAAGTATGGGCAAGACATTGAAATACCAGATAACGCTTATCCGAGCGATAACCAGCGGATCTTAATGCGGCCAGCGCCAAACCATGGGCGGCGTTATAGGCCAAATCGAATCGGCTGGCATAGGAAAGGTTGGTATTCTCCGCATCGTTGAGACGATCGATGGCCGTTTGCAATAGTCCATAAAACTCACGCTTATCTGGTGGTTCCTTTTGCAGTGCCTTGCTCTTGTAGAGGTTCTCCAAAGTCATTGATTACTCCTTTAATCATCAGTTTGGGTTGTTTCATAACCCGTTCCAAAAAGCTGCTTCCCTGCTGCAACCTCGAATTGAACTCAGAGAGGGTATAGATCGTCGGATTGATTGTTCGTTGCAGTGAAGACTCCACCGGTAACAGCAGCTCGACGATATCGCTATAGGTCAGGTTACCCACCAACATCAGATCCAGATCGCTGGTTTGCGAGTCTTCCAGTTTGGCGATTGATCCATACACGAATGCCACATCGATATGAGCCTCCTGTGACCTCAATGCCTGCCGAATCACATCCGCTACGCCAAAGGTTTTTCTGACGATATTCAGCAGGTCTGGATAGATCGGATTATCGGCATTGGCTTGATAGTGAAGCTGATTGCCCGTTCGCGATGAAACAAGCAAGCCCGCAGCTGTCATCCGCTCCAATTCACGGCGCACGGTCCCGCGTCCCATATCAGCCCAGCGGACTATTTCATTGGCGTAGAAACTCTTGTCAGGTGTGCCGTATAGCAGGCTGAGAACCCTTTGCTGGGTTTTGGTGAATAAGGCATCGCCGATCGAGGTGGGTTGCATCTGAATTCCTATAAAAGACCCATAATGGGTACTATAGGACCTAAATTGAGTCGTATCAAGCTATGGAGTACTCTCGTTCCCATGCTTCGCGTGGGTATGCAAACCCAGCATCACAACTCATTTCTCATTTAGTCTAACCATTGGATGCGTTTCCATAACTGTCTCAATCGCTTACCTTTTTCAGGATTAAGCCAAACAGCATAGGCAACCCGGCCACCCAGGTGTGCCTTAAAATCGTCAACACCCTCACGGTTCTGACTCTCGGGTCCCCAACGCACACAGTTGTGGAGTATCGCCTTCAATCGATCGAACTCCTCCCTGGGCAGGTTGGGCCTTTGATTGATCACCATACCCCCCAGGCGTTGGGATTGTGCCTGGGTCTGAACCCGTGTCTTACGATGGTTTATCTCGAAACCCTCTTCGATGGTGATGGCGCCGATCAGCCCTTGTAGAAACGGCGCTAGTCGCAGCAATTCCCTGGCGCCCGAAAAGGCGAGGTCATCCGCGTAACGGGTGTAGTCGAGGGAGAAACGGTTGGCGACACCCTGTAGACGGCAGTCGAATCGAAATGCAGCAAGATTGGCGAGAGTGGGTGAGGTGGGGGCGCCCTGGGGGAGGTGTTTGTCCCTGAGCCGTTTCTGCATCGCCCAGGGAAGCGCATTGAAGGTATCACCCGCAAGTAATGCGGAGCTGGTATGGGTACACAAACCTTGCAGCAGATAGGCGACGCTCCAAGGGTAACCGAGACGGTGAAACATTGCGCCAATGCGGTATACGGGAACAGTGTGAAAGAAGTCCTTCAGATCCATGCGCAGGACAACCTCTTTGCCGAGATGGGGTTCGACAAAGTGCTTGATGGAGCGGCCGCGAACGAATCCCTTTGCGCAGGGATGGGGCGGTACCCGGTTGAGGATCTCCCTCAATATCTGCCGTTGCAGCATCTTGAGGCGGGTCTTGGGTATCTCGATCAGGCGCGGCGGGCCTGATCGCTTTTCGATCCACTGGTAGCGGTAGTGGTGCAGTCTGGATTCCGTGACTTTGCACTGTCGCCGCTCGCGGTCGGCGAACCAGGCCAACTCATGATCGAACAGGCCGAGCCACTGCTGAAGATCCTTGACGGTCGACAGTGACGGCAGGGGAAAGGTGAGCAGTTTGTCAGGCGGTCTGCCCATGACCGGCGAATCGAGCAGAATAACCGGCTGCTCTTTCCGGTCCTGTCTCTCAAACCGCTGGTGCAGTTCATCGTCGGCATGAAGAAAGTTGACGAGTTGCTTATAGGAAGGAGGCTACCCCTCATCGAAATGGAAAATCAAGCGTGCGGCCAAGCGCCCGGGATCGGGTGGACCGCCTTCAAAGGTGCGCTGCAGGCGATCGCATAGGGCGTGCTTGTCCCAGGCACCGCCAAGAATGGAAAGCGTCAGCAAACGTACATTGTTGTTGAAACAGGACAATCCATTCCCCAATCAGAAGGCTCGGTTCGAAAGCCTCCGAGCATACTGTGTAACCAAGTGCGACCAGCCTCCGACCCTGCTCGTATGGCTGGTACCCTCTTGCGTGAAGCGCAACGTGGTACCAGCAACGGAAATGTTGGCTATAACGCTACCCCGGGGTAGCCCCGGAGTGTCCGGCGACCTTGGCGTGCCATAGTCGCGGAACTGCTCGGAGCGCCGGCCGCAGGGACATGGTGGAAACAATGGATGCTGAAGTCAAGCCACACCATTGAGACGAGTATAGGGTGCGGCTTGCCGCACCGTTATCCTTTAACGATCGCTTCAATCCTATTTATCACCAGACCAACACGTGCCTGGCTGGCCTGGTCTCCCGGTATATGACCGGACAAAGCAGCAATAAACCTATTATCACTCAACAGTTGAGCAAATCGTGCACGAACATTCTCAATCAATTCTTGATCAGCGGTTTGAACATCATTGACAATTTCAGGCCTGCCATCAAGTACAGCGATCATATCCTCGATATCATGGCTCAACAGATAGTCGCCTCTGCCACGGCCATCAAAGGCTTCCATTTTGGTGGAGAGGAAATAGGGGGCTGTGACCATGCGAATATTGCGACCGGATGGTAGTGTCGTAACTTCAGCGTGTTTCAACGCTGATTCATACCAGCGATTTCCGAAGCCAAGAATGCGGCTGTCGGTCGGCATCATATCGAGAATCACGTCATCGGCAAGCCAGCGACAGAGTGGGGCGCCATCGCTGAAATCTTCGCGAAATCCTTGCTTGCGTAATTTCTCAGAGAAGCGTTGATAGGCGGCAAGCGTAGAGGCTTCAACAATTGTATCCACATCCTTCGTGACCCGAAGCGGTGGAGCCGCCTTATCGGTGATCAACAGACCTGTCGCACAGCCTCCCAGGAATACCATCTCATTACTTAGTGCCCCCAGCCGCTCTACGGCTTGGGTGAGGATTTTTAGGTTTGGATTTTGCTCCCTTTTCATAACGATTGAACCTCCTTGTCAATTCCTTTACTGCGATATTACGTTCCCTGGCTTTGCCGCCTCGTATCGCGTCGACCAGTGCCAGCAATTCATAGAGGGCTGGGTCATTCCTTGACGCTTCAGGGGCCGAGCGATAGAGGGGTGAAAAAATCATACCACGTATCTCACCTTGCGAATCAGGCCATACCGGTGGCGGTTCCTGGTCAGGCACAATCTTCTCAGATAGGGTAGGGGCTGCATGAGCGGTCGGCATACCTCTCGTCAACGCTCCTCGTTCCGGTGCGAATGCATAGCGGATACCATGGATTAGAAACTCTTCCAGATTTCTGAAATTTGGTTGGATCTCCTTGTCGATTTGCAGGGCGAGTTCGGCTGTGATCGCGCGTTTGATGGCTCCATGAACCTCGGAAGGACTCATATCCAGCTCTATCGCCAACCGATTATAGGACCAGGGCCGTTTACCGAGTACGACCAGTTTAAGGAGGACCAGGATATCTTGTGGCTTGAGTAGCATATCATTCAAAATTCGCAGTTCGCGAATAAAGAATAACACATATTCTCAATTTTACAATTGATCTTTAAATGTGAGGTGTGGCTGTTCAAATTTTACCCTCGGGGAGGGGTTTTACTCGATATTCGGTTTTGGCGTCAGAGATCTTGGTATGAAGGACTGAGCCTTTTCACTGACAGTGAAGATGGTGACGTATTTACTCTGTTGTACTCTTTCAATGATGCTGATTCACAATGTGAAGCAGCAGTATCTACTATTTCAAATAGCAGAATAAGTTGAAATGGTGTGCAATGGTTGTTGCGTCCTCAATGATATGGGCTCCCGGTTTCTCTGACTAAATCTCCCACCCTAAACTAAGCGTTGGGCAGGAGAGGAATCCATACCATTGAGATGCAGCTGGCATTGAAGCAGTATGACTTTTTACGAGGTGTGTTTCCACGCTCCAGTATCTTAAGCATTCCAACGCTGGAGTGCTGGAATGGGGGGGTATGGTATACGGTGACACTGCTCAGATCAGTGCAGGCAGCACTTTTTGTATTTCTTGCCGCTGCCGCAGGGGCAGGGGTCGTTGCGGCCGACTGGGGTTTGTTCGCGTTTCTTTATTAGCTCATCCTGTGGGATTTCGTCGCGTCTGGACAGCCAGTAGGCGTGGATCTGCCTGGCGTTGGGGGCGATTTTCAGCTGGATGGATTCGACTACATCGTAGGATTTGCCGTGTCCCTTCCAGTCGGTTGCCGCGGTGAAGGCGAGGATTGGGCTCAGCAGGGCGGCCATCTCTTTGCCGCCGCTGCGCCAATGGTCGGGGGAGAGCTCCGTACCACGGTGGTAGCCTTCGCACCATTCGTCCACGATGAGAACGGTTTTGTTTTCGACGATGCGTTCCAGGTAGAGGGGTTCGAAATCCTCGGGGTACTCCATCAGGGTGGTCACGATACCGTTCAGGTGGCGTATCAAGAGGGAAAGGATTTCGCTGAAGGCCTCCTCGTTTTCCCATTCGGGTTCAAAGTCGCCCCAGATCGAAGGCAGCCACACGGATGGCGGGATGGTTACCGGCCCGCTGGCGATGGCGGTGAGGAAGCCATCCAGGGTGGAGATGTCGAAGATACCTTCGTCCATCCCCTCTGTGATGAACTGGTCGTCGACGCGGTTCAGCAGGAATTGATCGAGTCGTTCGATCTCTTCTTCGCTTAAAGGGTGGTTAAGATCTTCCATGGTCTTCAGCTAACCGTCATTTCATTGGTCATAGCGTTATTCTAGAGAACATGGGTGGTTCTGCTCAACTTTTCCCTGATGGGTCAGCGCCGATTTTTGTGAAATATCTCGGTGCGGCAAGCCGCACCCTACAAGGTGGTTATACAGGGCGTAGGGTGCGGCTTGCCGCACCGTACAGGTCAGAGGCGCTTCTCTGCCGGTGCGGATTCGACAACCGGGTCAGACAGGTTGGACTGGATCAGTGTGAGGAATTGCCGGGTGCAGGCCTCCCAGGAGTAGCCTTCGGCGAATTGCCGGCAGCTGTTGCGGTCGACCTCCAGAGCCCTGGTGACGGCGGTCGGCAGGTCTTCGTCCATCCAGCCGTTGATGCCATTTTTGATCACATCGAGCGGGCCCTCAACCGGGTAGGTGGCGACGGGTACGCCGCAGGCCATGGCTTCCAGCATCACCAGGCCGAAGGTGTCGGTGCGGCTGGGGAAGACCATCACATCGGCGGAGGCGAGGAGGCGGGTGAGATCGCCGTTTTTCCGGTAGCCGAGAAAATGGGCCTGAGGGTAGCGTTGTTGCAGGGATTCCAGGGCGGGCCCATCGCCGATCACCACCTTGGAGCCTGGCATCTTCAGGTCAAGGAAATCGGTGATATTCTTTTCCACCGCCACCCGGCCCAGGTATAGGGCAATGGGGTGGGGCAAATCCAGTACCGGCTGATCGATGGGTACGAAGTGTTCGATATCAACCCCACGCGTCCAGTATTCGAGGTTTTTGAAGCCATGTGATTCCAGGGTCTTCTTCATTGAGCCGGTCGCCACCATGGTCAAGGTCGCCTTATTGTGGAAGGCCCTGACAAAGGCGTAAGAGAGCGAAAGGGGGATGGGGGCGCGCAGCCTCACATACTCAGGGAAACGGGTATGGTAGGTTGTGGTGTAGGGGTGGTTATGCCTGAGGCAATAGCGCCGCCCGGCCCATCCGATGGGGCCTTCGGTGGAGAGATGAATGGCGTCGGGTTGAAACGCATCCAGCATTTCCTTCACTCTGGCATAGGGAAACAGGGCCAACGGGATATCGGGGTAGGTCGGCATCGGCACGCTGCGGAACAGTCCCGGATTGATGCAGAGCACTTCATGTCCCCACTCCTTCAACAGACTGATGGTTTTATCAAGGGTGCGAACGACGCCGTTAATTTGTGGAAACCACGCGTCCGTCGCTATTGCTATGCGCATGCGTTTTCTCTTTTTCATCCAGAAGATTCATCGATTCGTCGACCCAGCGGATCAGCTTCAGTGATCCATCGGGCTCTTCGGCCAGGGCAGTGCAGCTCTCCACACAGTCGCCGCAGTTGGCGTAGGTGAGACCGGCTATATCACTGATCACCGCATGATGGATGTGGCCGCAGATGACGCCATCCAGATTGCGCTCGTGCACGGTGTGGATCACGGCTTGTTCGAAGTTGCTGATATACTTGACCGCTTCTTTGACCTGGTTTTTCAGGTAGGCGGAGAGGGACCAATAGCCGAAGCCGAGGCGCCGCCGGGCAACGTTGAACCAGCGGTTGAGCCACAGCAGCAGGTCGTAGGCGTCACTGCCAAGATGGGCCAGCCATTTGTTGTTCAGCACCACACCGTCGAACTCATCGCCGTGGAGGATCAGGAATCGCCGGTTATCCTCAGTGGTGTGGATCACCTCTTTCCGGATCTCGATGCCGGAGAGATGGAAGTTGAGGTAGTCACGCAGCAGCTCGTCATGGTTACCCGGCACATATACCACCCGGGTGCCCCGTTTCGCCTTGGCGATGATCTGCTGAATGATTTCGTTGTTGATGGCTGGCCAGTACCACCCGGATCGCATCTTCCAGAAATCGATAACATCCCCCACCAAATAGAGGTTGTCGCTATCGGTGTGTTTGAGGAAGTCGAGGAGATATTCAGTGCGGGAGGCGCGCAGGCCGAGGTGGGTATCGGATATGAAGAGACTCTTATAATGTAGCGTCGCCATATACTTGCGCTCATGTGCTTCATTGCATGCGCACCATAGGGGTGGACTGTTGCAGTTTGATGTGGGGAATATGATTTGTTTATGACGCGGTCGATTTTTTTTGTATAAGCTGTTAGAAATGCCGTCATGTCAGAGAAACCACAACAGAATGTAGGTATCAGGCGTTTGGCAAATGCCCTGGGCTGGTCTATGAAAGGTCTAACAGCGACCTTTAGACATGAGGAGGCGTTCAGGCAGGAGGTCTATCTGCTGATCCTGCTGGCGCCCTTGGGATTCTGGTTGGGGAATGACGGCGTGGAGCGGGCATTGCTGGTGGCGCCGCTGTTGATCGTACTGATCGTGGAGCTGATCAACAGCGCGATTGAAAGCGTTGTCGACAGGATCAGCGATGAAAAGCATCAGTTGTCGGGACGGGCCAAGGATCAGGGGTCTGCGGCGGTTTTGATATCCCTGCTGCTGGTTGTTTTGTGTTGGGGATTGGTATTGGCCAGTAGGCTGTCAACTTAGGGCCTGTTAACACTAATCCAATACGCCCTGCTGGGGCTGTTTTCGTGCCCAGCAAGGCAGAGTGAGCGAGGTGTAGTCATTCTACATGAGCGAACGATAACGCCGCTGGGGACGAAAACAACCCCAGCCCTTCGGGTTGCGCCCCGAAGGAAGTGCCCTTGGGGTATGCCTGAAAAAGCGCCACTC
>NZ_MARB01000008.1 GCF_001715975.1 Candidatus Thiodiazotropha endolucinida | reverse complement strand
CTCTATATCCCCAGCAAAATACTGATTTCTCTATTGTATCTAATCCAGTAAATTCGGACCCAAAAATCAACAGCCTGCTAGGCCATGAGATTGGCGATCACGTCCTCATGCAGCTGGGAGCATTCTTAAAGGACTTTCTTCGAGACAGTGACAAAATATTCAGAATCGGCGGAGAGGAATTTTTAATTCTGCTCTACAATACCGATGAAGCCAATAGCGTCGACATAGCAGAAAAAATACGAAAGGGTATTGAAAATCTTTCATTAATACCGGATCGTACGGTAACGGTCAGTATTGGTGTGGCCGGCCTGAGTTCAGTTACAGACTGGAAGCAGTGGATGAAGACCTGCGACAAGAATCTATATGAAGCCAAGAATAGCGGTCGTAACAGGGTAGCTGTTTGTAATGGATAGGAGGGGAATAAACGCTCATCCTTTTTCCAGGAAGGGATGGTCTGTAACCTGAACACCTTGCGGCCTTGTTGTGGCCCGATGGCTATCCGGTAGCTGACCGAACACCCCAATACCTGCTGCATGGGGTCTTCATCACCCTCCTCCAGGTTCAGGTAACTGTTCTCTTCATCTCTTTCAAGAATACCCTGTCGTTCCGGATATCCGGCAACTCGGTGGCTGATCGTATGCACCAGCTCTGTCAATTCCCGCTGGGCCGATGCGTTGGTACGATGAAAGCGGCTTTTACTCCAGGGTGTGATGGTGTAAACACTATCCAGAAATAGCATGTGAAAATGCACATTGAGGTTCAGTGCACTGCCGAATCTTTGAATCAACGTCACCGCACCGGTCTGCGCAGTTTTTCGGGTGAATCCCGCTTTTTGGATCAGTTGGGCCGAGAGGACCCGGTACACGACCCCCAGTATCCGACCCATCAGTTGCGGACGACTGGCGAACAGGAAACGGAGCTGAAACGGAAAGCTCAGCACCCATTGGCGGATCGGTTGTTCTGGTAAAACCTCATCGACCAGCAACGCCGTGCTTTCGGCCATACGCCGCGCTCCGCAGCTTGGACAGAAGCCTCTACGCTTGCAACTGAAGGCAACCAGGTGTTCATGATGGCACTCGCTGCACTGCACCCGCAGGAAGCCATGCTCCAGCCGACCACATTTGAGATACTCGGCAAATTCCTGTTGTACGTGCAACGGCAGGGGATTGTCCTGAGCAGCCATCACATCCCTGAACTGCGGGTAGTGTTAATACCATGAAAAATACCATGCTCAGAAATTTCTTCTAATCGATACGAGAATCACCGACTAGCACAGTAAATCACTTCTTCTCTAAACCAAATCCTGCCGGTTCGACAACGGCCAACTCATAACGAGTTGTTCTGCCACCACCCGGTAGCGGGACGATGATCCTTTTGGCAACCAGATCTGAAAGATCACGGCTGGCTGTTCGATTGGGGCACTTGGTTATCGCTTCATATTTTCTTGTCGTTATCCCGCCTTCAAAGCCCTTCCGGCCTTCAGCAAACACCCGAGATACCATTCTGGCCTGCCGGTCATTCAACTGGTCACCATAGGTTTCGTAGAAACGTGCCTTGGCCAGTACAAAATCCACTTCTTCTCTGGCAATTTCCTGTGCCTTGATGACCCTGTCGGCAAAGTAATCAAGCCAGGCATTAACGTCCAGGCTTCCACGGCTCGCTTTCTCCAGTTGCAGATAATAAGATTTTTTGCCTCCCTCTATCGCCGTGGCAAGACAAGCCGTGGTCGGATAGCCGAGAGACTGCGAAAGCGCATGATCAGCAATCGCCCTGCCGACTCGCCCGTTACCATCGTCGAAGGGATGGATCACTTCGAACCAGAGGTGTGCAATACCCGCTCTGGCAATCCCTGGTATTTTTGTATCCCTGTTTGAAGGGCTGGTCTGGTTATACCAGCCGATGAATCCCGTCATTTCGTCAGGCACCTGAGTCACTGGCGGGGCTTCGTAGTGAACTTTTTCACGACCGTAAGGCCCGCTCATTATTTGCATTGGCGAAGGATCGTTGCGGTATGCGCCTCGCAGAATAGGCGTATAGCGCTGTTCCGGGACAGCCATGGATTGCCACTTGCCCAGCAGATCGTGTGTCAGCGATGCGTGCCAGTTCTTACGAACGTCCACCAGCAGCGAAGCAGCCCCCGCCGCTTTCTGGTCTGAGTTGTCTGGTAGCGTATCCGATGTAATTAAAGAGAGTAGAGATGACCTGACCGATTCTCTATCCAGATCCTCGCCTTCAATGGCACTGGTTTTGATGGCTTCTGCAAGCATCAAATCGATCGTGGCATCCTCTTGGGACGCCATTGGCAGTGCCTCAAAGCGGCCAGCTAGACGCTCTGAGCTTATGCGAAATTCAAGTTCCCGGTCATCGAGCGCGCGATTGTCATAGTGAAAATCTGGCCAATCGGGCTGTTGCCATATCCATCTCATGGCGCGATTTTAGCACTTATTCACGCCATATTGTAGATTATTATTGGCGTGATTATAGGCCATAATCACGCCACACCCACTCGAGAAGAGAAATCTGAATGCCGTCAATACCATGACAGTACCAATTCGCCGCTCATGGTATCGCTGTTTTCTGATTTCAACACGCGGTATATACCATGAAAAATACCATGCTCAGAAAATCCTTCAAAATACTCGAAAAAATTGCCGATTGAACGCTTCCACACTGCCCCTAGGTGATGTCGCTTACCCAGCATTCAGCAGGTTCTGGAAAACAGCGACTTCCTCCATAATCTCCTCAAATGTTGGTACATCACCATAGAACATTTCCTGCTGCATACTTTTATAATCGGCCTGCCACGCGGGGAGATCGGCGGCTGAGGGTATCAGCTGCAGTTCCTTCGGATTTAGCGTCGAATAGTCGACCCACGTATAGCGGAAGAACACCTGACGATGCATGGCAATCCGATGGAATAGCCCAAGATCCCGGACAGACTCGTCACCCACTCCGGCCTGAATCATCCGGTAGAGGTCATAGTAATGGCGGGCCATCGATCGTCGCTGCTTTTTCTTGGCCTCTGGACGAAATGTCTCCTCATGCAGCAGCATTGCTTTTTCCAAGAAGGTGCGCTCTGGCCGTACTGCCCTCACCTCTGAACCTGGCTCGGCCAGTAATTCCGGGAAGGCTTCTCTGATATAGGGCGTGATCTCGACGGATGCAACAGGCTCTGTATCTGACCGGGCGCCCATCTCAATCTTTACAGCTCGACGAAGATAGGCGGCCTGCTCCGGGAAGGCCGTTGGATACAACAACAGCAAGGTCTGTTCATCGGGATCGTCGAGATCAGGCTCAAGCGACCATTCGAGTGTGTCCGGTAGATCTGATGAGATCGATTCGAAGAGTGTCGGTTGAATCTGGTCGCTGATACATTGCTGGCAGGCTTCTTTCAGCGCCTTGAGGCGCTTGGTCATCTGTTTCCTGCTGGGCGCCTGTTCCGGGGCATTCTCTCCACCAAAACCCAGGGCTCTCCTGTCGATAACGATATCGATAGCTTCGGAAAAACGTTCGATGAGATTCCAGCACTTGGATAACGACGTACCACCCTTAAACGTCAGATGTTTGTCCAATTCGGGCAGACTGAACAATTTGCCCAGCGTCCAACAAACCCAGAAGTCCTTTTCGACGGCAATCTCGAACAGATTCAGTTGTGCGCCCGTCTCCGTACAGACCAGCCGGCGACGTTCTTCCGACATCCCAATAAATTCTTTCATGCTGCGCTTTCCCGATCGGCCAGTGAACGAAAGATATCGGCGATCCAGGCTGGGGCATATCGAATATCCTTTACCAGTTGCTTGCGTGCATCGTCATCGAGCCGACGATCGAGCTGTGCGACGACTTGCTGATCGACGTTCTTCCTGCTCAGGTGGCGCAGTGCCTGGATCACCAACCCACTGATCTTTCCCGCAGTGGCCATATTGCGGGGAGTCGTGTGCTTCAGGATGATCTGACACTTGCCAACCTGGACAGTCCGTGAGCGACCATCCGTTAAATAAACAACCTTCATGGGGACTTGCTTGGAGAGTCCAAGCAAATTGGCTGCGTAGGCCCCGGGCCAGCTGGCGGATAAGGCCGCTGTCCCGATACCGCATCAGTGCAAGATCGACAGCCCGGCGGGTACCAAGATCCGTAAAACTGTCTGGCGTAAAGACCCAGCCCCGCTTGCGGCCCTGAATCCGGCGGAGGATCTTGCTGTTGGTACTGTCTGCGTGCTTGCCCATATATTTTGAAAGAAAAGTGTATATCTTTTTCTTTTAAAATAAAAGCGCTATTCAGAGCCTCGAAGTCTGTATGAGTGAGCGCGGGGTAAGGTCGGCGCAAAACAAGCAACGACACGCATCCCCTTCGTGGCTTGGTAGCCGGTCATGTCTTTAATGACCGGCGGGCTGAGGCCTTGCTCAAACAGGTAATGCTCAGCGCAGCTGATACCATGCCAGCATCAATTTACCTTTCATGGTATCGATGTTTTCTGCCTTGCTATGCGCAATAAATACCATTGATGATGTAGATTACATTATCAATTGGATTGTTTTTATTCTTATATTTCAATATGTTATAAATTCCAGTCACTCCCACTCAATAGTGGCAGGCGGCTTGCTGGAGATGTCATAGGCCACCCGGGATATACCCTGGACCTCATTGATGATTCGGCGTGACACCTCTTCGAGAAACTCGAATGGCAGATGGGCGAACTTGGCCGTCATGAAATCCACCGTCTTCACCGCTCTGAGGGTGACGACATACTCATAAGCCCTGGCATCCCCCACCACACCCACAGACTTGACCGGCAGGAAAACGGCGAAGGCCTGGCTGACTTCGTCATAGAGATTCTGTTTATAGAGTTCTTCGATGTAGATGTGATCGGCCTGCCGCAACAGATCGGCATACTCCTTGTTCACCTCGCCGAGGATGCGCACCCCAAGACCCGGTCCGGGAAAGGGGTGGCGGTAGATCATTTCGTAGGGCAGACCCAGTTCAACACCGATCTTGCGCACCTCGTCCTTGAACAGCTCGCGCAGAGGTTCAACCAGCGCCAGCTTCATATAGTCGGGCAGCCCCCCCACATTGTGGTGGGACTTGATGACATGGGCCTTGCCCGACTTGGCGCCCGCCGATTCGATCACATCGGGATAGATGGTGCCCTGGGCAAGAAAAGAGACATCTTCCAGCTTGCCGGCCTCCTCCTCGAAAATATCGATGAAGAGGTTACCGATAATCTTGCGTTTCTGTTCCGGTTCGGCAATCCCGCTCAACGCCTTGAGAAAGCGATCCTCCGCATCCACCCGGATCACCTTGACACCCATGTGCTCGGCGAAGGTGGCCATCACCTGGTCGCCCTCATTGAGGCGCAGCAGGCCGTTGTCGACAAACACGCAGGTCAGCTGATCGCCGATGGCACGATGCAGCATCGCCGCCACGACGGAGGAATCGACACCGCCGGAGAGACCCAGCACGACCTGCTTTTCACCAACCTGTTCACGCACATGGTGGAGGGTATCCTCGATGATCTTGCCCGGCGTCCACAACACCTCGCAACCGCAGATCTTGAACAGAAAGCGTTCGATGATGCGTTGGCCCTGGCGGGTATGGGTCACTTCGGGATGGAACTGCAGACCATAGTAGTCACGGGATTCATCGGCGATACCGGCGATGGGTGCATTCTCCGTCTCGCAGATCACCCTGAATCCCTCGGGAAGGGACTCCACGCGATCGCCATGACTCATCCAGACATCCAGCAAGCCATATCCCTCTTTGCTGGTATGGTCCTCGATATCCTTGAGCAGTCGGGAGTGGCCTCTGGCGCGCACCTGGGCGTAACCATACTCATGCCTGTCTGACGATGCCACCTCGCCACCAAGTTGAGCCGCCATGGTCTGCATGCCGTAGCAGATCCCCAATACCGGCACGCCAAGCTCGAATACCTCGTTTGGCGCCGCCGGCGCCTCATCGGCGGTTACCGTCTCCGGACCCCCAGAGAGGATGACACCGGCCGGTTTCACGCCGCTTAATCCCTGATCGGGATTGTCGTAGGGATAGATCTCGCAATAGACACCCGCCTCGCGCACACGGCGGGCGATCAACTGGGTATATTGGGAGCCGAAATCGAGGATCAGGATCCGATGGGCATGGATATCAGTCGTCATGTCAATCGCGCCGATAGTTGGGGGCTTCTTTGGTGATGGCCACGTCATGGACGTGGGACTCGGTAACCCCCGCATTGGTGACCCTCACGAACACCGGCTTGGTACGCATCTCGTCGATGTTGGCACAGCCTGTATAGCCCATGCTGGAGCGGATACCGCCGATCACCTGATAGATGACACCGACCACAGGCCCCTTGTAGGGAACCCGGCCCTCGATACCCTCCGGCACCAGTTTCTCTTTTTCATTGGTCTCCTGGAAATAGCGGTCGCTGGAGCCATCCTTACCGGACATGGCGCCCAGTGAACCCATACCCCGATAGGATTTGTAGGAACGGCCCTGGTAGATCTCCACCTCGCCGGGAGCCTCGTCGGTGCCGGCAAACATGCCTCCGATCATGACCGAATAGGCGCCTGCAGCCAGGACCTTGGCGATATCCCCTGAGTAGCGCAGGCCGCCATCGGCAATCAGCGGCACGCCGGTACCTTCAAGGGCCTTGGCAACGTTCGTTACCGCAGTCACCTGGGGTACACCCACCCCGGCAACGATGCGTGTGGTACAGATGGAACCGGGACCTATTCCCACCTTGACCGCATCCGCGCCCGCCTTGACCAGGTCGTTGGCGGCTTCCCCGGTGGCTATATTACCGCCGATCACCTGCACATCGGGATACTCCTTCTTAACCCAGGCAACCCGGTCGAGCACGCCCTGGGAGTGGCCGTGGGCGGTATCCACCACCACCACATCGACACCGGCCCTGACCAGCGCATCCACCCGCTCCTCGGTACCCGCGCCGACACCCACCGCGGCGCCTACTCTGAGACGTTCATGTTCATCGCGACAGGCGCCGGGATAGTCCTTGGCCTTCTGAATATCCTTTGCCGTAATCATGCCGCGCAGCGAGAAATCGTCATCCACCACAAGCACTTTCTCGATACGGTTTTTATGCAGTAGTTGCAGTACCTCGTCGCGACTTGCACCTTCCTTGACCGTAACCAAATTCTCCTTTTTAGTCATAATGTTGCGTACCGGATCATCCATCTTTCGCTCGAAACGCAGATCCCGTCCAGTGACAATGCCGACCAACTCTTTACCGTCCACGACCGGTACCCCGGAGATATTTCTCGCCCGGGTCAGCTCGACAACCTCGCCAATACTGACATAGGGTCCAACCGTTATGGGCTCACGAATGACGCCGCTCTCGTATTTCTTGACCTTGGCGACCTCTGCGGCCTGCTGCTGGGGGGTCATATTTTTGTGCACGATGCCTATTCCCCCTTCCAGGGCCAGTGCAATGGCGAAACGGGCCTCGGTCACGGTATCCATGGCAGCGGAAACCAGGGGGATACTGAGCTCAATCCCACGGGTCAGCTTGGTCCGTAGATCTACATCTTTAGGGAGTACCTGAGAGTGGGCCGGTACCAGAAGTACATCGTCGAATGTGAGGGCTTCCTCGATTACACGCATAGCATTTATTCCGGCAGGTGGGGTGAAATAAACCGGGCATTATAGGAGGTGCCGGTTGGCCGGTAAACCGTTAACCATAAATATCCTATAAATCAGAAATATAGAGTCTCGATAAAACGCTATCGCGAGCCTAGCGATCTACCCCTCACTACGCATCGTCTGACGGACTCCGTGCGGCGCAAGGTTGGGCAGGAACCGAAAAGGTAATGAGGCTTCAGCAACATGAAATATTACCCAACATTCGGTTATCAAAGCGCTATGCTTCTGGTAAGGACTGTTTTTCACCGGAACTGCGACTATGCGGAGACGAGCTGTCAATACTATTGGAAGGTATTTCCTGCTCTTTTCAATCCTTTTAGTAGAAGTCATTCAAGCCGATCAATCGGCTACTTTGTTAAAAGTCGGCATCTATAACAATCCACCCCTCGTCACTGTCAATCAGACCGGGAGTCCCGGTGGTCTATTCATAGAGACCCTCAACGACATCGCTTCCAAGGAGGGCTGGAAACTGCATTACGTAACCGGCACCTGGAGCGAAAATCTGCAGCGCCTCGCCAACGGCAGGATCGACCTGCTGCCGGCCATAGCAATCAATACAGACAGACAACAACAGTTTTTGTTCATCGAACAAGGACTGGTCAGTAATTGGGAGCAGATTTTCATTCCTGAAACGTCACCGGTCAAGTCGTTTCCGGACCTGGACGGAAAGCGTATCGCCGTGTTGCGGGATGATGTGTATATCACGGGTGCGGGCGGTCTTGAATCCCTGTGCGAGTCGTTCCTCATTACCTGTGATCTCATCGAATACGACACCTATGACAGGGTCCTGCGCGCCGTCTCTCTAGGCAACGCGGACGCCGGCCTGGTCAACCGCCTGTTTGGCGCTACACGGGGTCATATCTACCCTGCCATCGCCAGCCCCATTGTACTGATGCCTCAGGATATTCGTCTTGCCATATCGCGAAAATCACCCAGCGCCGAATATATCAAGAAACGGCTGGAATACCATTTAGCGATCATGAAAATTGATGACCGTTCAGCCTACCAACAAAACCTGAGCAGCTTATTCGAGCCGGAAACAACCATAGAAGAGAAGATACCGACCTGGGTATTGCAGGTGCTCCTGATGAGCAGTCTTGTGATCATCGCACTGTTTATCTTGGCGCAGATCCTTAGCCTGAAACACAGCCGTAAGAGTCAAAAACTGATTACCCAGGAGGCGCAGTATCGACAGTTCTTCAACGGCGTTGCCATTGCGCTCTGTGAGGGTGACAGCTCGAGGGCCCTGATCAAACTGCAGGAACTCACCGACTCAGGCGTGAAGGATATCCGCAGTTATTTAGACAACCATCCACAGGAGCTTGCTGAATATATTCAGCTGATCCGCATCGTGAACGCAAACCCGGCTACCCTGCGGCTTTTCGCCGTCGACACTTTGTATGAACTGCAACATTGGCTGCCGGACAGCTACACGCCTGATGTATTCACCGCATTGAAGGAGTTTCTCATCGCAAGCAGCGAAAAAAAGCGGCTATTCACTGCGGAGATCTCCATGCTTGCAGCCGACGGCAGACCGATTCAGCTGTTGATCTCTTTTCCTCTCTCCCGCACCGTTGACGAGGCTCGCCGTATTCCTGTCTCGATCATGGACATCAGTCTGCAACGGGATACGGAAAGACAACTCTCCCTGGTCATCAAAGGCGCCACGCTGGGCTTCTGGGATTGGAACCTGACCACAAACGAGTTGACGGTGAACAGCAGATGGATGGATATGCTGGGATTGTTGCCGGGTGACCTGAAAGGCAATATCGAGGATTGGCGTGGCCGCCTACACCCAGCGGATAGAGAGCGGGTGATGCCAATCATTATGCAGCATATCGAGGATGGCATTCCCTACAATGTGGAGTTTCGAATGCGCCACAGCGATGGCCGCTGGATATGGATCGAGGGTTCCGGCGGCGCCGTGGAACATGAACCGAGCAGCAACCGCCCCACTCGCGTCTGCGGCACCCATCAGGATATCTCTGATCGAAAGCGGGCAGCCGATACCATGCATACGTTAATGCGCAGTATGGTGGGCATTACCGACGGTGATTTCTTCAAGCATGTCGCACAGGAACTTTGCCGCTGGTTCGATGCCGATGGAGCTAATATCGGCGAGTTGATCGGTAACGACCGTATCAAAGCCCTGGCAACCATTGTCAACAACAAATCCATTGATGATTTTGAATACACACTGGCAGGAACGCCCTGCGATGTCGTGATCAAAGATAGCGCCCAGCTCTACACTCAGGGGGTGCAGGACCTGTTTCCCGGCGACGAAAATCTGGTCTTACTGAAGGCTCAGGGCTATGCCGGCACACCTATCAAGGATCGTACAGGCAGGGTAACAGGTATCGTCTGGGTTACATCCAGCAAACCCTTGTTCATGGAACATGAATGGATGGATGTGATGGATATTATCGCCGCCCGGGTGAGTGCCGAGATCGAACGCATGCACGCAATGGACCGACTGGAACACCAGGCCACATTCGATGCGCTTACCGAACTGCCGAATAGACGCTTACTGCTGGATCGCCTCAGTCAGGCAAGGGCTCGCTGCCTGCGACACAACCACCGTGGGGCGGTCATGTTTATGGACCTGGACCATTTCAAGACTATTAACGACTCCTTGGGACACAATATCGGAGATCTACTACTGCGGGAGGTGGCCATTAGATTGACTGAGCAGATCCGCGATGAAGATACTGCCTCCCGACTCGGAGGTGACGAATTCGTGGTGCTGTTTTCTGAATTGAGCGGGGACCCTCAACTCGCGGCGCAGCAGGCCCAACAAGGTGCGAATAAGATTCTCAGGACCATTTCGGAGCCGTATACCATCAGCGGTAACGAACTTCATATCACGCCCAGTATCGGTATCGTGATTTTCCCGATGAACAATGAAACCGCTGACGATATCCTCAAATTTGCCGATACTGCGATGTACCGGGCCAAAGATGCCGGTCGCAATACCATCCGCTTCTTTCTTCCGGGGATGCAGCAGGCGGCAGAGGAACATCTGCGTCTGCAGCACGACCTCAGGCTGGCACTGGCAAACAACCAGTTACTTCTCCATTTCCAGCCCCAGTACAACAGCGAGGATGAATTGGTGAGCGCTGAAGCGCTGTTGCGCTGGGACCATCCACAACAGGGTGAAATCAAACCCAATATCATTCTTCCCGCGGCCGAGGAGTCGGGACAGATCCTGCCGATCAGCGAGTGGGTGCTGAGACATGCCCTGATGCTGAGCAAACCATGGGTGCAGGAACCGAATAATCTCAAACGCATTGCAGTCAACATCAACGCTATACATTTTCACCAGGTCAGTTTTACCGATCAGGTCAAGACTATTCTGAGGGAGACCTCATTCAGCCCGAACAGGCTGACCCTGGAAATCCATGAAAACACCCTGGCGGAAAACCTTGATGAGGCGAAACAGAAGATACTCGCATTAAAGCAGCTTGGGGTCAGATTTTGTATCGACAGTTTTGGAACAGGCTATGCTTCTATCGCCTACTTGAGACAGTTGCCACTGGATGAACTGAAGATCGACCGTAGTTTCATCAGGGATATCACCAGCGACCACAAAGACGCCAAACTGGTACAGACAATCATTACCATCGCTCATCAGATGGAGATCGAAGCTGTTGCAGTCGGCGTCGAAACAGAGCAACAATTGCAATTTCTGCGTGACAACGGCTGCAGGATATTTCAAGGTTATTACTTTGACCGTCCGTTACAACCGGAAGCGTTTGAATCCAGCCTGAAGAAACAGCCAGCTTGAATACGACAATCAGCGACATTCCCCAGAGAGATATCTATACGGTTTCCCGCCTGGTACGTGAAACACGTTCGGTACTCGAGAACAGCTTTCCGCTGATCTGGATCAGTGGCGAGATCTCCAACCTGGCCCAACCGGCCTCCGGGCATATCTATTTCAGCCTCAAGGATGAGATCGCCCAGGTTCGCTGCGCCATGTTCCGCATGAAGCGCCAGCGACTGCGTTTTCAACCGGAGAACGGGCAGCAGGTCATGTTGCGCGCCAAGGTAAGCTTGTACGAAGCACGCGGCGAGTTCCAGCTGATCGCGGAACATATGGAACCAGCAGGCGAAGGGGCCTTGCGACTTGCCTTTGAGCAGCTCAAGCAGAAACTTGCAGCGGAAGGCCTGTTCGATGCTGCTCACAAACAAACCATTCCCGGCATGCCAGGACAGGTCGGTATTATCACTTCACCGAGCGGCGCTGCGATTCGGGATCTGCTCACCGTGTTGAAGAGACGCTTTCCCGCATTGCCTGTGGTCATCTATCCGGTCCAGGTCCAGGGTGAAGGGGCGGCGGAACAGATGGTACATATGCTGCAACTGGCCAATCAGCGTAATGAATGCGATGTATTGATCCTGAGTCGCGGTGGCGGATCGCTGGAGGACCTGCAGGCATTCAACGACGAAAGTCTTGCCCGTGCCATTCATGCATCCAGGATTCCACTGGTCAGCGGTATCGGCCATGAAATCGACTTCACCATCGCCGACTTTGTCGCCGACCAACGGGCACCCACGCCATCGGCGGCGGCTGAACTGGTATCTCCCGACCGGGCAGCCTGGCTGAGGCAGCTGCACCAGCTAGGCCAGCGTCTCAGATTGATTCAGACGAGTCGTTTACGACATCACCAGGAGCAGCTCTCAACACTCCGGAACCGTCTCCTCAGGCAACACCCGAGCCAACGCCTGCTGCAACGCGCTCAACGGCTTGACGAACTGAACCAGCGCCTCAGACAAGCCCAGCAGCTCTACCTCGTTAACTTGCAACACAGATTGGAAAAGCTGTGGTCCAGCCTCACGCGCCTTTCCCCGCAACAACGTATCGAGAATCGGCGTCACCACTATCAGCTATTCGCGGAAAGGCTGCAACGCGCCATGGAGCGTAGGCTAATGGATAAGCGAACGGTATTGAACCAACTGGCAAGGGACCTGCACACCCTCAGCCCACTGAATACCCTGAGCCGGGGCTATGCCATCGTCAGCCGTGAAGAGGATGGCCATATCCTTCGCGCCAGCAGCGAAGTCGAGAGAGGTGACCGGGTAAATGCCAGACTCAGCCAAGGCAGCCTTGTATGTCGGGTCGAAGATATCAACCCGGCAGCGAAAAAAGAGTCATAACTCGTCAGAGCGGATCACCATCATCTTCTCAATCTGCATATCACGCATGGTATGGGGTATGCCGCCAACGCCCATACCTGACTGGCGCAAGCCCGCAAAAGGCATCCAGTCGACACGAAAGGCAGTGAAATCATTGATCATCACCGCCGATGCATGCAAGCGTTTATAACCCCGCAGCGATCGCTGCAGATTATTGCTGAAGACCGCCGCCTGGAAGGCGAAGGGTAAGGCATTGGCCTGATCAATGGCCAGATCCATATCATCATAGGCATAGACACAAACCACCGGTCCGAAGACTTCCTGGGTACTCACCTTTGCGTCCGCCGGTGGATTGTAGAGCACTGTCGGCTGATAACAGGTTTCCGACAAGGGTTGACCGCCACAGATCAGTTCAGCGCCCTGTTCAATCGCCTCGCTGACCCAGGCATGGATCCGCTCCACTTCACGGGGCCGGATCAGCGGACCTATGGCTGTCTCCTCGAGTGTCGGGTCGCCCACTCGCATACTGTTTCCTTCAGTTGCCAGACCATCCGCGATACGGCGCGCAATCGACTGATCGGCGAACACCCTCTGCACGGACACGCACACCTGTCCGGCATGGTAGAAGGCGCCCTTGGCAAGCAGCGGTAGGGCATCGTCGAGATCGGCATCGGCTTCAACAATCACCGGAGCAAGGCCACCATGTTCGAGCGCGCATCTCGTACCTGGCGCCAAATGGGATCGCAAATGCCAACCCACCCTCGCACTGCCGATGAAACTGAAGAAATCGACCCGGGGATCGGTCACCAACTTTCCTGCAACCTCCAGATCCGCGGTGACCAGCGCCTGCGCCCATGCCGCCGGCAGGCCCGCTTCTCTGAGTATCTCGATGAATCGCATACAGGAGAGCGGGGTATCCTCGGCCGGCTTGATGATCACGGGACAGCCGGTGGCAACCGCCGGCGCGACTTGATGCACAATCAGGTTGAGGGGATGGTTGAAGGCACTGACGGCCACCACCACCCCAATCGGCTCCCGGTGGGTGAATGCGACCCGTCCGCTGGATGCAGGATTGACCCCCATGGGGATCTCCTCGCCGGCCTCGGTGCGCAGAGTCTCGATGCAGATTGCAATACCATCGATGGCACGCGCCACTTCGATACGTGAATCGATGAGGGGCTTGCCGCCCTCTCTTGCCGCTTCCAGTGCCAGTGACTCAGCCCTTTCGGTCATCAGCTCGGCGGTTCGCCTCAGGATTGCAATCCGATCCGACAACGCCAGCCATCCATCGCGTTCATCAAACAGATTACGCGCAACAGTCAAGGCCTGCTCCACACCACCCTCATCCACGGTGTCGATGGTCGCGATCGGAGCCAGATCGAATGGCGCGGTCACCTGCATTCGTCCAGCGGATTCGATCCCGGCAGCGATCATATGGGGGTAGTGGTTCAATGGGGACATCGAGACCTCCTTGACAGCAGGAATTGCCGGTCCAAACAAAAAGTCTACTTGGCTATCAGCTCTTTTGCCTGTTCGACCCAGCGCTCCCGTTCGATTCTCCCCTTGAAGTTCAGCCTTTGTGAAAAATCCTCAATTTCCGCACTACTCCAGGCTGCAATTTGTGCATAGCTTTTAATCCCATACTCCTGCAGTTTCTTCTCGATGACAGCGCCGATGCCTTTGATCATCTGGAGATCGTTCGTGTTTTTGGCCGCTGACCGGCTGGCCGCAGGCTTATTCGCCGCAGGTTTATTGACGGTACGTCGCTTGGTTACCGGCGAAGCCTTTCTGGCACCTTCGTCCAGCATCTTTCGCAATGCCTTGAACTCCTTCTCCAACACATCGACCCTGGCCTTCAGCGCTTTGTGATGATCAGAGGTGGTGAATCTTTTTTTCAGTTTTTTCTGGATTTTGTCTTGCAGTACTTTACTTGATTTACTCTTCTTGGGCATCAAACTTCCCCTTTTTCATGTGGTTATTTTTCCAGTCTAAGTATTTATTATGGAACAAAAATACTGTTTTTTCAGGAATGATGGAGAGGTTATATCCCAACCGGACATTTCTCAGGCGAAAAATCATGGCCACTTCTGCATGCATCCGTCTGACCTTTTTCGTATTCATCCGGTAAGCGGGATTCATTCATGGGCCATTTAGACTTTATCACTTGTTAGTGGATAGACGCAGACGGGTGTTTTATCGTCTAAAGTTCAGTTATACGATTCACCATCACATCTTAGATGGCTATAACACCAATACACCAGAGGAGATACCGATGCTGGTAAGCGACTATATGAGTTCCACACCCATCACCGTTCAGCAAGAGGATAATTATGATCTGGCTTTCGAGATCATGGAAAAGAAAAACATGCACCACCTACCGGTCGTAGACAACGAAAACCAAGTGGTCGGCATCGTAACACGACGGGATCTTCAACTCGCTGCCCGCTATTTCAAAGAGGCTCCGGTGGAGATCGCCGAAGTCATGCATACCCCGGTATTCACCACTTCCGCAAGCGCTCCCCTTGCCTCGGCGGCCAAGCAGATGAACGACAACCGGATCGGCTGTCTGCCGGTTATCGGCGATGACAAACATGTCGCCGGCATGCTCACCGAAACCGATCTCTTCCGTGCACTGACCGATTTACTGGACAGTTAGCAGACGAGCAATACTGATCCAATTTTAGAGTCACTGACTAATGCCCCGGCCGTCACACCCACGACGGCCGGTCCATCTTCTTGGGAACAATCACTGTCTCAGCCACAATAGGCTCGCGAGCAACAATTCAATAGTCGTTTGATCTTCATGTAAATACTCACGTGAGCCATTTTCCATTTCCGTGCGCACAACAACCCGATGAGGTTGTATGCCTGTTATATCAAGATGTCTGGATGAATCGAATTCCATCCAAGGCTGAAAATCACCACGACGACCCGTTAACAGGCCCTGCGCCGCTCAATCATCACTGTGCAGAAAAAGGTTCATCACCTTCTTGAAAAATCCCCCCGGCGCAATGGTGATCTGGGCATTGTCGTGGTTGATCTCTTCCATTGCATAGCTGGTGACTTCCACACCGGCTTCGCGGTACATTTCGCTGGAGAGTTTCAGGTCGTCAGCCCATCGGGAGAGAAAATCCCCACTGGGTGCGATATAGACGATACGCCCCACCTCCTCCTGGATCAGTTTCGATGCACAGCGTGGGCAGGGCGGATGAGTGACATAGACAGTACAGCCGGTGAGATCACGCTTGGCGAAGATCATCGCATTCTCTTCAGCATGAATGGTCAGGTTGAGCTTGCAGTCGCGGTCGCCCAACCGCTCCTGTTTATCCTCCACACCGGCTGCGAATCCGTTGTAGCCAAGTGAGATAATGCGGTTCCCATCGGTGATAACAGCGCCGACTTGGGATGAGGGATCCTTGCTCCAGGCTGAGATATAGGCTGCCAGCCCGAGAAATCGGGTATCCCATTTGGTCATTAGTGTTGATCGTCGCCTGTCGGCGCAACTTTGGCTGCCGCCTCTTCCATCATTTTCTTCAATTCACCACTCTGGTGCATCTCCAGGGTAATGTCGCAACCGCCAATCAGATCGCCATCGATGTAGATCTGTGGAAAGGTCGGCCAATCGGCATAGCGTGGCAGGTTCTCGAAGATCTCCTGATCGGCGAGCACATTGACGTAGGCGAATGGCACCCCGCAATCCTGCAGGGCAGCCGCAGCACGGGATGAGAAGCCGCACATAGGGAACTGGGGTGTACCCTTCATGTAGATAACTACCGGATTGTGCTCGACCTGCTCTTTGATTCTGTCCAAGACATCCATCGTGTATACCTCACAATATGGGTTATCGTGTCTATATGGGGTGCTTACTGTAAGATTCAAACACGATCTTATCAGGGAATTCTATCTATTTGTGCCGGGATAAAAAACCCGTAATAATCCAAGCGTACACCTTTTTGACACGACAGGGCTCGAGAAGTTGTCGACACAGATCCAACTGTGCCGGTCCGGCATGTCTGATACGAAACGCAGGCAGCCGACAAGATCCACTTACCGGCGAATCGATGAATGCAGGCTATCCTTGGTACAGGCAAAACCACAATGAACACGACGACAACAAGGGAATTAAACGACTGAAATAAATCCCAAGTGGCGTAAAATCATTGAGCAATCCTAAGCTTAACCGTAATCAGACTGCATTATCGGCAGGGAATTGTGATACAGACAGAAGATATCGACAATTTAAAAAAAAGTGTTTCACTGCTTGAAGATCATATCGGTTTTAAACTGGAACCAATTCTCCACTATGCCCTGCAAGCAAGGGACAACTACACCCTGGAACACTGCAACAGGGTTGTCTCACTATCGGAGCGAATCGGCAAGCATCTCAATCTGCAAAAGCATGAGATGAATGTACTCTCGCTGGCCGCGGGTTTTCATGATATCGGCAAGATCGGCATACCCGATAACATCCTGCTCAAGCCCGGCAAGCTCAGCGGAGATGAGTACGAAGGCATCAAGGCCCATCCCAGTATCGGTGCGAATATGCTACGTACCCTGGCACACCCGCTACTCAACGAGGTTGCAGAGTGTGTTCTGCATCATCACGAACATTGGGATGGTAGTGGTTACCCGGATGGTCTGAAAGGTCACGAGATACCGGTCATCTCGCGTATTATTACCGTAGTGGATGCCTATGATGCCATGACCTCGACTCGCAGTTACCGGCAGGAGATCAGCAAACAAGATGCATTGAAGATGATCGAGTCTGAGAGCGAAAAGCAATTTTGCCCGGATGCGGTAAAAGCATTACTGGCTGTCTCCAAGGCGGATATCCCTCCCTTAAAGAAATAGACATAGCGCAGAGATTTCCCTACTTTTCCATCTGCTCTTCACAGTAGGCCTTAGCTTTCATGTTGGCGGCAACCGGATCACTCCCCTGGTCGATAAACTCCAGCGTCATCTGCTTGCGACAACCCTGGTAGTTGAAGAGTGCGACATCGACCGGATCTGAACACCCACTGACAGATACCGCCATAGCCAGTAACAAAAAACACTTCACCCCATACTCCTTGCCGGATGAAGATTGCGTTGCAGCCAGAACTCGAACAAGGCGATATGCCACAGCTTGTTGCCGCGTATTCGGGTGTGGTGCATCTCCGGCGCGGCCATCAGCATATCGATATATGACTGCCGGAAGACCCCCCGTTGTCTCGCCTCCCGGGTATCGAGTATGCCGCGCATGAACTCGAGAAATTCACCCCGTACATATTTCAAGGCAGGCATCGGGAAGTAGCCCTTGGGACGATCGATTACCGCGTCAGGGAGTATACCCCTGGCCATTGCCTTGAGGGGATATTTACCTCCCTCGCGCAGTTTCAGCTCAGGGGGGCAGCGTGCCGCCAGCTCAACCAGGTGGTGGTCGAGAAAGGGTACTCTCGCCTCCAATCCCCAGGCCATGGTCATATTGTCCACACGCTTCACCGGATCATCGACAATCAGCATGGTCTGATCCAAATGCAATACGGCGTCGATCAATGTCTCCGCATCGGACGCGCTGAGCCGCTCGGCAATCAGCTCCCGCGTATAGTCGGCGCCGCCATACTCCGCACTGACCATGCGCAAGTACTCATCGTGATCGCGGTCGAAGTAGTGTTTGGCGAATCTCTCCACCGCTTTGCCATTGTGCTCCTGCATGATGCGCGAATACCAGAAGTAGCCGCCGAAGACTTCATCGGCCCCCTGCCCGGACTGCACCACCTTGATCTGCCGGGAGACCTGTTCTCCGAGCAGATAGAAGGCCACCGCATCCTGGCCGAACATCGGTTCGGCCATGTTATCCACCGCTTCAGGCAACCGTTTCAACACCTCGCTGTTGGGTACCAGGAACTTATGGTGCCGGGTATCGTATCGCTCGACCACCGGATCGGAGTATTCGAACTCACTCCCCTTCTCTTCCGGCTGATCTTCGAAACCCACTGAAAAGGTCCTCAAATCCCTGGCGCCGGACTCTGCCAGCAATGCCACCAACAGGCTGGAATCGAGACCGCCGGAGAGCAACACGCCGACAGGCACATCGGCAATCTCATTGCGTTTACGCACCGCTTCGCGAAGCGTGTCATGTATCGCCTCCAGCCACTCCCCGTCCGATAACGGTACTTCGGGACGGGTGGCGGGATAGCGCCAATAGGTGCGAATACGCTCCGTACCATTCGCTTCGATCACCATACAGTGACCCGGTGCCAGTTTGCGTACACCCCGAAAGATGGTCAGCGGTGCCGGCACCACACCGTGCAGGGTAAACTGGTGATGCAGGGCAACGGGATCGATAGCGGTATCCACGCCGCCCGCAGCCAACAGCGCCTGGGTGTTGGAAGCGAATCTGAAACGCCTCCCGTTCTGGGTGTAGTAGAGAGGTTTGATCCCGAAACGGTCTCTGGCCAGAAACAGACGCTGCCGTTGACAATCCCATACCGCAAAGGCAAACATACCGTGCAGACGGTCGACACAATCCTCACCCCAGGCATGGTAGGCCTTGAGAATCACTTCGGTATCGCCACTGGAGAAGAAGTGATATCCAAGCCCTTGCAGGGTAGTCCTGAGTTCCTTGTAATTATAGATGGCGCCGTTGTATACCAATGCCAGGCTCAGCTCCTGATCCAGCATTGGCTGATGCGCGTGCTCGGACAGGTCGATGATGGATAGCCGCCGGTGGCCGAATCCCAATGCGCCGTCGCTGTAACTCCCGCCATGGTCGGGACCGCGCTGGCGCAATCTTTCGTTCATTCTCTCGATAGCCGCCAGATCGGCTGGCCCACCATCGAAACGCAGTTCACCGCAGAGTCCACACATAACAAACTGAATCCGGATAACAATCCCACGTCCGAGCCTACACCAAGCCCTTTTATGTGTCATGCCATAACATTGCGGGAGTAGTGACTTTGAAACAAACCTGGTACACAATCGTCTCGTAAACGCAATGCTGACCGCACTTGAACCTAGTCAGTGTAAAAAACGCTGACATACACGCAAAAGGAAAGGATAATGTCACGGATGACTGAGACCCTGCCGTCAAACCCCGGGTTGGAGCATGCACGTGAAGTGCTGCGACATACCTTTGGTTACTCCGACTTCCGTCCGCCACAGGATCGAATCATCAGCCATTTGATCGATGGCGGCGACGCCATTGTGTTGATGCCCACCGGTGGCGGCAAGTCCCTCTGTTACCAGATACCTGCAATCGTGAGAGAGGGCACCGGCATTATCATCTCGCCCCTGATTGCATTGATGCAGGATCAGGTCAACAGCCTGCGTCAATACGGGGTTCGCGCCGCTTTTCTCAACTCGGCATTGACCCCCGAAGAGGCCCATCAGGTAGAACGGCAACTCCTTCGGGAAGAACTCGACCTCCTCTATGTCGCACCGGAACGACTACTGACGCCCCGCATGCTCGATCTGCTCATGCAGTCACGGATCGCCCTGTTCGCCATTGATGAAGCCCATTGCGTCTCCCATTGGGGACACGACTTTCGCCCTGAATACATACAGCTTTCGCAGCTGCATGAACGCTTCCCGGAAACCCCCAGAATCGCCCTCACGGCCACTGCGGATAAACCGACACGCAAAGAGATCGTACAACGCCTGGCCCTGCAGCAGGCCGGTGAGTTCATCGCTGGTTTCGATCGGCCAAATATCCGATATCAGATCAGCGAAAATGACGGCAATGCCAAACAACGCCTGCTACGATTCATCCGCCAGGAACACCCGGACGAATCCGGTATCGTCTACTGTCTTTCTCGCAAACGGGTAAATGAGATCGCCGCCTGGCTGCAAGAAAACGGGATCGATGCCCTCCCATACCATGCAGGCTTGGACAATAGGAGCCGTCAGCATCACCAGACCCGATTCCTGCGCGACGAAGGGGTGGTGATCGTCGCAACCATCGCCTTCGGCATGGGCATAGATAAACCCGATGTCCGTTTTGTCGCCCATCTCAACCTGCCGAAGAGTATCGAGGCCTATTACCAGGAGACGGGACGTGCCGGCCGCGACGGACAGGCCGCGAACGCCTGGATGATATACGGTCTGCAGGACGTCATCACCTTACGTCAGATGCAGGCCTCCTCCGACGCCGACGAATCACACAAACGGGTCGAACGCCACAAGCTCGATGCGATGTTGGCATTCTGCGAAATCACCACCTGCCGCCGCCAGACACTCCTCGCCTATTTCGACGATCATCTCGAACACCCCTGTGGTAACTGTGATACGTGCCTGCAGCCTCCCGAGACCTGGGATGCCACCGTCGCCTCACAGATGGCCCTCTCCTGCGTGCATCGGACCGGCCAGCGCTTCGGCGTCAATCATCTGATCGACGTCCTGCTTGGCAAGGAGAGTGATCGCATATCGCAATTCGGCCACCACCGGGTCAGCACCTTCGGTATCGGTAAAGATCTCACGGCCACCGAATGGCGTACTGTCTATCGTCAATTGATTGCCCGCGGCCTGTTGGCTGTCGACCTGGAGGGTTATGGCGGGCTCCGCCTGACCCAGGCAAGCAGGCCGGTGTTGCGGGGCGAGACCCGGCTGATGTTGCGCAAGGCACGAAAAATGGGTGCTAAACAACAACGCAAACAACCCCGCATTGCTGAAATCAGCGACGGCAATCAAGCCATATGGCAGGCATTGAGAAACCTTCGCCTCGAACTCGCACAGACACAAGGGGTGCCGGCCTATGTGATCTTCCACGATGCAACCCTGATAGAGATGGCGGAAAAGAGACCAAGGGATAAACAGCAGCTGGCACTGATATCGGGTGTTGGCGATCACAAACTCGAGCGCTATGGAGATGCATTTTTATCGCTATTGAAAGACGACCTTGAGGGTGCGCAGAACCACTCTACGGATACGGTCGATTTGCCGACCAATCCAGCCTGATCCCGCCAGAGGTCGTCTATAATGTCTAACCAGTTCTCATTTCCAGAGTCCACCATTGATAAAATCCATAAAATCTTTGTAAGTATTGCCGGTACATAGAAGATAAAGAAGAATCTATACCAACCATCAAACTGAGGTACACGCATGATGGATCCTAAAACGCTCGTCAAAGATCTTGATCATCTGGTCTCCCTGCCCGATATCTGTATTCGCGTGAATCAGCTGATGGGGTCCGGCAATTACTCCTCAACACAGGTTGCCGATATCATAAGCCAGGATGCCGATATCTCCGCCCGGCTGCTACGCGTGGTCAACAGTTCGTTTTACGGTCTGCCGGCGAAGATCGAAACCCTCTCCCGCGCCATCACCATCGTCGGAGCGGATGAGTTAAGGAATCTTGTCATGGCAGCCACCGCCATGCGCACCTTCACCGGTATTCCCAAGCAGCTGGTCGACATGACTGAGTATTGGCAACATTCAGTCACCACCGGGGTGATGGCCCAATCCCTGGCCAAACACTGCAATATTCTGCACAGCGAACGACTTTTCGTTATGGGTCTGCTGCACGATGTGGGGCGGCTGGTGATCTATCTGACGTTGCCTGAAAAAGCCACCGATATCCTCTATATCACAGGTGGCGATAACTGGGTATTGCCACAGACCGAAACCGAGGTTCTAGGTTTCACCCACCTGGATGTGGGTGCCGAACTGATGCACGCGTGGGGCCTGCCCGAGAGTTTCGCAGCGGTGGCCGGATACCATGACGATCCTAAGCAAGCGGGTGATTATCAGCTGGAGACATCCCTTGTGCATATCGCCAAGGCGATCGCCAACGGGGAGATGGTCGGCCTGAACGTAGAAGAGATGCTATGGGCCATCAACCCTTTCGCCTGGGAAATGACGGGTCTGAGCGCGGAAACCGTATCGCCTATGATTGAAGAGATGGTGACAAAAAGCCATGAGGCTTTGAGCTTGATCACACCCCAATACAAACAAGCTCTCGCTTAACTGCAGGCAGGTCGAGCCAGGTCCGTCCACCTCTGGTCAAGTCCCGGGATGAGAAGATGCCGGCCGAACCGGAACGACACCCCAACCACCTCCGCCGGGCGTCTCAATGGAGACGGTATCGCCTGCTTCGACCATCAATGCGATCTTGGCCGGCAGGGGTGTTCCGTTATGGCTGTTGACCCCTGCCTTGCCGGGTTGACCACCGGCGCACCCCCAGGGTGGATGAACACGTCTTTCGGTCAGTAGCGTTACCTGGGTCGGCGCGAGGAATCTGAAACACCTGACCAGACCATCGCCCCCCCTTCTGACACCCTGACCGCCCGAGCCCCGACGTAACCCGTAGCTGACGACCCTGACAGGAAAACGCGCCTCGATCACCTCGATTGGCGTGTTCAGTGTATTGGTCATATGGGTCTGCACACCATGCAGTCCACCGCCCTGCTTTCCCGCCCCCATGCCGCCGCCTATGGTTTCGTAATAGTCCCAGCGAAACTCCCCACTGACACTCCCCATCGCCAGATTATTCATACTGCCGTGACTGGCGGCGGGTATCTCATCAGGCAACACCTGGGCGAGGGCACCCAATACGACATCCACAACCCGGGTACTGGTCTCAACATTACCCGCGGCAACTGCAGCCGGACGTTTTGCGTTCAGCAGACAGCCTGGGGGGACATGCAATTCGATGCCCCTGAAACTGCCTGCACAGGCCGGTGTTTGCGGCGGCATCAGACAACGAAACACATAGTAGACCGCGGCGGCGGCCACCGATAACGGTGAATTGATGTTTCCCGGAACCTGATCGGCGGTACCACTGAAATCCACCAGAATCCGTTCCGGTTTCACGTCAAGTCTGACCTGAATGGGAATATCTCCATTGCCCTGACCGTCATCATCCATCAGATCCTTGAAACGGTACTCGCCTGCCGGTATCCGTTTAAGCGCCTCCCTCGCCAGACGCTCCGCATAGGCATTGAGTGCCTCCAGACCGGACAGGAAGGCACTCCTGCCCCATTCGTCGATCAACTGTGCGAGCCGTTTCAAACCACTCCTGTTGGCGCTGATCTGAGCCGCGAAGTCGCCTTCAGACTCTCCAGGATTGCGATTGGCCCGAGTGATCATGGAGAGAAAACCGTTATCGAGAGACCCTCCCCTGATAAGCTTGCCCGGCGGTATCACACGTCCCTCCTGATCGAGAGAGCGGGAGACCGGCATCGAACCCGGCGAACTGGCGCCGATATCGGCATGGTGCGCACGATTGACCAGAAACGCAGTTAACCGGCCTGCGTGGAAAAGGGGTGCGATAAGGGTGACATCGGGCAGATGGGTGCCGCCCATGAAGGGATCGTTGAGTACGACCATATCGCCCTCGTGCCACTCCACCCTGGCGACAATGTCCGCCATGGCGTAGGCCATGCTGCCGAGATGGACAGGTATGTGCGCCGCCTGGGCGCAAAGTTCGCCCTTGGCGTCGAACACCGCACAGGAGAAATCGAGCCGGTCGCGAATATTGGGTGAGAAGGCGGCATTGCGCAGCACCGCACCCATCTCGTCACAAACCGCCTCCAGACGCGAGGAGAAGATACTCAGTTCGACCGCGTCCATAAATCTCCAACTATTTTATTCATCCAAAACCTGAGGCCAGATTGCCTGTTATCTAATTTGCAAATCCAGAATGATCCAACCATGTAGTAGACATCAAACCAGGATGGGGGATAAATAGTAAAATTTCACAATCTTTGGGTGGTTGCATCTTAAACAACACAGCTTAATGACAGACACAGGTGTAGGCGCCTGACGGCTATATTCTGCAGTAGCGGCAGGGATGCCGCGCAAGCCACGGCAGCACAGGGAGGTGCTGTCGGGGCGTCGGAAGAATATAGCCGTCAGGCGCCGGGGTTCGACAGCTCACAAAGTGATCCTTACAGCATAATGTTACTTTACATGCATGCACACAATAACATTTTATATGCCAGCCGTATTAACAAGCCGATAAAATCGCTGTGCCACACCAAACCCGGCTACTCAAACCCAATAAGAGTGGTATTATTTTCCCCCACAACTCACCCAGTTGCATCCTAGCATTAGCATCGCTAAAATAGCTGACCATTCTACTAGGTTATAGCCTGGATCTCTCATTAACGAGGATCACAACAAGAATTCTTATCTAACGAAGGAGCACCATTCCATGGCACATGAACTACCCGCCCTGCCCTATGCAATCGACGCACTGGAACCCGTCATTTCCAAAGAGACACTGGAGTTTCATCACGGCAAGCACCACAACACCTATGTGACCAATCTCAACAACCTGATACCCGGCACTGAGTTTGAGAACGCCTCCCTGGAAGATACCATCATGAAATCATCCGGCGGCGTATTCAACAATGCGGCACAGATCTGGAATCACACCTTCTACTGGAACTGCCTGCGAAGCCCGAACGATGACAACGCGCCAGGCGGCGCCCTGGCGGGCGCCATCGATGCGGCCTTCGGCTCCTTTGACGAGTTCAAGAAACAGTTCGCCACCTCCGGCGCAACCAACTTCGGTTCCGGCTGGACCTGGCTGGTACAGAACGATGACGGCAGCCTGGAAATCTTCAACACATCGAATGCGGGCACACCCATGACCTCAGGCAAGAAGGCCTTGCTGACCGCCGATGTCTGGGAACACGCCTACTACATCGACTATCGTAATGCTCGCCCCGCCTATCTGGAGGCGTTCTGGAAGGTGGTCAACTGGGACTTTGTCGCAAGCAACATGAGCTAAGCGCCCTATCACCCGCCGGTATGGATGCATACCGGTGGGGTTTGATCAACCACATCCTCGCCCCACTCCATCATCCTGTATCGTCGCAACGTTCTAAACCGAACTCTCATTGAAAAATATATGCGGCTCTGAGTAAGCATGCTTAGCCGAAACCATACCCATCACAGAGTGTATCTTTCATATCGTTCCCACCCTCCAACGTGGGAATACATAGCTAAGCAGGGTATCAAGGTGAGATATGGGTTCCCACGCGGGAGCGTGGGAACTATGGGATGATTTTGTAAAAAAACAATCTGTTTATTGATGCCATATCTATATTACGATATAGAACCAATAAAGTTCCTTTCAAAACCGACTGCGGGGCTTATCAGACACTTGCCCCAATTAATCAGGGAGGCACTCTATGGCTGAGACGATATCAAAAAAAGAGATTGAGCACCTCCAGGTACAACCCTACAGTGAAATGCGAGATGACTTGCAGACAGGCGACCTGGTCTTCTGCTCAGGATCATATTTTTTTTCACAGGCAGTACAGAAATTCACCAAATCCGTCTGGAGTCATGTCGGCATGATCTATAAGGATCCGACCCTGGAGCGGATCTTCGTCTTGGAGAGCGAGACGATGATAGGCGTGCGTCTGGCGCCGTTATCCAAGTATCTGCGCGACTACCACGGCAGAAACCGTCCCTATAAAGGCAACATCGTGATTGCAAGGGTGGATCCGCCGGTTGACAAACAAAAGCTCAACCAGGCTATCAGCTATGGGATGGACGAACTCACCAAGCCCTATGACAATTTCGAGATCATTCGCATTGGAATTCGCATCCTGTTCAAGATCAGCCGCCGCACACGAGACCGGAAATATATCTGTTCAGAGCTTGTTTACGACTGTTTCGACAGTGTAGGGGTACCTTTCAACCTGCGGGACGAATACGTGAGTCCTGACGACATCTGGCAGGATGATCAGGTACAGCCGCAATACAGAATCTATTAGCGCCAGTGCCGAAATAAAAATCATCGGGTAAATCCGCGCTTCCTGGCCTGTTTGCCCTAGTTCCCACGCTCCTACGTGGGAACGATATGAAAATTGCGTGATTTTGCGGTGATTGGCGTCCATTTGCGGCCTGTTTTTATCCGGCTATTCAGGCCCGTCGACAGTCATCACCCGGATCAGATCCGTACCCCCGGTGGTTTGACTGTAGCCACTGGTGGCTATGGCGATATCACCGCTGTTCAGCAGGCCACGCTTTCTGGCCTGTTCGATGCAAAAGGCGATCTTCGCCTCATCCGTGCTCTCCTCCTGAAAAAGAATGGGTACCACACCCCAGTTCATGCACAACCGCCGGGTCACTCTCGGTGATTGGGTGACTGCCAGTATGGGACATTCGGGCCGGTGCTTGGAGATCAACCTCGAGGTGAAACCTGTCTCGGTCAAACTGATGATGGCAGCCGCCTTCAATCGATCAGCCATATTGACGGCCGAATGACTGACCGCTTCGGTCACCACATTGGAATGGTGGGGAATGATATGCTGTAGATAGCCATACTCACGCAGCGATGCCTCGGTACGGATCGCCAACATCTCCATGGTCCTGACCGACTCCACCGGATAGTCGCCCATAGCCGATTCGCCGGACAACATCACTGCGGAGGAACCATCCAGAATGGCATTTGCCACATCACTTGCCTCGGCACGGGTCGGTTTTGGATTGTGCTCCATCGAAGCCAGCATCTGGGTGGCGGTGATCACGGGCTTGCCGTTACTCACCGTGATGCGGATGATCTTCTTCTGCATACTCGGCACATCCGCCATCGGCAGTTCCACCCCCATATCGCCCCGTGCCACCATAACCCCGTCCGACGCCGCCACGATTGCCTCGAGATTGTTTATTCCGGCGCGGTTTTCGATCTTGGCGATGATCGGGATGTCCACCCCTTTCTCGATCAGAATTTTCCGCATCCGGTTGACTTCATCGGCATCCTGGATAAACGAAGCGGCGATATAGTCGACGTCGTTCTCCGCCGCGAAGGATAGCTCCTGAAGAATATCATCACGATGTTCCGGCTCCACAGCCGCCATGGAAAGCTGGGTATTGGGCAGATTGACGCCCTTGTTCTCTTTCAGCACACCGCCCAATACAACCCTGCAGCGAACCTCCCGATCAAGTATCGATTGCACGGTGAGTTCCATCGCCCCATCATCGAGAAGAATCACATCGCCGGGATTCACCTCCTGATGCAAACGCTGATAGGTAACTGAAACCCCTTGCTGATCACCGGCACGGCCGTCGGTGAAGATGGAAAAGGTATCACCCGAAGTCAACTCAACGCTTCCCTGGAGGATCTTTCCGGTACGGATCTCAACGCCCCGGGTATCGATCATGATTGCAACCGGCATCCGCAGATTGTCCGACGCCTGACGGATAAGCCCGATACGCTGGCTATGTTCAGTATAACTGCCGTGGGATAGATTGAGCCGGGCGACACTCATGCCGGCCACAATCATCTCTTCGAGTATTTTCACCGAATCGGAGGCTGGGCCGATAGTGGCGACGATTTTGGTTTTTCGTATTGGTATTGTCTTCATCCGGTCTGCTCTTTACTTGCTAAGCGTATAAAATCATCCCAATGATCCCGATATCGATCAAGATCCTGCATGAAACCGTAATTATGGTCACCGCTCAGCTGAAGAAAACGTCTCGGCTGATGGGCGTGTTCAAACAGCAGACGACCATGATCGAAAGGTATGATCTCATCATGGCGGCTATGGATAATCATCACCGGGCTGTCGATGGCCGCCATTCGCTCTAGCGTATTATAGTGATAGCGCGCCAGCCAGCGTGCAGGCAGCCAAGGATAGAGTTCAGCGGCCATGTCCGGGACGGAAGTGAAGGTCGACTCCAGGACTACGCCCATTGGATCATTACGAGTCGCAAGGTAGGCGGCAACCGCGCCGCCAAGTGAGCGACCAAAGAGCAGGATCTTCTTCTCGGGCAGCGCTCTTATCTCAGTCAGATAACGCCATGCCGCCTCTGCATCCCGATAGAGACCTTTTTCCGACGGCTTCCCTTCACTGTTGCCATAACCACGATAATCGATGATCAATATCGCCAGCCCCAATGCGTTGAAGAGTGTCAGGGATTCCAGGCGATGGGAGATATTGCCGGCATTGCCGTGAAAAAACAGCAGTGTTGCGCGGGGTCTCTCATGGGGAATGAACCAACCGTGCAACCTCACGTTATCCGCAGTCATCAGGTCTACAGACTCAAAACCCAACCCCACGTGATGCGGCGTGGCAGCCACACGCCTCGACGGAAGATCGGGCAGATGAATCAGATTGGTCTGGTTAAGATAGAGGTAGAGTGAGATTGCCAGAAACAGCAGCAGTACCAGGGATGCCAGCAGCAATATTTCCCTCAAGAAGGTCGGCAAAGTCATACCCTGTTTCTCGCCTCGATCAGTGCCTGATACTCATCCGGGGCCAGAATCTGCCTGAGATCGATATAACTGCCGCTTTCAAATTCCTTCAGGCGTGACAAGGTTTCCAGGATCCGTTCAGCACCCTGGAGCGGCGAAAGCACTGCGCCATCTCTTCTAGCCTGCCGAAGTCGCTGCAATGCAGGATACTCCTCGCTGTCCGCCTGGGTACACAGATAATCCATCATATCCGATTCGATCAGGCCCGGCGCAATGGAAGCAATGTGGGTCGCCGGGAATTCGTGCGCGTACAGGCGTCCCAGCATATTCAGTGCGCATTTCGATAACGCATACCCGCCCCATCCCTTATTGCCCAATATGGCTGCACCGGATGATAGCAGCAGGATCTGATCGACTTTGATATGTGATTGCAACAGCCAATCCAGGATGATCTTATTCGGCCAAAGATTGATCTCCATGATCTGTTGCAACTCATCCAATGAAGTCTTGCTGATATGCTTGATCTCACCCAATATACCGGCATTGAGCACCACCAACTCCAGCGTCTCAATCCCTTGCAGCAGTTGCTCAAACTTCTCTGCAATGGCGTCAAAATCGGTAAGGTCACAATGAACATCGACAACCTCACCCGGCAGATCGCAACCCCGTCGGCTGCAGCCGAAAATCCTGTAGCCACGGGCCAACAATACTTTGCTGAGCCCCAATCCAAGACCACTGCTGTTACCTGTAATCAAAGCATTTTTCTTATCCATACCGAATCCGCAATATCCACATCTTCCTTGCACCATTCAGGGCTGGATTGGTACTCAGCATCGATCCGACGGATTTATGCAGAGGGTTCTCAACACTGACTCCAGAATCGTTCTTGCATAGTCATAGGCCGAGGCCTCTCCACTTGCCCGCGGCCCGGCAACATTCAAAATGGCAATTCCTTTGTCAGCGATGAATTGCTGAATCCGTTGCGCCGCGCGCGGCCTGTTCAGCTCCTCGGCATCGATCAACAGATAGGGCTTCCTCTGCGCAATGCAGAAGGCGAGCGTTTGCTCCGTACCGCCTGAGAGATAACCGAAATAGATAATCAGTGTAGCATCGCTATCGATGACATTTTGCAGGGTGCGTTCCGAATATCCAGCATTCGCCAGTTCCGTAACCGGATAGCATTCAGGTATCACACCATCTTCAGCCAGGCGGCCATGGGGGCACCATCCACCAGCCTCGACGCCATACGCCATGGCGGCATCCAATGCCGCTCTATCCACTCCCGTCTGTGCTCCTGATACGATCTTCAACACATTATGTTTGCCGGGTTTTCATGCATTGCGATATTAGTTGATCAAAAGGAGTCTCGCTATTCATCCTCGCCCAGATTGAGGACCTCGGCAGCCTCCCTGGCAAAGATCCGGTGAGTGGCACGGGTTGGATGGATGCCATCCCAAAACAGGTAACGCTTCGGTTTTTTACAGGCGAAAGGGGGTAGATTAGGCATCACGCACGCATCAATTACATTGTTCAAACCAAATGCATCGGGATCGCCCACAATCTCGTGCAGTGTCTGAAAAACATTCAGTTGCGCAATCTCCAATGCAGGAAAAACCAAGCTGAGATCATCGAGTAACGCGGCTAGATTCAGGTTGAATTGCAGCGATGCCACGGCCGCCCCCAGGGCGGTACCCGGGAACAGACTATCAAGGCGTTTTATCGCTGGAGTCAGAGAGAGATCAGGCGAATTGACAACCAACAGCTTTGTCGCGCCAGCCCCATGCAGTGCGATGATCGAATCGGATAGCGCGATCAGTGCATCCTGCAGAATATCATTACTGGCCTGGCCGGTGGGATCGATGGAAAGGGCAGCAACGGCGTCCCTTACATCGTTACCGCCCAGGGCGATAACATAGAGCGCATCCATCGATGCCACTCCCTGGGAATCACTGAGAAAGGCGCTCAATTGTGTATTGAGGTTGATATCGATACCGTTATCCCGAGCGCGGGCACCACCGACGGCATAGTTGGTCATTTTCAGTTTTTTGCCATTCTTGCCCTTGAAAGCAGGTTTCGCACTGCCTCTCACAGCGAGTTTTTTTGCCAGCCGCTCAATCCATGTGGGGCCGTTACTGAAGTGATTGCCGCCTCGTGCATAGGGCGCATCCGGTATCAAAAATTCATCCAGGGTCGAATAGGGTGGTTTGAGGTTGATCCCGGTGAGAAAAAAAGCATTCCCGGGATCGGAAAGACTGTCGCCGAATACGACTACACGCTCATAGGGTTTATCCCCGGCAAGGACCAGGCAGGGGATCAGTAACAGGATGATTAAGATGCCCGATATTCCGTAGCCTTGTTGTTCTCTTTTCATGTTATATCCTCCTTAGGGCCTGTTAACAGAACTTTTATTGTCGAAACAGATTCTAGTCCAGTTCAACCTCCTCCTCTCCTGAAACAAAGGTCAAAGCGCGTCCAAAACTGTGATAATTCGTCAACGGCCGAATCTTCAAATCTAAAAACAACTTTCAGTGATGGCATGGTGAGCGAACCCAGTTTGATCGGCCCCATCTCATGCAATTGTAGAACAGCTCTTAACCCCCGGGAGGAGATCTCCACTTCTCTCCCGGCCTCATCGATCTCGATCTGGTAGTGCTGCTTGAGTGGCGACAGGCTGCGCAGAAACTCTGCGTGGGCAATTGTCATCGTCCGGCTGCTGGTGCGACTGACCATGGATTCTGCACCAGTCAGCGGGACTGGCCGGGATTATCCACCAGCGACTGGCGGCCAGAGAGCGATGACATCTCCATCCTGTAACCGATAGGTCTCACGTTGCGAGGGTGGCACGAACAGGCCGTTACACACAACCAAGTGGGCCTGTTCGCGGGGGACCTGGTAGCGCTCCATCAAATCAAAGATGGTTGCGCCTTCGGATAGCGTGACGTTGACAGCATGATCGGTCGCACCAGACGGCAGGTACGCCATTAAGCTTGCATAGAGTTTGAATTCGACGTTCACCTCGGACATCCAATCAACTTGCACCCTGTACTGAACCGAGATAGGCCTCCATCAAGCGGGTTGGATCTTTCATCAGGCGATCCTTCCATTCCCCCAATGGGACACGACTCCGAATCAATCCCCTGAGCACACCGATGTGCTGGGTATGCCCAAGACTGCTGGCACCGACAAGGTAGTCTCCGTCGAACTGCAGTTGCAGATAACGGAACTCACCCTCATCCAACAGGGTTGCCTGGTCACCGCCTTCGACGCCCATCCATTGACCGAATGAGCTGGAGATCAGGCCCAGGGTATCCAGGACATTCATGTTCAGGCTGCCCTGATGGGTGATCGCCTGGTCCTTGACCATGTTGATTGCCGCGATACGACCGTGTTCAACCGAGGTGGGCTGAATCGCCTGGACGCTATCAGCTCCGGTGGAAAAATCACGCCCCTGGGCAACATCCCCGGCAGCGAAAATATCCTCCCAACTGGTCTGCAGATGATCATTCACCAGGATACCCTGGTCGGTTTCTATACCCGATCCGGCCAGGAAGTCGATATTCGCGCGTACACCCATTGCCGTTATCACCAGGTCTGCAGCCAGGCTCTCGCCACTGTCCAGATCGACACTCAAACCATTGCCTGATTCAGAGAAACCGACAACTCCGCTGCTGGTCAGGATACGCACCCCCTTCTTCTCGCACCAGTTTTTCAACAGATTCCCGGCCACGTTATCCATCATGCGTGGAACCATCCGGTCGCCTTTCTCCACCACCGTAAGCTTCACGTCGCGCTCAACCAGGGCTTCGAGAATAATGCAGCCGATGAAACCCGCGCCTATCAGCACCACAGGCGATCCCGGCTTGGCGCGTGCCACGATGGCGCGGGCGTCCTCCAGGGTCCAGCAGTTATGAATGCCATCCAGATCGATACCGGGGATCGGCGGTTTCAATGGCGTGGCGCCGGTGGCAATCAGCAGGCGATCGTATTCCAGGCTGCTCCCATCGGCCAGGGTGACACGATGCTGTTCGGGATGCACCTGAGTCACCGCCATCCTGATATGTTCAATCCGATTTTGGCTATAGTGGTCCTCGCTCTTCCGCAGGTAGGTACCCCGTTCATCAATCTGCTCCACCAGCAGGTAGGGTATGGCCATGCGTGAATAGGGTGGTTCCGGCTCCCCGCCGATCAAAGTGATTTGACCGGCGGGGTCCTGGCTCCTCAGGGTTTCACAGGCCGTAACACCGGCCGGGCCGGCACCGATTACGATATATTGCATCTGACATCTCCTGTTATGTCAGGTCAGGCCGAGCCGCTGACGGGTGGCATCGGTGGGCACACCGTCCGCCGTCCAGCCACGCAATTCGTAATACTCGGGCAGCATCTTGTCCAGGTCGTTAACACGACCCTCTGCAGGCCCGGTTTTGGCCGCCTCTTTCAACAGGCGCTGAGGCAGAGTGTCATCCGCCGCGGTCAGGCCGGCCCGCAGATTGAAATCCCGTTCCATATTCCACACCCGCTCTCCCAGCTCCAGCATACGCTCCGCGGTCCAGTCACCCTCGCAGGCACCGTTAACCTGGGGCGCGATATCCTCCAACGACCAGGCAAAGGTGGTGAACAGGCAGAGTCCACTGGAGTCAACCGCCGCTGTGGCATCCTGAAAGGCCTTTACCAGTCCGGCCTTGCCATCGGTCTCCAACGGATCGGTCTTCTCCGGAATTCCCAGAATCTCGGAAGCCACCGTGTAGCCCCTGAGATGGCACGCACCACGATTCGAGGTGGCATAGGCGAGCCCCATACCCTGGATACCCCGTGGATCGTAGGCGGGGAATTCCTGACCCTTGACCGTCATGGATAGCTCGGGGTGTCCATACTTCTCGCACAGACGCTTGGAACCCAGCCCCAGGTCCCTGCCGAAACCCTCTCCCTTGACCAACGTCTCGGCAGCCCAAACCAGGTTCTCGGCAGAACCGAAAGCGAGCTCCTGCCCACCTGTGTGCTCGGTGGTGATGGCGCCGATCTTGAAGAGTTCGATAGCCGCCGCGAGGGTGGCACCGAATGAGATCGGATCGAATCCGTCCTCGTTGCAGATGAAGTTAACGTAGGTCAATGCATCCAGATCATCGACGCCGGTATCCGGCCCCATCGCCCAGGCCGCTTCATATTCCAGGCCGCCGGAACTGCCCCAATACTCGGGTTTGTTTTCAATGGAGAAGTGACCCTTGTCGATGGTGGAGATACGCCCGCAGGCAATGGTGCAACCGAAACAGCCGGCATTGGTGGTCAGGTTGGGTTTGCCGTCCGAGGCACGTTTTTCGTGCATCGCCTCACCAGAAACCTTGTTCGCCCCTTCGAACTGCACTTCACGCATATTGCGCGTGGGAAGGGCGCCCATCTCGTTGATCACATTCATCAGTACCTGGGTACCGTAGGTGGGTAATCCCTGTCCGGTAACCGCATTTTCGGCAAGCACCTTTTTCCCATCGTTGACGGCCTGCATGAACTTGGACGGGTCCTTGATGTTAGCAACCCCTTTAGTCCCGCGGATGGCCACCGCCTTGAGATTCTTGGAGGCCATGACGGTGCCGACTCCGGATCTGCCGGCCGCCCGGTGCAGGTCGTTGACGATCGCCGCATAGAGACAACCCGCCTCGGCGGAACGTCCGACCGCGGCGATACGCAGCATCGGGTCCTGGTGCTTGGCGTGCAGCCACTCATCGGTGTGCCAGACACTGGTCCCCCATATCTCTTCCGCAGAGAGCAGTTCCACCTTGTCGTTGACCACATAGAGGTAGACCGGTTTTGGCGACTTACCCTCAAAGATGATCATGTCCCAACCGGCGAAGTGCATCTCGGCACCGATAAATCCCCCGGAATTGGAACAGGCTATACAGTTGGTAAGCGGCCCTTTGGTAACCACCGAATAGCGACCGCTGGTCGCAGCCATGGTCCCGGTTAGGGGTCCGGTGGTCATGATCATCTTGTTTTCGGGACTGAGGGGATCGACTTGCGGGTCGACCTCTTCAACCAGATATTTGGATGCCAGGCCGCGTTGGCCGAGATACTCCTGTGCCCATTGACGATTGAGCGCCTCGGTGGTGCAGGTACCTTGAGTCAGGTTGACGCGAAGAATTTTTCCAGCCCATGACATAGCTATTTACCTCCAGAATTATGCACTTGCAGCACTGCCGGCATCGGTTTTACCCGCCCAGGCACGCATCTTTTCAAATCCTGTCTGATCCGCGTCCACATAGGTGATCGCGGCCGTCGGACAGGCCTTGGCACACGCGGGATCTCCGCCACAGAGATCACACTTAACCACCTTTCCACTGCTACTGCTGTAGTTGACGGTGCCAAAGGGGCAGGCGATGGTGCAGACCTTGCACCCGACACAGACGGCAGCATTGACAACCTTCGCCCCGCTGCCGGCATCCAGCGTGATGGCGTCAACAGGACAGGCCTGCATACACCAGGCTTCAGCACATTGTGTGCATGTATAGGGAACAAAACGCCCTTCATGGTGGAATGTAAAAACCCTGATTCGTGATTTGGCAGGATTGAACTCACCTTCATTTTCAAAGGAACACGCCAATTCACATTGCACGCATCCCGTACACTTTTCCGCATCTATCAAAAGGGACCTGAGCATATTGTTCTCCTTCCCAACTTACATTAAGTTTTAGAAATATTTATTGCTTAACTTGGATCTGACCACTAACCCGGCAACACAGACGCTGTAATTATTCTTGGTACGAATGATCACCTCCTCGGTAAACGGATACCAAGGCTGTTTGGGCGAGTCGAATTGGCGTAGAAGATGTTTGATCACCCACTTAGGGTTCCGCTATTTGAACGAAAAACAGTGGGCGCACAATGCAAGGTTAGTTGGGAAATTTTTATAGATCAAATTATTCTGTTAAAAAAATCGGCAACTAAAAAAACCGGGAAAATATGGAGCAATAATGACAAATAGTCATAGCTAAATGACAGAATGTCACGGTAACCATCAATTAATCCTACACCTGTCTGGTAGTGGTTATCCTCTTCCAGCTGATACCGTTGAGGCATGACAATGCCCCAGGGCATCCAACTGCAGGAACTGAAATGTAAGATTGACACAGCCTTGTTATTTAGTGGTGTAGGGCAGGACTACATCAGTCAACTTAGAGATTGAGGCGTCGCACTATCCGTTCCACGATTTCTTACGCAGCAACTGGATAAACGCTTCAGCCACGGCATTTTTTAAATTCGAACGGGTCCTGGCAATCCACAGAGTACGGTAGATACGAAGTCCCTGTATTTTTATATGGTAGAGGGTGCCGGCATTCAGGGCATCGTCGACCGCAAAACGAGGCAGGAAACTCACATGCCCACCATGCTGCAGCATCTCCACGATGGTATCCGTCGACCCCACTTCCATGGCGATGGGCAACTGATCGATGCCGATATCCCTGAGCGCCTTATCCAGGGTGATTCGCATGGACGACTGGGATTCGCGCAGCACATAGCGTAAATCTCCCAACTCTGTCACCGGCAACAGTCCACTGCCCCAAAGCGGGTGCCCCAGGCCGCAAACCAGTACAAGTTCATCGTCCAGCCATTTCTGCACCAGGACCTCGGGATGGTCCGGGGCCTGCTCAAGTAATGCTAAATCGGAGAGCCCCGTAGCGAGTCGGCGCTGAATATGCCGACTGTAACCCATGCGGCTCTCTATTCTGTACTGAGGAAAATTATCGGAGAAATTCAACAACAGGCTCGGCAGTAGATGTTCGCCGATGGCGAAGGTGACTTCGAGGCGCAGTCTGTTCAGACCCGACCGCAGATACTCCAGATCATCCAAAAGGGAGGCCTGATGATCGAGCACCAGCCGCGCAAAGGCATAGACCCGCTCCCCTGCAGGGGTGAGCTCCAAAGTACGCCCTTGCCGCTGCATCAAACCCGCTGCATAACAACCGTCAAGGGCACGCAGCCGTTTGGTCACCGCAGGCTGGCCGATGTGCAGTAGTCGGGCGGCCTCGGAAACGCCACCCTGCTCGACGACCGCTCTCAATGTCGCCAGATGTTTCAGGTCAGGTAGATTTAAATATTCCATAGAGGAATATTAAGACATAATTATTTATTTGAAAATATCTGAATCATTAGGCAGGATACCCGGATTCTCAGGCCATCTATCGGCCTCAATTGCAAGATATCGCACCATTCTAACCCGAATGCAATTCCATATCGGAATGTGCAGTGCAGCATTTTTTCCATATGCTCCATGGGGATGGTGACTGTTCGGGCACCCACGACCCCTAGTTTTTTTAAAGCAGTAACAGCATGACACCATCGAACAACCGGCAATCGATGCCCAGCCAAGGCAGCCCCCTCTCACTTAAACAGCTCATTGCAAGCGCCATCTTCCTCATCGCAGCACTGTTGCTGGCCGACCTGTCCCCCACTATCGAGATCGCCTGGGTAGGGGCCATCCTGATGCTGACCATCTACCTGTTTGCCTTTGAGGTCGTCGGGGTGGATGTTGCCGCCGCCAGTATTATGGTGCTGTTGGGCCTCTCGTCCCTGCTTGCGCCGCTGATGGGACTCGATCAGGGGCTGGTCGATAACAGGCATCTGTTCGATGGCTTTTCATCCAACGCCGTCATCTCCATCATCGCCGTCATGATCATCGGCGCCGGCCTGGATAAAACCGGCATCATGGGCAGTGTCGCTGCATTCATACTCAAGGCCGGCGGCACCACTGAGGGCAGGATTATCCCGATCATATCCGCCACTGTGGGATTCATCTCTTCTTTCATGCAGAACGTGGGCGCGGCTGCGCTGTTCCTCCCTGTAGTATCGCGCATCTCCGCCCGATCCGGCCTGCCGATGTCCCGCCTGCTGATGCCGATGGGCTTTACCGCTATTCTCGGCGGTACCATGACTATGGTCGGCTCCAGCCCGCTGATTCTGCTCAACGACCTGATTCTCACCTCAAACAAGGCGTTGTCCGCCGATCAACAGATGGAGACCTGGGGACTCTTTTCTGTCACGCCGATCGGGATCGCTCTGATTGTCAGCGGGATCATCTACTTCCTACTGGCCGGGCGTTTCGTGCTGCCGAAAACCAAGAGTGAAAGCAGCACCAGTGGTACCGATCCGATGCAATATTTCCAGGATGTCTACGGCTTGCGCTACAGCCTGTCAGAGGTGGTTGTCACCGATGAGAGCGGCCTGATCGGCAAACAGCTGGATGACATCGAGACCGCTTATCGGGTCAGAGTGATCGCGACAAAACTATCGGGTGAGGCAAACCGAATCGGTCCGGGCGCCCTGGCACGGGATGTCGATCTTGAAGCCGGCATGGTATTGGGTGTGGTTGCCGATCCGGATTCCCTGGCCAGCTTCGCCGAGGTATTCAAGCTTAAAAGACGCTCCTCACTGCGTACCTTCTCGAATGACCTTTCTGCCAACAAGGCCGGTATTGCCGAAGTGGTCATACCACCCGGCTCATCACTCATCGGCAAGAGCGCCCGTGATGTGTGGATGCGGAAGACCTATGGCCTCGCCATGATCGGCTTGCACCGCAACGGTGAAACCCTGCGCGAGGGGGAGGATATCCGTAACATACCCTTCATGGCGGGAGATACCCTGGTGGTTCACACCCCCTGGGACGTTCTCCCCAGGATCGAAAAGGATAAAAACTTCGTCGTAGTCACCACTGAATACCCCCATGAAGATTTGCGCCCACACAAGGTGGGATGGGCGATGCTGTTTTTCAGCATTGCACTCTCAATGGTGCTGTTTACCGACATCCGTCTCTCGGTTGCCCTGCTCACCGGCGCCATTGGGATGGTACTGTCCGGTGTCCTCAATATCGATGAGGCGTATGAAGCGGTCAGCTGGAAGACGGTCTTTTTGCTTGCCTCTTTGATACCGCTTGGTCTCGCAGTGGAGACCACCGGCACGGCAAAATGGATTGCGGATCAGGTACTTTGGGTAGTGGGAGATATGCCGATCTGGATTATCCAGTTGTCGGTTGCGGTACTCGCCACCTTTTTCACCCTGGTCATGTCCAATGTGGGCGCGACGGTTCTGCTGGTTCCGCTGGCAGTGAATATCGCCATTGGCGCCGGCGGCAATCCCGCTGTTTTCGCACTTACCGTTGCCATCGCCACATCCAACTCCTTCCTGATCCCTACCCACCAGGTGAATGCATTGATCATGGGACCTGCAGGGTATCGCGTATCTGATTTTATGCGGGCGGGCGGCATCATGACACTACTGTTTCTGACCGTCATGATGCTGGTGATGAACCTGGTGTTTTAGCGCTCAGTAGTAGTAAACCACTCTTTGAAGATTGTATGCAGAGAGCGTTTTAAGTAGTATGAGGATCGATCCATTGCATAATGGGGAGCTGGCCAGATTGCACCACCTATAAAGGCCAGCCGAAGATTTTATTATTATATATCTTTTTGCTACCCAGCCCTCCTGGCAATGCAAGGCACGGTAACAACACCCTGATCATACAATGAATGATTCACGGATCGTCAAGCGATACAACGCCTACTATAGGGGCTGGTGCCTCGCCTTTGGCGAACACAGTGCCGACTACGATGAAGAGAGGGATATCAGCTGGCTATTCGGAGAAGACCGGGCCGGATTGATCCTCTCCTCCCGCCTGCGCAAACAGGCACACCACGAGCTGTTGGGACATCACGATGAGATCCCTCAACTGGCACTGTCTGATGATAGCTTGGTATTGAACCATTACAAACATCCACTGCAGGACGATGTGGATATGAGGAACATCCTTCGCCTTAAGGAGTTTCTAATGCGTGGAGAGGAGATACACATGTTCTTGTGCAGCCACCTGTTTTATCCATCGCACACCCGCATTCTCACCTTTGCCAGCAGGAAGCCTCTCGTGATCATGTATAAAGAGATGCAGCCTCTCAAGCTGCTTATCAAATAAACCGTCCGTTGACAGCGCTCTCCGGCAGTCCATCACAATCAGCAGCTGTTTTTTCAATTACCGCCCTTACTGTGTAGTTCACGCATGCTGTCGCTCCAATACTTACCCAGCAGCGAAAGCGATCGCAGACCCTCTTGCGTACCAGGTTCCATCGCCAGTTTGACAACCCCCCCGAGACCACCTTTGGCCGGCGGTGAAATTGCGATTTCCCGGCTCATTTGCGAGAGTGCAGTGGAGAGCCCATGCAGCAGATGTTGAGTCTCCGGCTTATCGAGCACCTGCAGTAGGCGCATAAGACCCTCATTGCGGGTAAGACGGTCAAGCAGTGTGATACCTTCACTCAATGCCGAAGCGAGACGGGAAACAATATCGTCCGACAAGGCATCCCGCGCCGACAAGACCAGTGTCGCAAGTTCTGATAGCTGCTCCAGTTCGTGGGCAAGCTCCTCACGATCAATAGTGTTTGCGGGTTGAGGTGATTCAGTCTGGGCAGTCATAACCACGCCTCCTCAAAGTAGACCGCGGACGCTGGTCCAATACATTTTGTTATAGCTCATTTTAAACCAGTGCATCGATTTATTGGGCGCCTTCAGGTCGGGTGGATTCTCATAGTTGAACATGGCGTAGGTCGCCCGATCATGACCTGCCTCGATAAAACAGTAGACCTTACCGTCATAATCACGTACGGGTGTACCGATCTTGATAATCGAAGCGATGTTCTCGGCCACTACCTCGGCTTCGAAATGCGCCGCGGAACCGGTCTTGCTCACCGGCAGGTTGGTGGTATCCCCCAATACATAGACATTGTCATATCCCTCCATGGTGAGTTTGTACCGATCAGTGGGTATCCAGCCGCCATCGCCCATCTTATCCCGTTCGATCACCGGCATTCCCCTGTGTGGCGGAATGGAGATAAGCAGATCATATGCGGTCTCGGTACCCTCTTCGCTCTTTACCACCTGATTCTCCACATCCACTTCCTTGACGTTGAACAGGGTTTCATATTCAACGCCAATGCGATCGAACTCCGGCTTTGCCCATTTGGCAACATTTTCTATGGTGTGGATCCGACCGATTGGATAGTGGTACTTGATGTGCACCTTGTCGCGAATACCGCGCATCTTGAAATAGTCGTGAAGGGAGAAAGTCACCTCCACCGGGGCGATCGGACATTTGTGCGGGACACCGACGACAATCGCAACCTTACCGCCCTCAAACTCACGGAGACGTTTGAACATCTTCACGGCGGCTTCCTCGGAATAGAAGGTTTCAGAACCCTCGACCAGGCCAGGCACTTCTTCAGGCACGATACGTGAACCGGTTGCGATGACCATCACGTCATACTCATGTGTCTTACCGCTTTTTGTTGTAACCTTGTTCTGATCAAGATGGAACGCCTCGACCGGATCCACATAAAACTCAATCGAGGGCTCAAGCAGACTCTCCTGATCACGATACAGTTCGTCAGGCATCATCTGTCCAAACGCCACATACAACAGACCCGGCTGATACATGTGTTTATCCGAGGCCGAAAGCAGTGTGAGTCTGACCTTACGATTGCGGATCTCGCTGGCCAGCCGCCGCGCAAGGTTGTTGGCCAATATGGTACCACCGCAGCCACCACCGACGACTAAGATTCTCATTGCACTCTCCTAATCCACTATTACAGGAGATCTCTGACCCTGGGCCAGATAAATCTCTTTTGTTAAACCAGCTGAGCCATTGATTAACAAGCAATCAATCCACTCCTCTTCACCTACCGCTATTTGAGCTTGCGAACCTTCATGTGCCAGACCTCCCCGACCTTCTCACTACTGATCATTTCGTGTCCAACCTTGTCGATCCACTCGGGAACATCGGATGCCGTTCCGTTATCGGTCGATAACAGCTCGAGGGTATCGCCAACTGCCGCCTGCTTCATATAGGTAATAAGCTCCATTAGCGGCCCGGGGCAAAACGTGTTTCGAGCATCGATGGTTTTAAATTCACTCATTCACAATATCCTCTTGCTGAGATAGTTTGAGCCGCTATCGATTCAAAATGTCAGCAGCTGCCCGCCTTCAGCATCGTTAAGAAAGCGGGTGAGCCCTGTCGGCGGTCCAAACTCGGGATCAAGAGCCTCTTTGGTAATCTTCAACAGATCAAGCGCCATGGAACAGGGCAAAAGTTTTGCATCTCCCAATTCCGCCGCACTTTTAAACAATTGTTTGAACGGCGGCACACCCACTTCGCTTTCAATCATTTCGCCAAACCGGCTCTCCACCGGTGGCTGCTGTACAGAATTCTTGATGAAGAAAGGCAATGCATTCATAGAAAAAAATACAGTAACCCGATCACCCGTGGCGGCTGCCACCGATGCGAACATTGCAGCCATCTGCAATTTTTCGCGTGTTCCAGTCAAGCAAACGATGTGATAATTCTGTGACATGTAGTTATCGCCTCTCTCTATTGCATTGTCACTGCAAAACCAAACAATACACCTACCACATTCATCTCATTTCCTCTGTTGTGGTAAATACTTCCGCCCACGGCGGCCGATAGTGTTCACCACTTCTTCGATACCACGCGCTTTAATGCCTGATTACGTAAAGCGAGATCGGCAACAAGCGCTCGAAGCCGCTTATTCTCCTCCTCGAGTTGCTTCAAACGCCTTGAGTCATTGGCTGACTGGCCTCCGTATTTTGAGCGCCATTTGTAAAATGTGGCATCGGAGATCCCATGCTTGCTGCATATTTCAGTGATCTTCTCATCCGACTCCTCCGCTTCCTTCAATACAGCCAAGATCTTTTCTTCACTGAATCTCGATCTGCTCATCACATTTACCTCGCATCCGCCAGCACACAACATATGCTTGATACCAAGCCTTTCAGGTTGCTGTTATCGCGTCGTAACTACGAGATGTCACTGATCTCCACGATGCCAACTGAAGCGCTTGATTAGCATCACACAGGAGCTATCGAGGATGTAGCCGATAGCACCTATGATAAGCACCCATGCCATAAGATGGTCGTACGAAAGACCCTCACGCGCATCTTGAATCGAGTAGCCAAGACCGGAAGTAACACCAAGGAATTCTGCAGGAACGAGAACGATCCATGCCACACCGAGCGCAAGACGCACACCTGTAAGCACATCGAATGTGATCGCCGGTATGATAATCCGTGTCACGATATGCCAGGGTTTGGCGCCAAGGTTTCGCGCCACCTTAAACCAGGCAGGATCGACCTTGGCCAGACCGGCTGCGGTTGCAAACGCGATAGGCCAAACCGACGCAATGGCTATCAGGAATATGATCGCCTGATTCCATGTCACGAAAACAATAACCGCGATAGGTTCCCAAGAGAGGGGACTGATCATACGCAACAACTGAAAGGGTGAGTTGCTCAATTCACGAAACCGCTTACTGCGTCCCATCAAAATACCGATTGGCACTCCAATGCATATGGCAATTAACAGTCCACTACCCAAACGGTAGCCACTGGATGTAATCGCACTCTGTATCGTGCCCTCTTCCCATAACACTGGGATCGCCTGAATTGCTGGTATTGGCCCAAAGTCACCAAAATGTTCGGTCGAGGTATTTGAAGATATCAGATAGATGCCAAACCACCAGATCACAAACAGGATCGCAAGCCCGCCAAAGAAATTCATCAATCCCCGCCAGGATGATTTCAATAGGCGCTGAGATGCGTTTGCACCCATCATGCTGTTGAGGATGTTCAACCCGGCAGGCGCGGTATCATTACTCATTGCTTAACAACCTTTCCAACAGGTGAACACACTTTTTTCCTCTCCTCGCTCTGATGGCTCACGATTCATCTCCACGGTGCCAGCTGAAATGTTTGATCAGTAACACACAGGTACTGTCGAGGATGTAACCGAGTGCACCGATCACCAGCACGATGGCTGTAAGGTGGTGGTATGACAATGTTTCCCTGGCGTCTTCTATTGAGTAGCCGAGACCGGATGTGACCCCCAGATATTCCGCCGGCACCAACACAATCCACGCCACACCCAACGCCAGCCGGATACCTGTAAATACATCGAAGCTGATGGCCGGCAATATAATTTTGGTCATCATGTGTATGGGCTTAGCGCCCAGATTTCGCGCCACTTTGAACCAGGCCGGATCGATTTTCGCCAGACCCGCGGCCGTGGCAAAGGCCACTGGCCAGACCGATGCAATTGCAATCAGAAAAATGATCGATTGATTCCAAGTTGCGAAAACAATGACCGCAAGCGGCATCCAAGCCAATGGACTGATCATGCGCAATAGCTGAAACGGTGAATTGCTTATTTCGCGGAAGCGCTTGCTTCGACCCATCAGAATACCGATCGGCACACCGATTACTATCGCAATCAGCAGACCCAAACCCAAACGATAGCCACTTGCGGCTATTGCACTCTGAATCGTGCCGGAGGACCATAGCTCGGGAAATGCCTTAAATGTGGGAATCGGCCCGAAAGCCGCGAAGTGTTCAGTGGATGGATTGATGGATATGAAATAACCTCCAATCCACCAAAAGACGAACAGGATCGCCAACCCCCCGAAGAAGTTGTATAAACCGCGTCCTGATGATTTCAGGACACGGTACGGCTTGGATTCGCCCACCTTGAAAGATGCGGCATCTTCACTCACAGTTTAACCACCTCTACTCTGGAATAGGGGTCGCCCGTTTTGGGCACGCTCGGGTCATTCTTCCATTTAGGATTGGCTTCAAGGGCATTCTTCACATATTTGTAGTTGACCAGATCATCAGCCACATGCTCCGGTGAGAGTCCGTCAAGGAAACTGGCGTCGCCGGTGAGTACAGTACTCTTCAGATCCGAAACAACGAGTTCAGTGGCGGAACGGTAGGGCCAACTCTGAAAATTGATTCGGTCCATACCCCACTCCGGGTGTTTGATCGCTACCGGGTTGCTGTAGTAGGCAGGATCGTAGAACAGCATGGCCCGCTCGATGACCTTCTTCGGGAACGGCAGGTATTTCTTGCCATTACGGGAGAGCAGATGCGCCATCTCCTCTCTGTTTTCTCCGAGATGTATCTGTGCGGCGATGATGGCGTTGTGCACACCCTGAGCCCATGCCGCACGATCAGGATCCATCGCATCGGCCTCATGCATGACCACGACACAGCATGGATGCCCTTTCCAGACATCACCTGTGAAACGCAGCACCTTTCCGCCCGCCTTGATCTCGCCCAGGGCATTGAAGGGTTCGGCCACGCAGTAACCGTCAATCGACTTGGCCGCAAGGGCCGGCGGCATCTCAGGCGGATTGAGCACCAGGAAATTACACTCATCAGGGGCCAGTTTCGCGGTTTGCGGCCGTATCACTGGTTTGATACCGGCCTCCTTCATGATCTTTTGCGAAACGATATTATGAATCGAGTACCAATAGGGCACGGCAAACTGCTTGCCACCGAAATCCTTTGGCGTATTGATACCGCTATCCTTGTGCACGATGATAGCGGAGCCGTTGGTATGATCCCAGGCAGTGATCTTCAACGGATACTTGTTGTTATAACGCATCCAGATCGGTATCGGAATCAACATATGGGTGAGATTGAATCGGTGCGAGGCAAACGCCTCCACCAGGGGTGACCAACCGCGGATCAGGGTTGGGCGAACGGATTCGATACCCTCTTTCTTGAAAAAACCCAACTCATGGGCCACCAGCAGCGCCGCAGCATCGGTGATCGGGATATATCCTATACGGACCACAGGATCCCATTTCTTCTCCTGGGCAAAGGTCGCTGCCGAAGGAATCAGGCTGCTCATCGCCGCAAGACTGCCCATTTTCAGAAAATCACGCCTATCAACACCACTACCTAACACGTTCTTGAATAGGGGGTCGTATTCCAGGACGAGATCGGGATCATTGATTCCGTCACCGTACTTATCTATAAGCTGCTTCTGCTCATTCATCTTCGATATCCTCCGTTAGGTAATCGGATATTCCGACTTATGCAGGGTCAGGCATGCTGCGTGACGCTGTGTGGACTTGATTCGTCACCAGCATCCTTGCCGGAAGCGCTTGGGTACTCATTAGCGGCTTGTTTGAAGGCCTCCATCAGGCGTGTGCGCATTGCCTGCACATTCGGGTCGTGCCGCTCACGTGGATCGGGTAGATTGACTTCGAGCTCGTCGTAGATCTTGCCGGGAGAGCCCGCCATGATCAGTGCCCGATCCGCCATCAGGACCGCCTCGTCGATATCGTGGGTCACGATCACAACATTGAAGCCGAGGCGTTTTGCAATCGATCGAACATCGTGTTGCAGAGATGCGCGGGTAAAGGCATCGAGTGCTGAGAATGGTTCATCCAGAAGCAGCAACTCCGGTTCCATAACTAGTGAGCGCGCCAGCGCCACACGTTGCTGCTGACCACCCGACAGGTCCTGCACGTTGTTATCGGCGTAGTCCTGAAGATCGACAAGGCTAAGTGCATCGTCAACCCTTTCACGCATCCTGGACTCATCCCAACCTGCAAAGTGCAGCCCGATACCGACATTTTGCGACACCTTCATCCAGGGAAAAAGATGGGGCGCCTGGAACATCATGACCCATTGCGGCGATGGCGATGTCACCAAGGTATCGTCAAGACGAACAGAGCCATCCGTCGGTTTCAACAACCCTGCAAGAATATGCAACAAGGTCGATTTGCCGCAACCGGAACGCCCGATAATGACAATGATCTCACCATGCTTCGCTTCCAGATTGACCTTATCGAATGTGATTGGACTTTTTGAAGTATAGCGATGGCTAAGGTCTTCAATCTTAATGCGGACTCCGCGTATAGACATTCAATCTATCCTCTGTGTCAAGTGTCGAAAGTTGCTGCATTGGCAGCGGGGCCAGGCACTCTCCAAACAGCAAGCGGATCTGCATCGATCTCTCCTCACCACCCCGATGGTCTAAATGACTGTTGCGTTTGGATGCAATCTCCAGTCAACCCGTTTTTTACCTGTGCGCCAAACGACTGGAAGTACAATCGAGCGAAACACTCGCTCGATTGCATACTGACATCTCCACGATCAAGCGCTGTTCAAACGCCGATCGATCTCTTCCATGCGACGCGCCAACTCCTCCTCATCAAACAGACCGCGCCGGATTAGCGTATGCGCCAGCGCCAACAACTGCCTTTCCGGGAAAGGAACTTCGTCGTAATATTTGTTGACGAGCTGATCCTCTTCCCAACGTCTTTCCACGGCATCGAGATGCTTCTGCTCCTCTTCAGAATCACGCTCCTCCTTGGGTTTGCAGACATTAAAGGTTTCCCAATAACCGCCTGCGAGCATATCGCAGGTCGCTTCCAGGGTGATCCGCCATGGAGGATCGGGATTATCCACACCATACTGCTCACACAGATCGTCCCAGACCCGTCCCTTGCCTTTTACATCTTCCAGTAGTGAAACCGGCGTCGACTCATCCAGATCGCGGTCGCGCATCTCTTTGTCGAGTTCAAAATATTTAGGATTGATCTCTGCCATGGGACTTCCTAGTGGTGGTATGGGTTGACGGCGGGACGCACAGGTCGCGGATCGTTGGCTGTCTTGCCGGGTTTCGGCACGGCTACGCCGATCAGGCAGTCTCTTGTCACGATCTCTGCCAACTGGTCCTCGCTCCACCCTTCGGTCCCCTCGGGACGAACAGGCAATACGATGAATCGTGATTTCTGATTCGAGTCCTCTACCCGAACCTCTACGTCTTCGGGCACTTGAAGTCCGAACTCCGCAAGCACCTGTCGCGGCCAGCGCACCAGGCGTCGACGATAGTTCGGTGTCCGGTACCACTCCGGCGATTGCCCGAGGATGGGACGTGGATAGCATGAACAGAGCGTACAGACGACCACATGTTTTAACTTTGGCGTGTCTTCGAGTACACGCAGATTGCAGTAGTCACTGGGTGTGCCGAAATGGGTCGGCATGCTGTTGACCCAGTCAATTCCGACTTCAAGGCTGGCCTTGACTCCATCCTCTACGGCCAGCTTCTTGAATTCCGGATCCAACCAGGCCTTGGCAACCAGGCGCGCCGCAGGAAGCGGCCCGAGTGTATGCATATATTCAGTCCAACGCTGATGATCCTCAGCGGTGAAAAGGCCTTTTTCGATAGCGAGTTCGCGAACGGCGATTTCGAGCACCTCAAATTCACTGACCTCATCAACCATTGGTGCAGGTTTATGTTTCTCCGCCATTTGTCTATCCTCTCTGATTCTTTATCCAAACAAACGTCTTGTGTTCAATCGGCAGGCACGGCTACAGCGGTTCAAGCCAGCGTTCAGGCAGTTCGGTCTCTACAGTGTCATTTGCAAATGCATCCGGATAGTCCGGCCACAGATCCTTTTGCTTGAACACCAGACTGTAAAACCAGACCACCTTGTCTGTGTTGTCCCACGCTTCATCCTCCGGGGCGGGACTTTCATACACCAGTTGGGCGACAGTTGCAGGCACGCCGCGGGTATAGACCTGGGTGCGGGTATAAAAAATATCGGGCAGGTCCCGAATCCTCACCTTGTCGCCAACCTTGAACTTTGGCGCGCCGGCTTCGCCTTTAAAACATTGGGGATCACCGATACCCGTGGCCTTCTTGACGTGATGCTCTCGATCGTAGTGTGGTTTACTCATAGCGTTTTTTGACCTCATCAATCTTGTCGGACAATTCGGTGAGCGTAATGTACTGCTTGTCGACCAATATTCTTGCTGCGGTCAACAACCACCGGCCGTAATAAGGCAAACCCAGATACATTGTCTGTCCCACATCCACATTCTGCCTGCGGCGTCTCTCCTCGGCATTCCAAATACCACGCCAAGCCAACACCTCACATGTAACGAAGGTGTTGTGTTCCCATACCTCTTCCTCTTTCTCTTCCCATGTGATTGGTACGTCCGGTTCACCACCGACATCATGCGACATACGCGTATAGGCCCGATAGTGTTCGTTATCGACCTGATCAGGAGAGGGCGCATGAGTCTCCTGGTGTAGAGACGGCTGGAGTTGTTTGACGATCTCCAGATGTTTCATCACTTTTTGTCTGATGGCTGATGACATGGTCGCGTGACCTCCTTATGATTAGGTTTTTAAAAAGCTTGTATTTATTACCTAATGTTTAATTACATATTTCGCATATACTGTTTTGATACTTAAGCAATCGATGAATGATCTGTTTCACAGCTGAAATTCACCTTACTTAAGCCGTTCTTAATAATTCACGAAGTGCGCGATTCTCTAATCGTGTTAAGTCAAACTATTTACCAGGTCACAATAATTGTCCAAGACCTAATTCTGATTAGCTCTATAGGCGATGGCTATGGTCATCACGAATTGCCCTATTGATTTACATGGAAAAAGTAATTTAATTTCGCAAGGTAAAGATATATTCGTGGATCCTCACTACAAATCTAAAATTGGTCTACACTAGGACTCATCATGGAGTGATTAGCGAAATCCGCTTTTTCTATAACTTCCATAGGGGTTGGCTATGGATAGAAATATCATGTGTCCTCGTTCTCTACGCTATCTTTTAGCGGTTGCCGAACATCACAGTTTTACCCGTGCGGCAGAAACACTGTTTGTTTCTCAACCCACGCTGTCACAACAAATCAAGCAGCTGGAGGAGTCTCTCGAAACACAGCTGTTGGATCGTACAGGTCGTACCGTTCACCTTACCGATGCGGGTGAGGTCTATATCAGTTATGCACGTCGAGCGCTAGGTGAACTGGATGCCGGGAAGCGGGCCATCCAGGAACTGCAGGACCTGAGCCGTGGATCCCTGAGTCTTGGTATGACACCGATCACGGATTATCTGGCTGCGCCACTGATAGATCGATTCAACAAACGTTATCCAGGTATATCCGTAGGCACCTATGAGATGCCGCAAGATGATATTGAGAGCGGCGTTCTGGCCGGTAATATCGATATTGGCATAGCATTCACGAATACACTTACCATAGCCGCCAATTATGAATACATAGAGACTCAACACCTGTTCATAGAACCACTCAATCTGGCGGTTGGATCGACCCACCAATACGCCGGCCAGGAAACTCCTCTGGATCAACACACCCTTGAACGGGAACCGCTGGCACTACTCAACAGCGATTTTGCACTACGCAGGCACATCGACCTCTATTGCCTGGAACACGATATCAAACCTTCGATTGCAATTGAGACCAACTCGCTAAGTACGATAATCGAGGTTCTACGATTGGGGCGGCTCTCGACCATACTCCCCAACACGATCGCGTGCCAACAAAATGAGATTTTTCCGGTTATGCTGATTCCAGAACTTCCACACCACACAATCACGCTTATCAGCCGTAAGGATTCGTACAAGAGTCCTGCCTCTCTGGCGTTCAAGGGACTGGCTACGGAATGGGGTGTGGAAGGATGCCACGATACGCCAGTAAAACGAACCGGCCCTTGCCCGATGTCAGAAGTATGCACCCCTAACAGCCATAACTAACGAGCATCGCATAGCTACGCACTATACGAACTTATCGCCAATCCCCGAGGCTCGAAACAAATTCCTGATTGATAAACCAGAGTAGCTACTTAACCTGCTTTGCTACAGACTTCACTCAAAGATCGGGGCATTGGTCCTCCCGTCACCCAGTCGAGCAGTTCCACCGTATGCACAACAGGAGTTTCTGTGCTTGATGCCAGGTGCATCATACAGCCGATATTTCCAGCTGCAATCGCTGCAGGGGATCCTGCTTCCAACTCCTTTAGCTTGCTCTCTTTCAACTGCCTGGAGATCTCAGGTTGCAACAAATTGTAGGTACCGGCCGCACCGCAGCAGGTATGTGAGTCCCTTGGCTCAAGTACAGTGAAACCCGCCGATTTCAATAGCTTTCTTGGTGTAAATCTAATTCTTTGACCAAATTGCAGAGAGCACGTCGCATGATAGGAAATACGCAGACCAGGTTTTATTAGGTAGTTTAATTTCATCCCTGAAAGTACTTCAGTCACATCCTTTGCCAAACCGGCGATAGTTGCCGCCTGTTGCCCCAAAGAGTCGTTTCGAAACATAAAACCGTAATCCTTGATAACTGTTCCGCAACCACTTGTGTTAATGACTATTGCATCCAGCCCGTCGCCTTCCAGCTCTTTCATCCATGCCTGTATATTTTTTGCCGCTGCCGCAAGACTCTCATTCGTCTTTCCCATATGGTGCGTCAAAGCCCCGCAGCACCCGGAACCATGCGGTATCACAACTTCGCAACCGTGTCTGCGAAGTATGCGTATAGTCGCCTCATTGATGTCCGTATTCAAAGCCTGCTGTGCGCAACCGGTTAATAGTGCCACACGACTGTTACGCTGGCCGTGAGCCGGAAACACTTGCGGCAGATCATTCGGGCTCGGAGGCGGAAGACGGTCTGGGGTGTAATCAACCATGCCACGAATCGGGCCGGGCAGTACCGAGGCTACCGGCTTGATCGTTCTTGCCGCCCGCATCGCCAGACGAAAGCGTTGAGGATAGGGTAGTATCTTCGCCAATAACCAGCGTGAAAGCCGGTCCACTGGCTTACGGTGATGTTTCCGTTCGATCACCTCCCTTGCATGATCCATAAGATGCTGATAATGGACGCTTGATGGGCATGTGGACATGCAGGCAAGACAGGATAGGCAACGATCAATATAATCGACGGTCTTCTGGTCAGGCTTATCTTCATTCTCCAACAACCCCTTTATCAGGTAGACACGTCCACGTGAACTGTCGTATTCATCACCCAGCAATTTGAATGTCGGACAATTTGGTGTGCAGTAGTCGCACTGCAGGCAGGCCCGCAATTCCACATCCGAGTTGGCTATGGCAGGCACTGATAACTGCTGGTCTGTAAATTTAGTTTGCATAGGACAGTTCAATGCATAAAACGGAAAAGATAGAGTTGACCTTCATATGATTGATTTTCCAGACTCCTCTGAATTGTTCTGTATGTTTCATGCTGCCTTGTGCGTCTTTCCGGTTACAAACACAAAACATGCTTATTTACTTATAAGAGCTGGACCCCGACAATCTTTGATTGTCAGGTTTACGGATAGCCTGTATCTATAATTCTTGTCTGTTACTTCTATTTGTCAAAGAGCTAATTTATATAGAATCTATAGTTTTTTTCTATAGTGGATTTTCAGTATCGACATATACTTTTTTTACAGGCAGGAAGCCATTTTATGCCTAACGCAAGACAGCTTGACATCTCAACCGTTTTGTATATCCCTTTCACAGCTGACCACCAGACTATAAAGATTATGACACCGCCTATTAACTGTCAGGCAGCGAAACATCATTGATTTATGATGATTGACGGCTGAATGCGGGTGATTCTGGCAACTTATACGCGGCGTAAAAGATATGTGTAATAGTTACATGATGCAAAGAATGTCCCTGACTTCATGGCTTCACGCTGTGTAGACAACCAACTATCGACATCGTTTTCCGCCATCAACCCTGAAATAGTTACATAGGGCGCATAGGTTTCAGCAAAAGATTTGAAATAACTTCCCTCTCCAATCTCAACAACTGCATCGCCCCAAGCACTAACAAGTTGAAGACCATAGGTATCCAGCATTCTCGGCAAATCACGCATGACCCTGGGGTTGTTGAACGAAGCAGTTGCCAGTGCACTATCCATTTGCCGGCCGAAATCATGGTCAGGAAATGCATAGGTCAGCGATGCATAGTCGCCATCAAAAACAGCGATTGTTCCTCCAGGCCATACCACTCTCGCCATCTCTTCCAGTACACGCGCAGGATCGGAAACATGGCTTATCAGTGTATTGGCAATAACGGTGTCGAAGCTTGCGGATGGAAAATCAAGATTATGCGCATCGCCAATCTGAAATTGCAGCCTATTTTCAAGATGCTCATGGCGGGCAAATGATTTCGCAGCATTAATGAAGCTACCGCTTTGGTCAACGCCGAAAGCATGACCATTGAAGTTTTTACTGCGCACGAAAGACCGAATCATTGCCCCCGTACCACAGCCAACCTCCAACACCTTTGCAGGGTCAGTAAGTAACAACAGCGATGAGTATTTATCAATGAGACTTGTAAAAACACTATCCTTTGCCCGACTTTCCAAACGACTTATAAGGCGTTCGACCGCCTCGTCACCTAGATCATTGACAAACCTGTGGGGATCCCGGGCAGCCATCATGTTTCTCATCCCGATACAGCTGACTTGACATTACAACTCAAGGTTGATTCCCAACATGTAAATAAGAAGAGGCCTCCAATCAGGAGGCCTCTTAATGCTACTGATTATACAGCTGCACGATAGAGACGTGAGTGAAATAGCTTGCTGTCCTTGAGTTGATGCAATGACTTTGCAGTTGCAAGAATCGCAAGGTCCAGCAGCGGTTCTATTATAATGACTGTCAAATATGCAACACTGAATGACCCTACCTGGATCAGGTTCTCGGCACCGAAACCGTTACCGTAGAATGCCCAGAATGCCACCCAAGCGATAACACCACCCTGATAAGCGGTTGAGAGGGCCAATGCCTGTCCATACTTGACATCTTTATAGGCAGTCTTTGCCGGGATCAGACGACGCGCCAGCGCATCAACCAGCAACAGCGGTACAAGTAGAGAGGTTACATTCATACCGTATTGAGGCAAGTCAGCCGGCGCCAGTAAAAGCCCTTGGATGAGCAGTCCCGTTGCCAACCCTATCGCTGCAGGTCCTGCACCAAAGATCAAAAACAGTGTTGCGCCAAGGATGAAGTGAACTTCAGACACCCCAACCGGATAATGCGGCAATACCTCAAAAAAGCAAAAGACGAGCAGAGTCGTGATAACACTGCGAATAGCAATTGTAGTGATACCATCCTGCTTAACGGTGCTTAACGCAAGTTTGGCCGCATATCCGATCGCACCTGCGGCCGTTACAACGCTAAGTGCTATTTTTGCGCCTTCGACAACGCCTGGTTCAATATGCATCTGTACCCCCTCTCCTCATGCTTAGTGGATCAACTGGTCAAACAATCATTAGCAACATCCATACCCGTTGCCATACGCATTTTAAAATTCAGGTTATCGCCGCTCAATCATTCCTTCAGTTCACATGCGGCCAATATGGTTTGATACTATCTTTCATAATATCCAGACAGCTACCATTAAAAGAAACTATTTACCACGCATCACTATTTGTCCAAGACCTAAATCTGATTAACGCTATAGGAGTTGGCTATAGAAAGCCTCATGACTACGCAAGTCATTGTCATTATTGGCGTCATAGGGACAAGCACCCTCATGAAGATCCGCAAAAATAACGGCAACGGCGCTTAGCCGGTAAAATAGATAAATCTAGGCAATAGCCGAGTATCGATCAGGCATTTCTGACAGTAATCGAGATTTCATACTGTCAACGGCGGATTAATCAGGGCGTGGTCAGCTTCACTGACAATTAGGCCTGTCCCACAATATTCAGACACCGAATCATTGGCTTGGTACTCGTTAGATGTATGAGAATGTCACATAGATCCTACCCTACCACCTCCATTCAGGACCGGTAAAAAATACCGAAATCGCTTCATTTGCGAACTTATTTAATTTGCGTCAATTTGCGGTTTGCTTTTACAACACCCACCGTGAGGGAGACGTCGGGTGATAGCGGATAGCTGAGAATGGCGGTTAACCAGAAAATTATTTGCATATAATATGCCAAATGCCGGGTGATTGCTGAAGGTGGCATTATAACCTTCGATATTAAAACCATCGTCAGAAATGGTTGCGTCACCAACTGCGTTCGGCAGTTGATCTGACAAAGCAGGCTAGACTTAACCGAATCTATAGCTAATGCTTATGGGGAGGATGGAAACAGTCACAAACTTCAATAGACTTCACTAACTCCGGCCTGGCTTGCTCGTTAAGCGAGTCGATTGATAGACAGCACCAGAGGCCAGAACAATAAGTATCCAGAACAGTTGGCCGCCGCCGCCAGGGCTATCAAACTTTTCCGCCCCGTCAGCAGCGTTGAAGATCGTACCATGTTCCAGATCTTCTCCGTCCAACGGCTGACAGTCATTACCAAGGGCCGCCTCTGCACTTGCAATGCTAAACGTGGCATCGGAAAGTGCGAAGAATATGTTATCCGAGCAACTGAGCATGACACGGGCATACTCAACAGAGACATTCGGCAGTACGATGTTGGCGGAACCGCTATTGGAGAACTCGCCCAGGTACAACCGGTCTAATCCGCTGTCGTGCATATTGCAGAATGTTGCAGGTGGATTGCCAGAACTCAAACTAAGGAGTGAAACATGTACGGTTGGGCAGCTTGCTTCGGTGCCCGCGGTTGACCATTCAAGGGTATGCGAGCCACCACCCATATAGGTAGACGAACGGTTCAAATCCCCACCGGTTATCCTGAAGGGCCCTTGATCGCCATCCACCTGAATAGTGATATCATCGTTGGCGACACCACTTTCACCATCCCTCACAGTCAGTCTGAAATTGAGTGTTCGACCGGATTGAGGCAGGGTCTCGCCGATATCCTCCTGTCGTGTCAATAATTGACTCAATCGTGGGAAATAGCGCACCGCAGTTTGTTTAGGCAGAAATGATCTAAACAACGGATTGCTGCCGTCGGGCAGATCGGTGCCAATGGTTGATGCATCCGTTGCACCGGCAACACCCCCCGCATCCATCCCGTCCCATTGATAGGAGAGGTTGTCCCCGTCCACGTCACTTGCCGTGCCATTCAGCATGAAAGGCGTGGCGGCAGGTATGCTGAGACTGCCGCCATCCCCTTCCTGACCCGCATCGACACTGGGGGCGTTGTTTCCCGTGACGGTCAACTGACCGCACTGATTGCCTTCGCCACGGGTGATAAACTCGTTCATCTGCTGAATGCTGACGGCATGAAAGGTGGCGTCAGAATTGGCCTGCAGGTTCTCCTCGGCACAAATGCCGGCATAACTCATGATGGTTGAACCGCTACCCGGTTCCACGGCGGCACTCGCCACTCTGTTGACACCACCGCAACTCGCCGTTGTGCCATTGAATGAGTGCGTTGCATTCAATTGATGGCCCAGTTCATGAGCGACAAAATCGATATAGAAGGCGTCGCTATCCGGCATAGGCGTACCGGTATAGGCCTGGGCTTTGTAGGTTGTGCATAGGGAACCCACGCTGGCCAATCCGCCACCGACCGTGCCGAACAGAATGCCGATGTCATAGCTGTCCGCGCCCAGCATGAAATCGAGTTGCTGCTGATTCTCGACCAGCATCAATCCGATACCGGCAGCGGTCTGGGTATAGGGATCCGAATCTGGATCGGTAAAGATGATGCGATCGTTATTTCCCACCAGTTGAAACTGCACAGCCAGGTCGCGGCCATAGATCTGGTTCACCCGATTGATTGTGGTGACGATTTGCGCCAGTGCGGCGCTGACAGTGCCGCCAAAAAAAGCGCTGTATTCACCTGTTGCCGCCACGGCGAGGCGATAGACCCGGCGATGTGCGCCACTGACAGTTCTGCTTGCCCGGGTTTGCGAAAACACTGTGGCAAAATGATCACTCTCCGTTTGACCATCGCGATGCATACAGACCAAGGGAGATAATCGATCACCTTGTACAGCCGCATAATCCCGCTTGTAATAACTCCGATAGCCACCTTCTTCGTCCGGATCGATATACACAGTCCCTGCCGGCGTTGTAAGCATGGCATGAAAGCCTTGCGGTGTCAGATCCAGGCGCCCACTACTGGCGGGATCGTCCACTCCCCTCACCCTGTAAGTGCGGATTTCTGGATAGCGGTGAGCCAACGATTCGGCCATCACCGGCGACTCCTCAACGGCATAGCGCTGCATCGATCCATAGGGCAGCGGTAGCTCAAGTTCAATGCCGGAAGCGCTTGTATCCTGCAACGGTGCCTGCAGCAGACGCTGCCTCAAGGCGGAGCTGTCCGCCCCCAGTCGGCGATAGTAAACGGATGACAGGTCGAGACCTTTTGCCGCCGGTTCAGATGTATCCAAGTCCTGCCAGATTGCAGCGGTTGTGATTGCGGGAGAAAGCAAAATGAGTGATGCCAGAATCCATCTCATACGTCTTGCCATAGATTCCTGCATCACGGATACCTTTTCACCTTAAATCATCACAGTGTTTCATCGATGACAGGCAGCCCCATCGCCGATCAATCTTTTAATTTAGCCATCAGGATCTTATTGACCTGCCCCGGATTGGCCTTGCCCTGGGTCTGCTTCATCACCTGCCCGACGAAGAAACCGAGCAGCTTATCCTTACCCGCCTTGAACTGTTCCACCTGCTTGGGATTGGCGGCGATCACCTCATCGATTATCTTCTCAATCTGACCGCTATCCGTAATCTGTTTCAGACCCTTTGCCTCGATCACGGCATCTGCATCCCCTTCGCCGTTCCAGATGGCCTCGAACACCTGTTTCGCGATCTTCCCCGAAATGGTGTTATCCGCAATACGTTGCAGCAAGCCACCCAGCTGTTTTGGGCTGACCGGCGATTGCGTCAGATCAAGTCCGGCCTTGTTCAATGCTCCCGCCAGTTCAACGGTAACCCAATTGGCTGCTGTCTTGGCATCTCCACCGCTTGCAACCACCTCTTCATAGTAATCGGCCATTGCCCGACTCAGGGTCAGCGTCAGTGCATCCGCTGCACTCAGCCTGTATTCGGATTCAAAGCGCTGCCGCTTCTGATCCGGCAATTCAGGCATACCCCGCCTGGCCCGTTGCAGTCGCTCCTCGCCGATCTCGACAGGCAGCAAATCGGGATCGGGGAAATAACGGTAGTCGTTGGCCTCCTCCTTGCTGCGCATGGAGCGGGTTTCATCCCGGTCGGCATCGTAGAGCCGGGTCTCCTGGACAACCTCGTCACCACCCTCGATCAGATCGATCTGGCGCTCCAGTTCGTAATTCAAGGCGCGCTCCATGAAGCGAAACGAATTGATGTTCTTCAACTCAGTGCGTGTGCCGAAGGCCTCCTGGCCGAAGGGACGAATCGAGATATTGGCATCGACCCTGAATGAGCCCTCCTGCATGTTGCCGTCACAGATCCCAAGATAGACCACCAGTTGATGGATCTTGCGGGCGTAGGCCACGGCCTCCCTGATGGAGCGCATATCCGGCTCGGATACGATCTCCAACAACGGGGTCCCGGTGCGATTGAGATCGATCCCGCTCATGCCATGGAAATCCTCGTGCAATGACTTTCCCGCATCCTCTTCAAGGTGTGCACGGGTTATCCCGATCACTTTATGCGTGCCATCCTCCAGGTCGATGCCGATGGAGCCCTTGCCGACAATCGGCAGTTCAAACTGGCTGATCTGGTAACCCTTGGGAAGATCGGGATAGAAGTAGTTCTTGCGTGCGAATATGGATCGAGGCGCAATCTCGGCATTCACCGCAATACCGAACTTGAGCGCCATATCCACCGCCGACTCATTCAGCACCGGCAGTACGCCGGGAAACCCCAGATCGATGATACAGGCCTGGGTATTAGGATCCGCACCATAAGCGGTCGAGGCGCCGGAGAAGATCTTTGACCTGGTCGCCAGTTGAGTATGAATCTCAAGCCCGATAACGGTTTCCCACTGCATATCTTTTCTCTAAAACTGTTTGTATAGATGCCTTTGACCAGTCAGGAGCCGACAACACTCACCCGATCGGCCCAAACTCATGCAAAGCCTTCAGCCGTCTGAAGGTGCCAATCCGTCTCCGCCTGAAGCCGGTGAGCCACATTCAGTAATTTTCCTTCGGTGAAATAGTTACCGATTATCTGCAATCCGACAGGCAACCCGTTGACCGGCTGCACCGGAATGGATATTCCCGGCAATCCGGCCAGATTGGCGGCGATGGTGTAGATATCGTTCAGGTACATGGTCACCGGGTCATCCGTCTTTTCGCCCAGGGCAAAGGCGGTCGTCGGCGTAGTCGGACCCATGATTACGTCGACCGTTTCAAAGGCCCGCTTGAAATCATCTGATATGAGATGTCTTGTTTTCTGCGCTTTCAGATAGTAGGCATCGTAATAACCGGCGGAAAGGGCGTAGGTACCGATCAGGATACGGCGCTTGACCTCTGCACCGAAACCCTCTCCCCGGGATCGCTTATAGAGATCTTCCAGATCCTTTGGGTCTTCACAGCGATAACCGAATCGAACGCCATCGAAACGGGATAGATTGGATGAGCACTCTGCCGGTGCGACCACGTAGTAGGTCGGCACCGCCAAGGCCGTATTTGGCAGGCTGATGTCGACCACTTCGGCACCCAGCTGTTTGTAAAGACCGATCGCACCATCGATGGATGCCGCAACGGCGCTGTCCAGTCCTGCGTCGAAATACTCCCGGGGAAGACCGATTTTCAGTCCCCGCAAGGAGTCGTTCAGCGTAGCCGAATAGTCAGGCACGGGTTGATCGGCACAGGTTGAATCCCTGGAATCGAATCCCGCCATCGCCTGCAACAGCATAGCGGCATCCTCGGCGCTGCGTGTCATCGGGCCCGCCTGATCGAGGCTTGAGGCAAAGGCGATCATGCCAAAGCGGGAAACCCGTCCATAGGTCGGTTTGAGACCTGTAATACCGCACAGTGCCGCCGGCTGGCGAATAGAACCACCGGTATCGGTACCGGTACCGGCAACCGCAATTCTCGCGGCTACTGCTGCAGCAGACCCCCCTGACGAGCCCCCCGGCACCCTGTTCTGGTCCCATGGATTGCGTACAGGCCCATAGTAACTGGTCTCGTTGGAAGACCCCATGGCGAACTCATCCATATTGGCCTTGCCCAGTGAGACCGTGCCGGCCTGTTTCAGCCTCTCCACCACCGTCGCATCATAGGGTGAGATGAAACTATCCAGCATCCTGGAACCACAGCTGGTCTTGACACCTTGAGTACAGAAGATGTCCTTCTGCACCAGGGGAATCCCGGTCAAGGGACCGGCCTGCCCGGATCTGATCACCCTGTCAGCGGCTTCGGCCTCTGCCAGCGCCTGATCCGGGGTAGGGGTGATCAGGGCATTGAGATCTCCGTTCAACCGCTCGATGCGCTCGATAAAATGGCGTGTCAGTTCAACGCTGGAGAACTCTCCGGCTTGCATTGCGGCGCCCAGTTCAGCAATGGTTTTACTGTGCATAGTATGATTTGTGTCCAATGAATATCCAAGAGATTACGGTCAGACCGGTCATATTCTCGGGACCCGTTATTCGATGACCTTTGGTACCAGATAGAGACCGTTTTCAGTCTTGGGCGCTACAGCCTGGTTGACCTCGCGGCAATCGCCTTCAGTCACCTCATCCGACCGCATGCGTTGGGCCATGTGGAGAGGATGGGACATCGGCTCGATGGTATCGGTATTCGCCGCTTCCAACTGCTCCACCAGATCGAGGATATTACTGAGATCCTCGACATAGGCATCGATATGCGACTCATCCAGGGCCATCCGCGCCAGATGGGCAATTTTTTCGACATCGGACTTATCTAGAGACATCCGTCTGCTACCTGCTCTGAAAAATGGGCAAATCTACCATATTCTCATCGGCGATACATGATACTTGAACAGTAAATAAACCATAAAGGATGCTGTCGTGTCTCCGGATCGAGCAAATACACGTTGAGAGTTAAAAATCGTTCCCTGGCGGTCACCTGAGACCCACAGGGGCCAACAAGGGCATTAATCTAGGTAGAATTCATAATAAATGTTAAAAAAACAGGAAGTTAATGCCTCATAATAAAGTGTGATCCAAATTCAACTTCTGAAAAGTGACAACTAGGTCTACAATTCAATTCAGGAAGGCATTGGGATATAATTCCCAACATCAGGCACTGACAGCCCTGCTGGCGATAATGCAGCATGGCGTTCAGCTGAACGGTTCAGATGGAAACTGCTGTAACAAAAAAACCAGCCTGACAGGCGATAAATATCAACGACATCCAGACATAGCTGGGATATAGAGTAGTCAGATACATTGATAAACAGAATCACCCGGTAACTAATGCCCATGGACGAGATTCGCAAGACACTTACTGCATCCATTCTCAAGCTGCTCAGACCGCTGGTCCGGCTGATGCTGCGAAACGGCTTTACTTATGGAGATTTTGCCGATCTGAGCAAATGGACCTTTATGGACGTGGCATCCAAGGAGTTTGGCATCCCCGGCCGAAAACAGACGGTTTCTAGGGTATCTGTCATTACTGGGCTAACCCGTAAAGAGGTAAGCCGATTACAAAAAATCGACACTCCCGACGATAGCGCCATCGCGCATCAATATAATCGCGCCGCCAGGGTTATTTCCGGTTGGCTGCGCGATCCCCGCTTCCAATCCAAAAAAGGCACCCCGGCACCGCTCTACTTCGATAAAGGGAAGGCGAGCTTCAGTAAACTGGTCAAGGAACATAGTGGCGATGTACCGCCCCGTGCGATCTACGACGAACTGATCAGGGTGGGTACTATCGCCAAGGATGAGAGCGGCAAAATCACGCTCCTCAGCGATGGCTATGTTCCACGTACCGGTGAGACAGGAAAACTGCATATTCTGGGAACGGATGTGCAATTATTGATTGACACCATCGATCATAATCTACAGCAAGGCTCGCAAACTCCCTACTTTCAGCGCAAGGTCGCTTACGACAACCTCCCCATAGAGGCGCTTATCGAATTTCGCAGTATGAGTGCTGAAATGTCACAGGCACTGTTGGTGGAGTGCGACAAGTATCTGTCTCAACACGATCGAGATCTCAACCCGGATGCCGATGGCACCGGCCGTAAACAGGCCGGAATCGGCATCTACTATTTTGAACAGGATGTAATAAAGGATGAATAGTCTTATTCATAAGATCCTGATTTCGGCGGCAATGGGCGCTACGGTAGCAGGACTCACCAGTTGCGGTGGCGGTGGTGGTCCACAAGTCGCCGATGGCGGCATCGGCGGCACCGGTATCACCCAGGGCAGAGTCACCAATTTCGGCTCCATTTTTGTCAACGGTATCGAATTCAATACCAACGACGCCAGCTTTACCGTCAACAATATGGCTGCGACCCAGGACGACCTGGCGATCGGCATGGTGGTCAGCATCAGCGGCAGCAGTGATGCTTCAAACGCATCCGGTATCGCGGACTCGGTATCCTACGACAGCCTGATAGAGGGTGTAGTCAGCAGCAACGATATCACCAATAACAACACCCTTGAGGTCATGGATCAAACCATTACCGTGGACGGGGATACGGTTTATGACAATCATATCGATGCCACAACGCTGGAGAACCTGCCGGTCAATAGCGAAGTGGAGGTTAGCGGTTTCACCGATGGTACCGGTACCGTGTTGGCGACCCGCATAGAGGTCAAGTCGCTTGCCTGGGCGGGTGGCGAACTGGAGGTCTCGGGAGTAATCAGTGCGGTTTCCGGGAATCAATTCCAGATCGGCAGTCTGGTCATCGATGCCTCGAGCATCCCGTCGATTCCGCCCGCAGGCACATTTGTCGAGGTTGAAGGTGACAGCTTTAGCGGTGACTTGTTCGTTGCCGATTCCATCGAAATCGAAGGTGACGGCAGTCGTGTGGTGGCGGAAGACGGTGAAGAGGTTGAGATTGAAGGCCAGATAACACAGGCGCTCGATGCAAATAACCTCTTTTCCCTCAACGGACAGGTCGTGGACGCATCCGCCACCTCTCTGAGTGGGGCCACCAGCCAACTTACGGCAGGGCGAGTCGCAGAGGTTGATGGCGTTATGAACGGCGATATTCTACTCGCCGAAGAGATTGAGCTGAAGGCCACATCATCAGAGCGTGGAGAAATCGGTGGTGTCCTCGGGATCGGCAACGTCGATACCGCCGCCGGCACAGTGACCCTGCTGGGCCAAACTATCAAAGTCGATAGCTCCACCATCATGGAGAGCGACGTCGGTGAGAGCTCCTCCTTCACTTTGGAACAACTGATCTCCTCCGACTATCTGGAGGCAAAGGTATATATCGACAACGGTATGCTTGTAGCGAGTAAACTGGAATTGGAACACGCACCGTCTAACCACAACGCCGAGGTCAAAGGCATACCCAATTCCGTGAGTCCATCGACAATCGAGATCTTCGGTATCCTCATTGATATCTCCGGCGTGGATGACAACAGCTTCGCCAGTCAACAAATTGAGGTGAAAGGGAACTTTAGCAATGGTGTGCTGATCGCTACCAGCATTAAAGAGGAGGATTGACCGTCACCCGCGGCAGGGTGAGGCTATTCAGGTCTCACCCCTGCTGCGATTCAGCCCGCAAGGGAACGCGAGCCTGATCGGGGTAGAGACCGTATTTGCAGTCAACATTTATTTGGCCAATTGTGCTCAATTGACCATCCCCATTCTTGCCCAACTCCTGTACCATTGATAGATTAACCGACTGTCGGTTTGGCCAGAGCAGGGGTTTTCAGCTAACTTCCACATCGCTAACTGCCCACGTTTCGGCCAAACCTTTACCAATAGAGAAAAAGACAAGAGATCCATGCTGTTCCGACGCATACGTGGCATATTTTCCAATGACCTATCCATTGACCTGGGTACCGCCAATACCCTGATCTATGCCCGTGGCCAGGGCATCGTGCTTAATGAACCCTCAGTGGTCGCGATCCGCCAGGACCGTGGTCCCGGTGGTGCAAAATCGGTTGTTGCCGTGGGTGAGGACGCTAAAAAGATGCTGGGGCGAACACCCACCAACATCACCGCCATCCGACCGATGAAAGAGGGAGTTATCGCCGATTTCACCGTCACCGAGAAGATGCTGCAGTACTTTATCCATAAGGTGCATGAGAGCCGCATCATCCGCCCCAGTCCCCGCGTGTTGGTATGCGTACCCTGCGGCTCCACCCAGGTGGAGAGGCGCGCTATCAAGGAATCGGCGGCCGGCGCAGGGGCGAGAGAGGTCTACCTGATTGAAGAGCCGATGTCAGCAGCAATAGGCGCTGGCCTGCCGGTGGACGAAGCCCGGGGCTCCATGGTGCTGGATATCGGCGGCGGCACATCCGAAGTGGCGATCATCTCCCTGAACGGTATCGTCTATGCCAATTCCGTGCGCGTGGGTGGCGACCGATTCGATGAAGCGATCGTCAACTATGTGCGACGTAACTACGGCACACTGATCGGCGAAGCCACCGCAGAGAGAGTGAAGCATGAAATAGGCTCTGCCTATCCCGGCAATGAGGTCAAGGAGATCGATGTAAAGGGCCGAAATCTGGCCGAAGGCATTCCGCGCAGTTTCACCCTCAACAGTAATGAAATCCTTGAGGCGCTGCAGGAACCGCTCTCAGGTATCGTGGGCGCGGTAAAGACCGCCCTCGAGCAGACTCCCCCCGAACTTGGCGCCGACGTGGCGGAGCGCGGCATTGTCCTGACTGGCGGTGGCGCACTGCTCAAGGATATCGACCGGCTGCTTCAGGAAGAGACCGGTCTGCCCGTCATCGTTGCAGAGGATCCACTCACTTGCGTGGCGCGTGGTGGTGGCCGGGCATTGGAGCTCATCGATGAGCGGGGTGGTGAGTTCTTTATGGTTGACTAGGGCCTGTTAACAGGCCCTAGGCCTGCCCCCCCTGCAACTGGATGGAGACAAACCCTATAACGACACCATTAGCTCGATGCAGGGAACCAGTGAATTGAAAGTGGAGTTATTCAGCCATTAAACTCATTTTTACACAGGGTCCCTCGATCACCACCAGGCTGGTGGCTGCCGCGCTGCTATCCATAGCAATCATGGTCCTGGATCATCGCTACAACCATCTGGAGTCGCTACGCTCCGGACTCTCGGTACTGCTCTTCCCGGTGCAATATCTCGCCTCGTTGCCCCTACTTTTAAGCGAGTCCGCCAGCGACGCCATCAATAGTCGCAGCGAACTCGAGGCGGAGCGCGACAGACTGCATGCGGAAAACCTGCGGCTGCGTGCGAGACAGCAGAAATTCGAAGCCCTGGAAGCGGAAAACATGCGTCTGAGAGGCCTTTTGGACTCTTCGTTCAAGGTTGGAGACCGGGTGTTGATCGCAGAGCTGGTTGCCGTGGAACAGGACCCATTCCGCCAACAAGTATTGATAAACAAAGGGAAAACCTCAGGACTGTTCGTAGGACAGCCGGTGGTTGATGCGAATGCCGTAGTCGGTCAGGTAACCCATATCAACCCATTCAGTGCCAGTGTGCTGTTGATCACCGATGCCGCCCATGCCCTCCCGGTTCAGGTCCACCGCAACGGCCTGCGAACCATCGCCCTGGGTACCGGCCTGATCAACCGTCTCGAACTGCCCCATCTTCCTAACAATGCCGATATCAAGGTAGGCGACCTGTTGACCACCTCAGGCATGGGGGGCAGCTTTCCACCCGGCTATCCCGTGGCCGAAGTGATTGATGTGAGGCGCGAGCCTGGACAGCCCTTTGCCTCCGTTATCGCACAAACGACCGCCCATCTGGATCGCATACGCGAAGTATTACTGGTATGGACCCTGGATCCCGACATCGTTGCGGATTCCATGCCAATGGAGGAGGATGAAGCGCTACCGGCGTCAACTGCACCGAGCGGGGAGGCGGGCGAATGATCGATCAAGCGCAATCCCGCAATTATATCATCACCTTAACCCTGCTGATTGGGTTTATCCTGACCATCATTCCGTTGCCGGAGTGGGCCACCGCCTATCGTCCGCAATGGGTCGCCCTGATCCTGATCTACTGGTGCATGGCAGTGCCTGAACGCATTGGCGTCGGCATCAGCTGGACAACAGGCCTGTTGCTGGATGTACTCACCGGTACACTGTTAGGCCAGCATGCCCTGGGATTCTCGGTAATCGCCTATATTATGTTGAAATTGTATCTACGAGTCCGTGTCATGCCGTTGCGTCAGCAAGTCTTCACGATTTTTATCCTGCTACTCGTGGAACGTCTGCTGGCTTTGTGGTCAACGGGAGCGGCAGGCTACCCGACTCCCTCGCTCTGGTACTGGATAACACCTTTGATCAGCACCCTGCTATGGCCCTGGGTTTTTATTATTCTTCGGGATATGCGACGCCGTTTTCACATTAGCTAGGTTTTATAAAGCCGATTGGATCAACACTAACTAACCCTGGGAGGTTCGATTGCCCCAATCCTCGATCAAGGACTATCTGCATGAGAGCCAGTTGTTTCTGGGGCGCGCCATCGCCTCAGGCACACTTGTCCTTCTGGTTCTGCTGATCCTGGTTGGGCGTCTCTTCTACCTGCAGGTGGAAAACCACGATCACTACACCACCCTGTCCCAGGATAACCGGGTAAAACTTGAACCACTCCCTCCGACACGCGGCCTTATCTATGATCGAAATGGCGCTATTCTGGCGCAAAACCTCCCCGCCTACAGTCTGGAGATCACCCCGGAGAGAACTGAAAACCTTGATCACACGATTCAAGAGCTGAGTGAAATCATTGACATAACTGAAGATGATATCAACAGGTTCCATGAGTTGCGCAAACAGCGCAGGCGGTTCGACAGTATTCCGATTCGGGTACGTCTTAAAGATGAGGAGGTTGCCCGTATCGCTGTCAATCGTCACCGCTTTCCAGGTGTCGATGTCAAAGCAAGCCTGTTGCGCGACTACCCGCAAGGCATGAAGACCGCCCATCTACTGGGATATGTCGGTCGCATCAACGAGCAAGAACTCCAGATCATCGACACTTCCAACTACAGGGGCACCAATTTCATCGGCAAGAATGGTGTCGAAAAAAGTTATGAAAGCATGTTGCATGGCAATGTCGGTCTGCAACAGGTAGAGGTCAACGCCAAGGGCAGGGTATTGCGGGTACTGGAGAATCAACCTCCGCGACCCGGGGATAATCTGCGGCTCTTCCTGGATATGGATATGCAGGCGACAGCCCTGGAGGCGCTGGGCGACTACAACGGTGCCGTCGCCGCCATCGATATCAAAACCGGCGGTGTACTGACCCTGGTCAGCAAACCGGGATTCGATCCCAACCTGTTTGTCGAGGGTATCAGTGCAAAGGCCTACCGGGAGCTGGAGCAATCCCTCGACAATCCCCTTTTCAACCGCGCCATCCGTGGCCAATACCCACCAGGCTCCACCGTTAAACCCTTCATTGGTCTCGCCGGCCTGGAGTACGACGTGGTGGGTTATCATCAGGAGAACTACTGCCCCGGGTACTATCAGCTCCCGGGAAAAGACCACAAGTATCGTGACTGGAAAAAATGGGGGCATGGCAAGGTCGATCTCGAGCGGGCGATCGTGGAGTCCTGCGATGTCTATTATTACGAGCTGGCGCGCACGCTCGGCATCGACAGACTCTATGAATTCCTGACCGGTTTTGGCTTCGGCCAACCCACCAATATCGACCTGGACGGCGAATTATCAGGCCTGATGCCGAGCCGTGAATGGAAACAGCAGAAACAACGTGAACCCTGGTATCCTGGCGAGACCCTGATCGTCGGTATCGGTCAAGGCTATTTTCTGACGACCCCGCTGCAACTCGCCTCCGCCACTGCAACCCTGGCGAATCGTGGTCATCACATCCGTCCCAGAGTCGTTGATAGCATTGAAAAACCCGATGGCACACAGATAGAGAGCCCAAAGATTGTGGATGAACTTCATCAGCTCGACCCCATACACTGGAATCAGGTCATTCATGCCATGTCGCAGGTCGTCGAAGGCGTCCGGGGTACCGCCCGCTCAATCCACACCGACCATTATCGAATTGCCGGCAAAACCGGTACGGCTCAGGTATTCAGCATAAAACAGGATGAGGAGTATGACGAAGAGACGATTGCAAAACGCAAACGCGATCATGCCCTGTTCATCGCCTTCGCACCCGCTGAAGACCCCAGTATCGCCATCGCCGTGGTTGTCGAGAATGGCGGACATGGCGGCTCAGTTGCCGCACCCATAGCACGCAAAGTGATGGATCGTTATCTCATCGGAGCACCTGATGCGGGGTAGGAACTACACCACCTTCTACGAATCACAGCCGGCGCAGGCCAGCGGACTGCTGGCTTGGTTGCATATCGATCTTCCGCTATTGACCGGCTTACTGATCCTGTCAGGTGTTGGTTTGAGCATCCTCTACAGCGCCGGCGACAAAGAGATGATACTGCTGCAAAAGCAGCTGATACGACTGGGATTCGGTTTTACCGCCATGATCGTACTCGCCCAGATCCATCCCGCCAATTTACGTCGCTGGTCTCCCTTTTTATATGCTGCCGGGGTCCTCATGTTGATTATGGTGATCCTGTTCGGTGAGCTGGGAAAGGGTGCCCAACGATGGCTGGATCTCGGGGTTCTCCGCTTTCAACCTTCGGAAATGTTCAAGCTCACCCTGCCGATGCTGATCGCCTGGTATCTGGCCGAACATCGCCTGCCGCCCAATCCTTCCCGATTGATCATTGCGGGCCTGTTCACCCTGATTCCTGTTTTACTGATCGCAAAACAACCCGACCTGGGCACCGCGCTCCTGGTGGCGACCGCTGGCACGTTCGCCCTTTTTCTGGCCGGCATCAGCTGGCGCGTGATTAGCGCCATAGGCCTGCTGATGGCTGCGCTCGGACCAGTCGCCTGGTACTTCATGCACGATTACCAGCGCCAACGAGTATTGACCTTCCTCAACCCGGAGAGCGATCCGTTGGGTACCGGATACCATATCATCCAGTCGAAAATCGCCATCGGCTCCGGCGGCATCAGCGGCAAGGGCTGGCTGAACGGCACCCAGTCGCACCTGGAGTTTCTACCTGAACGGCATACCGATTTCATCTTCGCGGTCATCTCCGAGGAGTTTGGACTGGTGGGCGTGCTGGCGCTACTCTCTCTCTACCTCTTTATCATTATGCGCGGGCTCTATATCGCCACTCAGGCTCAGGACACCTTCGGCAGAATCCTTGCCGGATCGCTGTCACTGGTTTTTTTCGTCTATCTTTTCGTCAATGCCGGAATGGTCACAGGATTACTGCCTGTAGTAGGTGTACCCTTACCTCTGATCAGTTACGGAGGCACATCCCTGGTGACCATTCTTGCCAGCTTCGGTATGCTGATGTCTATTCATACCCATAAAAAACTACTACCGACTTAAACGATCATGCAACTCATTACCCGACTCCTTATTCTGCCCCTGTTCACGCTCATCCTGACCACACAGGCATGCGCCCACACCCAGAGGCAAACGACAGAATTCAAAAAATTCGCTCTCGAGATGGCGAGCAAGCATAACTTCAATGCAGAAAGGGTTGAGCGATTGCTGAACAGCACAACCTTTCGGGATGACATCATCTCCGCAATCACCCGGCCCGCTGAATCCAAGGCATGGCATGAATACCGCCCCATCTTTCTCAAGCCGGACCGGATTGCAGGCGGGGTCAGATTCTGGCAGGAGAATGAGGCCCTGCTGACCTCCGTCAGCGAACGCTATGGCGTACCGGCCGAGATTATCGTCGCCATCATCGGCGTGGAGACCCGTTACGGCAAACACACTGGCCGTTACCGGGTCATCGACGCTCTCACCACACTCGCCTTCGGCTATCCGAAACGGGCGAAATTCTTTCGCCGCGAACTGGAAGAGTTCCTGCTGCTGACCAGGGAAGAGCGAGTCGACCTCGAAAGCGCCATGGGATCCTATGCCGGCGCCATGGGCAAGCCCCAATTCATCTCCAGCAGCTATCGCGAATACGCGGTAGACTACGACGCCGACGGCCGTCGTGACCTGTGGAACAGCAATGCCGATATCATCGCCAGCGTTGCCAGTTATTTCAAAACCCATGGCTGGAAACCCAATCAACCCATTACCCTGCTCACCAATGGCGGAGAGGATCTGCAATCCTTTGTCGAAGCCGGGATGAAGCCCAGCATCCAGGTAGGCAAACTGCTGGCCAAAGGCGTCCGCCCGGTGAACGGCAAATCACCCTCACCCGGGACACTGACCAGCCTGATAAAGCTGGATGCCGGCGAGAAACCTGAGTTTTGGCTGGGGCTGCACAACTTCTATGTCATAACACGCTACAATCACAGCAACCTCTATGCGATGGCCGTCTATCAACTGAGCCAGGAGATCCATGCCGCCAAACAGGCGGCCGATGCAGCCAAGTAGATAATGACAAGCATGAGCACACAATTGCCTGCCAGGGTTTTGACGAAGACCATTGTGGTCGCATTCTGCGGGACGATCTTGATCAGCGCATGCAGCACCAGCAAGGTTGGACGCAGCCCAGCCCGGGATGGCATCAGTCACCGCCACCCCCCTCCCGCCGATATGGCAACCATTCCCGATGCGGTACCCAAGAACGAACCCAAAAGCCGCTATGGCAATCCCGAGAGCTATGAGGTATTCGGCAAGCGCTACTACACAATGGCCCACAGCCGAGGATACAATGCCCGCGGAATCGCTTCCTGGTACGGCAGTAAATTCCACGGCCAGCGCACCAGCAGCGGCGAAACCTACGATATGTATGCCATGACGGCAGCCCACAAGACCTTGCCTCTGCCAAGCTATGTCCGCGTCACCAATTTGAAAAACAACCGCAGCGTGGTGGTCAAGGTCAACGACCGCGGCCCATTTCATGACAATCGCCTGATTGACCTCTCCTATACCGCAGCCTGGAAGCTGGGCATTACCGGTGAGGGAACAGGCCTGGTCGAGGTAGTCAGTCTCGATCCCGGCAGCAAAATAGCGCCGGTCAGGGCTAAACCGGTGAAACTGAGAAAAGGCAACATGCTGCCTGAGCTCTTCCTGCAGGTTGGCGCCTTCGGCAGTTCCGAGAACGCACAACGCCTGAAAAAGAGGCTGGAGGAACATTTACAGGCGAGTGTGCTCATAGAAGACAGCGCGCACCCGGAACGCCCGGTCTATCGGGTGCAGGTGGGGCCGATTGCCAGTGTGGAGCTTGCTGACCATCTGAGTCAAAAACTCGGCAAACTCGGAATTGCCAACCCACATGTTGTCATTCGCTGACCGATAAATAGAATAGCGCATCACTATGCCGATGATATTACCCCTACCCATGCACCAACTGTCACCGACCAGATTCTTAAAAACCGCTCTGTTGTGGCTCTCCTGCCTGATAACGTTTACAACCTATGCCGCCGTCCCAACACCGGCCCCCCCGGATGTCGCCGCCTCAGGTTATCTATTGGTCGATTTTCACAGTGGCAAGGTGCTTGCCGAAAAAGGTGCCGGCAATCGGCTTGAGCCTGCGAGCCTGACCAAGATCATGACGGCCTATGCGGTCTTTCGCGAATTGAAAGAGGGCAATATCAACCTGGAAGACAGTGTACTGATCAGCGAGAAGGCCTGGCGTACACCGGGTTCGCGGATGTTCATCGAGGTCGGCAAAAAGGTCAAAGTCATCGATCTGGTCAAGGGAATGATCATTCAATCGGGTAACGATGCCTGCGTTGCACTGGCCGAGCATATCGCCGGCAGCGAAGCCACCTTTACGGAATTGATGAACAACATCGCCCGGGAACTCGGCATGACGGACACCCATTTCACCAACAGTACCGGGCTGCCCGACGATGACCACTACACCACGCCTGCGGATATCGCCAAGGTGGCGTCGGCCACCATCCGCGATTTCCCTGAATACTACCCCTGGTATAGTGACAAATCTTTTGTATTCAATGATATAACCCAACACAACCGCAACAAGCTACTGTGGCGGGACAATAGTGTCGACGGTATCAAGACAGGCCACACCGAGGCGGCGGGTTACTGCCTGGTGGCATCCGCCCAGCGGGAAAGCATGCGCCTCATCTCGGTGGTGATGGGCACCAAGGGCGAAGAGGCCAGAGCCCAGGCGAGCCAAAGCCTGCTCAATTACGGATTTCGTTTCTATGAAACCCACCAGCTCTACACAGCAGGAGAGGTGCTCAACCGGGCGCGCATCTGGAAGGGGGATAAAGAGAAACTGCCTCTCGGCCTCAGTCAGGACCTGAACGTGACCATTCCGCGTCACCAGTATCAAAATCTTGATGCCCGCATGGAGATCGAACCGAAAATCATGGCCCCTGTCAAACAGGGAGAGGTACTCGGTCATGTCAGTATCAGCCTGAATGGGGAGCCGGTCACTGAAGCCCCCCTGGTAGCGCTCAAAAGTATTGCTGACGGTAATATCTGGCAGCTGATCAAAGACAGCGCACTGTTGTGGCTGGAGTGAAAGCCAAATCATCATGAGCCAGGATGAAGAGACACTGCTGGAATTTCCCTGCGACTTTCCGATCAAGGTGATGGGCAAGGCGGAGCCAGGATTCGAGGCAATGATTGTGGAACTGGTGAGCCGTCATACGGAAGCGCTCCTGGAAACCTCGGTCAACAGCCGGCTCAGTAAAGGGGGGAAATGGGTCTCTGTCACCATCACCCTGCGTGCGGAGAGCAAGGCCCAGCTCGATGCCATCTACCTCGATCTCAGTGCCCACGAAAAAGTGGTCATGGCGTTGTAGTGCCCACCGCACCAATCAATAATCCGTCAACACACTCGGAAGCGGTTGAAGTGTCCTCTCGTCTCCTGGTCCGGCAGCTCGGACTGCAGTCCTACCAAACTACCTGGCAGGCCATGCAGGACTACACCAATGCGCGCGATGCCTCGAGTCCGGATCAACTCTGGTTAGTCGAACATCCACCTGTGTTCACCCTGGGACAGGCCGGCAAGACAGAACATCTCCTCGATCCCGGCGATATCCCTGTGATCAAGACAGACCGGGGCGGCCAGGTTACCTATCACGGTCCCGGACAGCTTATCGCCTATCTTTTACTGGATCTGCGACGCGCCCGCATAGGCGTTCGCACCCTGGTCGACCACCTGGAAGGGGCGGTGATATCACTCCTGGCCGAGTATGGCATCGCGGCAGCTGCACGCCGCGACGCCCCCGGTGTCTATATCGCTGAGAGCAAGGTCGCCTCGCTGGGCCTGCGGGTAAGGCGGGGTTGCAGCTTTCACGGACTCAGCTTGAATGTGGATATGGATCTCGCTCCATTCACCCGCATCGATCCCTGCGGTTACCCCGGACTCAAGGTAACCCAGCTGGCCGATCAACGGATAGATGCCGACCTGGCTACACTCGGCCGGAAATTGCCCCACCACCTGGCGCAAACTTTAGGCTACACTCTGACCTTCATCGATACCGAAGTAGATCCATGAGCCTCGACAAAGACATCCTGCCGCCATCCCGCACCACACCGGAAAGCCACCAACGGGGCAAGTCCAAGCTGGCGCGCATCCCGGTCAAGGTTGAACCGCAGGAAACCCTCCCGCGCAAACCCAAGTGGATCCGTGCCAAGGCACCGCTCGGCAAGGAGGTCGGCCGCATTCGCCGCATCCTGCGTGAAAGAGGATTGAGTTCAGTCTGTGAAGAGGCCGCCTGCCCGAACCTCGGCGAATGCTTCCACCACGGCACGGCAACGTTCATGATCATGGGGGACATCTGTACCCGCCGCTGCCCCTTCTGCGACGTCGCCCACGGTAAGCCCAAACCCCTCGATCCACATGAACCGGTACAACTCGCAGAGGCGATTGCCGCGATGAAACTCAACTATGTGGTCATTACCTCGGTCGACCGTGACGACCTGCGTGATGGCGGCGGAAATCATTTTGCGCAATGCATATCGGCAGTGCGCCTACGACGACCCAAGACCAGGATCGAGATCCTGGTACCTGACTTTCGTGGTCGCATCGAACCGGCGCTCGAGGCATTGTCAGCTCATCCGCCCGACGTCTTCAACCACAATCTCGAGACGGTACCACGACTCTACAGACAGGCCCGCCCCGGGGCGGACTATCAGGGTTCACTCAATCTGCTACAGCGTTTCAGGCAGGGTCAGCCGGATCTACCCACCAAGTCAGGGCTAATGTTGGGTTTGGGGGAAGCGCGGGATGAGGTACTCGAAGTCATGCAGGCACTGCGCCAACACGGTTGTGAGATGCTCACCCTGGGTCAATACCTGCAACCAAGCAAAGACCATCTGCCTGTCGACCGGTTTGTCACCCCGAAAGAATTCGAGGAATTGGGTGGGATTGCGCAGGAGATGGGCTTTACCAGTGTTGCCAGCGGCCCCATGGTGCGCTCCTCCTATCATGCGGATCTGCAGGCGAATCCCCTACTCCAGGGGTAGCTGTCAGGTTCGATAATCAACCAGAGCCTGACGCATTGGGAACCGGTTGCGCCAGGTGGGAATCATAACGCTCCATCAGATAGCAGAGACAATCCTGTCGAATGACGCTGAGGTCCTTGGTCAACATGGAGGGCATCACTGAGCGGTGCAGACAGAGCTGCCCCTCCTCAATGGTGAAATAGTCGCCAGCCACCGCCTCACCCTGTTCATCCCTGACATCCAAGGCATCGAGGCCTACGCCATTTATCCAGCCGAACAGCGTTCCCGCAGGCAGTTCACGAAAATTGAAATGATCGATATCGGGAGCCAGAACGATATCACTCTCCCCCGGTGAAAAACCAAAGCTGGTAAGCGGGGATATTTTGACCTGAGCCACGGTATGAAACAGATCGATATCGAGGTGACTCACAGCGTGCTGAGGATGTTCCGCCAGATGCAGGCAGGCTTCGAGGTAATCCCTTGCATGCTCGACACCGTGGGCACTGCCGACCTTGCCGCACTCCAGCGTCACAGAGGGGCAGAGATCGGCGAAGGCCATCGACTGCACTCCCTTTGGCCGTAAAAAGTAGACCACAGTGCGGGAAAACAGCAGTGCCAAATGAAAAAAACGGGTATCCAATCGATTGATACAGGCGTAATGGGGATTCAGGCCGGTATTATTGTGCACATCAACACTGGCAAACGGCTTGCGTTTACGCATGCGTTCGACAACCTGCTCCATAACCCTATGTTCAGGCGTCTCAGCCACTTCACTGCCGTACCAGATTCTGTTGTAGTCGGGCTGCCCGGGCAGCAGGCGCAACCCCTGGGCCGCTGCGTCCACATTGCCGATGAACAGACTCAACGCCCGCGGCAAATCCTGCCCTCCCTGATAACGGGCCAGCAGGGTCCGTATAGCCTCCCAGCCGACTGTTTCATTACCGTGCATCAGCACAGAGACGAATAACGGTTGCGCTCTTCTACCGGGCAGATGAATCAGGGTTGGACCGCTGAGGTGAGCGGCGAGCTGATTTGCCTCCAGGGCCAATAGATTTTCTGGTAGATAATCGATTTCCTGCAGCATACTCATAGTTTACCTGAATCGATGAGACTGGCCCGGGTTTCGCACATCGAGGCCGCCACTCGGCCTGATAAGGCTAATCCAGCGACCACTCATGTACCGGTTTGCCGCTCTCCTGCTGTTCGAGATAGGCCTCCATCAAGGCTTGAAAATCCATACCATGACGCGACACCCACTGGCGCTGCCAAGTGGCGCCATTGGTGCCACGAACGACCCGTTGCTGAATAATGCCCAACCAGTGATCAACAGAGGCGGTTTCAATACCGAGGCTCGTCAATCCCTCTCTTGCCACCCCCAGCAATTGTTCCCTGATCAACTCTTCGGCACGGCATGTTTTCCAGTTGAACCAGAAGAGCTCCGCCTGAAGACCTTCCCGTGCCGCATTGTAGAAGTTGCTTCGCGTACGGATGAATCCCATGTCGTTTTCCGGCGATTCGTAGCGATTCGCCAGGCCGCTCACAAGACCGAAATAGAAGGCGGCGTTGGCAATGCAGTCGCTTACGCTCGGCCCCGCGGGTACCACGCGATGCTCAATCCGCAAATGGGGACTGCCACTGTCATCAAAACCGATCAACGGGCGATTCCATCGCCAGATGGTACCGTTATGCAGCCGCAGGTGGGCAAGCTTCTCTGCCGGCTCATCCATCAACAACGGCAGCAGTACAGGATAGCGTTGCAGATTGGCGAGAAAATTCTCCATCATCGACTCATACACATAGCGGATGCCGAAACTGACTCTTTTGCTCAAATCGGATGCCCCCACTGCGATGGATTGTTCAAACAGAGGTATTCGGGTTTCATCCCACAAATCGTGGCCGAACAGATAGGGGGAGTTGGCGCTCACGGCCACCATCGGCGCTGAGGCTATTTTCGAAAGGTTGTAGAGTTTCGCCGCGCTCTTTTCATCCACCTGAAAATGGATCTGAAACGACGTTGCCGCCGACTCAAGCATCACATCATCATGTTGCAGATCCAGGGTCTCTCTACCCTCAATATGTATCAGCAAGGGTCTGTCGTGTCGCAGCTTGAATACCTGTTCATTAAGGGCCTGGTAACGATTCAGGGGGGACATGTTATGCAGCGTGAGCGCCTGTTGCTGAAGACTGGGCATAATACCGATCATGCCCATCCTGGCCCCCAGGGGTTGCGCCAAACGGTTGCACTTGTCCCAGACCCGCTGCAACTCATCGGCCATCCTTTCAAACACATCTCCCTGCAGCAGCCTGGCTGTGCTGTTTATCTCGACGTTGAAGGTCGCCAGTTCAGGGACCACCAATGGTTCATCCAGCTTTTCCAACAAGGGTTGATTGAGTGGCGCCGGCCCCGCCCTCCGGTCGAGCAGACAGGCCTCGAGTTCAAATCCCCCGACGGCGCCTTCCGAGGCGAATACACCCGCATCGAACCACTCGGCCAGCAGTTCGGTCTCGCGCTTGAGACGGCGCTGAAACTCGGCGAAATCGTGCGCAGAGAATTCACTCGATTCTATTTCCTGTCCCATGGTTTCTCCATTGACCCAAAACGCCAGTGTTGTACAACGACCGTTTGCATGCCATCGATGGGGGTGAGGCTAATGCGTTCGGCCCCTGTTGTCATCGACATCACGATTCACTGATGGCGTCAGGCCTGTCCTGCATGATCAATTGCTCCAACCGAGATAGCCTTTGAGGTGTACCGATGTCCATCCACAGGCCGCTGAAGCACTCACCCGATACTCGTCCCCTGTCCATGGCGACTCTCAGTAGCGGCCCCAGCGGGAATGCTTCAGGCCTGCAGGATGCAAACAGTCGCGGATGATAGACGCCAATCCCACTGAAGGTCAGGCGCCTCTCACTGCCTTGACTTACCCGACCCTCTTTCAGCTGAAAATCCCCCTGCCGGTGGTGGTCGGGATTGGGTACCAACACCAGATGCGCCATATCTGTCTGTTTCAGGTTCAAGCATGAATAATCGAAATCACACCATATATCGCCATTCAACACTAAAAAAGATCCCTCTCCCAACAGGGGAAGCGCATGATAGATCCCCCCTCCAGTCTCCAATGCCACGGATTCCGGAGAATAACGTATCTCTACCCCCCAGGCAGCGCCGTCCCCGAGTTCAGCTTCGATCATCTCTCCCAAGTGGGCATGATTGATGATCAGCTCGCTAAAACCAGCCTCGGCAAGCCTTTCGATATGGTGAACGATCAGGGGCTTGCCGGCGATCGGCAGGAGTGGTTTGGGCAGCTTGTCGGTCAGGGGCCGCATACGTTCGCCTCGACCAGCGGCCAATATCATGGCTTTCATGCTAATTTCAGTGGCTAGTTAGCTTGCTAACAATGTAACCGGTTCTGGTTAAATGCGCATCCCCGCGTGGCGGGTACAGGTGTCTGCGATCCAAGTGCGACCCCACGACTAAAAATTTATTCTTTAAAAAATAGTAGATCAGCAGGGTAGATAAATGGGGTATTGAAACCAGCGAATGGCTCTAGTTTGCTTTATTTTACAAGCCACACGTTGCAGCAAAGGCGTGATCACAAGACAAGAGGGGGTTTATCGATATTAGACGCAGATTGACAAAGTGATAGCGTAATATGCACCAATCGACCCATGGATGCCGACAATCACTAACCCTTCATCGCCTCGAAGAACTCGTCGTTGGTCTTGCTGACCTTCAATTTGTCGTAGAGAAATTCCATGGCCGCAAGTTCATCCATGGGATGGAGTATCTTTCTCAGAATCCACATCTTCTGCAATTCGTCCGGCTTCATCAGCAGCTCCTCGCGACGTGTGCCGGATCGGTTGATATTGATGGCGGGAAAGATACGTTTCTCGGCAATACGCCGGTCCAGGTGGACCTCCATATTGCCTGTTCCCTTGAATTCTTCGTAGATCACGTCATCCATCCGGGATCCGGTATCCACCAGGGCGGTGGCAAGGATCGTCAGGGAGCCCCCCTCCTCCACATTACGGGCGGCGCCAAAGAAACGCTTCGGCCGGTGCAGCGCATTGGCGTCGACACCGCCGGTCAGCACCTTGCCGGACGAAGGTACGACTGTATTGTAGGCCCGTGCAAGCCGCGTAATCGAATCCAGCAGGATAACCACGTCATGTTTATGCTCTACCAGCCGTTTGGCCTTTTCGATAACCATTTCAGCGACCTGCACATGCCTCGTGGCGGGTTCGTCGAAGGTACTTGATATCACCTCGCCCCTCACGGAACGGGCCATTTCGGTGACCTCTTCCGGGCGTTCGTCGATGAGTAGCACCATGACATAGCATTCGGGATGATTATGGGTGATCGACTGGGCGATGTTCTGCAACATCATGGTCTTACCCGCCTTCGGCGGCGATACGATCAGACCACGCTGTCCTTTACCGATCGGTGCGCAGAGATCGATGGTACGCGCGGTGATATCCTCTGTACTGCCGTTGCCTATCTCCAGGTGGAACCGCTGGTTGGCAAACAGGGGTGTGAAGTTCTCGAACAGAATCTTGCTTTTGGCATTCTCCGGTTTGTCGTAGTTGATCTCATCGACCTTGAGCAGCGCGAAGTAACGCTCACCATCCTTCGGCGGGCGGATCTTGCCGGAAATGGTATCGCCGGTGCGCAGACTGAAGCGCCGGATCTGACTTGGTGAGACGTAAATATCGTCAGGTCCCGCAAGATAGGAGCTGTCTGCCGATCGAAGAAAACCAAACCCATCCTGCAGAATCTCCAATACCCCGTCGCCAAAAATACTTTCGCCTTTCTTTGCATGGGCTTTGAGAATCGCAAATATCAGATCCTGTTTACGGGTCCGTGCCATTCCCTCGATTTTCATCTCGGTAGCGAGGTTAGCCAGATCGGATACCGGCTTTTTCTTAAGTTCAGTCAGATTCATAATTTTTCAGGCGTTGTTCTATTCTGGAAAATCCGTTGGAAGGGAGATTGGCCACACAGGGCAGTTTGAGGTTATTGGTTGATTCGCTAATCAGGCGCTGCCGGACGAAACGAGGTGGTCTACAGAGAACTCTGTTTAGCAGACAGCGACGGCACGTCCGGCGCCTGAGATTTTTTAAAGGTTACTATCGATAAATGCCACGAGCTGCGATTTAGAGACAGCGCCCACTTTCGTTGCCTCAACTTCACCATCTTTAAACAGCATCAACGTGGGAATTCCACGAATGCCGTAGCGGGGTGGCGTGTTGGGATTTTCGTCAATATTCAATTTGACCACTTTTAGTTTGCCATCATACTCATCGGCAATATCATCCAGCACCGGCGCAATCATCTTGCACGGACCGCACCATTCCGCCCAGTAGTCGATCAGCACCGGCTGCGTCGACTGAAGCACTTCTGATTCAAACGAATCATCTGTAACATGAACAATCTGTTCACTCATAGATTGAGGATCTCCAACTGAATGATCGGGGATTGCTGAGCGGAGTCATCCCGCTTAATTAATTCTCGCTATGAATCCAGAACGGCACCGTGAGACAAGCTTTATAGACAAATCGAGGGGGGGCATCTGGATAGGACTGATTATTCAATCCCAAAATTGATCATATTTCAAGGCCTAATTATAAAAAAACAGCGGCCATTCCACTCTATTCGCATTTTTACGCTTCAAGTGCACTCTTCCAGCAACGACTCAACCTGGCACAGGCGAGCAATGGAGACCATGGATTCCGGTACACCGGTGAAAACAATCCTGGCATTTCGCTCGGCTGCCTGTGCCATCCATTCCAGCACCAGTGCCAATCCTGCGCTGTCGGCATTATCGACCTGGGAGAGGTCGACCTCCAACTCCTCGACCGCGGAGAAGAGTTGTTTGGAGTGCAGCAATAGCTCTTTGACGCTGGAAAAAGTCATCTCACCCTGGACATGAAACCGGAATGCTCCATCCCGTTCAACTTTAGTGATAGTCATAGGTTAAAGTTCATCCTTGATCGCGTTTTCTTCCGCCTTGCTGAACAGAAATTGACCAATAATCTCCTCCAACACCAATGCGGACTGGGTCATCATCAATTCACTGCCGCCCTGCAGGCTCTCAAGACTACCCCCGGGATCGAGCCCGACATATTGCTCACCCAGCAGTCCGGAGGTATAGATCTTGGCGATACTGTCATCCGGAATCTGACTGTACGCCGGATCGATGGACATGGTGACCACCGCCTCGAAATTCTCCTGGTCATAACTGATGCCGACCACCCGGCCGATACGCACCCCCGCCATGGAGACAGGGGATCTCACCTTGAGCCCGCCGATATTGTCGAACCTGGCCTTCACTTCATAACCTTCGCCGGCGGTTATGCTGGCCAGATTGCTGACCTGCATGGCGAGAAAGAACAGCGCTATCAGTCCAGCCGCCATGAAGGCGCCAACGGTAATCTCCAATCCTCTTGTATTCATGACTAATCTCCGAACATCAGTGCCGTCAGGACGAAATCCAGCACCAGCACCGCCAATGCGGAATGGACCACGGTACGGGTGGTCGACTGACTGACACCGGCAGAAGTGGGGATGGTGTCATATCCCTGGAACAGGGCGATCCAGGTGCAGACAAAACCGAACACCAGACTTTTGATCACCCCGTTTATTATATCCTCGTTCCAGTCTATCTTCGCCTGCATCTGGCTCCAGAAGGCACCCTCGTCAACCCCCAGCAGCCCGACACTGACAAAGTAGCCGCCGATGATACCCACGGCGCTGAACAGGGCAGCCAGCAACGGCATCGAGATGAATCCGGCGTAGAACCGTGGTGATAGGATACGCCGAATGGGATCGACCGCCATCATCTCCAGGCCGGAGAGCTGCTCGGTGGCCTTCATCAGGCCGATCTCCGCGGTGAGGGCGGAACCGGCGCGTCCGGCAAACAGCAGGGCGGTGACCACGGGACCGAGTTCCCGCACCAGGGAAGCGGCGACCATCACCCCGAGACTGTCCTCAGCGGCGAATTGGGACAGCACATAATAGCCCTGCAGACCGAGCACCATGCCGACAAACAGGCCTGAGACAACGATGATGGTGGTGGTCCGCACGCCGATACTGTGGATCTGGGCGATCAGCAATCCCAGGCGGGGCAGCAGACTGGTGATGCCCGCCAGAATCTGAATCAGCAACAGATGCCCGCGTCCGAGACGTTCCATCGCCGCCAGTCCCAGACGGCCGAAGCGGGCCAAGGCATCGAGCACTATTTCGCCCCCCGCATACTCAATAGGTCCTCACTCAAGGTGGGTGCCTTATAGTGAAAATGCACCGGACCGTCGGGCAACCCGCCCATGAACTGCTTGACCGCCGGCGATTGGGACACCCCGAGCGCCTGCGGCGTGCCGGACTCGATCACCTTGCCCCCGGACAAGACATAGATCATATCGGATATGCCGGCGGTCTCCTCCACATCGTGAGAGACCAGGACGCTGGTGAGCCGCGCCGCATCGTTGAGGCGCCGCACCAGCTGCGCCAGCACCCCCATGGAGATCGGGTCCTGGCCGGTAAAGGGCTCGTCGTACATCACCATCATCGGATCGAGGGCGATGGCCCGGGCGAGGGCCACCCGGCGCGCCATGCCGCCGGAGAGTTCGGACGGCATCAATTCACGGGCACCTCTCAGACCGACCGCCTCAAGCTTCATCAGCACCAGTCGCCGGATCATCGACTCCGGCAGGTCGGTATGCTCACGCAGCGGATAGGCGACATTGTCGTAGACATTCAGGTCGGTCAGCAGGGCGCCGCTCTGAAACAGCATCCCCATGCGCATGCGCAGCCGATAGAGCTCCCTGCGGGAGAGCTTGTGCACATTCTGACCATCCACTTCGATCGTCCCCCGGCTGGGACGCAACTGCCCCCCGATCAGTTTCAACAGGGTAGTCTTGCCGGTGCCGCTGGGCCCCATGATGGCGGTCACCTTACCCTGGGGGATATCGATGTCCACACCGTTGAAGATGACCCTGTCGCCATGGGAGAAGTGGAGGTTGCGGATTTTGACCAGTGGTTCGTTGCTGTTCACGGTAGTATTTTAAATGGAGGTCCCTGTCGATGGTTAAAGTCGGGGCATTGTGGCTGTGGGATAGGGGGGGCGTCAAGCTTGAGCTCTTCCGATCCAAAGGGTAACAAAGTTACCAAACATACTAAGCAGGTGGGTGAAACTGAATACTATTCACAAATGAGAAGGCATAACGGATAAATACACGAGTGGGAATCAGTCCGTCACTTTCATATTGTAGCAAGTACCGTAATTCTGGAGAGATTACTCTCACCACCAAACTAACCCACTAAATTAATTAGATTAGTTATAATCAGTTGTTGATGAACCACTGATTGATTCAGCGGTATTTCAAAGTATAAGCCTAATCCTGCTCTCAGCAATATTTGACATTTCCTACATCCCAGCTGGTTAGATGCACCTTTTTCGGTCGCTACAACACCAATTGAAATATATGCCCTGACAATGCATGGGATGGTATTTATCAGTACATAAAAAATGAAATACCCCGCTGCAAGCAGTCGGGGTATCTAATGGATTTACTCGAACATCGTAGATGTTCATTACAACAAATATCTTGGTCGCAACAAGCTGTGGGGAATTACACCCATACCAATTAAAAACTATAATCTCTCCGAGTAGTATTGTCATTCTCCGTTGTTACTAAAACCTTCAGTGGACCCACTGCGTCATCTGGAATCGTAAATGAGAATATATTTTTTCCTAACTCAGGATCTTCTCTTTGAGCATTGAAATCATCATTTGGTACAGTATAAGAATCATCTATATTGCCTTCTGTGAGTTCTGCAGTAACGCTTGTACCAGCAGGCATGATCTGCCCAGTTACTTGACCTACTATTTCGAATACTACCGTGTTACCTGGGCCCACCGTGCCGGCAATCAGTGTAATTGAGGCAAAACTCTCAGACATGATCATGAAGACGTCGTCACGGACAGTGATGTTCTTCTCACTACTGCACACAGGTGATGTGATGGGTGTAACACCGAAACAGACCCCAGGGTCTTCACCCCCAGCCACTGCAGTTTCAGCTCTCGTCACAGCATCTGTATCACAGCAGAGAGCACCATTGTAATTGGGATCTGCATTGGCGCCGTCATATATGCCATTGTTATTAAAATCCACAAACTCTTCTAGGGATGCATGCTTTGCACGATCTTCATTATCATCCCTGAATGCTTCCGGAATAGTGGAGAAAGCAGTGTCTCCACTATCAAGAACACCGTTTCCATTGGCATCGATAAAGCTCTCTTCACCCAACATGCTGGCGAGAATTGTAATCCTTCCCATACCACCTGGCAGGAAATCAACTTCTGGCCGCGGATTTGAACTCGTCCAGGTGACGCTACAGCTACCATCGACAATCTGACATTGAGATTGGATCTGCCCACCTTCGGTTGTGAAGTAGACCGAGGCACCATCCGGTACCGGATTGTTGAAGTGGTCAGCGGCGTGGACTGTTAGTTCTACCTCTACACCATCTCTTCGCCAAGATTCAGGGTTAAACGTCTCGGTGCTCAGGGAAATACTGTTCTGATCAGAAACTCCTGTGGAGATAACTAAACCATCCGACTGGGTGGAGATAAGCGGATTAGCATCAAGTGAAGCTGTGACGCGAACCGCTGTGGGGATAGTGCCAGATTTAACGTCCGTTCCTACCAATCCGTTGACATCACTGACTGCGGTCTCCGCGCCTACCGGAATGTTCGCACCGCCTACATCGGTGCTCAAAGAGAAATTGACCCGTTGTTGAGGAACAGGATTACCGTTCTGATCCAGTACTCTGAATGAGACACGGGAGACCTCGGTCAAACCAACGCCTCTAAGCCCGATGAGAGGGGGCACCGCAGAGACAAACTCCATCGATCCGATCTCGGCGGGCTGCACATTGATAGTACCAGTCGCCGTAGTAGTATCGCTATTGACGGTAACTGTAGCCCGTACGGTGTCAGCCCCGGAACAGCCCTGAGCAACATAGGTGGCTGTCACCACACCACCGTTCGCTTCTACCGGTGTGCTTATAGTCGCTAACCCGGTCGAGAAACAGTCCGTGTTGAAGGATACACTCGCAGCTTCCTGATAAAGATTGCCCGCGGAATCAGCGAGGGTTGCCGTTACCGTTGTCTGACCGCCTGCCGCGAGTGATGTCACCGCGATATCCAAGGTACCCGCATTGAAAGAACTCCCAGAACCGCTACCGATAAAGATATCAGCCCCGCCGGTACCGGCATCGTCAATCGTCTCACCATCAGCCGTATCACCTGTTGTAGATGAATCCCAAGGCACATCGGGGTCGCCGCCGATAATCAATCCACCAGCAGGCGCTCGACCACCTTGCCCTCGATCAGATGGGATTGCAGGATCTCGTCCAGGTCTTCGTGATCGACAAAGGTATACCAGACCGCCTCGGGGTAGACCACCAGTACAGGCCCCTTGTCGCAGCGATCCAGACAGCCTGCGGTATTGACCCTGACACCGTCCGGCCCCGCAAGTCCCAGGGCCTTGACCCGACCTTTCATGTAGTCGCGCATCGACTTTGCCCCATGCTGGGCACAACAGGGACGGCCATCGGTACGCTGATTGACACAAAAGAAAAGATGGTGGCGATAGTAGGACATGGATCAAATAAGTCTTTAAGGCACACGGGCGATGATACAACGACGATTAACCGTTATGATAGGGCCTGTTTCATCAATTCCGGCCCCGCGCAATCTAACCGTGACCCCTGATCAGCTGCTGACCGAAGCGGACCGCTGTGTAAAGTGCGGCCTCTGCCTCCCCGAATGCCCGACCTATCAGCTGCTTGCCAACGAGGCTGACTCACCCCGTGGCCGCGTCAGCCTGATGCAGGCCCTGGCTGAGGGTGAGCTCGATCTCGATACGGCCGTCGAGACCCACCTCGACCGTTGCCTGGGGTGTCGCCGTTGTGAAACCGCCTGTCCGTCCGGGGTCAGATACGGTCAACTGCTGGATGCCAGCCGCAGCCTCATCACCAAACGCAAGCATGGCAGGCCATTCATGCGATGGCTCTTTACTCAGTTGTCAGAGCCGAAACGACTGGCACGCATCAGTCGCCTTTACCGTTCAATGAAACAGATGGGGGTGACACGATTGATTACCGCCTTGCTGCCCGACAGATACAGACGTCTGCCCGAATTGGGCGGACAACTCACTGGCGCGGCCGTCATCCAGGCCGGACTCTATCCCGCCGATCTGCCCAAGGGAAGACTGGTCCAGCTTTTCACCGGCTGTGTTTCCACCCAGGTGGAGCAGTCCCTCCTCGAATGCGCTATGGCGCTACTGCGCCGGCTCGGCTATGCGGTCGAAATACCGCAGACACAGTGTTGCTGCGGCGCCATACATCGGCACAACGGATTTGAAGAGCGTGCGGAGCGATACTGCGCGGCCAACCGGCAACAAACCGCAAGGAGCCATGCCCAAGCCCTGGTTACCCTGGCCAGCGCGTGTCAGCTTGAATTACAGGCGCAGCAGGCCAGTAAAATCCCTGTAGTCAGCCTGATGGATCTCCTGCTTTCCCTGCCGGATACGGAGATACCCACTCTGAAACCCTATGCGGGTAGAGTGGCGGTGCATACCCCATGCAGCAGTCATGATGACGGCGGAATGAGGCTGCTGCAGAGAATCCCCCAGGCTGAGATTTTACCTTTGGCAGACAATAGCGTCTGCTGCGGTGCGGCAGGGAGCTATATATTTACCCAACCTTCGCTCTCAACCGCATTGGGCAAGGCGAAAATCGAAAAATTACAAGACTGCCAAATCGATATCCTCGTCACCAGCAACACAGGTTGCGCAATGCAGTTGCGCAAGCTCATCGCTGATGCCGGGCTGCATGTCCAGGTCATGCACCCTATCGAGCTTATCTATCGACAATGGCCCGGCTGATGCGCTAAAAAGGATTACTGACTGCGGTTGTATCCCATTGAAGAAAAAAGTTATGGTTTCAATATGAAAGAGCGAAGATTCAATTCCGCCGACCACTTCATGATCGGCATCGACAGCGCCCTCCGCACCCTGTTCGGACGGCCTCAGGTGACCGAGCGCGCCAATCCGGCCGAGACCATCAATGAAGCCGAGATGAGCCAACAGGAACGGGATCTGGCTGCACGCCTGATGAGGATCAACCATACCGGCGAGGTTTGCGCCCAGGCCCTCTATCAGGGACAGGCATTGACAGCGAAACTGCCGCAGATCCGCGACACCATGGAACGTGCGGCACAAGAGGAGAATGACCACCTGGCCTGGTGCGAAACCCGCCTCAACGAATTGGATAATAGAAAGAGTCTGCTCAACCCATTCTGGTATGCCGGTTCATTCATGATCGGCGCAGCCGCAGGACTGGCCGGTGACAAATGGAGTCTTGGCTTCGTGGCGGAGACCGAACATCAGGTTGAGGCCCATTTGAATGACCATATGCAACGTATTCCGGCACAGGATCAGAAGAGCCTTGCCATACTTGAGCAGATGAAAGAGGACGAGATCCACCATGCGACGGTGGCACTCGAGGCTGGCGGGGCGAATCTGCCCGCACCCATCAAAGCTGCGATGAAAGTGACATCGAAATTGATGACTAAGTCGGTGTTCTACCTCTGAGGCCGGTGGTGTTTTCTAACCCGCCTTGGGTACAACCTCGGTGACCTCGCTGTCCACGACCTGATGCCGATCAACCAAACTGACTTGTACTGCCAATGTCAGACCAAAGCCGATCATGACCAACACCACGACTACGGCGAAGAAGTCCGGTTTACGATGTTGATGATGTCTGTTCATTTACCTTACAAGCTTATTCAATGACTTAATTAAGATTATTCGTGTAGTTTTCCAGCTTAACTTAGACCCTGTTCACGTTACTGTTCAATATTCAGCCATTTTATCCTTTTACTTACTAAACACTGATCAGTATCAAACCAATCTGTCGGACAGCACTACTTGGCATCCTTATCCTGACTCTCCGTAGCACCCATTTCAGTGAGCAGGGCGGACACCTTTTCATGCTTACCCCTGTTCGACAGACCAAGGGCCGTATTGCCTGCCTGATCGGAGGTGTTCACATCGACACCACGTTGCAACAACAAACGCACGATTTCGATATGTCCAAATGCCGACGCCTCCATGATCGGGGTAATCCCTCTGCTATCCGCCAGGTTGGGATCCGCACCCGCGGCCAGGAGCGCCTTGACGCTCTTCAGGTTGCCGTTGAAGGCCGCGATATGCAGGGGTGTCCTGCCGGAAGGATTGGTGCCGTTGGCATCGACACCCTGCGCCAGGAGATCATTAATGCGAACGACATCCCCCAACATGGCGGCTGAAACCAGCGCCTGGGATTGTTGTGTTGATTCCGCCGACCAGCAGACGGCGCTGAACAACAGCAGCAGCAGGACTGTCAAACTTACATTTCTCACTCGCTGACACTCTAAATTAGGTAACTTAACCCCAATATCGGCACCGGCATTTAATTCTTAACCCATTGCACTCAATCCATCCCCTCAGTAACCTTGCAGTATATGAAGTCGTAAACATGCCAGAACAGAGTCAACACGTATATATGGAAAAGGAATCACAGCACCAGATTGACGTTCAAGTCGAAACCCGTTACGTGGAATCGCAATCAATCCCCAATGAAGACCGCTTTGTCTTCTCCTATACCATAACCATACGAAACGACGGTCAATCGAGTGCGCGCCTGTTGAACCGACATTGGATCATCACTGACGCCAACGGCAAGGTGCAGGAGGTCCGAGGTGAGGGCGTCGTGGGCGAACAGCCCCAACTCAATCCCGGCGAAACCTTCCGCTACACCAGCGGTACCGTTCTCGACACGCCGGTAGGCAGTATGCAGGGGAGCTATGACATGATCGATGGCCAGGGCAACCATTTCGACGCCCTGATACCACCCTTCTCCCTCGCCCGTCCGGGCAGTCTCCATTAAGAAACAACAACCGACTGATCTGTAATCGAACCACATAGTATAGGTAATCATGGCTCTGCAAGCTCAAAGTGAACTGCTTTGGTTAGGTGGCGGTGTTGCCTCGCTGCTCATTCTCAGCGGCCTCGACCCGGTCGCTGACCGCTATACCTGGTTTCTGGAAACCCTGCCCGTCATGATCGGACTGCCACTCCTCTATTACACCCGGCAAGACTTTCCCTTGACCATCCTGGTCTACCGTCTGCTTGCGCTGCATGCCGTCATACTGATTATCGGCGGATACTACACCTATGCCGAGGTACCCCTATTCAACTGGCTCAGAGACAGCTATGAACTGTCGCGCAATCACTACGACCGGATTGGGCACTTTTTTCAGGGATTCGTACCCGCCATGCTGGCGCGGGAGATATTGTTGCGACGCTCACCCTTGAAACCGGGTCGTTGGTTGTTTTTTCTCTGTGTCTGTTTCTGTCTCGCTTTCAGTGCTTTCTATGAGCTGATCGAGTGGTGGGTGGCGCTGCTGAGTGAACAGGCAGCAGAGGCATTTCTGGGCACCCAGGGCGATCCATGGGACACCCAAACGGACATGTTTCTGGCCCTTATCGGCGCTATCTGCGCCCAGCTCCTGCTGGTAAAGATTCACGACAGGCAACTGTTTCGACTCGGGGCGATCTGATGTCAATCTATGCCATTGGTGACATTCAGGGATGTTATGACGAGCTGCAGCGACTGCTTGAGAAAATCCGATTCGACCCGTCTAAGGACAAGCTCTGGTTTGCTGGAGATCTGGTCAATCGCGGCCCCAAATCATTGCAAGTGCTTCGCTTCGTGAAGTCACTGGGCGATCAGGCAATCACCGTACTGGGGAATCATGACCTGCATCTGCTGGCACTCTCCCAAGGCAATCGCAGCCACTATAAATACGGTAACCTTAAGGATATTCTTGAAGCGCATGACCGGCAGGAGTTGATCGATTGGCTGCGTCACAGGCCCATGATGGCCCACCATAAAAAAAAGGGATACAGCATGGTGCACGCCGGGTTACCGCCACAATGGGATTTAACCACCGCCATGAAATGCGCCCGGGAACTGGAAAATGTCCTGCGCGGCCCGAAGTTCGGAAAATTCTGCCGGGTCATGTACGGCAATCAACCGGACCTCTGGTCGGAGAACCTCGATGGTATGGATCGACTCCGTTTCATCACCAACTGTTTCACCCGTTTGCGCTATTGCAGCCGGGACGGTCGTATCTCATTAAATGAGAAAGGTGCCCCTGAAGCGCAGAACAACGGCGCGATTCCCTGGTTCGAGGCCGCAGGACGCCTGACGAAAAATGACCGCATCATTTTCGGCCATTGGTCTACCTTGGGTTACCGCCAGAGCGCCAACATCTGTTGTCTGGATAGCGGCTGCTTTTGGGGAGGTGAGCTCACAGCGCTGCGCCTGCGTAAAAACAAACCGGCAAAACCCTATCAGATCTCCTGCCCGATCAAACGTTGACGCGATTCAATACTATAAAGGTATAGGCAAACTGATTACGCTCATCCGCGGGATGGGAATCACGACTGACCTCTTGCCATTCACTCCAGTCTATTTCAGGAAAAAAGGCGTCTCCCGCCACATCAGTCTCGACCCATGTCAAATAGAGGCGGTTCGCACGCGGCAGCATCTGCCGATACAGACCACCGCCTCCGACAATCATGACTTCCGGTACCTCACCGGCGACTTGCAGCGCCTCATCCACTGAATGAACAAGCTCACAATCTACTGCCCGATAATCCCGATTACCGGTGACGACGATATGGCGTCGACCGGGAAGGAGACCGGGAAGAGACTCCCAGGTACGGCGCCCCATGATGATGGGCTTGCCCATGGTCAGCGACTTGAAATGCTGGAGATCAGCGGGCAGTCGCCAGGGTAAACCGTTATCCACCCCGATCACACCATTATTGGCCACTGCTGCGATAAGGGAAATCAACGGCTTCATTCAACCTGCCCTGCCAACACTGCTACCCCTGGTGTGGCGCAGTGGGATTGCAATCCGGCAGGCTATTTGCTCAAGAGGACTCACTATACCGCCACGGGTGCCTTGATATGGGGGTGGGGATCGTAGTCAACCAGCTCGAAATCCTCGAAACGGAAATCGAAAATCGACTTCACCGCCGGGTTTATTTTCATTTTCGGCAGTTTCCGGGATTCACGGCTGAGCTGGAGATCGACTTGTTCAAAATGATTGCTGTAGAGATGGGCATCACCGAAGGTATGCACAAACTCACCCGGCTGCAACCCGGTCACCTGGGCCACCATCATGGTCAGCAGTGCATAGGAAGCGATATTGAACGGCACACCTAAAAAGATATCGGCACTGCGCTGATAGAGTTGGCAGGAGAGCCTGCCCTCGGCCACATAGAACTGAAAGAGGCAGTGGCAGGGTGGCAGGGCCATATGTTCAACTTGTGCGGGATTCCAGGCTGAGACAACCAGCCGTCTCGAGTCGGGGTTTTTTCTTATCTGCCCGATCAGTTGACTGATCTGATCGATACGCCCCCCGTCCGGTGCCGGCCAGGAACGCCATTGATAGCCGTATACAGGGCCCAGATCACCATTTTCATCCGCCCACTCATCCCAGATGGTTACGCCGTTCTCCTGCAGATAGCGAATATTGGTGTCACCTTGTAAAAACCACAACAGCTCATGAATGATGGAACGTAGATGGAGGCGTTTGGTGGTCAATAGCGGGAATCCGTCATCCAGATTGAAGCGCATCTGATAACCGAATACGCTCCGGGTTCCCGTACCCGTCCTATCCTCTTTGTCGACACCGTGATCGCGTACATGGCGCATCAGATCGTGATACTGTTTCATGCTGACGCTTCCCGGTGAGTTACAAAAACAAATCTCATCTCAATATCCTGCTGGAAAAAAGCTAGCCATGGCTGTTCTTCGGCCGGTAGGCCAGGTAGAACAACAAGGCGCCAAACACCATCATCGGCAGCGTCAGAAGCTGCCCCATGGTCAACCAGTCAAATGCGACATATCCGATGTGCTGGTCGGGCATGCGAACGAATTCGACCATAAAACGAAATATCCCATAACAGAGCAAAAACAGCCCGGAAACCACCATTCTCGGCCTTGCCCTGGCCGAGAAGATCCACAGGATCAGGAATAGCACCAACCCCTCCAGTAAGGCTTCATACAGTTGACTGGGGTGGACAGGGAGCGAGTACTCCGCATCCAAAGGCAATCCTAGCCGCGTACAGAGTCCATCCGCCACACCACAGGGAACACGCATTCCCCAGGGCAGGTCAGTGACGCCGCCCCACAGCTCCGCATTGATGAAATTACCGATCCGGCCGGCCCCCAAACCGATGGTGACCAAAGGCGCGATGAAGTCGGTCGCCTCAAAAAACGTGCGGCCATGCTTATGGGCAAAGTACCACATTGCCAGCAACACACCCAACAGGCCACCATGAAATGACATCCCGCCGCTCCATACCTTTACCAGGATCATGGGATCCGCCAGAAATCCGCTGAGGTTGTAGAAAAGGATATACCCTATACGCCCCCCCAGAACCACACCTAGCACGATATAAAAGACCATATCGTCGACCTGATCGGCGTCCCATATCATACCCGGCCTTCCCACCCGGCGACGACCCAGCCACCAGCCTCCGAGAAAGCCGATGACATACATCATTCCATACCAGTGGATACTCACCGGTCCCAGGGTTATCAGGGTGGAATCGATAACTGGATATGTGACCATGGGGGTGCATGGTATCACAGGAATGGCGTTCGCCAATGTGCCGGGAAATCGTAAATCCTCAATTTCGTGGCACATATAACGTGCTAGGATACTGCGAATTTGGTCACATTTTCCCGATGTACTGGAATTAATTTCGCAAGCGTCATGACGGACTTCTACAAAGTGTCAAGTTTTTGAACGCTGCGCCGCTACCACGTACAGGTGATGCAAACCCACATCGGCATCTTAACGGGAAGGACCATGAGCTACGTACACGCACAAAAATTTGAAACATACATACCGCGGGAAATGGATACTTTAGGCTCTCGACTACGCAGGAAAAGACGGGAAAGAGGTTGGACCCAAGAGGAGCTGGCGCTCCGTGCCGGAACCAATCAGGCCGTGATACAGAAGATCGAGAATGGCAAGAGCCTTCGTCCCAGAAAGATCGATGAGATCGCACAGGTTCTGGACGTCAATCCCGCATGGCTGATGTTCGGTGAATCCTCTACCACAGTGATGGACGACGAGGCGGTTGAAGTTGCCAAGGCATGGCACAATCTACCCGAGCCTATTCGCAGCCGCATCAGGCGAAATATCTTCGAACAGGTTCTGCTCCACTCCAACAAGAAGTAGCTCAACTTCGAACCGGGATGCACCCGCGCATCCCGGTTGACAATCCCCCCATCAACCGAGTTACCAACAAGCATACGACCAGTTCTGCTCAGACTCACCCTTTTCCTTCTTAATACTTCCTTTTTTATCATGCGGAAAACCGTGGAAAGACAAGCCGCGAATGGACGCGAATCACCGCAGATAAACGCAAACCGTCATTAACGTGAGAAGGGGTCTTCAATGATGCGCAGATCGAGCGCTATTATATGATTAATTCTTACGACCGCTGTCTTGTCTGCAGAGACCTTTGGCTTGGTAATGCACTATGCGGTGGACATGTACATTGTCATGCCATTTGTCTTAGTTTGCTGTGATTCGCGCCCATTTGCGGCCAAATCAATAGCTTTTGATGATTTGACTGTAATTGTTGTTTGTTCAAGCCTCTGACTAGTCGTCTTTTTGCCACTGCAGGGTAGCCGTATCGTCACTCTCTCTTGCATCCACCCAACGCTCCCCTTCCGCTGTGGTCTCCTTCTTCCAGAACGGCGCCTTGGTCTTTAAATAGTCGATAATGAATTCACAGGCCAGGAAGGCCTCTTTGCGATGGCGGCTCGCTACCGCCACCAGCACGATGGGTTCGGTGGGCGACAAGGCGCCTACGCGGTGAACCACACGGCAATGCTGGATCTCCCAGCGGTTGTTCGCCTCATCCACAATCTTTTGCAGGGCACGTTCTGTCATACCCGGATAATGTTCGAGGTACAGCCCTTCCACCCTGTCACCCTCGTTGATGTCTCGCATCAGGCCGATGAATGTCACGACTGCACCAATGGAGGGATCATTACCGCGCAACAGATCCACCTCGTGATTGGGATCAAGAGGATCAGCCTGTATGGACACGCTATTCAACCTTCAACCTCCGGTCACAGGCGGAAAAAAAGCAACCTCGTCACCGGCCTTCAGGATTGTATTTCTGTCGGCCAGCTCTTGGTTGACCGCCATCATCACCCTTTGATCCTCGGCGAAGAGTCGGGCCCACGCATCTCCGCGTCCGCACAAGGCCTCAAGAAGATCGCCAATGGAGGATAGGCCGTCCAACTCGAGCTGCTCGGACGCAACACCGAGTTCCTCGCGGAATCGGGCAAAAAAGAGGATCTGTATCATGTCATCAACTCATTGTAGGGTATGAAATCCACAGGATCTCCCGGCTTAATGGCGGTAAGCGGTGGTAATACGGCAAGTCCGTTTGCCCACACTACGGAGCTTAATACACCGGACGAACGATTGGGGTAGAGTTTGACGACCGCCTGCCCTTGCCCGTTCAGCTCCAGACGTCCGCGGGCGTACTCCTGACGCTTGTCGGTGGCGTCCTTCTCGAATCCGGCAATGACAGCGACAGGTTTGGGACGGACTTCACCGGATAGTCCCTGCATACGCAGAATGAACGGCCTGGCGAAGAGGGAGAAGGTGACAAAAAGCGAGACCGGATTCCCCGGCGCACCCATAAAAGGCGTCTCCCCAATATAACCGAACGCCAGCGGTTTGCCGGGTCGGGAGGCGATTTTCCAGAGTTCCAGTGAGCCCAGCCGCTCCACCGCGGGCTTGACATGATCCTCCTCCCCCACGGAAACACCACCCGACGCCAATACCAGGTCAGCCTCCTCGGCGGCACGGGAGAGGGCATCGCACGTCGCCTCGAACGTGTCTTCCACAATCCCAAGTTGAATCACTTCACAGCCCAATCTTTGTAACATACCGCTCAAGGTAAACTGGTTGGAGTTGTAAATCTGCCCGGCCTTCAACTCTTCTCCGGGCATCACCAGCTCATCGCCACTTGAAAAGACCGCCACTTTCAGCCGACGAAATACCGACAACTCCGCCACCCCCACCGAAGCGGCCAATCCCAGGTGCTGCGCATCAAGTTTGATACCCGCCAGCAATATCTCCTCGCCCTGCAGAATATCCTCTCCCGCTTTACGGATATTGGCGCCTATTGCAGGACTTTCCATGATCACGACCTCCTCGCCGTCGATCCTGCAAACCTCCTGTATGACCACGGCATCGGCGTTCTCAGGCACCGGTGCACCGGTAAATATGCGCGCCGCAGTCCCGGGTTCGAGGAACGTCCCCACCGATCCGGCGGGTATGCGTTGAGCGACACGCAGCCTGACCTCATCACTTTGCAGATCATTGCTGTTGACCGCAAAACCGTCCATGGCGCTGTTATCCCAGGGTGGAACGTCGACCTGGCTTTTAACCGGCGCCGCCAGTACACGCCCCAAAGACTCATCCAGGGCCAGTGTCTTATGTTGCGTAATGGGTTTGACCTGATCGAGCAGGAAGGCCAGTGCCTCATCGACCGGTTTCAGCTGAGCTTGATGGCTATCGCAATCACCCATCTTAACTCTCCAACAGGCGGGGAAACATTTGTGCGAAATTACAAGGCCGGGTACGTATGTCCAGCTGGGATTTCAAGATTTTATCCCACCCTGTGCGGCAAGCCCCGGTGGATCCGGGCAGGCAAAAAATCAGTGTGCCGTTGGCCAGACCGGCAATCGCCCTGGACTGCATCGAGGAGCTGCCGATCTCCTCCAGGGAGATTGCACGATAGAGTTCACCGAATCCCTCGATGGATTTATCAAACAGTGGCTGTAGTGCTTCCGGGGTGCTGTCGCGCCCGGTAATGCCGGTACCCCCGGTGGATATGATCACATGCACATCCGAGTCGGCTATCCAGGCTGAAACCACCGCGCGCATCTGATAAACATCGTCCGGCACGATTCGCTTGTCAACCACCTGATGGCCTGTATCCAAGGCCCTTTCCCTTAGGGTCTGACCTGACTTGTCAGTCTCTTCCGTACGGCTGTCCGATACTGTCAGTATTGCAAGATTAAGGGGTACGAAATCGCTCTCTGTAAAATGTCCGGACATAGCTTTTCTCTATTTAAACTTATAATCAAAGGCCTTCTCGAAGCGATGGCCAATCTCATCCGGCGATACAAAATGATTCTGTGTACCCGCCTGCTCGACCTTGATCGCGCCCATCAATGTAGCGATTCGGCCGGTTGTCTCCCAGTCCATCTCATTCATCAGACCGTATAACACACCAGCACGGTAAGCATCGCCACAGCCGGTCGGATCAACCACCGCCTTCACCGGTGCAGCAGGGATAGAATAGATCTTATCCTCGGTGATGATTTCAGAACCCTCTCCGCCACGGGTTACGATAATCGCCTCCACCATCTGCGCCAGTTGTCTCAGGCTTTTTCCGGTACGCTCCTGCATTAACATCGCTTCATAATCGTTGAAGGCAAGCCAACTGGCCTGTTCGGTGAAGGTCATCAGACTATCGCCGTCGAACATGGGCATGCCTTGACCGGGGTCAAATATAAACGGCACGCCTTTCTCGGCAAATTGCGTGGCATGTTCAATCATACCCTGCCGGCCATCCGGCGATACCATACCCAGCGTACAACCATCGATCGTTGAGACATCTATTTGGTGGGCCTGGTTCATCGCTCCCGGATGAAAGGCGGTAATCTGGTTATCATCCTTGTCTGTGGTGATATAGGCCTGTGCAGTATAGTTACCGGGCACTTCCAACACCTGCTCACGACTGATACCACACTCATCCATCCATTTTGCGTAGGGGGCGAAATCGTCACCCACGGTACCCGCGGGTTTACCCTCGCCACCGAGCATTTTCAGATTGTAGGCAATATTTCCGGCGCACCCTCCAAACTCCCTTCGCATGTCAGGCACCAGAAAGGAGACGTTCAGGATATGCACCTGTTCCGGCAGGATATGATGCTTGAAATGGTCATGAAAGACCATAATGGTATCGAAGGCGAAAGAACCACAGATCAAGGCCGACATGATTACTCCTTGCCGATATTGGTTTTTTTATAAAACGAATGAAGCGTGAGTGTAAAGCGACATTTAAACCTTACACACCAGCGCTGTAGTTTATCCAGGACAGATGACAGCTCAGCACTGTCAATATACGGATTACTCAAGCTTGAATCTATCTCGACGCTCGATCCCGCACGGCAGTGCGGAAACGTTGATTGAGCATTAATTCGCGTTCATTTGCGGACAAACAAATCAATCCGATTACTGAACGTCTATTCATCTCCTCTCCAGGCGAGGTCGAGTTCCCGCGCAGCACGCACGTCGTCGAGCCGCCTTACCGGCATGCTGTGGGGCGCTTGTATGACAAGCTCGGGTTGGGTTTCAGCCTCCTGCTTGATGCTCGTCATGATTTCAACGAAGCTATCAAGCTCCTCCTTCGCTTCGCTCTCTGTGGGTTCCACCAACAGACACTCCGGGACCAACAAGGGAAAATAGGTGGTTGGGGCATGCACGCCATAGTCAAGCATGCGTTTGGCGAAATCCATGGTATTGACCCCCAACTCCTTGGCTTGCCGCTTCAGGGTAAGAATGAATTCATGACTGGCGCGACGCTCGGGGTAGGCGGCATCGAAGCCTGCCTCCATTAAACGCTTGAGCAGATAGTTGGCGTTGAGTGTGGAAAACTCCGCAACCCGGTGCATCCCTTCGCGTCCCAACAGGCGGGCATAGACATAGGCGCGCAGTAACACCCCGGCATTTCCAGCGAATGCGGAAAGACGGCCTATGGATGCGGGTCTGTCCTTTTCCGTCAGCCAGCGGTAGTCACCACCGTCCAAATCGACCATAGGTACCGGCAGGTAGGGTTCGAGACGTTGACTGACCCCCACCGGGCCCGCACCCGGGCCACCTCCGCCATGTGGAGTGGAAAAGGTCTTGTGCAGATTCATGTGAATGACGTCGAATCCCATATCACCCGGCCTGACCTTGCCAAGAATTGCATTCAGATTGGCGCCATCGTAATAGAGCAGGCCGCCCGCGGCATGTACCAGCTCCGCAATCTCCTTGATACGCCGCTCGAATACACCCACGGTGGATGGATTGGTCAACATTATGCCGGCGGTCTGGGGGCCCAGTGCCAACTTCAACGCATCCACATCGATATCCCCGTCGGCACCGGTGGGTATCTCCCTGGTCTTATAACCACACATCACTGCCGAGGCCGGATTGGTGCCATGGGCCGCATCCGGCACCAATATCTCGCTGCGCTCCGTATCGCCTCTGGCATCATGGTAAGCACGAATCATTGCAACACCGGCAAACTCGCCCTGAGCACCTGCGGCAGGGGTCAGGGAGACCGCATGCATACCGGTTACGGTTTTGAGTATCTCCTGCAGCTCATAAAGACAGGCCATGAAACCCTGGCTGTGCGTCGCGGGCGCCAAAGGGTGTCTGCCGATCAGCCCGGGCAGGCTTGCCAAAGTATTGCAGGCCCGCGGATTGTATTTCATGGTGCATGAACCCAACGGATAGAAATGGGTATCGATTGAGAAATTCTTCTGTGACAGACGGGTAAAATGGCGTACCGCCTGCATCTCGGAAACTTCCGGCAGGCGTGGCTGTGTTTCACGCCGCAATGCTGACGGGATACCTGACAGCTCAGCCTGCTCCCGTGGTGCCTGTGCTGTCGCCCGACGCCCCTTTCGTGAATGTTCGTATATCATATCGCCACCATTACCAATCGGGTTTCAGCTGACAGGGGGTCTCCACCTGGGATGCGATCACCCGTTCCAGCTTGCTCCGATAGTTTTCCAAATCACTGTCGGTTCTTAACTCAGTAGCGCATACCAAAATCGCATCGCCCAACTCGGGATAATCATCACTGAGGTCAAATCCACCCAATACACTATGTGCCGCCAGCGCGCGCAGTACCTTCTTTGCGGCAATCGGCAGGCGCACCACTCGTTCATGAAAGACTGCGCCATTAAACACGCTCTCGACACCGTGCAGTGATGTCAGTGCCTGAGTCAGCTTATCGGTATTGGCGTGACTTGCGCCTGCCACACGCTGTAGACCCTCGCTACCCATGAGGGTCATGTGGATGGTGGCGGCGGTTACCATCAAGCCCTGGTTGGTACAGATGTTGGAAGTCGCCTTTGAACGCCGAATATGCTGCTCCCTCGCCTGCAGTGTGAGAGCGTAGCCGGGTTTTCCATCCATATCCACTGTCTTACCGATAATACGGCCGGGCATCTGACGCACCAGTTTTTGCGTGCAGCAAAGGAACCCGAAATAGGGTCCCCCGGAAGACAATGGCGCACCCAGCGGCTGCCCCTCTCCACAACAGATATCCGCGCCCTGCTCGCCCCACTCTCCAGCCGGTTTCAAAACGGTCATGGCGAGGGGATTAACCACTGCGATCGCCAACATACCGTTTGCGTGCGCCCAATCCGTCAACTCGTCGACCGCCTCCAGCACACCGAAGAAGTTAGGTTGCGGGATGACCAACGCGGCATAGTCCTCACCACTATAGCGCTCCAGTTCCTGTTTATCGATTTCGCCACTCTCACTGTTATATGCCACCTCAACCAACTCAATCTGCTGGTTTCGTACTATCGTACGGGTTACCTTGCGATAGGCTGGATGCAGGTTGTGAGGGACAAGAATGCGTTTTGACTTTGATTTGCGATTCGCTCTGACTGCCATTAAAACCGCTTCAGCCAGGGCTGAAGCGCCATCATAGAGCGATGCATTTGAGACATCCATACCGGTTATTGCCGTCATCATCGACTGATATTCATACAGCAGTTGCAAAGTTCCCTGGCTCGCCTCTGCCTGATAAGGCGTATAGGCGGTATAGAACTCGCCCCGGGTAGTCAACTCCCAGACCGCCGCCGGTATGTGGTGATCGTAGGCACCCGCCCCAATGAAACAGAGGGGCTGCCCATCGGTACGGGCCCGCGCCTGCATCAGCCGGGAGAGCTCCATTTCCGATATACCTGCTGGTATCGCATTCAGCTCTCCGCAGCGCAGCTCCTTGGGTATCTCATCAAACAACGCCTCGATATGCTCGACCCCGATGGCAGTCAGCATCTCTTGAATATCTTCTTCTGTGTGGGGGATGAATGGCATAGCTGTCTCGTCTGCTAGGGCCTGTTAACACTCATCCAATCGACCCTGCTGGGACTATTTTTTCGTCCAGCAAGGCAGAATGAGCGATGTGTAGTTTTTCTACATGAGCGAATGATAACGCCGCTGGGCGAAAAAATAGCCCCAGCCCTTGGGGTGCACCTGAAAAAGCGCCACTCCGCGTTGCTCGTTGTTCATTTGGAATAACCAAACTTCTCTCCTCGCGCCTTGATTGGCGCTTTTTCAGGGGCAACAGGGCCGATTGGATGAGTGTTAACAGGCCCTAAACATATCTCAATCTGCCGGCGAGTCCACGACTCGCAGCAGAGATGATCGATACAAACCCTGTATCACTCCTCTTCGGCGATCACTGCATCATAACCATCGGCATCGAGAAGCTCACCCATACTGCCGCTGTCCGTTACTTTCACCTTGAACATCCAACCGCTACCGTAGGCATCTTCATTGATGGTTTCAGGTGCCCCATCGAGGGCTTCATTGATAGCGATGACCTCGCCCGTTACCGGGCTATAGACATCGGAAGCGGCCTTAACCGATTCAACGACCGCACAGTCACCGCCGGCCTCGACCTGGGAGCCCACTTCAGGCAGATCGACAAAAACAAGATCACCCAGCAGCTCTTGTGCATGGGCTGTGATACCGATGGTATAACTGCCATCGCCTTCATCTTTAATCCATTCGTGGGATTTGGCGTAGCGTCTGTCAGTAGGTGTATTGCTCATATTTCTTACCTTCAAGAAGATTAGTTACAGATTCAACCCGAGGTTAATTGCATTCCGGATTATAAGTCGATGACGGCCTTGCCGTTGCGTACAAACGGAGGTTTGACCACTTGCGCCTTGAGCCGTTTTCCACGCATTTCAACCTCGCAGGTCTCACCGATATCGGGCAGGACCCGGGCGAAAGCGATGGATCGCTCCAATGTCGGGGCAAATCCACCGGAGGTGATCTCACCAACCTCCCTCTCGGCATCGTACAGTTTCAAATGGTTACGCAGCACCCCGCGTCCGGTCAATACCAAACCGATGAAACGCCGCCTATTTGGATCATTGCGCTGTCGCTCCAGCACTGATCTGCCGACAAAATCGCGTTCCGACGGGTCCCAGGCGATGGTCCAGCCGAGCCCGGATTCCAGGGGCGAGGTCTCCTCGTCCATGTCGGAGCCATATAGATTCATACCTGCTTCCAGACGCAGTGTGTCCCGAGCACCCAGCCCACAGGGTTCAACACCTGCATCGTGCAATTGCCGCCAAAAGGATGCCGCCTGATCACCTGGCAGCATGATCTCAAAACCGTCTTCACCGGTATAACCGGTTCGGGCCAGGAACCAATCGCCATCGCTAACCGCATTGAATGGTTTCAAGTCAGCGCCAGCCTGACACAGAATGTCAGACATCAGTGGCAGCGCTTTTGATCGTGCATTGGGACCCTGTACTGCAATCATGGCGAGATCACGACGAGGTGTGATGTTCACATCGTAAGTTTCGGATTTCTGTGCCAACCATGCCAGGTCCTTCTCTGTGGTGCCTGCATTCACCACCAGGCGATACCAGCTGTCATGCAGATAGTAGACGATAAGATCATCCACCACGCCACCCGTTTCGTTGAGCATACAGGTGTAGAGGGCCTTGCCCTTTTGCTTCAGCTTATCCACATCGTTGGCCAACAGATAGCGTAAAAGAGGTTTGACACCGTCGCCTTTGATATCGACCACCGTCATATGCGATACATCGAACATACCCGCATCACGCCGCACTTGATGATGCTCCTCCAATTGGGAACCATAGTGCAAAGGCATATCCCAACCGCCGAAAGGTACCAGTCGGGCCCCCATTGCCTGATGCGTATCGTAAAGTACAGTCTGCTTAGTCATCGCCATCTCCGGGTCCAAAACGTAAAAAGGGGCGGCGCGGATGAATACCCATCCGCGCCGCCCCTCTGTCCAAAACCTGAGAGTTTGGCGCTGCTGTTGTCTGGTTCGGCATAATGATAATCACTAATTACCGCCTGTCCAAACAGTACTATTGAGCGCCTGCCCCTTCGGTGGGTGTTGTCACACCGCTCTCCAGAGTCGACCTAAATCCCCCGTTGGTTGACCTTTACAGGGTGACTTCCCCCCACGGTCCTTTTGCCTGAGCGATTCCGGGCGGGATTGCGCCTTCGGCGCCGGCTTGGGCCGGCCTCTCCCACGGGGGTGGATCGAGATGACGACTATACCTTGCCGCAAACCGCTTGCCAATCGCGAATAACCTTATAGGCGGTCCCGTTTCACCACCGATCAAAGGTTCGCAACCGAATTCAACAGGTGTCACCCAAGGCCTGTTCAGGCGTAATTCACAGGATTGTAGCAGCGACCGACGGCTTATTGTTAACAGGTCCTAGTGCATTCGGACTCTGGCAAGGGAAGGCAGTTCACCACTCATCCCCATGGCACGACGAATCAGCTGATGCTTGATAACTCCGGACCGGTTCGCTACATCCAGACCGAGGTTGCGAATCAGTTTAAGCGGCATCACGTCGTTGCTGAAAATGCGTTTGAAGGCATCCATTGCGGCCAACATGGCCATATTCGGTCCCTTTCTCGCCCGCTCATACCGTCTCAATGTGGCGATGGAACCAATCGCCCTGCCTGTGCGATAGGCGTCAATGACTACATCGGCGAGGGTCATGGCATCCATGAATCCGAGATTGACCCCCTGTCCCGCCAAGGGGTGCATCGCATGGGCCGCATCACCCACCAGGACAAATCCGGGCAGGCAATAGGACTGGGCATGTCCAAGACGCAGTGGAAAGAGGCCGCGCGGTCCAACATCGATTATCTCGCCCAGAACAGCCTCACTGGCACGGGTCAGTTGATCACAGAACAGCGCATCGGAGAGCGCCATCAATTCGTCTGCCTGCTGCGGTGACGTCGACCATACAATGGAGCAGCGCCCATCATCTATAGGAAGCAGTGCGAGAGGTCCTCGCGGCATAAAGCGTTGTCTGGCCATCCGCTGATGATGGCGTGATGGTTTGACCGTAGCGACGATGGCATGTTGATTGTAATCCCACCCTTTTGTGCCGATACCCGCCATCTCACGCAACTGTGAATCGCGACCGTCTGCCGCCACGATGAGTTTTGCTCTCAATTGCTCACCATCGTGCATGACGACACCCGGAAGTTGATCCAACTGTAATTCCGCGACACCGGCAGAATGACGTAAAGTGACATTGGGTAGTGCCTCCAGTATCTCCCATAGCGCCAACTGGGTGACGCGGTTTTCCACAATATGGCCCAGATCGGATTCTCCAATTTCAGACGCGCTGAAGTGAATTCGACCACTACCCTCCGCATCCCATACCTCCATAGCGGTGTATGGGCTTACACGCATTTCAGCCATTCTCGGCCAGGCACGCAGATTTTCAAGCATGCATTGTGATGCGCGGGTCAATGCAGAGACGCGAAGATCGACTTCATCCTTTGGCCAACTGCGTTGAGGCTCTCTTGTTTCAAGGATGCAGATGTTCAATCCGGCATCAGCGAGGGCACAGGCCAATGCGGCCCCCACGATGCCACCACCCACGACAATCAGATCGTACATTTCTTTAATCAAGCGATATCCCCCGCGCCAATCTTGGCAATCGTCCGTTCAATCCCATGAATTGACGCGCCACCAGGTGTTTCATGCTGGGAACAACATCAAGACCCACCATACCCAGATTCCGAACCAGTCGTAACGGACCGAATGGATTAGCGAAAAACCGTGCCAGGCTATCGGTGATCATGGCAACACTGTTCTGATCCTTTTTGCGCCAATCTGCATACTCCTTCAATAATTCGATATCACCCGGATCCTGCCCCCCCTGCGCGGCATCGGACACCAGATCCGCCAGCACAGCGACGTCTCGCAGACCAAGATTAAAGCCCTGACCCGTTACCGGATGAATCGCATGAGCGGCATTTCCGATCAGGGCCACGCGGGAGCTGACCTGCTCAACCGCTTGTCTTAAACGTAGTGGATAAGCAACCCGTTTACCCAATTCAGACAGACGCCCGAGACGATAACCGAAACGGTCCTGCAACCTGAGCAGAAACGCTTCATCCCGCAAGGCCATCAGTTCCGCAATCTGGTCATCTTTTGCCGTCCACACCATGGAAAGGCGATCATCACGCATGGGCAGCAGTGCCAGGGGTCCGGTATCGGTGAAACGCTCATAAGCGATACCTTGATGCGCTTGTTCAGCGCGCAGATTGGCAATGATCGCGGTCTGGCCGTATGACTTCTCTTTCAGGGGAATCGACAGAAATTGCCTAACCAGGGAATCACCACCGTCTGCAGCCACCAGCAGACGCGTGTTCAGAACCTGCTCACCATCATCCTGGCCGATTCGCACTTCAACATCTCTGTCCGATACTGCAAAACTCTTCAGTCTTGCCGGGCAGAACATTTTTATGGCGTCATGATTCACCAGATTCGGTAATAAAGCCTGGCCCAGTGCGCGAGCGGTTACCACATAACCCAAAGCCCCGACACCTTCATCCAGGTGATTGAGTCGGGTAAAACCGAAGTGACCGCGATCGGAAATATGGATATTCAATATCGGCTCGGCGGCGACCTGAATCTCATCCCAAACACCCATTGCCTGTAAGATGATACGACTACCCCAGGAGAGGGCAAGCACTCTGTCATCGAAACTGGGCTGAGCCGAGGAGTCGAACGGCCAGGCTTCGATGATACCGATCCTCAATCCCTGCCCACTGACCGCATGCGCCAGGCTGGCGCCCACCATGCCGCCACCGACGATCAGAAGATCAAAACTATCTGCCATATCATGCCGCCATAATGGCCTCAATCTCAGCCACTGTTTTTACAATATCCTTGGTCAAGACCTCACAGCCATCTTTGGTCACTGCCACGTCGTCTTCAATACGGATGCCGATGTTCCACCACTTCTTGGCCACACCCTTGGACCCGGCGGGTATGTATATACCGGGTTCGATTGTCAAAACCATGCCCGGTTCCAATAAACGCCAGGTTCCGTCGACCTTATAATCACCCACATCATGTACATCCATACCGATCCAATGCCCGGTGCGATGCGGAAAAAAAGCCTTGTACTTCTCTTCGCGAACTAATTTAGCCAGTGTACCCTTAAGTATTCCCAGTTTGATCAAGCCCCTGGTGATGGTCCGCACCGCGGCATCATGGGGATCGTTCCAATGATTACCCGGCTTTACCTTGGCAATCGCAGCCTCCTGTGCCGCCAACACCAACTCATACAACTCTCGCTGTGGCTTACTGAAGCTGCCGTTTACCGGATAGGTGCGGGTAATATCAGAGGCATAACAGTCCACTTCACAGCCGGCATCGATCAGCAACATCTGCTTGTCGGCAACCTTATCCATGTTATCGATGTAGTGCAGCGTGCAGGCATTTATGCCGGCACCCACAATCGGGGGGTAGGCCTGGGACTTGGCGCCCTGATGTGCACACTCCCGCACAAACTCAGCTTCAAGCTGATACTCCCATAAACCCGCTTTACAGACCTGCATCACCCTTTTGTGCGCCTTGGCGGAAATCCTTGCAGCCTGGCGCATGACCTTCAGCTCGGATCGACTCTTATATAACCGCATTTCATGCAGATAATGGTCCAGCGCAATGATCTCGACCGGTCCCTGAACACCGCTGCGCGCTTCACAGCGAATGGCGTTGATCCACTCAGAGAGTCGTTTGTCGAACTTTGCATTACAACCCATGATGTAAAAGATGCGCTCACACTGTTCAAGCATGCGCGGCAGAATGTCATCCAAATCTCCGATTGGAAAGGAATCATCTGCTCCATACTCATCGACAGCGCCTTCCTGTCCCGCCATGGCCCCATCCCACTGCTCCTTTACCGGATCGCGCTCCCTATTGAAAAGAATATACTCCGCCTGCTTTCTTCCCGGAATCAGGACCAGTACAGCCTCAGGCTCGGGAAAACCTGTCAAATAATAGAAATCACTGTCGGGCCGGTAAGGATAGTGCACATCTCTGTTGCGAATCAGCTGCGGCGCCGTGGGCAGTATGGCAATACTGCCCGGCCCCATCATGCGCATCAGTTCACGTCGCCGCCGTTTGAATTCACTCTTCACCATGGTCGAGCTCCCGAACTTTCGCCAGATCTCCCCAAATTAGTAAGGTCACCACTTTCAGGAACTCCTGTAGTTCAGCATAGGCTTGTTCAGTCGCCTCACCCGACTCGAGTGATTCATAGTCGAGCCGGGTGAAATGGGTAATGTCCTGCAATGCCTCTCTGGCATCACCTTCGAGTTGCTGATCCGTGATACTCGACATGCCCAAACCATACAGATACCCTTCACACCATTCACTCAGGGCCTTGGCTCTTGCGGAAATAGGTTGAGTATCATCCGGAAGATAGGGCATGAAAGTCAGATCATCATTGCCAATCTGGTCACGAGATATATAGTAAAGTTCACCGATCATCTCTCTGGCTTCACGCGCCAACAGATCCTCTTGAGGCCAATCCTCGAACAGTGCCGTCATCCAATCGATGTGGCTTTGAATGGTACCGGCACACACCAGACCACAGATCACGCCATGGATCTCGCTGGCGCCAAGATCTAGGCCGATTGAGTTCAACGCCCCTACAAGGCGTGAATAATCGGGCATTTGGCGATTCTCAATCATCTACATTTTCCTCTATGATTAATGGCCTGTTAATACTAATTGATTGCCACTGTGGCGCTCAAAAAAGTGCCATTCAAGTCACGAGGAGCGTAGTTTGGTGACTCCAAATATGCGACGAGTAATAGCGGGTGGCGCTTTTTCAGGCGTACCCCAAGGGTACTTCCTTCGGGGCTTAACCCGAAGGGCCAGAGCCCTGTTTTTTTACCCAGCGGCGTTATCAGTCGCTTATGTAGATTCACTACACAACGCTCCTTCTGCCTTGCTGGATAAAAAACAGGGTCTTGGCAGTGACAATCAAATTAGTGTTAGCGGGCCCTAGAAACAAATCATAACATGCAGATGTAGAGATTGACCCGCCTGTATCTGACCACTATATTGTTGGCCATGACTGAGAAAGAGACACAAAATCCGGCGGATTTGGACCTGCGTAAGCTTGAAATCCGGGTTGAAGAGCTTATAAGGGCCTGCTCCTACCTTAAAGATGAGAATAAATCACTGCGTGCCAGACAGGATAACCTGGTATCCGAACGCGCTGCGCTCATCGAAAAGACAGAGCTGGCTCGTGCCAGGGTTGAAGCCATGATTACACGACTGAAATCCATGGAAACACCCCAGTGAGCAACGATCGATTGCCTGTAACAGTCAATATCCTCGATAAAGAGTACCGTATTTCCTGCCTGCCGGAAGAACGAGAATCCCTTTTACAAGCCGCTGCCTATCTCGATGGCCAGATGCGCGAGATCAGACAGAACGGGCGTATCATAGGCACTGAGCGGGTTGCTGTTATGGCCGCGCTCAATATTGCCAATGATCTGCTCTCCAGCCAGCAAAGCAAGGAAAACGGCTCGCAGAACATATCGCGTCGTATAAAAAATCTACAAGAAAAGATTGAGATTGCACTCAATACAACCAATCAACTGGAACTTTGATCAAAATAGGTTTAACCTAGAGGTATGACATCCCCTGCGGTGTTCGTAAGCAACCAGGGTATTTTCTTGAGCCTAACATCTACCCAGGGAGCATGATGAAAGGGCCGGTGTGCATGTCCGTATCCTAGCGGGAAGCCTGAAGCTCTTCTGTTGTTCCCACTTGAACCCTCTGGTTCAAGAACAGCGGTTTGCGACGGCACAGGTGGGGGATGTCTCTTATACAACCCCGCTCAAACCATGGAAGCTCACCATATCCGCCGTCAAATCAAGGCTCATCGGCAGCAGCTGAGCCTACAAACACTCAAGCTCCATAGCCGAAAGGTCCTCCGACTGGCTACAAACTACAAGCCCTTCAGACATAGCCGTCGCATCGCTTTTTATATCGCCGTACGGGGTGAAATGGATCCGTCACCCTTGTTGCAACTCGCACTTGATACTGGCAAATCCACTTTTTTACCCGTGCTGCGAGAGCGGCCATCCCGTGGGCTATGGTTTGCGCCTTTTACATCTCGTTCGAGCTTCACAACAAATCGATTTGGTATTCCTGAACCGAATCACAATCATAGCAAGCTGGTCATGCCATGGACTCTTGATCTAGTGTTCGTACCCCTGATTGCATTCGATAGAGAAGGCAATCGATTGGGTATGGGAGGTGGATACTATGACCGGACATTTGCATTTCAAAGAAAACGCAACCATCTAAAAGGCCCCACACTGGTTGGTTTGGCGCATGAATTTCAACAGCAATCACAGTTACCGGTAAAGTCTTGGGATATACCACTCGATGCTGTCATAACAGAAGCAGCAATATACAAGTTCAAATAGCAAAAACATATAAACTGGACGTTTAGATCATCATATTTAGACTCATCGATACCCATCAACATCACTTAGCAAGTGTTGCATATCAACAACGATTTGAAATAATTGATAAAAGATTACCATCTATTCTGGATTTTTTTAAAAGCTGAATTATACTCAGTTCATCTATTCAGGTAGTTCTCTCGGGAGGGAATGTAAATGGCGAAGAAAAAGGCCGCCAAAAAGAAGGCAACTGTTAGACGTTCAACCACAACCAAGAAGGCACCCGCTAAGAGAAGGGTCGCCAAGAAGAAGGCAACGACTAAGAAGAGAGTCGCAGCCAAGAAGAAAGTCACGAAGAAGAAGGTGGCAACCAAAAAGAGAGTTGCCAAAAAGACAGCAAAGAAACGGGTAGCTAAAAAGAAAGCTACAACCAAAAAGAGGGTGGCCAAGAAAAAGGTCGCAAAGAAGAAGGTTGCTAAGAAAAAGGCAACCAAAAAGAAGGTCGCTAAGAAGAGACCTGCGCGTCCCAGGAAAGTGACCCCACGTAAGAAAAGAACAGCCAGATAAGTCTGTTATTTCTTAACTGCACTAAACCCCGCACTGCGGGGTTTTTTTATTGTCAACGCCATAGCCTACCACCTGTAACGCACCACAATAATTGTTATTTATGTCTTTAATATCATATAGTTAAAAACATTCCCACAGGCACATGAAACGCAATAAACAACGTTAACGACATCAGTCGATAGCTACCGCATGAGTGTGGGGTAGGTTACGGGAGATCATAGGGTCAATACCCCCTCCCATAGATGAAGCAGATCTGACATACCGATCATGATGGTGAGCCTAGCTGGCACCCGCAAACAACTTGTAAGCTGGATTATCGGTTTCATCCCAAAACGGATAGTTGAGTTTCTTTAAGCGTCTGAGGAGGGTATTTCTATCCGCTTTCGATAACTGAATACCCATAAGCACACGTCCATAGGCGGCGCCATGATTACGATAGTGGAACAGACTGATATTCCAGTCGGTACCCAAATTATTCAGGAAATAGAGCAGTGCACCCGGTCTTTCGGGAAACTCAAATCGTATCAGCTTCTCTCCCTCAAGACCCTGGGCGTGTCCACCAACCATATAACGGATATGCAGTTTGGCTGTTTCGTTATCGGTCATATCCACAATGGAATATCCCTTATCAATGAATCGCTGGAACAGCGCTTGTCTTTCCTCATCACCGTTGCTCAATTCGATGCCAACAAAGATCTGTGCACGATTTGGATCACTGTAACGATAATTGAACTCAGTGATGCTGCGTTTTCCTATCAGTTTACAGAAACGCAGAAAGCTACCGGGTTGTTCCGGTATTTGAACAGCGAACAGAGCTTCTCTTCGCTCACCGAACTCGGCACGTTCAGCCACGTGTCGCAGTCGATCGAAGTTGATATTCGCACCACTATTGATGGCTATGAGGTTTTTGCCGATGAGCCCCTCGCGCTTCACATATCGCTTTAACCCGGCAATCGACAATGCCCCGGCAGGCTCTGCCGTGGTACGGGTGTCATCAAATATATCCTTGATTGCGGCGCAGATTTCATCCGTGTTCACCAAGATCACTTCATCCACCACCTGTTTTGCGATGCGATAGGTCTCTTTGCCCACCTGTTTTACCGCGACACCATCCGCAAATATCCCCACCTGCTTGAGCTTTACACGCCGATTTGCAGCCAATGCAGTATATAGTGATGGTGCGTCTTCAGGCTCAACACCTACAATCTTCACATGAGGATAGACATATTTGATGTAAGCACCCACACCGGCAATCAAACCGCCCCCGCCGACAGGGACGAATACCGCCTCGGGCGGTGACGGATGCTGTCTCATCAGCTCCATTCCAATCGTTCCCTGGCCTGCAATGACCTCTGCATCATCGAATGGGTGTATAAAAGTCAATCCCTTTTCCTGGGCAATTGTCTGTGCATGGGAATAGGCCGTATCATAGGAGTCTCCGGCGAGGATAATCTTCGCGCCGAAACTCTTTACCGACTGCACCTTGATCGGTGGTGTCGTCTTAGGCATCACGATCAAGGCCTGAATCTTCAGCTCTTGCGCCGCCAAGGCAACACCCTGGGCATGATTGCCTGCTGATGCCGCAACCACACCCTGGCGTTTGACCGTATCCGGCAGGTTAACCATTTTATTGTAGGCACCGCGCAGCTTGAACGAGAATACCGGTTGCAGATCCTCTCGCTTGAGGAAAACATGATTATCGAGTCGTGCCGAGAGACGATTGGCTCTATCCAGGGGGGTCTCCCTGGCGACATCATAGACACGGGCGCGTAGTATTTTCTCTATATAACGTTGTGGCATGAACTCATCCGATAACAGACACCCTTGGTGACAATGGCATGGTAACAGCCGGTTTCCCACCAGTGGACCTGACTTTCTTCATTGGTATGGTTATTATTACGCACACTCGAAGAAAAAGCTTTGGTAACACAATACCAACCCTATATTTTGGGCCAATGTGTAGTTACTTTTCCAGATTATGGGGCTGCCGCAGGAAATTATCGACCGATCTTTGCCATCTGGCACCTATAATTTACTTTTTGGATCTCTAATCTGAACTGTGAAAATGACTTTGTTCGGTGCGGTGATTATTTCTGCGGTCCAGTTAAATGACCGCAGCAGGAGAATAGTATGAATGCAGACGATCTTAAGAAACAGGCCGCAGAGGCTGCGCTTGAATATGTCAAAGGCGGCATCATAGGTGTCGGTACCGGTTCAACGGTTAATCACTTCATCGACTATCTGGCTGGCGTCAAAGGTAAGATCGAAGGCACAGTCTCGAGTTCGGAGGCATCATCGGAGCGTTTGAAGAGTCACGGCATCCCCGTTTTGGACCTCAATGCCGCGGGAGAGCTTGATATCTATATCGATGGTGCAGACGAATCGGATCACTATCTTAATCTTATCAAGGGTGGAGGGGGTGCACTCACCCGGGAAAAGATCATCGCAGGGGCGAGTAAAAAATTCATCTGCATAGCGGATGAAAGCAAGTTGGTCGATGTGTTGGGCTCTTTTCCACTCCCGGTCGAGGTTATTCCCATGGCTCGCAGCCATGTGGCGCGGCAGCTGGTTAAAATGGGCGGCACCCCTATCTGGCGGGAAAACTTCGTCACCGATAACGGCAATGCCATCCTGGACGTCCATAATCTTGAGATTATGAAGCCCAGGGAGATGGAGAATGCAATCAATGCCATTGCGGGTGTGGTCACGACGGGTATCTTTGCCATGCGCGGTGCCGACGTACTGATTTTAGGCACTGAACAGGGAGCCAAGACAGTAGTGCCAAAATAGGTTAACCGAACAGCGCCAAGCCCTCAGAACAGAGTAGCCCGACCTATGCCTCGCTCTCCTTTACCGGTGGGAAACGCTCGTCAAGTGCAACCGACGGCCCGTCCGCGGTTACGATCCTGGCATGACATCGGCGCAGTTCGCGGGGTGACTTGACGCCGCAAGAGTGGGCTATGACACCGACCTCGTGCACCAGGTGGCCCACATAGTTCGCTATGCGCTCAGCCTTCACCGCAGGCACCAGCCCCTGTTGCAGTTTTGGATCATGGGTCGTGATGCCGGTGGGGCATGTATTCTTATTGCATTGCAAAGCCTGAATACAGCCCAGCGCAAACATGAAACCACGGGCAGATGTGACGAAATCCGCCCCTACACACAACGCCCAGGCTATATCCGCCGGCGTTATCAGCTTTCCCGAAGCAATGACTTTGATGCGCTTTCTCAGACCATGCGCATTGAGTTTGTCCACTAAGATATAGAGACTCTCCCGCAATGACAGTCCGACCGCATCGATAAGCGGCATCGGTGCCGCACCCGTCCCGCCATCACTGCCATCGAGGGTAATGAAGTCCGGTGCATACTCCACTCCCCTGGCTTTGATATCCTTGAACAATCCATCCAACCAATGAGGGCCGCCGATCACGGTCTTGAATCCAACCGGCTTTCCCGTGACATCCCTTACCCGTTTGATCATATCCATAAGATCGTTGTTACTGCATATATCGACATGTCGGTTTGGACTGATGGCATCCTCACCAAGGGCAATACCCCTTATCTCCGCGATCTCCCGGGTAACCTTTTCAGCAGGCAGAATGCCACCCTTACCCGGCTTTGCTCCCTGGCTGAGTTTGATCTCAAACATCTTTATCTGTGGATTACGTGCGACTTCACGGAGTTTGTCGTCGCTAAGATTGCCAGCAAGATCACGCACGCCATTCTTCGCAGTGCCGATCTGAAACACGATATCCGCACCACCCTCGATATGATAGGGAGAGACGCCTCCTTCGCCTGTATTGACCCAACTGCCAGCTCTCTTTGCCCCCATTGAGAGTGCCAATACAGCCGGTTTCGACAACGCCCCATAACTCATCCCGGAGATATTGAACAACGAATCGGTGGTATAGGGATGGCTGCAACCTTCACCAATGGTAATCGCTCCAGACGGTACTGCATCCTCTCCCAAGGTCGGGAAGGGACAGTTGACGAACAGAATCGAACCGGGACGACGAATATCCCGGGTTGAACCGAAGGCAACAGTATTCGGCAAGTCTTTACACGCCCGGTATACCCAGGCACGCTGGGCACGATTGAATGGCAGTTCCTCCCGGTCCATGGCAAAGAAATACTGCCTGAAGAACTCCCCAAGGTGTTCAAAAAAATAGCGGAAATGCCCGATCACAGGATAGTTGCGGCGAATCGCTGTCTTGGTCTGCGTAATGTCATAGATGTAGGTAACGATGACTGCAACGAGCAGACCAGCCAGCAGCAGAAGCAACGCGATGGCAAAGACTTCCAGGGTCCCGTACAGAAAGCCCCCATTTGTAAGACCGGTTTCATTCATATCAACCCCCTGCAATTTCACTGACTGTAGTAATCTAGCTACAGAGCAAGATGAGATCTGATTGAAACTACAACCTACGGGGCTCCGGTCAGTGTCCGCTTTCGGGCTTATGCAATAGTGAATGGCCTCCGCGATCGTGCTCCATCACTCTCCATCGCGGGCATAGCTGACTCAAACTCTATAATAATCTTCCTTGATGGTATCCGCATGTGGACTTCCGGCAGACCCTACGAGATCAATCCCGAAGTTTCATCCTTGATATCGGCATCAATTGCAGGAACTTAATCCACGCATTGGATGAATATTTTCTGTTTCGACCCTAAAATAGCCGCCAATTACAGAAAACGAGTTGTGGGAACATGCACTTTAGAAATATATGGCAGCAATTGATCTTAATCGTAATTCTTCTCACTGCGGCAGATTCAGGCTGGGCTGAGCAGGTTTCGGAAAAGACCTCAGAACCCGAAGTCAGTGCCAAGGAGGCCATTCCGGAAAACCTGAGTTCGCCCCGCGCCACCATGGAGACCTTCCTCCATGCCATGAACGATATCAAACGCGGCGCACCGGACAGGATAGAGGCGGCGGTGTCCACCCTCGATCTTTCCGACATCAACCCAATCGTGAGAAAAGAGCGGGGGCAGGATCTGGCCTGGATGCTGCTGGAAGTGCTCGATCGCACAGAGATTATCAATATTGAAAAGATACCTAATCGTGTCGATGGATCGAGGTATCTGTTCAAGCGCTATGAGCGGGGTGAAGTGGCCATTTCCCGCACCGATTCCGGACGATGGCTTTTCGATCGCAATACCATCAACAGCCTGCCAACTATAATGGATGAGGTGGCGACCACAGAACGTGTCAGCGGTAAGGATGATGAAGCCTCATATGTCCCCTGGCATATCCGCTTGCGTCAAAAGGTGCCCCTACCACTGAAACAATCCACTTTCCTGTTGCAAAACTGGCAATGGATCGGTCTTTTACTGACAATCCTGGCCGGCGTTATCATCGACAAGCTCGTCACATTCTTCCTCAAAACCAGCGTTCGCCGCTGGCGCAAAGGCACCCGTCATGACGAGTTCAAAGAGATATCAGAGGATATCTTACGCCCTCTCGGTCTGATGGCGATGGCTATCGTCTGGTGGGGCAGCATCAACCTGATGGGCCTGCCCGAAAGTGTCATGCTGGTGCTGCTGTTGGCGGTAAAGTTCCTGGCCAGCATCTCCGGGGTATGGGCCGCCTATCGACTGGTCGACCTGGTCTCTGCTTATCTGCACAAACAGGCAGAGCTGTCAGCCAACAAACTGGATGATGCACTGGTTCCGCTTATACCCCGCACCCTCAAGGTATTCGTCACGGTAATCGGCTTTGTGTTCATTGCCGACAACTTGAATATCGACATTTCGAGTCTGCTGGCAGGTCTTGGGCTGGGTGGTCTGGCATTTGCCCTGGCGGCAAAGGATATGGTGCAAAATCTGTTCGGTTCGGTAACAGTGCTGATGGACCGTACCTTTTCCGTAGGTGACTGGATCGTTGTCGATGATGTGGAAGGAACCGTCGAACGAATCGGGTTTCGCAGTACCCGGGTCAGGACCTTCTACAATTCGGTGGTGACGGTGCCCAACTCCAAATTCATAACCGCCACGGTGGACAACATGGGTGAGCGACGCTATCGACGCCTATCGTGCAAGTTGTCACTCACCTATGACACACCACCCGATCGTATCGAGGCTTTTTGCGAAGGCGTCAGAGAGTTGGTAAGGCAACATCCGTATATGCGCAAGGATTACTACCATGCCTATCTGAATGAATTTGCCGCTTCATCTCTCGATGTGCTGCTGTATGTCTTTTGGGAGACGCCGGAATGGAATACCGAACTGCGGGAACGACATCGCTTTATGCTCGATATATTGCGCCTGGCGCAAAGATTGGGGGTTGAATTCGCTTTCCCCACCCAAACCCTCTATATGAAGAAAGAGGATGAGACCGCCGACTCAATATCAGAGATGGATCAGCGGCAGGCCTTTGCACTGGGCCAATCCTACGCCAAATCCATTGTTGCAGAGACTACAGGTACCGGCACCAAGCCACCGCCTGTGGTCTTTCCACCCATATCGTGAACTAGGGCCTGTTAACACTCAGCTCACAAGCAGCCTGTCCACAAGCTGGGTCAAACGATCCAGCGCACCGCGGTTCTGCTCCACCAACTCCCTGCCCGCTTCACCCACACGACTACGCTCACTGGCGTCACTGAGCCAACGGCTCACCTGATCGGCCAGCGTCTCGGCGGAATCGATCTGAACCGCCGCCTGGTGTTGAAGAAACAGCTCGCTGATTTCACTGAAGTTGAACATATGAGGGCCAAACACAACAGCGACACCTTGGGCGGTCGCCTCCAGTATGTTGTGGCCGCCATGGGGGACCAGGCTGCCACCGATGAAAGCAACGTCCGATGCGCCCAGGAAAAGGGTTAACTCACCCATTGTGTCACCAAGAAAGACGGCTGTATCATCATTGCAGGGTCGTTGCTGAGTACGCTTTACGAGTTTAAAACCAGCCTCTTCAACCAGATGTCCAACCCGTTCGAATCGTTCGGGATGGCGGGGGACCAAAACTAACAGCGCTTCGGGAAGATGCTGTTGAACGGTGGCGTGCGCCTGCAATATCAACTCATCTTCACCCTCATGGGTACTTGCTGCGATCCATACCGGTCGTTGCCCTCCCCACTCACGCCGCAACACATCGACCCGCTCCAACAGACTCCCCGGCAGGTGCACGTCGAACTTGATACTGCCCGTCACCTCGATCTTGTCGGGTTTCGCACCCAGTGTATGAAAACGCTCTGCATCCGCCTCCGCATGAGGGGCAATCACGGTAAGATTACGCAATGCCTCCCGAGTCAAGCCTGCGACCCGATGATAGCCCTGGGCAGACTTTACTGAAAGTCTGGCATTGGCAAGCAGAGTAGGTACACCCTCCAGTTTGGCGTGGCAGATCAGATTGGGCCATATCTCTGTCTCCACCAGTATCAGCAGCCGGGGCTGGAAAGCCGTCAGAAAGCGTTTTACCACCCATGGCAGATCGATCGGCGCATAGAGGTGAGTCACATCATTGCCAAACAATGCCCTGACCCGGTCCGCCCCTGTGGGTGTGGTGGTGGTGATAAGCAACGGCATATCGGAGTAGCGGTCAAGAAGACGCCCGACCAGTTGGGCAACGGCAAGCACCTCACCCACCGAAACCGCATGCACCCAAATACCGCCCTGCTCAATAGGTGTATCGAAAATACCCAATCGCTCCAGCCAACGCTGTCGGTAGGCAGGCGCCCTGAAACCCCGCCAATAGAGCCGCAGAAAATAGACCGGGAGCAGTAGTGTGAAAATGAGTGTATATAGATACCGCATCGACGTTCCGTCTCGGTTTACTTATTCCAAACTCTCAAACTGGTCGCTGAACTGATGGTGGCAGAGTTGATAGTAGACGCCTTTTTGATCGATCAATTGCTGATGCTTACCCTCTTCAACCAGTTCGCCGTCATGAATCACCAGGATCTTGTCTGCATGCTGAATGGTGGAAAGGCGGTGCGCGATCACCAGTGTCGTTCGTTCCTGAGTCAAGGTCTTCAAGGCTGCCTGGACATACCGCTCCGATTCGGTATCCAATGCCGACGTCGCTTCATCGAGCAACAGGACAGGCGCATCTTTGATTAGCGCCCGAGCTATGGCCAAACGCTGACGCTGCCCCCCTGAAAGACGAACCCCATCCTCACCGATTACGGTATCGAATCCATCGGGCAGGTGTTGGATGAACTCCAGGGCGTGAGCGCTTTTAGCCGCCTCGACGATCTGCTCCTGGCTGACCTCGCCGACAGCGCCATAAGCGATATTTGCCGCCACGCTATCATCGAACAATACCGAATCCTGCCCGACATATGAGATCTGCCTGCGCAAACTGATCAGACTCAACTCCTGTATATCGATACCGTCAATCAGAATCCGCCCACCGGTTGGAGTATAAAAGCGGGGGATTAGGTTGGCGATGGTTGTCTTCCCTCCCCCGGAATGCCCAACCAGCGCAACCGTCGAACCAGGCTCCATCTCGAAACTGATCGGTTTCAAGGCATCCTTATCCATAGCGGGATAACGAAAAGAGACCGCATCGAATGAGACTCTTCCCTCGACATTTTCCAATAAGCGGTTACCGTTATCGGCTTCGGGTTGCTCATCCACCAGACTGAACACGCTCTCAGCCGCCGCCAATCCCTTTTGCAGCGGCTGATTGATACCGGTGAGCCTTTTCAACGGTGAAAACAGCAATCCGATGGCCACCATCAAAGAGACAAAACCACCAACGGTCAACTCCCCCGCTGCGGTCTGGTGGGTACTGACATAGACCAATGCCGCTATCATCGCGGCACCGACGAACTCAACCAAAGGCATGTGTGCGGAACCGGCCACCTTGCTCTTCATGTTATAGCGGCGTACCCAATTCGCGCGTTCCAGGAATCGCCGCTGTTCATAGGGCCGACCCTCAAAGATCTTTATCACCTTGTGACCCCTGATCGACTCCTCGAGAACCTGGGTCATCACTCCCATGGTCTGTTGCAAGGCCCGATTAACCCGCCGCAGCCGGATCGCCAGATAACGCACCGCGACAACAATAATCGGCATTGCCATAAATACGGCCAGGGTCAACAACCAATTGAGATAGAGCATGTAGGCGAGAAGACCGATGATAACGATCGTATCCTTGACCAGGGTTGTAAGCACTTTGGTCGCCGCCATGGTCACCTGGTTGACATTGAAGGTCACCTTTGAAATCAGGCTCCCGGTGGCATGTGCATCGAAATAGGGTGTCCCCATGGTCAGGATTCGTTCAATCATCATCTTGCGCAGATCCAGTACCACCTTGCCGGCAACCCACTCGAAGGCGACTCCGCTGATGAAGTTCATGATGCCACGGATGGAGAAGAGCAGGATCAACAGGATCGGCGACCAGAAGATAATCGCCGGATCCTTTTCCACGAAACTGCCGTCGAGCATCGGCTTCATCAGCCAGGGGATGGCCGGCTCGGTCAATGCCAACACCACCATGGCGGCCAACGCACCGCTGAACTGGCGCCAATAGGGACGCACCCGCTTTAACAGTCGCAGATAGAGCTCGCGACCTGTCATGCCGGGGCCGGATGGTGCGCCGGTTTCATTCTGCATCGCGCATGGCCTCGACAATACGACTGGTGGAGACACCTTCGAGGTATTCGAGTACCTTCACTTCACCGCCGTTATTCACTACGCAATCATAGCCGGCTATCTCTTGCGGCCGATAATCCCCGCCCTTCACCAGAAGGTCAGGTTTGATGTCACAGATCAATGACTCGGGTGTATCTTCGCTGAACGGAACAACCCAATCCACCGATGCCAGACCGGCCAACACCACCATCCGCTGTTTGATACTGTTGATCGGCCGCCCTTCGCCCTTCAGGCGCCTCACGGAATCGTCATCGTTAACGGCAACCACCAGACGGTCACCCAGTTGCTTGGCTTGCTGCAGATAGCTTACATGCCCCTCGTGCAGAATATCGAAACAACCGTTGGTCATGACTATCTTTTCACCCTGATAGCGCGCCTCATCCGTAGCCTCGCGCAACTGATCCCGGCTCAGGATGGTATGGAAGTCCCCTTGCCTGCGCAGAGCGCCCTTCAACTCACCAAGGGAGACGCTGCCGGCGCCAAGCTTCGCCACCATCAGGCCAGCGGCCACATTTGCCAATCCGGCTGCCTCCTGAATGGGCATGCCTGCAGCGATGCCGGCGCCAAGCACACCGATTACCGTATCTCCGGCGCCGGTCACATCAAACACTTCACGAGCACGGGTTGGCAGATGCAATGGCGGGGCATCCTCATCGATCAACAGCATGCCGCGCTCGCTAAGCGTGATCAGCAGGGCCTTCAGGTTGAGCTTTTGTCTTAGCTCAACGCCTTTGTCATTGAGTTCCTGATCCGATCTGCAGCGCCCCACAACCGCTTCGAACTCCTTCAGATTGGGGGTCAACAGGGTGGCACCCCTGTACTTGGAAAAATCTCCGCCTTTCGGATCCACCAAGACAGGTATGCTCCGCTCATTGGCGGCATCGATCAGGCGCTGTGGCTGTTGCAGTGTGCCCTTGGCATAATCCGATAGAATCACCAGCTCAGAAGCGGGCAGTTGCTGCAGCCAGAGTCCCTCGAGCTCGGACAGATCACACTCCCATAGCGGCTGCTCGAAATCGAGTCGGATCAATTGCTGGTGTTGGCTGATCACACGCAGCTTGGTGATGGTGGGCAAACCTTTCTCCACCTGCAGATGACAGGTCACGCCAGCCTGTTCAAGATGTTTTGCCAGGGCGGCGCCCGCCTCATCCTCGCCCACCAGGCCGCACAGACCCACCCTGACACCCAGGGAAGCCATATTCAGCGCTACATTGGCGCCACCGCCTGGGCGCTCTTCACTTTCGCTCACATGGACCACAGGCACCGGTGCTTCGGGGGAGATCTTGGCGGCGGAGCCCTGCCAATAGCGATCCAGCATCAGATCGCCTATCACCAGGACATGCGCTTGACTAAAGTCGGGAAGATGAAATTGCATCAAACAGTTAACATATCAGCTGGGTTACGGATTAAGCGACATTATACACTGAGGGTGTTTCCGGCAAGAAAATCGCTGCCAAATGATATTTGAGGCAACTTATCCACCGCTCAATGACATATCACCTGCCCGGAGTAAGCCGGTGCGGTATACCCCACCGGAACATTATGACCATGGAACCTCTGTTTCGGCGTCCAACAGGGCCTTTTTGCCTGAAAAAGTACAATTCTTTACTCAATGGGTATTAACGGCATATCAGTGCATAATAAACAATCGACGCAATAAAGGTAACAAGCTGAATCCAGGTTGATGTACAGCAGCTGATGGCAAAAAAGCGTAAACACTCCCCCTACTCCCCACTCTACTTGCCCACATGGGCGGGTCTGGGCGTATTATGGCTGGTGAGTCAGTCCGTTCCCTATCGGTCGGCTCTACTCATAGGTCGTCTGATCGGCAAACTGGTTTACCGGTTATCAGCCAAACGTAGACATATCGCCGCCGTCAATCTAAGCATCTGCTTTCCCCAGATGAGCGAAACCGAACGCGAAGCACTGCTGCGCGAGCACTTCCATTCCTTGGGTATCGGCATCGTGATGATAGGATTCGCCTGGTGGGCCAATGATGACAAACTGCGATCACTGATCGATATCGAGGGGATTGAACACCTGCAAAAGAGCCTGGACAGAGGTAAAGGCGTTATATTATTGAGTGCCCATTTCACCGACCTGGAGATTACCGGAAGGCTGCTGAGCCTGTTCCAACCGATAGCGGTGATGTACCGACCACATGAAAACCCGGTCATCGAATGGGCATTCAGTCGAAATCGTCGCATGCGCTTCGAAGCGGCGATACCGCGCAACGAAATACGCCAGGTGGTGAGGACACTGAAGCAGAATCTTCCTGTTTGGTATGCCCCGGATCAGAGTTTTAAAGGACGTAACAGTACCTTGGCGCCATTTTTCGGTGAACCGGCCGGCACCAATACAGCCACATCCCGTCTGGCAAAGATCAGTGGCGCCGATGTCATTCTGTTCAGCGGCTTCCGTAAGCAGGACGGCAGTGGCTACCGCCTGATCATACATCCACCTTTGGCCGACTTCCCAACCCAGGACGCAGTGCAGGATGCCACGCACATCAACGGGCTGATTGAGAAGGCCATCGATTATGCGCCTGAACAATATCTCTGGATACATCGGCGCTTCAAAAAACGAAAAGTGATTCCGGACCCCTACTAGGGCCACTCAACAACCCTTTTTCACATCCCCCTGTGACGGCTATACTAACGCCTTTTTCCAGAGCCTGTTCTATAGATGCCAGCAATCAGCGTAATCATCCCCTCCTATAACCATGCACGCTACATTGCGCAGGCGATCGACAGCGTGCTCCAGCAATCATTCAGTGACTGGGAATTGATAATCATTGATGATTGCTCCAATGATGACTCATGGAGTGTGATCAACAGGTATACGGACAAACGAATTCATAGTAGCCGGCACAAACAAAACCAGGGCGCCCACAACACTATCAACGAGGGGCTGACACTGGCAAAGGGAGACTTCCTGACAATACTCAATTCGGATGACATCTACAGTCGAGACAGATTGCTGCAACTCCACACCAAAGCAACGCAGGAAGGTATCGCCTTCCTGGCAACCGGCGTGCAACCGATCACTGCCGATGGTACGCCCATGACAGACCCGGACAGCCACTGGACTCAGTGGTACACAGGATTGCTCGACAACTATCGGAAAAACAACCAGCTGCTCACCGGTCTGTGCAAGGGTAATCTGTTGATCACCACATCGAACTTCTTTTTCAGTCGCGATATATACGATAAGCATGGCGGTTTCGCCGATTTTCGCTACGTGCACGACTATGAATTTGTCCTGAGGTTGATCTTTGCAGGCTACAAGACTGCCCTGCTGGCCGACAGCGCACTGGTGCAATACCGAATACACGCTACCAATACCATCCAGGAGAATCCTGTCACGGCCAATATTGAAACCGCTCAGCTATTGAGTGACTTAATCCCTGAAATACTTGCCCACTCCAGCCAGCACAGCAACAATAATCTGCTGCTCATCACAGAGCAGATAGGCTGGTTGGGCGACAATCTGCAAGCCGCCGTCAATCAAAGAGAGGCGTCCCATAAGCAAGATATCAATCTGCTGACGCAACAAATCAGGCAAACTGAAAAGAATTATCAACAACAGATATCCGCCATCTATAACAGCACATCGTACCGACTGGGAAACAGGATAGTAAGCCCCATTCAGCGCCTCCGAAGCCGGGTGACACGGTTCCTGAACAGAAACGCCCATCGCATACACGATATAGCAGAGACCAAGGCGGTCATACTTAAAAATCGTCAGCGGCTCAAATGTGTCTCTTTCGATATCTTCGACACGCTGCTGGCCCGGGTTATCGAACCCCCTGAGGCGGTACAGATGGCGGTATGCCGTGAACTTGCGGCGATATTGGGCGGAGACCATAACACGGAAAGCGTATGGCAGGCCCGGCAGAATGCGGAACAGCATTTACGTGCGGCAGCGCGTGAAAACAGCGGGGACGGAGAGTGCCATTTCGACGACCTGGTCAACGACTGGGTAAATGAGCTGGATTCCGACGCTCCCAATGACCGGCTTATTACCCTGATTCATAAAATCGAGGTAGAGCTGGAGTGTCTTGCGCTCTACGTCAAACCGGACATGGTTGAATTGCTGAGCTGGATCAGACAGCACGGTCTCAAGGTCATCGCCACATCGGACATGTACCTTGGTGAACGGCATATCCGGGAAATCCTGAGCGAAAAAGGATTACTGGGCCAGTTGGACGAACTCCACGTCTCTTCAGAATCAGGCCTATGCAAACACTCCGGCAAACTGTTTCAACATATTCTGGAGCAACATCAATGGCAGCCGGAGGATCTGCTGCATATCGGAGACAATCCAATCTCCGACAGTCAGGCGCTGCTGGCGCAGGGCGGGATTGGCCTGCACCTGCATGAAAAGCATGAATTGACGCGGCGCAAGCATCAAATTCTCCATCACGAGATGTGCCACTACGGCGGCCCCTGGCCCGGCATGTGGTTCTCGCAGGTATACGATGCACTACTGTCGCAACAACAGGGTAAGCAGGTTGAACCCGGCTTTTTCTACCATTATGGGCGCCATCGGCTCGGCCCCCTATTCAATATCTTCATGGCCGGCTTGACAGAGGCTGTCAGACGGGACCGGGTAGACAAACTCTATTTCATTGCCAGAGACGGATTTATCTTCCAACAGCTCTATCCCTTGTGGAAAGGTGATGATTGCCCGCAGGTTGATTATCTCTATGCGTCCAGAAAAACCATTATGGCAGCATCGATCAGCCAGGGCATGACCCTCGATCAGGCGCGCATGGCGCTGTTCAATCCAAAACAGCAGGGCCTTCTGTCGATACTGAAAACCTTTGGCCTGCAAAGGACGGAGTTCGAATCACTGGCCCATCGCCACGGTTTCGAGGAGATGGATCAGCCTCTCACAGACCATCGGGACAAACGTCTGAAGGATTTTCTCGATGACCCTGAAGTACAGCGCAAGATCAGAGCATACGGCAGCCTTTGCCGGGAGCGCCTTGAACGCTACCTGGAACAGCTGGGATTCTTCTCCCACGACACTGTCGCCTTTGTGGATATCGGATGGAACGGGACGATCCAGAAATATCTCAAGAGTGCGTTTGGCCATCGGGACGACTTCCCTAAGATGTCCGGTTACTATTTCGCTTTTGTCGGCAAGATACATAAGGAATTCGGTGAGGATAACAGAGTCCATGGCCTGCTGTATGAGGCCGATAGTGACCCGGAGGCATTTAAGACAGCCACCGAGTTCGAAGAGCTCTTTGAACAGGGTGCACGATCTCTGGAAGCCACCACCACAGGCTATGCGGATGATGACGGGGCGATATCACCGATACTGAAACCAAATGACACCGCCGATCGAGTGGCGGAGATACAATGCAATGAATCAATCAAACAAATACATGCCGGCGTACAGTCGAGCACGGAAGCATTTGTCAAGGCTTACCGCCTGACGGGTGTGGACTTCGATCGACTGCGTCCTTATGGCTTCGCGCTCCTGGAACGGGCCATCATCTATCCCACAAGGGATGAAATTGAGCATATTACAGGGCTTGCCCATAGTGAAGACTTCGGCCATGAGAACATCTTGAACCTAAAATCACCACCCATCAGGCTTGGCGGCCTGCTGTTCCATCCGCGCGCCGTGTGGCACAACCTACTCAATGCGCCCTGGAAAGCAGCCATGTTCGCCGACCTTCCCACCCATCTATGGAACTTCATGTTCAGAGTCTTGAAAGTGGTGAGGCACTCGTGAAAACGGCAAAACGCGTCAAAAACCGCACTGAATCGAGCAACAGCTACCTCGCTCCATCAAGAGTGTTTGTCTATGCCTTGCCCTTTCTGCCATTGCTCAAAAGGGGAGTGCCATTCTGGCCTGGTTTGGCGCCACTGCTACGCTACTACCGTAAATGGATCGCCCTGCATATAAAAAACCACTTGCTCTGACCTGGCATCAAACTGCGGAAGACGAACCGTGAATGCTTCTCTGTTTCACATGGTGACCTGTGGGATTTCCTACCAAGTAGGTACGTTGAATAAACAATATGTAGGGTGTGGCTTGCCGCACCGTGTACTTTCAAATATCCTCTTATTGGTGCGGCAAGCCGCACCCTACATGTTGATATATCCTTTGCGGCCGAACAATAGCAATTCAGATTACACGACTGCGATATATTGACGATCAACGATGTTCCAACAGGTAATGGTAGAGCTCCACATAGGCCTGCATGATGGTATCCCGGGCAAACTCTCTAACCGCACGCAGGCGACCGGCATCCGCCATTTCCTGCCTGAGTGCGTCGTCACTCAATGCCCGTTCAATCGCCTGTGACAATGCCAGTGCATTTTCACACTCGAACATCAGCCCATCCTCTTCATGCCGCACCACCTCGCTTGCGCCCATGGAGGCCGATGTCACCAAGGGCTTGGCGTAACCCCAGGCCTCGATAATGACATTGCCGAAGGGCTCGGCGTATGTGGAGGGAAATACGATCAAGTCCGCAAGGCGATAATAGGCATCCGGATTGAGCTGCCAGCCGGCCCAGACGATTCGTTCATCGATACCGGACGCCCTGGCCTGATCGTGCAATGCCTGTTTCAGCGGACCGTCACCCAAAATCACCTGCCATACGGGACGTCCGGCCACGACAGCCGGCAAACCGGCAAGCGCCTCGAGGAGGAACCGATGCCCCTTGAAGGGTACAAACCTTCCCGGGGTCATCAACACCCAGGCATCTTCGGGGATGCCGAGATCCCTCTTTAAGCTTTCCGGCGGCAGCCCCGGCACGGGCAGTTCGGCAAAATTATAGAGGTGGAAGATACGGTTTTTCGGCAGTCCCGCCTGTAACAGGTAGTCGCAAATACCTTTGGTGTTGCCGATCCATGCATGGGCATGTCGATAGCCGTCCAGCTTATAGTATCCGCCGAGCCGGGCTACGTGTACCGTATTGCCCGCAGGTGGGAGATGGGTCAGTCGTGTCGCTCTGCCCATATAGGTTTGTACAATATCCGGTTGCAACTGCCTGACCAGTCGTCTCACCTCGAATCGCGACAGCGGATCCCATACCGTACGCATGGGAAGCGCATGTCGGGTCAGGTCTGACCAGTGGTCCCCATCGAGTTCATGGCCACGGCGTACACCGATTTCAGTCGGATGTCCCATCTCTGCCAGAGCCAGCGAAAAACGTTGAAACCAGCGTTCCGCGCCACCAAAGGATTTACTGCCGATCAGCTGGAGCGAATGTATCCCTGACATTATTAGTGCTAACAGGCCCTAGCCCGTCACCTCGGGGAGATTCAACAGATCCCGATAGACAGCCAGATTCCCCAACACCATCTGTTCCACGGAAAACCCACGCCGCATCTTCTCTCTGCCGGACTCACCCATCCGCCGGCGCAGCTCCTCGTTATCCAGCAACTGATAGATTGCGTCAGCCAAGGCCTCATCACTGCCTGGCGGCACCAACAGACCGTTCACCCCATCCTCAACCGCCTCCGGCATGCCGCCTGCTTCAACAGCCACGATGGGCAGGCCGGCACTTGCCGCCTGCAGCAAGGCAACACCCAATCCCTCCATCAAGGCCGGATGCACCAACAGGTCGAGACAAGGCAGGAGCTGTGGCAGATCATCGCGAAAACCGGCCAAGGTCACATGCTGTTGAAGCTGCAATACCTCGATCTGTTGTTCAAGCACCTCACGCAATGGCCCCTTGCCGAACACCAACAGATGCAGATGAGGAAATGACTGTATCAGCCTCGGCAGTGCAAGCAACAGATAACGATGCCCCTTGCGGGGAATCAATTGTGCAGCCACACCCATGACCAAGGCATCCTCGGCCAGACCAAACTGTGCTCTGAACCCGGCCCTGTCACACTGCTGCTGATAGAGATCCACGTCAACGGCACTACGTACGCAGACCAGCTTATCCGCCGGCACGCCCTCCTGGCTCAAGACATCGGCAATACCCTGAGATATGGCGATTACATGATCATAGAGGCGATATTTCGCCATCACCAACAACGGATGCTCGGGGTTGTCGACTCGTCGTGACAATACTGATTTAATCCCACACAGGCGTGTCGCAATTCCGCCCAGGATATCGGCCCCACGTCGACTGTGAATATGCACCAGATCGGGGGTAGCGCCTTGGATGGCGCGTTTGAGGCGAAATATCAGTCCCAAATCGAGATCCCCGCCCATGGGTATCTCCTCCACCCTAACGCCAATCTCGCGTACCGCCTCCGCCACCGCACTACCACACGGGCAGACCAAGTGTGATTCGACACCATGGTGCTGCAGGCCGGACAACAGATAAACGACCTGTCTGGCACCACCATAGAGATGCATCCCCGCCTCGATGTGCAGAACCCTCACCTCACCCTCCCATCGAGACCGGCCAGGCGGGACGCGTGACGCATCACCTCCGTGACCTTGATATCCCGCATACAGTCGAATGATCCGTTACAGGTGGGTTTGCGTTTACAGGGTGAGCATTGCCGTGGATGATAGATCACTGCAGCATTCTCGTGCGTCGTATCGAGGTAGGGCCGGGTCGATCCAAACAGGCAGAGAGTGGGGCGATTCATCGCGATTCCCATATGGGTCAAACCGGTATCGACACCGATGATCAGCTTGGCCCTTTTGATCAGGGCGGCCGCCTGGCGCAGGGTTGTTTCACCCGTCAGATTGATCAGAGCCTGGTTTCGCCCTCCAATCGCCAATGAAGATGACCTGTCACCCGGCCCACCCAGCATGACTACGGGCAACTGCCATCGCTGCCCGATTGCAATTAGCAACTCATTCCAGGAACTGTTGAACCAGTGTTTTTGCGGCCGGGTGGTGAAAGGACAGATCGCGATGAAACCCCGCTCGAGTCCATGTGCCGTCAACAAGGCATCCGCCTGGGAGTTATCCTCATCACTCAGACCGATGTGCATCTCGAACTCATCCACGGGCAGTTCGAGCTGCTGAGCGAAGTGATGATATTCGGATGCGATGCGAGCCGGCTCCCCCCCTTTCGCGATGACCTGATCCATCAGCCATTGACTCCCCTCCCTGGAACCCAGACCGATACGGTGCTCGGCACCTGACAACCAGGTCAGAAAGCCGCTTTTCATCAAACTTTGCACATCCAGTGCCACATCGAAACGATGCGCCTTCAATCCTTGTCTGAAATGACGGATCGCTCGCCACAGATCCAGCCAACGTCGCTTTTTCCATTGACTCTCCCACGCCTGCCTCGGCCAGACGAGAACCTGGTCCAACTCCGGATGGCACTCCAGGAGGTCTTTCGATTCCGCCTGCACCAGCCAACTGATGCGCGCCTCTGGATAACGGCGCCGTATGGCATGTATCAAAGGCGTCGCAAACACGATATCACCGATGGCGCTCAGGCGAACGATCAGGATCGAAGGATTCTCAAGATCAGACAATTTCACGGTATTTTGGGTGGCGGATGACCAATTTCTGCGTATAGTCCCGTCAGGGCCTGTTTAGATGCATCCAATCGGCCCTGGATTCCGCCTATAGTACAAGCTGGCCGGCGAATATGTTAGCGTTAGCCGTTAGCTTAAAGTTTCAACGCATGCAGAAAGTCGACAATCCCGAGCTGATCTATCTGGGCCGCAGCCGGTTGCACCGCAACCGCGCCAATCTGATCCAGACCTTACATACGGTCGCCGCCCTGGCGGATATCGGGGTAAAGACCCGGCTCTACCTGCCTCCCTGGCACAAGACGGTTACACCGCAGCAGCGATGCGAGGAGATGGGGATCTCGAACACACCCGATATTCGAGGTGTTCAGCTACTGCACCGTCGTTGGCCGACATCTCTTTTCCCACGTTTCTATAAACGTCAGCTGCGCAAGGCTCGAGCGGTCTTTGTTCGCTCACCCGAACTTAGCCTGGGATTGGGCGCACAAGGTATTTCCCACCACTTCGAGGTGCACACGCTGCAACCGATGCATCAAAAGGGCATGTTAGACACGATCATCGATTACCATCGCCGGAGACTGATTGGTTGCCTGATTCCGATCAGCCAAAGCGCAGCGGCGGCCCTGGTGGCGGCGGGTGCCGACGAAACACGCATCCATGTCAGCCCATCCGGCGTCGACCTGCGACGCTTCGAGGAACTCCCCGACCTTGAACCGGAACGACTCGCCAGACCCAGGATCATCTATCTCGGCAGGATCAGCAGGGATCGCGGCCTGCAGATCCTGACCCACCTGGCAGCGAGCGGCAGTGGCGAAGTGCGCCTGGTGGGTGATTGTGAGGATCGACTGACGGAATTACCCAATCTTCATCACCAACCAGCCGTTCCCCACCGGGAAGTGGCATCACTCTATGCAGAGAGCGAGCTGGTTGTGCTGCCCTACCAACAGTCATTGAGCACTGCCGACGCGATGAGCCCGATGAAACTGTTCGAGGCCATGGCCGCGGGTAGGGTGATCGTCGCCAGCGACATCCCTCCCATCAGAGAGATCCTGGAACATGGCCGGAATGCTCTGTTGGCGCCCCCGGAAGACCCGGCAGCCTGGGAAGCAGCGATAAAAACACTTATGCACAATCACCGCTTGGCAGGTAAACTTGCGCAGCAGGCGCGGCAGGATGCCGCTGCCTACAGCTGGACCAACAGAGCGGCAGGCATTGCCCGCGCGATCGGTCTGAGAAATTGATATGTACAGGTCCTAGGTTATGTTGGAGATATTTCGGGCCAGCCTTATCCCGATACACGCACCCACAACACAGCATGAGCGGATCGGCAACTGGATCGGCCTGATCGGCCTCTATCTGTTCTCGTTCTTCGCCCTGTTGAGCATCGCGGGCGCCAATCTGGGTCTGGGTATGATGATTATCGGCTTGATGCTGTCGAGGCAGGCATGGAGAGACCTGCTGTCCCAGTCCATCACCTGGCTCTGCCTCCTGACCATCATCTATATCCTGGTACGCGCCTACTGGTCCACCGGGGAGATAGTCGCCGAACAGAAGACCCAGCTGAACCAGGCCAGGGATTGGATTCAGCTGTTTCTGTTTTTTATTCCGGCCTGGTGGCTGAGCCAATCGACCTATCGCATCCCGATCAGCATTTCCCTGATGTTCAGCGGATTCGCCCTTGGCATGATCACAGCCCTGGATGGCGAAACCCTGACACAGACCTTACAAGGCGTGCGCACAGGGCTCCACTTCGGCAAACCCATCATCCTGGGTTTTGACTGCGCTGCAGCGATACTCGGTTTAATGGCGCTGGGTATGTACTGGATCGACGCTAAACACGGCACTACCCGACAACGGGTCGCGTTGCGCTTGGGCCTGACCCTGCTGGCCGTACTGTTTTTCACCCAGGGTCTTATCATCAGCCAGTCCAGGGGGGTCTGGCTGGCGATGCTGTTTGCCCTGCCAATACTCTTTTTGACCCTGCGCTTTGCCGAACCGCCCCGTCAACACAGTCCAATCCGGCTGCGCTACCCTATTATCGGTCTGGTAGTGGTTGCCGCCGTTATCCTCAGCGTGAACTGGAACACCATCAGCCAGCGCATCGCCAGTGAAAGCAACGAGTGGAGCGCCATCGTCAACGAGGGGCTCGAAAACGCTCCCCTGGGTTCTTCCTCCTATCGCCTCCATCTGTGGCAGTTCGGCTTGCGGAAGTGGCTGGAAAGACCCTTATTCGGATGGGGTCCAGGCACAACCCACGCCCTGGTTGAGGCGGAAAACGATATCGCCCTGCAAGATCCCCCGGGTTCCAGTTTCGATCATCTTCACAACGCCTATCTGGAAGTGGTCTTTCAGCTAGGTATGCTGGGTATCGTACTGGTAGCCCTGATCAGCGGTGTGATGATCTCTAAACTGATGGAGAGTTACCGGCGAAAAAGAGTCTCGATCTATTTTCTCGCATTCCTGATGAGTAATTTCATGCTCATCGCCATCTACAGCCTGACCGACTTCAGACACCTGCACTGGAACTGGCGATTTTACTGGCTGATCATAGCCGGTGCCACGCTCGCCTTCGGACTGGCTACCTACCATCCGACCAAACGGCGGGGAGAACATGAGCAGGCAGGCTGAGGTGCATCCGGAGCTGTCGATTCTTGCATCATTTTCCGGCGAGGGCGGCGTGGAACGCATGGTGCTGAATCTTGTGAACGCCTTGGCCGAGCGTGGCTTGCGTATCGACCTGCTGCTGATCAAGACCCGAAGCAGGCATCTGGATGAGATTCATCCCACGGTCAACCGCATCGATCTGGGTACTCGTCACACCGCCACCAGCCTCATACCCCTCACCCGCTACCTGAGACGGAGACGGCCTCCCTGCCTGCTCGCGGCGAAGGACAGGGCAGGACGCATGGCGGTCATCGCCCGCGCCCTGGCGGGCGCCTCAAATACCCGATTGGTACTGCGCCTGGGTACCAACCTGACTGCCGCATTTGCCCATAAGTCACGCTGGCGGTTGTTTTTACGTCAGCAGCCGATCCGCCTGCTCTACCCCCACATCGACCGCATCATCGCGGTATCCGAGGGTGTCAGGCAAGATACCCTGGCGATTTCCGGTGTCGATCAGGAAAAGGTTGTGGTGATCCGCAACCCGGTCATCACGCCCCGCATGATAGAGGCGGCGTCAGCTCCGGCACCATACCCCTGGGAGAACGAGTCCGAAGATCCCCTGATTCTCGCTGTCGGGCGCCTCACGCTGCAGAAGGATTTCGCCACCCTGCTGCGTGCCTTTGCGGATCTTCGCAAACACCGGCCCTGCAGGCTCATCATCCTGGGTGACGGTCGCCAGCGGGAAAACCTGCTCACCCTAAGTAATGAGCTAGGCATCAGTGAAGCGCTGGCGCTACCCGGCTTCACCTCCAATCCCTATCGCTATATGAAACAGGCCAACCTGTTTGTGCTCTCTTCCCGATGGGAAGGCTCTCCGAATGTATTGACCGAGGCCATGGCGCTGGGCACCCCAGTGGTATCCACCGACTGCCCCAGCGGCCCGAGTGAACTGCTCGATCGGGGGCGCATTGCACCACTGGTCCCGGTCGGCGATTGGAAGGCGCTCTCCCAGGCCATGCAGAAGGTGCTCGATAACCCGCCTGTGTCAAGCCTTCTGCGCGAGTCCGTAGAGGAATACAATGCACACCAGAGCGCCAGCCGTTATCTGGAAATTATGGGCCTTGCCAAGGCCTGTTAACAGTCGATTAAGAGTCATACCGATGCTGTTGTCAGTCAAATACAACTTTCTTTTTGTGCACATTGCCAAAACCGGTGGTACCAGTGTACGTGCGGCCCTGCAAACCCTGCGCTGGCGCGATCCCTGGTATTACCCCATGTTCGTCTGTTCACGCCTCAGCCACCTCAGCGGTCATCGGCTTGGCAGCAAGTTCCCGAGGCACTCACGCATCGTCGCCGCCAAGGAGATGCTACCTGAACCATTCTTCAATCAGCTTTTCAAGTTTGCGATTGTGCGCAATCCCTGGGACCTGCAGGTCAGCTCCTACCACCATATTCGCCGCGAACGCCCCCATCTGATTGCCCATATCGACGACTTCGGGCAATTCATGCACTGGAAACTCGACCCCGAAAGACCCTATCAATACCATGTCGATACTTCGATTCAGTCGCAGCTCGACTATTTGATCGATCTCGAAGGTAAAGTCCTGGTCGATTTCATCGGCCACTACGAAAACCTGAGCGATGACTTCAATACGATCACCCAGCGAATCGGTGTACCTAACCTGAAGCTGCCTCACAAACGCAAGGCGACGGACAGAAAAAAAGACTACCGAAGTTACTACAGCGACGAACTGGCCGCCCTGGTGGGTGACCACTTCCGCAAGGATATCGAGGGATTGGGATACAGTTTCGATCCATGAACAGAAATCGATTCAATCTGGAGCCTGCTAACATTAATGCAGCTTGATTGCCGGGTCGATACTCCGCCGTAGCATGCGGGCAAGGGTAGTCAGCCCTGTACGCCACCACCCGAACAGGGTCAGCTGATGCATTTTGTAGAGGGAGAGGTAGACCCAACGGGCAATCCAACCGCTGACCCGAACGCTGCCGGTGACCGCTCCCATCAGGCTGCCAACAGTGCTGTAGCGCCCAAGGGTAACCAGGGAACCGTAATCACGGTAGATATAGCGCTTGTTGAACGAATTGCCCTTGATCCGCCTCTCCAGCGCCTTGGCAACGAAGGATGCCTGTTGGTGGGCCGCCTGGGCACGGGGCGGCACCAGATCACCCTGTTGATTCATGACACAGGCGGCACAGTCGCCGATGGCATATAGGCGATCGTCATCTTCCAGAGTCAGATCCCCATTGACCTTCAATTGATTGATGCGATTGGCTGAAAGACCGAGTTTGCCAAGGAAGTCCGGTCCCTTGATGCCTGCTGCCCAAACCTTGATAGCGGCTGGAATCACCTGTCCGGATGCGGTGTGAACCCCCTCTGCTGTCACCTCGGTGACCGTTTCGGAGACATGCACCTGAATCCCGAGCCCTTCCAGCTCCAATTGGACCTGACCTGAAAGCTTCTCTGGCAGGGCGGGTAAAATACGTGGCCCCGCGTCGAGGATGTGCAGCCGCACATGCCGGTCCGGATCGATGATCTCGAAACCGTACTGGGATATCTGGCGAGTAACCTGATGCAGTTGCGCCGCCAATTCCACACCCGTGGCACCGGCGCCAACGATAGCCACGTCCAGTTGCCCTTCCTGCAAGGGTTCATGCTGGGTGTTGGCACGAATCAATGCCTCCAACAGCTGTTGCTGAAAGGCACTTGCCTGGGACTTGGTATCAAGCATCAGGCAGTGTTCTTGGACCCCGGGAACGCCGAAGTCATTACTCACACTGCCGACAGCGAAAATCAGATAATCATAGGCGAAGCTGCGACTCGGAATCAGCTCCTCGTTCTTATCGTTATAGAGTGGGGCAAGAATCACCTTGCGCCCAACCCTATCCAGGTCGCTCATGACGCCAAGACGAAAGCGATAGTGATTCCAGCGGGCATGGGCCAGGTATCCGAGGGCGTGCTGGGCCGGATCGAAGGTGCCTGCCGCCACTTGGTGCAGCAGTGGTTTCCAGACATGGCTCCGGGTTGCGTCGATCAGTGTGACTTCCGCCCTACCCGGTTTGCCTAGCTTCCTGCCGAGCCGGGTGGCTAGTTCCAGGCCGGCGGCTCCGCCGCCGACCACAATAATCTTCGGTCTCTCCGACATCGCTGGCTCCGATAATGATAAGTAACCTTGAACTAGGTATTCACACAGCTTATGGGCATAGACTTTAGCAGGTTGCCCTGCCCCTGTCTCAAGAGATAACAGCACGCTTAGATCAAACGTGACAATCTAAACTACAATCAGCATCACTATACATAACAGCGGTTTTTAACCGCCATTCAATATCATGACTCATCGTTTTTATATGGTTGATGTTTTCGCGGAGCGTCCTTGCTCAGGGAACCAACTCGCGGTCTTCGTCGGTACAGACCCGCTACCTGACGAAAAGATGCAGCAACTCGCTGCAGAGATGAATTTCTCCGAAACGACCTTTGTTACCTCTGATCCAGAGATTGATGGCGGATATCGGGCAAGGATCTTCACCCCGGCGAGGGAGATAGCCTTTACCGGGCACCCAATACTCGGAACAGCTTGGGTAATTCGCCATCATGTTGAGCCTGAGTTATCTACACAGGTACGCCTCAACCTGTCCGTGGGACAAGTCCCGGTCACGTTTGAGACAGATGCTGACGGAAGGGAGGTTGCCTGGTTTCGGGCACCGCCAATGTCGCTCGAGGCGATGACGCCACTTGAGCCGGTCGCGGCAGCGCTCGGTCTGTCTCCACAAGAGATCGATACGAGAGCGCCAATCCAAGTAGTCTCCGCGGGCACATCGGCGATGATTGTTCCTCTATCCACTCTTGATGCGCTTCGTCGGAGCCGGCTGAATCTCGAGGTGTTTGCCCCGCTGTTGGCACAAGGTTACCCACCGCTTGTCTACCTCTTCTGCAGCCAGACCCTTCATCCCCGGAATGACCTATCCGCAAGGTTCTATTTCGAAGCGCATGGGGTAAGAGAGGATCCGGCGACAGGGAATGGTGCCGCTTTTCTCGGTGCTTATCTATTGGCGCATAAGCGCTACCCTGAATCCGGTATTTCACTACGGATTGAACAAGGTCACGAAGTCCGTAGACCGTCATTGATCATGTTACGTGCACGCATGCTTAACGGTGCGCCAGAGGTGGCTGTGGGTGGCAATGTCATTCCAACACTGCGGGGTGAGTTGCTTTGATGGGCGATGTGGTGTGGGCGCAGTCGACACAGAATACGGAAATCACTCCACCAGCAACCCCATCGCGGCAAGATAGCCTGCGACGCTGCTTTCCAGCCGATAGGCATCCACCGCAGCCAGCAGTTCGGATTTCGAAAGCGGATTGTCCAATTGACGCGCCATCGCTTCTGCCAGCCCAGGAGCATCGCCGGGCGCCACCAACAGCTCACCGGACAAACCGCCCAACAGCTCCGCCGGGCCGCTGGGACAGTCTGTGGAGACGACCGGTGTTTCTGCGGCCATCGCCTCGACAAGCACATTCCCCATCCCTTCCCATAAAGAGGAGAGCACGAACAGGGACGACTGTTTCATATATGGATAGGGATTGGCCACAAATCCAGGCAGGCTGACTCGATCTCCAAGGCCAAGTCGGTCTATCTCCTGTTCCAACCTCGCCCTGGCACGCCCCTCGCCAAGTATTAGCAAGCGGCAATCATAGTTTTCGGCCAACAGTGCAAAAGCCCGGATCAGGGTTGTGAAGTCCTTACGCCGGCATAGTTCGCCTGCGCCCAGAATGACCCGAGGTTTTCCCGGCCCGAACCAGGGGTGATCCAACGGCTCATCCAACTGACGCATAAATTGAGGCGTAATGAGTGGACTCGGCACCGCGGAAATCCGTTCCCGGGGTATACCGATGGTCGAAGCGAAGTCATCAGCAGCGCCTTTGGACGGGGTTAAAATGGCATCGGCCCGTCGATAGAGATAGCGCATCGAGTTACGCTGCACGAAACGATCAAAACGGCCTCTGCTGGCCAGATTGGCACTGACTGTGGTGCCACTGCGGACCACAAGGCGTGTCTTGGCACCGCTAAATGCCTGGGCAAATATGGCAGTTCTGTTGACCCGGTCCTTGTCGGTCAACAATACATTGGGACGGACCCGTTTCAAATACCGCAATAGTTCCGGCAGTGCAGTATAGACATGTCGGGCATTGAACTCGATAACCTGTAAGTTTTCTCTGAGCGGTTTATCGAGATAGGGGCCATGGTTGCCAATCTTGAGAAGATCAACCGGGTGGCCTGCCTGTGCCAGTCCCGGCAGCAGATTTTTTGCAAGCCGGTCGACGCCACTGTGTCCGGATGTGGCCAGAAAACAGGCAATCCGGGGTTTAGTGTCCATCGATTGCCTGTGGCACAGTCAACCCAAACGCAGCCATATAACCACGGGCGCTCTTCTCAAGCGTGTAGTCACTCACGGCCTCCTTCAGGCGTTTTGCATCCAATGGTTGCCTGAGGGTCTGCAACATGGCTTCGGCCAGTCTTTCCGGATCACCCATCGGCACCAATGGCGCCACCTCACCCCCACGGGTAACTTCATAGGGTCCGGACGGGCAGTCGGTACTCACACAGGAGATACCGAGTGCAAGTGCCTCTGTCAACACGTTTGGCGACCCCTCCCAAAGCGAAGATAGAACAAACAATTTTGCCGCTTTCAGATAGGCATAGGGGTTATCGACAAATCCAGGAAGCCGGAAATCCTCACCCAAATCCAGCTCCTGAGCCAGGCTCAACAGTTGTTCCTCTTTGTTGCCTTGACCGAGGATCATCAGCCTGCAGGGCAATTGCTTCCGTACCAGGGCAAAGGCACGCATTAGGGTCGGAAAGTCCTTCTGCCTGCGCAACCCCCCAATACCGAGAATCAGCGGGGGCAGAGCCGGTGCCAGCCATTCATCGTCAACGGACATCTCCGCTTGCTGATAAAGCTCCGGCGTGATGGTCGGATTCTTGATGACATTGATTTTAGCCAGTGGAATATGGCTGATCTCCACCACTTCATCAGCCACCCCCTGGGAGACCGCAACCACGCCATCCGCCCTGCTGAACAGTGAAACCAGTTGTCGTTTCTTCAACCAGCGACGAAGCGGATGTGTACCGCGCGCCTTCATTCTTGATAGCAGGGCTGTCCCGGGGCGCAGAAAAAAACGGGTTCGACCGGCATGGCGCTGTTTCGCCAGTAAAGCCACCTGGTCATCCAATGTCTTCGCGGAAAGTACGATATGCGGATCATTATTCCTCAGGTAGTCTATCAGCTTCGGTAACGCCGCCTTCTGCTTTGACACCTGAAATCTGATGATCCGCACTTCCGGCGGCAACAGGTGCAGGTAGGGGGCATCGGTCTCTTTGACGATGAAATCGACCCGGACACCGATAAGCGACAATCCACGGGCGATATTGACCATCATCCGTTCCACGCCGCCGTCGCCAAACTTGAGAATGAAGAGGCATACATGCGGCATACCCAGGGGTGTTTCACGCATTCGACCGCCAGTTTTGGGTAATCATCAATTTTCTCGGTATGTTCTGTGCAGGAATCTAATTATTCCATATACATCGGGATGGCATATAATTTATCATCCTTGCTGAGTCGCATACATCCTGCTACTGCATATGCAAAGGGAAAAAGGAGAAGTTATATGGTGCTGGAAAACCGAAAAGGAGACAAACCGATCCCGGACAACCTCAATGAAGTGCTGAACAATCTTCAACTGCTGGCACTGCAAAAAGCGGAAGGATTCGGTTGGAAACTGAAATTCGTACGCAGACCCCTGTTCCAGGAGGTCGTTCCTGTGATCACCGATCCGTCCGGCGATAAAATCGGCATATTGGAGCGTAACGGGGAGATCAATATGCACCCGGACACCAGGATCAGGCAATAGCGGTATAGATCAGGCAGAGCTATAGCCCGATTCACCTCCATCGATCAATTGTAGCTATACTTCCCGCCATCGCAGATATTGCCGGCGCCGTCCGTACCGATGAAATCTATGGTGCGGCCGCCACCGTTTACGCTGCCGCCAGGCCGGTTGGGCGATAGAGTAGAACAGATTTTATAGCCAACTATTCGATTTCACTCAACATGCGCCTGGCTTCCTGTCCCACGGTATTCTCAGGACCCAACTCTATAGCCCTGTTGAATGCTGCAGAAGCCGCCTCTTTGCTTCCCGTTTGTGCCAGCACAAACCCCAAAGTCAACTGTATGCGCTGAAAATCGGGCTGCTTGGAGGCGCCGGATTGCAATACCTCCACCGCGCGTTGAGATTGCCCGATATAGAACAGTGACAACCCGAGATCGTTATAGGTTTCCACATCGTCCGGGCTGATCTGTAATACACGCTCATACAGTTCAATCGCCTGTGGATACTCCTTTCGCATAAAGTAATCATCCGCAAGACGGGCTATCAATGCCGGGTCATCAGTTGCCAGGGCTTCAGAAGAAGGTTGGATTTTTACCGCCGGCTGCATGACTGCATCGAACGAACCCACTTGCGGATGGATCGCCGCCTCGGGCGAGGCAGCAGGGAGCTGACTGGTTGTCACGCTTGTATCTTCATAGTAACTGCGGGTAATCGCATAGACCAACAAGCCGTATGTGACTTGTGCAACGATAATTACCAGCCAGGTCAAAACACTGAATTTAGGCATATCAAACTGACCATCGGTTGTGATTCAAGGTAAACTTGAAATTAATTCTCTGAAACCTGCCGGGGTTTGGCAACATTGATTCTCAGAGCGCAATGTGACGGGAATCAATATATTTATCGCGCTTTTATTAAGGCCAATAGCTTATCCAGCGGCTTTTCATGCTCCTCGATGTGAGTGGAATCGAGCCAAGCATATAAGGATGTTCAATCACTTACAGCCACGCAAGACCCCGTTCTCCATCACCATGAAGGATCGGGTATAGCCCAGGCTATATCATGCAAAGTCCCGTAAAGACTTGCAGGTAGTGTGTTAATGCGTATTCTGAAATTTTCTATGTAAAAACAAAGGCCGCGAATAAACCCAAATAATCGCTAACAGAAAGCACCCGTATAAATCTGCCAGTTTTACGTTGCTGTCCGTTCGTCATAGCAAGGTCAATAACGGTAGGATCTGTAGCAGGTACTTGTCTTTACCAGGGAACGGTGCAAACCAGTACCTCTATATCTAATCGCTCAGCTGATAGCGGGTCCCGCAATAGGGGCAGACAGCACTGCCGGTCTTTTCAATGGGCAGATAGACCCGCGGGTGTAATCCGGCCAATGCCTCACCAGGCCTTGGACAGCTCAAAGGCAGATCATTTCGCGTGACCTTTTGCGCATCTTGCTGTGTTGCTTGAGTCTCTGTTTGCGTCATCCTCAATACTCCTGATCAGACATATGCGAGCCATTCCGGATGGAATGCAAGACGCCCGTGAACGAGATCGAAATAGTCTTTTTGCAATATGCTCGTGATCGGGCCGCGACCACCATTGCCGATGGGACGATTATCCACCTCGCGTATCGGTGTCACCTCAGCCGCGGTGCCGGTGAAGAACGCCTCATCCGCAATGTAGACCTCGTCCCGTGTTATCCGCTTTTCGATAACCTCGTAGCCCCGCTGTTCAGCCAATTCGATGACACTCTTTCGTGTGATTCCGTCCAGTGCCGATGTCAGGTCCGGGGTGTAGATAACGCCATCCCGCACAATAAAGATATTTTCACCGGAACCCTCCATGACATAGCCCTCGGCATCCAGCAGCAAGGCCTCATCATAGCCGTCATGCAGGGCTTCCTGGAGCGCCATCATGGAGTTCATATAGTTACCGTTCGCCTTGGCCCGGCACATGGTGATGTTGACATGGTGACGGGTAAACGAGGAGACGCGGATACGGATACCCTTCTCCATATTCTCCGCCCCAAGATAGGCGCCCCACTCCCATGCGGCCACCATGCAGTGTACCTTGAGATTGTCGGCCCGCAGCCCCATCCCCTCTGAACCGTAGAAACACATCGGCCGGATATAGGCGGAATCGAGATCATTCTCCCTGACCGCCGCCATTTGTGCCTGATTGAGGGTTTCACGGTCAAAGGGCATCGACATATTCAAGATATGTGCGGAGCGAAACAGCCGGTCGGTATGGTCCTGCAGGCGGAAGATGGCGGTACCCTTCTCTGCGTGGTATGCCCGCACACCTTCGAAGACCCCCATGCCATAGTGCAGGGTATGCGTCAGGACGTGGGTCTTAGCTTCACGCCATGGAACCATCTTGCCATCCAGCCAGATGACACCGTCACGGTCTGCCATTGTCGACATCATTGGAACATCTCTCGTTCAGTTTTTTTGTTTTGCATCATACAGGACCAGATCTCCTGTACCAGCGCCCGCTCTTCGGCGAGTTTTTCAATCTCGACCAGAGCCGGCAGATCCTGTAATGCGCTGCGGTGGTAGGCCGCGCGCAGTACCTTGTAGATCCCCATCATGCGCTCAGCCGCATAATCGTTCAGCAGACCGAGCTTGCTCATGGTCTCCAGTAGACGAATGTTGTCTGTCCACACCAGGAGTTCAGGATAGTCGTGCGCCCACCGGAGGACCGTGTATTGAACCATAAATTCTATATCGACGATACCGCCGGTTCCCTGCTTGAGATCAAATTGATCCGGGTTGCTCTTATCCAGGCCGGCTCGCATTTTCTCACGCATTTCGACCACTTCACCCTGTAACCGCGCAGGGTCCTGCTGCCTGCTGAGCACCTGGTGACGAATCGCTTCGAAGCGGTCATTGATCCGCTTGTCCCCCGCCACTACACGCGCCCTCACCAGCGCCTGGTGCTCCCATGTCCAGGCGTTGTTGTGTTGATAGGTCTCAAATGTCTCAAGCGAGCTGACCATCATCCCGGAGTTGCCGTTAGGCCGAAGCCGCATATCCACATCATAGAGAATGCCGGAGGGCGTCCGCGTGGTCATGATGTGAATAAAGCGTTGCGCCATTCGGGCATAGAAGACATCCACGGAGACCGGCTTGTGACCGTCCGTGAAGGCGTTCCTGTCGGCGCAGCCATGCAGAAAAACCATATCCAAATCGGAACCGAAACCCAATTCGATACCACCCAGTTTGCCATAGCCGACAACCGCAAAACCGGTCTCATCCCGGGCCAGCCCAGGGGGCCGCCCATGGCGTCGCACCAATTCCAGGTAGGTGAGTCGAATCACCTGCTCAATGACACTTTCGGCAATCCAGGTCAGATAGTCACTGACCACCATCAAAGGAATCTGCCCGGCGATGTCCGCCGCCGCAACCCGCAGCCTGTTACTCTGCGCGAAGAGACGCAGCAACTCCATCTGGCTCTCCAGGTCATTCTCATCGATACGGGCGAGCTGATCCGCCAGTTCCACATTGAGTTCAGCACGCTTCAGCGGGGAGTAGAGCCGCCTTGGATCGAGCAGTTCATCCAACAGGATAGGATGCCGGATCAGCATATTGGCGACCCAGGGACTGACCGCCGTCAATTTGACCAATTGTGATAGTACCAATGGATTCTCAACCAGCAGCGCGATGTAGGCGGTACGCTGGGCGATCGCTTCGAGCAGGCCGGTTACCCGATGCAGTGTATCGTCAGCCCACTCCGACTGCCCCACAGCCTCCAGCAGCAACGGCATCAATTGATCGAGTCGCTCCCGTCCCTTGGTACTCAGTCGACGATAGGCGTGGCTGCCACGAAATGTATGCAACTGCCGTAACGCCTGTTCACTGTTACTGAAGCCTGCCGCCCGCAGGGCTTCAATCGCCTGCTCCTGATCGACGCTATCATGCCAGACGCCGGTAAGTGGTTGAGTCTCTTCGTCACTCGATGTCTGCGGCGCGGCAAACACCATATCGAAGTGTTCCTGAACACGTCTGCGGTAGTGCTCAAGCTGGCTGGAGAAGTCATCCCAGCAGGCATATCCCATGGATCGGGCCAAGCGCAGCCTGCCTACTTCATCAGCCGGCAGGAGATGGGTCTGCCTGTCCTGCCATGCCTGCAGGCGATTCTCCACCAGGCGCAGGTATCGGTAGGATTCACTCAACTCCTGCACCGCATACTCCGGCATCAGCCCCCGCTCCTGCAGGCATTGCAGCACGAGCAGGATGGGCCTGATCTGAAGTTCCTTGTCCCGGCCACCGCGAATTAGCTGAAAGGCCTGACCGATGAACTCGATCTCGCGAATACCACCGGGACCAAGCTTGATATTGGCCTCCATGCCTTTTTTATGCAGTTCATTACTGATCAACTGCTTCATCTCGCGCAGGGATTCGATTGCTCCGAAATCGAGATATCGACGATATACGAAGGGGCGCAACAGGGCCATCAACTCATCCCCGGCACGCGAATCACCCGCCACTACACGCGCCTTGATCATGGCATAGCGTTCCCACTCCCGCCCCTGCGAGCCATAGTAACTCTCCATGGCGGCAAAACTCATGGCAAGAGGCCCGGCACTGCCAAAGGGACGCAGCCGGGTATCCACCCTGAATACAAAACCGTCACCCGTATGATTGTCCAATACCTGGACCAGACGCTGGCAGAGGCGGATAAAAAACTGCTCATTGGTGAATTGCCGTACACCATCGGTTTGGCCGCCTTCCGGATAGGCGAAGATCAGATCGATATCTGAGGATAGATTGAGCTCCCTAGCACCCAATTTACCCATCCCCAGGACCACCAGCGATTGCGCTTCGCCCTCCTGATTTCGAGGTGTGCCCATCTGATCGCAAAACCAGGCATAGAGCTTCTGCAGCGCCCGATCGATACAACTGTCCGCCAGTGCGGAAAGATCCTCCAAGGTTTCATCCAGCGGCGCCAATCCGGCAAGATCCCGCCAGATTATGCGTACCATCTGACGGCGACGAAATTCTCTGAGTATATGCGAAAGCCTAGTTTCATCGCTGACACTCTCCAACACGAGTGCAAGACGCTGCGACATTTCGCCTTCGTTGAAGGAGCGGTTCAGATCCCCATCCCGATAAAGATCCGGCAGCAATTCCAAATAACGCAGCGCGCACTGCACCACATAATCGCTTGCCTCCCAGACCTTCAGCGCAGCCTGATGAAATTCGGCCTGCTGGGGTATCGACAGTCCCGCTTCATTCAGTTTCTGCCGCCACTGCTGCCACTGTTTTTCTGTCTCTTGTTGCAGATTCACACGCAAACCCATGTCAGATTCAGGGTGGTAATGTTTCTATCATCCAATACTACACAGGGTATCATCCGCCCACCTCTCGATATTTGCTGATTTTACCCGTGCCTATTGCCACTGTTTTGCCAGTCTAACAGTTTTTTTCCGGCTTAATGTTATGGAATCCCTGACTGGATCAGAGCTTTCTTAAGTGGACTCATGAGACTCCGCTCCCAGGGCCTGTCAACGCTGATCCAAATCCAAGCCCCTCTCCGTTGCGTATATCAATCAGGCAATACACCATAGCGTTGGTACCCGGGATGGACTGGATCAGTTTCTTTTCAATGCAGGGCGTAGCGGCACTCTCAGCACTGTTTATCTTCGTCATCGGCTGTGCTGCATTGCTGGTGGTCATCCTGTTTATCATCGACCTCTCCCAGACCAGGGACGCTATCCGTCATAATTTTCCGGTAATCGGCCGTTTTCGATCCCTGTTCAACCGTCTGGGCGAGTTCTTCAGACAGTATTTCTTTGCCATGGACAGGGAGGAGATGCCATTCAACCGGGCAGAACGGGAGTGGGTCTACCACTCCGCTGCGGGGGTCGACAATACCATCGCCTTCGGCTCCACCAAATCGCTGAATACGCCAGGTACGATCCTGTTCGTCAACACCCCGTTTCCCACCCTGGCAAGCGATGCCGCCCATGCACCGCCGGTGATCATTGGGACCGGTTGCAGAGAGCCATACCGGACCGCTTCTCTGATCCACATATCCGGCATGAGTTATGGCGCCATCTCAATCCCGGCGGTTCGCGCCCTCTCTCGTGGGGCGAAACTGGCCGATTGCTGGCTGAATACCGGTGAAGGCGGTCTTTCACCCTATCATTTGGAAGGGGACTGCGACCTGGTATTTCAGATAGGCACCGCCAAATACGGCGTACGCGATAGAGCAGGCCGCTTCTGCAAGAAGAGGCTGACAGAGATTGCAGCCATCCCCCGGATTAAGATGTTCGAGATAAAACTCAGCCAGGGCGCCAAGCCGGGCAAGGGCGGCATACTGCCGGGCAGGAAAGTCACTGAAGAGATTGCTGCGATACGCGGCATCCCGGTGGGCGAGGCTTCCATATCACCCAATCGTCATCCAGAGATCTCCAACTTTTCAGAGTTACTGGACTTTATCAATCTTGTGCGCGACCTCTCCGGCAAGCCGGTTGGTTTCAAGACCGTGGTCGGAACCCATACCTGGCTCGAAGAGATGTGCGAAAAGATACATCAATGCGGTATTGCCTGCGCACCGGACTTCATCACCATCGATGGTGGCGACGGCGGCACCGGTGCGGCACCGATGCCACTGATGGACAGTGTCGGGCTGCCTATCAAGGCGGCTTTGCCGAAAGTCGTCGATATCCTTCAACGATACGGCCTGCGTGATCGAATCAAGGTGATCGCATCAGGCAAGTTGATCACGCCTTCGGAAACCGCCTGGGCATTCTGCGTTGGCGCGGATTTTGTCACTTCGGCACGTGGCTTTATGCTTGCTATGGGTTGCATCCAGGCCTTGAAGTGCAATAGAAACACCTGCCCCACGGGCATCACCACCCACAACAAGCGACTGCAGCGGGGACTCAATCCACAACAGAAGGCGCTGCGAATAAAGAATTTTGTCAATAAGATTCATTATGGCAGCGGGCTGATCGCTCACTCATGCGGCGTACCTCATCCACGGGCGCTTCGGCGCCACCATTGCCAGATTATTCAGGCCAATACTCAGCCCATCCCGCTCGATGAGCTCTATCCATACCAGCAAACAGCAGCGCTGTATCGCGCCGATGCATAAATGAAAAGGCCCGCTGAGCAGGCACAGAAGTCTCAGCGGGCCAGGTTATATATACAAAGATCAGTTCAGCTTGCTTTGAATAGTCTGCATCATGCGTACGATCTCTTCAGAGAGCGGACCGACCCGTTGATACTCCCTCTCGGCAGCCTGCATATCACCCCTGTTCTTGAGGTCGGCTATACGCTTGATCAGTTCATGCAACTCTCTATGCGGCTTTTCTATCTGGTTTATTTCGCTGATATGGGACAGCTCTTTACGCCCCACATTTTCATACCAGACTCCAAACCCGCAAGCCTTGTGATCATAAGCGACCCGCTCATCCAAGGACCCTTTGCCATCCAGAAAACCCCGCAGTTTGGTCTTCCAGCTCAGATGCGCGGCCATCGCCTGCTGTAACTGATTGGAGTGAGCATCCCCGGTATTGAAATCCGACAACAGCTTACCCAGCAGGTCGACCTCTTTCGACATCGCCTCACTCGCCTCATAACTCTTGGCCGAATCCTGGGAGGTCGCTTCCGCCACATGGGTAATGTCGACGATATTACGATTGATATCCTCCGCCACCGCACTCTGCTCCTCGGCTGCGGTTGCAATCTGGGAGCTCATCTGAGAGATGGTATCGACGACCCGGGTTATCTCCTCGAGGGCCTCATGCGCACGACCGGCATGGTCGACACTCTCGGCAGCCTGTTGTTGGCTGGTCTCCATAACCGTGACCGTCTCTCTGACACCTGTCTGCAGGCTTTCGATCATCTCCTGGATCTCCTCGGTGGAGTCCTGAGTGCGTTTGGCGAGGGTTCTGACCTCATCGGCCACCACAGCAAAACCACGTCCCTGCTCACCGGCACGGGCCGCCTCAATGGCCGCATTCAATGCCAGCAGGTTGGTCTGGTCCGCGATTCCGCGTATGACGTCGAGTACCGATCCGATTCGTTCACTGTCCTGCTCCACATGCCGCACCGTCTCTACCGCCCTGCCCACTTCGGAAGCCAGGGAATCGATGCTGCTGGTTACTGCATTCACCACGTCCCGTCCGCTGTTGGCCTGCTGGTCGGCCTGCCGTGCAGCCTCTGCAGTCTGGGTGGTATTCTGCGCCACTTCATGCACGGTCGCCGACATCTCTGTCATCGCCGTCGCCACCTGCGTTGTCTGCTCATGCTGTTTGGTGATGCCATCCCGGGTATGCTCGGCCAGTGTGGCGAAATCACCTATCCGGATGCTCAGATTCGCAGTCGCATTGGAGACCTTCTTGATCATTCCCTCGGTCTTGTCGGCAAAAAGATTATAGGCCCGTGAAAGCCGCGTTACCTCGTCAGATCCCGACTCGTCCATGCGTACGGTAAGATCACCTTCAGCAGAGGCGATTCCTTCCATCGCTACGGCGGCATCGCAAATCGGCTTCACCACACCACGACTGATCAGCCACACCATCGACCCGATCAGCAAAACGGAGAGCAGACCCAATCCAATCACCATCATCATCAGATTCGACATGGAATCCGCGAAATAGCTACGATCTTTTGCCAGCACCAATACACCGATGGACTCACCTGAGTAGTTCTTTACCGATGCCGCATAGTAGGCGACAGGCTTGCCGTCGAGTTCGCCCTTGTCGAAAATGTGCTTTTCGGCACCCAAACCCTTCAGCTGCTGCATACCGACAAGGTCGTTGCCCGCCATGGTGGTGGCAAACCTATCCATCGTGCCGTTGCGGTTGATGTAGAGCTCCATGTCTATTTCATGATTCTTGGAATACTCGTCGAAAAAAGACTGGCCGAAAGACATGCCGAACTCCACGGTTCCCACATGCTGACCATCATGACTGACAGGCACCAACCCCCGCACACCGAGACCGGCAACACCCACCTCCAGGCCCTGTATCACCTTTTTACTCTTATTACCTTCCACCACGGTGAGACGGAAAGAGGAAAGATCATCGCCAAACTTGGCAGGCTTGTGAACTCTCAGAAAAGAGGTGGCCGGCGGTTCATGAAACTGAAACTGGCGCACGCCATACTCTTTTTTCAATGCCTGGAAGCCAGGCACGAAGAGCTGTTCCAGCGCGGCGCGATCACGACTGGCGAAATAGCCCTGAACCTCGGGAATACCGGCAACCAAGGCACTCATTGCCTTGGCGAGACGCCCTTCAGACTCGATCCCTGCCACTACGGTTTTAAAGATCTCCTGCATCTCATTCTCTTCCGCCGAGTGCAGTGCACCACCCATGAAGTTAAAGGCGGCCGAGAGGGTGATCGCAAGAACGATAACAACAGCCAGGACTGTAGCAATGACAAACCGCGGTGTGATGCCGATATTCCTGAACATGACTTTTCCCCGATAGAAAGACGCATCCCTCCGTCAAAAATAAAATCCTCAACCAATACAGATAACGGCACAAACGGGAAAAAATTTACTTGTACAATGCAAAAAGCCCCACGCCTGTAGAGGCGTGGGGCTTAACGACAGGTTATCTGTCTGTAGGGCGAATTACATCATGCCGCCCATACCGCCCATGCCGCCCATATCACCCATCGGCGGTGCGGCGGCCTCATCCTTTGGCTCTTCAGCCACCATGCATTCGGTGGTGACCATCAAGCCGGCCACGGAAGAGGCATTCTGCAATGCATAGCGGGTTACCTTGGTCGGATCGAGGATACCCATGTCCATCATATCGCCGTACTCGTCATTGCTGGCATTGAAGCCGTAGTTGCCTTCTCCTCCACGCACCTTGTCGAGCACCACTGAGGGCTCGCCACCCGCATTGGCAACGATCTGACGCAGCGGCTCTTCCATGGCACGGCGCGCAATCGCAATACCCACATCCTGATCGTGATTTTCACCAGACAGCTGTTCGATCGATTGCAGTGCGCGCACCAGTGCGACGCCACCACCTGGCACGATGCCCTCCTCGACGGCAGCGCGGGTCGCATGCAGGGCGTCCTCGACACGCGCCTTTTTCTCTTTCATCTCAACTTCAGTGGCGGCACCGACCTTGATCACGGCCACACCACCTGCCAGTTTGGCGACACGCTCTTGCAGCTTTTCACGATCGTAATCGGAGGAGGTCTCCTCGATCTGGCCTCGGATCTGCTCGACTCGGGCCTTGATATCGCCTTCGGCACCTGCGCCGTCGATGATGGTTGTCTCCTCTTTGGAGATAGTCACCTTCTTGGCATTACCCAGATCGTCCAATGTGGCCTTCTCAAGGGAGAGGCCGACCTCTTCCGAAATTACGGTGCCACCGGTGAGGATTGCGATATCCTGCAACATGGCCTTGCGGCGATCACCGAAGCCGGGGGCTTTAACCGCAGTGACCTTGACGATTCCGCGCAGATTATTGACGACCAGGGTGGCCAGGGCCTCGCCTTCCACGTCCTCGGCAATGATCAGCAGCGGCTTGCCGGCCTTCGCCACACCTTCGAGCACCGGCAGAAGATCGCGGATATTCGAGATTTTCTTGTCATGCAGCAGGATATAAGGGTCTTCCAGTTCGGCCGACTGACTCTGCTGATTGGTGACAAAATAGGGTGAGAGGTAACCGCGATCAAACTGCATGCCTTCGACCACATCCAGCTCGTTCTGCAGCGCCGATCCCTCTTCCACGGTGATTACACCCTCTTTCCCCACTTTCTGCATCGCCTCGGCGATAATGTCACCGATATTAACGTCGGAGTTTGCAGAAATGGTGCCGACCTGGGCGATCTCCTTGTCATCGGAGCAGGGGCGGGAGATCACCTTCAGCTCCTCAACGGCCGCCAATACAGCCTTGTCGATACCACGCTTGAGATCCATCGGATTCATGCCGGCCGCGACAGCCTTCAGACCTTCTCGCACCATGGCTTGGGCCAAGACGGTTGCGGTGGTGGTGCCGTCACCGGCAACGTCCGAGGTCTGAGAGGAGACCTCTTTCACCATCTGTGCACCCATGTTTTCAAACTTGTCTGACAGCTCTATCTCCTTGGCCACGGAGACGCCGTCTTTAGTCATGGTCGGGGCACCGAAGCTTTTCTCCAACACCACATTTCGGCCTTTAGGGCCAAGGGTCACCTTCACGGCGTTGGCCAGAATATTGACACCCTTAATCATACGTTGACGGGCTTCATCACCAAATTGTACTTCTTTTGAACTCATGTCTTAATTCCTTGGGTAAATGTTGAGAATCTTTACCAGGGCTTGCCTGTATCGTTCTGTGTTCGAAAGTTCAGGGATTAGTCTTCGATCACACCCATGATGTCTTCTTCACGCATGACGAGAACTTCCTCACCACCCAACTTCACTTCAGTACCGGAGTATTTGCCAAACAGCACCTTATCTCCGACCTTGACATCCAACGGCCGGGCCTCACCGCTTTCGGTGACCTTACCGTTGCCGACAGCGAGTATTTCACCAAGAACAGGTTTCTCGGTAGCTGCATCAGGGAGCACAATGCCACCTGGGCTGGTGCGCTCCTCTTCCTTACGACGAACGATCACGCGATCGTGCAGCGGACGAATATTCATCGACTGATTCTCCTCAATAAATGGTTTTTCTGAAAAATCGATATTGGGTTCTTGTTACCAGGCAAGGCTGTTAGCACTCACCAGAACTGAGTGCTAATAATAGAGGGAAAAAGCTGTTAGTCAAGGCTGTCTGGGGAGATTTTTCAACGGCAGATTGCCACCTATCCAGCACGTTGGGCCCAATCTGTGTGATAATTACCGTATTTACACCAAAGCTATACAGCAAGAGGCCAATCATGAGGCAAGCCAAACAGGGTGATACCGTCCGCATCCACTACACCGGCACGCTGGATGACGGAACCCAATTCGATTCTTCGGTAGATCGGGAACCATTCGAATTCACCCTTGGCGAAAGAGCGGTTATCCCCGGCTTCGAAACGGGCGTGGAGGGTATGCAGGTCGGTGACCAGAAAACGATCCATATTGCCGCTGATGATGCCTATGGTCAGCGTAACGACGCCCTCATCGAGAAGGTTCCACTGGAGCACTTCCCCGATGATCTGAATATCGAGGTGGGCATGCATCTTCAGGCACAAAGCCCGAATGGCGAACATTTCAATGTGGTTGTTACCGCTCTCAGCGACAAGGATGCGACTATCGACGGCAATCATCCGTTGGCAGGGGAGGCTCTGAACTTCGATCTTGAACTGCTGGAAATCGTGTAATCTACGGGTTTTACACGGATAATCTGTATCTTTGACAATTTAAATAAAGCGTAAGACTGGGAGGCTGAAATGGCTCAAGCTAAAAAAAAGGCGCCAAGCAAAAAACCAAAAAAAATCAACAACAAGGTCTATGAAAAGGAGCTGTTCAAGTTACAGCTGGAACTTGTCAAACTTCAGGAGTGGATCAAGCATAAGGGCCTGAAAGTCGTTGTCATCTTCGAGGGCCGGGATGCTGCCGGAAAGGGTGGCGTGATAAAGCGCATCACCCAACACCTCAGTCCGCGTATCTGCCCCGTGGTCGCCCTGCCCGCCCCCACGGAAAGGGAACAGACCCAGTGGTATTTCCAACGCTACGTACCTCATCTGCCCGCTGCCGGCGAGATGGCACTGTTCGACCGCAGTTGGTACAACCGGGCAGGCGTCGAGAAGGTGATGGGATTCTGTAGCGAGGATGAATATCAGGAATTCATGCGTTCCTGCCCAGAGTTTGAGCGCATGTTGGTACGTTCCGGTATCATCCTCATCAAATACTGGTTCTCCGTATCCGATGAGGAGCAGGAGAGGAGATTCCAGAGCAGACTGGAAGAACCGCTCAAGCGCTGGAAGCTGAGCCCGATGGACCTGGAGTCCCGTTCCCGCTGGCTGGAATACTCAAAGGCGAAAGATGAGATGTTTGCTCACACCGATATCAAACAGGCACCCTGGTATGTGGTGAACTCCGATATCAAGAAACACGCCCGGCTCAACTGTATCGCCCATCTCTTAAGCATGATCCCCTACAAGGACCTGACCCCCGAACCTATCGAACTGCCTCATCGCGCCCCCGACGTAGGCTACGTGAGGCCACCGATCACCGACCAGACATTTGTCCCGGAATTATATCCCTAAACGGCAATCCGATCCCATCCCGGCACACGCCGGGATGAGTTAGGGCCTTTTATTCATCATCCTCGCGCTTGAATTCACCTTCGATCACCCGCCTCTCCGGGTTTCTGTTCGATCCATTGGGCGGAGGCCCCGCTGGACCCATGACGCCACCCTGTTGCAATCCCAATGTAATCAACCATCGCCGCACGGGGGGAACCAGAAACACGAAACCGACCACATCGGTGATAAAACCCGGGAGCAGCAACAGAAATCCACACACCAGCAAAACCGCGCCCTCCATCATCTCAAAGGCCGGCACTTCCCCACGATCCATCGAACCACGCACTTTGGAGAGGGTTGAAAAGCCCTGTGTTCGCACCATCCAACCACCGAGCAAGGCAGTGAAAACAGTCAGGAAAATCGTCGAAAAAGCACCGATCTGGGAACCCACCTCAATAAGAAAGTAGAGCTCCACCAGCGGAACGCCTACAAATAACAGCAAAAAGAGTAACAGAGGATTCATAACGGAAGAGCTTACGCGGGGAGCCATGCCCATACAAGACTCCAAGCCTCTTAGCCAGATTCACCTTGCCGGCAGACTATATTGCTCTGCACAAGGATTGAATCAGCTTGAATTCTGCACTCTTAGGGCAATTGATTTCGAAAAATATTCATGTTCTTATCAAACTTGACGACATAAAGAAACCAGAGTGCAATTGCACAATACAAGCTATTATTATCTGTTCGTTAAAGGGAAAGTGATGAAAATGAAACTATCAACCAATCTACAGAGAACACCTGGCTTTACCGCCCTGGCCGCCATAGTGGCGGCCGCCTTCATCGGCCTGAGCGGTTGTGAAGCGACAATGCCGAAAATGGGAGGATCATCCGGACACACGGTGACCGGCGCCGCAGGCGGCGAAACCTCGGAGGGCGCGAATAGCGCGTTGGAGAGCTGCGATGAGACACTGGGCACGCTGGCCGTGGTTGAAGACCAGTCCGCCCCCTGGTGGGCCACCTACAGGCATCGCTATCCCACACTGGGCACCACAGTCCCGGTTCTGCGCACAATGATCCAGCAATCCAACTGTTTCGTTGTCGTCGAACGCGGCAGAGCGATGAACAACATGATGCAGGAACGTGCCCTGATGAAGTCCGGGGAAATGCGCCAAGGGAGTAACTTCGGCAAGGGTCAGATGGTTGCTGCCGACTACACCATGAACCCGAGTATCCAGTTCTCAGAAAAGGGCACTGGCGGCGTCAAGGGCATTGTCGGCGGCTTGTTTGGATCCGTTGCCGGCGCACTGGCGGGCGGATTGAAGTCCAACGAGGCCGCCACCACCCTGCTGCTGGTGGACAACCGCTCAGGGGTGCAGGTTTCATCCTCCGTGGGTAATGCAAAGAACTTTGACTATAACCTGTTCGGCGGCCTGTTCGGTGGCGGCGCAGGCGCATTCACCAACACCCCGGAAGGCAAGGTGATTACCGCTGCCTTCGCCGATTCCTTCAACCAGATGGTCAAGGCGCTGAGAAACTACAAGGCACAGACCGTCAAGGGTGGCCTGGGCAAGGGTGGACGCCTGAAAGTCGGCAACTGAGCCGATCACCGCCTCTGATCCAGAGGCCTACCTACAAAGGCGGCCCTTGGCCGCCTTTATCATTTCCGCATCAGAGCCAAACCCGGCCAATTGCATATGGTTTGATGCATCACGGCAATCATAAACTATTTGGGAATCATCCTCCCATAAGACACCGACTGCTCCGTTGCGAATTTTGCCAGTTCCATGTGGATAGTGTATTTTCCGCCAATGCCGACACCACTCCTCTTGATTCTCTGTACCGCACCGGACAGGGAGACTGCACTAAAGCTCTCCAGGTCATTGCTGGAGCAGAGGCTGGCAGCCTGCGTCAACCTCTCCCCGCCCGTAACCTCCGTATACCATTGGCAGGGAAGGCTGGAAGAGTCTGAAGAGATCCTGCTGCTGATCAAGACAACTAAACAACAATATAACAATGTGGAGGCAACGCTCCGGGCACAACATCCCTATGAACTTCCGGAAATCATCGCAGTCCCTGTAGAGCAGGGGCTGGACGATTACATCGACTGGGTGGAGAGATGCACAAAAGAATAGACTTGATAACAATGTTCCTGATGCTGCTGGTGTTATCCAGCCTGAGCATGGCGGCATGGAACGAGGAAGACCTGTTGTTGCCCGACCAGGCCTTCCAGATCTCCGGCCGCACCGATGGCACGGAAAAGCTCCTCGTAGAATGGCGCATTGCCGACGGCTACTACATGTATCGCGACAAGATCCAGTTCGACAGCGACACTATAGGCATAGAAATCGGAGAACCGAAACTATCGCAAGCCAAGATAAAGAACGACGAATTCTTCGGCGAGGTCGCCGTCTATCGCAATAAAGCCACTGCGGAAATCCCGATTCGTCGCATGCAGGGATCCCAGGAAACACTATTGTTAAAGGCCCGCTCTCAGGGCTGTGCGGACCTGGGAATCTGCTTTCCGCCGCACATGCAGGAGATACGACTGGCACTGGAGCCGATTGCAGCCGGCAATCGCACCGCAGCCGTCGGTGAGCCATTATTCGACATCGGCGATTCAGCTTCGAATCAACTGTTTGACAACAATATCGAAGATGACCTGCTGGATCCGGAAGAGGCCTATAAACTCTCGGTAACCGTCGAGGATGGAACTCATCTCCGCCTCTACTGGAGTATCGCTGAAGGGACCTATCTCTATCACGATAAGATTATACTTTCCACAGGCGAGAACCAGGGAGTTGCCCTGGGTCAGTTCACACTACCTGATCCGGAGATCAAGCAGGATACGGTTAGGCCCGATGGCACCATTGGCGAAGTTGCCGTTTACCACGACGAGATAGATCTCATCCTGCCACTGGTAAGAAGCAGCACGGAAGCAGCAGAGGTCACATTGAACGTGGGTTATCAGGGGTGCGCCGAGATCGGCGTATGCTATCCGCCTATCAACAAACAGTTCACCCTCGCACTGCCAGCCATCTCCGAGGCAGAGGCAAACGAAACCATAAGCCCCGCCGGCACCCCACCGACCGCATCCTCCAATGAGCCGATCTCTGAACTGGACGAGATCACCGAAACCATGAAAGGCGGGTCAATCCTGCTTATCATCGGTCTCTTTTTTCTACTCGGTCTGGGATTGGCATTTACACCTTGCATCTTTCCCATGATCCCCATTCTTTCCGGCATCATTGCGGGACACGGCGACAAGATCACCACACAGAAGGCCTTCATACTATCACTGGTCTATGTATTGGCGATGGCGATCACCTATACCATTGCAGGGGTTCTGGCCGGAATGTTCGGCGAAAACCTGCAGGCCTATTTTCAGAACCCATGGATACTCAGTGCCTTTGCCTTGGTCTTTGTCCTGCTGGCCTTGTCAATGTTTGGTTTCTATGACCTGCAACTGCCCAGCAGCCTGCAGAGCCGTCTTACCGAAGTCAGCAACAGACAACAGGGCGGCTCCCTCACCGGGGTTGCCATCATGGGATTTCTCTCTGCCCTGATAGTCGGCCCCTGTGTCGCACCACCGTTGGCGGGTGCGCTGATCTACATCGGCCAGACCGGTGACGCGCTGCTGGGAGGCTTGGCCCTGTTTACCCTCAGTATGGGCATGGGAACGCCGGTGATTGCAATCGGCACCTCCGCCGGTAAGCTGCTGCCGCGTGCCGGCAGTTGGATGGATGCCGTCAAGGCCGTATTCGGTGTCGCCCTGCTGGCTGTCGCCATCATCCTGCTTGAGCGTATCATCCCGGCCGATATCGCTATGCTGCTCTGGGGCATCCTCTTCATCGTCTCCGCAATCTACATGGGAGCCCTGCGCAATCTGGAGATCGAGGCAAGTGGTTGGCAGAAGCTGTGGAAAGGTCTCGGTTTCGTGTTTCTGGTCTACGGCACATTGATGTTGGTCGGCGCTGCTGCAGGCGGTAAGGATACCTTGCAACCACTTCGCGGGATTGCCATAGCTGGAGGCGCTGGCAGTGCCCAGGGTCATCAGGAACTTCAATTCAAACGCATCAAAAGCTTGGACGACCTGCAACGCGAGGTCGCTTTTGCCAGCAGTCAGGGGAAACCGGTGATGCTGGACTTCTATGCCGACTGGTGCGTCTCCTGCAAAGAGATGGAGAAATATACCTTTTCCGATCCCCAGGTGATCAATGCGCTTGCCAATACACACCTGCTGCAGGCCGATGTCACCGCCAATGACGACATCGACCAGGCATTGTTGCAGGAGCATTTCGGCCTACCCGGCCCGCCTGCCATCATCTTTTACGGCAGTGATGGACGGGAGCGCAAGAACTACCGGCTCGTGGGATTCAAACCCGCCGAGGAATTCAGCGCCCACGCGACCAGAGCCATACAGTAATTTGCGACGATCTTGGCATGTACTGCATTGAAACTGGACAAAATCGCGCTGATCTTGCAGAATCTAGCGATTCATAACCTACCCTCCTGAATCCCTGTGATGGGGAACGGCACCAGAAACAATAGCTGGGGGGTGTAGACGTATTTCTCTGCCCTGGAATATTGGATAATGGCAAACATCCTGGTACTGAATGGCCCGAATTTAAATCTGCTTGGCACCCGGGAACCCAGTCACTATGGTCATGAGACACTGGATGCCATTCGCCAGCGCCTGGAAAACCGAGGCAGAGAGTTGGGATTCGACATTGACTTCCGCCAAAGCAATGCGGAACACGAACTCCTGACTTGGATACATCAGGCAAAACAATCAAATGTCTGTTTTATCATTATCAACCCGGCTGCATTCACCCATACCAGCGTGGCGCTGAGGGATGCATTATTGGGAACAGGCATACCCTACATAGAGGTCCATCTCTCCAACGTGCACGCCAGAGAGGAGTTCCGCAAACACTCCTATTTCTCTGACAAGGCTGAAGGTGTCATCACCGGCCTGGGTGCGGAGGGTTATGAACTCGCCCTGCAGGCCGCTGCCAAACGGCTCAACAAATAATTCTTAGAGACAGGTCAACATGGATATTCGCAAAGTAAAAAAACTTATTGAGTTACTCGAGGAGTCAGACGTCGCGGAGATCGAAATTCATGAAGGGGAGGAGTCGGTCAGAATCAGTCGCCAAAGCTCGATACCCTCAACGATAGCCATCCCCAGCATGCAGCCTCAGGTTGCAGCCGCCCCGGTGCCCGTACCGGCAGCAGCACCTGCCACTGCCGGCGCCCCCGAACCGCAAGCCGCAACCGAGGAGATTCAGGGGCACAGTGTAAACTCACCGATGGTGGGGACCTTCTACCGCTCACCCTCGCCCGGCAGTAAGCCGTTTGTGGAGGAGGGCCAAACGGTCGCTGTGGGTGACACCCTGTGTATCATTGAAGCGATGAAGATCCTCAACCAGATAGAGTCCGACAAGGCCGGCACCGTTAAAAAGATACTGGTTGAAAACGGTCAGCCCGTCGAATACAACGAACCGCTATTCATCATTGATTGAGTGAAACCATGATAGATAAGATCGTAATCGCCAATCGCGGTGAGATAGCTTTGCGCATCCTGCGCGCCTGTAAAGAACTCGGTATCAAGACAGTTGCCGTACACTCCGAGGCTGATCGTGACCTAAAACATGTGTTGCTTGCCGACGAATCCGTATGCATAGGTCCCGCCCCCTCCAGCGATAGCTATCTGAACATTCCAGCCATCATCAGTGCCGCCGAAGTCACCGACACGGTTGCCATACACCCGGGATATGGTTTTCTTTCAGAAAATGCCGATTTCGCAGAACGGGTGGAAAACAGCGGTTTCATCTTTATTGGTCCCAAGGCCGATACGATCCGCACCATGGGCGACAAAGTGGCCGCCATCGAAGCCATGCGCAAGGCCAATGTACCGACAGTACCGGGCTCAAACGGTCCGCTGGACAACAATGCCAAACGCACTAAGGATGTGGCGAACGAAATCGGCTATCCGGTCATCATCAAGGCCGCCGGTGGCGGTGGCGGAAGAGGCATGCGAGTGGTGCATACTGAAGCAACGCTGCTGAACGCAGTTGCCATGACCAAGGCCGAGGCCGAAGCCGCATTCGGAAACGGCACTGTGTATATGGAAAAGTTCCTCGGCAATCCCCGCCACGTAGAATTTCAGGTCCTTTCCGACACCCATGGCAATGCAATTCATCTTGGAGAGCGCGACTGTTCCATGCAACGCCGTCACCAGAAGGTGGTGGAAGAGGCACCTGCGCCCGGCATTACCGAACAACAACGCAAGGATGTGGGTGAAAGATGTGCCAAAGCCTGCCGCCAGATCGGCTATCGGGGAGCGGGTACTTTCGAGTTTCTCTATGAGGACGGTGAATTCTACTTCATTGAGATGAATACCCGGGTGCAAGTGGAGCACCCGGTCACCGAACTGATCACAGGCATCGACATCGTTAAACAACAGATTCTCATCGCGGCGGGGGAACCCTTGAGCTACAAACAGGATGAGATCAAGCTTCAAGGCCATGCGGTGGAGTGCCGAATCAATGCCGAGGACCCGGAAAAGTTTCTTCCCAGCCCCGGCACCATCAGCCAACTCCATACCCCCGGCGGTCCGGGCGTTCGTGTCGACACCCACATTTACAATGGCTATAGAGTGCCTCCCTACTACGACTCCATGATCGGCAAGCTTGTCACCCACGGGGAGACCCGTGATTCGGCTATCGCCAGGATGCGCATCGCCCTGCAGGAGATGGTGATCAGCGGTATCAAGACAAACATACCACTGCACCTGGATATCATGCGTGATGCAGCCTTCAGAGAAGGAGGCGCCAACATCCACTACCTGGAAAAGAAACTGGGACTATAACTGAAGAGTTTTGAGTTGTGAGTTATGAGTTTTTAAGTTGAGAAGGGCTTATCCCTCAGCTAACTCATAACTGAAAACTCACAACTCAAAACTCATAGTATGTGGTTGCAACTCTCAATCGACTGCACTGAAAACGAGCCCCCCCTGCTGGAACTGGTCTTCGAGAACCTAGGCGCCCTGTCTGTCACCCTGGGCGACGCTGGTGATCAGCCTCTGCTTGAGACCCCACCGGAGTCGACCCAGCTGTGGCAACAAACCCAAGTCACTGCACTGTTCGAAGGAGACCGGGAGCCGCTGAAGCTGCGCAATGCCCTTGCCTCGGTCCTCGATCCCGAACTGGTCGGCAGACTCCGATGGGAACGCATAGAAGACAGGATCTGGGAACGGGTGTGGTTGGATCATTTCAAGCCCATGTCATTCGGACAGCGTCTGTGGGTCTGTCCGGCAGGTGATTCGGTCGATCAACAGAATGCAGTAGTGATTAAACTCGATCCAGGACTGGCCTTCGGTACCGGCACGCACCCCACCACCGCACTCTGCCTGGAATGGCTGGACGCTCAGGACCTGTCGGGAAAGCGCATCATAGACTATGGTTGTGGCTCCGGTATCCTCGCAATCGCTGCACTGAAACTTGGTGCGTCCTCCGCCGTTGCCCTCGACCATGATCCTCAGGCCTTGATAGCCAGTAGAGACAATGCGGAGAAGAACAGCGTTTCTGATCGTCTCCTGACATGCCTGCCGGATGAACTGCCAAATGGAACGTTCGACCTGTTGGTTGCCAATATTCTTGCTGCTCCACTGATCCAACTGGCTCCCGATTTTGCGCGGCTCATCCGACCCGGCGGTCGGTTTGCCCTCTCCGGTATACTCGCAGAGCAACAAGCCGAGGTAGCGCCTGCCTACCAGGCATTCGCGACCCTGGAGGCACCCAAACGGCAACAGGAATGGCTGCTATTGTGCGGTACAGCCAGCTGTCAATAGTGCTGCGACTAAGAGAGCCGCAGCCTCAAGCCGCTAAAACCATCCATACAGAATGCTATATTCCGGGGTCATGATCACGCTTCCCCGTAATCCGCGAATAGTCATATCCAGGTCTTGCGGATGCCGCTACAATCAGTCCGAATTTACCACAAAGGGCTTGCCTGCCGTTTGGCTTCGGTCTAACGTAGAGGTGTTGAACGGTGACCTGAAAACCTACCCCAAGCCAGGGTTCGTCACTGCTCGATTGGATAGTGCAAGGAATTTATTCCCTTGTTCCACTGAAGATACCCATTGAATACATACAAAGGTCTGTACGGCCTTAGCCATTACAGCAGCCACACTTTAATTGAAGCAGAGATAGAAAGTAATCCGCCACATGTTTACCCAGTGCCAACACTGTCTGACCATGTTCCGCATCACGCCGGAACAACTTAAGGCCGCCGACGGAAAAGTACGCTGCTGTCAATGCAACAATGTATTCAACGCACTGCATAAACTCATGGAATCTCCCACATCATTTACCAATGATGATGATCTGCAGGAGGAGTTGGCGGAAATTGAGCAGAATGGGGGTATCGCGGCCTCGCAACCATTGAATGGGGAGGCAACCTCGGATGGGCTTGTTATAGAATCGGGCTTGGTCAGTGACAGCGAAGTCGAGAAGTCCCTCGATGCCTTGGCTGACGAAGAGCCCCCCGCCCAGCAATTGGGTGAAGAATCAATCCTTGAAGTGGATGAAAATAGTTCTGAATTCGACAGTCAAAACCAATTTCTTCTTGAGCGTGATGACGGACTCGAAACGGAACCGGATTATTTTGCCGCTGGTACCGAATCGCAAATGTCCGAACTACTCGATCGGGATTCCGCCTCTCTGCTTCTCGCAGAAAATGGTGCGGATAATCGGTTAGCGGAGGTTATTTCATTTGAAAACCATGACAAGGAATCTCTTGCTGAATCAGAATCAAGCACATCAAGCGAAGAACCGAATACCGGTACTGACTCGGCAACCTCGGTCGAGATACCGACCGGTGAAGAAAAATCGACGGACACTGACGATGAATCTTCGCTAGAGGGAAAATCGATACTATCGGACGAGAAGCTCGAGCAAGCATTATCGCCGGAATCCATACCACTGGAACAGGATTTCATCCCAAGCGAGGAAGAGCCTCTACAGTCTCAGGACTCGCTGGATGAGGAGACCCGCTTTACGTTTGAGGAGGAGTTTGAAAAACCACAACCCAGCCGCTACAGGGGCTATTGGATTATCGGCTCATTACTCCTGCTGCTCCCCCTCTTCGGACAGATCACATGGTACTTGAGGGACAGCCTTGTCTCCCACTATGCCGGAAGGCAGATTCTCCAGGGCGTCTGCAACCTGGCGGGCTGCGAGGTGCCCATACGCCGTGATACCGAACAGATAATCATCAGTGATCGCGCCCTCACCGCTCACCCTGAAAAGGAGGGCATCCTGTCACTCAAACTCGAGATGGTGAATGCAGCAGCCTTCCAGCAACCTTTTCCAAGACTGCAGTTAAGCCTCTACAACGATATGGGTAAAATCATAGCAAGGCGTACCTTCCTGCCGGATGAATACAAGGCCGATCAATACCAATCCAACCCGATGATGCCAAAATTAAGAACAGTGCATGTGGAACTCGAACTGCAAGACCCGGGCAATGAAGTTACCGGCTTCAAATTCGACTTCCTTTAGTGGCTTCAGTCAGCCGGATCAGTGCAGGTAGACACTACCCTTCCACAATACCGGTTCCTGCTGTCAGATCCTATTGGTGAGTAGCGCAGGCACTGTCATTCAAATGGAAAAGTGCCGACGACGGCATCTGACGTTACTCTGAGTATCACTATACGTCACTCTTTGAAACGAATATCTCATCTTAGTAATCCAGTCATACCTTGTTAAAAACTGTATCCACCCGGATTCATAACCCATCAGTCACCACAATAGTCTAAACAATAGAATCATTCTGAGATTCAATGAGACAGCGGCTATAAGCGTTTCGTATCAACGGCACTATCCGGACAAAGCGCCAGCGATAGTTCAGTGCGACAATGAAAGGCCGATGGCACAAGCAAACCCTAACGGTGTCGCATTAAGATACCGACATTCGGTGAGGTGACTGTAAAAAAGTTCGACACCTGATTATCAGACTGCATCAGTAAGGAATTAAATTCTATACAATGAATTTACATTTCCCTTCCGATTGCCAGTCATAGGCCATCATTTACATATCTGCCTAAGATTTAAGAGCTTACTCACCACCCTTCCAGCCGATTCACAGGTAGACCCACAAACGCCATTTGTACCAGATCAATTCATACTCAATTTGCCTTTGATTCCGCCAACATTTAGCGGTAGTATCCCACACCCTCCTTCTCCAAGACGGACCCCCTGATGAGTGGCATTCTGGATGCAAATTGGACCCTATAAATTAGAGAACAATCTGCTATTGGCGCCCATGGCCGGCGTCACGGACAGACCATTCCGGCAACTCTGCAGGGAGATGGGCGCTGGGCTTGCCGTTTCGGAGATGGTCTCTTCTGATGCTTCCCTAAGAGGCACAAGAAAGACTGTCCGACGCCTCGATCTCGAAGGTGAAACGAGTCCTGTCAGCGTACAGATCGTCGGCTCCGATCCGCATCAGATGGCGGAAGCGGCACGAGCCAATACCGCCAATGGTGCGCAGATAATCGATATCAACATGGGATGCCCGGCAAAAAAAGTTTGTAAGCGCACCGCAGGATCTGCGTTGTTGGAGGATGAATATCTCGTTGGAAAGATATTGGAGGCGGTTGTCAGTGCCGTCGAGGTACCTGTGACATTGAAAATCCGCACAGGTACAGATCCCGAAAACCGCAACGGCGTACGTATCGCGAACATCGCGGAAGCAGCAGGTATCCGCGCCCTCGCCATTCACGGTCGCACACGTGCATGTAGGTTTTCAGGCGATGCAGAATACGAAACAATCCGCGACATCAAGCAATCAGTCAACATCCCGGTTATCGCGAATGGGGATATCGATTCACCGCAAAAAGCCTCATTCGTTTTAAAACGAACCGGGGCCGATGCCCTGATGATAGGTCGCGCTGCGCAAGGACGCCCTTGGATTTTTGATGAGATCAATCACTATCTGCACACCGGCAGTGTGATGCCGGAACCTGATCTCGAATGGGTTGCCGGCATCCTTATCGGACATGTCAGGCAACTGTATAATTTTTATGGGGAGTACCTTGGCATACGTATTGCGCGCAAGCATATCGCCTGGTACAGCAGGGGGCGCCCTGACGGCGCAGTTTTTAGGAACAAAATAAACTACACAGAGTCTGCGGAACAACAACTGCAGGCTATCCGTAACTATTTTGATTGCCTACAAAACAATGGGGAATTGGCGGCATGATGACTGATGCGGTTCTTAGCAAAAAAGAGAATAAAGAGTATCTGACAGTCACACACAGTAAGAAATCAGAACCCTTACGCCAGTGTGTCAGTGATGCAATGCAACGTTATTTCAATAACCTTGACGGGCATGGCGCAAATAACCTCTATAGACTGGTGATGAACGAGGTGGAGGCGCCATTACTCGAAAGCGTCATGAAGCATACCGGCGGCAACCAGTCCCAGGCAGCATCCATTCTTGGTATCAGTCGAAGCACCTTGCGCAAGAAACTCTCACAATACGACCTCGACTGAAGCCGGCTTACACTTACTTGGAATCTTCAACATGGCATCGATTAAACGCGCCCTGATTAGCGTTTCAGACAAAACCGGGATTGTGGAATTTGCCCGCAATCTCGCTGACAATAAGATTGAGATCCTTTCAACTGGCGGTACCGCAAAGCTGCTGACGCAAAATGATGTCCCGGTCATCGAAGTCTCAGAATATACCGGCTATCCGGAAATGATGGATGGCCGGGTCAAGACCCTGCACCCAAAAATTCACGGCGGAATACTCGGACGGCGAGGCATAGATGACGGCGTCATGAAAGAGAACGGTATCGGTGGCATCGACCTGATCGTGGTCAATCTCTACCCCTTCGAAGAGACGGTATCCAATCCCGATTGCGATCTTCCGACGGCAATAGAAAACATCGATATCGGCGGTCCCACCATGCTTCGCGCAGCGGCCAAGAACCACAAGGATGTAACGGTGATCGTCGACGCACTCGACTATGACAGGGTGCTGCATGAAATGAGGGACAACAACAACGAATTGAGCAGTGCAACCCGATTCGACCTTGCGGTAAAGACCTTCGAGCATACAGCCCGCTACGATGCCGCCATTGCCAACTACCTTGGCTCGCGTTTGGGGGATGAAGTCAGCGATTTTCCACGTACGCTGTCCCTTCAATTCAAGCAGGCACAGACCATGCGTTATGGGGAGAACCCCCATCAGAAAGCGGCATTCTTCGTCGAGCACAGGATCGATGAGGCGAGCGTGGCCACGGCCAAGCAGCTGCAGGGCAAGGAGCTCTCGTACAACAATATCGGTGATACCGACGCCGCGTTGGAGTGTGTCAAGAGTTTTGACGAGGGACCCGCCTGCGTCATCGTCAAACATGCCAATCCCTGCGGTGTGGCATATGGCGCCAACATGCTGGAGGCCTATGATCGCGCCTACACTACCGATCCCGAGTCGGCGTTTGGCGGCATTATCGCCTTTAACGGTGAACTGGACGGGGAGACGGCAAAGACCATCATCGACCGCCAGTTCGTTGAAGTGATCATCGCACCAAAGATCTCGGCGGCAGCCATCGAGGCTGTCAGCAGCAAGAAAAATGTGCGCCTGCTTGAGTGTGGCGAATGGCTCAGCGAGGCGATCCACCGCACCGAATACAAGCGGGTCAATGGTGGCCTGCTGGTCCAGGATGCCGATCTGCAGCTGACCCACCAGATCAAGGTTGTGACCCAAAGGCACCCCACAGAACAGGAGATGCGTGACCTGCTGTTCACCTGGCGTGTCGCCAAGTTCGTCAAGTCAAACGCCATCGTCTATGGCAGGGACGGCATGACCATCGGTGTCGGCGCCGGCCAGATGAGTCGGGTCAACTCTGCGCGCATCGCCGCAATCAAAGCGGAACACGCCTCACTTGAAGTCAAGGGTTCGGTGATGGCCTCGGATGCGTTCTTCCCATTCCGCGACGGCATAGACAATGCCGCGGAGGTCGGCATTACCGCCGTCATTCAACCCGGCGGATCGATGCGCGACGATGAGGCGATCGCCGCCGCCGATGAGCATGACATGGCGATGGTATTCACCGGTATGCGCCACTTCCGTCACTGATGAATATTCTGGTCATCGGTTCGGGCGGCCGTGAACACGCCCTTGCCTGGAAAGCCGCGCAATCGGATCTGGCGGATAAGGTCTTTGTCGCCCCCGGCAATGCCGGCACGGCCCTCGAAAAGAAGCTCGAGAATGTGGAGATCGACGCCGACTCGATCGATGAACTGATCGAATTCGCGAAAGCCAATCAAATAGGACTGACCATTGTCGGCCCGGAGGCGCCACTGGTAAATGGCATCGTCAATGCCTTCGAAACAGCCGGTCTGCGGTGTTTCGGGCCAAGTAAGGATGCGGCGCAACTGGAGGGATCAAAATCCTTCACCAAAGACTTCCTCGCACGCCACGGTATTCCCAGCGGCAGCTACCGGACCTTCACCGAGATTGATGCTGCGCTGACCTATATCAACCAAGTTGGCGCTCCCATCGTCATCAAGGCGGATGGCCTGGCGGCCGGAAAAGGCGTGATCGTCGCCATGGACATCTCTACCGCTGAATCAGCGGTCCGCGACATGCTGGCGGGCAATGCCTTTGGCGAAGCCGGTCATCGCGTGGTCATCGAGGAGTACCTGGAAGGTGAAGAGGCCAGTTTCATAGTCATGGCCGACGGTAGTCATATCCTGCCGATGGCAACCAGCCAGGACCACAAGCGTGTGGGTGACGGCGATACCGGCCTCAATACCGGCGGGATGGGGGCCTACTCTCCGGCACCCGTGGTCGATGACACCATCTATGAGAGGATCATGCAGCAGGTAATCCGGCCCACCGTCAAAGGCATGGCCGAGGAGGGCATGCCCTATACCGGATTCCTCTACGCCGGATTGATGATTACCGCGGACGGCACACCCAAGGTTATCGAATACAATTGTCGCTTTGGCGACCCTGAGACACAACCGATCATGTTACGCATGCGTTCCGACCTGGTTGCGCACTGCCTGGCCGCACTGGATGGAAGGCTTGACAGGGAGCAGACTGAATGGGATTCCAGAGCATCCGTGGGTATTGTGCTGGCGGCTGGCGGCTATCCAGGCCCCTATGAAAAAGGCAAGGTCATCAGCGGCCTCCCTGAATCCGGCGACCCCTCCTGTAAAGTCTTCCACGCCGGCACCGGGCTGGATGACGACAGGGTCGTCACCACAGGCGGACGGGTGTTATGTGCCACCGCCCTGGGAGAAAGCGTCACATCGGCACAACAGAGCGCCTACGCATTGACCCGTTCTATCCATTGGGATGATGTCTATTACCGCACCGACATCGCATACCGTGCGATCGCCAGGGAAGAGCGCGATTGAAGCATTGGGTTGCTACGGCTGCCTCCATCTTCAGCACACACACCATTCGTGTATTGCTGGCAATGGCGCTTCTGGTGATCAGTTATCTCGCGTTCACGCCCCTGGATACCCCCGTCGTTACAGAGTTCAATGACAAGCTGTCCCATATTGTGGCCTTTTTTGCGCTCGCCTTTCTGGTCGATTTTTCATGGCCGCGATCAAAATGGAATCCGCTAAAGTATCTACCGCTCTTCGGTTATGGTCTTTTCATCGAGGTAGTGCAAGCCTTCATGCCTCATCGTATATTCTCCACCTGGGATTTGGTGGCGGATATCCTGGGGCTGCTCATCTATCCCCTGCTGTTACCGCTACTGTTACGCATCCCCTTGATCCAAGCACTGCGTAACGGCGCTTCCAGGAACCGCACACACTAGGCCAATCGACTCTGAGACACCTGAAGGGCCTGGGCTGTTTTCTCACCCTAGAGTGCCAATTGAATCAGTACAAACAGGCCTTGAATAGTCCCTACCCGCCATCTCGATGAACAGCATATTATCGATTTGGGTTATAGTTAATCTATATGTCAGTGGTAGTCGCCCGGTTATTTTCAGACCCTTATCGTTCAGTACCACAACCAATACAGTGCTTCGTCTGTTATGAGCAAAGTCAAACACAGTGCTTTCAAGTATGATTTTCTAGGCTCAGATCCAAAGGACATCCAACGATCGGTCTCCAATCACCTCGTCTACACCATTGGCAAGGACCCCTACACCGCCACCGATCATGATTGGATGATGGCGTTCAGTCATGTGATTCGTGATCGCCTGATTGAACGTTGGATGGAGACCCAGCGTAACTTTTACCGACACGACGCCAAGCGGGTCTACTACCTGTCGATGGAATTTCTTATCGGACGCAGTCTTATCAACAGCCTGTTGAATATGGATATTCACAACGCCTGTACCGAGGCCCTGCATAAACTCGGCATCGAACTCGAACGACTACGCAACCTTGAGCATGACGCAGCGCTTGGCAATGGTGGACTCGGACGCCTGGCCGCCTGCTTTCTCGACTCCATAGCCAGTTTGAATATTCCCGGATACGGCTACGGTATCCGTTTCGAATATGGCATGTTCAGACAGAAGATTGAAAACGGCTGCCAGGTCGAGTTGCCGGAAAATTGGCTGATACACGATAACCCTTGGGAGTTTCCCCGCCCGGAGGTCTCCTACCGGATCCGCTTCGGCGGGCGAGTCATGGAGTATCAGGATACAACAGGCCGGCGCCATTTTGATTGGATAGAGGGCGATGTCGTGATCGCCCAGGCCTATGACACCCCGATACCCGGTTATAAAAACGATACCGTCAACAATCTCCGACTGTGGAGCGCCAAGGCCTATGAGGACTTCGACCTAAACCGGTTCAATGAGGGAGAGTATACCGAGGCCGTCGTCGGCAAGACCCTGTCCGAGAACATCTCCAAGGTACTCTATCCCAACGACAGCTCCACCATGAACAAGCGCTTGCGGCTAAAGCAGCAATATTTTTTCGTCTGCGCCTCGCTGAAGGATATTCTACGCCGCTTCTTCACCGATCATGACAGTCTGAGCGACCTACCGGACAAGGTGGCAATCCAACTCAACGACACCCACCCGGCGATCGCCATCCCGGAGATGATGCGACTGCTGATGGACAAGCACCACCTCGAATGGCAGCCCGCCTGGGAGATCACCACCCGGGTCTTCTCATACACCAACCACACCCTGCTGCCCGAGGCGTTGGAGACATGGCCGGTGGATATCTTCGAACAACTGCTGCCAAGGCACCTGCAGTTGATCATGGAGATCAACCGGCGTTTTCTGTTGATGCTCGGCCACCTCCACCCGGGGGACATGGATATCCTGCGCCGCCTCTCCATCATCGATGAAGGCAACGGACGGCGAATTCGCATGGCCCATTTGGCGATCATCGGCAGTCACAAGGTGAATGGCGTCTCGGCACTTCACAGTGAGCTTCTGCGCAATTCAACCTTTAAGGATTTCAACAGCTTCTACCCCGGCAAGATCATCAACATCACTAACGGGATTACACCACGACGCTGGCTCTATCAATCCAACCGGGGACTCTCAACACTGATCAGTGATGCCATCGGTCCGGAATGGATCAGAGACCTCAGCCAGATCAAACAGCTTGAATCCCTGGCCGAAGACAGTGCCTTCCAGGAGAGGTTTTGTGCCGTTAAGCAGGCAAACAAACAACGTCTTGCCAAGTTGATCCTGTACTATTTGGACAGCAAGGTTGACTCAAACATGCTATTCGACGTACAGGTTAAGAGAATTCACGAATACAAGCGTCAACTGCTCAACCTGTTTCGCGCCATAGCCCTCTACAATCGCCTGCTGGATAATCCCAATGCCAATCATGTGCCACGCACCATCCTGTTCGGGGGTAAGGCGGCACCGGGTTATACCATGGCGAAACTGATTATCCGCCTCATCAATGATGTGGCCGACGTCATCGACAACGACCCGGCTGTCAGTGATCGCTTGAAGATCCTTTTCATCCCCAATTACGACGTTACCACCGCTTCGGATATCATCCCCGCGGCGGAACTCTCGCAACAGATCTCCACAGCAGGCATGGAGGCATCGGGTACCGGCAACATGAAACTTGCCCTCAATGGCGCCCTGACCATGGGGACCATGGACGGTGCCAATGTAGAGATGCATGAGAATATCGGTGCCGATAATATTTTCATATTCGGTTTGACCACAGAAGATATTACAAGGCTCAATCGACAGGGATACCAGCCCCGGCGTTATTATGATTCGGATCCGGTATTGAAACGTGTCATCGACATGATCGCCAATGGCTTCTTTTCACCGGAAGAACCGACACGCTATCGTCTGATCACCGACAGTCTTCTCAACAATGATCACTTCAAGGTAATCGCCGATTTCAAGAGCTACCTTGAAGTAAGTGATCGGGCTGACCAGGTGTATCTCAACACCGCCGAATGGAACAGGCGGGCAATTCTCAACACCGCCCGTATGGGCTATTTCTCCAGTGACCGAACCATCCAGGAGTATGCTGAAAAAATCTGGCATGTGAAGCCCATCAGATAGATTTTAAGCATACCGAGCCTAACGAAACCACTGACGGAGATGAATGACATTTACTTAAGACGAATTTCAGGATTTTCGTCGTTCCGTCACAGAGCCTGTGCCGGACTTGATCAGGTAACGGAATCCAGGCATATCGTCACCATCAAGCATTATGGATCCCGGCCTGCGCCGGGATGACGGTGGTTCTTGGCTTAAGTAAGCGCCATTCCTGCCGGAGATAGAATGGTGGTCAACAGTACGAACAGGTGCAGCCAGTCCTATTTTTAGGATATAATTCCCAAATATACCATCTCAACGATTATGGTTCAGGGAGTGTACACAATGAAATGGCACCGGGAATGGCTGACCTCACTGATCATATTGCTGTCATTGACCGCCTGTGGCGGCGGTGGTGGTGGTGGTGGCGATGACGATGATGACCACCACAACGGAGCGGGAGTATCACAGGCAACGGGCAGCCATCGCGTATTGGCATTCAACGATCTGGGCATGCACTGCGCCGATCTGGACTACTCGACCTTCGTCATCCTTCCGCCTTTCAATGTCATACATACCCAGGTAATCGAACGTGGCGCGACACCCCGCATCCTCGATGCCTCAAGCGTCAATGTCCAATACCTGGCCATTGCGGACGGCAACGGCTCCATCAACACTACCAGCCAGAACCTGGCGGGCAGCGTCGACAAGACAAACTTCTGGGACATCAATCCCGCCACCGGCAATAGCTTTGTCAGCGACTTGTTCGGGCTCAATCCGGCACCGGATGAAGGCCTGCTCTTTGGCCAGTCGATGCCGGGTATTCTGAATCCCTATAACACTAACGATGCGCAGGCCTTCAATCACTATGACCCGGAAAAAAAATGGTTTGCCGCCGATGGCGTGCCCATACTTCCCATCGACGATTCCGGGCAGCTGAATGCCTATCCGCTGATGCGGGTCACCGCCACCAGGCCGGATAACCCGGATACCCTTGCCAGCCTGGATGTAGTGTTGCCTGTAGCCTCCGAAGCGGACTGCCAGAACTGCCATGCCGCGGGAGAGATCGCCGCCCCTCTCGACAGCAGCATCGATTTCGTCCTACCCGACGATATCAATGATCCAAACAGTGTTTTAGAAGCAGCGAAATTGAATATCCTGGCGCTGCACGACGCCGAGCACGGCACTGACCTTATCAATGCCACTCCCGTTTTATGTGCCGGCTGCCACTACTCGGCGGCACTCGATCTCACCGGCGCAGGCCCCACTGGCCAGCAATTGAGACTGGATACCATGTCCCAGGTCATGCATGGTCACCACGGCCGCTTAATAGATCCGGATACCGAACAGGCACTGTTCCCGGTGGATGGCAGCCTGGAGGAGACCTGCTATCAGTGCCATCCGGGTAAGGTGACCCAATGTCTCAGGGGTGCAATGGGTGCCGCAGGCATCAGTTGCCAGGACTGCCATGGCAGCATGCTTGCGGTGGGTGGCGATGAACGGCGACCCTGGCTGGATGAACCCCGCTGCGAATCCTGCCACACCGGCGATGCGAACAGCCACCTGGGTGATTCCCTGCGCCTGACCCAAGCCTGGGAAGATGATATCGATACCGCCACACCCCGCCTGGCCGGTAACAAGAGATTTGCGGAAAATAGCGCTACGCTCTATCGAAACAGCCTCGGACATGGCGGCGTTGCCTGCGAAGGTTGTCACGGCTCGACCCATGCGATCTGGCCAAATCCACTCGCTTCCGCCAACGATAACCTGGCTGCCATTCAGCTTCAGGGTCATGCCGGGACGTTGAGCGAATGCAGCAGCTGCCACACCAGCCTGCCCCTTACCCTTGATGGCCCCCATGGCATGCACAACGTCAACAGTCGTGGCTGGAACCTTGAACACGAGGAGTTCTACGAAGACAACCCCAATGCCTGCAGAAGCTGTCATGGACAGAACCTGGAGGGGACTGTCCTCTCGATGACCGCGGCCGACCGGACCTTTCTCAGTGATGATGACGGGGAGAGGACCCGCTTCGTTGCCAAGGGCACACCGGTGAGCTGTACTTTATGTCATGAAAGACCCGATTAAACCTCCTGCGGGATCACTCAGCACTCATAGAAGACGCGGGTCAAAGTGCTGACAGACAAGCCGGAAGGCGGAGTTGACTCAATCGAACAGGCTATCGAAATGCCCGCTGTCACCGCTGGCTTCGAGCTGCCTGAAAAATTCTGCGGTGCGCTCCTGCAATGTTGAGAGTGATGACTGCCTCACCAACTCCCTGGCTTCGAGCAGCGCGCTGGGCTGCATACTCAACTCGCGCAGTCCCATACCGATCAATAGTCTTGCATAGCGAGGTTCACCCGCCATCTCGCCGCACATGCTGACCGGAATACCCGCCCTGTTGGCAGCATCGATGGTTAGCTGTATCAGAAGGAGCACAGAAGGGTGGAGCGGGTCGAAGAGGAAATTCACCTCCTCATCCATGCGGTCGACCGCCATAGTATATTGAATCAGGTCATTAGTTCCGATCGAGAGAAAATCGAGGTGGCGGGCAAAGCTGTCAGCCGCCAACGCCGCGGCCGGCACTTCAATCATCCCGCCTATCGGGATATCGGCATCGAAGGGCAAATCCGCATTGCGCAACTCCTCCTTGGTCCTCTCGATCATCCGCAAAGCCTGTTTCAGCTCCTGGATCCCCGACAGCATCGGCAGCATCAATCTCACCGGCCCCTCGGCGGAGGCACGCAGGATCGCCCTGAGTTGCGGCATGAACAACTCTGGCTCCTTCAGGCACAGTCGAATCGCACGCAGACCCAAGGCCGGATTGATGGCCGGCATACAACCTGAGTCAGTGATACTCCCGGTGGTCTTATCCATGCCCAAATCAAGGGTACGGATGGTGAGGGGGATACCGCCCAATCCCTTGACGGCTTCGCTATACGCCTCCAATTGCTCCTCTTCCATCGGCGGTGTTGGCCGGTTCATAAAGAGAAACTCGGTGCGGAACAGACCCACACCATCTGCCCTGTTATTGAGCGTGGTCTCAATATCTTCCGGCAGTTCAATATTCGCGTGCAAAAAGATCTGCTCACCATCTATCGTGAGTGCCGGCAGATCGACTCGGCGCCGCAGCTCCTCTTCTCTGAGACGCCTCTCCTCGATGCGCTGGTGATAATAGTCGAGGATTCGTGGTGTGGGGGCCGCAAGCACCACACCCTGCGCCCCATCGACCACCAGCTGTTCCCCATGCCTGAACAGAGAGGTCGCCTGGTGAATACCCACAACCGCGGGAATACCCAGACTGCGCGCTAGAATCGCGGTATGAGAGAGAGGGCCGCCAAATTCGGTAACAAAGGCAACGACACCCTGGTTCTTCATCATGATGGTCTCGGCGGGAGTCAGGTCCTTGGCCACCACGATCCGCCCATTCAGGCCACTCTGTTGTTGAGGCTTACCCCCCGCGAGCACAAACTGTACCTGACCCACCACATGATCCACATCATCCTTGCGGGTTCGCAGGTAGGGATCATCCATCTCGTCGAACACCCTGACCAACTCATCCCTGCGTACCTGTAACGCCCACTCGGCACTAAACAGATTCTCCCTGATGAGATTGATCGTCGCCTGACTGATGGCATAGTCTTCCAACATCAACAGATGGGTATCGATAAACTCACTGATATCCAATGCCGTATTGGTCGGTATTTGTTCGCGCACCAGACGCAGGTGGTTGCTGGTGATATGCAGGGCGTTTTCGAAGCGTTCAATTTCGCTCTGAATCAAATCCTCGCTGATTTCACGATGAGTAACCTCCGGAATGCCCTGTTGCAGCAGATAGACATCACCTATCGCGACTTCACGAGAGGTGTTGATACCTATACCCTGACAGGATAGCGTCACTGATCTTCTCCGAATCGTTCGTTGATCAGAGAGATCAATGCCTGCATTGCCTCCTGCTCGTCACTACCTTCAATCTCAAGATGCAATGTGGAGCCCTGATTGGCTGCCAGCATCATAACGCCCATAATGCTTTTACCGTTCACGCGCTGACCGTTACGATTCAGAAAAACGTCGCTCGAGAAGCTGTTGGCGCAGCTCACCAGTTTTGCCGCCGCGCGGGCATGCAACCCCAGTTTATTAATGATTTCTATCTCTTTGTCCAACATACGCTTCACTATCTTTTAAGGGTTTCACAGCAGATTATTCCCTCTTTACCGCCACTCACCGCCTTCTCGGTCAGCCCGTCGAGATCCATGGTTTGATAATTGAGGGTTCGTATCAGCATCGGTAGATTGATACCCGAAATCACATTTACCCGTCCCTTTTCCGCCAAACTGTAGGCGATGTTGCTGGGTGTGGAACCATACATATCGGTAAACACCAACACCCCCCGGCCCTGGTCCAACCGCTCGATCAACCCGCTGGCCTGCTGAACAAGTTTCTCAGGATTGCTGTCGATGCCGACAGGCAGGATCTCAACAGCCAGTGGCGCACCTTCAAGCATCTTCCCTGCGGTCTCCAGCATTGCTTCCCCGATTCTGCTGTGAGTGATGAGCAGCAGGCCGATGGTCATGACAGTTCCCGATGTCGGCTCATGACATCCAAACCCGCCTCAGAAAAGTGTTTTGCCAGCCTTTCCACCAAAAACACGGACCTATGCTGACCCCCAGTACATCCCACGGCAATAGTGAGATAGCTGCGACCATCCGCCTCGAATGCCGGTATCCAGCGGGCCAGGAAATCGATCATGTCGGAAAGCATGCCGGTCACCTCTTGATGAGCCGACAGATAGTCCGCTACCGGCGCCTCCATACCATTGTAGACACGGAGCTCTTCCTGCCAATAGGGATTCGGCAGACAACGGGCATCGAACACAAAATCGACATCCCTGGGCAGACCGTGTTTGAAGCCGAAGGATTCGAACAGAATCGATACCCTGCCCTCATCCCCTCCGATACGGTGTCGCACCAGGTCACGCAGTTCGTGAAGATTGGTATAGGTGGTATCGAGTCGCAGGTCTGCCGCTTCGATCACCGGCGACAGTAACTCCCGTTCAAAACGAATTGCCTCTGGCAGTGAGCGCTGTTCATTCGTCAAAGGATGTTTACGACGGGTCTCGCTGAAACGCTTGATCAATGTATCGGCTTTGGTATCAAGAAACAGCATTTTACAGTCGAGCCCGCGCTGCCTGATATTCTCCACCATCTCCGGCAGTGTGGATAGCTGACCCGACTGACTGCGGGCATCGATGCTCACCGCGGTCTTGTTGAAAATGGCCTCCGGATTGCCGATAAGATGATCAGCCATCGAGTTCAACAGCGAAATCGGCAGATTATCGATGCAGTAATAGCCCATGTCCTCCAGGGTATGCAGGGCTATGGTCTTGCCTGAACCCGACATGCCGCTGACGATTTGCAGTTTGATACCCTCGGACATGATTGTCTCTTATTGATCCTGATCGATATAGATCTGTTGACGATCGATGAAGTCCTGTGTGGCGTTATAACCATCAAGCATCAACATATGCTGCCGTACAGCAGTTTCAACCAGAATAGCCAGATTTCGACCGGCGGCTACCGGCAGACTCGTCTGCGGTATATCGACCCCCAGCATGGAGCGTTTCGAATGGCAACCTTCGAGGCGGTCCATTTCGTGTAGTTTCTTGTCATCGAAGTGCAGCAGGTCAATGATCAAATGCAACTCTTTGTTGGGTTTTATCGCACTGTTTCCAAACATAGCGCGGATATTGATCATCCCTAAACCGCGCACCTCCAGGAAGTCCTGCAACACTTTCGGACAGCGGCCGATAAGTGTCTTACTAGCGGATTTGTAGATCTCCGTTGCATCATCGGCGACCAGACAATGGCCCCGTGAAATCAACGCCAATGCGAGCTCGCTTTTACCGATCGCCGGATCACCGCTGAGCAATACTCCCCTACCGAGGACCTCCATGTAGACCCCGTGCACCAGCAGTTTTTCACTCACCGGTTGACTGAAGCGTTCCAACAGACGGTTTATCACCTGACTGTCGGGTTGAGGGGTATAGAAAAGCGCAATACTCCTTTCCAGTGCCTGTTCCTCACATTCCTGAAGCGGTTTCAGTCCATCGGTGAATATAAGCGATGCGGGGGAGGCCTTGAACAGTACCTGTAGATAATCATGGTAGACATTCTTTTTATCATTCAACAGATGTTCCCTTTCCGGCGGCCCGATAACCTGGATCTGATTGGGCCGAACCAGATTGAGGGGGCCCGCCGGTGGCTTTCCATGTTGAGATTCAATATCCAGAACGATCTCAGTGTCGCCCCCTTCACCATTCCAGCTCAGCGAAAGCTCGCCGGCCAGCTCTTCATAGAGATCCCGAATGGTATAGATTGGCTTCATTAAGAGGAGATTATAGCTTCCCGTTGCTGGATCAGTTGATAAAGATCTTGCGCAGTTGTCGCTTGCCTCAACTCACTGCAGAAATCGTGATTGTCAAACATCTGCGCCAGTTTGGCTAACAATTGCAGATGCTCATCGGTCGCCTCTTCCGGCACTAACATGGCGAAGGCAAGATCAACCGGTTGATTGTCGATGGCATCGAAATCGATTCCCTCCGGCAGTTGGACAAACGCCGCCAGAGCCTCTGTGATATGCGGCATGCGGGCATGGGGAAGTGCTATACCCTTGCCCAAACCGGTACTGCCCAGCCTTTCACGCTCTAGGAGCGCATCAAAAACCATATCTTGATTGAGATCTGGAACAGCCTCGGCCAGTCGCTGACCGAGCTGTTCCAATACGCGCTTCTTGCTGGCCGCCTCCACATTGCAACCGATCCGTTCTTCCACAAGATAACCGTTTGGAAACATGGAAACCTCGCCAGTTCAATCAGCCCGTATTACTCAGATGCATATTTTACGCCGCTTCCGGCGCGATGACTTTTCATTTTCTCCTTGTGCTTCAGCACCTGTCTATCCAACCTGTCCGTAAGCAGATCTATAGCTGCATACATGTCTTCCTGTACAGAATCCGCATAAACACTCGCACCGTTCACTTTCATTGTGGCTTCTGCCTTCTGCCTCATTTTTTCCACACTCAGGATAACGTGGACATTTATCACATTATCGAAATGGCGCTCCAGACGCTCAAATTTACTATCGACATAGCTTTTCAAGGCATTGGTTACATCCACATGATGACCGGTCACGCTAATTTGCATAATTTTCTCCTATCTTAGATGAGGTTACCCATCACCCTGCCTGACATGATTAAATGGCGACAAGCCACATTTACAGTATATGCTGTTAGGCAATCCTCATAAGCCTCGTGCCTGGTTGCATCCGCAAAGGGATTACTGTCAACAGCCGGTGATCAGTCGCGCATTCAACTCCTATATCAGACGTTTACGTTCGTTCGACGGTGGAATACCCATCGACTCACGGTACTTTGCCACTGTCCGGCGGGCAACTTCGATACCCTGATCGGACAAGAGGGCGGCAATCTTATTGTCACTGAGAGGCTTATTGGGAATCTCAGCGGCAATCATTTTTTTTATCAGCGCACGAATTGCTGTAGACGAGCACTCGCCTCCCGCACTGGTGCTGACATGGCTGGAAAAGAAATACTTGAACTCCAGCGTACCCCTGGGTGTATGCATATATTTCTGTGTCGTCACGCGGGATATTGTCGATTCATGCATCTCCAGCGCTTCGGCGATATCTCTCAATACCAGAGGTTTCATCGCCTCCTCTCCATGCTCAAAGAACCCCCGTTGATACTCTACGATTTTACTCGCCACGCGTAAAATAGTTTCGTTTCTGCTCATCAGGCTCTTAATGAACCAACGGGCCTCCTGCAGATGGTTCTTCAGAAAAGTATTGTCTTCACTCTGGTCCGCGCGTCTGATCAGATTGGCATAGCCGGTGTTTACCCGCAGTTTCGGGGTCACCTCGCCATTCAGCTCAACCACCCATCGACCGTTGCGCTTACTCACGAACACATCAGGTATGACATACTCAGGCTCACTGCTCGCAATGAGCGTACCCGGATGGGGATTGAGCGTACGAATCAGTTGCATCACCGCCGCCAGCTCGTCCTGATCGATCTTCAACCTACGCATGATCTGGTTCTGGTCCTGCGCGGTCAGGAGGCTGAAATGGTCCTTGCAAAGCCTGATTGCCGACTGTAGATAGGGGGTCGATTCGGACAGTTGATTCAACTGGATAAGCAGGCAGTCCTGAGGCCCCTGGGCGCCGACACCGGGTGGATCGAATGCCTGTATTCGGTGCAATACCGCCTTGACATCGTCAAGGGTCGCCTCTTCATCGTTCAGCGACTGCAGCACCTCCTCCAGATCGCCGGTGAAATAACCATCCTCGTTGATACTGTCGATGATGGCTGTGGCGACATAGATATCCTGGGGAGTGAAGGGAGTCAGATTCATCTGCCACAGCAGATGGTCTTGTAGCGTCGTGGCGCTACTGTTCTGTATCAAATAGTCGTGGTCATTGCTCTCGCCACCGCCGCCTGTCGTCGGCTGATAGCTGTCATAGACATCGCTCCATTCACTGTCGACCGGTAGTTCTTCAGTTACCTGGGATGCATCAGTCTGGATTTCACGTTCATTGTTGATGTCGTTACTGTCCGAACCCTCTGCCGCTGAATTTTCCGCCGCCCCGTTGTCAGCGTCCTCATTCTCCTGAGTGCTGTTTTGTTGACCGAACTCCTCCTCCACTTCGAGCATGGGATTGGTCTCGATTACCTCCTGAACCTCCTGACTGAGATCGAGAGCAGACAGTTGCAACAGGCGTATTGCCTGCTGCAACTGTGGTGTCATGGTGAGATGTTGTCCGAGTCGGAGCTGTAGCGCCTGCTTCATCGCAGATGATATCTTTGGACCTGGTATGTTATTTGTATGTCTTTAACTTCATTCTAGCTAAAAAAACCCACCGAGGAAAAAAATTTTCTCCCCGGAATCCCGCCGGAAAGCTAAAACCTGTCACTGCAAGCTTCCGGGATCAATCCTGGAATCCATGTGAAATCAAGGGGATGCATTACCCCCACTAAACCACCTCTACATAGAAAAATCTTCTCCAAGATAGACACTTCGCACCTCATCATTCTGAAGAATCTCATTCGTGGAGCCCTCAGCCAGCACTTGACCGCTATTGATGATATAGGCCCGATCACAGATATCCAGTGTCTCTCTAACATTATGATCCGTAATCAGAACGCCTATCTGCAGGGCCTTGAGATGTTGAATGATCTTTTTGATATCGATGACAGCGATAGGATCGACACCGGCGAAAGGCTCATCCAAAAGAATAAAGCGCGGCTGGACGGAGAGGGCCCTGGCAATCTCCAGACGCCTGCGCTCACCCCCGGAGAGGCTCATTGCCAGACTCTCCCGCAAGTGATCGATACCGAGTTCCCGCAACAGCCGGCCACACATTTCACGGCGCTTGCCGGCATCCAGATCCACCACTGTCTCCAGGATCGCAAGAATATTCTGCTCCACCGTAAGCCGCCGAAATACCGATGGCTCCTGCGCCAGATAGCCAATTCCGCTGCGCGCTCGCATATGCATGGCCCGATCGGTCAGAACCTCCCCATTGAGAAGTATCTCGCCATGATCCACCGGGATCAGACCGACGATCATATAGAAACTGGTGGTCTTACCGGCCCCATTGGGCCCCAGTAACCCGACCACTTCACCGCTGTTCACGCTGAGTGAGACGCCGTCCACGACATTGCGCTTACCATACTGCTTTTTAAGCGCCTTCGCCTGTAGCTGACTCATGGCTGCTTCTTTGGCTCGATGACAACCTGCACGCGTTGCTTACCTTGCGCGCTTGTACCCGCCTTGACCATTGCCTTGGCGCGATTGTAGATAATCCGGTCGTTGCGAAAACGGTTGCCACCCTGCTCAAGCGATGCATCATCGATCAACAGCAATTCATCACGCTCCGCGTTGATCTCCACTCGCCGGGCTTCACCATGAACCTCCCCATCCCCTTTCTCCGTCAACTGACGAAAGCGAACGGGACTCCCTTCACCAATGACCCTCTCCGTTTTGCCCTGGCGACGATGGATCCACAGCCGATCTGCCCAAATCCTCAGACTGCCCTGGGTGATCTCGACACTTCCTTCATATAGCACCACACCGGATGCCTCATCTACGGAAAGGCTGTCCGCTTCCAGATGCATGGGTTGATCCTTATCACTTTCCAACGCATGCCCGTGCGCCCAAACGATCAGCAGCAACACCAGGCAGGTCACAACGTATTTCATTCTATTGGAATTCATAATAGCCTCGCACCTCATGCAGCAGTTTGAGCCGTAGCGGCGCCTTCAGCCAGGCCTCCATACCTGTTGCAGTCATCCATTGGTCATCGCTTTTGATGCGCACCGGACCATCGGTTGTAGCAAATGAATCTTCAAAGTGCAGAGTCAAATCCTGCGTGACAATATGCAGCGGTGCCGTGTTGGCGCCGCTAGGACGATCGATAACCACACCCCCGGCAAGATGGAGACTCTCTTCACTGCGTCTGATCAGACCATCCTGCGCCCGCATCTGCAAAGGGGGGCTTTGTTGGTTGTAATGCCAGAGAATCGGTTGTTGCAGTTCGGTAATCCCGGTTTTTTCAAAATGCCTCATCCCCCGAGACTGCAGTCGCTGTTTGAGTGCACCCTGTTCATCGTAGGTTTGCACAACCAACCCCTCGGCATAAGAATCGGGATCGTGCCTAACGCCCGGCGTTCGGGTCTCTTCCGGCTGCATCAACCTATTCATCCACCAGCCCAGGCTCAGCAGCGCAGCACCTATAAAAAAGAGGCCAATTAATTGACGCTTCAAAGATAGCTATCCAACTCAGTCTTTAGATTACCCTGGGCCTCGAGCACCATCTCGCAAACATCCCTGGCGGCGCCACGCCCACCGTTGTGGCGTGTCTGCCAGTGGGCATGCTGGAGAACAAAGGGATGGGCGTCATTCACGGCGATGGCCAATCCGACACGCCGCATGATGGGCAGATCGACGACATCATCACCGACATAGGCTACCTGGTCATCCGAAAGGCCCAGTTTATTGCGCAACTCCTCATAGGCCGGCAGTTTGTCCAGCTTACCCTGATAGACATGCTCGATACCCAGACTCTCCATACGGATACGCACGACCTCAGAGCTTCGTCCGGTGATAATGCCGATTACCACACCCGATTTCTGCAACATCTTCATACCGTGACCATCCCTGGAGTTGAACGACTTATACTCCTGACCGTCGTCACCAAGAAACAGACCACCATCGGTCAGCACACCATCGACATCAAAAATGACCAGTTTCACACCGCTGGCCTTGGCATGTATATCCTGCACTTTCTCTCCCCCTCTACATCACACCGGCTCTCAGCAGATCATGCATATTGAATGCACCGATCAGTTGCTGTTCTTCATCGATAACCAGCAGGCCGTTAATCTTTTTCTCGTCCATCATCTGCAAGGCTTCTGCGGCCAGCGTCTCGGGTGAGACTGTCAGGCAGTTCCTGGTCATGACCTCACTCACCTTGACATGGTGAATATCGATAGGCTTGTTCAAGGTACGCCGCAGATCACCATCGGTATAGACTCCGGCCACTCCACCCTCCGGATCCACGATCGCGGTCATACCCAGGCCTTTGGCCGACATCACTTCCAACGCCTCATGCAATGTGGCATCGAGACCAACCGACGGCAGAGACCTGTCCGCATGCATTATATCACTGACCCGCAAAAGCAACCGCCTTCCCAGAGTGCCTCCCGGATGGGAGAGGGCGAAATCCTTGGCGGTAAAACCCCGTGCCTGCAGCAATGCAACCGCCATCGCGTCACCCATCACCAATGCCGCAGTCGTGCTTGATGTCGGGGCCAAGCCCAGGGGACAGGCCTCCTTCTGAACACTGACATCGATATGCACCTCGGATTCTCTTGCCAGCGTCGACTCAGGTTTTCCGGTCATCGCGATCAAGGGCGCACCCAGTCGCTTAAGCAGGGGCAGGATGACCAGTAACTCGCCGGTCTCCCCTGAGTTGGACAGCGCCAGGACCACATCCTGAGGAGTTATCATACCGAGATCACCGTGGCTGGCCTCACCCGGATGAACAAAAAAAGCCGGGCTGCCGGTACTGGCCAGGGTCGCAGCGATCTTATTGCCGATATGACCCGACTTGCCCATCCCGATAACGACAATCCTACCCTGGCAATGGAGAAGATAACTGCACGCCTGGGCGAATTCATCACCCAACCTGGGGATCAGCGATTGGACTGCATCAGCCTCAGTTTCGATCACAGCCCTGCCCAGATCGATCATCCGGACCATCTCGTCTTTAGTTGGATTCGTGGGTTTGGTCATTAGACAACTCACTCACATAAGGTTTGAAACATCCATAGATCAGGCATTCACCAGTGATACAAAGAGCAGAGACTGATAGCCAATGAAGCAGAGCAGCAGGAGTAATCCCTCCAGACGGTTGATACGCCCCTGTTTACCCAGACCGTGCCCCATAAAAAAGAGAAACATGGTAAGCACCATCATCACCGGAAGATCACGCTCCATGACCTCAGGCGAATAGGTTCCCGGCGCCACCAAGCCCGGGATACTCAGTACCGCCAGCAGATTATAGAGATTGGAACCGATGACATTGCCGATGGCGAGGTCATCCTCCCCTTTCAGAGCACTGGTGATACTGGCAGCCAACTCAGGCAGGCTGGTGCCGATGGCAACGATGGTCAAACCGATGATGACATCGCTGACGCCCAGTGCAGATGCCACATTTGAGGCGCCCCATACAAGCAGTCGGGAACTCAATAGCAGAAATATCAACCCTCCCAAAAGCAGGACAATCGCCTTTTGGGTAGGTATATCGTGCGGAATCTCCGCATCAAACTCTCCGGCGATGGGGTCCGCAGCCCCGGTCTTGGCGGTATAGATCATCCACCCCAGCACTGCCACCAGGGTCACGACCAGGATTACCCCATCGAGCTGGTTCAGTTCACCATCCCACATCAAAAGAAAAGCCATCGCCGAGACCGCCAGCAGTAACGGATACTCACGTCTCAAGACACTGGAGTGGACGGAAAGGGGGATTACCAGGGCAGTGAAACCGAGTATCAGCCCGATGTTGGCGATATTGGAGCCGATGGCATTGCCGATAGCGAGGCCCGGGTTGCCGTTGAAGGACGCCATGGTAGAAACCAGCACTTCGGGCGCTGAAGTGCCAAAACCGACAACAGTGAGTCCTATCAGCATAGGTGAGACACCCAGATTATCTGCCAGGGCAGCCGCCCCACTGATAAACCGGTCGGCACTCCAAACGAGTACAACCAAGCCGACAAGTATCGCAACACTGAAAAGAAACATAAAAATATTTATTTAATATTCAATATGATACAAAAGCCAGGGGCTGAATGAATGTATCTCTTCGCTGTCATTAGCTGGCTATTGATCGGCTACTGGGGAGCTGAGGGCAAAGATAATAACAGAAAGACACGGCGATTGGCTTGACAAGAATCTTAGTATATTAGATAATTCACACATACTGATGCATTGAGCGTCAGTATTCCTCCTTTGGTGGTAAATATAGATTCAGCGCGACATCCCCCTGTCGCGCTTTTTTTTGCCTTACGCCCGGTCATCGTCGAGAACCGACACGCCTTCGACTCAGGCCTAAATATCTTGGATTAGGTCTTGTCTCCAATTCCTGGATCATGTAATATCCGCCGTCTTTTTCAAGGCATTTTTAGTTCTCCATCGGAGCGACATCGGATGACTACTGTAAGCGCGAAGCCGGCAGAGGTACGCCGCAATTGGTATCTCGTGGATGCAACAGACAAGACCCTCGGTCGTCTGTCCACGGAAATTGCCCGTCACCTGCGCGGTAAACATAAACCGGAATATACACCTCACGTCGATACCGGCGACTATATCGTCGTTGTCAACGCCGAAAAGATTCGTGTAACCGGTAACAAATTGAGCGACAAGATGTACCATCATCACACCGGTTTCATCGGCAATCTGAAATCAATCAATCTGGAGAAGCTGCTGCAGAAGGCCCCGGAACGCGCCATAGAACACGCGGTCAAGGGCATGATGCCGAAAAACCCGCTGGGCCGCGCCATGTTGAAAAAACTGCGTGTCTTCGCCGGTCCCGAGCACACCCATCAGGCCCAGCAGCCCCAGCCGCTGGACATCTGATCATTTAAATAGAGTAACGAGCATGGCAGACAAGCACATCACCACAGGACGCCGTAAGAGTTCAACCGCCCGCGTCTTCCTGACCGCAGGCAGCGGCAACATCGTGGTCAATAACCGTCCCCTCGACGAGTACTTCGGCCGGGAGACAGCCCGCATGGTGGTTCGCCAACCTCTGGATGCCACCGAAACCCGTGACAAGGTCGATATCAAAGTGACGGTCAACGGCGGCGGCACCACCGGCCAGGCAGGCGCCATTCGCCATGGCATCTCGCGCGCCCTGGACGCCTACGACGAATCCCTGCACGGCACCCTGCGCAGAGCAGGCTTCCTGACCCGCGACGCCCGCGCCGTGGAGCGTAAGAAGGTCGGCCTGCACAAGGCCCGCAAGCGTCCTCAATACTCCAAACGCTAAGCCTAGGGCTCTCACGAGCCTGCAACTGGGGATTCGTCTAACGGCAGGACACCGGACTCTGACTCCGTATGTGGAGGTTCGAATCCTCCATCCCCAGCCAATACAGAACCCGCCATGTGCGGGTTTTTTGGTGCCTGTAACAGAATCCTCTAGATGGAGGATGAGAAGCTCAACCGAGGTTCGACGACTGAGCAAAGCGAAGGCGAACAGCGAATAGCTGGCCCCGAAGGGGTGAGGCCCGACGGGCCGAATAATCCTCCATCCCCAGCCAATATAGAACCCGCCAGGATTCCCATTATTATATTCCCTCCCTTGCAGGGCGGGTCAGCAAGGGCGCTCAGCAGGTAATCACCATTGACCTGAACCGCCGGCGCCCTAATTTTGCAACATAGCTCTTAGTAGAGATAAACCGCCCCGGCGTAGGGACTGGTATCATCTTCCTGATCGGCGCTGTCCCCCGAATTCTCGAATGGGGCGCCTACAACCAGGGTTGTCCCATCACTGGAGATGCTCAGGCTATCGCCGAACTCATCGTTTAATTCGGGACAGAATGAGCAACCCGGCTGTGGCCATCCCGCATCCGTATTCGAGGCCTTGACATAGGAGTGCTGGAACCAGCCAGTGTCGCCGCGTGTAAACATATAGACCGCACCTGGCGGAGAGGTCGCGCTGTCGTCTGCCTGGTTGCGGTTGACGCCCTGACCGACAGAGTCCTCAAAAGCCGCGCTCACAGCCAGGCTGTCCCCGTCCCCGGAAAGGGCCACTTTATTGCCAAAACCGTCGTTTGGATCGGCATTCGATGCCTTGAAGTATGCGGTTTGCGTCCATACATTGGCCTGACGCTCGAACAGATAGGCTGCACCGGAATTCTCCCTGCCATTGTTGGAGAAGCTGCCATTGACTCCGAAGGCCAATGAATCCTCTTTCCAGACACCCACGGCCAGGGTATTGCCGTCCGCGGAGATTGACACGTCGTTGCCGAATTCATCACCGCTGTCGGTTGCCGATGCCTTGAGATAGGCCTGCTGCGTCCAGCTAGCGCCGTCATAAGCGAATACATAGGCCGCACCGGCTCCCCGCGCGTCGTTGTTCGATTGATCGCCATTAATGCCGGTTGCGGATGAATCTTCTCCCGGAGCGCCGATTGCAAGCGTCGAGCCGTTACCGGAGAGTTCCAGGGCGGCGCCGAACTCGTCCGGACCCTCGCCACTGGCTACCTCGAGGATCGCCTGCTGAGCCCAACCACTGCCACCCTGGTTGAACACGAAGACACCTCCTCCGCTGACCGCCAACCTCGTCCCACTGCTGGAGAGCGATACCTGTTTACCGAAATTGGCGCCTGACACAGGTGCGGATGCCTTGATATAGGCCTGCTGGGCCCACGCCGAGCCGGAAAGGCTGAAGACATACACCGCTCCGGATCTCGACAAGGAGTTAAAGGAGTTATCTGCCTGGTTGCCGTCTATGCCCGAAGCGGCCGAGTCCTCGAACAGCGCACCGACGGCCAGTGTTTGCCCATCATCAGAGAGCGACACGGCAGAACCGAATTTGTCACCGGCTTCGGCGTTGGACGCCTTGATGTATGTCTGTTGACTCCAACTGTCGCCATCTCGACTAAACAGATAGACCGCGCCGGAACTCGTTGCCATCTCGGTATCGACGACCGGGTCACCATCTATCCCTGTCGCTGTGGAGTCCTCTTCGGGCGCGCCTATCGCCAGCGTTGAGCCATCACCGGAAATTGCGACACTGCTGCCGAACTGATCCTCTGAACCAATGAATGAGGGCTTGAGATAGCCGATCACATCAAGTATCAGCGAGAAGGCTGTGACAGGTGTTGAATCGGCGCAATCCTCACTGGCGCTGCAGGCCTGAACCATGTAGCTGGCATTCACCCAGTCGGTCAGATGGACAGAGATCACCGCGTCCACAGTGGTCGCCGTGATGTTGTCACCCACCTGGCTGAAGCCGGAGATCCCATCCGGATTGTACAACAACCGGTAGTGATCAACCCCCACGTCGTTCCAGCTGAATCGCAACAGCTTGGGCCCCGCCACGCTGACACTCGCGGTGAGATCCGCGTCGGGCGGGCAGCTGATCTGGACGTCGGTTACAGTGGCCCCGTTAAGCGTTCCAGTCCCATTCACCACTGTACACGTCTGGCCAGTGGGTTGGGTGGCGATCGTCACCGAATAGGCATTGCCATCCTCCAGCTGGGTGGCAAAACTGAATTCACCGCTGGCCGTGATCGTAAGATCGTCACCGCCGTTGTTTTGCAACACCAGGCCATCACCCGCCAGACCACTGACGCTGCCGCCAATGCTGAAGAATCCGGTATTGTCGGTACAGGTGATGGTGATATTGGTGACGTCAGCAGCGGCAATTGTACCGCTGCCATTAGCCACCGCACAGCTTTGCTCGGCGGGCTGGGTAGCGATGGTTACCGCGTATGTGCTGCCGTCGCTCAGCTCAACGGTAAAACTGAAACTGCCGTCACTGTTTGGCGACAGATCATCACCGCCGTTATTCCGCAATACCAGTCCGCTGCCCGTCAGCCCCGTAATGGTGCCGCTGATTGTATAGGTGGTGCCAATCGTGTCTCCATCATCACTACTGCTACCGCCACCACCGCCGCAGGCGGTAAGCAACAACAGTTGCATCAAAATTACTGCTTTGGCCGCCCATATCAGATATCGATTCATACCAGGTTCCTGTATCCGTTTTAACTGTACGGTCTTGACGATAAGACCATATATAGCATCGTCAACTATCTCAGTAACTTGATACGTTTTCTACGATAGGTGGGTGGTAAATGATCTGAATAGTGGTGCCGTCGGGATCGAAACAGTAAAAACTGCGAGCTCCGTCACGGTGTGTGCGCGGCGCATTGCGCATCCTCACCCCGGCCGCCAGAAGATAGTCGTACCAGGCATCCACCTGATCGGGATCGGAGAGGAAGAAACCGATGTGGTCGAGGCGTTGTGCAGCCTCGTCCAGATACTCCGCCGCTGCCTTGTGCAGGGCGAGGTTGTCCGATCCCGATGTAAGATAGAGATTGTCCTGATCCGGCCGCCATTCGACCTCCATTCCCAGCAGCTCGACGTAGAAGTGCTCGCTGGCGTCCATGTCCCTGATATTCAGGGCGACATGGCGCATGCCGAGATGTTGCGACGGCTGTTTCATGAGAGTACCTCGTTCAGGGCCTGTTCCCAGGTCTCCCGGTCGCAGGCGCGTTGCACCACCAACGGCAGGGCCACTGCACCATGGGCCAGTAACTCTTCGTGTAACGAACGGAGAGTGGACCCCGGCCTTTGCTCGAGCTGCCGCTGGCAGAGATGCTCAATCAATTCGGCCCCCAACAGGGCCATGAAGGCGTCCGTCGGACGCCTTGAGATTGCCGTCAGGCTGACTTCCGCCCAGCAGGGTATGTCAGAAAGCCGTTTCAGCCTTTCCAGGGCCTGACGGCTGTTGATCTCACCGGCATGAAACTCCAGATCTATCGTCGCCTGTTCGGCCAGGGCCAGACGTCTCTGATAGAGCGACAGACGATCATTTTCGGTAAAGTAACCATGCCCCTCCAGGATTCGGCTCATGTAGTGGGCCCAACCCCTTTTGAAAGCGGCGGAGGGATTGATCTGACGCACCAGACTGTGTGCCGAGACCCCACCGGCCCAAGCCAGATAGTGACGCCCCGCCCAACCGCTGTAGAGATTGCGCATTCGAATGGCGGAACGGCTCTCGCCACCCCCGACCTGTTGATCATGGGGTATCAGAAAGACCCCTCCCTGTTGCGTGCGCAGATAGCTGCCGCAATCAGGTTGCCTGAAGCAGCTGTCGGTAATACGGAATGCCAGAGGTTGTGGGGAGTCGGGCAGGATTTCGAGCCGCTGCAGGAATGACCTTAGACCAGCCGCCTCCTCCCGGTAGGCCTGCAATCTGTTGTCACCGTTGAGCTGCTCGCCTTTGACCTGTTTTACAGCCTGTAGCGAAATCCCCTGCCTTTCCAGCTCTTCGTAGGTCTGGTGCAATCGCCTGCGGGCATAGGCCAGGGCATCTTCTACCCTGATATCGATCTGATCGCGGTGACGCAACAGCCAGGCGAGCAGTTCCTTTCCGCAATCGGCGGTTCCCGAGGCTGACGGGGTCAGATCTTTGATCATTGCCAGCTTGAAATCATCCACGGCTTCCGCTGCCTGGCTGCTGAGGGACTGCAAACGTCCCTTGTCGGCACAGCATTCATGGGTCTGTGGAAGATCCCTGCCAAGCCGTTTCAGCCAGGGCACGCCCTTCTCCGCCGTCTCCAGGGCATCGGCCAACCACAGGGTGGAGACCAGTCCAGGAAGTTCTCCCAGCCGCCCTCTGGCATCCCGCAGGTAGTTGGGGGTCTTCTCCAATACTCCCATCAGGGCCTCGCACAACTTCTCCGGCTGGCGCACTACCAGCTCCTGGAGCAGATGCAATGGGAGATAGCGGGCGGGATCCCGATGGCGCCAGTCATGCTCGAGCAGTAAACGGTGCTCAACCATTGCAGTACCGTAGATCAGCTGTAGATCAAGCTGACGATCCGCATCCAGGGCGTCATAGTCCAGTTCCTTGAGGCTCACCAGAAGATTACTGATCAAGTTTGCCAGCGCACCCATATCGTCATCCCCATCGGCTGCCAGCAGCCCCTCGTAGCCCGGCACCGATGCATAGACAGCCGCCACCGGATGAAAACGGAACCAGACCCTGTAGTAGTCTGCGATCAGACTATCAAAGGCGGCGGCCTCATTATTGCTCATCGCGGATCTCATAGTCGTGGGTGATCTCGGCGCTCTTTCCAAGCATCAGGGATGCAGAACAGTATTTCTCAGCACTTAGCGAGATGGCGCGTGCCACATGCTTTTCGCTAAGCCCCTTGCCGGTGACGATGAAATGGGCATGGATTCGGGTGAATACCTTGGGATCCTGCTGTGCCCGCTCTGCTTCGAGCTCCACCACACAACGGGTCACCTGTTGGCGGGATTTGCGTAAAATCGACAACACATCGAATTCGGTACACCCCCCCATGCCAAGCAGCAGCATTTCCATCGGCCTGACGCCCAGATTGCGGCCACCATGCTCTGGCGGACCGTCCATCACAATCCCATGACCACTCCCGGACTCCCCCATCATGACAGAATCCTCCACCCACACGACCCGTGCTTTCATCAGCTGCTCCAGTTATCTACCCTGAAGCCAGCAAAGATGCGACACCGGGGATAGATGATTAGTATGAATTGCGTTAAATTAATGAACTATTGTTTTTGTTAAACTATGCGTCTATTGAATATACTGAAGGTTGTACATTCGACAAGTTGAAAAGGGTTGCTAAACTAGATCCTAAACTCTTTTTAGAGACGACGACAATAAAACTACGGAAGAGGGCTCAGATTTTACTGCGATGAAGATCACCTGAAGCTGCCGACAGGCAGATAGCTGGATCATTCTGCAGGCTGATCTCTCCCCACAACAGCTAAGAGTCCCAAGATCATGACGATCATAAAACCACCACCGCAGGAACCAGAGTATCTACAGCGATTCCTCTCCTTTTGTCATCGCCGACGATACCCCAAGAATACCGAGATTATTCATATCGGTGATCCGGCGGATATCCTCTATTACATCACGGAAGGCTCGGTAGCTGTCTACATCGAAGATGAAGACGGTCGGGAGATTATTCTCACCTACCTCAACAAAGGACAATTTGTCGGCGAGATGGGTCTTTTCATCCCCGAACCCAAGCGCAGTGTGATGGTTCGCACGCGTACATCCTGTCAGATAGCGGAGATCAGCTATCAGCGACTGGAACAGCTCTTCAACCACGATCTCAAGGATTATACCAAAGACATCCTCTATGCCATGGGGGCGCAGCTGTCACAGCGTCTCAATCAGACCAGCAACAAGGTCGGGCATTTGGCCTTTTTCGATGTGACCGGTCGTATCGCCAGAACGCTGCTCGATCTGTGCAAGGAGCCGGACGCCATGACTCATCCCGACGGTATGCAGATCCGCATTACCCGTCAGGAGATCGGCCGTATCGTCGGTTGTTCCCGTGAGATGGCAGGCAGGGTACTGAAGAACCTGGAAGAGCAGGGGCTGATCAGCGTAAAGGGCAAGACCATCGTCGTCTTCGGCACCCGCTGAACACGGGCCCCGCAAATCCCCCGGCAGCACAGGTACCTGCTACCGGGGCGGCGGATGCCGCTTAACAATCCCGACCCGCGCATCTCATTCAGCATTTCCGGCGACAGTCCGATGTCGCGGACAACAGAGCAGATGATCGTTCACCATCCCCACTGCCTGCATAAAGGCATAACAGATCGTGCTGCCGACAAAGCGAAATCCGCGTCGTTTGAGCTCCTTACTCATCGCATCGGAAAGTGGTGTGGAAGCCGGCACCTCCTGCAGGCTGCGCCAACGGTTCTGAATCGGCTCACCATCCACGAACGACCAGAGCAGCCTGGCCAATCCCTCCCCCGACTCCAGTTCCAACACGGCTCTGGCATTATCGATCGTCGAAGCTACTTTGAGCCGGTTACGCACGATACCCGGATCCGCGAGTAACCTCGCCACATCTGCGTCGTCATAGCGAGCAATCCGCGCCACATCAAAATCATGGAAAGCGCGACGATACCCCTCACGTTTACGCAGTATGGTCAACCAGGAGAGGCCGGCCTGGGCACCCTCCAAAACAAGCATTTCGAAAAGGTGGCGCGGATCATGGGAGGGAACACCCCACTCCACATCGTGGTATTGCATATATTCTTCATCCCCCAGACACCATGGACACCGTTTATCGCCGCTCATTCCTCTTCTCCGGCATCAGGTCCAATCCAGAATTGGGGCACATGGGCCACTTCCCACAGGAAACCGTCCGGATCGGCAAAGTAACCGGAGTATCCGCCCCAAAAGGTCTCCTGGGCCGGTTTCATCAACCGTGCACCGACGCTCAATGCCTCTGACATCACCCTATCCACCGCCTCCCGGCTGGTTACGTTGTGGGCCAGGGTGAAACCGGGAAAACCGGAACCCTCGCCGGAAACACTGGCATCATCCGCCAGGGCCTGTTTCGGATAGAGCGCCAACCAACTACCCTGCAGCTGAAAAAAGGCAACCGCTTGGCTGTCGAAATCGAAACGCGTTAAACCGAGAGCCTCATAAAACCCGATGGATCGTTTCAGGTCCTTTACCCCCAGAGTGATGAGATTGATTCTTGGTTCCATAGTCACACTACTCCCGGGTGGTAAGCTAGGGCCTGTTAACACTAATCCAATACACCCTGCTGGGGCTGTTTTTGTGTCCAGCAAGGCAGAATGAGCGAGGTGTAGTTATGCTACATGAGCGAATGATAACGCCGCTGGGCGCAAAAACAGCCCC
>NZ_MARB01000007.1 GCF_001715975.1 Candidatus Thiodiazotropha endolucinida | reverse complement strand
CTGTTTTTGCGCCCAGCGGCGTTATCATTCGCTCATGTAGAATAACTACACTACGCTCATTCTGCCTTGCTGGGCACAAAAACAGCCCCAGCAGGGCGTATTGGATTAGTGTTAACAGGCCCTAATATAGAAACAAATTACCTTACTACCTTTCAAAGGCATATCCGCATCCGCCTAACTCGAATCGACAATTGTTTTAAATTATCAAAAAATTGACGACCCGTTAGAAACAATCAATAAACACAGACCGAAATCAACACCCTTTTATAGTTATTTAACCTTAATTGCAGCATCCATGCTGCAGTTGTTGTGCCAATCAACAGATCGCATACTCACATTGTTATACGCAGGATTAACTTTTCCTGGCTTCATGCCCGACTATCATCTCCACTAAATTACCAAAAGGCTTCTCCCCGGTTGTCAATGCCAGGTAGAGGTGGATCGGTATAAAGCAAAGTACCGCAAATGCGCCAATGGTATGCACTACGGCAACCAGGCCAAGGGGCACCCCCTGTAATCCGATAGAAGGCCAGTATTGATAGAAAAGATAGAGTAAGCCACTGATCCAGACTATCGGTGAGATGATCATGGTTAACATCAAATAAGCCATTCTCTGCAGTGGATTGTGCTTTTCCGCGCGCTTGCGGTGGAATGGATGTGGTGAACCAAGAAAAATACCGACCGCATAGTATTTGACCATAGCCAACATACTGTCCGGGTCACTCGGTACATACTGGCGCCACTCCCCAGTGGTCGTGTGCCAAAACAACGCCAACAGCCACAATCCGATCAATACCCATGCCATGATCGTATGCAGGTCGATAGCCTGTTCAAAACCGAATAGATGATAGGTTCCGTGGATCTCAAATCCGGTTATCAGCATGCCGAAGATCAACAAGGCTTGTGACCAATGCCACAGGCGTTCAAAGAGTGAAAAGTAGTAGATTTGACTCATCGACTTATCTCCGCTTGGCTTTTGAGAAGAGGCGTCCCAGGCCATGGATGGAAATGCCTCCCAAAGTACCTAAGACAGCCAGCCAACCGATCAGATCGACCCAGTAATAACTGTCCCGAGCAGGCATGTAAAATCCTGTCAGCTTGCTTAGCCGGCCATTTTTTGCGTGGCAGGCTTCACAGCCAAGCGCTTCCTCTTTAGGAGCAACCATATGTGCCAGCGGCCAGTGGTAGGTGGTTTCGATGAACCCGTATTCACCGCTGTAACCGGCATTGCTGGCTTCCATGGCAACTTTAATCGCCCTATTCCAATCAAAGGATTTCCAATACGCATCACTATCCTTGCCAAACAGATGGGTTGTTACCAGCGTACTATTACCTTTGTCGTAGGGCTGTTTGCCCCGCATGACTTTAAACGGCCAGATCCTGGCATTCGGATCATCGTAACTCCCTTCAAAGGTGTTGATGGCAACAATATTGCCGGGGTCGATCCTTTCATCGAGCTGCTTGTACCGAATATTGCCCGAGTACCAGGCATATTCAGGAATCAGGTTTTCGCCCCACTCGAAAGAGCCTTTTTTGGTGACGTAGTTGACATAGCCCTGCGCATCTTTTGTCTTGATGTGTTTACCGTCACTGGTCATGCGTCCTGCCGTTGACCAGTCCCACCAGGTCTTTGTCGGTTTGCCGCCTCTGGCATAGGTGGGGATATGACAGGATGTACAGGCAACCTTGTTGGTGTGGTCGTTGAGTTTGTTGTTTACCGTGACAGGATGAGGTTTGAGGTCATGACAGGACTCGCAGGTAGAACGGATATTGTCTCCGCGACCCGGTACATCGATACCCTGTGTATCCTTGGCTTGGGTGGTATAGCGGCTGCCCGATACGTCATGCCCATCTTTCTGATGACAGGTGCTGCAAACAAAACCCAGGCCATCCGTGCCCATATGCACATCGAGCGACTGGTTCGGATTGGTCATACTCGAATCGAGATCGCCATGCTTGACACCATCGCCACCGCCACCATAGAAATGGCAGGCGCCACAGGTTTTACGGCTGGTCTTGCCGACTTGCTGAGCCACATGTGCAAGATCGGGCGCTTTCCAGGTCTTCTTGCTATTTGGCGGGAACGGCTTGTCCACATAGGGTGGATGACCCGCTCCAGTCGGAAACTTCTTATAGGTCCCCGTCGTATCGTGACAGACTAGGCAGTCTACACTGGTTTCAGAACTGAAATCGAAGCTGTTATCCTTCCAGCCATAACCGACATGACAGCTTGTACAACGGGCATAGTTGGTCTCAATGGCGCCGCAGAAATTGTTTACAATCGTCTGCTTGCCCAAGGCCTCCCCGGTATCCGGGTGGGTGAACTTCCAATTCCAATGTTTGGTTTTGTGGATCTGCCTGGCGGCCTCTGTATGACACTCAAGACAGGCTTTAGTCACTTCCGGCCCTGTACTGAAAACCTGTTGAAGTGCTTCGAATTTCGTGTGATCGGCCGTTGAACTGATTATCTCCTCTGATGCCGTAAGGTTAATCGTAAACATCAGAAACAGGATGAACTGCAACAGTGAGGCCAGACGTAGAGTAGTACACTTTAACCTGCACATAACGCCTCCCAAACCAGTTTTTTGAATGCCCCACACCGGCTGTCATCGGTGTGAGGACTTTGCTTTGCTAGAGATTCACCTCTGCTACAGCTATCGACGCTGGCGCCACCAAGTCTTCCGGCAGATGCTTGAATTTTTCTACCAGTACCGGCCAGAGCAGGTTATAGAACAGCTCACCTCTTACGAGTACCGCATCCTTGGCGGGTATCTGGTAAGAGAGGATACGCTCTTCATAAGGCTTTAAACGCGAATCGACGCCAAGCTGTGTCGCAGTCGGCGGCATTGCCGGGTCACCTTTGTCATTGGCCAGCAAGTAGGCGAAATAGGCCTTGGAATCGCTTTTCGCGGGGTGGCCTTCAGCATTTTGCCAAATGGCATTGCCCGATGAGTCGTAAGCCGTGAGTTTCAGATAGATATTCCTGAACGGTGCACCCGTGGGAAGACTGTGCGGCTGCATGTTCTTCAGCTTGACAGTGGCATTCAGACTATCCCCTTGCTTTACCGCATCGAGGGTGAATACCACACTGCGTTTCAACATGGCATGATTGTGACCACCGCCCATACCGTGATCGACCATACCACCAGCGACAGGCATGTGGCAGGATTGGCAATTGACGTTGCTGCCCGCATACTCATTGCCCGTCTGGCAAAGCGGAACACCATGGGGATTGTTGCGTTTGTCATGACAACCCATGCAGGCCGCGTTAGTTTTCATTAATCCTGGATTCGCAGCCATCGGAAGGGCCTGGATCTTCTTGCCGTCCAGTTCCACCTCGCCTTGAGTATGGGGATTGGGTTTCGAGTCATCATCACTGCCTGCTCCACCGAACATATCGTCAGCCGCGATCAATTTCGTCAGTCCCTGGTTGAAACCCTGAGGTCCCTGCAACTCGTTTTTGCGTTCATAGGCCTTGAGTCCCAACAGCAGCTTCCCATTCTTGCCACTGGTTCCCTTGAATTTTGCCAGGGTATGACAGGCAACACAGTTGACCCCTTCTGCATAGGCGGGCTTGGCATCGAGCTTGGTTGTCTTGTCAACAGCCGCGTTCGGTGCATGGCACTGCAAGCAGATCGGATATTTCCCCGATGCCTTGTGCTTCACCCCCTCTTCCACCGGACTACCGACAACCTTCTTGTAGAAGGTGGCATGAATAGGGTCTTTTAATGCCGTACTCTGGGCATGCATCGAACCCTTCCATTGGTTGTAGATCTCTTTATGACAATTTTTACAGACCTCAGAGGAGACATGGTGAATCGGCTCGTCCGCACCGGCCGTGACACTTGTCGGATGTATGAGAAATACAAATGTTGAAAAGACTAGGCTTAAGACGTGAAGCGTCCTCGAAGCAAAAACTGCTTCCATGGTTTCCCTCCTTATTGTTTGTTGACGAATGAGAGAATTTATCTACTTCTTATTCTTCTCGCTTAGGAATAATACACACAATGGTGATGATGCCAAACAAAAAAACGAAACGTTATTGACTGAACGCAGAAGATTAATTCTGTTAATTGGTAATTACCCTGTATTTTATTGGTGGTTTTATCCTTTCTGTGATGACTTGTAATTTTTATTAAAACGATAATTTAACTGATCATAAATGATAATTGTCATTGGAAAGATGGAACATCGTGATAGGATTAAATGACACGCCACAGCTTCGGCGTGTAGAAAGAAGAACAAAACAGCTGGACTGTCATCTAAAGTTTGCAAACACGAATTAAGGCCTCAGGCAGTATCTGGCTCGGATGTAGAAATTGACACTCCAGCTCAAGGAGACCGTTAATGAGTCCATCCCAAGTGAGGCGTTTTCTACTCGGCATTCTAATCTGCTGTACCCCAGAACTCTTTGCCGCCAAGGTCAGCGTGGATCCCAGCGAATGGGGAGATCCCTTGGGCAAGGAGTGCATCAGCTGCCATGAGAAGAGTTCCTCCGGTTTGACAAAGCAGTGGCGTCAGAGTGCTCATGCTGAGGCGGGTGTCAACTGCCTCGATTGTCACAAGGCCTCAGTCGACGACAATGATGCGATCACCCATGAGGGACAGGTCATCGCCACCATCGTCTCCCCCCTGGATTGTTCCCGTTGCCATACTGTGGAGTATGAGCAACAGAAGGGATCGGTTCATTCCGAGGCGGTAGGCATTATTGAAAACAGGCTGCCCGCCCTGGCGGGACATGTTGGCGGCGATGCCATCGTGGCAGCCGGTTGCGATCAGTGCCACGGATCCAAGGTGGAGGTGCGGATTGATGGTTCCCTGGATCCGCGAACCTGGCCCAATTCCGGTATCGGCAGGATCAATCCGGACGGCTCCAAGGGCTCCTGTTCATCCTGTCATGGCAAGCACCGCTTCTCCAAGGCTCAGGCCCGGGAACCCAGCGCCTGTATCCGATGCCACTCCGGACCCGACTCACCCGACAAAGCGATCTATGAAGCATCGAAGCATGGTATGCAATTTGAAGCACACCGGGATGAAATGGCCCTGGAGAGTGATAACTGGGTCGCGGGTAAAGACTATGTTGCCGCACCCACCTGTGTAACCTGTCATATGGGTGCCGCCGGTAAACTGAAGGCAAACCACGATGTGGGCATGCGCAATGCGTGGAGCCTGAACACACCGGTCTCGATGAGGCAGCAGCTGGTGGTTTTCGAAGATGGTGAAAAAATCGAACTTCCCGAATCTCACTCCCCCCCTCGACGCGGCAGCGAAATCAGCAAGGCAGACGGAAGCATGGGAAAGGTCAAGGCGGTCGCATCACCAAAACGCAGACGCCAGGCGATGAAACTGGTCTGCCTGGAGTGCCACAGCAAGGCATTCACAGAGAGCTTCATGAATCAGTTTGACGAGGTGGTAAGACTGTTCAATGAAAAATTCGGTATTCCGGCAAAACGGATCATGCAGACCCTCTATTCCGAGGGCCTGTTAACACCCGCCCCGTTTGACGAACCGATCGAATTCATCTACTGGGAGTTGTGGCACGATGAGGGAGCTCGCGCACGCCATGGCGCTTCGATGGCCAGCGCCAATCACACCTGGTGGGAGGGTATGTATCTGGTCGGAAGAAACTTCTATTCCCGGTTTCTGCCTCAATTGGAAAGGATTGCAGGCGAGGAGAAGGCCAACGCGCTGATCCAGGCATATGTGACATCAAACGATCATCACCAATGGCTGGAGCAACCGCAAAAATCCAACCCGATCCTCGGTTACGATGTAAAAAGGCAAGCCGATGAGTAAGTGGAAATTGCCCTCTTTTATTACCCGGCATGTACTCATGGCACTTGTTATCGGCGGTATTGCCGGGATCGGATTTATGTTGTTTCTGATTGAATTTGACGAGCTTACGAGTTCTGAAGCATTTTGCACCACCTGTCATTCCATGGAGATCGCGGCAGAAACCTACCGCTCTTCGACTCACTACAATCCTGTATCCGGTGTACGCGCATCCTGCGGTGACTGTCACGTTTCCGAAGGTGTAGTCGCCGCCACATGGGATCATTTCCTTGGTGGCAAGGATCTCCTGACCCAGATCTCGGGAAAGCTGTTTGGACCGGATTACGATGATCCGGTGATCAATACCCTGCATCTGCCGGAGGCCGCTTTCGCTGCCAGAGAATGGTTCAAGGCGAGGGACTCGGCCACCTGTAAACGCTGCCATGTATTGGAAGCGATTCAAGGTAAACGGGCTGACACCAATACCATCCATCGGGAAGAGACTCAAGGCAAAAGCTGCATCGACTGCCACATCAATCTGGTACACAGAAAGGTGCCGGACGAGCAGACCTTCAAGAGAGAACGCTGGCTACAGATGGTTGAAGAGGAGTTTGGATTGGAACCTGGCGGTGCACAGCGGTTGCTGGCTGAATAAGCAATCAACTTATCCAACCACCATCCAGCCGCTATCTATTGGATACAATCCTTGAAACTCTTGCCGGGAATCAGGCTCAATGCGGTTGCAACCAGCATCACAAGCGGACTGATCAATACCATTCCCAATGCAATTGGCTGGAGAATCAGCAGCACAAAGTTTGAAGCAGTCCAATGCGCAATGACTTCAAGCAGCATACCGCCGATCAGAAGCACACCGGCCAGTGTGACAACACCTCTAAGATGTTTACAGTTCAGAAATGACATGATACACCTCACTACTCGCGTATTAGTCATTGATAATATAATGACAAACAATCCATCAATGGTCACTGACAATTCTCAACGACTAACAATCATCAGCCATTGACCACAACCTCTCTATCAATAATAGCGGCATATATTAATATTTCATGATTTAATTATATACATTATTCCCGGTTTTTTTATAGTTATTGCGATACTGGTCAAAACAATGATGCGCATCACTATATGATGCACTCCTATTTTTTATAGTAATTTCTGTTATTTATAGCCATAAAAGCTGGGTATTAGACAGTTAATACGTTTTTTGTCAGGTTATTAATGATTGGTTTGAACTGATGATTACGCCATAAATTGCTCGTTTGGTGGATTTATGCATCTATCTTATTGTTTTGTCTATACTTAATACCTCTTAAGTTCAGCCTTGTTATCGACTTTAAACGATTTCAGTTTCATCCAGCTCGATATAGTCTCCCCGTTGGAAGCACGGTGTGCAAAGCGCAAGAAATATCAAATCCTCGTCGCCCGTATTGCTTATCCGTTGATAACAGCCTGGGGGGATCAGCACCACATCCCCGGCAGTAACGATCTGTTTCGGCAGACCCTCGACCTCTACCCTTCCCGTTCCACTCAGGATGCAGTAGCGCTCAGCGCTATGATTCAAGCGATGCAGCCGGGTGGTTACGCCGGGTTCAACCCTGGCGCGTGCAATCGACAGGTCGCCATCCGCCTCATGATTCGACAGTTCGTTGATATAACAGCCTTCTTGGAAAAAATACTCCTTTGACGCATCATGCCGTAAGATTTTTACCTGCATATTGTCTCCCGGGTAAGCCATATCGTCGGCAACATAGCATAGAGGTCATTTGTGTCACTATTTTCACTCGATCCGGCCATGATCCACCTGAACCATGCCGCCGTCGCACCCTGGCCGGAACGCACTGTCGCCGAAGTGGTTCGATTTGCACAGGAAAACGGATTCAAAGGCTCCTCCCACTATGCGCGCTGGCTGGGGGTCGAGAGCGAACTGCGCCGCTTACTGGCGCAGTTGATCAATGCGCCGTCAGATAATGACATCGCCTTGTTGAAAAGCACATCCGAAGGCCTGTCGATGATTGCATATGGCCTCGATTGGCAGTCGGGTGACAATATCGTGTCGATCGCCCAGGAGTTTCCCTCCAATCGCATCGTCTGGGAATCACTCCGGAACCAGGGCGTCGAACTACGGTTACTGGATCTGAATCGGAGTCAAGATCCGGAAAAGGACCTGATCGCACTGTGTGACGATAAAACACGACTATTGTCAGTCAGTTCTGTTCAATATGCGGCAGGCGAGCGACTGCAGCTGAAGGGTCTGGGTGAGTATTGCAGGACCCATGATGTAATCTTCGTGGTCGATGCCATTCAGAGTCTGGGTGCATTCCCCTTCGATCTGTCGGAGTGTCATGCCGATATTGTGGTGGCTGACGGTCATAAATGGATGCTGGGACCGGAAGGTGTCGCTCTCTTCTATTGCGACTCGGCGCTGCGGCCACGACTCAAGCTGCACCAGTTTGGCTGGCATATGGTGGAATCCATGGGGGATTTCGATCGTATCGATTGGCAACCGGCAGATAGCGCGAGACGATTCGAATGCGGCAGTTCGAACATGCTGGGTATCCACGCACTGCGTGCAAGTCTCAGTCTCATCCACGAGCTCGGATTGAATAGAATCTCAACAGACATCATCAGAAATGCCGAATTTGTCATCGATCAAGTGGACACAGCAGGTTTCGAACTGCTGACCCCGAGAGAACCACTGAAACGGGCAGGAATAGTAACATTCCGCGTGCCCGATAGAGATAACCATGCCATTTATCAAGGCCTTATGCAGCAGCAGGTTGTGTGTGCATTTCGTGGCGGTGGAATTCGCTTCTCACCCCATTTTTACAACCATGAAGAGGGGATAGAAACGGCATTCAAACGCCTGTCGGAACTGCTTTAGAACCAGAATATTAAAGATCGATTATTTAATGATTTAAATCAAGCAAAAAAACTATCACTGGCATATAGTATTTAACAGGTTCAAGGAACAGCACCACAACAGGCCATGAACCGACACAAAAATAAATGGGGTGTTGAGGCTGGGTGGTAACTCACCACCTGACGAGATATTAGAAAGTGATATGAAGGAGACATTGTGCCATGAAAAAAACCTTAAAAACTGTTGCTGTAGCTGCAATCGCCGGATCCGCTCTGTTGACTACTCTACCCGCTCAGGCATTCTGGGGTCCTTTTGATTGGTTTGATGACGACGACTGGTATGGGCCTGGATATGGACCTTGGGGCTATCCTGGCTATGGTTATGGCTATCCTGGCTATGGTTATGGCTATCCCGGCTATGGTTATGGCTATCCCGGCTACGGCTATGGCTATCCCGGCTATGGCTATGGCTATGGCTATCCGGCCTATGGTTACGGTTATCCCTATGCCGCTCCGGTAGCTCCAGCTGCACCGGCGGCTCCGGCGGCTCCGGCAGAAAGCCAATAACGACAATCCAACCGATAAAAAACTTGCCCCGCCCCTGTGGCGGGGCTTTTTATGACGCTTCAGGATACACACATCTCGCTTGCCCATGGTAACGGCGGGCGCTACATGCGGGAGCTGATCGAATCCCTGTTTGCCCGTCTTCTAAAAAATCCCAATCTGGATATCCAGGCGGACGCCGCCAGGCTGCCCGAATTGGGAAACGGCGACCTGCTCTTCACCACCGACGGATTTACCGTTCAACCCCTGGAGTTTCCCGGTGGCGACATCGGTTCTCTGGCTGTCCATGGCACAACCAACGATCTCGCGGTGAGCGGTGCGATACCGAAATATCTCAGTCTCAACGCCTTTATCGAAGAGGGATTCGAGGTAGCGCAGTTGGAACGCATTGTAAAAAGCATCGCCGACGCAGCGAGCGCTGTCGATGTTCATGTGGTAGCCGGAGATACCAAAGTGGTCCGACGCGGTGAGGGTGGCGGAATCTATCTGGCAACGACCGGCATCGGCCTACGCGAGGGTCGTATAAATCTCGGTATGGGTATGATCAGGCCAGGCGACAAACTGCTGGTCAGCGGCCCCGTCGGTGACCACGGTATTGCCGTAATGCTCGCCCGCGAAGAGTTCGGCTTGCGGGGGGACGTGAAATCCGATGCAGGCTCAGTTCTGCCATTTACGCAAGCCCTGCTCGATTTACCGGGTCTGCGTTTCATGCGCGATCCGACACGGGGAGGCGTCGCAACAGTAGCCCATGAAATCTGCCGGGCCACAGGCTTACAGGTCCGGCTTGATCAGGCAGCCATTCCGGTGCGCGACCCGGTCAATTCGGTATGCGAGATGCTCGGCTATGATCCGCTCTTTCTGGCCTGCAAAGGACGAGTCGTAGCCGCGGTTGCCGCCGATCAGGCAGACGTGGCCCTGGGGCGTTGGGAAAATCTGCCTGGTGGCGACATGGCGGCATTGATCGGTGAGACGCGACAGGAAGATCCCTATGTCATCCTGGAAACTGATCTGGGAGGGGCACGCATCCTCGAGGAATTGGAGGATGACCCGCTACCCAGGATCTGCTAGGGCCTGTTAACACTAATCCAATCGGCTCTGTTGTGTCTGAAAATGCGCCAATCAAGGCGCGAGGAGTGAGGTTTGGTGATTCCAAATGAGCGACGAGCAACGCCGAGTGGCGCATTTTCAGGCACAACCCGAAGGGCTGGGGCTGTTTTTCCACCCAGCAGCGTTATCATTCGCTCATTTAGCACGGCTAAACCTCGCTCATTCTGCCTTGCTGGGTAAAAAAACAGCTCCAGCAGAGTCGATTGGATTAGTGTTAACAGGCCCTAGACCCTGGTGCAGCTTTCTATACCCGCCGTTATCGGATTGAAAAAGCGCCGCCCAATCCGCCAATTGTGGTCAGCACTTCCGCGGCACCGGCGCCGATATTACGCGCAAATCGCTCCCAAACATCCTCTTTCGGCGTAAAATCGACTATCTCTTCCGCACCGATGACCTCTCGGGCCACATAACTGCTGCTGCCGAACTCATCGATTAGCCCCATCTCCATGGCCTCCTCTCCGTTCCAGAAAAGTCCGCTGAAGAGTTCCGGGTATTCCGTAACCTTGAGACGCTCTCCCCTGCCCTCCTTGACGGTAGCGATAAACTGCTCATGGAGTTGATCCAGCATCTGCTGGATATGACCTTTATCGGTCTCGTCCAATGGTGAGAAAGGATCAAGAATGCCCTTGTTCTCGCCGGCGGTGAGTAGTCGTCTTTCGATACCCAGCTCCCGCATGCCGTCAACAAAGCCGAATCCATTGATCAATACCCCGATCGAACCGACGAGACTGCCCTCGTCAGCATAGATTTTATCGGCGGCAACAGCGATATAGTAGCCCCCGGAGGCACAAACATCCGCGACCACGGCATAAACCGGAATCTTGGGGTATTTCTCTTTCAATCGAGTTATCTCGCGATTGATGTAACGGGATTGTACCGGACTGCCACCCGGTGTGTTCATCCTTAAAATAACCCCTCTGGTCTTTTCGTCCTCAAATGCAGTACGCAGACCGGTGACAATATTGTCCGCACTCGCCTTGGTCTCAGAGGAGATCAAGCCTTTCACTTCGACCAGTGCGGTATGCTCCTCCGCGTCGGTTTTCGCCACCTGTAGCTTATCGCCCCAGAGAAATACCCCTAGTATCAAAAACAGATAGCCGAATGTGAGCAATTTGAAAAAGATTCCCCATCGGCGACTGCGACGATTTTCTGTCACCGTCGCCATCACCATCTGGTTCAGCAGATCCCGTTCCCAACGACTGGGCTCGGACTGATTCCTATGCGCTCCCTTATTGCTTTCAGACATGAGAAATACCCTTAAGTAAATTATATAAATATGGATTTTTAAATATAGCTTTCATGTTAAGAATCAATCATCTCATAACAGCTGATAGCTCAGGTCAGCCACTGTTCAACCATCTAGGAATCTCCGTAATACGGTCCACGCAGGCGAGTGGTTTATGTTTTAACAATCGCTCCAAACTGTGGGTGCCATAGGTCACGCCCAAAGCGGGCATGCCGGCATTGACGGCCATCTCAAGATCATACTCCGTATCCCCTATCATCAGTGCCTGCCGGGGTTCGATCCCGGTCTGCGCGAGAATCTGATTCAACATTTCCGGATGGGGTTTGGAAAAGGTTTCATCGGCACACCGGGTCAGATGAAAAACGTCGGCCAGTCCGGTCGACTCAAGAGCATAATCCAATCCTTTACGGCCCTTTCCGGTAGCGACTGCCAGCAGATAACCCTGTTGCAACAGCTCGTCGAGCACCTCCCGGGTACCTTCAAAAAGCTGCGATGGAGAACCGTTGTTCTTGAAAAAGTGAACCCGATAGCGGGCGGCGATTTCGAGATGCAGACCCTCTCTACCACCAGGGAACAAGGTATTGACTGCTTCGAGCAATCCCAGACCAATGATGTCTCGAATCGCATCCTGGCTGGGCGCCGGCAGATTCAGGTCTCTCACCGCAGCTTCGACACACTCGATTATGTGCGCCTCTGAATCCATTAAAGTTCCATCCCAATCAAAGACTAATAATTCATACTTCATCTTTTGTCTTAAGTTTTTCCAAGAGTTCTGCCAGGTCTTGAGGCAGGGGAGCATTAGCGATTAAATCGTGTTTCTCTCCAGGCCAGCGGAAACTGACCTGATGAGCATGCAGAAAGAGTCTTCTCAAACCCATCTGCCGCATATGCTTGTTGGCATTATCCTCACCATATTTTGTATCACCCAGAATCGGTGATCCCAACCAGGCGCTATGCACACGGATTTGGTGCGTCCGCCCGGTAATCAGTTCCACATCAACCAATGTTGCATTCTTAAAACGCTGCAGTCGTTTGTAGCGGGTTACAGCCTGTTTACCCTCGGCATCCACTCTGACCACCCTCTCCCCACCCTGTAAGGTGTTTTTTTTCAAGGGCATATCCACAACCCGCGCCCCTTTGCGCCAGCTACCGGCCAGGAGGGCCAGATATCGCTTATCGACCCGGTTTTCACGCATGAGTTCATGCAGAATCCGTAAGCTGCTGCGACGTTTACTGATCAGCAAACAGCCTGAAGTCTCACGATCCAATCGGTGCACAAGCTCCAAGTGCCGCTCATCCGGCCGTACCAAGCGCAGGGCCTCGATGATGCCGCTACTCACACCACTGCCCCCATGTACCGCCATCCCGGAGGGTTTGTTCAGCACCAGCAGGCGCTCATCTTCGAACACCACTGCTTGTTCAAGGGTGGTGCGCAGCTGTTCCGATGGGTGAGGTGGAACCTCTGTTCTGTCAGTACGTACCGGAGGTATCCTGACCAGATCTCCGGCCCGGATCTTATAAGGCGCCTTGACCCTGCCCTTGTTAACCCTGACCTCGCCTTTTCGCAAGATTCGATAGATATGACTCTTCGGTACCCCCTTGAGTTGACCCATCAAAAAATTATCGATTCGCTGTCCGGCATATTCCGAGTCCACCTCGACAATCCGAACCGATGGAGAATTCTTTTTTGATTCTGACATTTAGCGTCGTTTATTTATGCGTATCGATTGATGTTCGGGTTGAAGGTTGCTATATTCATCATCAGTTTTTCAGGTACTGGCCCGTGGATAGCCATATAAGCCGGTACCCGCGCGGTATGTAACCGCCTGCTGCCGAATAAATTGTTTTAGGCGCAAGCGGTTACCCAGCCAAGCGCACAGGTGCCCTTTGGATATCTGGCTCTTAATCTGAACCCTCCGCGCCATTGCAGCTTTCGAGTTTGTGTCTGTTGCAGGACCATACTCCGGGAATAGATGCCGGGCCGATAGATCTTGGCCATGTTGCTCTCCCTTTGCATTGGGCGCCATATTTTCAGTTCGATCAGCAGCCGATCCCAAGCGGCGAACTTTAACAGTTTTTCAGCCATCTGAGCTAGTTTTCTAGCCTGGAATAGAAACCCGTTCCACGGGTTTGCGTGGTAATGCTCTACAGATGACGAGCAGGAAAGGCTATTGCCTGGTTCCATCGTTGAGGAGTTCACTGCGTAACGCCAGGGGATAACACTCGATGGCTGCATGGATACATAACAATGAAGCGTATGTTGATCAACGCAACTCAACCTGAAGAGTTGCGTGTTGCCATCGTTGATGGCCAGAAACTATTCAATCTGGATATAGAGGTCCCCGGTCGAGAGCAAAAAAAGGCCAATATCTACAAAGGGCGCATTACCCGCGTCGAACCCAGCCTGGAAGCTGCATTTGTCGATTACGGCTCGGAACGCCACGGTTTCCTCCCCCTCAAGGAGATAGCCAGGACCTACTTCACCGAAAAAGCCAGGAGTACCTCAGGCAGAGTCAATATACAAGAGGCGATCAAAGAGGGCCAAGAGGTCATTATCCAGGTCGAGAAAGAGGAACGCGGTAACAAAGGGGCTGCCCTGACTACATTCATTTCTCTGGCCGGACGCTATCTCGTGCTGATGCCGAACAATCCCCGCGCCGGAGGTGTATCCCGCAGAATAGAAGGTCAGGATCGTACCGAACTGCGTGAAGCCATGAGCGAGCTGCAGATCCCTGATGACATGGGATTGATCGTACGCACTGCAGGTGTCGGCAAGAACAGCGAGGAACTGCAGTGGGACCTGGACTACCTGATCCAGCTTTGGCAAGCAATTGAACACTCTGCAGAGAAGCCGGCCCCTTTCCTGATCTACCAGGAGAGCAATGTCATCATTCGCTCCATCCGAGACTATTTGCGCGCCGACATCGGTGAGATCGTCATCGATGACAAGGATGTCTTCAGCCAGGCCGATCGCTTCATCAATCAGGTGATGCCGCAATACAGCAAGAAGCTGCGCCACTATGATGACGAAGTCCCGCTCTTCAGCCGCTACCAGATCGAGAGCCAGATCGAATCGGCCTTCCAGCGGGAAGTCAGCCTGCCATCCGGCGGTGCTATCGTGATCGATCACACCGAGGCCTTGACCTCTATCGATATCAACTCCGCCCGAGCCACCAAGGGTGCTGATATCGAGGAGACCGCCCTGAATACCAACCTTGAAGCGGCGGATGAGATCGCCCGGCAGCTGCGTTTGCGGGATCTGGGCGGACTTTTCGTTATCGATTTCATCGATATGACGCCATCGCGAAACCAACGCGAGGTGGAGAATCGACTCAAAGAGGCATTGAAACAGGATCGGGCACGGGTACAAATCGGCAGAATCTCCCGTTTCGGACTGCTGGAGATGTCACGCCAGCGCCTGCGCCCCTCTCTGGGTGAAGCCAGTGAGCAGGTCTGCCCACGCTGCAAGGGACATGGCACGATCCGTGGCGTGGAATCACTCTCCCTCTCTGTATTGCGCATCATCGAAGAAGAGGCGATGAAGGAGAATACCGGTCGCATTGTTGCTCAGCTCCCTGTCGATATTGCCACTTTTCTGCTGAATGAGAAACGGCAGGCGATTCACGACATTGAAAGGCGCCAGTCGATCGATGTCGTGCTGGTGCCCAACATCCATCTTGATACCCCCAATTACACCATTGAGCGGGTGCGGATGGGTGACCTGCCTGCGGATGACGATACCGTATCGAGTTACAAGATGGTCACCGACGAAAGCGAACAGAAGGTACAGGATTTCGGCAAGGCCAGACAACCGCAAGCAGAAAAACCCGCAGTAAAATCCATCGCACCCGCGAGCCCCGCCCCACAAAGGAGTGAAGCAGCCCGGGCGGTGGCGGAAACGGGTGAAGGCGGTTTTTTGAAGAAGATCTTCAGTATCTTCACCTCAAAGTCTGATGAACCCGCCAAAGAGGAGCCGGCAAAAAAGATCGCCAAACCCCGTCAGAGCACTGACCGTGGCCAATCAACAACGGCAGGGAAAGGACGTAAAAGACAGGCGGCCGGTCGTGGCAAAGGCGGCGCCGGTGAAAATAGGCGCGGTGAGCGATCCGAGCGGCGTACACAGGAAGCATCTTCAACAGGTAAACGAAAACCGCAGAAATCTTCGGCCAAGACAGCTGAAAAACAGACCAAGGAGAAAAAGCCCCAGGAAAAGAGTAACACTCAGGCGGATAAGGCAAACGGCGAGACTCCAAAGCCCAAGGCATCGCGCCGGGGTCGTCGAGGTGGTCGCAGACGTCGTGCCAATGCGGAGAAAACCAACGAGCAATCAACAGCCAACGGCGTATCTGAGGAGAAGGACCCATCGACAAAAGGGGCAAAGGTCGATGAACCCAAGCGTGAGGTGAAGGAAGCGCCACGCAAGAGTGAAACCAGGCAAGATGCCAAGAGCACTCCTGATGCAAACAAACCAGCTGCCGGCAAGAAACAGAAACCGGCGGCAAGAAACAAACCCAGGAAGGATCAGGCAACACAAACGACCGCCACACCGACCGTCTCGGAAACGGTCATGCAGGAAAAACAAGCGCCTGAACCAGGTCCAAAACTGGTTCAGATTGAAACCAAACCACAACAGGGTGAAAAAGCGCCTGCGAAAAAGAAACCGACGGTTTCTTCCGACGATCCGCCGGCATCTGTTGAAAAAAAGCCGGAACCACAAATAGCGGCCGAAAAAAGACCGAGACCACAGGCAACAGACGAAAAAAAACCGGAAACGCCGAAATTGCAGCAGGTGGAGACCGCGAAAAGGACTGAAAAACCGGCCGCAAAGCCGACAGCGGCACAACCTGATACTGAAATCGGCAAACCGGTTACCACTGAGAGGGTCCGGCAGAGCAGTCATACTGCCGTTGTGGGGCAGTCAGACAAGGCGGCAACCGCAACTGCCGAACCTAAGCCAAAGTCGAGCGAGAAGAGCGTAGACAGCGGTAATGGAGATTGATCGGCCAAATCTTGCTCCATAGAGATGGAGCAAGTTTCTGTCCATTGAGCGAATAGTCTGCCCACTACATCTCTTGCCCGGTCACCATTTTGCTTATCGGCGAAAGAGGATAGCGCCTCAGGCGAAGTGGTGACTCATGATTTTATCCAACAGACCTCGGGATGCCTCTTCCACCAGATCGAATACCCGGTCAAAACCTGCAGCGCCACCATAATAGGGATCGGGCACTTCACGTACAGGTTGATGTGGCGCAAAATCCAGAAACAGATGCAGCCGATCTTCCCTGCCCGGCGGACAGAGCGCCTCCAGGTCCGCATAGTTGGACCGGTCCATTGCAATGACATAGTCAAAGCGTTCGAAATCCTCTGACGTGACAATCCTGGCACGTAAGTCGCTTAGATCGAGCCCCCGTTTGATTGCTGTCTCACGTGCCCGGCGGTCCGGTTTGGAACCGGTATGGTAATCGATGGTGCCTGCAGAGTCGGTGGCGATATAGTCACTCAATCCCTGCTTCTCGACGATGTCACGAAACACACCCTGAGCTGTGGGTGAGCGACAGATATTGCCCATGCAAACAAACAGAATGTTAATCTTTATATTGTCATTCATAGAGTTAAATTCATTACCTGTTTTTCGATCCGATGCGACGAGCCGGCCGACTCGATAGATCCCCTATTTTAACCGATACTTTGTTTTTAGTACCCATGAAAAGCCCACCGATCGGAAGACAGGCATAATCCATCAGTACAAAGTCGGGAATTCTGTCATATCATCCTTGCAGATCAGCGATTAGACGGCCTGAAGGGTAGCTTTCTTAGCGGCAATTTTCGCTTATTGACCGATGTGTCATCTATTTCCAATTTCAGAACCAGCCGCTCTCCCTTTCTTGTGATGATCGCACTTTTGCTGTCGACGGACTCGACCTTCCAATCATTCTTGTTCATGCCCTGGGACACGCGTAGCAGCTCATTGGTATCCAGGTCGCGAATGATTGCAACCTTGTTGTCCGGCATCATGGCAACACCTTCCAACTTCAGCCGAAGGGGCTTGCGTGGGATTCGGGTCACATTGGATTTCTGCTCCGGTTCGGCTGGAGGCAACCTGCCTTCCACAAACAGTGGCCTCTCAGTTATTTCATCATATGCCGTTAATGAAACCGGCACGAACCTTGTTGTCCCCGCCTTGCCGTCGCTTGTCCGCGAATTGTCCTGGTCGGCCATTCGTTCCATCGTTGGGCTCGCGTAACCTACGGGAGATCTCCATTGGTAATAGAGGTATCCGCCCATAGCGCCTATTGTCAGCAAGAGCAGGAGTGTCATGACATTGAAGCTATGCTTCCAGTTGTTCATGTCCCACCATTTTTGATATAGCCGACGACGAGAAATTCCAAATCCAGCATTCTTATCTGTTTTTCGATCTGCTTTGTTTTCGGCAGCCTCCTCCTCGGAATATGTCTGCTGCGAAGGCTGATGTTTTCGATAAACAGATAGGGTTTTTGCGTCTCGAGTTGATGCAGTATCTGTTTGAGGTTTTCCAGGGCGCTCCTCATCCTGACGCGAATGGCGACTTTATTAAGTATCTCCTCCCGGGATATCTGCGCTGTCTGAGTGCTTACGATTTCACCCTGCCCTGCGGCAACCACCTTTTTGATCCTGCGCTGAAGTTCTGCGTTTGCCAGCGAGTCGGTGTTGCTTTGCAGATAGCGCGAATCAGTCTGTTGAACACGCTTGAGTTTATTAAATTCAAGCTGGTAACGCTGCTCCTGCTTGGCAATCTGCTGATAGCGCTGTATCTGGAATTGCGTGTCTTCAATCCGCTCATTAAAAACCGTATTCATTGACCATACCGGGTAGAGCGCCAAAAGCAACACAACCACCAACAGGAAAAGCAGTATGGATACAGCGAATACACGTGATTGCCTGGGATTCAAAGAGCTGAGCATTTAACCCTTAGCCTCCACGTCAGCAGCAATTTCCGCGGATATGTGAAAACGTTCCGTGTTGTTTTTTTTGCTTCGCGTAACCGGCGATCTGAAGGTGACGTTTTGGAACAGATTTGAGGTTTCGAGAATTGGAATCAGTGAAGCGGATGCCGTCGATTGACCGTGCAAGTGGACAGTATTACCCCTGACTTCGAAATTACTGACCCAAGTATCATCAGGAAGCAATAGTGTTAATTCCAAAATTATATCGAGAACCGACTTGGTTGCCTGTTTCCTCTCTTCTAAAAAGCGGTTTTCACTTCTCGCAGAGGTCACCTGTTCCCGTAGCGCGGCAACCTGGGTGGCTTTCGATTTATACTCTTCCAGCTCACTTTCGAGCTGTTTCAGTAATGTGGATTTCTGCCATAGGGGGAGTATCAGGTTACCGATAAACAACAGCAGCAGGATCAAGAAAAGGGTCAGGTTAAGCAGACGATAGCGTTTGTATGGTTTTTCCCTTTTCTCAGGAGGCAGAAGATTGACCTCATTTAAATTATGCTCGATCTCCTCACACGGGGAAATGGCATTGATTCGTACCTGATTCTCCTCCAACTGCTTCAAGGCCAGCGAAATCTTATCGATCGGCGCAAGAATCAAGGTGATGTCAAGAGTACGATTCTGCTTGTCGCGGGCATTGATAACATAGTCGTAGTAAACCTGCTCAACACTAAATGGAGTCTGCCGATCCATTTCGAACGCAAGCACCTCACGCAGATTCTCTTCCGTCTCAATGGGCAGTGTAACTTTCTTGAAGAGATATTTTTTAGGTTCCAGGCAGAGCCGTATTTCACTGGCGTTGTTGAGTACCCTTCTGTGTTCAGGGTCGTCGAAGTCAACGGTCCTGAGATAGTTTTCAACCACCTCTTCGCCACTCAATCCCTGGTTGACGATGCGCAGTGTTTCATCCTTAAAAAGCAGTTGAGCTGGTTTTCCGCCCCGAATAAGCGTACGAACTCTCTCCGGCAGGAGCATACTGATCTCACCACTCCACCAGAACCAGAAATTACTGAGTTGATATTTCAGGGATTGTGTTGCCATGGGATAATTTTAACGGGTTTTGTTGCTCATAACGAATCGTGCCAGGAACGAATCGAATAAGGTATCCTGTCTTGACTTCTCAGGTCGATATCAACCAACAATTGAGTTCTTGCACCCTGTGATGAAGACGCTTCAACCTGTATACGGTAGGCAGAACCAACAGCTTGGCCATCATCCTCTTCCATCTCGAGATCAGCCAGGTCACTGTCGATGTAATCGCTAACATCCGCCAGTATTTCACCTGTCGCTTCCTTACCTTTCAGCAGCGAGACCAACCCCTCCGGCGCATAGCGTAAATCCACATTTTGTGTATTGGAATAGAGGGTGATATAGGGACGTAAGCGCTCTACCTTGTCTGCATCAAATCCCAATACATAAGCGAGCTCATCAATACTCACAAAGTCACGACCCGCTGTGGTATAAGGATGGCCGGCACTCCTGTAATCCGCATCCTCAGCGCCATTGAGATGACGTAAATCATCGCCGTCACGCCAGTCAACCAGGCGATCGGCAAGCACCTCTCGATCTTGAATGTCTTCAGTTATCAATGCAAACAGATTGACCAAATACTCTCTTGGCGCCCTGTTCAGATCGAGTAGACCGGATGAGTTGCGGATGGATATGTTGACATTGCCAAGATCGGATTCAAGCTGATGGATTTGACCATTGCTGCTCCATCGTTGCGCCGCATCTTTGACCATCAGTTCAAGAATTGCCCGATTAACGCCACTCTCCGCCAGCAACCTTGAATGAAGCGCATCAATTGCATTGCCTGTTAATCTGGACTCGACCTTGGAATGGGTGGAAAAACTGGCGGCGACGATGGTCAGCAGGGCGACCAGCCATAGCACCAGCACGAGTGCAAAGCCATTCTGACCGGAATGTGGCCCCCTCTCCTTCATCATCACTGTCGTTGTACAATCATGGGATATTTTTGGTGGATTCGAAAATAGTGTTCCTGGGTTCCATCCTCATCGCCTGGATAACGCAGGCTCAAACGGATCAAATCTGGATAGCGTGTCGAGCCGGCTTCCCAACTGTCGAACCAACCAGCAGTTTCCCGCTCCTGTTTACTGCCGAAGTATGAAAACTCAACCTCTTCCAACCCGCTCATCAGGACGCGACGTGATCCATTCCCAGGCAGCGTCAGTTGCGAAGCATTCGGATCGAGCGGAGTAAAATAGAGCACCAGGCTGATTCCCTGCTCATAAGCATTTTCCTGTACCAGAAGATATTCGAACAACCCACCGGCCCTGTGCTGTTGCGGGGCCTTTGAAAGGAAATGAAGTTGTCGCGCCTCCCCGGTCAGGGCCAATACACGCTGTTTCTGATCCCGCCAGACCAGTGGCACAAGGTGCTGAATCATGGAAGTGATTCTCTTTTGTATCAAGTGCTCCTCAAGCACAGCGTCACTATGCTCAGTCAAACTCTCCCAGCCTTTGAGATTGATAAACAGCATTGTCACTGAGGTTGTCATGATGACTGCCAACAATAACATCGCAACCATAACTTCCAGCAGCGTGAAGCCTCCACTGCGATGGCCTGCCACATTCACAACCCCATCCACATCGGTCAAAACGATGCGTGGCCGTTTTGCAGCAACAGTTCGCTTAGGGTTTATCATATACAAGACCAATGCATGTGAATGTCAGCCTCCTTTCACCACCAGGGGCTTCCCAAGCGATAGCGAAGGTCTCTTCCACGGGCTGTAGAGGTACCGCCAGTTTTTTCTCGACTGACCAGCCACCATAGGGCTGTCGCAGATAGTGCCATCTGAACCCACCCTGTTCGCTCCCCTGTTCATTCAGGTTGCTGTTGCTTCGATCGACAGCCATTTGATCCAGTCTTGATTCGGCTATCTGGACAGCCTTGAGATAGTCAGTCGTAACCTGGTGGTTGCGCAGGGTAGTGGCGTTGATCCTGAGAATCACGCTCATGGTCATGCTTAGAATGACAAACGCCACCAGCACCTCGATCAACGACATGCCTTCAGACTTGGTATGGGGCATTCGCTTTAAGCTCTTCGGGATCTAAGACCCGGACCCGGCTTGTCAGCCAGTCCACAGCAATGGCGAAGCGTTGTCCGCCGTTATCGAGAATCAAAATACCTCCAGTCGAGCTGCCATCCGGAAAGAATTCGAATACCAGAATCGGAGCTCCATCTATCCCTATGTCAGATTCTTTCTGAGCAAATTGTAACCCATCGGGCAGTTGTCGTACTTCACCACTGTTGACGTGATCACTTTGGTAGGCATTGTTGTGGAGGTCGAACTGCACCTTCGAGGGCACACCGGTAATGATTGCAGTCTGCTGGATATAACGGATCTCCTGGGCCAGATCCCGCGTAGCGGCCTTGAGTTTGAGCGAAGGGAATGCCCTCTCGAACAGTGGTGGTGTCAGGCTGACCAGCATTGCCAATATCACCAGTGCCAACATGACTTCGATCAGGGTGAAACCCTTGCCGGATGTCTGCGTGTCACTGAATTTCGCGTTCATTCCTGCCTCACAACGCAACCAGTGAATTCACACCCAGGATGGCAACCAGAATCGACATCACCACACCCGCGATGATCAGGCCCAATACCAGGATCATTACCGGTTCCACCAGACTCAACGCACGCTTGATCAGGGTCTGTGTCTCCTGGTCGAGGATCTCGGCGGTCTGCATCAACATCGGTTCCAGCTGTCCGGACTCCTCGCCTACCCGGATCATCTGCAAGGCGAACAGGGGGAACTGGGCATGCTCTGTGAGCGGATCGGCCAATCTTCGGCCTGATTTCAGCTGGTTTACGACCTGATCCATGCCATCGGCAATCACATGATTACTGATGGTATCTTTCACGATTGCCACGGATCTCAGCAATGGCACGCCATTCTCAAGCAAGGTACCAAGGGTTCGGCAGAAACGGGCTGCTTCAACCTGCTTGATGATGGGACCGACGACGGGCAGCACAAGCAGTCTGGCATGCCATCGCTTGGCGCTAACCCTGCGGCTCATCTGCCACTTGAAAAAGAAGATCAGGAGTATCACCGCCAGGGCCAATACCCAGCCGTAGTCCTGAAGAAATCCGGCGATACCCATGGTGATGCGTGTCGACATGGGAAGGGCCTGCCCCATATCACTGAACAGTTCGCTGAATTGGGGTATCACATAAGTCAGCAGAATCAGAATCGAAGTGATCGCGACAAACAGCAGGATCGCAGGGTAGATCAACGCGGATATCAGTGAACTGCGCACCTCTTTGGCACGCTCCAAATGCAGTGCCAATCGGGCCAGGACACCCTCCAGCGCTCCACCGGATTCCCCCGCCCTTACCATCTGCACATAGAAATTATTGAACAGCGTCCCCTCTTTCGCCAATGCATCGGCAAACGAATTACCGCTTTTCAGACTGTCCCGAATGCTGGTCAGATGCTGGCTGAACAGTGATTCCTCACCGGCGATGGAGATAAGTATCGCCAGTGCACCATCCAGGGGTTGCCCCGATTTCAGCAGTGTCGCCAATTCCCGGGTAAATGATGCGATCTGTTCAGCAGAGACCGATTTGCGCTGAAAGCTTCTGCGTGGCGCGCCTCGGTTCTTTTGCCGACTCTCCTCGATACGAATCGGCACCTGTCCATTGAGGTGGATCTGGTTAACGGCATGATCGCGGCTGACCGCCTGCAGCTCTCCCTCCACGACCTTGCCGTCTGCATCGACAGCCTTATATAGGAACGCGGCCATGCTCAGCTCTCCTGAGTGACTCGTAGCACCTCTTCAAGGGTGGTGATGCCCCGCATCACTTTTTGAACGCCGTCCTCATACATGGTACGGGCACCCTCGCGTCTCGCGCACTCAGCCAACACATTCTTATCCCCACCCTGGAGAATCAGTGAGCGCAATCCTTCCGATAGCTCGATCATTTCAATGATTGCGCTACGACCTCGATAACCGCTGCCGCTGCAGTGTTCACAACCGACAGCCCGGTAAAGGGTGGCGCGGCCGGGGAATGTTTCGAAACGCGCCGCCACTTCCGGCGGCGGATCGTAGGGTGCTTTGCAATCGGGACAGAGATTTCGCACCAGACGCTGAGCTACAAGGGGATTTACCGTTGAGGTCAGCAGGAATGGCTCGATCCCCATGTCAATGAACCGGGTGATACTGCCCGCGGCATCATTGGTATGCAGCGAGGAGAGAACCAGGTGGCCGGTGAGGGCCGATTGCACTGCAATCTGGGCTGTCTCCTGGTCACGAATCTCGCCAATCATAATGATATCCGGGTCCTGGCGCACGATCGAGCGTAGCGCCGAACTGAAATCCAGGCCAATATTCGGTTTGACCTGGATCTGGTTGACCCCTTCGATGTTGTATTCCACCGGATCCTCGACAGTCAGGATCTTTCTTTGCGGCCGATTGAGATAGTTGAGTGCGGCGTAGAGGGAGGTGGTCTTGCCGCTGCCGGTGGGGCCGGTCACCACCACGACGCCATGGGGACGATCCAGTATCTCCAAGAGCCGCTTCTCAATCGTGCTATCGAAACCAAGGCTGGCAAAGTCAAGATTGACATGATCCCGCTGTAACAGCCTGAGTACCATACTCTCACCATGCAGCGTCGGCACCGTGGAGACACGCATATCGAGGGTGGAACCGTGGACCCTGACCTTGAAGCGCCCATCCTGCGGCAGACGGCGTTCCGCAATATTGAGATTGGCCATGATTTTTATGCGCGAGATCAATGCCGGAGCCAGGTTGACGGAGGGCGTTTCGGTTTCCCGCAGCAGTCCGTCAACCCGGTAACGAATCTTCAGACTGTTTTCGAAAGGTTCGATATGGATATCGGATGCCTTCGTAGTGACCGCCCGCTGGATGATCTGGTTAACCATCTTGATGACAGGCGCTTCACTGGCAAGCTCCTTGAGCTGCTCGACATCGTCGAGCAGCAGTTGGTGTTCCATGCCCGCATCGTTTTCCCCACCCTCTTCCCTGAGCTTTTCACTGAACAGGGTCTGGATCACCTCGTCGATTTCGGAGGCGATACCGATGGCCAACCTGATCTGTTTGCCGCTGATCAGTTCCAGCGCATCGATGACATACCGGTCGGTGGGATCGACCATGATCGCCACCAGATGATCCTCCTGCTCCTCATAGACAATCAGGCGATGTTCCTTGAGGAAATTGGAAGAGATATTGTCGCTGATATGGGAAAGATCGGGATAGGCCTTTGCCTCGATGAGGGGGACTTCACACAGCGTCGACAGAGTGATGGCAAGATCCCGGTCCGAGATCAGTCCCAGCTGTAACAGGATGGTGCCGATCGACTGGTCACTCTGCTGGTTATCTCTCAGACGAACCGCACGCTCGGCATCGGCGGTATTGAGTCGTCCGCCCTCCACCAGGGCGATGCATAGCGGGTACTCCATATAGCTGAGTGCACCGATATCATCCTCAGGGGAGAGATTCTCCTTGGCTATCGGGCTAATCTCCTGTCTCACAACGCATGACCTCTCAGGTGGCTGGTTGGACTCAATATGCCTGTCGGTCAATGCCGTTCAGCACTCCCAGGTGGAAAAAGCATGAGTCACCAGTTCTTTGTCGATTACTTGCTGGATGCCCGACGCCGTTGAAAGTCATCATGAAACAGGGTGGCGTCGCGTATCTTTTCTCGCAGTTCCTGAGATATATCGTAGGCCTCTTGCGGATTCCGTACCACCTTTGGTGTCAATGTCACGATCAACTCGGTGCGGCTTATGTCCTTGGTGGTGCTGCCGAAGAGGTTGCCGACGACGGGGAGATGCATCAAACCGGGGATCCCAGTTCTGCCGCCTGAGCTGCTTTCACGAATCAAACCACCCAGCACAACAGTCTGCCCATCGTGAACGATGACGGTGCTCTCGATGGTACGCTGGGAGATTGAGACATTGCCACCGCCGCCAATGGCCGGGGCGGTACCGGGGGTACTGACCTCCTGGCTGACCTCCAAAGTCACCATACCCCCTTCGTTGATGCGCGGCGTGACCTGCAGCAGGGTACCCGTATCGCGGAACTGCACCTCGGAAACAATGGGGGCATCCGGATCGATAGTACTCTGTGACGAACGAGTCACAATGGGTATCTGGTCACCCACCCGGAAGCTTGCTGTCTGGTTGTCTATCACCATGATCTGGGGTGCGGAGAGAAACTTCACCGAGGATTCATTCTCCAGAATATCGAAGAAGACCTTTAGATCGTTGGCACTATTGAACAATCCCAGTGAAAAACCGTCGCCACCGGAGACATCCCCGGGCAGACTCCCCAATGCGCCTTTATAGGGGCGCCCGCTCCCTGTGGAACCATTGAAGAACCAACGTACGCCATAGCTCAGGTTATCGCTCAATTGCACCTCGGCAATGGTCGCTTCGATGAGCACCTGCTTGGGCGAAACATCCAGACGACTGATCGTCGCCTTGATCTTCTGATAGTCCTTCGGGCTCGCCATCACCAGGATGGCATTGTTATCCGGGTCGGCAATGATGGTCGCCGTGGCATCCGATCCTTTTTGCGCCACCTGTCTAGAGATACTGGTGCTTGCTACCGCTGCCGTAGCTGCTGCAGGCTGATCCTTGGTGAGAACTGCCTCACTGTCGGCATTACTGTTCTTCAAATCGATTCCGGTCGCTGTGGGAGCGCGCACATTCGAGCGTAGTAGCGGGTCACTGCTGCTTAATCCCACACTTGGGGAAGGTGCTGAAACCTCATTACCGAATATATTCTGCAGAATCGCGGCAATATTCTCCGCTTTTCCGTTTTTCAGGTGATAGACGTAAAGCCGGCGGTCGGGAGATTTGTCACTGCCCTGGTCAAACTGGCTGATCAATCTGCGCACATCCTTGATATATCTGGGTTGCTGACTGATCACCATGACCGCATTCAGGCGATCGATGGGAATCAGCTTGATCATTCCAGCCAATGGCGACCCATCGCCATCTCCAACCAGATGCTTGAGTTCTTCGGTAATGGTTTTGGCGTCAGTGGCCTTGAGCGGTATCAGCGCAAATGACATACCACTGAGCCAGTCCACATCAAACATTTCGATGGTCTGCAACAGATTGTTGATCTGTTGATAGGAGCCTGTAAGGATTAACAGATTCCTGCCTTTGTCCACCCGAATCTGCTCTGCCGGGGAGGCAAAGCTTTCCAAAACCTTCTTCATTTCAACGGCTGTGATGTACCTCAATGGTACGATCTGTACACCCTGACCCGCTTTCATCTTCGCGTTACCCTGACCAACCGAGGGTTTCAGGGCCATACTCTTCAGATCAGCCGCGGGCAGAATCTTATAGAGTGCGCCGTTACGCACCATCACGGCACCGTTCATCTGCAGAATGGTCTCGAGAATCGGTAATACCGCATCGGTGCTGACCGGGTAGGTCGTATGGATGGTTACCTGACCCTGTACCTTGTCATCGATTAGATAGTTTTCCCGCAGTATCTCCTCAAAGACCACCTTGACCACTTCGCGCAGATCCACTGCCTCAAAGTTGAGTGTTATGTCGCCACGGGCCGGTTGAGTCTGTTTTTTACCTGACTTTCCAGATTTAATGAATCTACCGCTACCCTCACGAACAAAGTACTCCGGTTCCTTCACTGCCTGTTGCGAGAGTACCAGCTCCTGTTCATCATCGCCGCCGGAGGTCGTGATTGACGGTCTCTCTGCTGGATAGGGAGCAATCAGTCTGCCAGCATCTGTTTGGTTGATTTCGGGTTGCTGGGCGCATGATACCAACAATATGGACAATACCATTGGCAATAACCGAGTCAGCAGATTGGGTTCACTCTTGCTCATCTGATTTCCAGTAGTTCCACAAAACTTCCATATCCTAATCGAGGCACATAGGACTGAATATGGCTTCATACAATAACAGCAGATTTACAAGATTAATGAGATTGATGGGAGGATGTATTTCTGCATGGGGTGATTTCATACCTTTAATGGATAAAAACCCTACCATGGGTTCTACTGTCTCTATCACCCAGCCTCCAGATCGTGCTCAAAGTGTATGAACTACCTGTTAAATGAATAGGATAATCAATCCTATAGTAGCCAAATCAGCTTTCCAAGAAGCGTTTTAAGTGTGTTTGGTCTATGTTTCCGACACAAAAAAAATTTAGGATTCTACTGCCTCAACTGTTCAGTCATGGTAGTAACATACCTAATCAACAGGTAGTAGTAACACGCATTAAAGTATGAGGTATTAAGGAATATAGTTGATAATCAGATGATTTTATTCATATTTTACCCATCGATTCCCATACTGGGGAAATAAACGCGCCATCAGGCGACTGGCAAACATGCTTAAGCGATTATTCACTGCCGTAATCTTGGCGGGACTGTTCTATCAGCCCGTGCTGAATGGTGCCGCAGGATTAACCGCCGATGTTGATAAACTTGTGGCACAGGTTGATCTCACATCCCGTGTCCCGGTCATTGTAAAATTCAAAAAAAGCATTAATATCCATGGCTTGCGTAGATCTATTAGCAAAAAACATCAATATGAACCGGCAATCATTAAGTCACAGTCGAGACAAAAAAAGCAATTACGCAGAAGGCTGTTGACCGGCCTGCAGGACCAGCTCATCAAGCCAAAGGCAAAACTCGCCAAAATATTGCGTGATCACGGTGTAAAAACTCGCCTGAAATCACTTTGGGTCATCAACGCTGTCGCCTTGGACCTGCCAGCCAATCTGGTGGATGAGATCGCCGCCATGCCAGAGGTGGAACGGATCACAGTCGATATGCAGTTGACCATGAGTGATGACAGGGTCGAAGGCCTGACGACAGATCCGCTGTGGAATCTCATCACCATCAACACCGAGCAGCTCTGGCAGCAGGGAATCGATGGCGATGGCGTCACAGTCGCCATCATGGACTCCGGCGTTGAGCTCAATCACCCGGATCTTATCGAAAAATGGCGCGGGGGGACTAACAGTTGGTTCGACCCCTATCAACAGAATGAACTACCTGCCGATATGGTGGGCCACGGTACACAGGCGCTCGGCATCATACTGGGCGGTGATGAGAGCGGTTATCAAATCGGCATGGCACCTGAGGCCAAGTGGATAGCGGCAAAGATCTTCGACAACGCCAATGAGTCAACACTGAGCGCGATTCATGAGTCGTTTCAGTGGCTACTCGATCCGGACGGTGATCCACTGACCGATGACGCGCCCGACCTGGTCAACAATTCTTGGGGCTTTTCCACAACCATCAATGAGTGTTTCCAGGAATTCAGTGAAGACATCAAGCTGCTGCGGGAGGCCGACATTGGTGTCGTATTTTCCGCCGGCAACTTCGGTCCATCCACTGAATCCAGTATCAGTCCAGCCAACGATCCAGGTGCGCTCTCCGTTGGATCGGTGGATCAGTCCAACGAGATAGAACTGCTCAGCAGCCGTGGGCCAGGCGCCTGTGACGGCGGCGTTTTCCCCAAGCTGGCCGCACCCGGCAGCCTGATCTTTACCGCAGACCTGCTGCCCAACGCCTATAACATCGTCTCCGGCACTTCATTCGCCGCACCCCATGTAACCGGAGCCATGGCACTGCTTAAAAGTGCGTTTCCCGATGCCACACTTTCCCAGATCGAAACCACACTCTATGACTCTGCTCTCGATTTAGGCGAGGCAGGTACAGACGATAGCTTCGGTTACGGCCTGCTGGACGTAGCTGCGGCACATGCACTCCTCGAGAGTAACTTCGGATCCAATGAAAACAGCCGCATCGAGTTCAATGAATCACTCTTTTCCGTGGATGAAAATACACAGAAACTGATAGTCACTGTGAGGCGTTCAGGCGGGAGCAAAGGAGAGGCCAGCGTCGACTACACAACGATTGAAGACGAGGCAAAACAGGGCCGTGACTACGCCATCAGCAAGGGCACACTGCAATTCAATGACGGAGAAACGCTACGCAGTTTCGAGGTATTCATCCATGATGATGACCTGGATGAAGAGAATGAATCCTTCTACGTCGCACTATCCAATGTGGATGGCAATGCCACGCTTGGAGAGGATTTGGAGGCAGAGGTCATTATTCTGGACAATGACGGCACAGGGGCCATTTCATTTGGCGCTGTCGCATATGCCGTCAACGAATCGAAACAGCAGGCAATCATCGATCTGATTCGCACGGGAGGCAGCACAGGCATTGTTGATGTGGAGTATCAGCTACTGGCGAAAAGCGCTGCTGCCGATATCGATTTTGTTGCCGATAACGGGACGATACGCTTCCAACCGGGAGAGACGCAAAAGGAGATACATGTCGAATTGGTCGATGATACTCTGCATGAAGACAATGAGACTTTTCAGATTATCCTTACAGCAGTCAGCGAGGACGCATCGATAGCGGAACCCGCCTCCACCACGGTCACAATTCTCGATAATGATCCGGATATTGAGACTGTTACGATCTATCTGGATGCGGTCAGTTATGATGTCAATGAGTCGAGTAATCAAGTCTTCTTGACAGTGATTCGATCGGGTGATCTTGAGACCAGTGCATCTGTTAAATATAAGACCATCGACGGTTCAGCCATAAAGGATAGTGACTACGTTGACACCAGCGGCACCCTGACTTTTCCGGCCGGAGTGACACGTCGAACAATAGCGATTGAGATAATTAACGATGGTCTATACGAGGAGGAGAGCAGTTTTACACTGGTACTCTCCGATGCAAGCGGCAATGCCACCATCACCACGCCATCTGCTGCGATTGTCAGAATCATAGATGATGACGCCCTGCCCTTCGTCTCAATTCACTCATCCCCAGGCCATAGCAGCGGCGGACTCCCTTCCCGTTTTTCCAGCAACAGAGAAGCGTTGGAACAGGACCCCATACAAAATCAGACTCGCAGTCGTAGTGACCGCAGTTCATCCCTCAAGATCTTCGATCTTTCACTGCGTGGTTATGACAGTAGCGCCTTGTTGGACAGACTAGGCCTGCAAGCGCCAGAGGCGTCTGTGACAACTCAACCAAGGGACGGCGACGCTGAAAAGCATGCGGAAGATAACAAGAAATCAGAGTGCGGTAGCACTGCCATCTCTGCCGATCCGGGGGCCTGCGGCTCCGACAATGAGAAAGAAACTGCTGCTCCAGCAGACTCCAAGGATGTCCAAACGGTGGCAGAATTCCCAGAAGTGGATGCGGATAGTACAACCGGCGATGCTGCTCCTCAAGCAACGAGTGACGCCCCCTTAGGGAACAGCTCTGAATCGTCTCCACCACAGTGACTTCGTATCCTTACCAGTCACTCAGAAAGTCCATATTGATTTCACCTCAATCGTGTCGTCGTACTTGGGCATTCTCGAGAACTCTCCACCAGAGAGGATCGTTCGCTCCTCCATCATGGTCAGATAGTCAGGCAACTCTTCTCTGTAAAGAATGTCAATCTTTTCACTGGTAAGCACTACCTTCATACAGAGGCCGCCTAACACCCGATCGAACCGAATCTGCACCTTGGCAGTCAGTTTTTGCTCAAAACAGATGGCATGTAATATGTCTTTAACCAGACGATACAGAATTGACTTACGTTCCGAAGAAATATCATCTTCCTCAAGTCCAAATTCAATTTCAACCTCCAGACCTGTTGTCTCGGTATGACACTCTGAAACCACTGAGTTGAGGGCAGCCTTAAGACCAAAATCGTCGAGACTCGGTGGGCGCAGGTCCATAGCAACCGCCCTGATTTTTTGAGCTGCATTCTGCAGCATCGGCACGATTTCCGTGGAGAGTTGATCGACTTCGCCCTCCTTTTCCTGCTGACTAAGACTCAGTATGTATTTTTCCAGCTGCATCTTGACACCGGACAGGGTCTGCACCACATCTTCATGGAGATCAAAGGCTATGCGCTTTTTCTCATCCTCCTGGGCATTGATCATCTTGGCAGTGAGAAATTCGAGCAGTACCTTCTTTTCTCTTGTGATTCGATTCTGATCTTCAATGATGCGCTCAGATCGTTTAATGTGCATCAGCAAGAAAGTGTAGAGAAACAGCATCAGCAGCAACGTCGTCAACATCAGAACAATGATTGTCCTCATTGCATGACTGACATAACCGCTGATGTCGTAATAGATCTCCATAACTCCCAATACTGGTGAATTTTCATCTACCCGTATTGGCACATATGTCTGTACCAGGTTAACGTCCCTGTCATTGTCACTGAAGATAGTGAAACTATCACGATAGTTTAAGACAGTCCTCGGATAACCCGACATCGCTGTCTTAAAACCATCGTTATCCTCATCTTCTTCAGCGTAGGCTGAAGGCTTTGATGAGTAAGCTACACGCCCGTTTACATCGTACAGCTTTATCCTGTCAACATTGGTATCCTTTATCATTTTACGTATCGCACGCGCAAGCAATGGGTCGAATGGCATCTCACCCGGTTTCTTTTTATTTAGCTTGATAAGATTCAGATACATCACAAAGTGATCATTAAGCGCATACTCAGTGGCAATAGTCAGCGACTCGTTGCTCTGTTTTGCAGTGTCTTGAATGATGCGTGATGATTCGTAGCGAAACAGGAGAAGAATAATTGCGGCTATCAGGATGATGGCAATGAAACTTGTGATACCGTAACGTTTGGCTAGCTGATAATCGTAGCTATATACATTGGTATTTGTTGGAGTGTTTTTGTCTAATTCCGACACCATTATTCTCCGACAAGACTATATTGCATGTCTAACAATCCATTACGGCGCAATCCATTCGGTAATATTCCGTATTCCTCCTTTTCCGTCAAGTTTTGCGATATAGTAACCCCGGGATACAAACCGCTGATCTGGCGCCATACTTACTCTTGGATATATCGAAGTATAGGGCAGATCGTCAATCATGTGCTCGATTTTTTCAATAAAGTAGTCTCGATAGAAATAACCACGGATATGTTTCACGGCATCTCCAACCACCTTTAATGCAAAATAGGCATTCGCTTGAATCTCTTTTGCATTAGGGTCGTATATTCTCTTAGCTCTAAACCAGCCTGTTGAGTGCATCAGCAGCCTGTTTGTCTTATCAGGCATTTCTGACGTATGAACAAACACAAGAGAATTCGCTAAATCATTCGGTATGCGGCTACTGTCATGGCCGTAATGTAAGGTCGAGAGTATTATCGGTGGCCTATTTTTCTGTTGGCTCGCTCCATTAATAAGCTGGTCGGACTTTCCCCGGTCGAGCCATAAAACAACGGCACGCTCACTATCCAATTCAGGTAGCAACTGCGAAGAATCGCTCGGGTCCCTGACTACAACATCATTTACCACAAGACCGTTTTTTTCCAGTTCCTTACGAAGTGAATCAGCACTCGCCAGGCTTAATTGAGATGATTTGTCGATAAACTGGATAACGCTTTTCACGGAAAGGGTTTTAGTAATATAGGATGCAACCGCTTCAGCCTCATGGACTGCACCTTTAGTCAGATATATGGTGTAGAAATCAGTTTCATCGATTACAGGTAAAGATGTGGTGGGGAAGAGACATGGAATAGTCTCGCGTTCACAAAACTCATGAACAAGTTCCCACCCTGATGGAACAATTCCATTGATCAAAGCAAATACTGGTTGTTTTTGATAGTAATCAGCCAACTGGCCGGGCCAACTCTCTTTTTCACCCCTCAACTCCCACGTATGAATTTGCCATTTTCGATAGGGCTTGAACAACCACTCCTTGTGCCATGGAGCATTCTTCGCCCTTTTGCTTTCATATCTTGTTTCGATATTCTTTTGTAAAACATACTGCTCCATAACGTCCTGCAGCGCCTTATTCTTCTCCATGCTGTTTGACGATAATACGATTGTTGCGAAATGTATTGTATCTTCGGTAACACCTGGTGACGCTGTTTGTGACAGCGTATCGAGATACACCATCAAGCCATCCAGCGTCTCGTCATCAATATCGTACCTTGGCATAAACGGATCCAACGGCTTACCATTGGCATCTATACCGTCCCTGATTGCCGTCATCAGAGTTTCCCTCGTATAACCTTCACGGAATACAGGAGGCTCCGGGGGCTTGCTAACCGGTATTTTTAGCGGTTTGAACAGCACATTCCCCGCAACAGCCGGTACAACCTGCTGGCCTTCCGTTGATCCCATGCCGCTCTTCCTGTGGCAGGTTTCACATATCAACTGATCACCTTCTACCGTAATGTCTCCCTGGATTGTGGCTTTCACCAGCTTGCCATTTGGCTGAAGTCCTTCGGTGTAGAACTGTTTTCCTAATGTATAGGCACGCGAGTCGATATCCGCGTCATTCATGGACAGTGTGGAATAGAGACTGGCTGTGATAAAGAAACTGAGATAAGCAAGCCGCTTAAAGTTTATTTTCATTACTTTCCTGCTGTAATTGTTTTACGGTATTCCTTTACGATATCTTCTGCGCTTGCAAGCCCGCTTATTCTGACCCAGGATTGTTCGTTTTGTTTACGTATGAGAGTAATGGGTTCGTGGTTCATTTTGGAGCCACGAAAGATATCGAACGCTTTTTCAACCTTCACGACGTCGTTATACGTACCGGTGTAGAACTGCCACTGGTTACCCGCTTTGAACTTCCGTGCATATTTCATCAGTTGCTCTGGCGTATCATAGTCTGGATCGATGGTAATCGAGATCATCGAAATGGAATCACTCTCATCACCCATGATCTCTTGAACTTGATGAAAACTTGCGGATAACACAGGACAGATCGTGGTGCAGGTCGTGAAGATGAAATTCAACATCACCGGCTTATCCGTATCAAGCAATTCCGGGAGACGTCCTTTTTCACCACGATGGGAAATCAGCTGTACATCGGGAATCGTATAGTCAGCTGTATGCAGCTGATAATCATTGCTCATCATCATCCTTCTATGGTGGGCATGCTCATCGTGTCCTTGATCACCCGAACTGGCCAGCATTTCAAAGCGTTCACCCAGGGTTTTGCTTTTTCCCGGCCGCGTGATGCAATCCAGTTTGAAGGGGGGGGTAAAGCCCTCTCCCGTTTCGGCCCGTTTTGCAATACTTGGCAGTTCATCAGCATGAGTGTTGAACGAGATCAACGATATCATCGGGAGCAATAATACCGCTGGCATGATTCGTTTGTACCACTGTAGTGTTGCTGTATCCCGTACATCGTTAAACATTGTTACTGCTCCACAAATCGGTAATTAACCGCCGGTATTACTTATTCCTGCCTGATGAACATGCCGTGCAAACACGGAATCCCCGTAACCGAAGGTAGTATATTGCACACAGCATCAACAACATCAGAAATGATCCCATGCTGCCACCACCGCCGCCACCGCCTGAATCTGATTCATCATCAATAATTGTCAGGGTCAAAGTACCGCTGTTACTATCAATGACAGCCGTACCAATGGCATTGGCCAGTGCAAAAGTAATCGTTCTGTTCCCATCTGTGACAGTATTGTCCAGAATTTCAACAGTGATGGTCTTCTCCGTCTCACCATTGGCAAACCGCACGGTTCCGGTGGTTACGTTGTAGTCTGTACCCGCAACTGCATCACTTGAGCTTGCTGACAAATCAACCGAAATTTCACCGCTTACCGTGACACTGCGTGTGATGGTGATATTCACACTACCGGCAGTTTCATTGGCGGACAGGGAACCTGTCGAAAAGCCCAGTATCGCAGAGGCGGACTGTGCCTCGTCGTCCGATATAGTAATAAAGGACTCACTCAAGGCACCCAGCACTGCTCCACCCTGCACATTGGCGAGCACCAAACGGATACGCTCGTCCTGCTCTAACAGACTGTCATCGACAATTGTGACCTCGAATGTTTTGCTACCCGACTCACCATTGGCAAAGTTTACGGTACCCGTAGCAAAAACATAATCGGACGATGCCGTGGCGCTGTCATCCAGTGTTGCATAATCAACAGAGATTGCACCGCTCGTACCACCACTCCGGGTTACTGTAACGCTAATACTGGTGCCGGTTTCATCAACGCTATAACTATTCGTCGAAAAGTCGAGTGCACCCGCTGCGGGTGGATCGTCGTCATCGGCAATTGTGATAACAGATGATGCTGGGTCACCGAGAGTTACTCCAAATGGGTCTGAGAGCTGAAGACTCAGGTTTTCGGTTCCTTCAAAAAAGGCATCATCATTGATGAAAATCTCGAAACTTTGTGAAACCTCACCGTCAGCGAATGCCAGAGTGCCACTAGCCACAGCATAGTCCGCACCTGCAATCGCTGTACCATCGCTGGTGATATAGTTGACTTGTGCAGCACCCGTACTGCCGCCTTGACGCTCAACGCTCACGGTAATACTGCCATCCAACTCATCTGCAAAATATTCACTCGCGGTGAAGACCAGGGCACCCGTAGCGGGAGCCGATTCATTATCGAGGATGGTCAGTTGTGCTGTGTCTGCCGAACCGGTCACAGCACCCCCGGTAGGATTGCTTAAAACAAGCGAAACAGTTTCATCACCTTCGTAAATCGCATCGTCCAAGAGCGTAACCTGGAAACTGACACTGGTGACGCCAGCGGCGAAATTGATAGTGCCACTGGCCGATGTGTAGTCGCTACCGGCTGTGGCAGTCCCATCCACAGTGGCGTAATCAACGTTGACCGATCCGCTACTGCCGCCACTCCGGGAAACCGTAATGCTGGCTGTCGAACCACCCTCTGTCAGCTGGTAACTTGTCTGGTCGAACTGAAGGCTCCCGGCCGCAGGGACCGGATCATTGTCTTCGATTGTGACTGTCGTGGATGAAGTGGTTCCCAGTACCGCACCATTTGTGGGAGAGCTGAGAGTCACCAGTAAGGTTTCATCATTTTCATAGCTACTGTCGTCTACGATGGGTATGCGGCAGTTTTGAATAACTTCACCATTGGCAAAACTTACCGTATTCTGTGTTGCCGTATAGTCATTGCCGGCGGTGGCACTGGAATCGGAGGTTGTACAGACAACACTTACAGCCCCCATGCTGCCGCTAATTCGAACGACCGGTAACGCTATCTCCGAGCCGTTCTCGGCGACACTATAGGTAGATCCGCTGAACTGGATACTCCCCATGGCCGGTGACGCTTCGTTGTCAATAATGGAGACTTCGGCAATATCGCGATCACCCAGCATCACTGAGACCGGATTGCTTAAATTGAGAACAATCGACTCCGTACCCTCTTGCAGGGCGTCGTCTGTAATGGCGATATCAAAAGTGCCGCTAACCTGGCCGTCAATGAATGCCAAAGTACCGGAAGTAGCGTTGTAGTCGCTGCCGCCGATCGCCGTGCCGTCACTGATCGCATAATCGATTGTACCGCTTCCTTCGCTGCCTCCACTACGCTGTATCGTGACCGACAGCGTACCGGCATCTTCGTTCACGCGATAACTGCTGCCACTGAACTCGACGCTTCCTGCAGGGCGCACGTCATTCTCGATAATAGTCAGGGTGGCATTATTCAGGACACCGACATCGGTTCCGGTGAGCAACAGCCCTACTGTCTCATCGCCCTCGAAGACGGCATCGTCCAGTATATTTATGGTGATCTGTTTACTCGTCTCCCCATCGGCGAAGTCAAGTGTACCTGAAACTGCTGTAAAGTCCTGACCGGCTGTCGCAGTGCCGTCAGCCGTGGTTGCATAATCTATGGACAGCGCACCTGTTGTTCCGCCGCTGCGGCTCACCGTGACGGCAACTGACCCCGCATTCTCATTGACCGAATAGTTGGCACTGCTGAATTGCAGGTCCTGACCGGGAAAAGCGCCGGCTTGGGCTGCAATGGTAAAGTCATCCGAAAAGAAGGTCTTGACTTCATTGCCTACTTCATCGGCTGTTTCCACCAACAGTGTGCTGAATCCTCCATCGTCGATAAAACCGAGAAACTTCCAATCGAAGACTGTGGCTTGCGCACCTGTAAAATCGACCACATCGCCATTCGTGGTGAATGCGAGTTTTGCACCATTGGAACTTCTGAACCATCCGCCGACACCATACAGAGTAATGCCATTGGCCGTCAGGGTGATCTTATCGGGAGTCAGATGGGTGCTCGTATCGTCAACGGCGAACATCAGATATTCACCCTCATGCACATCACCACCGCCCATACTGGTTTGGATGCCTGCAACACCGGTTGAACTGCCCCCCCATGTCAGGTTCTGGTTGGTCACACTGAACACTGTTGTATTACGTGAGCTCGTCCAGGCATCACCTTCAAAGCTTTCACCGGTTAAATCCACCGTGACAGACTGCAGGGCAGCCAGGTCCTGAATGTACTGCGCCTCTGCGTTTGCGTCGCAGCAGTAGACAGTGACCGCCGCATTGCTCTGCAGCGACACGCCTGCCATAAGCAGGATTAGAAGGCGAAGGAGAGATTTAATATTACGCATAACGACATCTCATGGTGGAATTAGTGAACGATCAAATGTTCGGCCTTGAAGTCGCCGATAACCATGGTCACTTTCTCACCTGACTTCACATGGGCATCCGGATTCCCGAATACCATATAGTATGTTCTGTTAGGTTTGATGTTCTGGCCCCGATTGGTCGTTCTGAACGCGCCCACCTTGGCCGCCATGGGTATTGGTAGTTTAGCATTGGAACGCTCAACCACCAGGTGTGGTTTGACCCTTTGATCGAAAAAGTTCTTTGATTTCTCCACATTCAAAACACGAAATCGAAAATCGATCATGTAGCCTGCGGCAGTCAATCTCAAGCTGATCAATCTGATACCCCACTTGTCGGCGATCTCATTCGCCAGATCAGAGGAAACCATTTCAGGCTGAATGATCTTATGCGCCACGGGTGGTTTCCATTTTGCGACAGCTGTTTGTCCGGCTGCCTTATTCGGCAACATTTTTTCAGCACCGTTGGCTATCGCAGAAGTCAGCATAAACAGAATAGTGAGGCACAGTAACAACACGAAAATCAAAATAATCGGGTTGCCCTGGGGTAAAAACTCTTCATCCCGTGTTTGGGCGCTGCTTTTTCTCTCGTCAACTTTCATAGGCTATTGTTTCTAAGTTCAAAAACAAGAAAACCGCCACACCCCAAAATTGGGGTGTGGCGGTTTTTACTCAGTTATGGTTGTACATGAATCGGTACATTGTCATAGGTGTAGATAATAGTACCACCAACTCCATCGTCGACGTGGGCCTCTATGCGCAACCTGTCGTTGGCCTGATCGATATCACCGCGTGGTCCGGTGCTGCCGACGTTATCGATGTGGATTCTCCAGTTGTCCACATTGAAGACCGTGCCCATATCATTATTCGGGTTGATGTCGGCCGGGGTATTGATCGGAATAGGATCGGTGACACCCTGCCTGATGATAAAGGCGAAGATCGAACTACCCGGCGGAATCACCGTGGGATCGACATTACCGGTGATACGCCAGTCGTCGTTGTCCGGATTTCCGGCGAGACCGCCATCTTCCCGCAAATTGAACTCCGACTTCTTCACGCCGAGATAGCGTACCAGGCTGACCTGGGCGACATTACTGGTGTTGCCACCGTCATTGGTGAACTGATACTCCAGTGTACCGATGGTGCCCATTGCCATATCCTCGATTACCAGAGTGACTTCACCCGATGCCGCAATCTCAGGAGAGAGATTATCAGGATCATTCACTTCGGTAGCAGTCGGATTGGTTCCGGTTCCCAGATCGTTATCCAGTGCGCTGGCCGTGACGTAAGTGGTACTGACCAATTCACCGTTTTCTGCGGTGAGTTCTGTCACCGACGGCGCATCAAGGATAAAGGTATCGTTGACTGCCGTGGCCGTGGTTTGCGGATTGACCGTGATGTTGACGCTAACCGCAGCACTGTCCACCAGACCATCATTGGCGACATAGCTGAAGGTATCCGAACCGTCCACGGTACCCGGATCACAAACACCCGTCAGTGTGCTGTTCCAGCCAATCTGGGGCTCGTAAGTAAAGGAGCCGTCCGAATTCAGCGTCAGGGTACCGCAGCTGGGACCACTACCGGCCACCAGACTCGCTGTAAGGGCCTGGCCATCCACATCCGTGTCGTTAACCAACACACCGGGAGCGGCTTCATTGAGAATGCTGCTTTCGGTCATGCTGTAACTGTCGGCAACAGCCACGGATGCCTCATTGCCAACCGTGATGGTCACCGTGGCCGGTAGGCTCTCGTTGGGGGTAGGCGCACTGTCATCGCTGGCGATGTAAGTGAAGGTATCCGCGCCGGAGAATCCTGCAGGCGGTGTATAAGTGAAAGAGCCGTCTGCATTCAACACCACGGTGCCGCCTTCCGTAGTCGTACCGGGCGGTGTGGGACCGTCAAAGGCCGCAGTCATCGGCTGCCCCTGCGGTTCGGTATCGTTCGACAGGACACCCTGATCGACAGCCACCACCAAGTCAGTATCCACAATGGCCATATAGTTGTCGTCGATGACTTCAGGTGCTTCGGTACTTACCGGATCAACGGTAATGGTAACGGTTCCTGTGATCTTGTCGTCATACGCTGTAACACCCGTCTGGTTGCCGACTGTATTTATATCGTCGAGGGCTACATAGTCAAAAGTAACCACGACTGAGTCAGGTCCCGGCACACCGTCCGTAGGTGGCGTAAAGGTACATTCACCGTTCGCTGCGCATACAAGCGCTCCCTCTGTCGCAGGATCCAAATCGGTTACAGGATCAAATGGGGGTGAATACGAGAAGTTCAGTACATCACCCGGCTCATTATTGACTGCGCCATCCAAAGCGTTGAAAAGCAACTCTGTCGCAGCATCCGTCACTAACGCATGGTCAGCCGCTGTGGGTGCCTCATTGCGCAGATAATCCAGGGTGACGGTTGCCAAACCGCTTGTCAGACTCCCGTCAGTCACATCGTAATCAAAGTTGGTAGAAGCAATGGTTGCTGGTGTTGCATGAAAGGTCTCGGTACCGCCCGCAGGTCCTGTATAGCCGTACTCTACCGAACAAGATGTATCGCCAGCATTACAGAACGCATCGATGGTTATCGCAACGTCGCCGTATTGCTGGTTAGGCGTTAGAGTAGACGCAAGGGTCAGCGGATCGTTATTGATGTCACTGTCATTGGCGATGACATCCAAGAGAAATGCAACAGGTGTCGCTTCAGTATCACTGCTCAGGAGTTCAGGGTATTCAACGGTAAACTGATCAGCCACGGCCACCGGCGCCTGGTTGGTGCCGGGTGCAACACCCAGTTTCCTGAACATACCGCCGACGGTATCCTCAGCGCCCGTGGCTTCGTTGGCGGTGGGGTTGGTCATATAACCGTTGCCGTCATAGATGGAATAGACCCCCTGCACAGCCGGAGTGACAATCACATCCTTTGTCTTCAGCGGCGGCAAGCCGATCGAGTACTGCTCAATGGGTGCAGCCGTTTCAGTAGCTGCGGCGCCGCTCACACCGGCCTGCCACATATACTGCATGCCGTCCTCACCATGGATTGTGCCGTAGAGCCCCTGGAAGACCGGGACATGATTTTCGGTTGCCGCACTGGCGAAACGCATCAAATTGCTTTGATTGACGTCTATACCGGTAATGGTATTGGCACCCACGGCGTTAATCGTCCCGGTCGGATCATAAGGCTCGCCATTGATCAAAAACCAGGTGGGATGACGCTCGATCGCTGTCTCCAACGGCGGGTATGCCGCGTAAGCCGGATCATAGGGTGCGACCACGGATTTGTTGAACTCAGGATCGATATCGCTGTAGAAAAGTGTGGTATCGCTGTTGTAAGTGACGCCGGGATAGACCTCGCCTGCAACGGAGTCACGCGTGACCATGCCAAAGAGCCCCATGTAGAGTTGCTTTTGGGGATGTGTGCCGGTGTGGTAAATGAAACTGCCCGAATTCGTTATAGGATTGTTCCGGTTATTGTTCCAGACATACGCCCGTCTACCGCCATTGCGATTCGCTTCACGGCCATAAGAGCGCATCTTCAAGGTTGTATCGCCGGCTGGGCGTCCCCCGGTAATGGCATTGCCACCGAACGGACCGTCCCAAGTGGGACCGTTATCGGCCGCTGAGTAAGGCAACTCCTGCCCTGGGATCACAATGGATGTCGGCTCAGGCAATGTATTAGTCAAATAAATCCGCAATGCCGTATCGGTCGGCGGTATATCCAGCCTCGGGCCGGGCGCCACAGGATCAGGCAGACTGTCGACACAGGTGCGTCGCGCAGGCGCTGGTGTTGTTTCATAACAATCACCTCTGCCGGAACTATCGTTATCCGGATCGATGACATAACCCCACATGGGAACAACGCTTCCATCCGGCATAGTCTTGGAGTACGCCTTTGTGGCCAGGGTGTAGTCGATAGCACCTGCTTGTCCGGCTGCCATGGCTAATGCACAGGCGGCGACGATGGGTTTGATTCTAAGCTTCATGATTGTTGACCTTTTCATGTTCGTGCCCTCCCACGCTTATTCGATGGGTGTGCCGGGAGGCACAATCACCACTGAGCCCAAGCTGCCGCCGGGGAAGATGTCGAATGTGGTCAGCTCTTTTTCCGCATGGGAGTGCCAGACCAGGAAGTAGCCGCCAAAGGGATTCAGACCGCCCTCACCGGGTGGAAGGTCACCTGTATCGCCGAGGAATGGGCTACCACTCCACCAGCCACCGAGTGAAAGATCGCCCACGCCTGGCAGTGTCACAGGTAGTGGTTTGCCATGGTCAGGACAGTATTGATAATTGTCATCATCAAATCCGTCAGAACCTGCATCACCGGTACGATTATTTACAACATCATTACAAGTGGGATCATTGCACAGTGCACCCGTGGCATCATCTGCCATGTCGTTATTTGCATCAGTGCAGCTGTTACTAATCGGGCCATAGACATCCCAATTCAGTCCCTTGCCGGTCCAGGTCCAGAGTGCATCAACAGTCTGTTTCGGCGCTGAGTTGATGGTATTGTCGGAACGTCCCAGATCGGAAACGATGCCGTCTGAACTCAACATCTTCCCATCGCGACCGATAAAGGTGAGGTTCTCGCCATGGTAGTGCATGGGGTGGGAATCGTGTCCCGCATTGATATTACGCACCAATACGATGTCACCCGGATGAGCGATTGCGAGCGACTCATAAGGTTGATGTGGAAAGAGCGGGTTGTAATCCCCCTGGAACAGATCCGGAAAGACCCTGCCATTGATAAACCAGATCTTGGCATGCCGGTCGGAGTGGGTGAAATGACTTCTGTGCCCACGCTCCATCTGCAGGTGGATTTCAGGATCAACCTCGGTCATGAGATAGAGATTCTCCTGATCGTACTGTGTACCGGTATCTACCCCGTAGGCCGTGCGATTGGGGCCTGCACCAAAATCGGCCGGACGCACAATCATCACCCCCAACAGCCCCATTTCCGCATGCAGTCCGGGATTGTCGCCATCCAGGCTGTGATAGATATAGGTGCCTGGGGTTCCTGCGGTAAAGGTGTATGTCACCGCCTCATTGATATTAGCGGACGAGGTCACGAGTCCTGTTGTGCAGGTGCTTGGACCACCGCCGGGAAAGGGTGCACAGGCCGCACTCGCGTTATGACCTGTTACAACGATACCGACCGGCTCCGGAACCCCATAATTGGCGATATTGATGGTTACGCTATCCCCTTCCGTAACAATCAGGGTGGGTGCGGGGTATTGCGGTAGTGCATAACCATCACCCGCCGCATGAGTGGCGTTTGCACCGCCATCCATATCACCAAAGCCCCACATGTATAAACTGGTGCCTTCAGGCAGGTTCATATTGAAGGGATAGGCATACAGGTTGAAAGTGGGACCCGTTATACCGCGAATGTCGTGGGCCGCATGGGTTAACGGCGCACTGAAGACACCTGCAAGGCCCAGCATAAGGAAGCTGATGAACCGCCCAGGTTTTTTGAATATGCTCTTCATTAGTCTCATCTCCTAGTTCGGCCAGCCTCAGTTGACAACAATCTCGGTTATCATGCCGCCATCCAGCTGTGTCGCATTACTCATCTGATGCACTTCGGTGGCATGGAGGAAATAGGTGCCAGGTGCCACATCGGCTGTATCGATGATGACATCGGTGGTCTCACCGCCACCGAAGTTGAGTGATGCCGTTTCACGGTAGAGATTTTTGCCATCACTTCCGCGCATCTGACGTGCACCGGTACCAACGATCTTCATCTTCAGACCCATGGCGGTGATGGTCCAGAAGCGGTCAAGGCCCACATTCGACAGACGCAGCAAGAGACGCTCGCCCTGATTGACCTCAATGACGGAATCCATCGTCTGAGTGGGATCGCCATTGTTCAGGATTTCACCGGGATTGCCGGTCACTTTACCTGCAGGATGACCTGCCACCGGCGTTAGGTTATCGGTAGGTGCCGGTAAATCGCCTGGGCTTACCGTATCCGGATAGCCTCGACCGTTGATCTGAGGATAATTACCCTCAAGATCCGCAAACGGCAGCGGCTGAACGAAAAGACTGGCATCATGGAAGTTGCCATCGAAGCTTGAGAACTGCAGCGCCACTTCCACATCCCAAGCCGTGGAGCCGTCGTTATCGTTGTAGACATAACCTGTCGGGCCGGTGCTGCCTGGATCTTTCCGTGTTCCCGGCTCACAACCACCGTTCGGTACAGGTTCCGGGTCATATTCCGCGGTACCCGGATTATCGACCATATCGAAACAGCCGATCTCGTCCTGAATCGGATGCACGTAGAGATTGGCCAACATACCCATCTCCATGTGCTCAGTGGCTTCCACGTGGCAGTGATAGATATAGGTACCGGGCTCGACGATGTTGTAGTAATAGGTCAGTGTCGACCCCATATTGATGGAGATCGAAACCTCGGGTACACCGTCGAAAGCCGCTGAGGCATTGGGGAAGCCATGGAAATGAACCGTATGCGGATCGAACAGATCGGGTCGGATCACTGTACCCACGTTGGTCAGATTGAGAAAGAACTCCTGCCCTTGATCCAGTTCGATGGTGGGTCCGGGCCACTCGGCCGCCAAGATACCATTGCCGATCACCGTGTCGGGCGTGTTGCCGTTCCCTGTCTTGTCACCAAAGCCGAAGGTATACAAGGGATTGCCGTCTGACATGATTGCAAAGCTGTCACCGGCGATCAGATGCATACATTTGGCATTCTCATTGTAATCGGGATGGCCAGGTCCAACATCGACAGTTGCGTCCCCGTCTAAATCGCCTGGACACTGAACATTGACCACGGCACTGGCGGTACCAACGAACCCCAACAACGTGAGGGCAATTGCCCCTGCAAGTATGTTTTTACGATAAGTTTTCATTGGGCGTTACTCCTCGTGATCTTGTAACCGCCGTTTGTGATTACTCGGTGACCCATCACTACAATCAATCTGACGTCGGAAGCATGGGTCGTGATGCTTGTATGATTCTTTGTCTGTTTCATTGCCACACTACCCTTTACTAAGGCGCCAGTTCATCGGCGCCGATATCAGAACCCGTGGCGGGTCTTGGATCATTGTCGAAATCGACCTGTGTACGGCTGCCACCGGTGGGACCACCCTCGTTGTCAGCCTGATTACCTGCCGCCAGGTGATAGTCATAAAGCGCACCGAGGGAATCAACCAGCGTGACAGGACCGAAACTGACCTGCAGGAAGTTGCCACCCTCGTCGAAGGCCCCGGCCGCCTGTATCACCTTGAACTCTGGGAACAGCAGACTGTCGGTCGCTTCGTTGTAGACCGGATTGACAAATCCCACATCACCGGTAATCAGCTCGTTTGTACCGCTGACTGTGTCGTACTCGGTACCATCCTGCAGCAGGCAGTAACGAGGTCTCAGCAGATCCGTCGCGCTCTCGGTGACACCCGTTACCACACCCATATCATTGGTATAGGCTTCGTAGTCCGTCAGCGCACAACCGGCACAATCCGGCAGCAGACCGCCTGTGAGCTGTGTCGGATCGCCGTTGTTGGACCAGTAGAACGAGCGGTTGTGGTAGACGATGGTGTCACGCAACGTTGGGTTGCTGTAAGTTGCGTTCTGCGTCATTGCACCCGGCGCCGGATTGTCATCCTCATCATAGGAGTCGATCGCGAGCGCCATGGCCTGCGCCATATCATTACTATGGGTCCGCGATACGATACCCGCCGGCAACGGTTGCGACTCGTTCGGATTGGCAGGATCGGCAAACGCCTGGGAACCGGTCGAGGTCGAATCGTTTCTCGCCACCGTGTTGTTGCGAATAACAACCTTCGGGGAGTCGAGTATCGATAAACCACCACCTGCTACGCCGGCCACGTTGTTATTGACCATGTTGTTGAACAGGTTGACGCCGTACCAGCGGCCTCTGATCCATTCATCGCTCTCTTCGCCATCTGCAGCAAAGCGACTTTGTGGGATATCCTGTCCATTGACGCTGGTGATGCTGATACCGCCGCCATCACCGGCACCCGCCAGGTTGCCGCGGATGATGTTGGCGTCGACGGTCACGTTACCGGTACCGGGTGACAACATCAGCCCTGTCTCTGCCTCAGGCACCAGCGCGGGCTGTCCGGCGATATAGATACCGCCGCCATCCGGCGAGGTTCCCGGTGTCTGCTGGAAGGACTCATTGAAGATAACCATATTGTCCTCAATGATGCCGCCCCTGTTGAGACCCAGGTGAGCGATACCGGCGCCGCTTCCTTGAGCGAAGTTACCGCATACCCAGTTGTTTCTCACCCGGTAGGCATCAGTGCCTGTATTCAGCGAAATACCGGCACCTGCACCGCTCAGTACACCATTCTTCTGTACCAGGTTGTGATGGATATTGACGCGGTCGTTTCGGCTGTCGGTATAGACCAGCGTGCCTACCGCATAGTTGTCATTCTCCTCAATGAAATCCGGATCGTCTTCAGTCTCGATCTCATGGGTCAACTGAGGATGACCGACACGGATACCGCCACCGTAGAAACCGGAGTTGGCGGTAATCTTATTGTTGGAGATATTCAACCACTGGTTATAGCCGTTGGCGACGATGCCACCGCCGGTGCTGGCACCGATGATGGTGAAACCATCGATACGGGCACCACGATTCCTGGGATGGCCGAAACGGTTGCCACCGCTATTGGTACCGGCCACGAAGATACCTGCACCCTCTTCCGTCGGGAAGAGTTGCGCACCCAGGCCGGGGAATCCGAAAGGCGCCAGGGCCTGACCCGGCAGGAGTGAGATCGAGCCATTTGACTCCAGCGTGGTAGCCAGATTACGCCAGTTGGCAACCTTTTCGGTGGGTACCTGTCTGGCATTCAGGGTAACCGCACCGGCACCCCAACCTTGCAGCTTGACCGGTTTCCACATGATCACCATCTCTTCATAGTCACCCGGCGCAACGAGAATCAGGTCACCCGCGGCGGCGGAAGGTCCGGCTGGATTGTTGACCGGATCGCCAATCGCCTCCTGAATGGTGGCGAAATCACCTGGTACGCGCCAAACCGCTGACGTGGTGGCTGCCTGGTTTGCTGCACTGTAATTGGCCCTGGGGGCACTCTCGCCCAGACCGGCCACATCAACACCCACAGTCAGAGTGACACCTACCGGTGAACTGACATCACCATTGGAGACCATGACCTGATACTCGCCTGGACCGACTGCGGGGATAGTGCCTTCAAGAAAATTTTCATTTCGAGCGCTGTAGGAAGAGAGCTCGATCGGCACTGTTGGATCATCCAGATCGATGAGGAATGCCCGCGATTCCATACCTGGAACACCTGGATTGAATCTGTAGTCACGTGTTATCAGCTTCTCAGCAGGTATCACACCATCCCAATAGGGATTGGGCACATCCACCAGTCCCATTGAATTGATGCGAATGGTATCGCCGGCCAGACCGAAGGGACCGGGCAGGCCGCCCGTCCGGGTGATGGACGATATCATGGGCGTTTTGTCGGTCTGCTCACAATCCAGCGGGAAGGTCTCCCTATCCGCATGTGCGGCAACCGGTACCACAGGCGTATCCAGATAGGTGATCACGCCGGGCATGTACTGGAAGGTGTAGCAGAACTGGCTGTACTGGGTCTTGAAATTCGGATCGACGATCTTGGCGGGCGCACCCGTGTTGTCGTCGAGTCCGTCATTATCGGCATCGACCAAATAAGCGGGATTATCGATCGGGCCCGCATCGTTCATACAGGAGACCAGCATGTTGGGCGACATGCCCGATGGAATCCCCAGATTCGCCGTGGAGGTCGAGGGCACCATCAGGTTGTAGCGGCCGTACTGATCCGCATAGATACGATTGACTTCGTTGCCGTTCCAGTCGTAGAAGGCGATCGGTATGTTACGCGGCGCGAACTTTTCGCCGAAGGCCGGGGAGTTCGGATTGAACTCGTTGGCCAGGTCGTTGAGGACGACACCTGACACATTGCCGGCAAGCGGCACATGGGTCATGAGGAAGAACTCAGCGGCTGCATTCTGACCGGATGAAAGCGGCACCAGCTTGCGATCACAGCTACGACGCGTCTCATTGGCGAACGGTGCAAACACACCCTCGTCATCCAGCAGTGCGGCATCCACAAGATTGCTGCCGTCACCCGGATCGGTACCGCTGCCGTCCCTGGTCACCATGGTCAGGTACTGAGGCACCGTACGGTCGTCACCCACACAGGCCACGGGCAGTGCCTGCAGTGATGGCGTATATTCGTCACCGAAATCGACGTTCTTATGCTCCTCCTTGAGGCTTTCATAACCCGGAGGTGTCGCCATCTCGACAATATAATCACCGGGGAGAATCCATTGTTCGGGCAGTTCAAGCGCCTTTCCGGTTGCTGCGGCAACCGTGCTTACGGCTGCAATTCGATCCGCATAGAAGTTGTTCAGGATGGTGACGTTACCACTCTGGTTACCCAGGCTTCCCAGGTAGTCCATGTCATACTCTTCAAAGGCGAATCCGCCATCGAAGACGCCAGGCCTGACCTGATTGAAGTTGCGCAGACCGTCGAAGCAGCGCTCATCAGTGATGGGCGGCTCAACGGGGATGCCTGCCGGGAAAGCGGGGCTAGGTGGGATATTGTTCAGGCCCTGACAGCCTTCGGGCAGGCTATCGTCCCAGCTGTCGGTCCAGGTCACTTGCAGGGCGTCGCCCAGATCGAATGCGCCATTGCCGTTTCTGTCGATATCCTCCGGACCGGGTGCTGCACCCTCGGCAAAACCGAGCGGATAGTTGTCCACATCGGCATACTGAATACCGGGCACACCATTAATATCTTCTACCACACCATCATCGGGATCCAATGTGCCATCGTTATTCCAGTCGATGTCACAATTCACCTGGCCGGCGAGGGCGGGACAGTCGATGTCACCGTCGGCATAGAGGGCCAACTGAACCCGGGGTACACCCGGCTCCCACTCCTCGGCGGCGGCGAATTGCGGTTCGTTTTCCGCACGGGTGGTGGCATAGAAGACCATGCCGGAGATACCGCCATTCTCGCCAACAAACTCAGGCGGATGGAATGTTCCATCATTGTAGGGCGGTGTAATAGAGATGTAATCCACCTTACCGAACTGCATCACGCTGGTCTGGCCGAGGAAGCCCTGGAAGCCCTGGGTCAGCACCGCACCGGTTTCCGTACGCGACAGGTTGTCAGTGGTGTTCGGATTGATCAGCGCATCGCCTGGAGTACATCCAAAGTTAGGATCTTCCGCATTTGCGGCAATCGCCGGTGTACAGAACTGAGGTTGGGGATTCAATTCACCAAAACCGGGGAAATCACCATTGGCGGTATCCACTGGACCGCCCGCATCGACCACAAAAGTGGCGCCGGTCGCCTTCTTGTTGGCAAAGCTGACCTCAGCCACCAGCCAGTGGAAGAAGGGGAAGACCTCGTCGAATGGCGCAAGACCCTCGTGGTCGGTTGGAAAGTTCTGATAGACGCTACCGTCGCGCCAGCGCAGGCTCACATCCTGGCTCTCGGGGCCGATACCCCGTTCACCGTTGCCAAGCCCTGGTTCGCCCTGATCCCAGAAACCGTCCAAGTCTTCGTCCAGGAAAACGCCGGCGTTCAGACGGGTAAACCAATTGAAAACGGCTACTTCACCGAAGGCACAGCTATTGCCGCCATTACAAGTACCACCTGTGGCATCCACGCTGAACGGGTTTGCGGCGAAGACCACATCCAGGTTTGCATCCCAGATCGCCAGCTGATAGCTGCCGGGAGGCAGATCAAACGAGAAACCGCTATCCCCATCACAGGGGGCTGCTTCGATACCCTGACCCAGGGCACCGGCCGCATCCACTTGGTTGATACCAACCCAGCAACCCGGGAACGGGCGGCCGGAAAAGAACTCGAATGTCGGTTGGCGTGTGACGCGCGACATATGCATATCTGTGACAGTGCCGCTCACGGTAGCTATCTGCTCACCCGGTTGCGGACCTGGCGCACCTGGCATACCGCCATCAGCTGTAGCTTTTACAAAACCGACGACACACATGGGGTCCCGGCAGTCCGAACTCGACAAAGACCGGCGGTTCATTGGCCTTGACCCAGGCATCGATGACCTTGCTGCCTTCGATGGTGCTGGTCTGCTGCCAACCGATATTATCGTCGGGATTGGTGGGTGGGATGATCACAACACCGTATTTACCCGGGGCGATATTTTTTACCGTCAAAGTGCCGTCTGGGTTTGGGTGCATGGTGCCGTCACCCATCTCGAGCACGATAGGATTACCTTCGGCATCGAAGCAGAAGTGATCGATTAAAAGTACTGGCTCACCACCAATGATCACGATATTGCCGGCACCATCACGCAGGTACGCAGGCGATCCATCGGCAAGGCAGTGCTGATCATAGACGGTGCCAAGCGGATTCCCGAAGGCATCCTGAATCACCTGGCCGCCCGCGATGCCGTAACGACCGCCCGGCTCTTCCAGAAACAGTGAGAACTGTGTCCAGTCAACACTGCCGTCATTGGCCTCTTGAGGGAGATCGGGCACACCGTTGATGGGATGGTTGTCCTCAAACAGGTAGATCGAGATCTGAGCTGTGGGGATCGGATGGGGCTGTACTGTCACAGTCAGTTCATTTGCACCTGGTACAACTTCTATCGGGGCGCCACTGATGCTGTGACCGCTATAAGGGAGTACTGAAACATAGTAGCGCGTGTCCGGCAGACCAGTGATTGTGGTTGAACTGGTATCCTCATTGCCACTCAGGTTCTCAGCCTGACCAGCCACATCTCGAGTGGCTGGTGGATGGTTACTCGCATGAAAACCCAATGACAAGAGGCCATCAGCGGTCGTCGCAGGATTATTGGGGTCGACAGCATAGGTTGTGTCTTCCTGAAAGATATAGCGAAAACCCGGCACAGCTGCGCCATCAGGTCCCACTACATTAAGCGTGACATCACCCGCGTTAACATTTGTAGACAGAAACAGCAATGACAATGCAAATAAAGACATTACGCTTCTGCTTGTATAACCCTGATGCTCGTTTATCATGGTTTTTTCTCCAGACCCCTAATGGTCATTCATCTTTCCCGGGGATGATTTCCGCTTACCGGACACACCAGCCCCTTCACCAGTACTTAGTGGCAAAGCTTACATCGCCATATATATAGGGTCTTTGCGTGAAACTACGCTTTTTTTCTACTCAATCACCTACCCGCACAGGTGACGATTGAGTATTTTGTCAGGAGCAGAAACCCTACCCCGAAAGGTAGGGTGCAGTTAATAGGATTTAGAGTCGTTTTTATGCGATGCAAGCAACCTGTTTTTTTCAGAGAAAAGATTGCATTACAAAAAGAAAAGCGTGCAACTCTTCAGCGGAAAAATAAAAATGAATTGCTGCCTGCCATCCTCCATACTCGCTAACAGGGTTTATTCAAAGTCTATTTTATGTAATGGTGGATTTGTCGGAACCGCGATGCCATTTGCGTAATAAAATCCAATGAAATTTGCATCGCTATCAATCAGGCCTAAACTTAGTTGAAATTGAAAATCAGATTACAATACGCTATTGAAACTATACCATTTAAGGGTTGAAGATAGATTTCAGATAACAATGAATACGGACAATAAAACAATCGTCATAGCCGAAGACCACAATATTTTACGCGCCGGTCTGAAAGCACTGCTGACCTCCAACCCCCAGTTTGACGTGGTTGGAGAGGCCGATAACGGCCGTGACGCAATACGCCGTGTCATCGAGCTCAAACCCGATCTTGTGATCATGGACCTGAATATGCCGGGTCTCAATGGTATGGATGCTATACGTGAAATAAAAGAGCGCATGCCGGATATAAAAACACTGGTTCTGACAGTGCACAACGAAGAGGAATATGTATTGGCCAGCCTGAAGGCCGGCGCCAACGGTTATGTGTTGAAGGATGCCACACAAAACGAATTGATGACGGCGGCAGAACGGGTATTAAACGGCAAAACCTACTTGAGTGCGGAAATCACTGAAAAGGTGGTCAACAGCTATCTCAATACAAACAATATCAGTCAGGAGCCGGTTACGCGCTGGGACACCGTCACCCAAAGAGAGCGGCAGATATTAAAGCTCATTGCCGAGGGCCACACCAATAAAAGCATGGCGGAGTATCTCTGTATCAGCGTGAAGACAGTGGAGAAACACCGGGCAAATCTGATGAAGAAGCTCGATTTACACAGCGTTTCGGCATTAACGACTTATGCCCTCGATAAGGGTATCATCAGCCGTTGAGAGTGATCTTTTTCGCAGGAAACGAACCACATATTTTTACCCCTTGACCCACTTCCGCATTCACCTGCAGTGTGCCGCTTGCCGACTCCGCCCGCTCGCGCATGCTCATCAGGCCCATGCCCAGCCTGTCTTTGATCCCGACAGGATCAAAACCGACACCGTCATCTTCAACAGTCAGCTGTATGGCGTTGCGAGTATGCCACAGACTGACCTTGACCTGTTTTGCCCGCGAGTACTTCAACGCATTGTTCAGTGACTCCTGAACAATACGATAGATGACTGTCTTTAGCTCTTCGGGTATCTCCGATTCGTCGATACTCAGTTCGGCCACCACATCGAAATCAGTACTGATTTGCGATATCTGTCGACACTGCCAAGTGATGGCTGCATTCACACCCAGGTCATCCAGAATGGCGGGGCGAATCGTGCTGCAAATTGTCCTGATTTCATCTATCGCCAGTTTGACCATCGACGAAAGCGCGTTGAGGGACTCGATGTGTTTGTCATACAGCATGTCTTCAACATTCTGATCATTACATCCATCCAGGCATCGTTGGATGTGCAGATTCATGCTGGTCAGTAGTTGCCCTAAACCGTCATGCAGCTCCCTCGAAATCCTTTTTTTCTCCTCCTCCTCGACACTCATTCGATTTTTCTGAAATTGAGCGAAATCGAGCAGCTCCGAAACACCTGCAATGTGACGTTGGTCGATTGAAGACATGTCACTTTTCGATGAGGAAGTATTGGAAGATGGGGTTCCCGGCGTAATTGAAGAGGCAGTTAGTGTCAGGAGAGATTGCCCCACTGATTGTAGATTCTTATCTTTTACCAAAGTCATCTGCAATGCCCTTCATAAAATTGAGTCCCCAATCCTTAGCCCGCAGTGATTGGTAAAGTGTGATTTCAATCACAATATTTTCTTATCAGTAAAGCACTGTTTGTGCCAGGTATAAAATAATACTTTTAAAACAATTTATTAAATAATATTTTTAATGTGGTTTATAATTATTTTACATTTGCAATTGTAAAATTATCCGACAAATAGGAGGTAAACTCCTACCATGACATGGGTGAAATACCCCATTTTCCATACTACTGTCGAAAAAGTTTACAAATTTAAACAATTGAGAGTGACAGATGAACTTGACAATAGTAGGAATTTATATCGTATACGTATGACATTTCAAAGCTGACCGGTGACGCCGATCTGAGGAGAACGGCAACTATACCAGAAGCTCGGAAACCCGCCTCAGATCATCGTGAGTATCGACACCGTGGCCAGGTTCAATCATTGCCTCACTTACATGAATCCGGTCACCGTGCCACAGGACCCTTAACTGTTCCAGTGACTCCGCCCGCTCTATCGGGGCATGATCCAGGGTGACAAAACGGGTGAGGTAACCGGATCGATAGGCATATAGACCTATATGTCGGGCAAACCCGATATTGGCGGGTAAGGGCGTGTCGCTGTTGATAAACTCATCCCGGTGCCAGGGAATTGGCGCCCGACTGAAATAGAGTGCATAGCCTTGAGCGTCAGTGACGACCTTGACCACATGAGGATCGAACAGTTTATTGCGATCGGTGATGCCTGTGGAAAGCGTTGTCACTGCGGCCGCATCATGGCTGTCCATATCCTGTGCAACCTGATGCAGTAACTCGGCCGGCATACAGGGTTCGTCACCCTGCAGATTGACGATGATTTCATCGTCTGCCCAGCCCCGTATCGATACCACCTCTGCGATCCGATCCGAACCACTGCGATGGTCGTCTGAAGTCATGCAGACATCGGCGGAAAAACTGCGGCATACATCGGCAATTCGTTGATCGTCTGTGGCGATTACCACTTCACTGGCGCCACTCTCGACCCCGCGCTGGAAAACATGCTGAATCATTGGCTTGCCCGCCAGCTCCAATAAGGGTTTACCGGGAAGCCGGACAGAGGCATAGCGTGCCGGAATGACGACTTTGAACTGCATCAGCTGCGGCCTTCTGCGGTAATCTCCTCGTCCTCGGGCAGTTTTCTGGCCTCATCTTCCAGCATAACCGGTATATCATCCCGAATCGGAAACGCCAGCCGGTCTACAGGACAGATCAGCTCGGCGGCTTTTTTTTGATAAGTAAGTTTTCCCTTGCACAGCGGGCAAACCAGAATATCAAGCAGTTTTCTGTCCATCTTTCAGCCTTTTCGTCAGTGTCATCAGTGCTTCCTCAAAACCATTATCCACATCAGCCACGACCGGCACGTACCAGTGGCTTGGTTGTGCGAATAGCTCGCACTTTACCGCATCTTTCTCTGTCATGAGAACAGTCTGACTTGAAAAAGGCTTTAAATCGTCGGGGGTGAAGGCGTGGTGATCAGGGAAAGGGTGGCGCTCGAGTTTCAGTCCGAGTCCTTCCAGCATATTGAAAAATCTGTCAGGATAGCCGATTCCGGCGATCGCATGCATGCGATCATTTTTGAATTGGATCAACGCCTTCGATTCACCACGGTGATCCAGTGCGACCGCATCGGTAGCCTTCAGATGCATACGGTATTCACACCCCTTCGAGGCACCATTGACGATCACCAGACCGGCTTCGGCAAGCCGTCCTCTTCTTTCGCGCAGAGGCCCTGCCGGAAGACAGAGACCATTACCGAACCAGCGCTCCCCATCGATGACCACAATCTCCAGATCTCTTGCCAAAGCATAGTGCTGCAGACCGTCATCGGAGATAATCAGATCGCACTGGTGATCGGTCAACAACTGCCGTGCTGCTGCCGGTCGATCCGGCCCGGCGTAAACCGGACAACCGCTCCGCCGTTTGAGTAAAACAGCCTCGTCGCCCACCTGTTTGGCGGAAGTGTTCTGGTTGACTTCACAGGGCCATCGGTCCGAACCACCACCATATCCCCTGGTGACGATGCCCGGTTTGTATCCCCACTGCTGTAATTTTTTGGCCAACCAGATCACCAGCGGTGTCTTTCCTGTCCCTCCCACGGTGATGTTACCGACCACAATGACCGGCACCTCGAGAGAAACGCTACTCAATAGCCCGACACGAAAAAACAGGCGACGGATAGCGCTGACGAGACAGAAGATCCCGGACAGTGGGAGCAACAACAGGGTCAGGCCGCTCCAGCCACGCCAGGATGCCTCTATTGCGTTCAAGCGCCGGCCTTCCTCACTCGCTGACCGGACGATGGGCGGAAAAGGTCATCTTCGTCAGCCCCAACTGGCTTGCCGCATCCATTGCCGTCATCACCGATTGGTGCGGCGTTCTGGCGTCGGCATTGATGATAACCGGAAGATCGTGTTGATCACCAATCGCATTTCTGATGGCTTGTTTGAGGGTTTCTATTTCCGTATTGACGACTTCACGCTGATTGACGAAAAAGGTACCGGATATATTGATGGTGATGTCCAGTTCGTCTTTTTTGTGTTCGACTTCCTCTCCTGTCGCTTCGGGGAGCTCGATCATGATCTGACTTTCACGCTCGAAAGTCGTGGAGACCATGAAAAATATCAGCAGCAGAAAGACCACATCGATAAGCGGCGTAATATCCACACCGGGTGATTTACGCGGCGACGGCCGGAGATTCATCTCAGCTCCCGCTCCCCATGGATCACCTCGACCAGTTTTAGCGCCTGCTCTTCCATGCCGATCACAAACCGGTCGATCAGGCCACTGAAATATCGATGAAACATCAAACTCGGTATAGCCACTGAGAGGCCGGCGGCAGTGGTGATCAGTGCCTCGGATATACCACCCGCCAAGACCCCGGGATCGCCGACCCCCGCAGTCACGATGACGCTGAACACTTTGATCATCCCGATTACGGTACCCAACAGACCGAGCAATGGTGAGATCGAAGCTATGGTACCAAGGGTGTTGAGATAGCGTTCGAGTTCATGCACCACCTGCCGCCCGACCTCTTCGATGGCTTCCTTCATCACCTCTTTGCTGTGATCCCGGTTGATCAATCCGGCAGCCAGGATCTTCCCCAGGGGAGAGCTGTCTTTCAGTTTATCGAGATCCGCCAGATTGAGCTTGTCATCCTTATGCAGTTGCAGGATCTGCCGCATCAGGTATTCGGGCATGACCCGCTTTCGCTGTAGCGACCACAACCTCTCCAAAACGATCCCCAGCGCAACAATGGAGCACGCGATGATGGGCAGCATGAGCCATCCGCCGGACTTTACCAGTTCTAGCACCTTTTCTGCGTCCTATATTCTTGATATGAAGTAATATAAATCCCTGTTGCTTATCATACTTGATGCGTCGTGCAATCTGAAACAAAGGGTCGCAAACTGATACCCTTTTCATACCGCAGCGAATGTGGAACACCGTCTAAAGCAATTCATTCACTCCAATAGCGGCTGTTATGTTTGCGATAGAGGCGTGGCTCGATCTCCTGCTGTTCCCTGCTGATACGAAACTGTATCGCCCCCGTTTCAGCTGTATTCAGTATAACTGCACCCTGTTGCCGCCAACGCTGAACCACCTCATTTTTCGGGAAACCATAGCTGTTTCTATAACCACTTGAGACAAGCACCCAGTCAGGCGCCACAGCATTCACAAACGGCAGTGTTGAGGATGTCGCCGAGCCATGATGAGGCGCAACCACAATATCTGACGCCAGATCCCCGGCATGGTGTCTCAACAATGCCCCTTCGCCCCGCTCCTCGATATCACCCGGCAGCAATATACGCCAATCACCTACAGCTACCTGCACCACACAGGAGCGATCGTTTGCAAGATTGAATCTTTCACTCCGGTCCGGATGCAGCACAGTGAATGACACACCATCCCAATGCCACTTCTCACCTGCCTGGCACTCCCGTACCTGCGCTATACGTTCGGGTTCTCCCGCCAGGCTGTCAGCAACCTCCACTGCCTGTTTCAGTGCGCTATAGCCTCCGGCATGGTCACGATCACCATTACTCAGCACCAGCCGGTCGACCCTAGCGTATCCTCGTGATCTTAAATACGGAATAAGCACCGATTCCGCTGTATTGAATCCTGTTGCGTACGCGGGCCCCGTATCGTAGACCATAACATGACGCTCTGTTTCAATGACACAGGCCAGACCCTGTCCAACATCCAACAGTGTAAACCAAAGCTCTCCATGGGCAGGGCGAACCGGCTTAACGAGAATCAAGGGGGCGATCAACCAGATCGCCAATCCGCGTGCCGGTATTCCTGCGGGGATCAGGAGCAGCAGAAAACCGATAATTGCCACGATCCAGCACCAAACAGCAGCATCAGGCAGGGTGAACATTGCATAGGGGAGCGTGGAGAACCAGACCAGTAACTGATAGGTATGGGCAGCCAGCCATCCAAGCAGGTCAAACCACCAACCGGCCATAAACGGTACCGTCAGCAGTGGCAGACCGAACAATACCATGGGTACCAGGATCAGGGTAAACCAGGGCACCATAACCAAATTCACGATCAGCGATATCAATGACGCCTGGTCGAAAAACAGCAATAGAACAGGCACCAATCCCAAGGTAACGAACCACTGCACCCGTATCATCTGCCGCCACCCTGTCCAGCAATCGATGCGTCCGCCAACACTCATGATAATCACAGCGACTGCGCCGAAGGAGAGCCAAAATCCAGCCGACAGGGTCGCCATGGGATCCAGTAACACCACCATGAACATGGCCAGTACAAGACTTCTGCCCGGCTGAACCCTCTGTCCGAGTATGACGCTGCCAAGGGTCGTGAACAGCATCAGCAGGGCACGTTGAGTGGGGAGTGAAAACCCAGCCAGTGCGGCATAGATGAATGCCCCGGCCAATGCGACGACCGATCCTGCCTTGATGGCGGGGATTCTGAGAGTCAGGCGCTCGCTACGGCGCCACAGCCACTGGCTGACGAACAGCAACCATCCGGCAACTATGCCTATGTGGAGTCCTGATATGGCCACTAGGTGGTTGGTGCCGGTGGTACTGAATACACGCCATTGTTCGGTTCCGATACCCCGCTTGTCCCCTATCGCCAAGGCCTTTAAAAGGGACACCGCGTCAGGCTGTCGAACCCGTTGATCCAGCTGCAGCGCTATGGTCTGGCGCAACCTGTCTATCCACGCATGGTGCGTCCCGCTTTCCAGGATCCGGTTGCCGTGCCACTTTCTGACATATCCCTTGGCCTGCACTCCCCGGCTGAACATCCACCGTTCGAGGTCCGCCCCTGCCGGGTTTTGCATGCCTCTTGGTCGTTTCAACCTGACCTTCAAGCGCCAGGTTTCACCGACACGAAGTGTATCGCGTAGGCCATACCAACTGAGTTGCAGACGGGTCAGTGGCACCACATTGCCATGACTGTCAAACAGCTGGTTCACATCTGCTTGAAATCGTGTCAATCGGCCCTGACGCTTTGGCAGGGATGCAATAACAGCCTCCACCACCATATCCCGGCCTTCCAATTCGGCTGGAAGCCTGTGCTGCAGGTGATTGAGAGCGAAAAGCAGCGTCCACCCTCCCCCGAGCAGAAATGCAATCCATGGCCGCAGACTACGGACACGCCAGAAAAAGGCCAGTGGTGCGAGTGCAGCCATCCACCATATTTCAGGCAGGATCTGAAGCTGATGAAATAGTGTTGCACCGACCACAAATGCGATCAGAACTAAATTCACGACATTCCCTGTCTCTTATCTCTATTGTGTAATTGTCTCTTCCATTAATCTAAGTTGTACTATGCTTTAACATGCTTCAGTATTGGTGTCGATTCAGGTATACCCTCAATATGAACGTCATCAGCGGCTTGTGCAGATAATTTCAATGACTCATGCCCAAGAGATTTATTAAAAGCCTGTTACCCCACCACGACACGGTACGTAACCATAAGCATTTGAGGATTTTCGGCACGCTGATGCATGACGCAAATCTGTGGCATCTCAACAGGCACTCCGTCTCAGGTGCATTTGCGGTAGGCCTTTTTATGGCCTTCATTCCGATCCCGTTTCAAATGGTGCTCGCTGCAGCGGCAGCCATCTTTTTTCGTGTTAATCTCCCTCTGTCGGTAGTCCTGGTCTGGATCACCAATCCGATCACCATTCCTCCCATGTTTTTATTCGCTTATTGGGTGGGAACATTGATCACCGGCGAAACAGCCACATTGGGGCCTTTCCATTTCAGTTGGGAATGGGTACAGAATGTTGGGGTCGAGATCTGGGTCCCATTGCTCATCGGCAGCTTGTTCTGTGCCACGGTCTCATCCATACTGGGTTACAGCCTGATTTTATGGATATGGCGCTGGCATGCGGTGGAGAAATGGAAGGCCCGTCGCCTGCGAAAGAAAACCCGCCGTTCACCCACCACACCCTAGACCTGATTATCAACATCCACATCAGTCTGACTATTCATCCCCTGAAATCAATCTGAAATAAGCAGCTATCCCGTCAGCGGCTCAGGCCTTGACAGCTTTCCATCCACCAACTGCCATGTATGATCCATTCTTGCCGCCAGTTCATGGTCATGGGTAACCACCACAAAGCTGGTGTTGCTCTCCCGGTTGAATTGCAGCATCAATTCATAGACCTGTTCAGCACTTCTTCTGTCGAGGTTTCCTGTCGGCTCATCCGCCAATACACAATCCGGCTGGTGGACCATTGCCCTCGCCAGTGCAGCCCTTTGCCTTTCTCCGCCCGAGAGTTCATTCGGCTTGTGCTCGACCCGCGCTTCCAAACCAACCTGCTGTAACATCGCCTTGGCCGCCGCCCTTGCGTCGGTTGCCGATTCACCACCGATCAACAGCGGCATCGCAACATTTTCCAGTGCCGTGAATTCAGGCAACAGATGGTGAAACTGGTAGACAAAACCCATATGCCGATTTCTGAGCAGACCCTTATCCCGTTCATTCATGATCAGCAGGTCATTGCCATGCAGCATCACCTCCCCCGAATCTGGCTGGTCCAATCCACCCAGACAGTGCAGCAGTGTGCTTTTACCTGAGCCCGATGCACCGATGATCGCCACTCGTTCGCCTTTTTTTATGGATAGATCGACCCCTTGCAACACTTCCACATGAAGATCGCCCTGGGTGAAAGATCTCACCAGGTTGTTCGCCTGCAGGACAATCCCGGTATCACTCATAGCGCAATGCCTCGGCGGGCTGGGTACGTGATGCCTTCCAGGCGGGATAGAGGGTTGCAGCAAGGGTGATGATGAAAGCGGTAAACCCTATCAGCAATACATCGGAGAGATGCGGTTCGGAAGGCAACTTGGTGATGTAGTAGATACTGGGATCCAAGAAATCGATCTCGAAAACCGACTCGATCCAACTGACAATCTCCTCCACGTTGATCGCCAGCAACACCCCGCCGATCATGCCGAGTATGTTGCCGACGATACCGATGGTGGCGCCCTGCACCATGAAGATGCCCATTATGGAGCTTGGTGATGCCCCCAGGGTGCGAAGAATAGCGATATCCGACTGTTTATCGGTCACCACCATCACCATGGTGGAAACGATATTGAAGGCCGCTACGGCCACGATCAGAGAAAGAATGATGCTCATCATGCGTTTTTCCGTCTGCAACGCGGCAAAAAAATTGCGATGCTGCATGGTCCAATCACTGATGCGATAGTAACCACCCATCTTCAGCGCCAGCTCTCTCGATATCTGTGGGGCCAAATAGAGGTCGTCCAGCTTCAGGCGGATCCCGCTCGCCCCCGACTCGAGGCGCATCAATTTGGCCGCATCCTCCATATGCATGATGGCAACCCCTCTGTCGTACTCCCCCATTCCCACCTGGAATATCGCTGCCACGGTAAAGCGTTTCAGGCGCGGCATGATACCGGCGGGCGTAACATTGACCTGGGGTGTCACCAGGGTGACACGATCACCAACCCCGACCCCTAATACCAAGGCCAGTTCTCGTCCGAGAATCAGACCGTATTCACCCGGCTGGAGGGCCTCGATGGAGCCATTCGTGATGGCTGAAATCACTTCGGATACCTTGCCTTCCTGGTCCGGCAATATGCCCCGCAACAATACACCGCTGACCTTCTGCCCGCTGATCAACATCCCCTGCCCCTCCACATAGGGCGCCTCTCCTATCACGTGCGGAAACGTTGCGGCCTCGGCCTGTACCTCAGGCCAATTCTCCAGTTCTCCATTGACACCGGAAATCGTGGCATGTGATGTCATACCGAGAATTCGTTCACGGACTTCTTTGTGAAACCCGTTCATAACTGATAAGACGACGATTAACGCCACCACACCCAACATGATTCCCAACATCGAGATCAGCGATATGAAGGAGATAAAGTGATTACGCCGCTTGGCGCGTGTATAGCGCAGGCCGATATAAAATTCGATCGGTTTGAACATTTTTCTGGCGAATAAATCCTGTTTTGTTAGCACCCAAACCTGCGGAATTTTTTAGCGTCGCTGGGGGTTGCTCCTCGAATCGGATAGCCTAACAAAAATAGGCGGGAATAGCGGCCATATTTTTCCAATTCCGGAAAGATCATCCAACCATCCACCGCCACTATACATCAGAGCCGTGAAAAGCAACTGACAGGATTAAAGAAAAACTTTTTAATTTCTATACTTAGATAAGAGTGCTATATTCATTCCTGAAGAGATAAATTCGGAGTTACCCAGATGACTTTTCGTATCACCACCCTATCCGCCACACTAATCTGCATGCTCTCACTGCCGGTCTCCGCCGATGTGCTATTGATCGAATCAATCCATTCGGCACCCATCAACAGTGAGGAGGGTATCCCCCGTCCGACGCGCAGCATGTCTATGGATCAGGTCAGCCAGCGATACGGCCAGCCATTGGCCGCTCATCCCAGTGTCGGCGAGCCACCGATCACCCGATGGGACTACAGCAGCTATTCTGTGTTCTTTGAACACGATTTAGTTCTGACATCCGTCTTGCATCGCTGAGGGCCAGGCGACACAAGCGCCTTCTATCCGGACTGGTCAAACTTCACTAAAACTGAAGGGCAAATGTGCCTCGGTAAGCGACCGGGGTGCATAGCTGGAGATGCTGCCTATCACACCATATCCGCTGCAGCGTCATATATTGTTGTTCCATAGTTAATACCGCCTTACCCCCCTTAGACCACCCTTGGCAGCACACACATTACGTAGGATGGGGTCCAGCCTTACCAGGCTAATCTGCTGCATCGTGTCAGATTACTGGCCATCAAAAATTGAATTTGTATATTAAACTTCGCACTTACCGGGTAATTCTTGACATTTTTACTATGTTATTTATACTGCGCTCCATCAAGTCACTCAATCAGGTAGTATTTCATGACTGACACTATGACCTCTCAAGCGTTGATGCATTCGATCATTCAGCGCATAGCCACCGGACCGGAACTGAGCAAGGACATCTCCCTTGAGGAGGCCAGCAAAGGTATGGCGGCCATTCTGAGAGGCGAAATCGACGAGGTACAGGCGGCAATTTTCCTTATTGCGCTTCGTATGAAACGAGAGACTGATGACGAAAACAAAGGCGCACTGGAGGCAATCCTTAACATCTCACAAAGTCGTCAGGTCGAGATTGACCAGTTGATCTCCCTGGCTGACCCCTATGACGGTGTCAACCGAAATCTTCCCGTATCACCTTTTATACCCGCTGTATTGGCTGCCTGCGGCCTGCCCTGCGTAAGTCATGGCCTCGATACCGTGGGTCCGAAATTCGGTGTCACTCACCGCCATGTACTGCAGGCTGCCGGTATCGGTGTGGATCTTGACCTCGATAGCGCCGCTTCTCGGTTGGAGGATCCGGAGTTGGGATGGGCCTATGTGGATCAGCGTACTTTTTGCCCGGGCCTGCACAATTTGACCGATTTGAGACAAAAGATAATCAAGCGACAGGTCCTGACCACAGTCGAGGTACTGGCTAAGCCTCTTGTCGCCCGAAGCAAGACCCACCTGGTAACCGGATATGTGCATAAGCCTTATCCCGCAAAATATGCTTCACTGGCCCGTTTCGCCGGTTTTGAGGGTTGTTTGCTGGTGCGTGGTATCGAAGGAGGCGTTATCCCCTCCCTGAGACAACAGGGAATGGTCTACCGTTATGATGACCTGGGTGATGAGCAACCTGTCGAGATCACACCGGAGAGCCTCGGAATCAACCAGACCCTCCGAGCCGTTCCACTTCCTGAGGACGATGCCATCAGAATCGGTGGGGATGAAGTCGCCCGCATTAAGGATATCGGCGGTGCAGCTTCAGCCGCCGCCGAAACAGGCATGCGAGCTCTCCATGGCGAGCAAGGCCCGGCCTACGATTCACTGGTCTATAGCTGCGCCCTGATTCTCTGGCATGCCGGGGTTTGCAGCACAATCGTATCCGCTGCCGACCAGGTTCGTCAGGTTCTCGACTCGGGCCGTGCCCATCAACGAATCAGGTAGTGGCGACGGTGAATGATTGGGTACAAGTAGCACGTTGTGATGAGCTGCAGCCAGGCAGGATGAAGCGCGTCGATATTGACGGCCGGCGCTATCTGATAGTGAACGCCGACGGCCGGATCTATGCCGTCGATGACCTCTGCAGTCACGAAGAGGTCTCTCTCTATCTGGGCTGTATCGAAGGGGATAGCATAAAATGCTCACTGCACGGCAGTCGTTTCAGCCTGAAAAGCGGTGAGCCATTGGACGAACCTGCAACAGAACCTATTAAAACCTATCCGACTAAAATCAGTTCTGATCTTATCTATCTGCATGTAGAATAGCCCTGGCAGGAGGTGTTTAGGTGATCTAGATCAAAAATACACTCATTCCTGGACTAGCGAACCTAGGGTAATTCCTATATATTCCACCCTTTAAAAAAATAACTGCTCACAAGGGCGCCACAATTTCACCACCAAGTTAATTTCCGGGGGACATGTCCGGTGAAATATATTTTCGTATTGGTTATCGCTTTCTGTTTGACCCTGGCATGGCAAACATCCAATATTGCTGAACGTACCCCCAATCTGCAAAGTTTTGAGCAGGAACAGGTTATTATAAAAAAACCGCAGGCCACCTGACAGCTAAAGACATACCCTTTAGACTCATCTAAGTCGGACACTTTCCAATTGCATTCTTAAGCAAATCTTAAGAATCCGCAGAGTGCTATCTCAACCAGACGATTTCGTGACAGCGTGCTGATTACAAATGGGAATCAGTTTGCTGAATGGGCATCAATAATAGTGTCTAATGGCTATTGACGGGAAATAATTCCCATTATTTTATAAGGAGATCGTTCCCATATTCGATAGCGTTCGATTTTTGTTGAGGCTATGGAGTGAGATCGGGTAAGGTTGTCCACTTTGCCAACTTTGCCAGGGCTTTGTTCTCCACGCCATGAACAGCGTGATAACGATAAAACGACAGTGAACTTGTGACAGCATCAAGCACATCCTCCCCCATCACCTACGAAGCACGCTCGCTGCTCTGCATACGAGACGACAGGGTACTGTTCGAAGACCTGAGCTTCAGTATCAACCCAGGTCAGGCGCTGGTACTGGAAGGTCGCAACGGTAGTGGAAAGACCTCACTGCTTCGCATTCTCTGCGGCATACGCCTGCCGGAATCGGGCGCTCTGTTGTGGGAGGGGAAAGATATTTTTCGACTAGGGCCCGAATTCCATGAGCATATCGCCTATTTGGGTCACAAGGATGGTTCCAAGCTCGATCTGACACCTTTGGAAAATCTCCGCATCGCCCGTGGACTCGGCAAGGCACAAGCGGGAATTGATCTGGATGATGCGTTGGATCAGGTCGGTTTATACGGCTTCGAGGATATACCGACACGTAACCTCTCGGCAGGCCAACAGCGTCGTCTGGCGATAGCAAGACTTTTGGTCACCGATGCGAAACTCTGGATACTGGATGAACCCTTCACCTCCCTCGATCGCAAAGGTATCGAGCATATGGAGCGCCTGTTCGAGGCACACCTACACCGAGGAGGCATGGCAGCCATGACCACCCATCACCGGATTGGCTTCAAGGATGAAATCCAGCTGATACGTGTAAATCTGTCTGATCGATGAGTACCCTCTCCCTCTCAAGCGCTTTCAGCCTGCTCCTTAAAAGGGACCTGGTGCTGGCCTATCGCCGTCGGGCGGAACTGGCCAATCCGATGCTCTTCTTCATTCTGGTCACAGCCATGTTTCCATTGGGGATCGGCAACGATCCCAAACTCATAGAAGCGGTCGGTCCCGGGGTGATCTGGGTAGCTGCCCTGCTCGCCGCCCTGCTCTCTCTGGACAGCATGTTCCGCTCCGATTACGATGACGGTTCATTGGAACAGTTCATGTTGAGTGCCCATCCGGTATCGATCCTCGTCCTGGCGAAGATATTGGCTCACTGGCTGGTAACCGGACTCCCGCTTTTCATCATCGCACCCTTGCTGGCAGTATTGCTGCACATCCCGAGTTCCGCCGTTCCCACCCTGATGCTGACCCTGCTACTGGGGACCCCGGTGCTGAGCCTGATCGGGTCCGTGGGTGTGGCCCTGACGGTAGGCCTTCGCCGGGGGGGTATGATACTTTCACTCCTGGTGCTGCCTCTGTACGTGCCGGTATTGATCTTTGCCACGGATGCTGTCAAAACTGCTATTGTCGGCATACCGACGACAGCGCAACTGTCCATTTTGTCCGCCATGCTGGTGGGTTCACTGGTACTGGCCCCAATGGCTACTGCCGCATCATTGAGAATCAGTCTGAGTTGATATGATCATTCGCTTCTTTCATCAAATGGGTTCGCCACGCTACTTCTATAATGTGGCCGGAAAATTAATCCCCTGGTTCATGGTCAGCTTTCTGATCACCCTGGTATGGGGTCTCTACAATGGCCTTTTCATCGCCCCCACTGATTACCAGCAGGGAGAAAGCTATCGCATCATGTATATCCACGTACCCGCCGCATGGATGTCGATGTTTATCTATGTGGTGATGGCTGTCTCCGGCCTGATCAGTCTGGTATGGCGTATCAAAATGACGGAAATCATCGTCATCAGCAGTGCCGCTGTGGGGGCCTCGTTTACGTTCTTAGCCCTTGCCACCGGCTCTCTGTGGGGCAAACCGATGTGGGGGACCTGGTGGGTTTGGGATGCGCGACTGACGTCTGAGCTTCTGTTGCTGTTTCTCTACCTCGGCATTATCGCCCTGCACAGTGCTATCGAGGACAAACGCGTGGCTGCCCGCGCAGTTTCGATTCTGGCCCTGGTTGGCGTGGTCAACATCCCCATCATTCACTATTCGGTTGAATGGTGGAACACGCTGCATCAGCCAGCATCGGTGACAAAATTCGACAAACCATCAATGGATATGAGTATGTTGATTCCGCTGCTCACCATGGCCATCTCATTTAAACTTTACTATGGCGCTGTGGTCTTAATGCGCGCGCGCGCGGAAATTGTCGAGCGTGAGCGCAATTCACGCTGGGTGCAGGAAATGGTCGAGCAGGAGGCGGTATGAGAGAGTTCTTCGCCATGGGCGGGTATGCCGTCTACGTTTGGCCCTCCTTTTTGCTGGCGCTGATTGTCCTTGTCGCCAACGTGGTTGCACCGATGCAACAACGCAAACGAGTTTTGAAAGATATTGCCCGAAAACTCCGTCGGGCCAGGAAAGAACAGAGATGAATCCGATACGCAAGAAACGACTGACCCTGATAGGCCTGATGGTTGCCGGAATTGGCGTGGCCACTTGGTTGGCCCTCAACGCCTTTGACGAAAACCTGATGTTCTTCTTTTCCCCTTCGGAAGTGGCCGAGGGTAAAGCACCGACCGCCCATCCGTTTCGCATCGGCGGTCTGGTCGAAGCCAATAGTGTAAAGCGTAAACCCGATGGGCTGACTACCGCATTCTCGGTCACCGATAATGCCGAGGCCGTCACCGTGGAGTACACAGGCATCCTGCCCGATCTGTTCCGCGAGGGACAGGGTATCGTTGCCATGGGACAGCTGAACGAATCGGGCATCTTCATCGCCAGCGAGGTGCTCGCCAAGCATGACGAGAACTATATGCCGCCCGAAGTCGCGGCTTCACTGAAGACCGCTCATGACGAGGGGGTCAGCAACATGCAGTCGAAAGTCCAATGATTCCTGAACTCGGCCATTTCGCACTCATCCTCGCGCTCTGTCTGGCCATCACTCAGGCGGTGGTGCCCCTGGTCGGATCCTATACCCGCACGTCCTCGTGGATGGCTGCATCACGCTCTCTCGCCTGGGGTCAGTTCGTTTTTTTGGGTATTTCCCTGATCATTCTTACCAATGCATTCTTGAGTAACGATTTCTCTGTGATCTACGTTGCCCAGCATGGCAATACCAAGCTGCCCGACATCTATAAAATATCAGCGGTTTGGGGGGGCCATGAGGGTTCTCTGCTGCTTTGGGCCTTTTTCCTCGCAAGTTGGAGTGTTGCAATTGCCGTTTTCAGCCGCAACCTGCACCTCGAGATGGTTTCCCGGGTACTCTCCGTAATGGGTATGATCAGCATCGGCTTTCTGCTCTTTATGCTATTGACGTCAAATCCGTTTGCCAGAACCTTCCCAGCCCCCATGGAGGGCGGAGAGCTGAATCCCATGCTTCAGGATCCCGGCCTGGCGATCCATCCTCCCATGCTCTATATGGGGTACGTGGGGTTTTCCGTTGCCTTCGCTTTCGCTATCGCCGCCCTTCTCGGTGGACGGCTCGATGCCTCCTGGGCACGCTGGTCCCGTCCCTGGACAACCATCGCCTGGGTCTTTCTCACGCTGGGCATCGCCCTGGGAAGCTGGTGGGCCTACTATGAACTGGGTTGGGGCGGCTGGTGGTTCTGGGATCCGGTGGAAAACGCTTCCTTCATGCCGTGGCTGGTAGGGACTGCATTGATCCACTCCCTGGCGGTTACCGAAAAGCGCGGTGCATTCAAAAGCTGGACTGTATTGCTCGCCATTTCAGCCTTCTCCCTGAGTCTGTTGGGCACCTTTTTAGTACGCTCCGGCGTACTGACCTCGGTACACTCCTTCGCCTCGGATCCGGCACGCGGCGTCTTCATCCTGATTTTTCTGCTGATTGTCATTGGCGGATCACTGCTGCTCTATACCTGGCGCGCACCCTATATATCGGGGGGTGGTCGGTTCGATCTGGTATCCCGGGAGACATTCCTCTTGGGCAATAACCTTTTGTTCTCGGTATTCGCCGCTTTGGTTCTGATTGGCACGCTGGCACCCCTGATCTATGACGCCCTCGACATGGGCAAGATCTCGGTGGGCTTTCCCTGGTTTAACAAGATGTTCCTGCTGACAACCCCATTTCTCGCACTGCTCATGGGAATGGGAACACTGGCACGCTGGAAACATGCCGAACCGTCTCAGCTGGTCAAGCAGCTGAGAGCCGCCTTCATTGTCAGCCTGGCGTTCGGTCTGCTCAGCCTCCTGCCCATGTTTTCAGGAGGGAACTGGCTGGTTGGACTCGGCATGGGATTGGCAATGTGGATTGCGACCTCCCATGTGGTCAATCTCAGGGACCGGCTGAAGCACAAGCAGGGTTTTTCCGGCTTTTGGCTCGATCTGAAAACCGGTGGACGCAGTTATTACGGTATGATCCTCGCCCACCTGGGGGTGGCGATGTTCATCGTCGGCGTGACCATGGTCAGCAACTACGGCATCGAGTCTGATGTTCGCATGAGTCCTGGCGATGTGAGTGACATTGCCGGTTACAGCTTCAAGTTCGAAGGCGTGAAACGCACACCAGGCCCGAACTACAATGCCCATCGCGGCAGCTTCCAGGTCTCAAAAGACGGTGAACACATGACCACCCTGGAACCGGAAAAGCGTACCTACTTCGTCCAGACCAAGCCGATGACCGAGGCTGCAATCGATTGGGGACTGACCCGAGACCTCTATGTATCGCTGGGTGAGCCCCTTGGCGCTGGTGACTGGAGCCTCCGCCTCTACTACAAACCCTACGTGCGTTGGATATGGTTGGGCGGACTGTTGATGGGGCTGGGGGGCATTCTTGCCGTCACTGACCGGCGTTATCGTACCGCCAAAGTAAGATCCTCTCAGCAGGTCAACACTGCCGATGCCGCACCGGCATCGTCAGGGAGTTAAAATCAACCATGAATCGATATCTACGCTATTCCATACCCCTCATCGTTTTTGCAGTGATCGCTGCCTTCCTGTTCAAAGGTTTGGGTATGAATCCACGCGAGATTCCATCCCCTTTGATTGGCAAATCGGTACCTGAGTTTGCTCTCCCTACCGTGGAAAGTCCCGACACGATCGTAAAAACGAGTGATCTGCAGGGTAAGGTCTATCTGCTCAATGTATGGGCCACCTGGTGTGTCTCATGCCGTGCCGAGCATGAGACCCTGGTGCAACTCTCCCGCTCCGGCAAAGTGGATATCGTCGGCTTAAACTGGAAAGACGAACGGGATAAGGCACAGGTATGGCTGCGCCAGCTCGGTGATCCCTACAGCATCAACATATTCGACAAGAAGGGACGCACCGCGATCGATCTTGGGGTGTATGGCGCTCCGGAGACGTTTTTGGTGGACAGTAAAGGCATTATCCACTACAAACATGCAGGGCCGATGACCATGCAACTGTTCAATGAGACATTACTGCCCCTGATTGAAGATTTAAAGCCTAAAGGATAGCGACGTGCGCCTGTTTGTATTGATTTTCACCCTGTTGTTCGCCCCGCCCGCCGTACAGGCCGCGACACTGGCTGACTACAGCTTCGATGAGCCGGGAAAGGCAGAGGACTTCCGCGATATTATCGAAGAGATGCGATGCCTGGTATGTCAGAACGAATCCCTGGCCGGATCCAACGCCGAACTCGCTATCGATCTGCGTAACGAGATCTATGAGATGATGAAGAGTGGCCAGGAGAAAGAGGATATCATCAATTTCATGGTTGCCCGCTACGGGGATTTCGTGCTCTACAGTCCACCCCTCAAACCCACGACCTATCCGATATGGTTTGGCCCCCTTATCGTTTTTCTTGTCGGCGGGGTGGTTCTATTCCGTATTCTAAAGCGTAAAAGCGTTGCCCGGGAGACAGAGCTTTCTGCAGAAGAGGAACAACGACTCAATCGCTTGTTAAACCAGTCGAACGACCACAGAGACGCTGATCAATGACCCTATTCTGGATTATTATCGCCGGGTTCTCACTCCTGGCCATGGGATTTGTCGCATTGCCATTGATGCGTAAGCAGGTTACCAGTGGCATCACTTCCGATGAACTCAACCTGGCTGTCTTTAAACAGCAGCTTGCTGAATTGGACAGCGACCTGAAATCAGGTGCGCTGGACCAGACACGTTATGACGCAGCGCGCAGGGATCTGGAAAAAGAACTGCTGTCTGATGTATCCGATCAATCTCGACCGGCGGAATCCGGAGGAACCGGACATAAAATGGCATTGTCAGCCCTGGTGATACCACTGGCAGCGCTGCTGTTATACCAGTTTATAGGCTCCCCGGAGATTATATCGCGTTTGGCCAATCAACCTGCAGCCACGCACACGGCTTCAGCGCAATCCCAAGGCCGCTCAACCCAGAACCTGCCGCCGATGGAGGAACTTGTCAAACGACTCGCCGCCAAAATGCAGGAACAGCCGGATAACCAGGAGGGCTGGATTATGCTGGGGCGCAGCTATATGGCGATGAACGATCCGTCAGCTGCCATCAATGCCTTCGATCGCGCCATGGAGATCAGTGATAAAAACGTGGGTCTGCTGCTCGCATATGCCGAGGCCATAGCCTCGAACGCTGGTAATGACTTCACCGGACGGGCGGCACCGATGGTCGAAAAGGCATTTCAACTGGAGCCCGACAATCCCAATGTGCTCTGGATCGCCGGTATAGTCGCCTACCAGCGGACCGATTACCAGGATGCCGTTGACCGCTGGTCCAAACTGAGGGGGCTGTTGAAACCGCAGAGCGCGGAACTCGAATCCGTCAATGAGGCCCTGGATGATGCCCGCTCCAAATTGGGACTGCCTGCTGAAGAACCTGAACTGCCCAGCATCGTTCAGGCCAAGAAGCAGGTTCCGGCAGAGCCTGCTGCCGCTGGAGATAAATCGATTCAAGTCGAGATCTCCCTATCCCCGGACATGCGGGACAAGGCAAATCCGGATGATCTGCTGTTTATCTATGCCAAGGCGATGAGCGGCCCCCCCATGCCGCTGGCAGCGGTACGAAAACGGGTCAGTGACCTGCCTCTGTCTATCAACCTGGATGACAGCATGGCAATGATGCCGCAGATGAAACTCTCCCAATTTCCGGAAGTGGCTGTGGGTGCGCGTATATCCCTGTCGGGCAGCCCCACCGCTCAAAGCGGTGATCTCGAGGGCGAAATAACCGCAGTCAGTCCCGGTCAGCCGGGAATCGTGAAAGTTGTAATAAATTCTGTCCACCCATAACAATCAAATATAACGACCAGTGAAATGGCCGCAGCTGCCTGTCTGCCTTGTGCGAACGCATCATGGGCTGGGACTGTTCGCGCTGATTCGTTAATTACCGCACTCCACCAGACATGCGTAGATGTCAATCCAATCAAGTGGGTAGTTGAATATGCCAACTGATTTCTGACATTTTCCTGTTCAGGCTCAATTACTCCAGCGTCCGGATTGATATACTGGCCTAACCAGAAGAAAACTAATATCCTTTTGCTGTTATCTTCCATCAATCCTCTTGGATAGAGCCGCGTTTCCGCTGATAGGAGTCAATATGGCCAGTTATTCGACCCACGACATTCGTAATATCGCCCTCGTTGGGCATGCAGGAGCTGGCAAGACCAGTCTGATCGAATCGTTACTGCAAAAAAGCGGCATGATTCATAGTGCTGGCAGTATCGTGAGAGGTGACACCGTCTGCGATTACGACGATATGGAGAAAGAATTACAACACTCTCTCGATATCGCGATCACCCATCTCAGCCATGAAGGTAAACAGGTAAATATCATCGATACACCCGGATACGCCGATTTCCTGGGACGGGGCATCAGCATCCTTCCAGCTGTAGAGACAGCCGCTATCGTGGTTAATGCCGCCACCGGTATCGAACCCGTCACCATCCGCATGATGGAAGCCGCCAAGCGCAGAAATCTGTGCCGATTTATCATTGTGAATAAAATCGATTCTGAGGGTATAGATTACGAAGCACTGATGAATAGCCTGCGGGAGAGCTTCGGCAAAGAGTGTCTTCCTATCAATCTACCCGCGGACAACGGGCAGCGGGTCATTGATTGTTTTTTTCAGCCCGGTGGTGATGAAACGATTTTCTCCTCAGTCTCTCGTGCCCACGACAATATGATCGACCAGGTGGTCGAAGTGGACGAGGAGTTGATGGAAGTCTATCTGGAACAAGGCGAAGCACTGCAACCCGATCAGCTGCATGACCCCTTTGAAAAGGCCCTGCGAGAAGGTCATCTGATCCCTGTCTGCTTTACCTCCGTCGAGAACAGTGCCGGGCTTGATGAGCTGCTGACACTGTTCGCGCGCCTGATGCCTGATCCGACAGAAGGAAACCCACCCCCCTTCATGAAGGGCGAAGGGACGGATATGCTGCCTGTAGAGGTCTCACCCGATCCGGACAAACACGTCATCGGGCACGTTTTCAAGGTCCTCAATGACCCTTATCGGGGAAAACTGGGGATCTTTCGCATACACCAGGGAACCCTGGAAACCAATGCTCAACTCTTTATTGGCGATGCACGCAAGCCCTTCAAGGTCAATCATCTGCTCAGACTCCATGGAAAAGAGCAGGACGAGATGAGTCAGGCCGTTCCGGGGGATATCTGTGCGGTGGCTAGGATTGAAGACATTCACTTCGATGCGGTTCTGCATGATTCCCACGATGAGGACCACCACCACTTGCGATCCATCGAATGCCCCCTGCCTCTGTTCGGCCTTGCCATCAATACCGCCAAACGGGGTGATGAACAGAAGCTGAGCGATGCACTACACAAACTGGAGGATGAGGACCCCTGTTTCCACGTCGAGCACAACGTCAGTATGAATGAAACAGTGATGCGAGGCCTCGGTGAGTTGCATCTTGAAGTGCTGCTGCAACAAATCAAGAAAAAATATGGTGTCGAGGTGGAGACCCACCCGCCCAGCATCGCCTATCACGAGACCATTACCCGTAAGGCAGAGGCAGATTACCGGCACAAAAAACAGACCGGTGGTGCTGGTCAATTCGGTGAGGTGCATCTTCGCATAGAGCCCCTTGGACGGGGTGAGGGCTTTGAGTTTGTCAACCAAATCGTTGGTGGAGCGATCCCGGGTCAATTCATCCCCGCTGTTGAAAAAGGGGTGAAACAGGCCATGGAGGAAGGTGCGCTGGGCGGTTTTGCCATGCAGGATATTCGCGTGATTATCTTTGATGGAAAGTACCATTCAGTGGACTCCAAAGAGATTGCCTTTGTCACTGCAGGAAAGAAGGCCTTTCTGGAGGCGGTCGAGAAGGCAGGACCGGTCATATTGGAACCGATCGTCAATATCTCGATTACCACACCAGACACATTTATGGGTGACCTGACCGGTGACCTAGCGGGGCGCCGTGGTCAGATCAGCGGCACTGAGACGGGACACAACAATATGTTGGTCATTAAAGGTCAAGCACCTCTGTCTGAACTCGAGGGATACGCCACACAGCTTAAAGCGATTACCGGTGGCGAAGGCAACTATACGATCGAGTTCAGCCACTACGAGGCGGTACCTCCCAACGTCCAGCAACAGCTCAAGTCAGCAAAACAAGGATAACTCACTTGGCATGATGATATGGTCATAGACACGCAAATGCCTATTTATAGGTAGCTTTGTAAAAAATAAATGGGTAAATATGGTCCGCTCTGGTTTTTTATAAAAATCAGAGCGGTTTTTTTGAGTGTTTGGTCGTCAAAAATTCACGCGATGATGAAAGTACAAAATTAAAATAAACAAACAATGACAGTAGAGAATAAACGTAAAACTTACCTGGGAATAGAAAGAATTCATCGTTTTCCGGTCTTCTTATCAAACATTGTATATTGCAAAATAATTATACACTGTACATGCTTGATTTAGATCAATGCGGTTATATCCCCGAATCGTTTTGATAGGTCTGTGTAAGCATAATAAGTACAAGATTTTACTGATAAGAATAAAAGTGAAATCATGCAGTCCCCATATCAATAATAATTTGGGGTTGGGGGAAAAGTCGTAACCATCCTTTCTTGTATATTGGCTTGCCGCACCAATTGGGAGAACTCATTCGCTTCGCTCGTACTTCATCTGTACTGCTGCAGATGTTGAGTCGCCGGGCGTTGCCTATGCAACTCTTCCTTACTGTCAACCCATTAAGGAGGGAGCTATGAAACGCTTCGGTAATGGTCGATTCACCGCAATATTGGGGAGTATTGCAGCGGGAATCACGCTGCTGCTGCAAATCTCTACAGCGGATGCCGCTAGACCGTCTGGTGAAATTGGTAAAGATTGGGGAAACCCGAAAGGCCACGAATGTGTCGAGTGTCACTGGATGGAAGATCCCGGACTCACTATGGAGTGGAACAACAGTCAGCATGGACAGAGCGGCGTCAACTGTCTCGACTGCCACGAGGCCAAACCTGAAGACAAGGATGGTTTCGAACATGAGGGATCCCGTATCTCCATCATAGTAACACCGAAGGATTGCTCCAAATGCCACTCCACTGAATTCGAAGAGATGGATGGTTCTCACCACTCCAAGGGTGGCCAGATACTCGCCTCCCTGGACAATCTGCTCGGCGAAGTGGTGGGTGGTCCCGCAGCGGTAAATGCAGGCTGCCGCCAATGTCACGGTTCAGTGATTGAGATCGGTGATGACGGCAAACCAGTACCGACCACCTGGCCGAATACCGGCATTGGCAGGATCAATCCGGATGGATCCGCCGGTTCCTGTACCGCTTGCCATGGCCGTCACCGCTTCTCCAAGGCCCAGGCACGTACCCCTGATACCTGCGGTAAATGCCATGTCGGTCCCGACCATCCGCAAATCGAGGTCTACAACGAATCCAAGCACGGCATCATCTACCGTGCCAAAGTCGATGAGATGAACCTTGAGTCCGACAAGTGGGTCGCCGGTGTGGACTACTCGGCCGCCCCAACCTGTGCCTCCTGCCATATGAGTGCCGGCGGCAAGGAAGGTAAGACCCACAACGTGGGCGATCGTATCTCCTGGACTCTACGTCCGCCGATCTCTCAGAAGATCAATCTGGTTCGCCTGCAGAACGGTCAGGAGTTTGACGTTAAAGAGGGCAAGGAAATTCCCAGCGTGGGCGACAAGGCCAAGGGCTCCACCGTGGTCGAGGTCGTGACCTGGAAAGAGCGTCGTAAGAAAATGCAGGAGGTCTGTAAGGCGTGCCACAGCGACAGCGTCATCACCGGTCACTACAACCAGTTCGACAATGTGGTGGAACTCTATAACGAGAAGTTCGCCAAACCGATCGCAGCCGTCATGGGCGAGTTGAAGAAGAACGGCTACATCACCAAGTCGCCTTTTGACGATAAGATCGAATGGACCTGGTGGGAGATCTGGCATCACGAAGGCCGGCGTGCCCGTCATGGCGCCTCCATGAACGGTCCGGACTACACCTGGTGGCACGGTATCTACGACGTGGCCAAGCACACCTACTTCAAGTGGATTCCTGAACTCAAGGAAGTGGCGATGAAGAAGGACGGTAACGAAGACTTCGCCAACAAGATGCTGGACAAGTACTTCAGGCCGATCGACGGTCATACCTGGTACTTCGAAGGCATGAGCAAGGAGGCCATCGACAAGGTCCGTAAAGGGTTCGAAGAGCGCTACGGTAAAGGTGCACTCAAGTAGATTCCTTAAACGCTGCATACCCCTTCAGGCTCCACAGCCTGAGGGGGTCTTTTTTTCATCCTCCTGTATTTGAGGTCATTCATGGGGAGACAATTCATCTATCTACTGACGCTCTTGTTCAGCATGGGCTTCTCGACCGCCATCGCACAAGAGAGTGTCGAACAGTTGATTGCGGATGCACAGGCATTGTCCGAATCGGGTAGTCTTGAGGATGCGCACGCTATACTGGTGAAAGCGGTTGAGACAGATCCTCAATCTTCACATGCCCATACACGGCTCGGTGGCGTGGAACTGCTGCAACGCGACTACAAGTCCGGCATCAAGCGTTTTCAACAAGCGATCATGCTAGATCGCAACAATGCGGATGCCTTCGTCGGCCTGGCTGTCGCCTACCTGCATCTGGGCCGCTACACGCTGGCCAGAGAGGCATTGAAAGAAGCGGAGCAGCTGGGTCCGTCGAAACAGCAAGATATCGATAAAGTACTGGCCTGGCTCGATCAAAGATCCGGACAATCCGGACACTGAGCCACAGTCCACCTGAGGAGATATTCATGAAAATAAACAGAAAACTGTCAACAGCACTCATCGCTGGCGTGATGTTTGGCTGGCTGGCATCGAGCTGCAGCACCACCGACAGCGCAATGAAAAAAGAGAGTGCCAAAACTGCAGCCAAAGCTGCGGCTGAGATGGCCCCCGCCGAGCCACCAGGTATCCGTTCCCCCAGCATGCTTGCCAATACATGTGCCGGCTGTCATGGAACCGACGGTGCCAGCGCCGGCGATGCTATGCCGATCATCGGCGGTATGGAGAAGGAGTATATGCAGCTGGTACTGGCCGAGTTCAAGAGTGGCGAGCGGGACTCGACCATCATGGGCCGGATTGCCAAAGGTTACTCTGACAATGAGTTGAAGGCGATCGCTTCCTATATCGCCAGCCAGCCCTGGGTCTCCAGTCCCACCAAAGCCGACAAAAAGCTGGCGGCTATAGGCAAGAAGATACATGAAAAGCGGTGCAAAACATGCCATGAAGATGGCGGTAGAGTTCAGGAGGACGATGCTCCCCGGCTGGCTGGGCAGTGGCCGGATTACACCATGATCTACCTGAAGGATTGCCACAAGAAAGGCCGGCGCTGCCTGCCGAGAAAAATGGGTAAACGAGTCGCCGAACTCTCTCAGAAAGAGTTGCAAGCCATGGCTCAATACTATCTGAGCGAGAAATGAGGGGGAGAGCAATGGCCAGACTAACACGAAGAAAATTTATCAAAGCTACCGGTGCTTGTGCCGCACTGGGTACCGTCGCCTCATTCAGCCCGGTATCATTCGGTAAAGGTGCCAAAGGGCGGGTGATCGTGATCGGTGGCGGCTACGGTGGCGCTATCGCCGCTAAATATATTAAAAAGGCCGATCCCTCGATCGATGTCATGCTGATCGAGAAGAATACCCAATATGTCTCCTGTCCCCTCAGCAACGAGGTGCTGGGTGGTGAACGGGATATCGGCAGCATCACTTTCAACTACAAGGCCATGAATCAGAACCACAATGTCAAAGTGGTGCACGACGAAGTGGTGGAGATCGATGCGGCCAACCATACCGTCAAGGGTGCCGGCGGTAACCAGTACCAGTACGACAAACTGGTGGTCTCCCCAGGCATCGACTTCCGTTTTGAGAAGATCGAGGGCCACAGTGCGGCGGTGGCGGAGAAGATTCCCCACGCCTGGAAGGCGGGTCCGCAAACCACTACCCTGCATAAACAGCTCATGGCTATGAAGGATGGCGGTGTCTGCTATATCGCGGCGCCACCCAATCCCTTCCGCTGTCCACCGGGCCCCTATGAGCGTGCCGCACAGATCGCCCACTACTTCAAGCATCACAAACCCAAGTCGAAGGTCATTATCCTGGACGCCAAGGATAAGTTCTCCAAACAGGGCCTTTTCATGCAGGGCTATAAGAAGTTCTATGGCGATACCATCGAATGGGTCAGTGGCGCCGACGGCGGGATCATCGAAGCGGTCGATCCAGACAACATGACGCTGGTCGGACAGGTAGACGAGTACAAGGGTGATGTCCTCAACGTTATCCCGGCACAGAAAGCGGGTAAGATCGCACAAGTCGCCGGACTGACCGATGACTCCGGCTGGTGTCCGGTCAATCAGGGCACATTCGAATCAAAGATCCATAAGGATGTGCACGTCATCGGTGACGCCAGCATTGCCGGCAAGATGCCCAAGTCAGGCTATGCCGCCAACTCCCAGGGTAAAGTATGCGCCGCCGTCATTGTCGCTGCGCTTAACGGTGAGCCACCGGGCGAACCCTCCTATGTGAACACCTGTTACAGCATCATCACACCTGATTGGGGCATCTCGGTAGCTGCAGTCTACCAATTGGTTAACGGAAAGATCGTCGGTGTCAAAGGTGCCGGAGGTCTTTCGCCAATGGATGCATCCGCTGAGACAAGAGCCATCGAGGCGCAGTACGCGCGCAGCTGGTTCAAGAATATCACCTCAGACATGTTCACCTGATAACAAAAAACCACTTTGTAGAAAAGCTAAAAACAGGCTATTCAAGCGCCACATTGTGGCGCTTTTTTTATCTGCTGCTCACCCATATCTATCCAATTATTGTCAACGCACCGAGCGGTAAACACCCTCACACTGGCGTTTATTCAGTACTAGTTGCCAAAGCTGTCCCTGGCGACTGCGAAAAAAACCGGCACATGAGTGCAGATAGTATTTCCACATGCGATAAAAACGTTCGTCATAGTGCTTACGCAGCTCAGGCCAGGCATGGTCAAAATTATGCCACCAGGCCATTAATGTTCGGTCATAGTCCGGTCCGAAATTGTGCCAATCCTGTATCAGAAATACAGATTCCACGGATTGCGTTATCTCCTGTGCAGAAGGCAGTTTACCATTGGGGAAAATATATTTATCTATCCAGGGATCTAATGTCTTCGCTGTTTTGTAAAGGCCGATCGTGTGCAGCAGGAACAGACCGTTATCCTTGAGCAGTCTGTTTACGGTATGGAAATAGGTGGGATAGTTCTTGTGACCAACATGCTCGAACATGCCTACGGATACTACTTTGTCATAGCTGCCTGTAATTTCTCTGTAGTCCTTGAGTTCAACCGTGACAGGAAGATCCTTACAGCGTTCCCGGGCTAATATTTGCTGTGCTTTTGACACGGTAATTCCAGTCACACTAACATCGTAATGTTCGGCAGCGTACTGCATCAAGGCACCCCAGCCACAACCTATATCAAGCAGTCTCTCACCGGGTTGCAATTGCAGTTTGCGACAGATGATATCCAGTTTGTCGTGTTGTGCCTGTTCCAAATTTTCCGCGGACTTCCAATAACCGCAAGAGTAGCTCATGGTCGAGTCGAGCATAGCTTCGAATATGTCATTACCCACATCATAATGCCGTTCACCCACTTGAAAGGCTCGAGTAATAGACTGAAAGTTGAACAGATAGTTGCGAATCAACTCGACGAGCATGCGAAACTTGAACCAACCAGCAATCTGGTGATCAATACCAACTGTCATCAAGCGAGAAAACAGTACATCCATTGCATCACACATCCAGTGACCATCCATAAAAGATTCACCAAAACCGAGTGAACCCCGGGTCAGAACACGTCGATACAGTTCTTTGTCATGTACTTGTATGTCCCACGGTCGATTGCCGTTAAACTGAACATCAGCCTGCTCCAGAAGATCGACCAATACCTGGGGAGGCTTAAGCTCACCGTGAGGTTCATTATGCAGGCCGTGATTAATATTCACGAAAGGCATAGGCAATCTCCTCTCAGGTAATCGGCAAAATATCAATTCACCTATTACAAAATGATTTATTTTTGCGTGACAGGTTCAATCAATTGCGTGTTGCCGCTTCATTGTCATTTTGTTACAGATATGCACCACAGCACCAGAACGTAGTTTCATTAATACACTACTGTTTTAGTTTTACAATTCTTGATGCTAGTAGATACGCTGCATATCACCTGCTGGTTTCAGGCCAACTCTTCACAATTCCAGCCCAATGCTCAACTGAGCATGTACTTTCTTATGGAATTGACACAAACTGGTAACACAACAATAGCCCCCCTCGGTACAAGGGGTAATAAAACCAAAAAATCGCACCACTACATCTCACCAGATTTTTAATCAAAACTTTTTATTTATATCAATCCAATAACACACTCTCCAATTTAGTTTTAGATAAATTTGTTATCTTACAGCCGCCAGTTAACCATGACTCTGCATAGGCAAGTCAGTCGGCTTTTCTTGCGTTTCTTGCTGGCTCATCATCTTCGTTTGTGCCCTTACAAGACGCGACATCGCGGAAATATCCCTATCTGAGAGCGAAAATGCCGCATCCACCCAATCATGCGCAATATCAAGCAACTCATGTTTCTCCAAGGGCATGATCCGGTTTCGCATCCTTAGTACTGAACGCCTGGTAATATTCGACTTATTGAGACGCTTGATGAATGATCTGAGCGCCAGTTCACCCTCACCCGGATCTGCAACAACATCAACAACTCCCATCTCATAAAGCTGTTCTGCGGTATAACCTTCGGCATTAATGATCATTCGCTCCACCAATGCGGGTGATATCCGCCGGGACAGGAAGGAATAGGCCCCCATTCCAGGGAACATATTGAAAACAACCTCGGGAAATTTAAATACACTACCGGCTTCAGCAATGATGTAGTCACTGGAAAGTGCTGCTTCGAATCCCGCTCCAAGCGCTGTTCCGGTTACCAACGATATGGTGTGGACATTGGTATTGAGATTGATGAAATTGGCATACAGCACATCGATACTCAGCTCCGCATATTTTTGCAGGGTCTGCCTGTCACCGGTTGTTATCATGTCCACAAAAAATTTCAGATCGCCACCGAGATTGAATATTCCAGGCACATCGGAGCCAAAAATCAGGAAATCGATATCGGTCTTCGATTCAGTACTTTTTAGGTATTCACTTGTCCATGTTTGAAAACTATTGATGTCTTTCAGTAATTGGGGTGAAAAACAGGGAATTGTCCCGGGATCCATGGCAAAGGTAAGGGTCCTGTAGCTTTCATCATATCGAATGTTCAGCGTGTCAAATGTCAACTCTGATAATGATTGTGTAGGTACGGCTTTGAGCATTTTCTGTTCCTCACGGGTAGATGTTATATAGGTCTGGTGATAGGTATGTTTAATATCCATCGCAAAAGAAAAAAAGATGGTGAATTTATATTAGGCGTTGCCACCACTGGATAGAAACAGCATTTTATGAAATGTTTAAGGACTGAGTAATCAAGTCAATCTGATCGTGACTCAATTCCACATTCCCTGGGAAGTAGAATCGCTTAAGCAATTGATCCCGAGCAACATATTTTGACATTAAACTTTTTTATAGGAATTTATTTCTTATAATGACTAAAATTTTGCCTATTTTCAGCCGCTATCATTGTCCTATACGTTCAAACGTATGACTTGACTGTTACAATGGCTGGTCTAGAAAACCTAAAATCAATCACTTAGGGGTATTTGTGCCATGGCTGGCAATACATTGAAAGAGGTTTTTAAATTACCCAGACTCACTTTCATCTCCCAGGGACTAAGTGATGAGGCACGTCTGGAATATGAGCAGGGATTGATTCGCCTCTTTTTTACCTTCATCGTGTTCACCTATCTGCTGATTTCTGATCTGACCAACCCCCTCGGCAGTACTCACGTAACAGCCACAAGGCTGGCAGCTGGATACGAACTATTCTCAATTCTGATTCTTTTATCGTTTATTTACATCAAACAGGGTTCAAAGTTACGTAAAACCATCACCATGCTGGGTGATCATACGATGACCTGTCTCGCCATGTATGGCGCAGGTGAGGTTGGTGCACCACTCTTTACAGTCCTACTCTGGATCACCGTTGGCTATGGCGCACGTTTCGGTAACAGCTATCTCTACCTGGGTATGCTGCTCTCGACCTCCGGTTTTCTGGTTGTGATCAACACAACACCCTTCTGGCTAGCACACCCGGTTGTGGGTTATGGATTGATCATCACCAACATTATCATACCAATTTTCGTCTCTAAGATACTTGGACAGCTGGTAGATGCAAAAGCTATTGCTGAGGCGGCAAATCAGGCAAAGGGGCGGTTTCTTGCCAATATGAGTCATGAGATGCGAACACCGTTAACAGGCATCATAGGTATTTCTCAATTATTGATGACTGAGAACTTGGGAAAAGGGATAGAGAAAAAAGTCAATACCATCGACTCCTCAGTAAAAACACCTACTTTCACTCATCGATGATGTCCTTGATTTTTCGAAAATCGATGCCGGTGAAATCAAGATTGAACACCAGGAGTTCGATCTGCATTCACTTATTACAACCGTCAGCGCATCACTTGAACCAATCGCAAAGGAGAAAAACATCAGTTTGATGACCCATATTTCTCCTGAAGTTCCATTCGATCTGCTTGGTGATAACCACCGCATACAACAGGTACTTAACAACCTCGTGGGCAATGCCATCAAGTTTACTCATCAAGGCTATGTAGACATCAGAATCAACCCATTACACACCACAGACTCAATGGTAAATTTAAGATTTGAGGTTATAGATACCGGAATCGGTATCTCCCAAGAGGGTCTGAATAATTTATTCCAGCGTTTCAACCAAATCGATGATTCCATTACCAGAGAGTATGGTGGTTCAGGTCTCGGTACTACAATTTCTAAAGAGCTCGTTAACTGTATGGGTGGCGATATTCAGGTTGAAAGCACGTTGGGAAAGGGGTCTCGGTTCTATTTTGATCTTCCACTCGAGATTCCTGAGTCAACAAAGGAGCAGAGCTATACAGGACACACTACAATCACATTCACCAACAGCCTTCACTTCTACAACAAGATCAACCAACCACTGAAGCTGTGGGAGATAGGCAATGATGTAGTAAGTACAGTTGAAGAATTGACTGATCTTCTCACTCAAAGCACATCTACACCTGATCAACAACCCCTTTTAATTCTGGATGCAGAGTATGTAGATGAAAATCTAGCACAACTTGCAGAGAGATTACGTGAAGTATCGGGTGATCAAGCCCACCTGATACTAGTTGATATTATTGGCAAATACCAACCATTTGATGTACCCCCTGAAATAGATTCAGTAGTCCATGATCTGAAAAACCGGCGCCAACTTTATAATGCGATTCACACTGCATTTCTCGATACCAACCTACCGGAGGGTGTAGAGGTAATCGATAGCTGGGCACATTCTCAGAACCACGACAAACTCAAGATTCTTGTTGCTGAAGATACTGCCGTTAATCGTCTAATTCTCAGTGAGATGCTGATTAAGGCAGGCTATCAAGTCGAGTTGGTAGAAGATGGACAAAGTGCCTTGGAAAAATTCGAAGATTGTGAATACGATTTGGCCATCCTTGATATGCAAATGCCCCGAATCGGTGGACTTGATGTTATACGCGAGTACAAGTCCGGGTATGGCCTAATAAAAGATATACCTTTTATCATACTGACAGCAAATATCTCGAAAGATGCGGAACAGCAGTGTCGGGAAGCAGGGGCCGATGTCTATTTACAAAAGCCAATCGATATCAGCGCCCTACTCAAGGAGATACATCGCCTGACGGATAGTGGCAATAAAATTTCAGAACAGGCAGTCACTACCTATATGGCCGGTCATAAGACAACTCCTTTTGCATCAAAAAGAATGCAATACCTGGACCGGGACACACTTGATCAGTTAACCAGATTGAGTACACGCGATGATTTTTTCAAGGAACTAGTTAACCATTTTCTTACTGATGTCTACAGTTGCATAGAACGCATGGAAATAGCTATACATGGTGCCGATATAACGCAGATCATCGATGATGCACATGCAATCAAAGGTGCCGCAGGTAATATTGGTGCAACTTATCTGCTCGAAAAGGCGAGTAAACTGAATCGTTCATCGAGTGAAGAGATCAGACGTAATGGACAAGCCTACCTGAAAGAGTTGGCTGAAATCTTAGATAAAACCAAGTCTGCCTTGGAACAATACCTTGAAGACAATCACATCAACATAAAACTGATCAACCGCAAGGATAACCAGGATTAACCTCAGCAACGGTTCCGCTAAAGAATATTAAAATCTATAACCTGCCCTCTTTGCTATTGTGCTCGTCCTTTCTTGTCATCAGTATTTGCTGAACTTCTGCTTTTAAATCTGTTCCTCTCAATGGTTTACTTAGATACTTGACGCCTATACTATCGCATGCCATCTGTGCTTCCTTACTTACATTGGCAGTGAGTACAATAAACGGCAGTTCAGCTCGGTTATCCTGTGTACTACGAAATAACTTGATCACATCGAGTCCGCCATGCCCCGGCATCATCATATCTACAATAGCCAAATCAAAGTCTTGCGCCTTTAATTGATCAAGGGCTGTATCCCCATTATCTACCAATACAACCTTATGCCCGTCTTGCTCAAGAAATCTGCACGTTACTCGTTGATTTATCTTGTTGTCTTCTGCAACTAAAATATGACCGGTTAATAACGACTTTGCTGTTGCATTATCTTGATCTGGCTTAAATTCAGTTTTATTGAATGTCGCTGTCTGCAAACTATGTAATACGTTGAATAAGCGTTCACGTTCAAGCGGTAGTGGATGTATATCGATATAGTTGAATTTGTCAGCATCTTGCCATTCGTGTGTTTTGTCGGTGATCAATATCATGTCTCGACTGGCAAGTCCTGATTTACCAAGTATCGACTTATCTCCATGCTTCAAACAACGTGTATCAATAAGTACAACTGTTTCGTCAAAATCTGTTTGTGATGTGATTCCCAGATCCAGTTTGCAGCTTATTTTCCACTCTCCAAACCACTCGCATAAAGTCTTGGTTAAGTTACTGTCACTACTGATTAAGCGGATACCAGCAGGAAACCTCAAATACTGTACGCCAGTTGGCACACTCGCACGCTGATAATCTATAGTCAAAGTAAACCGGCTGCCTTTGCCTATCTCACTTGAGGCTATAAGCTGTCCATCCATCAAATCAACCAATTGCTTGGCGATACTCATGCCTAATCCTGTGCCACCAAACCGTCTGTTGATCCTCTCATCCTCTTGTCGAAATGGATCAAAAATATAAGATTTAGCCTCTTCAGATATACCTATCCCGGTATCTTCGACAGTTAAATTAATTTGCACTCTGTCACTTGTTACGCTATTGGCTTCTACTCGTACTTCAACCCACCCCTGATCAGTAAACTTTACAGCATTTCCAACCAAGTTAACCAAGACCTGACGTAAATGCAGTTCATCTCCGATCAACCAGTATGGACATGCCGGATCAATATTACGCTTTAGTATCAGATTCTTCTTTCTTGCCTCATTGTTAAACAAGCCGACAACACTGTTTATTAGAGCATGCAAATCAAAAGGAGCATTTACAATTATTATGCGTCCTGCTTCAATTTTGCTAATGTCCAATACATCATCGACCAAGTGCAACAGCATAGCAGCTGATGATTGAGCTCCATGTACCAGTGACTTCTGCTTTTCCGCCAAAGGTGTAACACTTAACAACTCCAATAATCCAATTACACCATTAATAGGTGTACGGATTTCATGACTCATATTGGCCAGAAACCGGCTTTTGGCTTCATTTGCGGATTTGGCGGCATCGAGAGCGCGTGATAGTTTAGCCAATAATGAGGCAATGTACATGGGAAGTACAATTAATCCAATCCACAAACTCCAACCTATGATTGGATCCTCTCTCCACTCTGCGTTGTAGTGCATTACTAAAATAAAGCCCATTGCAGCAAGCACGGTAGAGGCAGCTAGATAGCGGTTTCCGTAACGCAACCCATAACCGGATGACACCCATAGATATACAACATATAGTGGAGTCATCATCTGACCGTAATAGTACAAAAGATATGAAATCATCCCCATGTCACCAAGCATACATATTATTCGCCTGGTAACAGAGATGCCTGGATTGATTGCAATAGCTATTAATATTAACGTGGAAAAAACCAAAAATAGACAGAGAATTATCAGGCCGTGCTTTACAGACTCACTTGGCTCGCCAAACAGTGACGACAACCCAAGATAAATAAGCACTATTATCGTAATAGCGATCCTAACAATGGATTGTTCATGTTCAGAGTCTGGCCGATTTTTAAAGCGAGAAATAATCCTCTGAACAAAAGAAAAAGAACGAGTGATATTTTGTTCCATCATTTACCGTTTCGCTTGATTAATTCAAGAAATCTCAAGTTTACAATAATAATGTGTACAAAATCATAATAAGTGGCATTCTGTTAACACTGATGATAGTTATTACAAAACAATTTTTATAAAATGGCTTCTTTAGTACAATTTTTAAAGCCCCGTATATGAATAACTATATTGACACGGATTCGCAGATTCAGGCATGGAAAGTGAACCCTCCTGCCATACTCTGAGATTATGGAAGCTTAACAAACCATCGGATAGAGAACAGCACATATCTAACGAGATTCCCGTATTTTGGTTATACTCTCGAACTGGCTCTGCTTCTCAAAACACACTGAGTCTACCGTTACAATACCTAATGGCCGGGCGACGGTTACATTGAACACAACAGATCTAAAAAATCACATCTTAGTGAGTAATATCAAGATTTTATGTACAGTAAAAACCTCACCACATGGGCAACCAGACTGAAAGATTAAAAGTACTGGCTGGCGGTATTATCAGCCTGATATTGATGCTGGGCATTGCCCGTTTTGCCTATACACCGCTACTCCCGATCATGCTGGAACAGGCCGGATTAGGACTTTCCCAGGGAGGCTGGCTAACGGCGGTCAACTATCTAGGTTATCTGAGCGGAGCTATCACGGCATCACTGATCAGTGACCTGGTACTCAAAGACCGTCTCTATCGTATCGGCCTGATCGTGGCGGTGGTATCCACCCTGGGCATGGGACTTACAGAGAACATATGGCTTTGGTCCTTCTACCGTTTTATTGCAGGTTTAAGCAGTGCTGCGGGACTGCTATTGGGCTCCGGTCTCATTCTTAACTGGCTCATACGCCACGGTCATCGCAGCGAGCTGGGTATTCATTTCAGTGGTGTCGGTCTTGGGATCGCATTTGGCGCCATTGCGGTGGAACTGATGAGTCACTATTTCGACTGGCGCGGGCAATGGTTGATGCTGAGCCTGATGGGTACCCTGATGGTTTTACCCGCCTGGGCATGGCTGCCTCCACCCGATACCAGCCAGGTCACACGCAGCGGTAAAGTGATGGTCGATACACCACCCAGCCGACGCTTCTTGCAACTCTTCATGGCTGCTTACTTTTGTGCTGGTGCGGGCTATGTGGTCAGCGCCACCTTTATCGTAGCCATTATCGATCAATTACCCGGTCTCAATGAGCTGGGCGCCTGGAGCTTTTTCATCCTCGGCATGGCCGCGGCGCCCGCCTGTATCCTTTGGGACCTGGTTGCGCGTCGAACAGGCGATCTCAACGCCCTGCTCATCGCCTTCCTGCTGCAGACTGCCGGCATCCTGTTGCCGGTGGTAGCTCATAGCCCAATCATGGCGATGGCCGGGGCGTTGTTGTTTGGCGGAACATTCATCGGCATCGTCAGCCTGGTACTGACCATGGCCGGGCGCTACTACCCTACCCGCCCCGCCAAAATGATGGGAAAAATGACCATTTCCTACGGTATTGCACAGATCGTCATTCCTGCCATTACAGGAGTGCTGGCTGAACGTAGCGGCAGCTATAGTGACGGCCTCTATCTGGCAGCCGGCATCATGATAATCGGCTCACTATTGATAGCCGGCCTGAGACTGTTCGAGACCAAACAAAACTCCGCTATTTTATAATACAGTAGCGTCGCCATCATTGTATGCCTTTGAAGGTCAACTTGTCTGTGACAGCACCCTGTACAGGTCCAAGAGATCTTCGTTATTATTGAGGTTGTTTGCTCACCGCCCTATATTCACTTGTCCAATTCCATGACGGTAATACGAAACTGTTTGTCACGACCTTTTTTTACTGTAAAGTTAACCTTGTCATTTGGTTTGAATCCAGACAAGTCGACCCGTCTTGTAACCGGCAAGTCCATTGTCATCCCCATCCAATTGAGCTCGGGAATTGGTTGGTGTGTCAGATTGACGGTTTTATTTTCCATATCGATTTTGTGTAGCACTCCCTTCCCCTCACCTTGATTAGCGCTACTCGTCATATCACCGTGATCATGCATACTATGGCTGTTGTGGCTGTCACCTAAAACTGGAGCAGCGATGATTGCTCCGGCAAACGCAATTGAGATCAATTTTAGTAATTTGTTCATGCTCGAAATCCTCTTAGGGCAGTCTGGATGTGTATACATCGGTTTTTAGAGAAGTCGGTACAGTCTCGGGTAGACGGCGCGCCTCCCAGATTAAATAGATTACAGGAACCACGATAAGGGTCATGACTGTAGTGCTGATCATACCGCCTACCATTGGCAAAGCAATTCGTCGCATGACATCTGAACCGGGACCTTCAGTGAAAAATATCGGTAACAAGCCGGCAATGATAACTGAAACGGTCATGAGCTTTGGCCTGACGCGTAAAGCAGCACCTGCCATAATGGCGGCAAACAATTGATGCCGGTCCAATGGTGGTAGAGTACGCATCTGCTGATCGATATATAGCAGCATTACCACAGCAGTCTCCACAGCGATGCCACCAAGTGCTATAAAACCGACCGCCACAGCCACTGAAAGATTGTATCCTGCAAGATAGACCGACCACATGCCACCCACCAGGCCGAATGGTAAGGCGGTCATTACCATCACCGTACGATCGGTACGGCCAAAATGAATCATCAGGAGAACAAGGATAATTGCGACAGCTCCCGGTATCGCGATTTTCAAGTTGCTTCTCGCCTCAAGCATCTGTTCGTATTGACCGGACCATGTAATAGCGTAACCCTGCGGTAACGTAACTTGATCAGCCACCAGTTTACGCGCTTCATCCACATAACCGCCAATATCACGCTCACCAATATCCACAAATACCCAACCGGTTAATCTGGCATTCTCCGACTTGATCATAGGAGGGCCTTCGGTAAACTTGATTTCGGCCAGTTCACCGAGAGGAATATGCATACCGCCAGGTGTCGGCACAAGAACCTCGGTGAGATCCTGCACAGATTCGCGAAACGGCCTGTCATAACGTAGAATGATGTTATATCGTTCCCGTCCTTGCACACTTTCCGCCACTTTCATCCCACCGAGCGCGGTTTGAATAATAGACTGAAACACACCAAGATCGATATTTCTCCGCGCCAATTCATCTCGATTTGGTGTAATTTCCAGGTATTTGCCGCCGGTTACACGATCGGCAAATACACTACGGGTTCCCTCCACATCCTTGACTACCGCTTCCACATCTAGTGCGATACGCCCAATCTCGTCAAGATCTGCACCGGATATCTTAATGCCGACTGGCGTGCGTATACCCGTTGAGATCATATCCATTCTGATCTTGATGGGATAACCCCAGCTGTTGACCAAACCGGGTAACTTCACCTGTTGATCCAGGATCTTGATCAATTCGTCTATATTCACCTCCGGCCGCCACTGTTCCCTCGGCTTGAGGCGAATCCAACTCTCTATCATTGATATTGGTGCGGGATCCGTAGCTGTATCGGCCCTCCCCAACTTACCGAAAACCTGCTCCACTTCAGGCACAGAACGAATCAAGCGATTGGTCTGCGCCAACACCTCCTTCGCCTTGGTGATAGATACACCCGGCAATGTGGTCGGCATATAGAGCAATTCTCCTTCATAGAGAGCGGGCATAAACTCTGAGCCAAGCTTGGATAGCGGGTACCACAGACTGGCAATACCCAGCAATGCGATCATCAGCGTCAACCAACGAACCCGCATAGAAAACTGTAGGACAGGTTTGTACAACGCAACAAAGAGACGATTAAGTGGGTTAGCCTCCTCACGGCGTATTCTGCCCCGGATCAGCCAAAGCATGAGAATAGGTACTATAGTGACCGAAAGCAGGGATGCAAAGGCCATGGCATAGGTCTTTGTGTACGCCAGCGGCGAGAATAACCGGAAACTTTCGCCCGTCAGTGCAAAAACCGGCAAAAAGGAGACGGTGATGATCAAGAGGCTGAAAAAGAGACCTGGCCCAACCTCCTTGGCCGATTGCAGGATAGCTGCGTTACGAGCCTTTTGACCCACGGAATCTGGCATATCACTAAGCTTTCTATGGGCATTTTCCACCATCACGATTGAAGCATCCACCATTGCCCCGATTGCAATCGCTATGCCACCGAGCGACATGATATTGGCGGTGATACCCTGTGCTGACATCACAGTGAATGCACCCAGCACACCGAGCGGAAGGGTAATGATGGCGACAAAGGCAGAGCGTGCATGTAACAGGAAAAGGATGCAGACCAGGGCAACCACAATTCCCTCTTCAACCAGCTTGTGGCTGAGATAATCAACTGCACCCCGAATCAGGGGAGCCCGGTCATACACGGTTCGGACCTCCACACCTTCGGGTAGACCTCGACGCAGAATATCGAGCTTTTCCTTCACTGCCTTGATCACGTTCAGCGCATTTTCTCCGGAACGCATGACCACGATACCACCGACTACCTCGCCTTCACCGTCCAGTTCCACGACACCGCGCCTGAGCTCTGGCCCCTCCAGTACTCTGGCAACATCAGTGATCAATACAGGCGTGCCGTTACGCGCCCGCACCACAACCCTCTGTAAATCCTCCAAGGTTGATACATAGCCTCGGGAACGGATCATTAATTCGGTCTCGGCCCGTTCCAACACCCTGCCACCCACCTCCATGCTGGCGGCTTCAACCGCCTCGCGTACCCTAACCAACGGGATGTCATAAGCGCGCAATCTGTTTGGATCAATCAGCACTTGGTACTCGCGTACAAATCCGCCAACAGCGGCAACCTCAGATACGCCGGATACAGTTGCGAGCTCGAAGCGCAAGAACCAATCCTGCAGCGCACGCAACTCGGCCAGATCATAGCGGCCGGTTCGGTCCAGGAGGGCATACTGGTAGATCCAACCCACACCTGTGGCATCGGGACCGAGTCGAGGGGTGGCGTTTTCGGGAAGATCATTCTGTACCGTCGCCAAAGCCTCAGCGACCCGACTACGTGCCCAATAGTCATCTACACCATCCTGAAATATGACGTAGACGAAACTCGTTCCAAACATGGAAAAACCACGTACCGCTTCTGTCTTTGGCAATCCTAGCAGGGTGGTGGAGAGCGGATAAGTCACCAGTTCTTCAACGATCTGTGGCGCCTGCCCTGCGAAATCAGTGCGGATAATCACTTGCGTATCGGAGAGATCGGGAATCGCATCCAGAGGTGTGCGATCAATCGCAAGCATACCCGCGACAGCCAAGGCCGTGGTTAAGATCAACACGATCAACTGATTGTGAACCGACCAGCTAATTACTTGGGCGATAAAGGACCGGGAGGGATCCTCTCCCACAATATCGCTTGCATCATGCATCATGATTCCTTCTTCTGAATCGATCTCTGCTCATTGCACCAACGCCCCCTTGCTGCCATCGAGATAGGGGCTGAATACCTGGTCGCCCTGCTGTACCCACAATCGCCCATCGGTTACGTCTTTGAACAATCGCACCCCCTTTTCGTGGTAATAGTCTTTTCTACCATCCAGCATCCAAGGCCTTAGAGCACTGACCAAACCATGCAATGCATTCCGCAAGTCACTCTCTGTTCTTGCCTGTTGGGCTTCAGCGATGGCATGATTAGCATTGTCTAGAACCGGCCCCAACCGTGTATTACCGAACTTCGGCCATAGCAAGTCGCGAATCTCCAGTGCAGGCTGCAACTGCACGGGATCGACATCGTAACCATCAGCCAAAGCCTCGTGCAGATATAGGCCAGCGTCGACTAGATGATCCACCATCGCCATCTGAGCCTTACTCAGGTTTAGATCGGCCAACTCCAGTTTGAGACGCTGGAGTTTCTGAAAAGACTCTCGTAGCGCACTCTCAGAATCGATGAGAAACTGGCCAGAGGCGACGATACGCTCATCCCTGTCTATTCCTTCAACCACCTCGGTAAATCCGCCGCTGCTCAGTCCTGTACGTACCTTGCGTGGCTGAAAACGACCGTTTCCAAGCGCCACAACCAGATAGGGGCCATCGGCACCAATTAACAGTGCACTATCCGGTACCGCCAATCGACGATCCAACCCCACCTCGAACAGCACATCTGCATATGCGCCGGGCCTAAGCTGGTTATCCTTGTTATCCAGCTGTAAACGCACTGTACCGGTCCTGCTCGATCGATCCACAGTTGGGTGAATGTAATCAACGTTGGTCTCAATCACCTGGCCTGGAAGATTGGGGAGCATGATACGAACTTGTGTCTTATTGTTGATTGCCACCAAATCCTTCTCTGCCACAGCAGCATTAATCCAGACCGTGGAGTAATCCTGAATTACTGCCAAGGTCTCCCCGGGCCGCACATAGGTTCCTTCCCTAACCCGTAAATCGCTCAAAGTACCGTCGGCTGAAGCGTAAAAAGGTACATGTTCCACGACGCTTCGTTTCTTACGCAGCGTGGCGATAAACGACTTGGAAACGCCCAAGGCACCAAGCCTGATCGCTGCAGACTGGATACGGTTTGCACTTTGTCTTTCCAGAGCGCTGAGATAGTCCTGTTGAGCCGCTACCAAGTCTGGACTGAACAATCTGTATAGCAAGTTACCGCGTTTTACCTTATCACCGACAGCGGTTACAGCGAGCGATTCTATCCAGCCTGCCACCCTGCTCGATATCTCACTACGCAATCGTTCGTTCTCCGCCACCACGCCATAGGCACGTATACGACGGCCGAATACCGTGGCTTCGGGTTGTGCGTAGCGTACCCCCATGTTCTGAATGGTCTCTGGTGCGATGGTTATCGCGGCACGTTCACCGTCTGCATCTTCTTCCTCGAGAGCCAGCGCTGGCCCAGACGTCATTTTTACCAAGTCCATACCACATATGGGACAACTCCCCATCTCGTCGGCGATATAGTGCGGATGCATTGGACAAGTATATTTGGCGCTGTCCCCCTCTTCGCCAGCGCCCACTACAGAAGATACCAGGAACAACACAAACCCTAACATACGGGGATTGAATAACTGAATCGGAGTCATGAGCCATCCTCCACCAATAGGGCATTGATTCTGGCAGCGGAAATGGTACGCGCTGCGCGCTGTTTCGCCTTGTCCAGTGCAATCTCGGTTCGCTGAATCGCAGGACGAATGACGTCCTCAAGTGAACCATCTCCCGCTTCGTAACGTCTCCTGTTGGCAGCTTCAAGCTCGCTCAGCCTTCCGTTGCGTCTGCTCAATGCTCGTAACAAGTTATCCGATGTACGGTAGTCTGCCATGGCGTCATCATATTTTCCCCGAGCCTCTCTTAATCGGTGTTCCCGTTCAGCCGTCGCACTCGTTACCGCCTCTTCCGCGGCAATCAATCTGGGCCGTTGGTTGGAATCCGCCCAAAACGGGATGCTAACGGTGAACTTGAACGTAAGCCAATCCTGACCATCGAAATTCGATCCTGACTCCCGTTGTTGCCAAGCCATACCCAAAGCGTAGTCGGGGGATAATGCAGCCTTTTTTTCGTTTACTCGGGATCGTGCAACTTCAAGTTTCCGTTGCGCACCCCGAACGGCAAGCAATTCCGAAGCGTTTCCCGTCCACTCTCGAGGTTCGATATCGGGTAATATATTCTGATCCGGAACCGTATCGAGGAGCTCTCTTAATTCGGCCTGCCAACGAAGGTCTTCGCCATCTAGCGCAACCAGTCTCTCCTCGATTCGTCCGCGTTGTACATCTAGCTCATCAAAGCGGGCGTAAACAGAATTCCCTCCTTCCATCTCGCCGCGAAGCCAATGTTCCAAATCACTAATAAGATCCAGTTGTCCGTTCAAAGCTTCTTTGGATTCCGCAATCCGTCGCCTTTCTGCCAACGCGGTTATCAGTCTTTCCTTCAACTTAGCCAGAACTTTTAATCGTTCCAATTTTGCCACTTCCGAGCGTGCAAGGTGTGTACGCCGTACTGCTTCCCGTGCGTCTCCATTGGGGATTGCCTGCTTAAATTCCAGGCTGCGGTTGCTGGGTAAATAGCGTTCTAGATTCAAAGGATCATCTGCAGGCACATTGTTCAAACCGATCGTTATGCTTGGATTAGGCAAACCCAGTGCGCCATCCGAGTTAATGCTCCATTTCCTTGCAATCGACTCATTCATACGAACCTCGGGGTGTTCATGCAAGCGATCCACCATTGCTTCAAGTGGAGTCAATTCCGCACTCGCCGCTGTATGATCAACAGCTAGATAAAGCATCAACAGCAATACATACAAGTACCGGCGGCCACTAGACAGAGAGCCGTAAGGACCTGAGATAGAATATGATTTACGCGACAATAGCGCCGCGTTAACAGAGTACATGAAATATCCCCCACGCATGAGTTCACCTTTGTGAACAAAAGCCAACCTTAAGTACGGAACGCACCTACATGGGGGGATATCTTTGGTGGGGGCGTTTCGACAGGGTGCTCTGAGCGTGGAGCTGCCGCAGTGACAGGAGTGAGAATCACCGATTGTAGTGAAACGAAGACACTTAATCGAGACCTGGAGCTTTGCGTCACGAAGCCACAGAAAACACATCCTTTTTCCGAAAAGATGGTAGACGGGTCTCCGGTATCGTGACAATTAAGATGCTCGGAAGTCACCTCCATGTTGAATGTTAGCGGTGATCCATCACTATTTCCGGCGAACTGGGGCCACGACATCAAGATCGTTGCATGCAATAGCAGAAACGACAGAATGCAAATAACCCAAGGATCTCGATTGGTTCTCATAGGTATTTATAATGTAAGACAAGTTACTCTAGCGTCAACCCAGAATCACAGAATTTCAATCAATCTTTTCATTCGATCACACATAATATTTTCGTACCCCGGATTGCTAACCAAACACCGCTTTTACCGAGGACAACCAAATACCACTAATAGTTTCATCCAACTATGAAAAAGAGATTCGGCTCTATCTTGGCTGAGCCTGGCGACATCGATTCCTACAAACAGGCAGGCTTTAACGGACGCGGCTGATCATCAATTCAACTGGGCTATGAAAAGAGTTAGTATAGACCGATTTGATCTTACTGTAATTTTTTGAATGATAGTACGTAGACTCTGCATCGCCCCGATGCTGGATTGGACAGATCGCTATTGTCGTTATTTCCTGCGTCTGATTTCCAAGCACGTGGTGCTGTATACGGAAATGGTCACCACCGGCGCCCTGCTGCATGGTAATCGGGCACGATTCCTCGATTTTGATCCCACTGAACACCCGCTGGCGCTGCAGTTGGGCGGCAGCGATCCGCAAGCCCTGGCCGAATGTGCAAAACTGGGCAGCCATTGGGGCTATGACGAGATCAACCTCAATGTGGGCTGTCCCTCGGACAGGGTGCAATCGGGCCGCTTTGGCGCCTGCCTGATGATGACACCCGGGGTGGTCGGTGACTGCGTCAAGGCGATGCGGGACAGCGTCACTATTGATGTCACCGTCAAGCACCGTATCGGTGTGGATGAGCGGGACAGCTACCAAGAACTCTGCGACTTTGTCGGCACAGTCTCCGATGCCGGCTGCAGGACCTTCATCGTGCATGCCCGCAAGGCCTGGTTGCAGGGATTGAGCCCGAAGCAGAACCGTGAGATCCCTCCCCTTTCATACGGAACGGTTCATAACCTTAAGCTCGACTTCCCCGATCTCGAAATTATCATCAATGGAGGAATCACTAACCTTGACCAGGTTGGCGAGCAGCTGAAACAGGTGGATGGCGTGATGATCGGCCGCGAAGCCTATCACAATCCCTGGATATTGGCCGAGGCCGACCGCCTGATATTCGGTCAATCCGGCTCCACTTTGACCCGGCACCAGGTCGTTGAGTCATTGATTCCTTTTGTCGAGCATGAACTGTCGAAGGGAACGCCGATCAATCGCGTCACGCGTCACATACTCGGTCTGTTTCAGGGTCAGCCGGGCGCCAGGAAGTGGCGCCGTAAATTGAGTGAAGGATCACATCTGGCGACTGCCGACAGCGGTCTGTTGCGCCAAGCGGCGACACAGGTCTTGGAAGTGACAAATCGGTGCGGCAAGCCGCACCCTACATCTCGATTGCCGGATTCGTCACGGTGACTACTGTTTCTGCCCAGCAGTACTAAACCGATCCGGCTCACTCACGGCCACCCCCAGATCCCTGGCGGTCTTTGCCATCAGTAACGCAATCAGGTCGGTGGCATTCGACTGTCCCGAACCCTTTTCGCCGCTGACCACCACTTCAGGCACCAGTCGCTTGTCCCGAATCGCATCGGCAAAGGCCTCCGATACGGTGACATAGGCCTCCAGGCGCTTTTCCAGGGCGTTGTCCGCCTCCATCAGCATGCGCCTGCGATCCGACTCTGCCTGGGCCAGGGTCTGAATACGCTCCGCCTCAAGCCTGGCGGTCTCCAATTCTATCTGTTTGCGCTCCAGCTCGATCTCCGCTTCCCGCTTCCGGGTGGTTGCTTCGGTCACCTTTTTCACCTGTTCCTGTTCTGCCTCTTTGGCCTTGGTCTCACCGGCGATGACCCGCTCAATCTGCTGTTTCTCCAGTTCGATCTTCTTCTCCGCCTTCTCGGCTTCACCCTGAGCGATAATGCGTTTCTTGCGCTCCTCTTCCTTGCGTGCATTCTGTCTTTCGATAGCCACCTGGGCAGCCGCTTCACGCTGCTCTTTGAGTTTGTCCTTGAATGCGGGGTCGGGATCCACATCCTGCACATTGGCCTGGACCAGAACGAGCCCGAATTTCTTCAACGGGTGGTCCTCAGCATCCTTACGCATCTCCAGGCCGGCGCTGTTTCGCCGTATGCGCACGCGTACGTGAACCGTCTGGTCCTGCTGAATGGTGCGACTGTCGGGTTCGGTTATCGCCAGCGCCCCGCTGACGGCACGTCGCTCATCGATGTCCAGCAGGTATATACCGTTACGAATCTGATCCAGCACCGCATTCTCGAAATCGCCACCCTTGCCGCCGATATACTCCTGGGCGGAATACATTCGGCCCGAGTTGCGCATCGCCTCCTGCATGATGGGTATCAATGAGGAGTTGATCAGATTGTCTTGAGAACGGTAGGCAATGGCCATCGGCAGGAATTGCTCGTCGACCTTGGGCATTTGAAAGCGCGCTGTCATGCGCATATTGGCGGTCACCGAATCGTGAAAACGTATCTCCTGCACCGGCGCAGTCCCGGAGAAATTACCCGCCATGCCGCCGAACGAGACCGTCAGATATTTCTTGAAAGGAATCGCTTCACCGAAAAAACGCGGATGAAAGCCCGGTTCGAGTACCGCCTGCTGGGTACCCCAGGGATATTGCACCAGATAGCTCATGCCCGGACTGGCATAAAAGATGATCCCCTGGGCGCCGCCCAGTACAAAACCGATGGTGAGCAGTCCAAACAGCGCCGATGCCCCCATGAACGGGCCCATCTCACGTTGTTTCCGGATGGCGTTATAGATGAATCCCAGGATCGACAGGGTAATCAATGCCAACCCTGCATAGGTAATAAACTGCATCAACATGCGTGACTCCTTTCCCGATAGTGGTTATTCGTCCCTGTTTCGGCCGCCTGGGATATATCTTGACCGGTTAACCGGCACTCTTGCCATAACCGAGTGGGTAAAAAGATTAAGCATATGCAGGCCGCAAATGAACGCTAATCACCGCAAATTTTCGCGATTGTGTAACTCAATTTCTGTCGATTGAGGCTTGGCTCGATGTATCCGGATAAATCTGTACTATTCAATCAGCATGTTTCTCGGGAGTCTACAAAGCATTGCGGGAGGTCTCAGGACATCAAGTATCATCAAACCATTTGCGTATATTTGCGGTGATTAGCGTTTATTAGCGGCTAAATTTTTATGTAAGCAAATAGGCGATTGGCACCTCTCTTCCTTTACAGAGAGAACATGCCATCGCCTGATTATGGATCACTTTACTGCCTGATCCCTTCCACTGATAGTTCCAGCTGCACGGTTTTCGAGGCTGGTCCCAGGTCGAAGGGGATCCCAAAGTCGGCAAGCGCGATCTCGGTGGTTCCGAAAAATCCACGTCTGTATCCGCCCCAGGGATCTTTACCGTGTCCGATATGTTCAACCGCGATCACAACCGGTTTGGTTACCCCGCGCAGGGTGAGATCGCCCTTGAGTTCCGCCTTGCCATCGCCCTTCTCGGTAAAAGAGGTTGAGACGAATGACGCCTTGGGGTATTTGTCCACATAGAGAAAATCCTCGTCCCGCAGATGCTTGTCACGTTCTCCATGATTGCTGTCAACGCTGGCCGGTTTGATATCCACCGATATCTTCGCGGCCTGGGGGTTTTTCTCATCATAGCTGAAGCTGCCGCTGAACTCGTTGAAGCGGCCCAGCAGCCAACTGTAACCAAGATGCTTGATGCGGAACTGTATGAAGGCATGGGCGCCTTTAGTGTCGATCACATACTCTTCCGCGTTAAGGGGTGTCACAAAAATAAAACTCGCTGCTATCAATGGTATTAAAAGTTTTTTCATCGGATTCTCCATCTTTCTATTGATACAATCTTTCAGTTTAAGAGCGGTTGGCGGTTATCTTTCGTAGCAGCGACAGGGATGTCGCGGTAGCCCCGTCAGCACATGGATGTACTGTTGGGGCGGCGTAAAAAGATGACCGCCAACCGCGTGGAAGTTGGCCAATACTCCTTTACAATTTGTTTATAAAATCCATTTAGTCATTTCCCCTTGTATAGGATCTACTGACTTAAATTCTAAGATGGCTCTATACAGTAGATGTCAGTCTGTAAATCTGACTCTTGGTAACCGAGATTCAAGCTGGCTCTACACGACTGATGACGGTCTTTCCCCGCCGCCCCAGCAGCACGTCCATATGCTGACGGGGCTACCGCGGCATCCATGCCGCTGCTGCGAAAGACCGTCATCAGTCGCTCGTTAAACTGCTTGTTTGTAGTTTCCAAACAATTGTTCAACCAACTTCTCTTCCCCGTACCAATTGTTGCGTGATAGTTGCAACCCTGGCACCGTAGGCCTCCGCAGTTGCGATATCCCCTGATGATGGCGCATCACCCGGATCCACCTGAAAACTTGCCGCCATCGGCCCCGAATAGGAGCCGATCCGATTCATCACCTCCGGCCCGGGGCCTTCGATGCGATTCATCGAATCCGGATCGCTGGCGGCCGGGTGCATGCCCAGGCTGACGTAGATCATCCCCTGCTGCATGGCATTGATCATCAGCCCCACCAGGGTATTCAACTTATCCCCGGAATAGGAACTGGAGTTGGTGAAGGCACCCGCCACCTTATCCTTCCAGGATTGGGTGAACCACTTGGCCGCCGCGGTCTCAAGGAACTTCTTCATCCCCGCCGACATGCTTCCCATGTAGGTGGGTGTACCGAAAATGATCCCGTCCGCATCATCGAGACCGTCCAAGTCGGCGCCAGCCTCTTCCGCGGTAAGCAACACGGCCTCTACACCATCGATTGATGCGGCGCCTTTATGCACTGCCTCTGCCTGCAACTTGGTATGGCCGAAGCCACTGTGATAGACAATTGCTACCTTTATCATCCGATTCTCTCCTCCGAGTCGTGTCAGATCCCCAGCATGCGCTTGAGGCTCCGGTCATGGTCAAAAAAGTGGTGTTTCAAGGCCGCCAGAGTGTGCAACAGACTGAGCAGCACTATGCCCCAGGCAAGATAGAGGTGGATCTTGCCGGCGATGTCCTCCTGTCCGTCGATGCCGCTCAGGGTTGCCGGAATTTCGAACCAGTCAAATACCTCCAGCGAACGACCATCTGCGGTGGTAATCAGATAGCCGCTGATCATGACGATGAGTATCAGCAGATAGAACAGCCAGTGCACCAGGGAGGCTGCCCATCGTTCATAGGGTTTATGGGTGGGCAGATGATCTGGGCGCGGCGTGATGAAGCGCCATGCAAGGCGTAGCACGAATACGAAGAAGAGCATCACGCCGATGCCTTTATGCCACCAGGGTCCAAGCTGATACCAGGGATCGTAGTAGCCAAGATCGCGCATCCATATCCCCAGACCGAACAGGCCGTAGATCACCAGGGCCACCAGCCAGTGCAGCAGAATGGCAACCAGACCATAGTTCTCCCTGTCATTGGCCAAGCGCATCAGAAACGACCCTCCTGATAGTCGTTGAAGGCCTGCTGCAACTCCGCTTCGCTGTTCATGACGAAGGGACCACGCCGGGCAATGGGTTCGTGCAGTGGCTGGCCTGCCACCAGCAGTAAACGACTCGGCTCCTGCGCGGTTATTTCAACACTATCTCCTTGATCCAGTACCGCCAGGCTATTTACCTCCAGATCAATTCCATCGATTGAAACCGCCCCTTCGATGAGGTAAACAAAGCTATTATAGGTTTCCGGCAAAGATTCTTCGAAGCGGCTACCTACGGGCAGTGTGATATCGTAAAAAAGTGCCGGTGTCACCAATTCACTCACCGGTCCTCTCGTCTGCCGGGATGTCTGCCCGGCCACCACGCGTACCTCGACACCATCACTCCGCGCCTCCAGCGGTATCGCCTGGCGATCGAACTCCTGATAGCGTGGATCGATCATCTTCTCGCCGGCCGGCAGATTGACCCAGAGTTGGAAACCGGACAACAGGCCATCCTGCTGTTGCGGCATCTCGGAGTGAATCACACCTCGCCCGGCGGTCATCCACTGCACGCCCCCCGTCTCGAGAAGACCGGTATGACCGGCATTGTCGCGGTGCTCAACCTGGCCGGCCAACAGATAGGTCACCGTCTCGAACCCCCTGTGAGGATGGGGAGGAAAACCACCGATATAGTCATCGGGATCGTCGGACACAAAGTGGTCAAGGAGCAAGAATGGATCGAATTGGGGCAACTGCGGTCCGCCGATAACCCGGGTCAGGCGCACGCCGGCGCCATCGGAAGTCTCTTGGCCGACAACGACTTGCTTAATCCCTCGTCTGTTAGTAACAAGCTGTTCCATGACAGCCTCCTCGCAAAAAATGCATAGTGTTTTAATCAGTTATCAGCTAGTTTAGGTTGTCAATTTCGAAGATAAAGACCACAATTCAGGAAACACTGTTGCAGAATTTGGAACAATGGACCGATTAGAGTGCTTAGAGAGCTTTGTTGCCGTGGTCGAGTCAGGTCAGTTCAGCGCGGCCGCGGAACGCTTAGGATTAGGTAAATCGGTCATCAGCCGACGGGTTTCGGAGCTCGAGGAGTATCTAGGCGCCCTACTGATCCAGCGCACCACACGCCGTCTATCCCTCACCGATGCCGGTCGCACCTTCTATCCAAGGGCGATTCAGTTACTGGAAGATCTGGCGGATGCAGAGCAGTCTGTCTCCAGCGCCCAGCACGCCTTGAGTGGCCGAATCCGCCTGGCCGCCCCACTCTCTTTTGGCTTGATGCATCTGGCGCCCGCGCTCAACAGCTTCATGAGCAAGCACCCCGGGGTGATACTGGATATGGATTTCAACGACAGCCAGGTCGACCTGATCCAGGAGGGTGTCGACCTGGCACTGCGTATCGGTCAGCTTGAGGACTCCACCATGGTCGCCCTGCCCCTGGCGCCGATCCGCACGATACTCTGCGCCAGTCCGGGTTATCTCGCCCGCTACGGTACTCCGGAGACACCTGAAGCACTAACAGGTCATCAGTGCCTCTGTTATTCAAATCTGCCGGAACCGCAAAAATGGCGCTTTGTTGACCGTAAAGGTGTGGCACACACTGTGCGTGTGGAAAACAGAATGCTGGCCAACAACGGCCAGATCATCCTCGAGGCCGCCGCATCGGGACATGGTATCTGCATCTCCCCCACCTTCATTGCCTACCGGACCATCCTCGAGGGCCGCCTGGTGCCGATCCTGGCAGATTACGAACTCCCCACTGCGACCGCATATGCCATCTACCCGAACCGTCGTTTCATACCGCAGCGGGTCAGGATCCTGGCGGAGTATTTTCGTGAGCTGTTCGGTGAGCAACCCTATTGGGATGAAGGCTTGGTCTAGGAGTTGCCAAAGGTGTTATCGATCACCCGCAGAACAGTGCCTAATTCCAAACCACCCTCTTCCACTGCCATTTGTTTGAGTTCATGGTGGAGTTTCAATCTGTAATCCCGACATAGATCCAGCATCTCCTGTCGACTGTAATTCTGTTTCAGTTGTGCAGCAGATGGTACTGCCACCTCACCATCAACCAGCACCACCTCCGCCGAACGCCTGATCATTGCACTGGCACCCGTTCCCTCTACAGAGGCAGTCAAAGGACCTGTCTTGGTATACCGCTTACCCTGATATTCGAATTGCTGGCCGATCTTGAGTTGAGGAAAACGCATTATTAATACCTGTATGTCAAATATCAATTGGGTTCGTAAAAAAGGAATCACCCACTACCCATGCAGCACAACATGCTATCGCATCAATCGTTGCAGCACAGTGGCCAGTAGTCCGGAAGGTGGAAAGTGTTCGCTGTCGACGACAATTGTCCTTTCCAGTTCCGAGGCGGTTAGCGGCTGGCGTTTCTCTTGCTGTAGCTTGAGTACTGCAAGATCGGCTTCAGAGGCGTCCTGTCCACCGTCACACCTCTTCCGGATACGTTTTTTCAGCAGCGATTCCTCTGCCTGACAGTCGATGATGACCATCGGCGCCTGCTGGTTCTCCGACAGTTGCAGAAACAGCTCTCGTTGCCACTGCGCCAGACTGGTGGCATCGATGATCACTGAAAAACCCGATCGCAGCAGCTGTTTTGCCATGCCCGCCAGATGATTGTAGGTAATGCGTGATGCACGTTCGCTGTAGCGCTCAATTTCCACACCTGAGCCCTTCCGCTCAGGAAACAGACGCCGGCGTTCCACGTCGGATCTTATCCTGATCGCCATCAACTGCTCCGCAAGCCAGCCACTGACTGTACTCTTTCCCGAGCCGGAAACCCCATGGGTCAGGATAAGCGAAGCGGGCGGATGGCGAATCACCGACTCCGCCAGGCTCAGGAAACTCCGATACTCTTCCAGTTGCTGCTCCCACTCCTCATGTTGCAAGCCCGATTGCGTAGCCCTGATCGCGCTAACCTTGGCCCGCACCGTGGCGCGATAGAGCAGATAGAAGCGCAGCATAGGCAATCCTGCGTAATCGTTCGTTCGCTCCAGGTAGCTGTTGAGGAGCTGGGAAGCCGCAGAATTCATCCCGCGATGCTGCAGATCCATGAGCAGGAATGCGATGTCGCTGAGGGTGTCGATCCAGCGCAGATCGGGATTGAATTCGATGCCGTCGAAGGGTGTGATCTTATTTTCAAACAGTGTGATGTTACCCAGGTGGAGGTCACCATGGCATTCGCGGATATGGCCTGCATAGTAGCGCTCTTCCATGATGGGTTGCAGAACCATGCTTTGTTGCTCGGCCCAGGTCTGCAGGACATTCAATCGTTCGATTTCAAACAGCGGCTGTTTCAAGCCCCGTATGAGCCGAAAGTTCTCCAGAATGGGCTGAATGATATGCTCCGGGGTGCCATAGGGCATACCATGACTGATCGAGGGTATGGAATGATGGAACTCTGCAAGCAAGCGGGCCAGGTACTCGATCTGTTCTCTGTCCGGCAAGGTGTGACTGAGCAGATCCTGTTGGCGAAACCGGCGCATTTCTACGGCATACTCAATGATCCCCTCATCCGCACCGATTCGGGGTGAGTCCAAAGTTCCCCCTATGCCCACCACCCCCAGGTAGAGGTCTGGCGCCAATCGGCTGTTGAGACGCAACTCCTCCTCGCAACACTGTCGCCTTTTTTCCAAGGTAGAGAAGTCCAGAAATCCGAGATCCAGTGGTTTCTTGATCTTATAGACCCGATCTCCCGCCAAAAGCAGGTGTAAGATATGGGTCTCGATATGCTCCACTTCACACTGGGGATCGCCAAAGCATATCGGACAATGCACCAATCGCGCTATCAAACGATCCTGTATATCTGCTTCTTCATGGTTCAGGGTCATGATTGGTTATGTCCTTGACTAAATATTAGATAGTGCTAATATAGCGTCCAATTTTTCGCAGGCTGTTTTCGCGATGGCTCATTCCATGAATGACACATCTTGATCCATCTATTTCAGGTGTGGCTGATGGATAAACATAGACAGTTTAGAGGCAAATCCATGAATATCGACCGAATCGTTCTCGCTTTTGCGGGTGTTGTAATCCTTCTGAGTGTAGTGCTTTCACACTACCATCACCCCTATTGGCTCTTCCTGACCGCCTTCGTTGGGCTCAATCTCTTACAATCCGCATTCACCGGATTCTGTCCATTGGCTACAATTCTAAAGAAGATGGGCAGGCAGAGCGGCTCTGCATTCTGATTGAATGGCCCTCATCACCAGTTAAAGGGCGATTCGCCCTCTCCTTCGGTTGGCATGGCGCATGGATGCGCCAGATCCACTACCCTATTCACACTCCGATTCATCCACATCCACAGGCTCCGCCCGTAGATCGTGTGCCGTCGCGGCAGTAACCCGTACCTCTATAAAATCCCCAGGTTGCAGATTCCAGGCGCCGGGAATGAATACCCGACCGTCTATTTCGGGAGCATCCGCAGCACTACGGGCCACCACCTGTTTATCTCTGACCTCATCAACCAGAACCACCATCCTGTTACCTATTTTCGCCTGTAATCGTTCACGGCTGATCTCCGCCTGTACCTGCATAAACCTGGCGCGACGGGCCTCTTTGACCTCGTCCGGCACTGGATCCGGCAGATCATTGGCCTGGGCTCCCTTAACGGGTGAGTAGGCAAAACAACCCACCCGATCGAGCTTTGCCTCGCGCAGAAATGCCAGCAGTTCTTCGAATTCCGCCTCTGTCTCACCGGGAAATCCGACAATGAACGTACTGCGCAGGGTCAGATCCGGGCACTCCCGACGCCAGCGCTCAATTCTACCCAATACCTTCTCGGTGGCAGCTGGCCGTTTCATGGCTTGCAGAACCCGTACATTGCCGTGTTGCAGCGGCATATCGAGATAGGGCAGGATATGCTCCTCCGCCATTAATGGGATCAGGTCATCCACGTGGGGATAGGGATAGACATAGTGGAGTCTTATCCAGGCCTGCAACTCCCCAAGGGCAGCGGCTAAGGATGCTAATTTCGTGGCGACCGGCCTGCCCTGCCAAAAATCGGGTCGGTACTTGATATCCACGCCATAGGCACTGGTGTCCTGGGAGACGACCAGCAACTCCCTGACTCCCGATTCGACCAGCCGCTGGGCTTCAAGCATGACTTCCCCGAAAGGCCGGCTCACCAGGGGACCGCGCAGATCAGGAATGATGCAAAATCTGCAGCTGTGATTACACCCTTCAGAGATCTTCAGATAGGCGTAGTGCCCGGGGGTCAGTTTTATACCCTGCGGTGGAACCAGGCTGGTAAAGGGATCATGGGGAGGCGGAAGCTGTCGGTGTACAGCATCCATCACCTCCGCATAGGCGTGGGGTCCCGTCACCGCCAGTACCTGTGGGTGTGCGTCTCGAATACGTGCCTCATCCTTCCCCAGGCAACCGGTCACGATGACCCTGCCGTTCTCCTCCAGCGCCTCGCCGATTGCCTCAAGAGACTCCTCCACAGCCGCATCGATAAAACCGCACGTATTCACCAGTACGAGATCCGCGCCAGCATAACTGGCGGAAAGCTGATACCCTTCCGCCCGTAGACGACTCAGTATCTGCTCCGAATCAACCAGGTTCTTGGGACAGCCCAGGCTGACAAATCCGATCTGTGGGGGTGTTTCAGGCATCTTTTCGAATTCAGTAATCGAGCCGGTAGAGTTCGCGACGAAAATGTGCCACCAGTTCATCACCGGCATCGAGTTGATCCAGTACGGCCCGCATGGCTTTACGCGCAATACCGTTACGATAACCAGGATAGCTATGCGCAACTTCTAGCAACAACTTGAGGGCTGCCTCTAAATCATCTCCGACCAAGCGTATTGCGGCAAGCTGATAGAGCGTATCGGCATCCTTGGGGTCCGCCTGCAAACGTTGCACCAGGGTAGTTGGCGGATCCGCATCCTCAGCAGTAACGATGACATCCAGATGCGCCAGCAGGTTGCGCACTTCCACCGCTTCCCGGGCCTGCTCCGGTAGTGAACTCAGCAGGGCATGGGCATCACGAGTGCGTTGCTGACGCATGAGGATCTTGCTCATCAACGCCGGCAAGGCGAGGTTTTCAGGATCGGCCACCACCGCTTCGGCAAGCAACTGCAATGCCTTTTCCGGATCTCCCGCCTGCCATGCGGCAATCGCCTCGCGACTGATAGGGTTAGGCTGTCGTTGTACATATTCGTCGATTATCCGTGAATAATCGGCTTCCGGTTGTACCCCATGAAACTCCGCGACCATCTCTCCCTGGTGGAAGAGCTTGAATGAGGGCAGACTGCGCACACCGAACCGTTCAGCCAGCGGTTTCTGTTCGTCGGTGTTGATCGAGACCAATAGGAAACGCCCCTGGTAGTGCTTGGCCAGGTCGACAAAAATCTCACGCTGTTTAAGGGATGGTCCCACCCAGGGCGCCCAGAAATCAACGATTACCAAACCCCGTTTAGAGTTCTCCACCACCAGCCGGTCAAAGTTGTCAACTGTCCCCTCCAGGATATAAACGGCATCGCTCATGAATTGAGCAGGCCCATGAGGGAGTCACTGGCATAATCCCGTCCCATCTCGACGATAATCGTCTCCGAGATCTCCAAATCCCCGGTTTGCAGATGCGGCAACAGCTGTTCTGCGATCTGTTGTACGATCAGCATCCCTGCCCGATTGGGATCGCCCTCCGAAAGTGACTCGATACTGCGTCCCAGTAGCTGTAGATACTCGGTGAAGTCGTTTGCCTGGCCTGATTGCTCAAGTGACTGAAACTCAGAGGTAAAACTGATATGCAGTTCGCGCCCGGGTTGTTCAGGATCATCCAGCACGGCAATCTTCAAAGGGCCTTCAATCAGCATCCGCTTCTCCATATATCGAGTGAAACCAGGGGACATGTTAATACGATCACGGAGATCATCAAAGCGAACCTTCTAAAAACAAATACTTAGATATACCCTGGTATTTTCCGGCAAGACTAGCCACTTCCAACACCTGAGAAAGTGTGCGACCATGATTGCCGGTTGATTGCTGCAACCCTGCGTCGTCCAGGAACACCAACCACCTGAACGATCATGTTGTGCATAGTGGCTAAGATCGGCTCAATGAGCCATTGTTCAGGCCACCCCGGCCTAAGCAGCAACGGTCGGCTCATCTTATTAAGTAGAGCTGCCGACCTCTGTAGTTTGTGAGGTATGAGAATGAAAAACTGCAAGATTTGCCGATTCAGCAAAGTCTGCAACGACCTACCCGGAATCTGTATTCTGTTTCAATACCTGGCGGTGGTGGTGGTTATCGTCTCTATAGGTATCCTCTTCGTCACCCAGGAGATACTCGTCTGAATCAGCGGATTGAGAGAATGCTTCTGCACAACTCAGCCTCTATTCTCATGATGATCCAGGCGGGCTGATACGGCAGAAAAATACCACGCTCGGCCTGTCTACCGTCATATTGAGAATTGGCGTGGAGTGCTTCTAAGTGCCCGTCATGGGCCAATTTGCGTCCATCGATCGCGCCTGGCTTCGATGCTTTATCATTTCAGCGGCGCGGGTGATCGACGACTCCCGGCCAGAACCACCCTGCTCTTTCAAAAGTAACATCGCATCGAGTAGGGAAACCTCTTGAACTTCATAGAGAGGAAGCTCGTGATTGACAATAATTTCTTTATTTATCATAGTACTGCCTATATTTATTAATCCTCCTACTTAAGGATATGTTAGACCTTTATAAAAATAATGCAAATCCGCTATGATGCGTCCTGCTAAACAGAACCAATGGTGAGTAGACATATGCCGGGAAATGAGGTTGTTTTGATCGGTATCGGAGAGATAGGTGGCGTTCTGGCCAAGGGTTTTCTCCGCCTGGGCTTCAGTGTCCACCCGGTAACCCGGGAGAGTGACAGTCAGCAATTGGCCGCGCGGATCGGGCAGCCGGCGCTGGTGATCGTGGCGGTCGGTGAAAATGCCTTGAGTGGCGTACTCGACGGGATACCCGAGAAATGGCGATCAGGTCTCTGCCTGCTGCAGAATGAGTTATTACCTGACGATTGGCAGGGGGTGGACTCACCGACAGTCATCTCCATCTGGTTCGAGAAAAAGCCGGGCATCGACGCCAAGGTCATCATACCCTCCCCGGTGTTCGGCCCTCAGTCTGAATTGATGCGTCGCGCCCTGGCCGCGGTCAACATCCCGGTGACGGTCCTGGCGGATGAGGAACAGCTGCTTTTTCAGCTGGTTTTGAAGAATCTCTACATTCTCACCAGCAACATAGCCGGACTGCGCACCGGTGGTAATGTGGGTGAGCTTTGGCAACACCATCAAACCTTTGCCCGGCAGGTTGCCGGGGAGATCATATCCTTGCAGGAAGCCTTGACAAACAGAATCTTCGACCGGGAGGCATTGATTGCCGCCATGGTCACGGCCTTCGAGGGTGACCCGCAGCATCAATGTATGGGACGCAGCGCCCGGGCCAGGTTGCAACGGGCACTTTCCCATGCCGAGCGCCTGAAGCTTGATCTACCACAGCTCCACGCACTGCAACAAAGTAGTGCCGAGCAGTAAGAAATGACTGAGTTCAAACCCAAAATCGCTCCTCTCTGCCGGGTCAAGATGCACTTTTCACTGACCCTCCCCGACGAGACGGAAATAGTGTCCACCTATGGGGAAGAACCCTTGGAATTCAGCCTCGGTGACAACACCATGGAACAGATGCTGGAGTTTGCCTTGCTGGGGCTACACGTCGGGGATGAGCAGGAACTGCTTGTTAAAGGCGACGATGTCTACGGACCAAGAGATAGCACCTTGATCCATTGGCTGGACAGAAGTGAGTTTCAGGCCGATCAAACTTTCAACCCTGGGGAGATCATCGCCTTCACCACCCCTGAAGGCGAGGAGATTGCCGGTACGGTTCTGCAGATTGACGATGAACGTGTTCAAGTCGATTTCAACCATCCCCTCTGCGGCAAGCAATTCAGTTACAAAGTCACTATCCTTGAGGTTGAACCGGCCCCGTTTCCGGGCCCGGAGGAGAACGATCCGGGCACCAATTGAAGATGCATGCCAGGCACTGTAACCAATGAACCGAACACAACAGATACTACTGGCCAATCCCAGAGGCTTTTGCGCCGGTGTCGATCGTGCGATCGAGATCGTCGAACGTGCCCTGGAGCTTCTGGGGGCACCCATCTATGTCCGTCACGAGGTCGTACACAACCGCTTTGTCGTGGAGAGTCTGCGCACACGGGGGGCCATCTTCGTTGATGAGCTGAGTGATGTTCCTGACGGACATACCGTGATATTCAGCGCCCACGGCGTCTCCCAATCGGTCCGCGAGGAGGCGAAACAGAGACAGCTCCGCGTATTCGACGCCACCTGCCCCCTGGTGACCAAAGTACATCTTGAAGTCGCCCGCCGCTGTCGGGACGGTTATGAAGTGATATTGATCGGCCACAGAGGGCACCCCGAGGTCGAGGGCACCATGGGACAGTGCATGGCGGACAACGATAACAGCCGCATCCATCTTGTGGTCACCAGTGAAGATGTCGAAGGGCTGGATCTAGGACATCCAGAGAAAATCGCTTTCGTCACGCAAACCACCCTATCCATCGACGATACACAACAGATCATCAACACCTTACAACAGCGCTTCCCGAATATTATCGGTCCTAAAAAGAACGATATCTGTTACGCCACACAAAACCGTCAGGATGCCGTCAAGGAACTCGCCAAACAGTGTGACCTTGTACTGGTCGTAGGCTCTCCAAACAGCTCCAATTCAAATCGTCTGAGAGAGATAGCAGAAAAGAACGGTCCTCCAGCTTATCTCATCGACGGCGCCGAGGATATCGATCCAAGCTGGCTGGACGGCAAGCACCATATTGGTGTCACTGCGGGTGCCTCAGCGCCTGAGATCCTGGTTGAAAATGTGATCGACAAATTAAAGGAATGGGGGGCGAAAAAGGTCATGGAGACCCAAGGCAAAGAGGAACAGGTTGTATTTGCCTTGCCAAAATCATTAATGGGTGAATCGTTGTAGGAATACGCAGTCATCCTAATATAACGGCTGTCTGCAATAGCTCGAAGATAAATACAACATGTGATTGATGTAAAAAATAAGGATTATCGTTTTCACACAATGGTAAACGTCATTGACCAACTCAAGAACCGGAGATCCAAATAGGTAGAGTCGAGGCCGGAATATCCAAGCGTGCGCTTTTCCTTATCATCAAGTCGCTGTTGAATGATTTAGACATAAAAAAAGCATAATTCAGCATAGATCAATCATTGTCCCAAGGCGTTTAATTCCTATATTCAAACATATTCTTAGTAGACTATTACTTTCTCACTAATTTTTAGTCATTTAATGCCGATATAATCAACTGATTGTAGCTTAGGGCCCGATTTGTCACTTATTTCCAGACATATGGGCAATCTCTCCCGATGAACGGTATGCCACCATGATGGCGACTGATCTAAGCTAGTAAGCAAAATGAGCGAGGTTTTATTATGTATCGAGTCCATGGCTTCACATTGGCAGAGTTAATGGTCGCCATTGCTATCGGAGGAATTCTGGTAACTGTGGGCATCCCGAGTTATTTTAACTTTATCCAAAGAAATACAGTCGCCACAACCAGCAATGACTTGCTGGGAGCCATTTTATACGCCCGTAGTGAAGCCGTAAGACAAGAAGCCACAGCCACTTTCACGCCTGAAGCTGACGGGTGGCTGGTCGAATCTGGTGATGTAACGCTACTGGACCATACTGTTAAAAGCGACTTTATCGCCATCGATGGTGATACTGTTACCTACAGCCCAAGAGGTAGAGCCAATCTTGTTGCAGAACGATCAATCGATATCAGCTACAAAGGTGTCCTAGAGAGTCGTGTCTGCCTCAACCTAAGCGGTCGCCCATTCATCAAAATGGTAGAAGATGGAGACTGCCCATGAGGAAATCAACGCCTATCGCTCATTCCCGGGTAAGGTGTCAAGGCATGACACTAATCGAAGTAATGGTTGCAACTGTCGTGATCGCCATAGGCCTGTTAGGCGTGGCGGCACTGCAAGTCACAGCCCTACAAGGTGCAAGCAATGCGGATTATCGATCCAAAGCTATCGATTTCGCCTCTGCCCTGTCTGACCGAATGCATGCGAATCTTAACGCATTTGATTTTGAGGGCGATCATGACAACGCTTATACACCGGAAATCCCAGTAGATTACTGTGCAGCACCTCCTGCAGCACTCTGCGCCATGAATCCCAACATGACCAATACCGTAGGGGTCAGCGAGTGCGATCCAACCCAGATGGCAACCTACGATATGTGGCAGATCAGCTGCGATGGTGGTGTCCAGGGCGCTTTGCCTGATGGTCAGCTAACTATCACCTGCATTGATAACGATGGATCTGATGCTGATCTCTGTTCCGATCTTTCCCCCCTGTTGATTACGATCACCTGGGCTTTGCAAAGCGAAGACAATGCGACCGAGCAGGTAATCATGACGGCCATACCGGGGGCGCCTTAAAATGACTACATTCAAAAAATATCAATCAGGCTTCTCTATCATCTCATTGATGATTGCCAGCGCCATCGGCATCTTTATTATTGGAGGCGCCGGCAAGGTCTATGTCGACAGTAGAAACACCTTTAATGCGAGGACAGCCGTCGCCGCAGCGACGGAGAACTACCGCTTCGCTTTCCAGGATATGCGCCGTGCACTGGTGATGGCGGGAAGGGGCGTATCCGCATCGGACGATGGCAGTGACTCCTATCAAGGAACCGATAACGGTTCACGCACTTTTCCCGCTGTCGACCAAGTGCCTGACGGCATAGTGAGTGGCGCTACAGCTGGAGGTTCGCCCTGGAGCCCCGATCCCGAAGATTCGAGCGTTGTAGCTATCCGCTATGCTTCCGGTCCCGCCCCTTGCGGCGTGGCTGACGCAGAGTTTACGGATACTCTCACGGTACGCTTTTTAGTCAATGATGAAGGCAATCTCATATGCCAAGTCTATCGGGGCGCCGATCGACTTATATCTCAACCCCTCGTTTCCGGAATTGTGCAAATGCGGGCGCTTTATGGCATAGATACCGACACTGATGAACCTGATGGCGTCGCGAATCAGTTTCTCACGGCAAATGAGGTGGATGAGGAAAGTTGGCCGGCAGTCGTCTCCATCCGTATCGGCTTGATTGTCCAATCCGGGGACGATATAGAGCTACCTAATGCCTTCCGCCCTGAGGACCCTGAGACATTAGATCTTCTCGGCAAAGTATTCACTGCCCCGGACACAAATAACGTTTATAAATCCGCCAGTACTACGATTTCATTAAGAAATCTTCATCATGTGGATCGTCAGCCATCCGATAATTAGGGCTAGCTATGACAACTTACACCAGATTATTTTCAAACCATAGAAAGAAACAGAGCGGTGCGGCATTGGTCATTAGCATGATTCTGCTCCTCATCATTACGATGTTAAGTGTCACTGCGATGCGCAACACCAACTTCGAGACAAAGATCGCAGTCAACCATCAGTTCAAGGAGCTGAGCTTTCGAGCCGCCGAGAACGCCCTTGCGATTGTCACCGGTCCCGAATTGGATTCAACAAACCTGGACATTCCAAGCACCATTGGCAACACCGCCCACAATGTGGATTTTTTCGAATCTCATCCAGATGGTACGCCAATAGATCCAACACTCGCTGAACAACCTCCGATGTCGGTTGATGTCGATCTTCTTTACGAAGACAAAATCGATCCCAAGGAAGGCAGAGGCAATATGCTCTTCTCCGGCCATCAACTCGATATCATCACTCACCTCTTCCAGGCGGATGCCGTTGGAACGGTCGGTGAGAGCGGCACCAGGACACATAACCGTATGCAAGTCGCGCTGATACGGCAGTAAGGAGTTAAACCATGATACGCATGAAACCCACATTGAAACACCGGCATTCCCTGTCTGCCTTGGCGCTGACATCGCTGTTTGCGTTTACCTCACCAACAGCCCTGTCTGACGATATTGAAGTCTATCTGCAGGAGCCGCCTGATCCCGTGCCGCCTAATATCCTGTTCGTATTGGATGAATCTGGAAGTATGGGTTGGAATACTCCAACTCGTCGGGATCAACTTGTTACCGCATTGACAGCAGTTTTCAATGATGATGCCATGGGTAATGTCAACACTACCCTACTGGGCTATTCGACGCGGGGAAACTTTGCACATTCAGGTGCATTCAAAGTCATCTCGGAGGGTAGCAATCAGAGTTCATTCATTACCCAGATCGACAATCTTACAGCTGATGGCGGCACACCTACAGTAGCTGCGTTGAATGCTGCTGTCAATTGGTTCAGAACCGATGCCACATTCACTGACGCCAACAATCTAACCTTAGAATCTCCACTTGAAGAGGCCGGGGTGCGCGCAGAGGATATGCGGTGCGCACCGAATCACATTGTCTTACTGTCAGATGGTTCACCTAACAGCAATACATTCACACAGTTTAATGGAGCTCAGTGCAATACAAACAATCTCTTTGGAACGACCTGGTGGGATCCTATTCCAGGTGATCGTTGTGCTAATGAGATTGCCACCTGGGCAAACAATACTGACCTCATGGAAGGTACTGGTTGGGATGGCGTTCAGAATATCACTGTCAGCACGATGGGCTTCTACACATCAGGCAATACGCGTACATTCCTGGAGCGAGTCGCGGAGTTCGGTGGTGGATCCTATTATGACTCCGACGGTGGTTCACTGGTTCAAGACCTGACTGACATCATCACGAGTGCACAAACCAATATCGACTACGCCTACAATGCACCGACCATCCCGTTTAATTCGGACAATGCCGCAGTTAGTGGCGATGAGATCTACGTCCCCATGTTTCTTCCCGAAGATCGCACCTTTTGGAAAGGCAATCTAAAGAAATACACGATAACCGTCACAGAAGAGGATGTGGTGCTGACAGCTTTGAATAACGAGCGCGTACTAAATGAAGCTCAGGAGTTTCAAAGCACGAGGGACCTATTCTGTGATGATGACGCTTGTGATCCCGATGAAGGATACCCCCTTGCGGGTGGCGTTGCACAGGACATGACTGAAGTCAGAAACCTCTATACCTACCTCGGCAGTGACCCGGTGCTGACCAGTGCCGCGAATCGAGTCAGAAATTCAAACACCGCTATTACCACCAGCATGTTAGGGGTAGCGACTGATGAGTTACGGACCGAACTGCTGAATTGGGTCACCAGGGATCCCGCTTATGTCGCAACGGAAGATGATCCATCACATTCAGGCGTGATGGGCGCACCCATTCATACCCAGCCTGTCGTGGTCAGCTACAGTGGTGGAGATGTGGTTTTGATTCCTACCAGTGAGGGCGTACTCGAGGCCATCGATGCCAGATTAGGAGAAGAACTCTGGGCCTTTATGCCGCAAGATCTCTTACCTGGTATAAACACGATAAAGAACAATGACGCTTCCTCCATACCCTACTATGGCTTGGACGGCCCCATGACCTATTATGAGGTTGGCAATGAAAAAATGGTCATTTTCGGCATGCGACGCGGTGGAAGAAAATACCACATTATCAATGTCACCGAGCGGCTTGCCCCCGAGTACGTTGCTGAAATATCCAGCGACGCCTCCAGCCATTTCAGCAAACTTGGCCAAACCTGGTCGAAACCGCTTTTCGTAAAGATGGAAATCGGCGGCACGGTTCGTGAAGTCCTGGTTTTCGGTGGTGGCTACGATCCCGATCAGGATGACGCCACCCCACCCGATCCGAGTTATTCTGACGATGAGGGTAATGCCATCTTTATCGTTGACGCAGAGGACGGCACCCTGTTGAGGTCTATCTCGGATACGGGAGCCAATGTGAATATCCCCGAAATGACCTTTGCCATTCCCAGTGATCTTGCTACAGTCGACTTGAACGGGAATGCCGTAGTTGAACGTATCTACGCCTCCGATGTGGGTGGCAGAATCATTCGCATCGATCTCGATGATGATGAAAATGACAATAGCAATACGATCACCGGCGGCATAATTGCCGATATCAATGACGGTGCTTCTGTTCACCGCAAATTCTTCAATACCCCTCAGATCGGTTACTTCTCCAAGTCGGGTATACAATTCCTTGCCATATTGATCGGTACCGGCGATATCGCGAATCCACTCGGGGATGTAACGGATCGATTCTACATGATCAAAGACACAGCTCTCTGGTATACACCTGATTGGAATACCTACGATGCAATCGCTCATAGCGACTTTGTAGATGCTTCAGATACAGCAGTAGCTGGTCTTGATCCAGAAAACAGGGGTTGGTATATCGATTTCTCTAATTCTGAGAAATCCTTCTCTAAAGCGATCCTTTACGACTACGCCATCTTTTTTACAACCTACAGCGCAGATACTGTTGAGCCAGATAGCCTCTGCGAAGCCGTTGGTACGATTGGTACGGGAAGGATCTATGGACTCAACTTACTCACAGCGAATGGCGCAATTCATTGGGATGGTTCATCCGAAAATCCGCTAACTATCAGCGACCGATCCTCTCAGTTGGAACTGCAGGGCATCCCGCCATCACCTCAGCTCTTATTCCCGGGTGGTACAGATGATCAGGGAAATACCATAATCGGCAAGAAAATCTTTCTATTCTCCGATCTCAAGAAAAAACACGAGTGGAGCGACCGCTTCCGTCCAATTTATTGGGAGGAGGTGATTGATGAATAGCTCTCTTAAAACGCCTGGGTTCACCTTGGTGGAATTGATGGTGGTTATTCTCATTGTTGGCGTTCTGGCGGCGATAGCCTTCCCCAGCTACGATGAGTATGTCAAAAGGGCGCGCCGTGGTGATGGCACGGAAACGCTCCTCGCCGCCGCCCAGAGCTTTGAGGTCTATCGTGCTCGCACTGCAACTTATCCTGACGACATTGCTCTCGTAAACCTCAATGATGAAAGCCCTGATGGTTATTATGGCAACCTAACCGTGCTTGAACCGACTGATGATTGCCCTATCGTCAGCTGTTATGTCATACAAATCGATGCTCAGAATCGACAGGCATATGATGACATAACCGCCTTTCGCCTCAGCTCGTCAGGTGTAGAGGGACGGTATGAAGATGGAGCTTGGCAAACCAACTGGAGAGAGAAATATCCCTGTGTTGATGCGCGCCATTCCCAATAATGGAATGGCGATCGTCAACTGTTTATTATCAATACGACTGTTTATGGACCAGCACTAGATCGGTCTCCACATATCCGACACTGGCTTCATTGCCATCTTCGCTTCATCCCTAGCCAATCATATTTCGATCCTACATGCTGAATCATCACTTTAGTGGTATAAATACGCTCAGATATCAACTGAGAGACTCTGGGTTACTACCGATTGCTAATGTTAGACCCTGTTGAACTCAGCTTTCTTAACTAAAAAATCATTATGATAGATTGTCTTATCGTCGGCGGCGGCATCATCGGCATGCTCACGGCGAACGAACTGCACACCGCGGGAATGGCTGTCGCGTTGGTTGAAAAGGGAAGCCCCGGACGCGAATCCTCCTGGGCGGGGGGTGGCATCATTTCGCCGCTCTATCCCTGGCGCTATGACGACTCAATCTCCAAGCTCGCCCAATGGAGCCAGGCCCACTACCCTGCAATCACCCGGATGTTGATCGATGCGGGCGGGCCCGATCCAGAATATCTAAAGAGCGGGTTGCTGATCCTGGAGCCCACCGATACCGATCGCGCAACGGCATGGTCAGGGCGATTCGACCAGCCACTCCATCTCATTGACCTGGAAGGCATCGCTCAGTGCGAGCCCGGGCTGGATACCAAAGCCACGGAAGCAGTGTGGCTGGCTGAAGTTGCCCAGATACGCAATCCCAGGCTCACCAAATCCCTCTATCACGCCATCCGACAGAAGATAACCATTCACGAACAGACAGAGGCCACTGAACTCCTGATCGAGCAGGGACGGGTACACGGCGTCAAGACTCCAACCGGCATCCTCGAAGCGGACCGTGTGATCATCTGCGCCGGCGCCTGGAGCGGCAACCTGCTGAGCGACATCGTCACACCCCCGGCCATCGAACCAGTCCTGGGGCAGATGATCATTTTTCGCCACCAGCCCGGTGCGATCACCCGCATCGTCCTGCACAACGACCGTTACATCATCCCCCGCAAGGACGGCAGGGTCCTGGTCGGCAGCACCCTGGAGTACAGAGGTTTCGACAAGCACACCACCGAGCAGGCTAAACAAGAGCTCAAGGCTTTCGCCCTCGCCCACTTCCCCGGCCTGGGCGATGCAGAAATCGAACACCACTGGGCCGGCCTGAGACCCGGCTCCCCCAGCGGCATCCCCTATATCGGGCCGATTCCGGAGATCGGCGGCCTATACCTCAATGCGGGACATTTTCGCAACGGCGTGGTGCTGGGACCGGCATCGACCAGGTTGATGGCGGATATCGTGCTGGATCGTACACCGATACTGGATACTGAACCCTATGCTATTGATGCTAAAAGATAAATTTGAGGCGTGATCGAAGTCCGTTAGGTATGCGTGATTGCCTGCAGTTGCCGCGTGAAGCTCCCCAAAAGACTAGACCGGAAAACAGCTCAGCGTCTATAATTACCCGCTTTGGCCGATGTAGCTCAGTCGGTAGAGCAACTGATTCGTAATCAGTAGGTCGGCGGTTCGATTCCGCCCATCGGCTCCATCAAATAAATAATTTATATAACTAGGGAACACATCATAAAGTTGTTGCGCTCCCTCTCAACCTACGTTCTATCCAGCTTTAATAATCCGGACCTTGCAATACGATCAGCACGAATCCGAGATTCCGGTAGTCACGGATCTGCGCCGGACCCGATGGGGAAACATCCACGTAAGCGGGGTAATCTTCGGGTGTGTAACCATCCCACCCGGCATGGACACCGCAGACATGAAGATCGATGTCATCATCTCGCAGCTTCTGTGCCTTATCATGGATCGGTGCCATAAGCCCCTCGGCCTCATCAGCCAGCAGACCAAACTGCTCACGGCCATGTGACACTACGGCGATCGGCAGCTCAGGAAAACGCTTGCGTAACTGGGCGCTTAGCCGCGCGACCTTGGGCAGTGCCCAGCCTAAGGCGTCATCATCATCCTCTATGATCTCGAAGACCACGCCGACAGGCGCATCGTCTGCCTCAAGCAGCCGATCGACCTGTGTGTCGGCCATGGATAGGCTCGATAAAGAGAGTAGTAATATCAGAGAGAAAAGGCGCATGCTGCAAACACTCCCCGGATTCGTTATGAATGGATGGACAGCTAACGTACTATCCAAGTTTCAATTTCACCAATCAAAAAACAGATAACAAGATATGACAACCACCATCCGGCATCACTGGAGATATTGATTGCCAGCCAGGCCTCTCACCTGCATTTTCTATCAGAATCTCGTTTTTATTACACTCTTTTTTATCTATTCTTTCAATTACATAAAGTTAAACTCTCTTTTTATGAGCGTCAGGTTGTCAGTTGATTATGTTGCTAAAGTTACACTGGCACAGGCCGTTATAGGCTTCAGAAGCAAGTAATAATTTGCTTTTTAACGTGTTCGAAAAGGCAAACCTGCCGAAAGGCAGGGACGCAAAATCACAGTCTAAGGGTTGTTTCATTGCCTACGACCGATGGATTACCGAAACCGTGACTCGCAACCGACTCCCTGCTGGTAGGTGTCATATATTCGCAGCTGCACTCCCCTGCAGTACGCGTCTCGTCGATTCGAACTCCTATAACCGGATAGGAGAATTCCGATGCGCGTAAGGGCCAAATCAACTTTAACCATGTATGGGCTGACGCTGATAATTTTCAGCTTCTCAATGAATATAATGGCCAGTGACCCTTTCAGTGAGTTGTCTGCCAATCACAGTCATAGACAGCAATGGGTGTGCGATTACAGCCGAGCACACAATGATGTGCTGTATTTGCGCTGTGATGACCTGGCACATGTGTTGAATGATTCGTTGATCATGGAAGGCGAGAATCAGGAAAGTTCAACAAAATATATCCCTATATGGCGGCGCCCTGATAATGAAAGCTCAGCAATCATGCTGGTGGAATCAGTATTATGTCACCAAAAACCCCAGTGTAGCGTGCAACTTAAATCGATGTTTTCACCTCGTTTCGTTGTCAACAGATAGTGTTTTCAACCAGTTCGATCTGATGTGTATTTTGGAAAAGTCGCGATTACCATCGGTAACAGGTAAATCTGCTGTTGATAGGATTTTACAGCTCTCCTAATCAGTTAGTTTATATGTGCCTACTTCTTCATATTCATTTTCACCTATAGGCATTAAAACAAGAAAATTGCCCTCTTCGAAAAACTGGAAAGACAAGGTGCTTATATTTGATTCGTGGGTCACAATAATAAGGTTGCCCTTACCTGAGAATGACCCAATTTTTTCCTCTAATTGTGATGTGTATAACTCTGCTTGATCCTCAGCAAGGTTCTCTCCTGAAATTAAGTATTCCACAGGTTCTGCCTGACCGAACGCAAAAGTGGCGGTTTCTTTTGCCAGGCAGTGCGGACTTGTCAGGACGTGCTCTATCGGTACGCCCCTCGATTTGAACTGTTTTCCTATTCTGATCGCTCGCGCTTTGCCCTTTTCGGATAGATTCTCTTCACTTTTACAAGATGTGTCACGAAGCAATGAACGTGTAATCTCTACATTTGTCTCCATGGTAGGCGATCTTAGAACTATCACTAAGCCACCGGCTTCCAATTTCCCCCACACTTGATAAAGCAGTCTAATATAGCTGACGAGGCCGTCTATCTCACGTTTAGTTAATATGTCTCGCCACGCAGGCATGAAACGTCCCTTTCCATCAATTATACTTCTGGCAAGATCCTCATTAGTAAGTTTGTCAGTCTTGTGTGGATTGGTGTGATCGATGGGTTTGATTCCAATGAGATTCGTCATGGTTCCCTTTCCATCACCCTCCTTCCCGTGGCAGATCGAACAATATTTACGGTAAACACGGAAGCCGAGTTCAGGGTCACCGGTCAGAGTGTGTCTGGAAGTACTTAGGAAACGTAGATAGGCAATCAATGCATTGATCTGATCAAGACTGAAAACATTTCCCCATTTAGGCATGTCTTCACTGATCTGACCGTGGCCTGGGCGATCAGATACGGTATCTCGCGCTTCTCCTGTGATAATTTGCTGAAGTGCGCTGTCACTTCTGGAAAGAATGGCAGCCGTCAGGTCTTTTGCTTTTATCTGCATCTTTTTTGCCAGAGGTCCGTTGCCTTTGCCGTCGATGCCATGACACAGCAGACAGTGCGAAATGTATAGCTTTCTACCTTCAAAGGCGGGAGGAAGTGCAGCAGTCACGTCAGAGATTAATAGTATGAGTAGAGCGATTGATGTCACCGATTGGATCATGTGTTTCATGTATCTACCCTCTATTTTCATATCATTAATAAATGAAATAATTTAAGCATTATTAAAGGCAATCTTAAGGTTTCTTTAAGAAACCATCGATAAACGCAATGTGAATTCTTTTTTTTGCTGGAAAGCTTGACGGCATGCAAGAGTCCCGATATTTTTTGTTTTTCCAGAACGATTTAATCTCAAATCAGCACAATAGGTTTTCTTACCAAAGGAGTCTGCATTTATGTTGCTCATGAAGTTGATTCCAGTAGTTGCGGTCATAATATTGTTCCCGGTGTCAGTTGCCATGGCGGAAGGCGATCCTGTCAGAGGTAAGTTGCTTGCTGAGACGGATTGCGCGGACTGCCACGGCGATGATGGTTTGGGTGATTACGACAGGCCACCCATTGCCGGCATGAACCCTAAGGAACACATTAAAGAACTTATGAATTACAAGACGGGCAAGCGAAAGGACGAGAACGAGGACATGGATGTGGCTGATCTCAGTGAACAGGATATGGCTGATGTTGCCGCCTACTATGCCTCGCTGCCACCGCCGCCTCAGAAGCAATAATTTTTTCAGTGCATCACTCCAAGAATGCTGAAAAGTATTCTTCGTATCAATAATCAAAACCATCGTGTACTACCCCATGGCAGTTGAGCCAACATGTACCATTGTGCAGGCCATTGTCTACCCAGGTGGGTTCTGCAAAGACACCAGCACCTGTAATCTCACGAATCTGCCCAGCCACATTTGAAAAGGTGAGAAAGTTGATCAGATGCTGGTTCGATGCTGAGCCGTGAGGATCATGGCAGTTGATGCAGGCAAGGTTTTCACCGATCACATGCTTGTCGTGAGGAAAGGACTGGTCAGTGTATAAATTACCTGAATCATGGCATTTAAAGCAGAGACTGTTTGAGAGCGATGTGGCATTCAATGGGTCAAAATCATAAGCCTGTGCCAGGATACCCTCATGTGTAGATCCATGAGGACCCGATGGACCCGAACCTCCGCCGGCAGGAGACACATTGCTGCTGTGACAATCGCTGCAGTAGATTTGTCCACTGATCGTACTCAGCGGAATGTCGTTGCGAAGACTGGGTACCTCGTTGTTGTTAACGGGATTGTTGAGTTCGATAGGATGATAGGAGACCAGCGCGGGATTTCCTGAATTCACTTTGTCGCGGATATTATAGACACCATCTTGACGCATCATATCGTAGCTGTTGGCAGTCGAACACCGCTGATTGTCGCATGCGCTCTTTCCAGGTACACCGTGACACTTGAAGCAGACTTCGTATTCGTAATCCACTTCAGGTTTGACACTCCCATTGATATCGATACCTGTCACACCCACCATGCTGCCGTTGACGAAGGGTGCGGTCGAATGGTTCGTGCTCATTGGACTGATCGGATCGAATGAGATCATAGGGGGCGAACTGAACATGGCATGAGGATTATGGCAGTCTTCGCACTCAACATGCAGTGTCATGGTAAGCGGATTCTCCTCGCGGGTGGTGTCATGGCCGATGCTGGGTGTCTGCTCCACTGGATGGTGATAGAATTTTTGTTGTTCGGCCTGTATATCGGTCTGTGCCACCGTTCCGTTGTGACAGAGGTAACAGGTATTCTCTTCCTGCTCCTTGATAAGTCGCTCAGGCGTCGATGCATTGTGGGGTGTATGACAATTCATACAGGCATTCTCCTGCACCGTCAGTCCCGTCCATGCAGGCTTCCGATCTGACCATGGATTCGTACCCTGCGCTGTGGCGGTAGAGGTTGCATGAGAGCTGCCCGTCCAATCCCAACCGGTACCTGTCGGAATATGGCAGGTAGTGCACAGTTCACCGTTCAATGTAGATTTGTGAAGAAAGGGCGGATGCATATCTTCATGCGCATCGTGACATGAGGCACAGTGAAGTTCATTGTTTCTCAGCGGCAGATCGACGTTGTTGGGGTAGATCAGATCCGGGTCGGTCGGCAGCAGGTTTTGATTGTATAGAATCGATACCGGATGGTCATCTGATAGGTCTGTACCCACGAGCGCACGTCCCGTCACAAAGGTACTGCCGAGGTCGTTGGTTACACCGGGATTGATCATGTTCCCCAGGGCAATGGTGCCGTCATGGCAGGAGAGGCAAAGCACTGATGAGGCACTCATGGTGCCTGCTTCCGCATCCTTGGTACTGCTTTGGTAGTCAATATATCCACCACCTGAATGTCTGTTCCATAACGGTGAGTCGGGAGCCGCCGCATGAGGTGTATGGCAGAATATGCATATTCGATCTTCCGTTTGGCTCTTGACCAGACCAGGTCCTGAGATCGAAAGATTATGAACTGTATCCGCAACACCAGCGAGAACGGCACTGGAAACAACCATAAGACATATGAAGGGTAGAGAGATCCTATGCACGTCAGTTACCCACCTTCAGGTATTGAAAAACCTGGATGCGTTGATTGTAAGAATCAGCCACGAATATCTTGTCATCCCAGATCGCAAGACCTGAGGGCATACGAAAATTACCAGGGGCATCACCGACACCGCCGAACTCAAGCAGGAATGCCCCACTCTGGTCGAAAATCTGAATACGGTTTGCCAACGCATCTGCAACATAGATATGCCCGTCGGAGTCAAGGGCAAGCCCCTTTGACTGGGTGAAGTAACCTGAAGCATTGCCTTGTTTGCCAAAGGTTTTCAGGTGAAGGCCGTTGTTATCGAAAGACTGTATCCTGAAATTCATGGTGTCGTTGACGAACAATCGCTGATCGAAAAATGCCAGGTGACTTGGAAAATTAAACTGTAAGTCCTGCTCCCCGCGCTCACCGATTTTATATATAAGATTTCCGTCAGAATCGAAAACCAATACCTCATGGGCCAGGGTATCCGCAATATAGAGTCGCTGTAATTTTGGATCGAAAGCCAGGCTGGTCGGACGCAGGAAACCTTTCAACATATGTAATGTCTTCAGGCTGGAATTCAGGATGAATACTTTATTCAATTTGGAGTCGGCGATAAACAGCCTGTTTTTCGCCAGTGAAACTCCGATCGGCGACTCTAATCGATGATTTCCGGCATGATCGATTCTACGATAGGATTTACTGTCCAATTCGAACAGATGCACAATTGCTGCATCGGGATCCGCTACCGCTATTCTGTTTTCATTGACGGCAATTGTATATGGACGTGACAGGCTGTGTTCCTCACTGCCGGTGAGCAGGTCGAGCAACCTGCGGAAGAGATTTTTTTCAAAGCCCAGGTCTTCAGCGTTTTTGAATGCGGTTATGAATTTAATTCTTGATATTTCAGGTGTTGCCGGCCAAACCAAATGCGGCGTTTCACTGGTTTCGTTGAATGTCACCGGCCCGGTCGATGAGCAGGCGCCAAGCAATAGTAGAAGCAGCATGCCCAAATATCTGGTCACATGATCCTCCGTCTCAAGGTAAACATCAGTCTGTCGTCGATGGTCTCTGTCAAACCGTTGTTCTGTGATCTGTCAACGGTACGACGATCATGATGGTAGTTTAATTCAAGATCGACTTTACGATATCGCCAGCGCGCCCAAATGCCGGCCGAGATAAACTCATCATCCAAACGACCGCCTGTGATGACACTACCCTCGTCATGTCTTTTCCAAGCGCTTATAGTCGGTCGGATCGTCAGGCTAGGACGAGGCTGCCAATTGGCTGTAAGGTCGATTCGGTAGAGGTCCGTATCCAAGGATTCCTGTTCGGTGAACGATTGTGTTGCGTTAAGGTTCCATAAAATCCCCCTGGATCGGGTGTTTTCCAACGTTGTCCAGGAGAAAAGCTGCCTGTATGTGTAACTCGTTGATTCGAATCCGCCTGACAGTGTGAAGCGTCGTTCGGCGCCAACAAGGGCATCGATACCTGCCAGCTTAAAATGGAATTCCAGATCCGTGAGGGTATTGCGTGTGCTCTGTAGAAAACTCTCACTGGCACCTGAAATGAGCTTGTCGTCAGACTTGCTGTCGGAATGGGAAAAGCGTACCCAATCATAGTCGATTGAGAAATTGTAGTTTGTAAAGGTGGTGGAAAATTCCTGCGATGGTAATTGCTGTGCATTGTAACTGACCAGGATGGTGTCACCGGTATCGATTCTAACACCCGGTATCACTTGGATTTGTGTGAGGTCTCCTGACAGACTCAGTACCGTGTAATCCATCCCCTCATCGTAAACAATGGTGCCACTGCTGTCGGTGACGATGATGCTGCCGGTAATTATGAAGCGCCGGTCAAGAATGACCGCACCTGTCAAAGGAACGACATGACTCTCATCAATGACATCCACAAGCCCAAGATTTGAAATACGGTCGGTCTCTTGATAGGTGGCTCCAAGCCCGGCCCTGACATTGGCGCCCAGGAGATTGCTCTTGTTGTATTGCGTCTCAAGCCCAAAACGCCATCTGTCTTCATCCACATTATCAGAGTCGCGAGTATTAATATTGACATGGGCTGTGGTGTTTAAATTGTTGTACAACCTATGGTGTAATTCGAAATCACCTCCATGCTCCTCATTTTCGATAGTCTGAGTTATGGATTGATAGTGATAGGAGGTGCGACTGTAAAGATTGTCCAGGTGCTGTATCCGGGCTGTTTCATCCACTGTCAGACGCTCATTGGCATTGAACCCGGTACGGTCGTAATAATTGATGAGTGACTGCAGCTGGCTATTTCGTCCCCAATGCAGATTATGGGATAGGTTGGCTCTGTCCAGCTCGTAATCCTGATCACGCGTAATGATTCTGTCATCCAAACTGGCGTGTTCCAGATGCACGCTTAATTTACTGCTGCGCCCTTTCAGGATCAAACTCTCGAGAATCTCGTCACGCTCCGTCACCGAACTGTTGAGACTGGAGCGGAACTCTTCATCCAGTGACCTCTCCTCGTATGTCAAACTCATCGGGAATGCCGGATTTTTCCATTGAAGCGTGGCATTCTTAGAATCAATCACCGTATCGTAGCGGCTGCCCAGTGAGCCTGTATTGAGGTTTGAGCTTCTTTGTGCGGATAAATTAACACCCACTGGTCCGGGTGTGCCCCGTAGCAGGTTGGTCTGAAAAAGGTAATTTAGAAGTTCCCCATCATTTTCCTGCCGGGTAACACTGGAGTCGAACTCACTCCAGGTATATACAGGCTCGATATCGATCAGAAACCAGGCAATCTCCGGATCCAGTACATAGCCTATCTGACCAACTCTAAAACCGGCCTCCCACTCAGTTTCACGGGAGTCGGTGCCATTTCTCCTGTTGGTGCCGTCAAACTTTACAATAGCTTCTAGTTCAGTGGGATAAAGAACAATATTCTCCCCAAATTGAGCATTGAGGCTACCGGTCCAAAGCATGATGAGTATAAAAAGCAACCATGAATAAACCGGTGGATCTGCGATTCTTGGCATGGTCTCTACCGGAACCATGCTGATTACTTCTCTTTGATTAAATGACAACGGTTACAGTTTGCGAAACCGTCATCAAAGGCCTCGTTGCCATTATGACAAGTGGAGCAGACTTTACCTTCTTTCATCAGGTCCTTATTGATCGCTGTGGCACCGGTCTTCATTTCAAAGATCTTGTTATGGCAGGCATCGCATCGATAATTGATATGGTGTATCCAGTGGGGAAAAATGGATGGCGGAAATGATTTTAATTTTTCCGGGTCCCCTCCCTCGCGCTCATACTGAATATCTCCCGGTGCAGCAAAAACAGAAGCACATGTTGTTATCAAAAACAGGAACATCAACTGTGATAGGCATCTACGCATACACATACCTTCTGCTTTTACATCGCCATGTCGTCACAGCAGATGTATTATCATTCTTCTTCTTCGTCGTCTTCATCGCTGTTTAAATGGCAGCGATCGCATGCTTTGAGAGAAAAGGAAACTTTCTTCTTGCCGTGGCAGGCACCACAGGAGACGCCTTTTTTCTTCATCTCCTTCATCGTAGCCGGATTTCTTTTATAGGGATAAAGGGATGGATTGTGGCAATTCCTGCACCCCAGCCATTGGGTGTGAGCAGAGTGAGGAAAGAATGCATCGTCCTCGGGCTCCTCACCTTTGATAACGAAGTCCCACTGGAATGCTGTAGCCCACAGCGCGCGAGGATCCTCACCGGGCCGCGGTCGAATCAACCCCTGTTCCAGTGCGGCCGACCAATCAATATTTTTTTTGTAGTCCTTAGGCAGTAACTTCTTTACCCGATCCCACTCCATGACCGACTCAATTTCCGGTCTCGGTGCCTTATCATCGGGTAGATTGAAAAGCATGCCTTTCGATCCGGCTGCATGATTTTTTTTCAGTTCTTCGGATTGGGCTTCAATCAGTGCCGCCTGTTTTTTTAATTCCTGTTCCGCCAGCTCTTTAGCTGTCGGAGGCTGGATATCGAAAAACAGCTGCTTGGTCTTAGTGCTGCAGGCCGCGACGATCAGTACCAGTGAAAGGACCAGGGCAACTTTCATTACCCTGGTTCCCAGTCTCAGTTTTTCCGCCATTGTGCTCATACGGCGAAACCACTGTGAGCTACTTAACGTGACAAGCCAGGCACAGGGCGCTTCCAGCGTTACTCATGCGCAGAAACGGCTCATTTGTATTGTCATGTACGGAGTGGCAGGTACCGCACTCAACTTGATCACCACCCGCACCGAACAGTTGCAATCCGTTCACTTGTGAGTTCACAGGTGCGACAAAATCCACGTCCTGTGCGGCGTTGTAGGTTAGGGAGATCGGATGGTCATTACTGAGGTCAGTACCAAGGCTGTTGCCAAGGCTGAAAATTCCCTGCCCGGCGTTAACCCCACTTGGAAAGTTGAGAAGTTGATCCGCAGCCACAGTTCCATCATGACAACTCAGACATGCCAGTGAGACACCCGCTGGCGAGACGGCAATGGTCATATCCAGTGAGGGACTGCTGTACATCGTGTATGTTGCCTGCGTGTCCTCGTGATTCCACAGTGGCGTTGTAGTGTTGGTAGTACTGGCATCATGAGGAGTATGGCAGTACGCACAGATCTCGGTATTGCCGGCATTTGTCAACAACGTCGTATTACTGGTCAGGTCATGAGATGTGCCGGTGATTTCTGCAAATGCCGCAGTGCCATAAAGGCCAAGTGATACAAGTAAGGAAGCTAGGATAGCTATTTTTTTCATTCCGATCCTCCAGGTACAGATAGGATGATGCACCAGCTTCTTGTCAGTGCTGTAAGCCGATTTTTTATACTTCTACTGCGTGGATACTTCTACTGCTTGAGTGCTTCATACTGCTTTATGGAAATTATTATATTTATTGAATTCTTAAGGTTTGCTTAAGAATTGGGACAATATTCCCATAACATTCCAATGAATATTAAGACAGCTATGTGTAATCGTCAATGACTGTTGGGAACTATTTGCTTAATTGTTTTTAATAGTCATTAAATTCCCAGTTTGTATTAACAAACTTTTTTGAATTAACTGACGTTAGTAGTAGGAAAATAGATTGGTGTTTACTCGTAGTCGATAGTTCTTGTCGTAGGGTTTTATGATGTGAACGAAAGTGTGTAATTGCTTACGCCTATTTTACGCAATACACGGGTGAGCGAGTTACTCACTCACCGTTTAACTTTGACGACTGATCTATGTCACAGGATGATAAGCCTTGGCCATCAGAATATTTGAATAGCTCCACTTGAGTCGATGTTATCAATGAGACTGAAAGTTCCCCAAGTGCAGTGGCGTGGTATCTCAAATATTACATTCACCCATCAGGGTAGAGTCGATTCTCCAAGATACTCAAACATCTGTATCCGATGATTTAGCTGATCAGCAATAAATATCCGGTTGTTTTGGTCAACATGTGCGCCCGCCGGCAGGTAAAACCCTCCTGGTCCGGCACCGGATTTGCCAAGCGCCAGCATCAACTGTCCTTTCTGATTAAAAATCTGTACGTTATTGAATGCGGCATCCACAGTATAAATGTGTCCTTCACGGTCGATGCCAATCCCTTTAAGCCGGCTGAAATGACCACGACCATCACCGAGTTTACCGAAGCTGCTGATGTGGGTACCTTTTTCATCAAAGATCTGAACACGAAAGTTCATAGTATCCGCGACATAGAGACGGCCATCCTGGTCAATTGCAATATTCGTCGGGAAGTTGAAGTTTCCATGATCAGCGCCACGTTTTCCAATAGTGAAGTCCACTCCACCTTCCTGGTTGAACACCACAATCTGGTGTTTTTTCGAATCGACAACGTAAAGTTGCTGGGTTTTATCATTAAATACCAGCCCAACCGGAGATATTAATATCTCGCTACCGCCAAGTGCATCCCGGTAATTTCCTTCACTGTCGTAGACTACCACGCGGTGGTCAATGACATCACTGACATAGACGTTACCTTGTGCGTCACTGGTCACACCGGTTGGTTTCTTTAACGCCCCAGGTCCGTCAATGCCCCAATAAGTCATGCCTTTCCTTTCCAGATCAAATACCACCAGGCCGGAAATGCCTGTATCGGCAACATAAACTCGTCCCTTTGAATCGCTGTGTACCCCATAAGGTTTAGTCAGGGCAAGACGTTCTTCATCCTTTTTTCCAAGTAACCAATCACGCAGGCTCTGCTTTTGCTTACCAATAATGGATTCAGTGGATTTCAGGCTGCCAAGGTAGCGGATTCGTGGTTTTGCCGGAGGAGCCGGCCATACGAAATCTTCTGCTGTGGGATTTTCAGTAGTTGCGGATGGTGCATGAGAGGCGCACCCTGAAATCAGGATGATGATGGCCGTGAGACCAATTCTTAGTGCCAATATCAGGCCTGTTTGATGCAAGCGACACGGCGAATACTTTGTCAGCTTAAGGTCCACACTTATCCTCCCAATCTTCAGATACCAACTGTTATTTTGTATTTGTAGTACCGACCCAGTACGCTTTATTGAATGGTAGCTCAACTCAAGTGAGTTGGAACTTCAGTATGACATTTATCCAATATGAATAGAATACCAGTTACCTATAGTATGAAAAGACACTGTGACGTAAATGACCTTTTTTCCGATTACTATGATTTAATACATTATTCATTTTTAAAGTAGTCCACCATGTGGCATGGACCAAATCCAGGAATCGGTATTCAAGTATCTAAAGAGAAAACCATGAATATTCTTAAGCTAATGACAATAGGGTTCACTATTCTTTTTGCTGTTTCAACCGCTGTCGCAGATGAAGAAGGATCTGTATCGGGTACGGTGTCGGAGGTTTTCGATGTCGGTAGTTACACCTATATACAGCTCAGTGAGCAGGGAACTTGGATTGCAACCAGCCATTTACCGGTGGTTGTAGGCGATACAATTGAATATAGAGGCGGCATTGAGATGAGGGATTTCTACAGTAAGGCGCTGGACAGGAAATTCGATTCTGTCATCTTTGTACAAGCAGCCAAGCGTTTGGGTGAAAGTGCCAAAAGCAGCCAACATCAGGTGCTGAAAGGAGAAGACCATGGAAATGAAAACAGACAAACTCAAAGATCGGCCTCAGTACAGGTGCCTGCACCTGGAGAGATTCCGCAACTGGCTGACGGAAAGACGATCGCCGATATAATGGTAGATGCAATCCAGCTGAATGAGCAATCGGTAAACCTGCGAGCAAGAGTTATAAAGGTCAGTCCAAACATTATGGGCAAGAACTGGATTACCCTGCAGGATGGAACCGGCACACCACCCAATGACAAACTGATTGCGACATCGACAGAACTGGTTTCGCCGGGTGAGCTTGTCATTGCCAATGGTGTGATTCGGTATAATGTCGATATCGGTTCAGGATACACATATAAGGTCTTACTTGAACAAACGACATTCTCGTCAAAGTAACATCATCACATGCTTTACGGAAAACGCTTGCGCAAAGGGATATTGTCCATACCCGGGTCACTCGACACTTACAATGTAAGAGATGAATGAGACTGAATCAGGGTCGATTAGCACTAATATCTTTTTTAGTAATTGTGTTCTCGATCGTCGGTATTTTTGAAGATTCATTATTATAAATCATACTCACATACTTAACGGCATTTAACCGAATCACCAGCGTATATTTACAGTACCGGCAAACACAAGAATGGACTATTGTTGGAGGAAAGACAGTATATACTTCCTCTAATGTATCCAAATAACTGATCGGAAGAGATATGGGATGACAGAAAACCTCGACCTCCTGACGAGAGATGACTTTCAAGCCTTGGCTCAATCTTCACGGGCACTGACAAAGGAGCTTTCACTTGAAATATTGCTCAACACCATTCTGGACACAGCCGGGAAACTAACAAATTCACCCGAGACAAGCATTATCCTGCGAAACGAACGCCAGCCGACACTCTATTTTGCCGCGGCAACCGGAGAAGAGGCGGAGTGGGTTCTGAGTTCATTTGGACTCCACTCGGACCAGCAGGTACCCATCGACGGAAGTAAAGCAGGTGAAGTGTACAAGTCCGGCATTTCGATGGTTGAGAACATTGTCAAGGATCATTTCGGCGGAGTGGACGATGAGACGAACAAGATCACCAAGAGTATGGTATGCGTGCCATTGGTAGTCGGCGACAGTCGTCTGGGAGTGATGCAGGTCCTAAATAAAATCGATGGCGACTATAGCGAGCGGGATCGCATTATTCTGGAATATTTTGCCGATCAAGCCAGTGTCGCTATCCGTAACGCACGGTTGGTCGAAAGTCTTCTTGCCCATAGCGGTCTTTACGGGTCATCACGCCAAACCGACAAGTTGATCGCGCGAATGAATGAACTCGAGCAAGAAGCTCATTCAGAAACCTTATCGGTACTGTTTGCCGACATGCGAGGTTTTACCCAACTTTGTCAATCATTACTCGATCCTGGAATTGTACAAGAGCGACTGAGCGAGTTTATTACGATTCTCAGTCATGCCGTACTCGATCACGACGGGATAGTAAATAAGGTTCTGGGTGATGGAGTAATGGCACTGTTTCAGGGGAAAGATTGCAGCGAGAGGGCCGTGAAGTGTTCATTTTACATGGTGCGGGAATTTGAGCTGATGAAAGGGCGTTGGAATGAAGAAAGCAATCAACAGCTCGATTTTCTTGATCTGGGAGTGGGCATAGTTACCGATCAGGTGATATTGGGGGGGATTGGCAGTGGAGACATGCGGGACTATACAGCAATCGGCACTGCAGTGAATCTTAGCGCCGCATTTGAAAGCAATGCCCGCAATGGGAAACGAATCTTATGTGATCAAGTCACCTATCGCAATGCGAAAGACATCATTGTAGCGGCCGATGATGCAGTAGATTTCCTGCTACAAAAACCCGGCCAGGATGTCGGTGTTAAGTACAAGTGCTACAACATCCGCGAACTGGATTCGGACAAGAGTGTTTCTGTATTTCTCAGCCACAGCCACGAAGATAGTCATTTTATTGAGAAAAAGCTTCTCGAACCACTGAAGAAAAGAGGAATCCGTACCTGGTATTCTACAGCGGATATTCCCAAAGGAGCACTTTGGACTGCCGAAATTCGCAAGGCGATTTCCGAATCAAACTGGATGGCGGTTATTGTCTCCAGGAATTCCGCCCAATCGAAATGGGTCCGGCGTGAAATTGATCTCGGCGTTGCTTCCGGACACCTGGATAATCGTATCATCCCAATCATAATTGACGACACATCTCCAGGCGATGTCAACGACTATCTTGCCGCAATGCAGGCCATTGACCTTCCGAGTAGCCCGGATGCTGAAAAGATACTTGCCGACCGTTTTTCCAAACTCGACCCTACTTGATGTACAATTGTTTTATCCCTGTGACGAAACCTCTAAATCATCCTTTGTACCATGCCGCTACAGGGAAACAGTGGAATTCGAGTATGCGGATTCTGGTAATACAACGATTCAATCCTGAAATGTAGAGTCAGCCATGCGCATATATAAAGTTGTCTTTCTGAACCAGGGAAAGGTCTACGAAATCTTCGCCAGAACCGTGCGTCAGGGTGAACTCTATGGATTTGTCGAGATCGAGGACCTGATATTTCAGGAGACCAGCTCGGTAGTCGTCGATCCTTCTGCCGAAAAGCTGAAAGAGGAGTTCTCCGGTGTTCACCGGACGCGGATACCCATCCATGCGGTGATTCGTATCGATGAAGTGGAGAAGAAGGAACATGGGCCCGGCAAAATCATTGAGATAGACTCCAATTCGAATATCACACCCTTTCCCAATCACCTGTTCGATCCCAAGAAGACGCCCGAGAAATAGACGCCTGAAATTTTGGCGCTGATTGCGAATCCGCATTGTGCCTTTCTTCGAGCTGGAGAGAATGGAGAGAATAAGAACCATTCATACCACTCCCACGCGCCTCTTCATTTGGCTGTTGCCGCTTGCGCTGAGCTTGCACGGCTGCAGCAACGATACGCCGGAAGAGGCCAACAAGGATGAGACGCCGGCCCCGGCATTGCTGATTGCAGCTGAAAACGGTGACCTCCCTACCCTCTCCAGGCTGATCGAAGGTAATGATGCAGTCATCGACGTCAAGGATGCCTGTTTCTGGACACCCCTGATGAAGGCCGCGTTGAACGGCCACACCAAAGTGGTTGAGCGCCTGATTCTGGCCGGCGCGGACATCAATCGGAAGGACAAAGGGGGTTATTCATCCCTGATGCTGGCTGCGTCGAACAATCACCCGGCTATCATCGATCTGTTGATCAAGGCGGGCGCCGATATCAATCAAGTCGAGATGACGCAAGGATGGACTGCTTTGATCTGGGCAGCAAAACGCGGTCACAGAGAGGCCGTGGAGCACCTGTTGAGATACCCGGCAGATCGAGAGATTAGCGATTTTAGCGGAAAGCGGGCCCTGGATTGGGCCCGGCAGAATCAGTTTCAGGAGATAGTCTCGCTACTGGAATAACCTGTCCCCAGACGATTCATACTGAATTGTGCTTTGTTTTACCAGAATATGCTAATTAACTGATCTGGATCATCACCCCCGCAGCACGCCAAATCTATGATATTTAATCAGATGCTCCTATCTGTGATTGAGTGTTTCTCAGGAGGGATCTCTCATGCCCCAAACCATCACCAATGACCATGATCTTCGAGAAGCCATCAGTGGACTTTCACCTGTAGAGCAGCGTGCTCTGGGTGGTCAGTTTGTTGCCAATGTAGGCCATTTGAGCCAAGACCCGCGTATCAGCCGTGCGATAGATGCGGCTATTGACCCGGATATTTCACCGGCGGAGTTGGAGCAGATCCATAAGACAGTGAAGGCATTTGCGACGCAAACCTACACCGCCTGTGGTAGTGATGCCGATTGGGCGGCACAGGCCGAGCATTTCGTCGCAGCGGCCGCGGCAGCCTCCCTCTCAAGCGATGATCAGAGCGGCGCCCGTGGGGCGTGGAAAGCGGCCATGCAGGCCCGAATGGCGAAAAATTGCGAGATGATTTTGAACGATGACGGCGGTATCGCAAACGAGTCGGAAAAACAGTATCAGATGACTGGACGCTATCTCGAAGGTTTAGAACAGTAACATCGCCTCTAAAATGGGTTCAGCGTTTATCATCCGACAGGGTGATCCCATCCAGTTCATCGATGAGCGAGTCGCTGGTATGTGAAGCGCCCAGTTTGATCATCAAGCGTACATCATTGGCGGAATCGGCATGGGCCAAGGCATTCTCATAGCTGATGACGCCCTCTTCATAGAGCTGGAAGAGATGCTGATCAAAGGTGATCATGCCGTGTTCCGTGGAACGCTTCATCAGCTCTTTGAGCTTGTGGATTTCGCCCTTGCGAATCAGTTCTGCGGCCAACGGCGTATTCAGCATCACCTCGACGGCAGCCCGTCGACCATTACCGTCCACACGCGGGATCAGTTGTTGAGCCACGATTGCCTTCAGATTCAGGGAGAGATCCATGAAGATCTGGTCTCTGGCATCCTCCGGAAAGAAGTGAATGATACGATCGAGCGCCTGGTTGGCGTTGTTGGCATGCAAGGTCGATAGGCAGAGATGGCCGGTCTCGGCAAAGGCTATCGCATGTTCCATGGTTTTACGGGTACGTATCTCACCGATCAGGATCACATCGGGTGCCTGGCGCAGGGTGTTCTTCAGCGCAACCTCATAGGACTCGGTATCTATGCCCACTTCACGCTGGGTAATGATGCACTTGTCGTGATCATGCATATACTCGATGGGGTCCTCGATACTGACGATATGGCCCTCGCCCCTGGTGTTCCGATAGCCGATCATGGCGGCCAGAGAGGTCGACTTGCCGGTACCGGTGGCGCCCACGAAGATCACCAGTCCACGCTTCACCATGGAGAGGTCCTGCAGAATGGAGGGCAGGTAGAGTGACTCCAGGCTGGGTATCTTGGTTTCGATGCGACGCAACACCATGCCCACGGTATCGCGCTGAAAGAAGCTGCTGACACGGAAACGCCCCAGTGTTTTCGCACTGATGGCGAAATTGCACTCTTTGGTTTCGTCGAACTCCTTCTGTTGCGCATCAGTCATGATGCTGTAGACCATCTCCTTGGTCTGCCTGGGTGTCAGAGGGGTCTTGTTGATCGGATGGATCTTTCCATCTACCTTGATAGAGGGTTCCCGCCCGGCGGTGATGAACAGATCGGACGCCTTGTTTTTGACGACCACGGACAGGAGTACGTTCAAATCCATAATCTTATCCTCTTCATTCACATACCAACCTGTAGCAGTAAACAAATGGCAGCGTGCAGCAACCGCTTTCAGGGCCGAACGGGTGCCATCATACACCCGGAAGATAACTATAGTTTAGAACTGATCCTTATTTTGTGCCTTGGCCTTTGCATCAAGACGGCTTACAACACCGCGCTGCACCAACTCCTTCAGTGCCTGGTCCATGGTCTGCATACCCGCCGCCTGGCCGGTCTGAATCGCGGAATACATCTGGGCAACCTTGTCCTCACGGATCAGGTTACGTATCGCGGGCGTGCCGATCATGATCTCCCATGCCGCAATTCGTCCGCCGCCGATCTTTTTCAGCAGGGTTTGCGCAATGACGGATCGCAGCGATTCGGAGAGCATCGAGCGCACCATCGACTTCTCCCCCGCCGGAAATACGTCAATGATACGGTCGATCGTCTTGGCCGCCGAACTGGTGTGCAGGGTACCGAATACCAAGTGGCCGGTCTCGGCGGCAGTCAGCGCCAGGCGGATGGTTTCCAGATCACGCAGCTCGCCGACCAGTATGATATCCGGGTCTTCACGCAATGCGGAACGCAGCGCCTCGGAAAACCCCAGTGTGTCACGATGCACTTCGCGCTGGTTGATCAGGCACTTCTTACTGGAGTGAACAAACTCGATCGGATCCTCGATGGTGAGGATATGGGAGTAGTCATTGTCGTTTTTGTAATCCATCATGGCGGCAAGCGTGGTCGACTTACCGGAACCGGTCGGTCCGGTCACCAACACCAGTCCCCGGGGTACATCCACGATATCCTTGAAGGTTTGAGGACAACCGAGCTCTTCCAGCGTCAACACCTTGGATGGGATGGTGCGAAAAACAGCCGAGGCTCCGCGTGCCTGATTGAAGGCATTGACACGAAATCTCGCCAATCCGGGAATCTCGAAGGAAAAGTCGTTTTCAAGGAATTCCTCGAAGTCCTTGCGCTGCTTATCATTCATGATGTCATACACAAGCGCGTGCACGACCTTGTGTTCAAGTGCGGGGACATTGATGCGCCTGATGTCGCCATCCACACGAATCATGGGCGGCAAACCGGCAGATATATGCAAATCTGATGCGTTATGCTTGACACTGAAGGCCAGAAGTTCAGCGATATCCATTCATTCCCCCATTAGAAATCTTAAGACACATGACGAGACGCTATATAGACACTGTAGCGATGTTCCGCGATGATGGCATCTATCAATCCCTGGATTTGCGCTTTTCATAGCTATCGTCCTAAAAGTAGATTAGTTTAGCCGTGTTGAGGTTAAAAATTAAGAAAGCGCTTTAAAATCCAGGGCGCTTTTACTTGAAATGACATTAACCAGGCCTCATTTTGCAGCATAGTATCAAATTCAACCGAACAACCAGGCCATCCGCACAATTTTTTAATGGCGTATCAAGCGTGACAGATCAGACAAGAAACAGCCTCCTGCAGCACTATCAAAGGGTGTTGAATCGGATTCATCAAGCGGAAAAAGCAGCTAAGCGAACACCGGGTAGCGTTAAGCTACTCGCTGTCAGTAAAACCAGGAGTGCCGAAGAGATCGGTTTGCTGGCGGATCTCGGGCATCAACGTTTCGGAGAGAACTATCTTCAGGAGGCGCTGACAAAGATCGAGCAGTTACGGGGCAAAGGGCTGGAATGGCATTTTATCGGTCGTATTCAGAGCAACAAGACCCGAGCGATCGCTGAAAATTTCACTTGGGTCCACAGTGTTGCAAGTCTGAAACACGCCACTCGATTGAGTGACCAGCGCCCCTCCGATCTGCCGCCTTTGAATATCTGTCTTCAGGTCAATAGCAGCGGCGAATCGAGCAAGGATGGTTACAGCGAGGAGAGATTGAGAGAACAGTTCGAGGCCTGTACCGCACTCCCCAATGTACGCATCAGGGGTCTGATGACGATCCCCGCGCCCGCAGCCGATGAAGCCGCTAAACACACCCCCCTAAAGCGGTTAAGATTACTGCGTGATGAGCTGAAGAGCGCGAAAATACCGCTGGACACCCTATCCATGGGTATGTCCGACGATCTCGAAGCCGCCATTGCCGAAGGTACTACAATCGTCAGAATCGGCACCGCAATTTTCGGCCCGCGGCAGTATAATCAATAACATTTGCACCCATTCAACATTAGTCAACAGCAACGGCATGAGTAACAACAACATTACATTCATTGGTGGCGGCAACATGGCCACCAGCCTGATAAACGGCTTGATTGCCGACGGCTACGAGAAGCAGCGTATCACGGTCAGCGACCCCGACGCTGAGAAGCTCGCCCAGCTGGCTGCCCGTTGCGGCGTTCATACTCAATCAGACAATAACAGCGCTATCAGTAACGCCGAGGTGGTCGTATTGGCGGTCAAACCGCAAGTGCTCAAATCAGTGGCCCAGGACCTGGCAGCAGCCATACAGCAGGTCAAACCGCTGGTGATATCCATCGCGGCCGGCGTCAAGGAGTCCAGCTTGCGAAATTGGCTGGGAGGTGAAGTGGCCCTGGTACGCAGTATGCCGAACACCCCAGCCATGATTCAGTCCGGGGCGACAGGTCTTCATGCCGGCCCGGGGGTGAGCGAGGCACAGCGTAACCAGGCCGAGAGCATACTGCGGGCAGTGGGACTTACGCGCTGGGTTGAGGAGGAGTCGATGATGGACGCTGTCACAGCGGTCTCCGGCAGTGGCCCCGCCTACTTCTTTCTCATCATGGAGGCGATCGAGTCCTCCGCCCGGCAGATGGGTTTGGATGAGGATACAGCCCGCCTGCTCACCCTGCAGACGGCCTTGGGCGCCGCCCGCATGGCCCTGGAGAGCAGTGATTCACCTGCAGTCTTGAGACAAAAGGTCACCTCTCCGGGTGGTACGACAGAACGTGCTCTGGATATCCTCGAGGAGGGTAAGATACGAACCCTGATCGATATGGCCTTACATGGGGCCCAAGAGCGCTCAGTCGAGCTCTCAGAAATGCTGGGAGAGCAATAATGGGTGGCAGTTACCTTACCGATCCCGTCGTTTTTCTGATACAGACACTGTTCGGGCTCTACATCCTGGCAGTGTTGCTGCGTTTCCTGCTGCAACTGGTAAGAGCGGATTTCTACAACCCGATTTCCCAATTTCTAGTGAAAGTGACCAACCCTCCATTGAAAATTTTTCGCCGGATAATTCCAGGTGTTGGCGGTATAGACCTCTCCTCACTCATACTCGCCTGGCTGCTTAAGGCCATCGAGCTGTTTCTCATCATTAGTCTTGCCGGAACCGGTATCAACCTGATTGCCCCCTTCATCTGGGCCATTCCTGAGTTGGTGGAATTATTCATCAATATCTATCTGTTTGGGATATTGATTCAGGTTATCCTCAGCTGGGTGAACCCAGGCAGCTATAACCCGGCCACGGCCTTGCTGTACAGCTTGACTGGTCCTCTGATGCGGCCGGCACAGAAGATTCTTCCCCCGATGGGTGGCATCGATCTCTCACCTATGCTGGTCATGATTGGCCTTATATTGCTGAAAATGCTGCTGTTGCCCCCACTCCGCCAGATCACGAGCAGTCCTTTTCTGTGACCTGGTATCGCTGGGATCAGAAGGATCTGATCCTCCATCTGCGTGTTCAGCCCAAGGCGTCCCGGGATACCTTTATCGGCCCCTACGGTGAAAATGAGTACAAAATCGCCATCACGGCACCACCTGTTGACGGTAAGGCTAACCGTCACTTGCTGAAGCTCCTCGCCAAGGCATTCGGTCTTCCCGCCTCCCGGGTCGAACTGATCGGCGGAAAAAGCTCCCGCAGCAAGACTGTGCGGTTAAAGTCCCCCTCCCGACTGCCGATAGAATTTGAAGATTAAGCTATCCGGATATGGCGTCCCGGGCACTCCTCGCGTATCATGACGTTTAGCTAAAAAGTTGATAAGGGTCTGTTCCGGCTTAAATTATTGGGGCAATGGCATGGAAAAGGTAAGATTTCAAGAACAGTTAAAGGCTTACGAACAGTGGAAGACGGATGTCATCAACACCATCGAGGAGTATGGTCCCTGGCTGGAAGAGAACGGAATGTCCTCCGCCGACATCGAGCAGCGTATCGAAGAAACCTTGACCACCCTCAGGGGTGACAAGCTGACTATCGCCTTTGTCGCCGAATTTTCCCGTGGCAAAACCGAACTGATCAATGCCATCTTTTTTGCCGATTACGGCAGGCGCCTGCTCCCATCCGATGCCGGCCGCACAACCATGTGCCCCACCGAGATTTTCTACGATGACGTGCGTCATGAAGCCTATGTGCGCCTGCTGCCTATCGAGACACGTCTGCAGGACAGTACACTGAGTCAGTTGCGGCACGATACCAAGCAGTGGGTCCACTACCCCCTGGAAATCGACTCGGTTGAACAGATGCAGGCCGCCCTGAATGAAGTCATCCAGACCAAGACGGTTACCCTGGAGGAAGCCAAGCATCTGGGTCTCTACAGTCAGGAGCTGCATCCCCATCAGGACGAGCCTCCGGAAACCGTAGAGATACCCAAATGGCGCCATGCCATGATCAGCTTCCCGCACGATATGCTGAAAAAGGGACTGACCATACTCGATACCCCCGGCTTAAACGCACTGGGAACAGAGCCAGAACTGACCTTGAACATGCTGCCCGCCGCCCAGGCGGTGCTTTTTGTGCTTGGCGCCGATACAGGCGTGACCCGCAGTGACATGGAGATCTGGCAACACCACGTGAAGGGTTTCCAGAGTGGTCGCCAACGAGGATTGATGGTGGTGCTGAACAAGATCGATACCTTGTGGGACGACCTGCGTGAGCACGAGGATATCCATGATGCCATCCAAAGCCAGCAAAGTGACACGGCCGCGATGTTGGGAGTGGAATCCAAAGCGGTCTTTCCCATCTCTGCGCAAAAGGGACTGCTGGCCAAGATCAAAAATGAACCGGAACTACTGGATAAGAGCGGGCTGCTGGATCTGGAAAACTATCTGGGCCAGGACGTACTGAACATCAAGCAACAGATTGTTCTCGACACCATCAGTTCCGATGTCGGCCAGATGCTGGACAACAGTCGCAGTATGCTGTCGGGCAAACTTAACGAGACAAAATATCAACTCGAAGAACTGGAGGAGCTGAGCGACAAGAGTGACGATGTCATCAATAACCTGATGGAAAAGACCCGTAGCGAACAGGCCCAGTACCTGCGCGATGTGGACACATTCCAACAGAGTCGCAAGCAACTTAAACAGCAAGCCGGCCTATTGTCAGAGATTCTCAGTCTCAATCAGCTCGATGAAACCATCACTAAATGCAGAAAGGAGATGACCAACAGCTGGACCACAAGCGGTATGAAGACCTCAATGAAAAATCTTTTTGAGGAGACACGCCGCACCATGCTCCAAGTGGTCACACAAAGTGAACAGACCCGAAAGCTGATCCGCGCCATCTATCGTAAATTTCAAAACGAACATGGCTTTGCAGTCGTGCAACCAAAAATGTTCTCAATTGTAAAATACCGGGTTGAACTGGAACTGCTGCATCAGGAGGCAGAGATCTTTCGCAACAGCCCGGTTACTGCCATGATGGAACAGAACTTTGTCGTTAAGCGCTTCTTCTCCGCACTTGTAAAACGTGCACGCGACATCTTCCAGCGTGCTGATTCCGAAATCAATCAATGGATCGTGAGCGCCCTCGAGCCCCTGGTGATGCAGATAAAAGATCACAAGGAGATGATGGAGAAACGTCTCAACAACCTGCAGAAGATTGGACAATCACGCAATACCCTGCAATACCGTATCCTCGAGTTGCAGGAGCAGTATACAGAACTGGCTCGCCAGTTAACTTCCTTGCGTAACATGTCCAACCGGATCAGTAACAACCGTCCACTGCATCACAGTCAACGCCAGAAACCCAAACTGGTAAAGCAGAATGTCTCCTGAGGACGACCTCTGCGGAAAACTATAATGTAGATTCTTATGATTCACAGTCACCACGCTGTTTTACGTAAGGATATACTTTTTGGAAGTGGATGCGCTGGATTGAATTGAGCTGTGTGGGTCACTGATTCTAGACCTTTACCTGCATACTCATCGGCCACTTCACCCATGCACACTGATCGACTACACTGAGACTACAACAAAGACCGGCCACCCAGACCGGCATCATATCAGGAGGGGTTTGTTTATGTTTTGTACCAAAAAAGTTTTTGTTTTCCTTTCGTTTTTCCTTGTGACCGCCACCTGCTGGGCAGAAAACAGTACCGCGATACCCGGATTCACCATTCACCACAATGCCATCCCCAGCGCCTTATTGGAGCCCTCAATCGCGAGGCAATACGGCATTCAGCGGAGTAAATACCGGGGTATGTTGAATGTCAGTGTCATCAAGTCTGTAGAGGGAACAACTGGTGAATCCTCAGAAGCCGTCGTATTGGCCAAGGCCAATAATATACGCGGACAATTGATCAGTATTCCGATGCGAAAAATCACCGAAGGCGATGCTGTCTACTACATTGGAGAATTCCGTATCGCTGACCAGGAGAAACTCAACTTTGAGATCCAGGTTCAACCAAAAGGTGAAACCCGCTACTACACGGCAAAGTTGTCACAGGAGTTTTTCATCGACTAATCTCAATCGACAGGCTTTGTTGGATTCTCCTGATATGGACTGAGCGTTATTGACCCGGCGACCAAGTTTGTCGTGTTGATAATGCAGTCCAAGCAGGAGACCGGTTCGATACCATCACAAGGCCCTCGCAAGGGTTACAATTCCAAATAGAATGACAATTAATCCGGCGGCTCGCCTGACACGGATATCCTTGAACCACCGTGCAAGGCTGCCTGCCAAGATATCCATGACGAAGAGATTGGGCAGCGTACCGAGTCCGAAGGCAAGCATCAGCCCCGCCCCTTTCGCCACACTCCCGGCCGACACTGTCCACACCAGCATGCTGTACACCAATCCGCAGGGAATCCAACCCCATACCAATCCCAGAATCCAAGCCTGACCAGGTGACTTTACAGGTAATAATTTACGGGCGAAGGGTTCAATCTTCGTCCATAACAGGTTTCCCGCACGCTCGATTCTGGCTAACCCTGTCCACCATCCACCCAGATAGAGACCAAGCAGGATCATAAAAGCACCCGCAATCACCAACAACACCCGTTGTGCGACATAGACAGGCACTGCCTGTGTCAACAAAACACCCAGTCCGCCCATGATAGCGCCAGCGAACACATAACTGGTGATACGTCCAAGGTTATAGCCCAACTGATAGGGGAAGGTATTGAGCAAGCGGCTCTGCACCGAGGCGGGAAGACCAAAAGTGAGTGCGCCTACAATTCCCCCGCACATACCGACACAGTGCCCGCCACCAAGCAATCCAACGACAAAAGCGGCCAGATAACTGCTTTGTTCAATCATTCACACATCCTCAGCGGCAGTTTGTTGCATAGTGGAGTATCAAGTGACCGCCCCTTCATGATCGGGCAACTGGCTCGGAGGCAGATGGCGCATTGCCAGCAGAATCAGGATCAATACAGGTATACCCATAGACGCGGTTATGAGAAAGAAATTCACATAACCCAAGCCGTCGACCATGACACCGGAAAAGCCACCGACAAACTTAGGCAGCAAAAGCATTACCGAGCTGAAAAGTGCGTATTGCGTGGCCGAATAGGATATGTTGGTAAGACTGGATAGATAGGCCACAAATGCCGAAGTAGCGAGACCGGCACTAAGATTGTCCGCTGATATCACCAGCGTCAGCATGGCCAGGTTATGACCGATGCCGGCCAACCATGCAAACAGCAGGTTGGTGGATGCGGCCAAAATACCCCCCAATAACAGGATACGCATCACCCCCACCCGGGTCACCAACATTCCCCCAATGACTGCCCCAAGCAGGGTCATGATCACCCCGAGCAGATTGGCAACGACCGCAACCTCACGTTTACTGAATCCCAGATCGACATAAAAGACATTTGATATCACCCCCAATACCACGTCCGAGATCCGGTAGGTGGCAATCAAGGCCAGGATCAAGATTGCATGCCAACGATAACGCCGGACAAAATCGGCGAACGGACTGATCACCGCACCGTAGAACCACTCGCTTAAGGCGCGAAACAGCCCCGGCAGCCATTCTTGACGTTCAATGATGCTGTCTACCGCCGCCTCCTGCTCCAGGGTTGCCCTGGTTGGATGGACATCGGGTTCCCGGATCACTAAAACTGTAATCACTCCCACCAGCATCAAGGCCGCCATGCTTAGATAGGCGACCATCCATGCGTTGAGATAGTAGCCACTTTCAGTCGGGCTTGCCCATTGTGCGATCGCCAGCGCGCCACCCCCGCTCACAATCATTGCTATGCGGTATCCAATCATGTAGTTGGCGGCCATGACACCTTGCAATCTGACGGCTGCCCTCTCAATTCGATAGGCGTCGATGACGATGTCCTGGGTCGCTGATGAGAAGGCCACCAGCAGTGCCAATAAGGCAAAGCTGCGCAGTCCCTGCAGAGGATCGGAGAATGCGAGTCCGCAGAGTCCGGTAATCACCGATAGTTGCGCCAGCAACATCCAGGCACGGCGGCGTCCCAGCCTGGCAGTCAACCACGGGAGTTTCAGCCGATCGACCAGTGGCGCCCAAACCCATTTGAAACCGTATGCAAGCGCCACCCAACTGAGGAATCCAATGGTAGACCGCGCGATGCCCGCCTCTCTCAGCCAGTACGACAGGGTGCCGAAGACCAATAACAAGGGCAGTCCGGCGGAAAAGCCGAGAAACAACATACTACGGGCTCCAGGCTGCCAATAGACCTTCAACGTCTCGAACCAGTCGGAAAACCTGCTGGCTGAATTCACGCACACCTCTGAAGTAAAAAAGCATTATTATAAGGGCCAATGGAGCCTAAGTCCCCTATCCCTTATAAAATGGCTCCGCTCTCAATCAGGTGAATATCAATGGAAGAAATGCAGGCTGCAAATGGATGCGAATCACTGCAAAAAACGCAATAAAACATACAATTTTCAGAATCGAATCGTTCACTGTAATCAAAAAGAGAGTTGTGGCTACTACGCAACAGACACATCATTAGCGTTGATTCGCGTCCATTTGCGGCTTCATCTTTTTATTTCCCAAAATCGAAGCATTCAGTCTGATCTTATAAGCAGGCATTTTGATGAAAGCGTCCTCTCAAAAAGGGTACAATGCGCGATCGGTTTTAATAGGTATTCATAGATGCAGGATTATCAACGCGAATTTTTAAACTTTGCCCTCGATGTCGGTGTATTGCGATTCGGTGAATTCACCCTGAAATCCGGGCGCGTCAGCCCGTACTTTTTCAATGCCGGGCTATTCAACAGCGGTGCCAACCTGGCCCGGCTCGGACGCTATTATGCCCAGGCTATCGTCGCTTCGGGCATAACCTTCGATGTACTCTACGGCCCCGCTTACAAGGGTATACCGCTGGCGGCCGTGACCGCAGCGGCACTCTACGATCAGCACGACATCGATATACCCTATGCCTTCAACCGTAAAGAGGCAAAGGATCACGGCGAAGGCGGTGTCATTGTCGGCCATGCGCTGGAAGGAAGAGTCTTGATTATCGACGATGTCATTTCCGCGGGCACCTCGGTCCGGGAATCCGTCGATATCATTCAATCTCTCCAGGCAATTCCCGCTGGTGTTGTCATCGCCCTCGACCGTCAGGAGCGGGGTCAGGGGGAGCGATCGGCAATCCAGGAGGTAGAAAGCGATTACGGCATACCTGTCAGCGCCATTGTGCGGCTTGAGCAGTTGATCGAATATCTGCAGGAGAGTGACGATAGCGGAGAGTCGTTGCAACGCATTCAGGCTTATCGGGATCAATATGGCGTGATTTGAGTTGTAGCGACGCTATCGGCTGCCTCAGCCCAGAACCAATTTGGTTCCAATCAATAGGGTGACCACCTCAAATCCCCGTTTGATCCAGCGATTGCCCTTGGCGATGGAGAGGTGTGCTCCCAGATAGCCGCCAAGCAGCGAACCGATGAGGAGTACCGGTATCCACGCCCAATGTATGTCGCCGAGGATACCTAGGGTGAGGGCACCACTGCCGTTCCAAAAGACCCCGACCAGGACCAGTGTGTGGGCTACCGCCCGTCGATAGTCGAGACCGAACCAGCGTACCAGCCAGAGGGTGACGAAGAGTCCCGTCCCCGATGTGAGAGAGCCATTCAGGATACCGATCAGAAACAACCCGGCTCCGCCGATCAGAAAACCGTTTCTGTCCCTGTGGATCGCCTGATATTCGATGCCGAGCTTCGGACTCAGGTAGGAATAGATCCCCAGCCCTAAAGTCAACACGCCCAGGGCGATTTCAGCATGCCTGTCCGCCACCTGAAGAATCAGGCTGGCACCTATCACCACACCCGGCAACCCCGTGAGCAGCATAAAAATCACAAACTGGCGCTCCAGCCCACCCTCACGCAGATGGCGGACCGTTGCCCCTATGCCGAGGGCCACTGAGGCCACTTTATGTGTCGCGAGAGCCACCCCAAAGGGTAATCCGAGAAAGATCAGGGCCGGCAATTGAACCAGTCCGGCCCCACCTCCAGAGAAGGCTGAAAAGAGGTTAGCCAGAAGAGAAATCACGAAAAGGGTGAACTGTTCCACAAAGCAGCTATCTTATGATGTAAGCCACGAAGTATAATCTATCTCTGAGCCCTTTTGACTTAGAAACAGAGAATTTAGCCTGTATGCGTCCGAGAATCATAACCCCGATCATCTTATTCATACTTTTTCTGCCGCCTACCGCCTTGGCCGGCAAGCTCTACAAGTGGGTCGATGATAAGGGTCAGACCCACTACACTCAGACCCTCCCCCCCACGGATGCCCATCGTGCACGCTCCCACCTGGATGAGCACGGAATTGTTGTCAAAGAGGTGGATGCCGCCAAGACCGAGGAGGAACTACAGCAGGAAGCGGAGCAGAAAAGGCTGCGCCAGGAACAGCAGCGCCTGGTTGAACAGCAGCAGGCCCAGGATCGTGTCCTGTTGCGCACCTTCAGAAGTGCGGACGACATTCTGATGACCCGAGACGGTCAGCTTCAGGCAGTGGATACATCGGTACGTGTCACCCAGGCGAACATAAGACGCCTCAAAACGACGCTTGAGGAGATGCAGCAAGATGCGGCTAAAAGAGAGTTACGTGGACGCAGCGTGTCAAAAAGAATGCTTCAGGATATCGAAATCAAACGACAAGCCCTCGAAGACGCCTATAGTTCCATCATCGAGAGGGAGCATGACAAAAACCGCATTCGTCAATCCTTTGCCCGGGATCTGAAGCGTTTCCGGGAGCTGAAAAAGCTGGAGCAATCCGATGACCCGATACAGAAGGCCAGGGATTCCTTCGACCATGCCCTGCAGAATGTCTATCACTGCCAAAGCGGTGATAATTGCGAAGGCCCCTGGCAAAGGGCTAAGGCCTATCTCAAGGCCCACTCCACTACCCCCGTTAAAATTGAAGGTGACAATATCGTGATCACGGGTGAACCGATGGAGGATGACGATATCAGTATCTCGGTTTCCCGTATCGATGATCCCAAACGAGGCTCCTTAGTGATTTTTATGGATCTTCAGTGCAAGATCATTTCGCTGCAAAAGAGGCTCTGTGCAAACGGTGAGGCTATAAATCGTATAAAGCAGGGATTCCGCAATGAGCTTGCGAAAGCCGGTGATCTATCCCAATCCCTGCCCTGAAATAGGGTAGGTAAGATATACCGATTCAAATTTACAGACACCCTTCAATATATTTGAAAGGTGGTTCACGGGTATTTGATCAGTGATGGATCAGTGTAACGCCCCTACACTAGAATCTAAACAATGCAATGTTGTCTTGAGTCACTATTGATCAGGTGAAGCGCTCAAGTGGATGAGTCAGGCACGGAGAAGAGTGCGATCGACAACAGTCGCCACTGCTCATCCCATTGCTGCAGTGGTGATATTCTGAACCGGCTGCGTAGATATTGATGCATCAGCCCTTCTACAAAACCGGTCATCAAGTTTGCCGCTACGGTACTGTCGGCAGATAGCACGATCTCTCGACGCATTTCCGCTTCCCTGAGTATCTGCTTTAGCTGGGTCTCAACCCGATCGAAAAACTGCCCGACGCGTACCATCAGGCGTTCTGTCTCGCCCACCAGGGCATCACCCAGCAACACCCGTGTAATGCCTGGATTTCGTTCTGAAAAGGCCAGTATCAGATAGAGCAGCTGGGCGCAACGGGGTTCGACCTGAGATTGTTCCTTAAGAATCTGATTCACCCGCGCGAAGACACTCTCTTCCGCGAAGTCGATCAAGCCTTCAAACATCTTGGCTTTGCTGGCGAAATGGCGATAGAGTGCAGCTTCGGAGACACCTACCGCCTTACCCAAGGATGCGGTGGTGATACGACTACCCGGATTCTGTTCCAGCTCACTTGCCAGCGCTTCCAGTATCACCTGACGACGGGATGGCTTATCCGCTGCCATTAGCGCCGCCGGATCAATGTACCTACTCCTTCATCCGTGAAAAGTTCCAGCAACACGGCATGGGGTACCCGACCATCGATGATATGGGAAGTGCCGACACCTGCTTTTACCGCCTCCAACGCGGTGGAGATCTTCGGCAACATACCTCCATGAATTGTGCCGTCCTCTATCAACGCATCGACACGTTCCGCCGAGAGACCGGTCAGCAGACCGCCATCCCTATCCAGCAGTCCCCTTGTATTTGTCAGAAGAATGAGTTTTTCAGCCTGCATCACCTCGGCCACCTTGCCGGCAACCAGGTCAGCGTTGATATTGTATGAGTGACCGTCCTTTCCTATGCCGATCGGCGCAATCACCGGGATGAAGTCCCCATGCACCAGCATATCCACCACACTGACATCGATACTCTCAACCTCGCCAACGTGTCCAATATCGATAATTTCAGGAACCTCAAGCTCCGGTCCCTTGCGACTGATCACCATTTTTCTGGCGTGGATCAGATCACCGTCTTTTCCGGTGAGTCCAACAGCCGAACCACCGGCGCGATTAATCAAGCTGACGATATCCTTGTTGACCAATCCCCCCAACACCATTTCAACCACATCCATGGTTTCACTGTCGGTCACCCGCATACCCTGGATGAATTCTGAATCCTTCCCCAGCCTTTGTAACAGATTACCGATTTGAGGACCGCCTCCATGCACCACGACAGGATTTATTCCAACCAGTTTCATCAATACCACATCCATGGCGAAACTGTTCTTCAATCCTTCATCAACCATCGCGTTGCCGCCATATTTAATCACCAGCGTTTTACCCCTAAAACGTTGGATATAGGGCAATGCGGAGGTCAATACATGGGCGACGTTCTGTGCCTGCTCAGGAGATAGACTCATGTTCTTACTATTGGACTGCTAACTATTTAAAACTGGTCGGTTAACTCAGGGCCTGTTAACACTAATCCCGGCATCTCAGAACGGCGGTTGCAGATTTGGATCTATTTTCGCAAGCATATCACGAAATATCGACTGGACATGAGCCAAATCCTCTTCGCTGTTCGCTGTTCGCTTCAAAGCGAAACAGGAGCGCAGGAACGGTGTTGGATGCTCGCACCAGTCCCCAACCCTGTTCAAATTCTGCTCGGAGACCATCGATCTTGACCATTCTGGCGCCTGGCAGATCCGGTAATTTTTCGATAGCCGCCATCACCTCTTTCGCCCGCCCCTCCTCCATCTCCAAGGCATACTCCGGGGTTGAAAGGCTCTCGGGCAGTTCTGCGAACACTTCCGCACTCGTCCTGTAATCGAGCGAGAGGATTTCAAGTAAGCGTGCACCGGCATAGATGCCGTCATCGAAACCATACCATCGCTCAGCAAACAGAATATGACCGCTGAATTCGCCCGCCAGCAGCGCATGAGTCTCTTTCATCTTCGATTTCAACATGGAATGTCCGCTCTTCCACATCAGCGGGCGCCCGCCATTGGAGAGCACGATATTCGCGAGATGACGCGAACATTTAACATCGTAGATGATATCGCCGCCAGGTTCACGGGTCAGTATGTCAATGGCCAAATACATTAACAATCGATCCGGCCAAATCAGTTTGCCGGAAGAGTCAACGATGCCGATGCGGTCGCCATCCCCATCGAAGGCGATTCCCAAGGCGGCTTGATGTTGCACCACAGCCTTTTGCAGATCCTGCATGTTTTTCGGATCGCCGGGATCCGGATGATGATTGGGAAAATTACCATCGGGAGTGCAGAAGAGTTCTACAACCTCACACCCCAGCTGTCGATAGAGTTCCGGTGCAACCACGGATGCAGCACCATTGCCGCAATCGACCACAACCTTGAGCGGCTGCCCAAGCCGGGTATCGGAAATCACTCGATCAATATAGTCATTGATGATCTCTTGAGAATCGAAGGAGCCATCCCCCTGCAGCAGTTGACCTGCATCGATGAGTCGTCGCAGATCCTGAATCTCATCCTGGGTTGGACTGTCACCACCGACAACCAGTTTAAGCCCGTTGTACTGCAGCGGATTGTGACTACCGGTTACCATGACACCGCACTCCATATCCAACTCGTGCACGGCATAATAAAGCAGTGGTGTAGGTACTATACCGATGTCGATCACATCGCGGCCGCTTGCCTGCAGGCCCTGTATCAAAGCACTTTGCAGGCGTTCGCTGGAATTACGGGTATCGCGTGCAACGACTATTGACTGATGACCTTTCTCGAATATGTCACTGCCAATTCCCTGACCCAGCAGAGCAACAATCTCTTCATTCAGGCTTTCACCTACAACGCCGCGAATATCGTAAGCCCTGTAGATCTCGGCGGGAATTTCAATATTGGTGACGATCTCTATCGCTGTCTCTTCCTGCGGTTGCACCGCTACCTCGTCGAGATTGATTCCCAATCCGCCATCGCTGGTGGTTATGGCCCGCTTGGATTTACCCTTCTCTGCCTGAGTAGAGCGGTATTCCCTGATCTGATGCTCCATCACCTCCAGGGTCGATTGCAGATCGCCCAATTGCGCCGGTTGGGCTTTGGGCGGACGACCTACGACCAGTGCCTCCACCAAGGAGAGGATCGACTGTTGATCCCGCTTGAGGGCGTTCATCATCTGTTGGCTGAGGCGAAGCAGTAAAAGGGCTGTCAGTAAAAACAGCAGCAAACCCGGTACCACCAACAGCAGGTTGCCCATCAAATCAAACTTGAAGCCACTACCGCCCCAATAGGCAACCTGCCAGATCGATCCTTTGACAGGAATCACACCATCCGGCTTAACCCCGTCAGCAGGCTTGTCTCCCATGCCGATAATCGCCAGCGGGTCTTTGGCTGAAAGAGTTTGTTGAACCTCGATGCGGCTATGGAGATTATCAACACCACTCAGGAGTTTTTTCAGCATTTCAATGGAATAGGCGACGTGTATCACACCGGCAGCTTGTCCGCCATTATCAGAAGCAATACTACTGGCAATAGCGATATGCTGATGTGGCGTACCGAACTGATGTAGCTCTGCGGGCAGTAAAGCATCGCTCTTCTCCGCCTTTCTCAACAGCAGCAACGATGCGTAGCCCATATTCGGTATCTCACTGGTGTCCGGCTCATTGAAACCTGTGGGTAACAGCCTTACCCGCAATGCTTCGGGTACAAGGCGAGTAAGTCTGGCTTGCTCACTGGCCAATCCGACCTCATCGAAACCGATGAATAAGTCCGCCATGGCGGGTTGCCGGGCAAGACCCTGAATCAATACTGAATGTTGTTGCAGGATTTTGGAGATGGAGCCGGCAAGCATCTGGGCTACGGACTTGACCTGTTGCTTATGGTTTGCCTGAGTCGCTCCATGATTCTGATAGATAAGATAGGACCAGGCCGCCAGTGTCAGTATCAATAACCCGAACACCCCCAGCAGCCAATAGCCACGGATGGTGCGACCACCACCCTGTTGTTTATTTGTCTCTCCGCTGCGTTTTAAAAACCCCATATCAATTCCTGGATCATGCTGGGTGCACTGAAAGCCATTCAGCAACAACCATGTTGGCTAAAATTATAAACTGCTTTACAAACGTTCTTCTTGTTCCAGGACTGCTGCTCATAGAGTTCGAACCATTCGAATGATCCCTATATCGAACAACTCGAAATACCATACTGGCTCGAGATCGATATCTATCCAGCATAATCCATAGACCCTAGGGCCTGTTAACACTAATCCAATGCGCCCTGCTGGGGCTGTTTTCGTGCCCAGCAAGGCAGAATGAGCGTAGTGTAGTTATTCTACATGAGCGAAGATAACGCCGCTGGGGGCGAAAACAGCCCCAGCCCTTCGGGTTGCGCCTGAAAAAGCGCCACTCGGCGTTGCTCGTCGTTCATTTGGAATAACCAAACTTCTCTCCTCGCGCCTTGATTGGCGCTTTTTCAGGCACAACAGGGCGCATTGGATTAGTGTTAACAGGCCCTAGTCTGCCGACCCCGAAATACCGCAACCAGGTAGTGTATTGTTGTATCCCCGGCAGCGACAGAATACTTACCCTTCAGATGCGGGCACGATATTGCGCAGCGATCCTCTCGGCCAGCCGGTGAGCCAGTACCGATTTTGTCATCATCGGTAACTCTTCCCGACCATCCTGCCACAACAATAGTAGTGCATTCCGGTCGGACTCAAATCCTCCTTCATCAGTACCGACCTTATTCGCAGCTATGATATCCAGCTGCTTGCGGCGACGTTTTTCATCTGCATGCTGCTCGACCTTTTCGGTCTCAGCGGCAAACCCTACTGTGAACGGCGGGCTTTCTGTTGCAGCCACTTCAGCGAGTATATCGGGATTCCTGACAAGTTCCAGTGTTTGTTTCTCTTTGTTTTTCTTGATCTTATCAGTGGCGATTTGTATCGGACGATAATCAGCGACTGCCGCAACTGCGATAAAAATATCACAATCCTCAACATGCTCCATGACTGAGGAATACATCTCAAGCGCTGTTTCCACATGGATAGTTGTAATATTCGAAGGTATGGCAAGTGATGTAGGGCCGCTTACCAGCGTCACTTCCGCACCTAAATCCCGCATCGATTGCGCCAGCGCATACCCCATCTTACCCGAACTGCGATTGCCCACGAAGCGGACGGGATCGATAGCCTCCCGGGTTGCACCCGCAGTCATCAGTACTCTGACACCTTCCAGAATACCCGGACTGAAATGGCTCTCGGCCATTTGACACAGGACCTCGGGTTCCAGCATTCTCCCCGGCCCGGTTTCACCACAGGCCTGCGCACCATCATCGGGCCCCCAGCAGAGATAACCCCTTATCATCAGTCTCTGCAGATTCTCCTGGGTTACCGGATTCAGCCACATCTGCCGGTTCATTGCGGGTGCCAGCGCAATTTGCACCTCGGTGGCCAGACAGAGTGTAGACAGAAGATCATCCGCCTGTCCCGTCGCAGCGCGGGCAATAAAATCCGCTGTCGCCGGTGCAATCAATACCAGGTCGGCCCAGCGGGCTAGAGAGATATGATCCATTGCCGCTTCCTGGGCTGGATCGAGAAGCTCGGTATAGACCGCATGGCCTGAAAGGGCCTGAAAGGTCAACGGTGTGACAAATGCCCGGGCCGCCGGAGTCATGACCACGCGCACTTCAGCCCCGGCTGTTTGTAGGGCCCGCAGCAGCACTGCACTCTTATAACAGGCAATACCACCGGTCACCCCTAATAGGATCTTTTTGTTTGATAATCCCGACATGACGTCCCGATCACCTTGGCAAGGAGAGGTAAGAGTACCCCATGCAACTGAAAATGTTAACAAATCTCCAACACATCGGATAATTTATCCACGCCTGTCACCTGCAGTCCCTGTATCGGCTGCTTGGGTAGATTCAGGCGTGGAACGACAGCCCGTTTAAAACCATGCTTGGCTGCTTCACGCAGACGTTCCTGGCCATTCGGTACCGGCCTGATCTCTCCCGTCAATCCCACTTCACCAAAAACAATCAAGCCCAGATCGATCGGCCGATCGCGAAAACTGGAGAGCGCCGCCATCAAGACAGCCAAGTCTGAAGCCGTCTCTGTTATACGCACTCCACCAACCACATTGACATAGACATCCTGATCAAACATCCCGATGCCGCAATGACGGTGTAGAACCGCAAGTAACATGGAGAGCCTGTTTTGTTCCAGGCCAAGGGTAACCCGGCGTGGATTTGCCAGGGGACTTTCATCCACCAATACCTGGACTTCCACCAACAGTGGGCGTGTTCCCTCGCGGGTGACCAGAATGATGCTTCCCGGCACCGTTTCGGCCTGACGGGAAAGAAAGATTGCAGAAGGATTGCTGACCTCCTTCAGTCCTTTATCCGTCATTGCAAAGACACCCAATTCATTGACGGCACCATACCGGTTTTTGATGGTGCGAATGAGGCGGAACTGGCTGCCGGCTTCACCTTCGAAATAGAGCACACTATCCACCATATGCTCCAATACCCGGGGGCCGGCCAGGCTACCCTCCTTGGTCACATGCCCGACGAGAAAAACCGCCGTGGCGCGACGTTTGGCAAAATGCACCAGTTGTGCTGCGGCCTCTCTCACTTGGGAGACAGAACCGGGGGCGGACTGCAACAGCTCTGTATACATGGTCTGGATTGAATCAACCACCAACACCTGTGGACGTTCCCGATCTGCAGCGGCGATGATCCTCTCGACACAGGTTTCGGGTAACAGCTGCAGTTTGTCGGTGGGAAGCCCCAGGCGCCTGGCGCGTAATGATAGCTGACGAGGTGACTCTTCACCCGAAACATAGAGCGTGTGCTGGGAATCGGAAAGGCGTGCCAGGGTTTGAATCAACAGGGTCGATTTCCCGATACCCGGGTCACCACCGATCAGAACAACCGAACCCTCGACAAGCCCGCCCCCCAAAACCCGATCCAGCTCGGGGCTTCCGGTTGAGGAGCGTACCTCCCGCTCACTTTCCACATCAGTCAGGTTGATGATCTGCGGGGATGTCGCTCCCGCGTAGCCGCTATAGCGACTGTTCGTGCCGGAGACCGGGGCAGCAAGACTCTCCTCCAAGGCGTTCCAGGCTTGACACTCAGAGCACTGCCCGGCCCACTTGGGAAAGCTGGCGCCACACTCACGGCAGACATAGAGCGATTTCACCTGACGCTTACCACCTTGTGCCATCAACCCTCCCTATCCCGATTGACGTCGAGAAACTCGACACGCTTTTTGACGCCACAGAGCAGTTCGTATGCAATGGTCCCTGCCGCTTTCGCAATTTCCTCCACCGGCAATTCCCTGCCCCACAGCACTGCTTCGTCACCCACCTTCACGCCGGGCAGACCCCGCGCGTCGACACTGATCATGTCCATGGATACCCGGCCTATCAGGGGCAGACGTTTTCCCGACACCAATACGGGGGTACCGCTGGGGGCGTGGCGTGGATAGCCGTCACCGTATCCGATGGCGATGACTGCCACTCGCATCGCCTCGGGGCAAGTGAAGGTGCCGCCATAGCCGATTCGCTCGCCTTTGCGGCAATCTTTAACAGCAATCACCCGACTCTGCAGAGTCATGGCCGGCAATAGGCCTTCGGCGGCGGCACTGGAATCGATGAACGGGGATACACCATACAACATGATCCCCGGGCGCACCCAATCCGCGAGCGACGCCGGATGTCCGAGAAGACCAGCTGAGTTGGCGATGGAACAGGCATCGAAAGGGGTATGATCGATGGACTCGAACAAGGCGCATTGGGTCTTGGTGAGCGGATCACGCCTGTCATCCGCATTAGCCAAATGGGTCATCAGGTTAAGCGCTGCGATCGCCGGATTTGCTCGCAGTGCCGCAACTGACCCGGAGAGTTCTTGATCCTCGAATCCCAACCTGTGCATGCCTGTATCAAACTTGATCCAAAGCTTCAACGATTGCGGTTTAAGGCGCGTCTTAGTCAGTAGATCTAACTGCGATCCATGATGGAGCACGATCTCAAACGACGCCTCAGCTGCCTTTTTGAAATCATCCTCGCAATAACAGCCACCCAGGACCAGAACAGGCTGGGTAACCCCCGCATCCCGCAGGCCTATAGCCTCATCGAGTCTTGCGACAGCCAACCCATCAGCCTCAACGAGCGTATCGGCAACACACAACATACCGTGACCATAACCATCCGCCTTGATCACAGCCCATACTTTGCGACCTTTTGCGGCCTCCTTTGCACGCTTCAGGTTATGACGAAGCGCCGCATGGTCGATAATGGCCTGCGGGGCATAGCCCATCAATAGCCCTCATCACCGTAAATCTCGTCGGTGTAGTTTTCGAATTTTGTATATTTACCAAGAAAAGTCAGACGGGTCGTACCAATCGGACCGTTACGTTGCTTACCGATGATAATTTCCGCAATGCCCTTATCCGGACTGTCTTCGTTGTATACCTCATCGCGATAGATAAAGACGATCAGGTCGGCATCCTGCTCGATGGCGCCCGACTCACGCAGGTCAGACATGATGGGACGCTTGTTGGTACGCTGCTCCAGGCTCCGGTTGAGCTGGGAGAGGGCAATCACCGGAACATCCAATTCTTTGGCCAGGGCCTTCAAGGAACGGGAGATGGCGGAGATCTCAGTGGTACGATTCTCCCCTTCGCCCGGAGCCTGCATCAATTGCAGATAATCAATCACGATCAGGCCCAGGTCTTTATTCTCACGCTTGAGTCGTCGCGCGCGGGCACGCACCTCGGTAGGTGACAGTGCCGGTGTATCATCGATGTAGAGACTGGTCTCAGCCAGCATACTGACCGCGGATGAGAGTCGTGGCCACTCATCATCATCCAGTTTGCCGGTACGCACCCGAAGCTGATCGATACGCCCCAGAGAGGACATCATACGCATCGCCAAGGCATCACCCGGCATTTCCATACTGAATACCGCCACACTCTTGCCTCCTTGAATGGCCACATTCTCAGCGATATTCATGGCGAAAGTGGTTTTACCCATTGATGGGCGGCCAGCGACGATAATCAGGTCCGCATGCTGCAGGCCGGAGGTCATCTGGTCGAAGTCGGTAAAACCTGTGCTGATGCCCGTGATCGGTTCATCCTGCTGGAAAAGGGTCTCGATCCTGTCCACCGCCTTGGTCAGCAAGGCCTTGATCGGAGCGAATCCCCCCTTTCCCTTCATCGTCTGCTCGGCAATTTCGAAGACCTTACGCTCCGCGTTGTCGAGCAGTTCTTCGGCCTTCCTGCCTTGGGGATGAAAAGCGCTGTCCGAGATATCCGTGCCCACTGATATCAGTTGCCGCATCACCGAGTACTCACGGACTATGCCGGCGTAGGATTTGATGTTGGCTGCACTCGGTGTCTCTTCCGCCAGTCGCACCAGATAGGGCAATCCTCCGCCATCCTCCAGAACCTCCTTGCGTTCCAGGTGTTCTGCCAGCGTTACTACATCGAACGGCTGACTCTCCTCGGCCTGGGCTGCGATGGCGTTGAAGATCAGACGGTGTTCCTTGCGATAGAAATCACCCTCTACCACCAGGTCCGCGATCTTGTCCCAACTGGCATTATCCAGCATCAGACCGCCCAACACCGACTGCTCGGCCTGAATCGAGTGCGGCGGCACCTTGATGGCACGTGTATCGAGATCCGGGTAGGGTGGTATCTCTTCTGGATAGGCGCTTTCTGACATCAATTTTGGTCTGTTGAGGCGGTGGTGCGAAGTTGCCGAATCGACCTGTAAGGATACGGGATTGCGCTGGCCTAGGAAAGCTGGTTGACCATGGGAGGGAACCACGCTTCGGTGGTCAAATTCGAAAAAATGAGCTCATCGCCCGCAAATGGACGCGAATCACCGCAAAAGAACGCAAATGAGGAGGTAAGATACGGTTTACCGCACCTCGCCTCCTCTTTTTGAATGTGCATTCGTGGTTCGGTGGTTCATCGGATCAGCAATGCGGCAAGCCGCACACTTGTCTCTACCGAACTTGAAGCTCAACCGCTTATGCTTCCGGCACGATCGTCAGTTTGATGGTGGCATTCACGTCAGCATGCAGATGCAGGTTGACCTCATACTCACCCGCGACACGGAATGCACCATTGGGTAGCAACACCTCTTTCTTGGCAAGTTCCACACCGTTGTCAGTGACGGCTTTTGTAATATCAGCGGTACCGACTGAACCAAACAGGCGCCCTTCATCACCTGCCTTGCAGGTGATGGAGATCTCCATTCCGTCAATTTTCGCTTTACGCGCCTCGGCTGCCTGCAGTTTTTCCGCAGCCTCCTTCTCGAGTTCCGCACGACGCTCTTCGAAGATCTTCACGTTCTCTTCTGTCGCCGGTACGGCTTTACCTGAAGGAATCAGAAAATTACGGCCAAAGCCGCTCTTTACATTAACCTTCTCACCCAGATCACCCAGGTTATCCACTTTTTGCAATAGAATTATTTCCATTGTAACCACCTTCATATAGGTCAATTCATAGGTTACCGAGCCCTATTTACAGCCTTCCAGTAACCCGCTCTTACCCGCTTTGACGCTGTCTGAAGCGAGCTCGAAAATCTATCCACACATCCATCAGACCGATAACGGTTAAAGCCATCACCATCTGTGGCATGAACACAATCAGCAACAGGTAGACCAATACCAACCAGAGCTGCACCGACTTCATTCCATTGAACACACCGTGGGCAACAGCCAGCCCCTGCAAAAACGGCACGCCCAGAAAAACGGCTCCCATGCAGTTGAGGGTAACGGGTATACGCTCACCTGGCATCAACAGGAACAGCAATGCCAATACTCCAACCACTCCCACCACCCGGTGCACACGCAGTTGATGGAACTCCTTGGCGAACCCACCCGGGTTGTACAACACTGCCTGCCACCAGCGGGCCAGATAGAGGCTGGATACCAACTGCAGCATATACACCACAGCAACCACACCGCACATCACTACTGATATCTGTTCAACCAGTTGCTGGCTTTGCGACTGATCCAGCAATCCGGTATCCACAAAGCGCTGTCCCAGTGGTTGCAGATACTCCTGCCAGAATGCCGCAGGATCACTCAGTACGATGTACTGTACCAACACAACCAGCAGGCCAAACCCAATGGCCACTTGTGTCGTGAATGCCAGTGACATGGTGTTCCGCAACAGCATGCCGAGTAAGGCGACCGGCAGCCAAAATACCAGCAAAATTCCAACTGCAGGTAGTGGATTACCGATTATTACCCACATCAACAGGGCAATGGCCAATGTCGACAGAAGTAAGGTTTTAATCCCGGCTGACATCCCTTGACGAAGGAAAACCAACCCTGCGCAGGCACTGCCTAAAATGCCGATAAACGGAAATACCAGAGACAGCATGGTCAGGCCCGTCGTAGCCATTGCTGACTGGGACGTCCCGCGCATCACAAAGGATGCCAATGCTTTCATGCTCCGTTACTCCGGAAGGTAAATACCTCCTTTAATGCTGATCAGTGTATGGCAGAAGCGCCAAGTAGCGTGCCCGCTTGATAGCAGTGGCAAGCTGACGTTGATACTTTGCCTTGGTACCGGTGATGCGGCTTGGAACGATCTTGCCACTCTCACTGATATACGCCTTGAGCAGATTCAAATCCTTGTAATCGATCTCGTTGATACCCTCCGCAGTAAAGCGGCAGTATTTCTTACGTCGGAAAAAACGTGCCATGTATAGTACCTCTCAATCCACTCGATTAATCTTCGTCCGAAGGTTCGGTTTCTTCTTCGGGCTCATCGGAAGCTTCATCATCATCCGCTGTGACAGCATCATCATCGCGGTTACGCGAAGATGCGCCTTCTCTCTCTTCCTCTTCCTGGGACTTGGCCAGTTGAGAGATTTCGCTGACTGCTTCGTCGCGACGAATGACCAGGTTACGAATCACGGCATCGTTGAAGCGAAAGGCACTCTCCAGTTCGGACAATGCCTCGGCATCACACTCGATGTTCATCAAAACATAGTGTGCCTTGTGGATCTTATTGATGGGATAGGCCAGCTGACGGCGGCCCCAATCTTCCAGGCGATGGATCGCACCACCCTTGGTTTCGATACCCGAACGATAACGCTCGATCATAGCGGGTACCTGTTCACTCTGGTCGGGATGGACCAGGAACACGACTTCATAGTGCCTCATTGTCTCTCCTTTCGGGTTAGGCAGCCTCCCGCAAATGCGGTAAGGCAAGGAGTGATGCCCGGTCCAGTCGCCATGCCGTCCTTACGAGACGCCACCAGCGGCAGTCGGGCACCGGGAAGCGGCGGATTCTACCGAGTTGCGGGGAAATCTGCAACTTGTAGAGGCGGGATCTGTATAGATCCCCCCTATTCAGTCAATAATGCGGGAACCGGCTCAGAAATCTGCCTGTACCCCGAGGAAGGCACCATCGAAATCCCAATCCGTGTAGATGCCATCCAGGTCATCAAGCTCCAGGGAGATGCGATGATAACCGCCCCTGAGGCTGATATCGACAGCCAGGCTTTCCACCAGTTTGAAGGCGACCCCTGCGGTATAGTCCTGCAGGGTGTGATCGCCCACACTCAATAGGTTAAGGTCACCAAAAAACGAAAGACGCGTGGCGGGCACACCCACCTCAACGGCCCCATGAAACATCGGCACATAACCGTCGAAGGTCTCACTGGCCCGCAGACCATTACTCTCAACCTCGATATCGCCATCCAGATATTTGACATTCAATCCCAGGTCGAAAGAGATCGTGTCGTTATCGAAGATCTCGTAATAGAAGATAAAATCGGTGTTTTGCGCCTCGAAATCCACATTCACATCGAGATCTGCCGGAAAATCGGTATCCGAAAAGCTGAAGTCGTCCGACAGACGCTGATCACCCGAAGAGCTGAGATCATTGGTTCTGATCTTTAAATTCGGCACCAGTGGCAACGGGTGCTCGAATGCGAGTGTCAGGATGGCGTTGCGTTCGCTGTCGAGGTCGAAAGATTGCAGATCGCTGCTATCTGCGAAGGAACCTGACGACTCCATGTTCCAAAAATCCACATCGGCAGTCATACCCAGCACCGTGTCGGCATAGACGGGCGTAACCATCAAGCCGGCAAGCAAAGATATGCAGGTTAGTTTTCTGATCACAACGCTCTCCTCAACTTAGAGCCCGATAACACTGATGATAGGCCCTGGATATAGCCTCTCGGCTGTCATTCCCTCGTAAAAACTAAAAGCTACCACGCTGACGAACCGCTTCATAGAGAGCGATACCGCTGGCTACCGAAACATTGAGGCTCTCCACATTTCCCGCCATTGGCAGCTTCACCAGCAGATCACACTGTTCTCTCGTCAGTCTGCGCAATCCCTTGCCCTCTCCCCCCATGACAATCGCCAAGGCGCCACACAGATCGGTTTCATACAGCGTTTGAGTCGCCTCACCCGCGGTGCCGATAAGCCATACGCCCTCCCCTTTCAACCACTTCAGGGTTCGAGCCAGATTGGAAACCTGAATGAAGGGCACCGTCTCCGCCGCCCCGCTCGCTACCTTTCTGACCGTCGGCGTCAATGACACCGATCGATCCCGGGACGCAACAACCGCATGTACACCCGCGCCATCGGCACTTCTTAGACACGCCCCTAAATTGTGTGGGTCCTGAACGCCATCGAGTATGAGCAGAAACGGAGGCTTCTCAAGCCGTTTCAACAGTGCCCTGAGATAGGGTTCATCCTGTGTCTGCCGTTGCTTGACGCGCAGCGCCACACCCTGATGATTTTCCACATGGACCCTCTGGTCCAACACCTTGCCCGGTATTCGGTGGCATGGGATACCCGCTGTTTCGGCAAGCCCAACGATCTCTTTAATACGATCATCCCGTCGCTTGCTGTCGACCAGCAGCTCTTCAACCCCCTCCGATTGCTGCAGTGCTGATTTCACCGCATGCAGGCCCATTACCCATGCATGGTTATCCGACATCAGCTCTTCTTCGTACCTGTTTTGGGTCGTCTTTTCCGTGTCTTCTTCTTACCTGACTTTTTGTCTTTGCCGGAGGTTTTTTCTTTTTCAGTCCTTTTCGGTTTTCCAGGCTCAGTTCTGCCAGGGGTACGTTTCCGGGTACGGCGTGATTTTCTTTTTGCGTCCGTTGCCTGTTCCACCTCCTTGGCAGGCACAAAATCGATCTTACGATCGTCCAGGTTAACGCTGGCCACGACTATGCTCAACGGATCACCCAGGCGCAGTACCTTACCGGTACGCTCCCCGGTTAGGCGATGCCCCACCGGATCGTAGTGATAGTAATCGTTATGGAGTGCTGAAATATGCACCAGGCCATCGACATAGATTTCGTCGAGTTCGACAAATACGCCAAATGAATTGACACTGGTGATAATCCCGTTGAAGGTCTCACCAACCTTATCCTGCATATATTCACACTTCAGCCAATCGAGGGCATCCCGAGTTGCCTCATCGGCTTTCCTTTCGGTGCTTGAGCAGTGTTCGCCCAGGGCTTGAAGCTCTGCCTTGGTATATTCGAAGTCATCTGCACTACCCTGATTGATTGCATGTTTGATGGCTCGATGGACAATCAGATCGGGATAACGTCGTATCGGTGAGGTGAAGTGGGTATAGGCCTGATATGAGAGACCGAAATGGCCCACATTGTCCGAACTGTAGAGTGCTTGAGAAAGAGAACGCAATAGAACAGTCTGGATCAGGTGTCTGTCGGCACGTTCTTTGATCTGTTCCAGCAGTATCGCATAATCGGAGGCCTTGGGTTTCTTACCCCCAGGCAGACTCAGCCCCAGTTCACCCAGGAACTCCCTCAAATCGGTCAGTTTTTCATCCGCTGGTCCCTCATGGATGCGATAGAGCGCGGGTTGCTTATTTCGCAGCAGGAAGCGTGCTGTCGCCACATTCGCAGCCAACATACACTCTTCGATCAGGCGGTGCGCATCGTTCCGTTCTACCGGTATAATCCGTTCAACTCGCTTCAGCTCATTGAATTCTATCCGGGTCTCGGTGGTATCGAAATCGATGGCACCCCTTGTCGACCGCTGTTCCAGCAACACCTGGTAGAGTTGATAGAGATGGTGCAGATGAGGCAACAGCTTGGCGTGTTTTTTACATAATTCGGGATCGCCTTCAAGCATTGCCGCCACGTCGTCATAGATCAATCTCGCATGGGATCGCATCACGGCGGGAAAGAATTTCGATCTCGTCACCTTGCCGCTTTTGTCGATATAGAGTTCACAGGTCATGCAGAGGCGGTCGACCCGTGGGTTGATGGAGCAAAGGCCATTCGAGAGTTTTTCCGGCAGCATGGGTACCACCCGGTCCGGAAAATAGACCGAGTTGCCCCTGTTCCGCGCCTCACTGTCCAGGGCACTGCCCGGTTCGACATAGTGAGAAACATCGGCGATACAGACCAGCAGGCGCCAGCCTTTCGGTTTGGGTTCGCAGTAGACGGCATCATCGAAATCCCTGGCATCCGCACCATCGATGGTCACCAGCGGGAGATGGCGCAAATCGACCCTGCCCTTTTTGTCCGGTTCGGCCACTTCGGATTTGACGGCCTTGATCTGATGCTCCACTTCATCCGGCCAGTCGACCGGTATACTGTGGGTGCGAATGGCGATATCGGTCTCCATACCCGGTCCCAGATGATCTCCCAAGATCTCTGTGATACGGCCGATGGGAGGTGTGCGCTTGGTGGGTTGATCCAGAATCTCTGCAACCACCATCTGTCCCTGTCTGGCGACACCGATCTCGCTGCTCGGGATAATCACATCCTTACTGAGCCGCTTGGAATCGGGCACCACAAAGCCCACACCAGTCTCCATGTAGAGACGACCGGCGACATTACGTGTATTACGCTCCAATACCTCAACGACCGCCCCTTCCAGACGGTTGCGGCGATCCATCCCGGTCACCCTCACAACGGCCCTGTCGTCATGAAATACGGAACGCATCTCTTTGAAGGAGAGATAGAGATCGTCACCCCCATCATCGGGCCTGAGAAAACCGAAACCATCCGCATGTCCGATAATCCGCCCGACGATCAAGTCGCGCTTATTGACCAGACAGTAGTTGTCATTACGATTACAGACCAGCTGTCCGTCACGCTGCATGGCGCGCAGGCGTCGACGCAGTGCTTCGAATTGATCTTCCGAAACGAGTTCAAGACGATCCGCCAGAGAGAGCATGTCCATCGGGACACCCTCTCTTTCCAGGGTCTCCATGATGAACTCCCGGCTTGGGATGGGATTCTGGTATTTACGTGCCTCGCGTGCATGGTGCGGATCCTTCACGCTGGATCGTCTGCTCTTTTTTCTGTTTGCCACGTTTTGTCTTATTTGTTTGCTGAAAAAAAGGATTTTAACATTTAACCGATTAATACCCCATGACTTATCCCATCCTATCTCAATTGGGATTGGATTTATTTCATCGATATCATCAAACTTGTTGCACTATCGGCCCGGCTTGACCCGAAATGAACATTCACACGTTACAGATCATCCTCATATTACTCGCTGTTGCCGTTTTGACAGTGACGCTGTTCAAACGATTTCACCTGCCGCCCATACTCGGTTATCTGATCGTCGGTATCCTGGTCGGCCCGTTCGGCACAGGTGTGATCGCATCCAATGAAGAGACCCGCTTCCTGGCCGAATTCGGGGTTGTATTTCTGCTTTTTGCGATTGGGCTGGAGTTCTCCCTGCCGCAGATGATCGCCATGAAAGGCGCCGTATTCGGTCTCGGCGGCAGCCAGGTATTGATCACCGGTATTATCGCCGGTGGCATTGCCTGGTTGTTGGGACTCGAGTTGGCTGCAGCATTCGTTATCGGCGCCATTCTGGCGCTCTCCTCGACCGCTATCGTGATTAAACAGTTAATAGAGCAGGTTGAGCTGAATACGGCGCATGGCCGTGTCGGGGTCAGTATTCTGCTATTCCAGGACCTGGCGGTAATCCCGTTACTGGTGGTGATTCCCATACTTGTCAGCGATGCGGAGCAGGGCTTGCTGATACCGCTCTCCTGGGCCTTGATCAAGGCCGCGGTGGTGTTCACGGTAATCATGGCGATTGGTCACTGGGCACTGCGTCCGCTGTTTCATGAGATCGCACGCGCCCGATCGGCTGAATTGTTCACGCTGACTGTACTCCTGGTATCCCTTGCCGCTGCCTGGTTGACCCATGAAGCGGGGCTCTCCCTGGCCTTGGGCGCCTTTCTGGCCGGCATGATGCTGGGGGAGACCGAGTATCGCCATCAGATCGAGGCCGATATCCGCCCTTTTCAGGATGTTCTGCTCGGGCTCTTCTTCATCACTGTGGGAATGCGTGTCGACCTCTTGTCACTGCTGCCTCAACTGCAGTGGGTATTTCTTGTCGCCGCCGCCCTCATCGTGGTTAAAGCGGCGATCATTCTGCTGTTGGTGCGTCAGACCAAGCAATCTTCCGCAACCGCATTTCGTTCAGGACTGTTGTTGGCGCAAGGCGGTGAGTTCGGTTTTGTGTTGCTGGACCTCTCCCTGCAATCTTCCCTGATACCCGGTGAGGCAGGGCAACTGCTGTTTGCGGCGATAATAATCAGCATGGCGATCTCCCCTTTTCTGATTCGCTACAATAGCAAGCTGACAGAAATATTCTGTCAATTGCGTCCTTCGGACCAGGATTATGCCATCCCTCAGGACCTGGAGCATGAGGCAGAGGGAATGGAGCAGCATGTCATCATTTGCGGTTATGGTCGTATTGGCCAAAACCTGGGCCGACTCCTCGATCATGAAGGTTTTCCCTATGTTGCCCTCGATCTCGATCCCTCGGTGGTCAGGGAGGCCCACGAGGCTGGTGAACCGGTTCATTTCGGCGATGCCACTCGCCATGAGATTATGCATGCGGCCGGTATCGAGCGTGCCGGTGTGGTGGTGGTCACTTTCGAAGGCCACACCATTGCATTACAGATCCTCCACCACATCCGCAAGGTGGCGCCGCAAGTGCCCGTCCTGGTACGAACCAAAGACGACTCGCATCTGGAGGAGCTGGAAGCGGCAGGTGCGGCTGAGGTCATGCCGGAGGCGGTTGAAGCCAGCCTAATGATGGGTGGACAGCTTCTGCTGCTATTGAAGGTGCCGGGTTCCCGTATCCTCAAGATCATGCGCGAAATTCGCGAGAATCACTACAAACTGCTACGCGATTTTTACCATGGGGAGGAAGCCATCGATCTCGATCACGAAGAGGGCTTTCAGGAACGCCTGCATACCGTCACCCTGCCCGATCGTGCATTCGCCGTCGGACATACCATAGAAGACCTGCACCTATGGGATTGGGATGTCAGTATCACCGCGGTGCGTCGGGGCGGCATCAGGGGCGAGGCGCCGGCCCCCGAGACCCGCCTGCAAGCGGGAGATGTCCTGGTACTGGCCGGAACCGCGCACCATCTGGAACATGCAGAGGGTCTGCTGTTGTATGGTCTTTAAGACCCCGCCAACTCCGGCCGCATGTGTGGAAACAGCAGCACGTCGCGAATCGAGGGCGAGTCGGTAAGCAGCATCACCAGACGATCAATCCCTATCCCCTCGCCTGCGGTAGGCGGCATGCCATGCTCCAGTGCACGCACATAGTCGGCATCGTAATGCATCGCCTCATCATCCCCCGCCTCCTTCTCCTCCACCTGTCTGCGAAAACGTTCCGCCTGGTCTTCGGCGTCATTGAGTTCGGAGAAACCATTCGCAATCTCACGTCCGCCGACGAAAAATTCAAATCGATCGGTCACGAACGGATCGTCGTCGTTGCGTCTCGCCAGGGGTGAAACCTCGGTGGGATAGGCAGTGATGAAAGTGGGATTCATCAGGCGATGCTCCACACTTTTCTCAAATATCTCGATCTGAATCTTACCGAGCCCATAGCTCGGCTTGAGGGGAATCTCCATCCGTTCGGCAATGGCCCGGGCCTGTGCCTCGTCATCCAGCATCTCCGCGGTGATGTCGGGATTGAAATGGCAGATGGACTCCTTGACGGTCATGCGCTGGAAGGGGCTGCCGAAATCATAGCGCTCACCCTGATAGGACACTTCCGTGCCACCCAGGACCTCCTGACATAGACCCCGCAACATCGCCTCGGTAAGATCCATCAGATCGTTGTAGTCCGCATAGGCCTCATAAAATTCCAGCATGGTGAATTCAGGATTGTGGCGGGTGGAGAGCCCTTCGTTACGGAAATTACGGTTGATCTCATAGACCCTTTCAAACCCTCCTACCACAAGCCGCTTCAGATAGAGTTCCGGGGCGATGCGCAGAAACATGTCCATGTCGAGGGCATTATGGCGGGTAGCAAAGGGACGTGCTGTGGCGCCGCCGGGTATCACCTGCATCATGGGTGTCTCCACTTCCAGGAAACCGCGCTGATCGAGGTAATTGCGAATAAACTGCACTATCCGGGTACGTAGTCGAAAGGTGTTGCGCGACGCCTCGTTCATGATCAGATCGACATAGCGTTGACGATAGCGAATCTCCTGGTCGGAGAGACCGTGAAATTTCTCGGGAAGGGGCCGTAGCGCCTTGGTCAATAAGCGGAGACTGTCGACTTTGACGGACAGTTCGCCGGTTTTTGTCTTGAACAGAATACCTTCGGCTCCGATGATGTCTCCGATATCCCACTTCTTGAATTGAGTGTTATAGACACCCTCATCAAGTGCGTCCCGTTGCACAAAGAGCTGCATCCGTCCCGACATATCCTGCAGATGGGCAAAGCTCGCCTTGCCCATCACCCGCCGGCTCATCATGCGTCCGGCCAGTCTGACCCTGAGCCCCAAAGCTTCAAGCTCTTCACCCGACTTCTCCCCATATTCGGCATGCAACTCGCCGGCCATGCTGTTGCGGCGAAAATCGTTCGGAAATGCGTTCCCGTTATCGCGCATCTGCTGCAGCTTCTCGCGGCGTTGGGCGATGAGTTTGTTTTCGTCCTGGGTCTCGTCATTCATGGTCTGTTCAACTCAAAATATTCAATAATTTCAATCATTGCTTGAACCTGTCCGGCGCCATCCGCATGGTATTGGCAAGCGGGTCAAACACCGCTTTTAAGACTCGCCTCGATAAACATATCGATTCCGCCGTCGAGCACGGCCTGGGTGTTTCCGGTCTCAACTCCGGTGCGCAGATCCTTGATCCGTGAGGCATCGAGCACATAACTGCGAATCTGGCTGCCCCAGCCTATGTCGGATTTGCTCTCCTCCAGCTCCTGTTGCGAGGCATTTCGCTTCTGCACCTCGAATTCGTACAACTTGGCCTTGAGTTGCTTCATGGCCGTTGCCTTGTTCTTGTGCTGCGAGCGATCGTTCTGGCACTGAACCACAATCCCGGTCGGGTTGTGGGTGATTCTCACCGCCGATTCAGTGCGGTTGACGTGCTGTCCCCCCGCACCGCTGGCACGGTAGACATCGATTCGCAGATCGGCGGGATTGATATCGACCTCGATGGAATCATCGATCTCCGGGGAGACGAAGACAGCGGCAAACGAGGTATGACGCCGGTTGCCGGAATCGAACGGCGATTTTCGTACCAGACGATGCACACCGATTTCAGTGCGTAACCAGCCGAAGGCATATTCTCCCTCGTACCTCACCGTGGCACTCTTGATACCGGCCACCTCGCCCGCGGACACTTCGATGAGCTCTGTCTTGAAACCGCGATGTTCGCCCCATCGCAGATACATACGCAGCAACATCTCTGCCCAGTCCTGTGCCTCGGTACCGCCCGAGCCGGCCTGGATATCGAGGAATGCGTTACAGTGGTCGGTCTCGCCGGAGAACATGCGCCTGAACTCCAGATCCGAGACCTTTTTACCAAAATCCGCAAGCTCCTCCTGGATGGCCTCGACTGCAGCCTCATCCTCCTCCTCGACCGCCATCTCCAACAGCTCGTCTGCATCAGCCAGGCCATTGGTGAGATCGTCAAGCGTGAGTACCACCGTTTCAAGGGTGGCGCGCTCACGGCCCAGGGCCTGAGCCCGTTCCTGATTATTCCATATCGTGGGATCTTCCAGTTCGCGAAGAACTTCGGTCAGGCGTTCCTGCTTGCCTTCATAGTCAAAGATACCCCCTCAGGGAGGTGGCCCGTCCCTTCAAATCAGCAATGGTTTGGCTAATAGGATTAATATCTTGCATGGCAATACCGGCTTGGGAAAAAGCGGGAATTCTACACTACCTACCTGTGCGCAGAAACCTCTAGCCCTGCACTTGTCATCAAAAAAAGGTTGAAAATGGTCCCATAGAGCCGATTGTCTCAGTCTCAACAGGCCCTAAGAGAGTTTGCGTACCCGGTTCCCTTTCTGGTGGGTTCGTTTGCCTAGATTCGAAAATCTGGATCTGACCTGGTCTTTGAAATGACCCAACTTTCCAGCGATACCTGTGGAAGCGTCCGATTTTACAGGGGCCTCCTCAGGCTGACTCGGTTGCTCCGTCTGTCTGAGCCACATATTGAATGAATCAATGATCTCCTGATCCCACGAAGCAGGTGGCTTCACCACCCTGCTCTCACGATAGAGCCTCTCCAATGAGCGTTTCTTTGGACAGCCTGAATCCTCCATTGCCTCGCGGAGCTCCGACTCGGCTTCCCGCAATCCTTTCTCAACGTCTTTCCTGCTGACATTCAATGTCCTGGAAATGGCCGTTTCACTGATACCGATCTCATGTTTGAAGAGAAAATAGCGCTTCTTCTCAACAGACAGTTGTTTGAAGTGCTCCATAAGGACCAAGCTCCAATTACCGTCTTCCTCGATATCGCGGGGTAGATAGTTACTCGGCATATCAGTGCCCTGAGAAATGCCTGGATTTTGCACCGACTTGCCGAGATATGAATAAAATGAGCGCTTGAGATCTTTTGGGGTTTTGATGGTTAGCCCGGAAACCACCAGGTGGCGCCATGCCGAATAGTAGGCTGCCTTGCCATATTCGCCGGTGCCATATTGCCTGACTATAAAGCGATAGACACGTCCTCGGTATCGCTCATAGAAGGAGGTAAAACCCTCCTTATCGTGCTGTAATATCTTCTCAAGCACAGCATCGGTATCAAATCTTCTCGATCTCACTTCAGCATTGGCTCCGAGGAGAAACCCTCCTCTCAGGTAGGTTGCTGGAATGTGCAAAATCCCTTGCCAGGCACTCATTTTCAAGAATCCGTCCATAGGTTACGGTGCACAGTTTCGTTGACAATTATAAAGCATACGGGGTTTTTTGCCTGTTTTTTGACAAGCGGCTCAAACAATTTCACAAAAAAACACTTGTTTTCCAGGTTATTAAGATGAATTCAAACCACCACCCCATATTTCGGTTATTGGTAATGTGCTATAAACAACCCTCTTGCCGCCCGCAATAACCGTTACGATTGACCGGATACTGAATTCACCGCCTCAAACCCGTTTTCACATCACCAAGTCCAACCTTGACATATGTCGGTCTCAGTTATCATTCCAACCTACAATCGCGCCCATACACTGCCGAGAGCGATAGATTCGGTATTGTCACAGACCCGTCCGCCGCTGGAGATCATTGTCGTCGACGACGGTTCAGATGACGATACAGCGCGGCTGATGACAGATCGATATAGCCAGTGCGACTATCAATACCAATCCAACCAAGGTGTCAGCAGTGCACGAAATCTGGGAATCAAGAAGGCCCGCGGTGAATGGATCGCCTTGCTCGACTCAGACGATCGCTGGTTACCGGATAAACTCCAGCTACAGCTCGAGTCATTGACCGATTCACCGCACTATCGTCTTTGCCACAGCAACGAATTGTGGATACGCAAAGGCGTCAGGGTCAACCAATTGCGAAAACATGAGAAAAGCGGTGGCATGATCTTCCAGCGCTGCCTACCGCTGTGTGTCATCTCTCCCTCATCGGCTATATTGCACCGTACATTATTTGACGATTTCGGTCTGTTCGATACCGAACTGCCGGCCTGTGAGGATTATGATCTGTGGCTGAGGATCTGTGCCACAGAAGAGGTCCTGTTTATCGACAAACCCCTGATAGAAAAATATGGCGGTCATGCAGACCAGTTGTCACAACGCCATTGGGGCATGGACAGATTTCGTGTCCATGCCTTAATCAAGTTGCTCGAAAATAGTCGGCTTGATAGGAATGACCGGATTGCCGCCGTGAATACATTGGTGAAAAAAAGCGGAATCCTGGCCCAGGGCGCAGAGAAGCGTGGTCAATACGAACGTGCGGAGTATTATCGGGCAATTCAGCGGCGTTATACGATGGAATGAGGCAGATGCGACAACGGGACAGCAAGTTTACCAACCTCGTCATAGCGCTTCCTGCCGAGGCGAGGCCATTAATTAACTTACTAAAATTACAACGTGATCAGGTAAACATGAAAATACCTGTTTACCATGGTAACGGGATCCAGTTAGTCATAACCGGGCCGGGAGCGACAGCATCCGCCCGGGGGGTGCGCTATATACAGTCGATCAAATCCTGTTCTACTGCACAATGGATCAATTTTGGTATCTGCGGTCATGGATCTCTCGCTGTCGGCACACCGCTCTTGATCAACCGCGTTATCGATCGGCAAAGCGGCATGGAGTGGCCACTAACAATTAAACACTTGATTACCAGGACGACCGGAGCATTGACATGCGTACCCGAGCCCCAATCCGAATATACGGATGATATGGCCTTCGACATGGAGTCATCCGGTTTCATTCAGGCCGTGAATGATATCGATATGATCGAATACGCCAAGATCTTCAAGATCGTTTCGGATAACCCCGCCAATGACTCACGAGGAATCAGTGCTAAATTCGTGGGCACACTGGTTCAACAACAACTCGGTTTGATTCGCTCAATGATCGAATTGACTCAGTAACCTGTTTGTCGATTTCCTGCTGATACTGATTGGGGAGGATTTCCGGCTACCTTTTTAAAATTGATTACCGTTTATAACAGGCAATTGTTACCCTATCCGTTCCACACCAGATGACAAACAGTGACAAGTTGAATTGCCGATGGATAAAGAGTCTCATGCGTCACCACGAAAATTACTGGTAACCGGTGCCAGTCACGGTATCGGCGCCGCGATAACACGTCGATTGTTGAATCATGGCCATCAAGTGGTGGCCGTTGGACGTGACTTTGCAAGCTGGTCCGACGAAGATGGTCTCGAAAAGCGTATTGTAGACCTCGCTTCCCTCGATACCTTACCAAAACATTTGCAGGAGATAACAACTGATCACCCAGACATGGATGGTGCGATCTTGAATGCAGGATCCGGACGATTCGGCAATATAGAGGAGTTCTCATATCAGCAGATCAGCGATCTGGTTGCAATCAATTTGTTACAGCATCTTTATGTCGCCCGTGCCCTGGTTCCCTTGCTTAAGCAATCGGGTCACGGCGATCTGGTAGTTATCGGTTCGGAGGCGGCATTGGCCGGGGGGCGCAAAGGTGCTGTCTATTCGGCCTGTAAATTTGCCCTAAGGGGGTTTACCCAATCCCTACGCAGCGAATGTAGCAGCAGGGGCGTCAGAGTCTGCCTGATCAATCCCGGTATGGTGGACACGGATTTTTACCACAAGCTCAATTTCAAGCCGGGTGAACTGGCGGTAAACGCACTGCGGGCGGAAGATATTGCAGACACCGTGATGTTGGTATTGAGGTCTCATCCCGGCACGGTGTTTGATGAAATCAACCTCAATCCTCTGAAAAAGGTAATTCAGTTTAAAAACTAAATATGTATTTCGAGTTCCAACCAATCGGCATCATTCACTCCTGTTTCAAAGAGAAATTCGGCATTCCCAGGCAGTCGCGTCTGATACCCGAAGCTGAGGCTCGGCTGGAGATCCTCCCTCCCTACAACCGGGCGGAGGCTTTTCGCGAATTGGCCGATTACTCCCATCTCTGGGTTGTGTTCGTATTTCATGCTTCTGCAACTGGCGGGTGGAAACCTACCGTTCGCCCTCCCCGATTGGGCGGAAACCAACGGGTGGGGGTATTTGCCTCGCGCAGTCCCATACGCCCCAATCCCATCGGTCTCTCTGTGGTCGATCTGCTCGACCTCGAATTGTCACACAACTGTGTCAATCTGCATTTGGGGGGTGTCGACCTGTTGGACGGCACACCAGTGCTTGATATCAAACCCTACCTACCCTATGTAGATGCCATTCCGGACGCAAACAGCGGGTACGCCGCCGATGCGCCAGGAAAGGCGATCGAATTGAGCTACTCATCAGCGGCGGAAATGGTTCTCAATCGTCTGCCGCCTGCAGAGGCCCATAAACTGCGGCAGCTGATACTGCGCGTCCTGCAAAATGACCCGCGCCCCGCTTACCTGGATGAAAGCAGAAGGAGCCGTTTCGGTATGCGCCTGCACGATTTCAATATTCGTTGGGAGGTTAATGGGGGGACTTTTCATGTCATCGAGCTGCAATCGATCGAGGAGATCTCTGCCGAGTGACGAGCTGTCAGCGGGACCTCATTTCTCCCCGCACGCGGATCTTTGTTGTATCTGCCCATTTCTTCAAAGAGTGCTTCCTGTTGGCCTAACAAACCGCTATCATTCCCTGATCGGACAAGTAGTTAGAAGCTGAAGCAAATGTCGTGCATTGATATGCTGTCCCAGCGTCTCGTGCAGATACGCCGAATTGGTAAAAAAATAAACCCAAATCCCTGATGAGTAACGACAAACCCGTCAAACATATCGCGAAACCCGACCTGGTACAGACGTTTCTGAATCAAGTCCCCGGTAGGGTCTCCGCGATTTTGGAGAATTGGCACCAGTTGGTCCATAGCGATTGGAAAGGCAACCACCTGGATACCCTTATCGAACGAATCACAACGTTGAACGAATCAGGAACAAAATTCGGCGTACCACAAATTGCACAGAGCGGGAGATCTTTGATTTCTCATCTTGGCGACTACCACGGCACCGGCCTGAAGCCCCAGCATGACGACGTCGTTGCCCTGGACGGCCTGGTTCACGCCTTCAAGGACGCTGCTATTCAGGCCTGTAACCAGCAGGCGGAACTGCTCGCCAGTAAACCTGCGGAAGCCGACAAGGATGAATCGGAATTCTCCGCTGAACAGAAAATATTTATCCTAGGTATCGATGAAGCGCTGGCGGCGAATCTGACCCGACACCTGCAAGCCAACCAATTCGACGTCGAGTATCTCACTGACGCGGAAGAGATCATACGCTACTATGAGATCAATCCGGATGATACCAGCTTACTGATCAGCCATGTGGATTTGCTGGGCAAACTCTTCCCTGAATCGAAAAATGGTGGTCTGTGGAACAAGAATAATGCGCTCCCCGGCATGCCCGTAGCCTTCATCGCGGACAGCCCGGACCTTAAGACCCGACTCTCCGCCATGCGCGTGGATGCCAGTGCCTATTGGGTGAAACCGGTCGATCCCTACCTGGCGGCAAAACGCATCCGCGAACTCTCTTCCACCCATTCGCACACCGCCTATCGTGTTCTGATCGTCGAGGATGACCCGGCACAGGCCGATTTTGCCGATGCCATTTTAAGCAAGGCTAATTTTGATTGCCGGTGCGTGACAGATCCGCTGCAGGTCATGGATGTCCTGCAGGATTTAAAACCGGACTTGATCCTGATGGATCTCTATATGCCGGAAGCCAGCGGCACTGAACTGACAACTGTCATCCGGGAAGACAATGAGTTCCTCGACGTACCGATCGTGTTTCTCTCCGGTGAGCAGGATCTTGACAAACAGCTGAGTGCGCTCAGTTTTGGCGGCGAGGACTTTCTCTCCAAACCGATCGCACCCAAACATCTCATTACCACCGTCACCAACCGCATCCGACGCGCACGCCAACTCAGTCACCGTCTGCACGGCCATACCCGGGGTGAAAAAGAGACCGGCCTTCACTCACGCAACTATCTGCTTGAACGTCTTGACGCCCTATTGCAATCGGAGTCACCCATCGATGAAATCACAGGGATCTTCTTTCTGCAGATAGACAATCCGGAAGAACTCATCAAGTCGGTGGGTATCGGCGGCCTTGATGCGGTACTCGCGATGGTTGCCGATCATCTGAAACAGCACCTGCAGAGCCAGGATATACTGACCCGCTTTGGCGACAACAGCCTGAGCCTGCTTGCCTTGCGTCCATCAAGGGATGATCTGCAGTCTCTGGGTGAAACGCTATGTCAGTCGATATCCAAGCAGATCATCGAGGTCGAAAATACCACTGTCGGGGTCACTCTCAGCATCGGCATCTATCCGGTCGAGAGGAATAATCATGATTCTCGCTCAATCATCGCCCATGCTCAGATCGCCAGTCGCCAGGCCCTTGAAGCAGGCGGTAATCAAATCACATTCGTTGAAGCGGAGAAACCACCCCAGGCACAGGTAGGTGAAGGTGCTGCGGTAGACATGGGTACATTGATCGAAAGCGCCATCGAGAAGGACTATTTCGACATCTACTTCCAACCCATTGTGGCCTTACAGGGCAGCACCCAGGCCCATTACCAGACCCTGCTTCGACTTCAGGAACCCGATGGCAAACTGCATCGTGCCGCGGAGTTCATCCCCGCGGCCGAGGAGCTGGGATTGATCAGCAAGGTGGATCAATGGACTACAAGACGGGCAGTCCATGTCATCAATGAACATAAGCTGCAAGGGAATGAGATCCATCTGTTCGTTTCCCAATCCACCGATCTGCTGGAAAACATGGAGCGTCTTACCTGGCTGCGCGAAAAATACCGCCAGGGTCAGGTACAGAAAGGATCGCTGACCTTCGAGTTCAATATCAACGAAGTGGCAAAAAACCTCAAATCCGCGAAGATCTGCTTCGACATCCTGGGCAAGATCGGCATCTCGTCCCTGCTGACCCGCGCCACACTTACACCGGAAACCGAGCGAGTCATCGAGCACCTGCCCATTCAATATCTAAAGCTCGATTTCAACCTGTTACAGGATCCCGAGCAAGGACTCAAGCAGCTCATCGAACTTGCCCACAAAAAAGGTATCAAAGTCATAGCTCCGCAAGTGGAGGATCCACGCAGCATCGCCACTTTGTGGAGCAGCGGTACCGATTACGTACAGGGGAATTTCGTACAGCGGCCGGAAAGCAACCTGATCTACGATTTTAACGAGTCCGTACTCTGAAGCATTCCCCCATCCGGGTTACTGACATTGACTCGCCGGGGGATTAGGGAGCCGTATTATGATGCAACTGCAACGATACACCCTGCCACTGCTACTGGTGCTGGTTTCAACACCTGCCATATCGGCTGATGAGGCCAGAGCTTATCCGAGACCTGTCGAACCCCTCTATGAGGAAGGGGACGAGCAACTCAGCTGCAGGCAGCTGGAACAGCGATTGTCACACCTCGAAAGCCAATCCTACAGTACCAAACCCGGATTCTATGAAGACCCCTATACCGGAGCGTCCATCTGGATCGGTTCCCTTTGGGTGCCAGGCGCCCTGAGCTATCTGGGTTATTCCGCCATTGCCGAATATCGAGAGAATGATCGTCTTCATCATAACCAGAGCCGAATCGAGGCTCTTCGGCGGATGAAGGCCAACCTTCGATGTCATGAGTAGTGATGCCGCATACCCGTTGTCCAAATCCGGCTTGCGCGAAGGGGAGTATCGCTGGAATGAGCTGATCCAGATGGTGCTGCATCACCGGCGTGAGCTGGTTGCCGCCAATCTGATCGCCGTTCTGGGCGCCATCGCCGCCGTACCCGTCCCCCTGTTGATTCCGTTGTTGGTGGACGAAGTGTTGCTCGACCAACCCGGGAAGGCGATTGCCGCCATGAATGCCCTGTTTCCACAGGCCTGGCATGGACCGGTGCTGTACATTCTCGCGGTTCTGGTTCTCACCCTCATCCTGCGCCTTCTCGCGCTTATCTTCGGTGTATGGCAGACATGGCAGTTCACGCGGATCGCCAAGGATGTCATTTTTCATATCCGGCGGGATCTGCTGCTCCGACTTGAATGCGTCTCCATGTCCGCCTACGAGACCATGGGCAGCGGCACCGTCGCTTCCCATCTGGTTACCGATCTGGAAGCCGTGGACAGCTTCGTCAGCGTCACTACCAGCAAGTTCCTGGTGGCTGCGTTGAGTATCATCGGAACCGCGATCGTATTGCTCTGGATCAACTGGGCCCTGGCCTTGTTCATTCTTTTTCTCAATCCCTTGGTGATCTATTTCACCACGATATTCGGGCGCAAGGTCAAACAGCTCAAAAAGAGGGAAAACTCAGCCTTCCAGTTGTTTCAGGAGTCTCTCGAGGAGACCCTGGATGCCATTCAACAAATTCGCGCCAGCAACCGGGAGCGGCACTATATAAGACGCATTATCGACAAGGCCGATAATATCCGTCATCACTCGGCGGCGTTCACCTGGAAGAGCGATGCGGCCAATCGTCTCTCCTTCATGATCTTCCTCTTCGGTTTTGATATCTTCCGCACTGTCAGCATGTTCATGGTACTCTGGTCCGATCTGACGATTGGGGAAATGTTAGGCGTCTACGCCTATCTCTGGTTCATGATGGGGCCGGTGCAGGAAGTATTGAATATCCAGTATGCCTACAATGGCGCGCAGGCAGCGCTCGGCCGCATAAACGAGATGTTGAGCGTCGACCTTGAGCCGACCTATCCGCACAACCACAATCCCTTTCTCGGCAAACCCACTGTCGGTCTTCGTCTTGAGGATATCCACTTTGCCTATGGCGATGGCTCGTCTGTATTGAACGGTGTCAACCTAGAGGTCAAAGCCGGTGAAAAGGTTGCTTTCGTCGGGGCCAGCGGCGGTGGAAAGACCACACTGGTACAAATCATACTGGGTCTCTATCCTGTCAAGGCCGGGCGTGTTCTGTTTGACGAGATTGCCGTAGATGAGATCGGTATGGATGTAGTACGGGACCATGTCGCCACCGTTCTTCAACACCCGGCCCTGCTCAATGACAGTGTCAGGATCAATCTCACCCTGGGACGCGAGATTGCGGATGATAAATTGTGGCAGGCCCTGGAGATCGCACAGTTACAGGAAACCGTGCAAGCCATGGAACATGGTCTGGAGACCCTGATCGGCCGTTTCGGCGTCCGCCTGTCCGGCGGTCAGAGGCAACGGCTTGCTATTGCACGCATGGTGTTGACCGACCCCAAGGTGGTGATTCTCGATGAAGCCACCTCCGCCCTCGATACCACAACGGAAGGCGACCTCCATGCTGCCCTGCAGAGCTTTCTCAAGGGACGAACTACGATAATCATTGCGCATAGACTAAGCGCTGTAAAACAGGCTGACCGGGTGCTTGTATTTGAAGATGGGCAGGTCGTTGAAGAGGGTCGTCATGAGGAATTGTTGGAAAACAACGGCCTCTATACCAGCCTGTACGGTCGGCAGGAGCCGCAGCGTTAGGTATATTGGAGCACTCGCCTATCAAGATTTACTGCCTAAGCCGCTCCGAACCAGGAATGCGGTGGATGAAACCCTTTGATTATCTTATACGTATCGTTGAATAACAGGTTTCTGTCGGTTTCACATGCTCATCCATCCCTGATGTAAATACAGAGTGCAGAAAGCAACAGGGAGACACATGGGTTCCTACGGGGGACTGTGGGAACCAAAAAAACAGATGTAGGGTGCGGCTTGCCGCACCATCTACCAGTTATCACGCTTGGGATGGTTCTGATAACGGTTCGGTGCGGCAAGCCGCACCCTACTTGTCACATCATATTTTGCTCGTTCCCATGCTCCAGCGTGGGAACATATACAGTAGGTAGGTTAGTAATATGCAATATGGTTCCCATGCCAGACCGTTGAAAAATAACCATCCACTCAAATAAACTCAACACTGAAACTTTTTTAACATCATTTTTTTGTAGTGGCTGAGTAAAGTGGATTACCAGGTAGTGGTAAGGAAAGATATAATCTCTATGTCATACAACCATCAACGCAACTCTTATTTTGGATTCTTCCCGTTTGGTTTATTCCAGGCATTAATCTTGACGGTGGCCCAGATAGATCATGCAGAGAGCGACTGGGATAAGGATATGCGTGTTAAGAATGAATCATATGACACAGGCTGGCAGATCTATTTCGATAATGACATCTCCTTCAACGACGAAAAGGATCGAAATTATACGGGAGGCCTTGCACTCACTTTAACAGGTAAGCGTGCCGCCGATTACTGGTTCTCTCTCGACCCATGGCTCAATAGTCTGGATCGACTGAGCGGCTTCGGCAGAAACCAGACAGGGGACAATGGCATCCACAGACATGCCATCGAATTCGGCCTAACCATTTTTACCCCCGATGATCTCGCTGAATCAGATCCCATTGAGAACGATCACCCCTATGCCAACATGCTGTTTATTTCCAACAGCCAGAGTCGTGTCTACCCCTCACGTGGATTGCTTTTTCAGTCGACGCTGCTGCTGGGAGTCCTGGGCACGGATGTAGGTGAGGAAGTGCAAAAGGCGATGCACAACCTGACCGACTCCGACCAACCTAGGGGATGGAGCAATCAGATCTCTGACGGTGGTGAGTTGACGGCCAAATACTCAATCTCTATTCAGAAGTTGCTGCAGAGTCGTCAGGGAAACCTTTCGTATGATGTCAGAGTCGGGCTTGAAGCCGGTATCGGTTATACGACGGACATCAACGGCGCAATCAGTTTTCGGCTGGGGAAACTCAATACGCCTTGGTGGCAATTTACCCCTCATCAATCCGAATACATCAGCTTTGGACAAACATTCGGACATACAACCGATCATGGGCACACTCGACCGGAGTTCTTTATCTGGGGGGGATTGAACCTGAAATACCGTTTTTACAACGCCATACTGCAAGGCCAGTTTCGCAACAGTGCAGTGACATTCAACCGGGATGAATTGGAATCTGTGATTCTGAATGGATGGCTGGGTATCACCAAAACATTCAGCAACGGAATGGGTATCAGCTTTGTTATGCGCAAGCAGAACAATGAGATCGAGAACAGCGGCAAGGATGACCCTTTCTGGAGTGGACTGATTATCAGCAAGACCTATTGATCTCTTCTATTCCCATTTTTCTCATTTCCACGGGGGACTTAAAAACAGATGTAGGGTGCGGCTTGCCGCACCATCTACCGATTACCACGCTGGGATGGTTCTGTTAATGGTTCGGTGCGGCAAACCGCACCCTACTTGTCACATCATATTGTTTACGTGGCATGCCCAGGCCTATCCCAGTGCCCAGCGCCGCAACACCTGATAACGTGTCCCGGATGAACCCGGGTTCGCCGAAGACGCCAAGACAAACTCGTTCACCTGCCAGACAATAGGCTCCGCCAGTTGTTGCGGGACAACCCGGCGCGCCTTCCTGTAAAGGGTGACATGGGGTTTATAACTACGTTCCTCCGGTTCGTGTCCACAACCGGTCAGGCCATTGTTCAAATCCACAACCAGTTGGCTGAGCGCTGGGGGCGTCTCTCCCGGTGAGGCCCAGAATATCCTGGGTCTCGACCAATAGCCGGTACGATCAATCGACAACTCGATCGGCGCCCCCCTGATACCATCGGCAACATCTTCGATACAGCGCTTTTGGGATGGCGCTATCTGACCGAGAAAGACCAGGGTCATATGCAGATCTTTTGCATTATGACGGCGCCCTTCTCCCGGCTCGGATGTATGCGCCAGGGTACTCAGGCGATACCGTACCGTCTCGTCCGGCCATAGGGCAAAGAAATAACGCTCCTCACTCATCACTCAGTCTGATTACCTCGCTCACTCTGCTATTGAATCCATGCTCCATTCAGTCACGAAACGATAGAGATGCCGCTAGCTATATACTCGAGCTTTAGAGTGACTCTCCTTATTAGCCGTGATGGTTGAAACAGAGCCCCACCAAAGTAATCAAATGGAGGTGCGAGACGCACTCAGTATTCCCTCAAGTTGTTGTAAAGCGTAGACCACCGCCTGCCAACGCACCTGGTTGCGATCACCATTGAAACAGTGCCGCTGGGCCATCCCCTCGCTACCCTTGACCTGCCAGGCGAAGCAGACGGTTCCCACCGGCTTTTCCTTGCTGCCGCCACCGGGCCCGGCAATCCCGCTGATTGCCACTGCCACGTCGGCACCGCTTTCAGTCAATGCTCCTTGCGTCATCTCCAGGACACAGGCTTCGCTTACCGCACCGGATTGTTGCAGGGTTGTGGACGAGACGCCCAACATTGTCTGTTTCGACTGATTGCTGTAGGTCACAAATCCGCGGTCGAACCAATCGCTGCTCCCGGGCAGATCGGTCAATATCTTGGCAAGCCATCCACCGGTGCAGGACTCGGCGACAACCAAACGATAACCCTGTTGGCGCAGCCTGCCGGCACATACTTCAGTCAGCTCTTCAACGGCTTGAGCCGATGCAGTATCCATCTATTTCACTTTGACCTTTAAATTCTTGCTCTTTTTCGGCCTGTCCGTTTCGACCTGCCAGGTAATGCGTAGATTAATGCGATGCCGTTCCTCATCCTGAGTGGCGGCGACTTTCAACTGCAGCAGTCCATTTGGCTGCATAACCATCTCGCCATCCTCATCGCTGAGGGTCAGTTTACCTTTTGCAATCCCTTGAGAGATCGCCTTTAGAAGCGCCTGAATCGACTCTTTATCCTGCAACGATTCATGACGGAAGTTTTTCTTACCCTGTCTCATGATTATTTCCCAACTCTACATCGATTAAGCATAGGCGGCTCAGAGATTACCTATGTAAATGATTTATAATCGAACACCTTGATATGCGGATAGTCAGTACTGATACCCATCACAAGCTGTTTTGGGTGAAAGATGGTCACTGCGGCACCCTTTCCTTTGAGCCCTTCCTTAATGCGAGTATAGCGATCGATAGTGGCGTCGCATTCAAAGTGGATCATCCCCTTGCGCAGCATGATCCTTTGTCCGTAATGACGGTTGGCATGGCCATGGACTATGGTGTGGATGCCCGCATCGTGCATCAAGTCGCTCCCTTTGCGTGTCAGCGGCATATCCACGTCCCGGTATTTTGTACGAATCAGATTGGCCATTGGTCCATAGTAAAATTCAAAAATCTCATCTTCGACACTGTCCCTGAACTCCATGTTGATGTACTTGATGCCTTTACGCTCGATCAGTTTCGCCATCCTGTCATCTATACCTGCGTGGACAAAAAGAAAAGAGCCTTGTCGGTAGACCAGTTGCATTTGCTTGAAGAACCAACTGAATTCTCCCTTCGGCTTGATAAACAGCTGTTGCCATTTCATCACAGCGGCATATACATGGCGCAATGAGAGACCTACCGCCTCGCAGTCCGATTCAAAGTCGTCTATCTTCTCCTTGAGACGTTTCAGCTCCCTGGCCATACGTTTATCAGGCATCACCCAACTCGCCATTTTCGGAAACTCCTTAAACCAGCGCTTCGGCGGGTAGAGTATGCGTCGGCAGGTGCGGGTGGGCGGCACACCCTTCAATGCATCCTTCTCCTGAAGATACTCATCGACGATTTCACGCAACATGGGTATGACCTTACTGCCCATACGTATAAAGAAGTGGTCGTGGCGAGGATCGGGATCCATGCCCACCGATGCAATACCCAACTTGATGCGCAGATCGTGATTACCCGCCAGCAGCACTACCTTGGCTCCCAGCTGTTTCAGCTGCTGTATCGACCGTAACAGTTTTAGGTTGCTTGGCCCCTTGTCGAAACAGTCCCCGCCGATGACGAAAATGGCATCTTTGCCATGTGAGGTCAGCTTCAACGCATGCTGTTTACTCCCTGTCTTTTTCACCCCACCCGATGCCACCAGAGAGGCGATCAAGGCATCCGCGTCGGCATGCAGGTCGGAAAAGAAGTAGAGCTTGCGTTTTGGCCACTGCCATTTACCTCGTTTCACCACTTCTCTCAACAGACCCGCCGTTGAACTGCGCTGCCCCCTCTCTTTGACAACCGAACGCTGTCTGCCCAAGAGCCACGGCTGACTGTTTGTGGGTAATTCCACATCAAGCCATTTCCGGCCCTTGTATTCCGGCAGATACCGGGTGTGACGTTCGATACTGTTTTTGTTCTTAGTCGTCAAATGATTCACCTTTCGAGCGGATCTTCCACTCTCCAGTCAGATGCTGCCATGGTCCATCCGGCACACATTCGAGAAAAACCGGCCGGCAATGATACATACTCAGTGCCGCAATCTGATCAAATGGCAATACACCGAGATGGTGGGCGGCATGACGAAAGGCAGCACCATGACCGACAAACAACTTCACGGTATCCGACTTTACCTGCGATTGCAGTTCGACAAGCCGCTGCTGCATGTGCTCCGCCACCCGTTGGCCGGCATCCATGAGCGATTCCGCTCCCTGAAGCGGTAGTCGATAGTGGCTGTCGGACTTCCAACCGGCCGGCGGCGGAGAAAATCGGGGATCGTCCCGCAATACCGACTCTATCTGTTGCAACGACAGGTTGGCCGCTGAACCCAGGGAACGCTCGGCCAGTGCATCGTATGATTCGATTTGCAATCTATCCTGACTTGCAATCTGCAATCCCTTGCGAATCATTTCAGCGGTCTGCCAACCACGCAACAAGCGCGAACTGTCGATTACCGGATGCAGCCGCCATTTGAACATTTCGAGGACACCCTGAATCAGGGTTACCGAGCGCTCTGCCTGCTCTGCCCCAACCCCCGTCAAGGGATAGGGTTGCAGTGCACTCGGGGTATCAGGCAGTTGATGATACTCGCCATGACGCAATATGGCGGCTATCAATCTAGCCACGACTCAGCGCCATACAAGACAGAGGGTGTTCGTTGAGCAAGACCATGCGTTTGACGACCTACCCTTTCAATTGTTTGGCCAGGGCTTGTATCATCGGTTTCAATTCAACCTGCTTGACCCGTTTCATCGCCTGTTTAGGCGCCAGCCACTCGCGTCCGCGATGGCGCTCCTCCCACTCTTTTTCCGGCAATTCACGGGTAACCTTCATCGGGTAGACACTCACCGTGCATTCAGCGCCCCATTTTTCATAGGAATAGGCGCCTATGGGCGCTTCAGCAACCTCGCCCTCGACACCTGCCTCCTCCAAGGCCTCTTTTGCTGCCGAATCCTGCAGACTCAATGCGGGTTCGCTGATCCCTTTCGGCAATACCCAATGCTTCCGCTTACTCGACATGACCACCAGGATTTCAACCTCGCCCTCCTCTATCCGATAAGGAATCACCGAGGATTGTTTGTAGTAGTAGGCCGGCCGATCCCGCATCTCAGTGCCATGTTCATCGGGATACGGGAATTTCTTGTCCATACTGCTCGGGCGAGCGATGGACAGCAGCTCACCGTCCCCTGCCTTCAGATCAATCCAGTCATCCGGCATTTCAATATGCGCCAAAGTTGCGGTGGGAATCAGTTTGCCGTCACTGGGCAGAGGGATGCGCTCACCGTGCAGATACTCTGTCAGCATCTCCAATCCCGGGTTGTGTCCCACCAACATGACCCGCTTGCCGTCAGGTGGCACATCCGAGAGTACCCGCAACAACTCACCCACATTGGCGGCATAGATGCGCCGATCCTGTACGATGGCATCGGCATCGCCACCCATGGCCTTCACCGTCTTCTGAGCAGTCACGATGGCACGCTCTGCGGGTGAACTGATGACATAATCGGGCTGTAACTGCTGCTGCAGCAACCACACCCCCATGCGTTGGGCGCCACGTTTGCCGCGATCCTTTAGCGGGCGCTTGAAATCCTCTAACTGTTGACTCCAATCGGACTTCCCGTGTCTGAGCAACATCAATTCTCTAGTCATTGTCTGTCTGCCTCATACAGTTCTTAGTTGCTGGGTGTCTGTTTGCTAGGGCCTGTCAACACTCATCCATAGTTTCAAACACAACTCTTTCAACCCGGTAAAATCTATTTTACCTGTCACCTCATAGATTGGGACACGCTTCAGCAGGTCCAGATAAGGTGCGGGCTGAAGCGGTTCATCATCCCTTATAAACTCACCTAGGCTATCCTGAAAGAATGGCCCTGGAGATTTCATCACCGCATTCAGCAATTCACTGCGTTGCGCAATGTCGACCTTTGTCATCTTAACCGGTGCACGCTCACCCCTGCTCCAGTTCAGGATCACCATCGCCGCAAAGGATACAGGTGTCGAGGTATCGATACGATCGCGGCCATACAGCCGTTCTACATCCACATCGAACTTCTCTTCAAGCTCCCATAGCTCCTGGTGCGGCAACCTCAGCAGCTGTTCCCTTCTCTGTTCATCGATCAGCGGTGAAAGCCGTGGACTGTTCACCACGGTGCCTGGATTGATACGGGGAAGCTTGGGGATGCCCACCGCCTCCACCCCGACGTCCCGACGTCGCAGGAAGAGCCGGTCATTGGTCAGATAGCGACTCTTCGGGTGTTCCATCAGATGCAGCATCAGGGTCGACTTGCCACCCCCGGAAAATCCGGCCATGGCGATCGCATGATTATTCAGGATCAAGCCGGCGGCGTGACAGATCAACCACTCCCGCTGCTGCAGCCAGTTCATTACCTGCGAATTGATGAAATTGATCAGCTGGTTGTCATATTCCTCACAAGGCCCGACCGCGATGCGCCACTGCTCGCTCTGCAGAAACAGCATGCCGGTGCGCACCTTGAGCACCAGGCGGCCATCTGTCAGTTCCACATAGGCATCCTTGCGTCCACTTTTGCCCGCTTCGCGGCGCCAGTCGATAAACGGCAGACCGGTCTCGAGCTTATCGCTCTCGATCGCAGTGACTTCGATGGTCGCCAGACCCCTGGTCTTGGGCAGATGATGAAAATAACTTGCCAACCGATCCAGCAGCGACTGACTGTTGGAACGAATCACCAGGACACAATCACCTATGTTCAGCTGCAACGGCTCCCCGCACAGTTGCACCTTTTGCATAAGCAGCTTGGCCGCATCCCCGGCACTGCTGACACCAATCCATTCAGCAGGCGTGTTCATACGTCGAGTTCCTCCAGTATATAGGCCACATAGCGGGATGGCACATCGATGCCCATACCCTCTTTCGCTCCACGAAAACCACCGAATGCGGAGACCTCGAAGACCACCGGCCCCTGTTCGGTCTCCGCCACATCGACAGTGGTAAAGTCAAGACCGAAGATTGCCTGCGCCTTGCGGGCAAGCGTCACCAACGCCTCGTCGGCCTGATAACCCTCGTAGTGACCGCCGCTCCTGATGGTGGTGTTCCAGGTCCCCGATTTCCCCACCCGGGCGTAGCTACCGAGATATTCCCCATCGAGAAACACCATTCCCAGATCCCTGCCCGGTAGCGCGAGCTTTTTCTGGATGTACATCACCGGATTGTCCACCCGAAAGGCCTCGATCTGTTGCCACAGCTGTTGCGGATCCTGATCGGCATCGATCAACGTCATCCCTCTGGCCTTGGTGGAATAGAGCGGTTTGAAGACAGCCGATCCAAATGCAGTGACCGTATCGGCAGCGATGGCAGCGCTCTCGGTGATGCGGGTTGGGGGCATAGGAATATCTGCATTGTAGAGTGACAGGGTGCAGCTGAGACGGTCGATCAGGCGAATGATACGCTCTACCTTGCTGAACACCCGCACCCCGGCACGCTGCAACTGGCGCAACATCTCCAGTCTGTCCAGGACATGGGGACTGTACTCTTCGCTGATCTTTTTCACCACGATCCCATCGAGACGGGTCAGATCATGCTCCCGATAGACGAGTCTGCCGCTGTCGAGTTCGGCACAAACCTCGGCCATGTCGATCACCAGGCGAAAGCCTGTGGCCGCCTCCACCGCGTCCGCCAGGGCCTCCGTGGACCATTTTCCAGGGATGCCGACCACCCCGATCTTCGGTTTAGCCAATGAATATCTCCTTTACGGGCACCACAAACGGGCGCTTGGATTTGGATTCGCTCTCGAGCAGTCTCTCCATCAGGTAGGTGGCGCGCGAGAACATGCGCTCCGACAGGGATTTATCAAGAATAAAACGGGTTGATGTGGCAAAGGAGCGGATCAGGCCCATCGCCAGTCGCAGCTCGAAGCTCTCATCCCCCTGTTTGCGGGCAAAGGCCCTGGCGAAGCGATAGAAGGCGTGGCAGAGATCCATGATCCGCCGCCTGACCCGGGGATCGAACACCCGCAGTCGATAGTTGGAGACCATGAAGACGCTGACATCCTGTAGATAGTCCATATAGCTGGATCGGTGCAGATCGATGAAATTGATACGTTTCTCCCGCGGGTCGAAGATGATGTTATCGACGTTGAAATCACCGTGGATGTAGACGGAAAACGGCGCCTTGACGTCAGACTCGAAGCGTTGCATCCGCTTCAGGAGTTCATCGAATGCGGGAAACGCTGCGCCTCCGATATTAACCGCCGGCTGTCTGAATTCGGGATGGATGGCATACACATCCCCCATGCGCTTCGCCAGCTGTTTCATATACCCGGCGGAGACAGGCTTCTTGGTCTTGGTCTCAAGCCATACCTGTGTCAGGGTCTTGGTCAGATGGTTCAGGGCCTGCTGAAGCAGCGCATCCGAACCGTCAAGCAGGATCTGTTCGAAGGTCTGCCCCGCCAGGTGCTCAATCAACAGGGCCGCGGAATCGCCCTGTTTCTGATAGGCGAGGATCTTCGGCGCCAGTCCGGGAAAGATGTCGTGCCAATCATTGACCCGCTGCTTCTCCTCCTTCAGCTTACGCTTGCGGCCATCCTTGAAGATGGCGTGGTAGCCGCTGCCCTCTTCATCGCTGCTGAGCGCGTTGATGGCGCTGCCCGATTTGGTCTCTGCGATCGGTTTGAACGCCAGTTTATCGATGTCGTTCACCGTCTTGAGCTCTGTCACCGAGGCATTGAATGCATGGTAACGGTCGGTACTGAAATGCTGCCCCATCGACGCAGAGATGATCGCCTCGCTGACCCGCAACATGGCATTGCCCATCTGCTCGATAATATGCGCCAACATGACGAGCGAAATCCGGTCCGCTGGATGTTTCTCCTTTTTCAGCAGCCTCGAGTATCGTTTGAGCTGTTTTTGGTAGGCATCGACCAGGTGTCGTTCCACCTTGCCGATCTTCAGGGCCTGGCGGGTATCCTTTGCCGACAAAGCGGGTTCGATCAACTCCAGCCCATTGCTGACCCGGTCGATCATTTTAAGGAAATCCTTCACCCTCAGCATACCCCGATGTTGAACATGGGCGCTCTGCATCACCGCATCCCGGCAAAGCTCCACAACCCGCTCCAGCTGGCTGGCGATCACCTCCACCGATCTCAATAACTGGTAATCAGCATCTTGTCCGCGGGATGAAGACATCTCCCGCAAACAGTGGTTATGGATGCTCAGCTTCAGATTTTCCACATACCCCTGACGGTCCAGCAGCCGGCTGGGGATGGTTACCGTAGGCAGGGTCAGATAATCCTCCAGCAGGGAGAGGTGGGTGGTGGTCTCGGTTAGCAGAAAATGAAGGTTTTCCTGGATGCTTTTGGCGAGGGGCATGTCAGTCGATGACTCCCAGATATGTCGGTGTCGTCGCTTGCGCTAGACCGGGTAGATGGGGTGCCAATCCTTTGGGGAAGATCTCATGGTTGAGGATATCGGCAAAGGGCACCCACACCACATCGATCTGATGTTTGTCGGGATGGTGACCCGATGCGGGTTGATAGCTTGCCGGCAGGGAGCAGCCGAACAGAAACTCAACCAGATGCCGCACCGAAGGGTAGGCAGTATCGCGCTGTTTGTAGAAATCGGCAATGGCGAGCAGGCTCTCGATCTCCACGGTGGCGCCGATCTCCTCCTCGCATTCACGCACCAGTGCCTGGACCAGGGTCTCGTGCACATCCTGACCTCCACCGGGAAGGGTGTACCAGGTACCGCGCTGTTGCGCCCATTTCTTCTGCATCAATACCGCATGATCACGTACGATCACAGCGCGCACGGCATTACGGATGTTCGGTTCGAGCCCTTTTTTTTGTGGTTGGTCATTCATTGGGCAGTTGAGTAGCCACCTTTGTGCTCATTGTAATAATCATTGATTAGAAAAAGCATTGCTATCAATCATTATTAATGCAGTTAATTATTTATCCGGCCGTTCACAACCCATTACAATATCGGGATGCAAGTAGGCACTCATTGCATACCCGAAACTGATAGGTTCGCTAGGGCCTGTTAACACTAATCCAATGCGCCCTGTTGTGCCTGAAAAAGCGCCAATCAAGGCGCACCCCAAGGGCACTTCCTTCGGGGCGCACCCCAAGGGCTGGGGCTGTTTTCGCCCCCAGCTGCGTTATCATTCGCTCATGTAGAATGACTACACCTCGCTCATTCTGCCTTGCTGGGCACAAAAACAGCCCCAGCAGGGCGTATTGGATTAGTGTTAACAGGCCCTAGCTAATATTTGCGAGAATTAACGAAACGCTGTGTATATAATTATGGGTGAAATCAAAACAACTAAATGACCACATGATTTCCAAACCCCAGTTAATTGTCCAGGCCTTACCTGATGTGAAAATTAAACCTGATAAAATTAAGGTATTTTGGCTGAGAACCTCTTAAAGGTAACTAAAAAAAGAGAATTGATTGAAGTCGATATGAAAAAAAAGCCTGAGAGAAGAACAATGGGCGCATACCCAAAATCTCGAGAAAAAGCCGGTGAGATCTTCCGTTTGACAGTCGCCTTTCTGGCGAAACATGAACTCATTATCAATCCTGTCAATTTCAGTATTGCATACCACTATGTCCTCGGTGAGGATCCCGCTCTAAATGCACGCTTGGACGAGCTGCTGAAGAGTGATAAGGGTTGGCAGGAAGAAACTGTAGAGAAGCTGTTCAGACACTATGTCTGCAATTGTGATGAAGCGGTGCTGAGGAATCTGAGAGACGAACTGATGGATATCGTCGCCCATACCTTGGGGACCATGATCGATCTGACCGGCAAGACATCGATAACCAATGAAAAGATTAAAACGCATATCGATACCTTGGCGGAAAGTAACAGGATTGAAAGTGTCATGCAGGCGGTCTCTTCGATCATATCGGAGACCCGCTCATTGGTTACCGAGACGAATCAGTTTGAGACACAACTGCTCAATTCAACCGACGAGGTTGAGAAACTCAAGGAGGAGCTGAGTTATGCCAGGCAGGAAGCGATGCTGGACCCGCTGACGGGGGTGATGAATCGACGAGGATTCGATCAGACACTCGCCTCGATGATCAGTGAGGTAGAGGAGCAGCATGCTGCTAATTTCTGCTTGGTGCTCATAGACATTGATCATTTCAAGGAGGTCAACGACAATCATGGTCATCTGCTGGGAGATAAGGTGCTGCGCGCAGTGGCGGAGTTGTTAAATCGTCACACCAAGGGAAAAGACGCCTGTGCGCGTTTTGGCGGTGATGAGTTCGCCATCCTGCTGCCGGATATCGGTTCCAGCAATGCGCGGAACCTGGCCGAGCATTTCCGTACCGTTATCGAGAAGATCGTACTCAAACGACCGAATACCGGGAGTGTCGTCGGCGGCATTTCGGGATCGATCGGTGTGGCTGCATTCCGTATGGGGGAATCCTGCGAAGATTTTCTCAACCGCTGTGATCAGGCGCTCTACCGCTCTAAATCACTGGGCAGAAATCGGGTGACACTGGCGGATTGATTTGAATCCCTTTCAAAGGATTCAAATCAATATGGATTAGTGTTAACAGGCCCTAACCCGGCATCTGAATAGTTTGTTTTCAGGATCGTAATTAACAATATCCTGAAAGGTCAGGCTTGAGGTATTTTCTCAAAGGTTCTTTCCATCTCTCCGCGCATCGCGCTATCAGGCATTTTTCCAAAACCTGCGCTCATATTATCAAGTACATGGTGTACCTTTGAGGTTGCAGGTATGGCACAGGTGATGGCTGGATGGGAGACGATATATTTAAGGAAGAACTGCGCCCAACTGTTGCAGTCGAATTCATCCACCCATTCCGGCAAAGGTTTCTCTTTCACCTGTCTGAACAGGCTGCCCCGCGCAAAGGGACGATTTGCGATCACAGCGATCCCCCTGTCCATCGCCAAGGGTAACAGTCTGCTTTCTACCGCCCGGTCTCTGATATTGTAACTCAGTTGAACAAAGTCGAAAGGATTGTTCGAGAGAACCCGGTACAACTCATCATGATCACGGCCATGAGATGTCGTAATGCCGATATATCGGATTTTACCCTCCGCTTTCATCCTCTTCAGTGTCTCAAGATGTACTTGCCAGTCTCTCAGATTGTGTATCTGCATGAGATCGAAACGTTCGACGCCCCACAGCTTCCTTGAGAGTTCCATCTGAGTGACACCATGCTCTTTTCCGTCTGTCCAGACCTTGGTGGCTGCAAACAGTGATCCCGGTTGGGTACGTTTTAACAGGGTGCCGAGTACATGTTCAGCGGAGCCGTACATGGGGGATGAATCGATCAGTGATCCTCCCATACTAAAAAACTGCTCCAATACCTTGCCGAGATTGGCTATCCTTTCACTGTTTCCGGCAGAATCAAAGGTGCGTGAGGTGCCCATTCCAATTACGGGTAATGTCTCATTGCTGACAGGTATCGTTTTTTTGATTGCTGTTCGTTCTACAGCCTGAATCAAGCTGGGAGTAAGCCAACAACTGCCAGCCATAGCGGCAATCATTTTGAGCAGTGCCCTACGTCCAATCGGATTATCTGATCCATTCATAGCCTCCTCCTGCAGAAGTTGCGTGTTGTCCATTCGCCATAATAGTTTGCCGCCGACCCAATCTGTATGCAATCCATGCCCAAAACAGGGATATCGGTACAGCGATCCAGGCGATGCTGGAGAGCGTGAAGCCGACCGATTTAAGACCTGCATAGAGCCAGGAGCTGACGGCATCCCCACCGCGATAGACTACGGTATCGATAAAATTCTTTGCCTTATATTTCTCTTCCCGACTAAGGACTACATACAGCATCTCGCGTGCCGGTCGCATAATGGCGTAATTTCCCGCCCGCCTCATTACTTGAACAGCGATCAAAACCGGTAGTGTCGGATAGAATCCCAACAATAGAAAGCCGAAAGCAAGTAGCAGAGGGATCAAAGCCAATGTAATACCCAGGCCAACCCCCTTCACCAGGCGTGAAGTCACAAAGGTCTGTAACAATAGAGTAAGCAGATTCACGCTGAGATCGATCGCAGCAAAAACAGATGTACGTGTTTCCGAGTCGGAAAATGCATCTTTGACGATCTGTGCCTGTTGAAAATAGAGAAATGTGGAGAGCAGCGTAAACAAAAGCATCAACAGGCAGATTCCCAACAAGTAGGGGGAGGAGAGAGCAAGGCGAATGCCGTCCAGTATTGCTCCTCCCAGCGGCTTGTCATCGTGTCGATGAGGTTCATAGATTTCATGCTGAGTACGTTGCCAGGCGATCAGCCGATAAATGCTGATGATAGATAGACCAAGCAGTCCGGCCGATATCAATAGCATTGATGCATTGCCGATAGATTGAACCAGCAAGGTTGTCAAGAGTGGTCCCGTAATCGCGCCGATAGTTCCTCCTGTGGCGATTACGGCAAACAACCGCCTTGCCTGTTCATTTTTGAACAGATCGGTCATAAAGCTCCAGAAGACCGAGACAACAAACAGATTAAAGACACTCAACCAGACGAAAAAGATCCGGGCAGTAAGTATCTGTGAAAAACCGGATTCGAAAAGCAGATAGAAGAGTAGAATATTGACGATAAAAAAATAGTAGATGTAGGGTAGAAATAGTTTGCGTTGCAGATGTGATGTCACATAACCAAACAGTGGCACTGCCAGCAGCATGACGATAAAGGTGGCTGTGAACAGCCATTGCAATTTATCTACCCCCGCTATCACTCCCATCTCGTCGCGGATCGGGCGCATTATGTAGTAACTGCTGAGCAACGAGAAAAAATAGACAAAGGACCAGATTACCGCACCATATTCACCCGGGTTGATATTGACCATGTTTTTTACATGGTTGTGAATGGCGAAGCGTCTGATCATCGTAGTTTACAGCTGTCAGTCCTTATGATGATGGTTCGGGAGATAGCCGTTAAATTGCTGTACTGCAGTGCTTCACGAACTGTGCACTACCTGAATTATGGGCAATTTTATAAAAGTTTATGCAATAGACATCCTTCTGTATGGCAACGCCTCACCCTGCAGAGTGATTCAATCGGCAATCTATTGAGTTGTCGGGTTACTGTTATCCGGAAGTTTACAGGGTGGATCTGCTTGCCGGCTTTATTTACTACGTAAAAGGTCGAGCAGGGAGTGGGCCTGATCGATGAATTCTGTTATCAGTTCAGGGTCAACTCGCCTGTCTTTCTGGTAAAAGATCACTCGATCGCCCCGGCTCTCAACCACCCAGCCGGGATTGTTGGCGAAATGGGTCAGCAGGTCATTATTGAATAACGATCTCACTTTAGCCTCTTCACGGGCGGCCAGACGGTAGTTTTGAGTAAAGTTCGGGGTCTCATCAAAAGCCACTGTTCTGAAGTCTGTATTCAGAGTGCGTTTAGACTTGTCATTCGGACTCAGATCGAAGTGTGGCAGGGGGGTGATTTCGTGGAAGGCAACCACTGTTTGCATATGTGTCAGGATTACCCCCTCGTCGGTCAAACTGGGGATTTCACGTCTGCCCTCAAATCCCTGAGTGGCTTCGAAGGTGTAATTGAAAACCAAAATACGGTCTCCGATACGTCCGCCTCGCATCATGTTCTGAATCAGTGGCTGACCCTGGTTGAAAAGATAGAAATCAGCATCATCAACGAATTGGGGCAGTCTCTGTTGGCCGGGATCAAGCGTGAGACCGATGCGTTGGGCCGCTTTCGCAAGTGCATCACGGCGGTGGTTCTCGAAATACCATGCGGCAATGAGAATGACAGCGACGATGATCAGAAAAATCGTGATTTTCAATCTCCTTTCCCCTTGTACTCCATCTGTGATTCCAGAATTAGGTGGGTCCAGTTACAATGTCACTGCATGGCAGAGATGATCTCGTTTTTAAGCTTGTGGCCAACAATCTGTAATATATTTCAACTTGGAATTTAGATTCTATCAGAATTGATATTCCGGTTGCCGGTGCAATGGGTAAAAATTTAACAATCCAGTCGAATTATGGCAGGTATAAAAAACCAGTGAGTGATACACAGATAGGCAAGCAGTTCGAGGGTGATCTCGATCTTCATGAAGCCCAGGATATCAAGTTACCTAAGACCCTGTTTGTTAATGGTAATCTGGACCTTTCAGGGAGTCATAACGTTCGCTTGCCCAAGCGTCTGCATGTCGCCGGAAACCTTGATATGTCGGATACGATGATCGAGGAGTTGCCTCCCAGGCTTCGTGTCGATGGTGACCTCAGTCTATTCAGCACAAGGATTCATGCGCTTCCCAAAGGCATCAGACTCGGCGCCGGACTCGATCTGCGGGCAAGCAGAATCATGAAGTTGCCCAAGGGTCTGGTGGTGCCGGGAGATCTGGAGCTTTCCGGTACTCTGATAGAAAGCTTACCTAAAAATCTCAGCGTGGGAGGGGATCTCTATCTGGGCAATTCTGAGCTGACCGGACTTCCCGCAAACCTCAAACTGGGTGGAGGATTGGACCTGTCCGCGACACCCGTCAAGGAGTTGCCGAATGGCCTGAAGATCGGCGGCTGGTTGAACCTGGTCGGGACTTCCATAAAGTGCCTTCCCAAAGGGCTTAGCGTGGGCGAATGGCTTGACCTTCGGGCCGTTGATATCAAAAAATTGCCCAAGGATCTTCAGGTGGGCGGCGATCTCTACCTGGCGGGTACGCGAATCAAGCGTTTGCCCGGCAACATCAGGGTTGGAGGGGATATCGAGTTCTGAATCAGAGTATTCCGTCTAATTGCACAAGCCATGCTTTTCGATTAGCGCCTGCTGTAAAAACGGTTGAGCAAAGGCTTGCAAGTCCTGATATGCCAATTTAGTGATGTGTGACAAATCCTCGGTGTAATAGCCTTCCTTACGGTTTCCCTGTGAATCGGTCATCAACCGTTCTATCTCCAAGACACTGACTCCTTGCTCATTCGCATAGTTTCTGATCCAGTCATTGACCGCTAAAACGTTCGAACTGATGTAATCCTGGAAACTACGTTTTCCCAATATTTTTCCGATAAACTGCATGACGGAAGTTTTTATGTCTGACGGCATACCGAAAGTTACCTCAGTTGCGATGATCGGTATGATTCCCGCTTCTTTAGTGCGGTCTATCATGTATTTCAGATTCTCAATTGCTGTTTGGCGTGTCTGTGCTTCCAGTTCCATTGGCGCATTCGAGAAATCGTTGATATGGCCCCAGATAATAACCGCTGCAGGATTGTTGGAGATGGCATCGGATTCAAAGCGTCCGCGAACCTGAGTTGAGGTCTCACCGGATATGCCTTTATTGACAACCGGTAGACATGCCACTTCATTTAATGGCCAGCCTTGCAAATAGGATGCGCCTATCATTACGATCTGTTGTGAACCAGGTTGATCGCTTGCTTTATCCGACAAAACCGGACCTGCGTAAGTTGCGATTGAAAATACAAAAAGCGCCAAATACAAAGAAATGGGATGTTTCATGGATAAAAAAACTTTCCTGTAATGTTGAAATTAACGAGATGTAGCAACAGGCTTTTTATATCCGCTGCCTCAAGATCACTCAAAGAGGCAGTGTAGCAATAGAATCTCAGACTAGGGCCTGTTAACACTAATCCAATACGCCCTGTTGTGCCTGAAAAAGCGCCAATCAAGGCGCACCCCAAGGGCACTTCCTTCGGGGCGC
>NZ_MARB01000006.1 GCF_001715975.1 Candidatus Thiodiazotropha endolucinida | reverse complement strand
CCCTCAGCCTCAGCCCCACCACCCCCCAAACGCACCGTCCGCGGATCATTCCCCGACGGCCCCAAAACACGCACCATCCGCGGACCCGTGTAAACCCTCGGAATCAAATCAATCAATACCCGACCCGTGTGCCGGATCGCACGCGACAAATTGTCGATAAAATGAAACGTGCTCACATCCCCTTCCCGTTGACGCATCGCGATCGCCACACCCGACGTCTCATTACTGCGCGCCCCTAAACTCGAATCATAAATCCCCGTCACCGCCTTCATGTCATCCGCCGCGCTCTTCGCCTCCTGGATCGTCCCCATCGGCGGCCCCGAAAACGGTTGGCGCGTCGGCGCAACAGCCCCGTCATACTCCAAAAAACCATAACTCTCACGGTTCGCATTACGCCACTTGTGCCGCTGCGTCTGAAACGCACCCCGCGGCCCGATATACGGTGCCTTCGGCGCCAAACCCACCAACTCCGTCGACGCCGTTCGCCAGTAGTTGTACATCCGCTGCGGATCCTTCGCATCCCGGATAAAACTCCGAAAATAGCGCCGGTCATCCACCACCGTCTCATCCCCATACACCGGAATCAGCGGGATGTAACGCCCCGGCCAATCCCGCTCCTCCAACACCCCAACCCCAGAAAGCAAATACTGCTTCACCGACGAACGCGTCACCTCGCGCTCATCCACCACCTCAAGCCCCTCCGCCTGCAAAACATCCGCCGCCCGCCGGTAATCCCCCTCAGCCAACACCGTCCCGTCCGATAACCCCAACACCACCTCATCACGTTCCGAACGATGCCAATACTCCGATAACCACACGCCCGCCCGGTCCACACGCTGATGATGCTGCTGCGTCACCGGCCAATCCGACAACTTCGCACCAGGATAACGCCGCTTAAACACCGCCTTCGGCACATAATCCAGCACAAACGCATCCTGCCAATCACTCGAATCCGCACGCAACGAATACGGATCGCCATAGACACTGAATATGTTCGGGATCCGCTCTATCCGCAAATCCAGCTCAAACGTATCGTCCGACGCATAATCAATCCCCACCCGCCAGTACCCGTAACCACACGTCACCGCATGCTCAATCCCCGTGTCATACGCCACCTCCGCATCCGACGTGTACTCAATGTTCCGGATCAATCCACTGTAAATCTCCGCCGTCTCAACATCCGCGCCATCATCCACCGGATGCACCTGGATGCTCGGCCGGTTCTGCCGCGCATCATTCACCACCTGACGGATAAACGCCGGCATCCGGTTGATCGTTAAACACGGCCGCCCCTCATCCTCCCGCTTCTTGCGCATCGCCGACGGCCATTGCTCACCTAACTTCGCAAACCGCAAATCCGACAACGCCGACGCGCGGTTCTCCGACTCCACCTCCGACGCCAATTCAAAAACCGCCTGCGCATCCTTGACCAATCTTTCCATCGCCCAACGCCTGCCTAGCCCATCCAGCCCTCGCTCGACACCCGCCGCCCACGGCCACGCGCTTTCAAACGCTCAACCGCGGGCGACAACGCCGCTAACGACAAACCACTGTTGTACACATACCGCGTGCAATCCATCAGATGATCCCGCTCCTTCACGATCCGACCCTGCTCATCCCGCCGGTAATACCGGTACTCATCCAACCAGTTGCGCAAACTCCCAAACACCTTCAAGCGCCCCGTCGACAACGCCTGGTACACCCGGTAAATCCCAGACTCCACCGCACTCACCGCCGGCGTCAGCCATAACCCCTCCCGGTTGTAGTCATCCAATAAACGCTCACCATCCTTCTGGTTACGCTGGCGCGCCGCCGGATCAATCACGCCAGGAATCCAATCGCCCCGCGCCTTGATCGCCGCCGCATGCACCACCGGCTCTGCTTCTCCCCGGTAGTGCTCACTCACCAGATAATCCACCCCCCCATCCAAATCGCGCGCGCACCACAACGCCGCCGTCTTGCGCCAACCCACATCCAGCCCATACACCCGCGGCCAATGCGCCGGTATCTCAAAATCCGACACCACAAAATCCGCTTCCGGAATCGGATAGATCGCCCCCGATCCCAACTGCGGCACGCCCCGGCTCCGCGCATCCCGCTGGTACGCCGGGATCGACTGCAGCAACTCCGCCTTCACCTCCGCAGAAAGATGCGGCACATCATCCCAACTCGCCCGCACCACCCAACGCCCCGACGTCGAATGCCCCTCGCCCGACAACGCCGCCGCCGGCGAAACGTCATCCCCCAAAAACGCCCGCACCACCTCCGATACCCCTTGCAACGGCGTGAACGTCAACAACAACAAACCATCCGTCGTCATCGTCCGCATCAAAGCCTCCGTATACACCCCGTACGGCGGCTCCTCATCCAGCAAGATCACATCCTGCTCCGTCCCCTGAAACGCCTTGCGACCCTGCTCGTAACTCTTCAGCAGCAGCACCGACGTCCCCCCGGACACCGACGACACCTCAATCGTGTCCACCGTCCCCGTCGCCCCCTTACTCACCCCCTGCAAACTGTCACCCGGGATTAAACCCGTCCCCCAATCCGACGCCGACGCCCCCAGCAACTTCGCCTGCAAAATCTCGCGCGCATTCTTGATCGTGTCCGCCGCCGCCCACGCACGGATCGGCCGACTAAAACGCCGACCCCGCCACCAGGCCGGATAAGCCCCCGTCAGATGCAACACCAACTCGTATAAGCCCACCCCCTCCGTCTTGCCAATACGGTTCGCCGCCAGCATCAACCGTTGCCGGTAGTGACGTCCACCTTCAAAAAACGCTAAATGTTTGGGATATAACGCGCGCCGCAAAGGGCCCGTCTCAGGATAATAACTTTCAAGCTTACGCCGCGATCGGCGTCTCAGCTGCTCTTGCAGCAGCCCTTCAAGCTCAAGCTGTCTCGCTCTCGATACCGGGTCCATCCGCTTCGCCTCGCAATGCCTTTTGCAACGCCTCAATGCGGGCACTCAGCTCACTATCCGTCAGCTCTACCCGCACCGGCTCCAACTTCGCCTCAATCGACGAAAGCTTCGGCGCATAATACGGCGCCGCCGCCTTCAATGCCGCTATCCGTTGGCCCGGACTTAAATCGCCCGATAACCCCAACGAAAATAAATACTCATGCGGCAACTGACCCTGGTCCGCCGCCGCCTTGCGCGCCGCCGCCACCGAAAACTTGTTCTTCGAACCCTTCGGGCGACCCGGGCGGCGCTTACCCCCAGCAGATGCCTCGGCCTTACCGCGCCGGGACGCGCTCAACCGCCCCCTCCTGCGCAATCGACGCCCAACAACCCAACGCCATCAGCATCAGACCAACAACCGGCTTCGAAAACAACACGTCCATTGTGTCTTGCTCCGCTGTGTTTTTGTGATGCGCGCTACACCCGCGCAATAAAACGCTTTACCTCATCCGGCAGGTCATGCTGCTTCGCCAACGCCTGCAACCAGCCTTTTCTCACCTTACGCATGATCCACGCCAAACGGTTCGCATAAAACGACGCATCCTCCGCCCGCAGCATGTTCTCCTCCACAATCCGCAAACAGATCTCAAGATACGCATACTCTTGATCCAGCAACTTCGCCGTCACTAAATACACCGGCGCAGGCTCAGCCTCGTACTGCCCATAATAGCTATCACGAAACGCCCCCGTCTCCTCGAGCAACCGCTCAATTACCGCCCGATAACCCTTTTGGCGCAGCACGTATTCTTCCGCCGTCTCCGTCGATATCCGCGTAATCAGATCCTGCCCGGCTTTTCGCTCATAGTACGTCCGATTCAAAAACCGCTCAACCGTGCGCTGGCGCGCCGCATTGTAGCGATCCGCCTTCGCCTGGCGCTCATCGGTGAAAATACCCATGCTTCACCTCAACTCCAAAAAAAAGCGCCCCGGCATCCGTAAAACCTGCCTGGGTGGTTGGGGGTGGCAGACTCGACATCAACCAGGGCGCTGTGCCTGAAAACTTAACTGTGCCGTTCGCTCGGCTGCTGACTCACTCGATAGGACGCCTCGCCATCACATTCCAAACACACCCCGCGATCCACCAAGGTCTCCAGTCCCGCCAACTTCTCCGCCAGCGCCTCGGGCGTCTCGTCACTTGCCTTGAAACGCAACGCATAACCCCGGTCATCCCGGCGACGACGCGGCCGCTTCGCCCGAACCGGCTCATCCGGCTCATCAACCGCCTCTCGAATCCCATGCCCGTCACACCCCAGACAAATCCCATGATGGCCCAACGCCTTGTCCAGTATCTCAAGACCCTCTTGGCCCGAAATACGGCCATCATCCTTCATCTTCTCCGCCGCAAACTTAAGCACGTCCAGCCCCGTATCGATCAAACCGACAAAACGCTGCGCTTCCACAAAATCAATCCTCTTCACAAATGACACAAGACTCATGCCGTACGCTCCTTCGCATTGCTTTAGTTATGGTTGTTTACCCACCGCTTCCTTAAGTCGACGGACCGCCGCAGGACTACGCGGTACCGTCCCGGACACCGTATCCTTAACCCTCGCTAACGCCGCAAGCTTGGCATGAAAGCCGCGCGAATCCGCCAACATCAGGGCGACCGAACCCCGCTCTATACAGACCTCGCCCATCGCGATCACCTTATCCGGCATCAACCGGCTCGATGCCAACGCCGTACTGTCCAAGGCATAACACCCCGTCACGTAGTAAACATCACGCAAACCAGACGCTTTAAGCTGGCCCACAATCACAGAATTCGCCTCCGTGTCGGCCGCGTTAGACAAGATGATTACTTTTTGGTCGATAAAAGGATGTGGCATTGGCATCTTCTTGTTTTTATTAACCTTTATAAAGGCGCCCGCCCCGCAATGGCGGGGCTTTTTGTGGATAAGTCTGGCGTATTCTGACGGGAAACGCAAGCCCTCACTACTTCAGTGGGTTGGCATCGTCACGCTTGTCGATGAGGCGATGGGCGATCAATCTTCAATATCTTGATAGACCAAAAACGCCTTCCCTCCAGTCAAGGCTTCGGTATAACAACAAGTCGATACCGGGTCATCTTCAGCTTCATTCAGCTTTTCCAATGTAGTACGGCCTGATTGAATAATTTCGATGTTCCCCCACCCTGCCTCACTCAACGTTTTCTTGGCCAAGTCCCAATCAGAATCCGTGCCTTTCTTTTGGCGCATAAATAATATGATGCTACATCTCTCACGTGCAGGTAATACATGCTCATTACCGTCCAGTAATGCACGCTGTTGTTGGCGAGCGGTAGCTTCCACACCGAATATATGTACTTCATTATTCATGCGGTACATAACCAGCCTGAATAAATCAACAAGAAAGAAACTAATAGTCGTAATCATAAGTATCGTTGGGAGCGTAGCCGTGGAAGGGACCTTTGGGACTGTAGCCGTAGTAGGGACCGTTGGGACCGTAGCCGTAGTAGCCGCGCCTATTGCAACCATCATATTGGAGGCCTGGTAAAGAAAGAACCGGTAGACTGCATTCGCACCCACGCTTACCGCTCATGCCAAGGGTGTAATCGCCACAAAAAACGTTGCGATCGCTTCCCCAGCCAGGCCCGTTCCACCATGCCGTGGCAGATCCAGTTGCTGCGATCAGTGCCGCAGCGATAGAAAATTGAATGATCTTTTTCATGTTCGCTATCGCTGCAAAAATGATCCGCTTATTGGTCAGGATAATTCCCCTTGTTATCGGAGAACTCCCTATCGCCTATGCCGCCCGATTCGGTTTGGTTGACATAAACTTGACTCACCACCTCCGCCAGCTTCTCCTTTTCCGACTGTTTCTTCTCGTTAATACGCAACAGCGTTAAATTATATTCCCTCTTGATCCGAGAAAGTTCAGACTGTAAACGCGCAATCTCTCGCTGGGCACGCTTCAGACTTACCCTGTCCTCAGCCGAGACTAACAATAACCCGCCGGCAAAGATGACCAGCATGATTATCAGTCCCCAAGGTAAGAAGAATATAGTCACGTCAATCATGATAACCCATATCATTAATTAGGAGAAATCCCAGCAACAATAGGGAAAAACCCTGTAACTGGACAATTCACCCACTTTTCCTTAGCTTAATGCCGTCGCTCGAAACGGGTTAATGGGGGTAATCAGCGATCATTGACACAACCATCTAACGTGGAGACGACCATGTCCGAATCTAAAACACAAACAACCGACCGACATCCACTGCACAACAGCTACGTCATCGCCATTCTCCCTTTTGGGTTTGTCCACCATGGAAAACTGGTGGACTTGGGCAACCGGTTTTGCTTGGACGACGCTAGAAACATCCGTTATTGGCGACAACGCGAGGGCGGCCTGCCGCAACTCGCAAACGAAGGCTTCATGCTAGCCCCGAATGAGACGGATAAGAAGACGAATGTCATCGATGAGGTAACGGATGCGATTCACTTCGAGTCGTTTATTTGCCTCTATCCCTCTAAACCATTTAATGGGAAAAAGCATGTTTAAATCCCTGGGCTACGTCAGTGCCTATGTCACCGGCCCCATCTACGGCTATGGCGCCGGTTTCGGTCTCGAAGCCGGCAGCGGCTATGGCGATGGCTTTGGCCTGCTCTTTGGGAATGGCGACGGCGCTGGCAACAGCTTCCCCAACGGCACAGGCATAGGCGATGGCTATGGTAACGGCGATGGCGCTGGCTATGGCAATTAACCACACACCCGATCCCGCTGGCTCTGGCTATGGCGCTGGCGCTGGCGCTGGCGCTGGCTTTGGCTATGGCTTTGGCGAGGGCTATGGCTATGGTAACGGCGCTGGCGCTGGCTTTGTCTTTGGCGATGGCTATGGCTTTGGCGATGGCTTTGGCGATGGCTTTGGCGATGGCTTTGGCGATGGCAATGGCGCTGGCTTTGGCTATGGCGATGGCTTTGGCTATGGCGATGGCTTTGGCTTTGGCGATGGCGCTGGCGCTGGCTTTGGCTTTGTCTTTGGCTTTGGCTTTGGCTATGCCTATGGCAATTAACCACACACCCGATCCCGCTGGCGATGGCTATGGCTCTGGCTATGGCGCTGGCGCTGGCTTTGGCTTTGGCGATGGCTATGGCGATGGCTCTGGCTATTCCTTTGGCTTTGGCGATGGCAATGGCTATGGCGATGGCTTTGGCGATGGCTATGCCTATGGCGATGGCGATGGCGATGGCTATGCCTATGGCGATGGCGATGGCGATGGAGCTGGCTATGGCAATTAACCACACACCCGATCCCGCTGGCTATGGCTATGGCGCTGGCGCTGGCGCTGGCGCTGGCTTTGGCTATGGCTTTGGCGATGGCTTTGGCCATGGTAACGGCTATGGCTATGGCTATTCCTTTGGCGATGGCTTTGGCTTTGGCTTTGGCTTTGGCGATGGCTATGGCTATGGCTATGCCTATGGCGATGCCTATTAGCCACACGCCAGATCCCGCTCAGGACAAGGACGTCCAAACTAGGCGTTCAAAATACGCCGGACATATCCCCCCATTCAAAACCCAAAAAAACCGCACTCGGGGCCACTGAGGCGCTCTGGCGCGGCGTTTTGACGTGATGCTAGCCCCCAAGCCGGACACGCGCCTGTAGACCTTTTGTCGGTCAGGGTGATCCATGAACGAGAGCGGCGAAGCCGCCTGCCAAGCCGACCCGCACGGTGGCTGAACAGCCGTGAAGCCAACACAAAAACGTCGAAGCCGAAGGCGTAGACACCTTCTCCAGGCCAGTCGCCTGAGCGACTGGGGCGGAGGGTAGGGATCAAACTGCTTGAGCTGTGCCGAAGGCACTCATTTGTATAAAAATTGTACAATCTAAAAGAAAATCAATAGGGTCAAGCCTTTGCCCCTCAACCCGCCAATAAAACAACAGCCCTATCCACAGAAATTGTGAATAACTCGCCGAACTGTCCAATTTTTGTACAGCGCTCACCACCAATAATTTTTTATCTTGTTTTTAATCTTGTTTTTAAGGGCGGGATTCGGTATTAAATACAGATGGTTATTAGAGAGGTTCCTTACAAATCCATAGCTAACCCTTACAAATCCTTCGCTAAGTTCGCAGCTTATCCCGTAATCATCCACAAAACGAGCGGTCGCTCGCTTTTCAGTTGATTGATCGGGTTTTCAGGATGGGTGAGCTAATTACAACGGCTTAAGATGTCGCCGACAAGCAAGCTCGCACCAGCAAAAGGGTGTTCTTCAGGATACACGGTAGTCGTGATGACTTTACCTTCCGTGGGATATACAGCCGTGATTTCGGAAACACGCATGGTCCCAGCTACACAGAAAATTGTATTACTAGCAATTTCAAAACAACGTGAGGCAGAGGCATCACGATGCGAGCTACTAGTTTCACTACTATCGCCAGCAACTCTCACCTTAACAGTAACATCAGATACTTCATCTGGAAAAGGTTTATAGTTATTTTTGTAGTGCTTTGCGCTGTAACCTTTTTGGTTGCCAACGATATAGCAGTCGCCTCCGTCTAGCCCGGCACATAGGATCGATGGAAACAACAACACCACTAAGAGGATTTTTTTACTCATTAAGTTACCTCGTTTTAAAGCGAATTTAGGAATTCGGGAAACGCGCCAGCTTGGACCCCTTCAGGCTCTTTTCTTCAAAATTGAATGTCAGGCCGACAACCTTATTGTTCCGCCGCTTGACCTCCCAGGAGATCCTCAACCCTGATTTCTCGCACAGTTCTTTGACTGCGACATCGATCGCACGCTGCTTCAAATTGAAGAATTCCGAGTATTTGTCTTCAAGGCCCAGGCGGCCCCTGAAGTCCTCCAGCGTAACTACCAGTTTGCCGGTACTGCGCCACTGGCAGAGCTGCTCATAAAGTCGCATGGAATAATAGGAGTTTAGCGGCGCGATCTTTTCCAGCTCGTAGACCGTAAAACAGCGGCTTAGACCCGCTAGATAGGCCTTCACTTCGTCAGAAAAACATAAATTGAAGGCACCGCTCCCTTTAGGGTAAAGCTCAGCGTCCGTTGTGTTCGGTTTAAGCCAAGAAATGCGCTTGCCCGTACCCGCTTTATCAAACACCTCTAGCTTGCGCTTAGGCAGCCGACCAGCTGCCTCTGTAAACGATTGGTAAGCTCTATCGTCGGTGACCTGGTAGGTGTTAGCGTATTCCTCCGCCGTGATCTCAATCTCATCGGGCACGGGCTCACGCGGATTCAGCTGGGCAACACCCAACAGCACAACCCGTAATTCAACAAACGTCAGTTTGTAGTGCGCTTCAATCAACATGTTAGACTTGCATACCTTGTGTGGGCCTCGCTCTCCTGGCTCCCGGTACACCACCTCCCACTGCCCCTCAGCGTTCAGCTGAAGGTGCAAGGCCAGGCATTCGTCAAACCTTTTCATACACCCATAACCCTGCTAAGTTAGTGACAGAGTAGGGGCAGAACGTCAGTGGTCGTTACCATAAACCATATATTTCAATGGTTTATCATCTTAAGTTGGCGGAGCGGACGGGACTCGAACCCGCGACCCCCGGCGTGACAGGCCGGTATTCTAACCAACTGAACTACCGCTCCGAGTTGGTGGGTGCTGCAGGGATCGAACCTGCGACCCTCGCCTTGTAAGGGCGATGCTCTCCCAGCTGAGCTAAGCACCCTGCTAGTGGGGTATATCGTCAACCGGTTAGAGATACCTCACCTGAAGGCGCGCTAGTTTATTGCATCCTTCAATGCTTTACCAGCCTTGAATGACGGGATTCTTGAGGCCTTGATTTTAATCGTCTCGCCAGTTTGCGGATTGCGGCCTTCACGAGCGGCCCGCTCCTTCACTGAGAAGGTGCCAAATCCTACCAACGAAAGCGTATCACCCTCTTTCATCGCTTTTGTTACTGCGTCAACCATACCGTCGAGCGCACGCCCGGCAGCCGCTTTGGAAATGTCCGCAGATTCCGCCATTGCCTCAATTAGTTCGGCCTTATTCATTAATCATTTTCCCCTGTGGTGGTCTTGGCGGAATTACCGCCTTTAGAAGCGTTATGTAATGGCCCGCTTGGGGCCCGAAACGCCAGAATTTATACCGGCTGCCAGATACCCTGTCAAGCAACTCAGAAGACCAATTCTTAACATTTGTTACTGTTGTGACAGAGATATAGCATCTCGGATCACACTAGTGCTTGGTCGGCGCACCCCGTTTCTTGACCTCGTCGCCATCCTGCTGTTGTCCGCCCTTAGTCGGTGTCGCATCCGCTGACTTTCCCTCTTTCGGTTGCGGCATCTCCTTGAGTGCCACCTGCAACACTTCATCGATCCAGCGAACCGGCCTGATATCAAGATTTTGTTTAATATTCTTCGGTATATCAACAAGATCTCGTTCATTCTCTTCGGGAATGATAACCGTTGCGATACCTCCGCGATGCGCGGCAAGCAGCTTCTCTTTGAGTCCACCGATCGGTAAAACCTCACCTCTCAGGGTGATTTCCCCCGTCATTGCCACATCCGCCCGAACCGGTATTTTTGTCAAAGCGGATACCAGACTGGTGCACATACCGACACCTGCGCTGGGGCCGTCTTTCGGCGTCGCACCTTCGGGCACGTGGATATGAACATCGCATTTTTGGTGGAAATCCTCTTCTAATGCGAGAGAATCCGCACGACTCCTGACAACAGTCATGGCTGCCTGAATGGACTCCTGCATGATTTCACCCAATTGACCGGTATGACTGAGCCGGCCTTTACCAGGCATCAATGCCGCCTCGATGCGCAGCAGTTCACCGCCCACTTCGGTCCAGGCCAGTCCGGTAACCTGCCCGACCTGATCGTGTTCGTCCGCCCGGCCATAACGGAATCTTTTAACACCCAAATAGTCTTCAAGCTTCTTGGGGGTAACGGTGATCTTGCCTTTTGGTTTCTTCAGCAGTATATCCTTCACCACTTTACGGCATATCTTGGCAATCTCCCGTTCCAGATTTCGCACACCCGCTTCACGTGTGTAGTAACGGACGATATCGCGTATCGCGGACTCCCTGATGATGAGTTCATCGGGCTTCAATCCGTTATTTTCCATCTGCTTACGCACCAGATAGCGTTCGGCAATACTGACCTTTTCATCTTCGGTATAACCGGAGAGCCTGATCACTTCCATGCGATCGAGTAACGCCGGAGGGATGTTCAAGGTATTCGCGGTCGCAACGAACATTACCTCGGACAGATCGAAGTCGACTTCGAGATAGTGGTCATTGAATGTGTGGTTCTGTTCCGGATCGAGCACCTCCAGCAGGGCCGATGCCGGGTCACCCCTAAAATCCATCGCCATTTTGTCTATCTCGTCAAGGAGAAACAGCGGATTACGGGTCTTGACCTTACTCAAATTGTTGATGATTTTACCGGGCAATGCGCCGATGTAGGTACGCCTGTGTCCACGAATTTCCGCCTCGTCTCTTACCCCGCCCAGGGCCATGCGGGTGAATTTGCGATTGGTGGCACGAGCTATCGATTGACCCAAGGAGGTCTTACCGACACCGGGAGGCCCCACCAGACAGAGTATCGGTCCTTTCAGTTTTCGTACACGTTGTTGTACCGCGAGATACTCAAGGATACGCTCCTTGACCTTCTCCAGACCGTAGTGGTCCTCATTCAACACCGCATCGGCCGCACCGATATCGTTACGTATCTTGGTCCGTTTCTTCCAGGGCAGACCGACCAGAGTATCGATATAGTTACGCACCACTGTGGCTTCAGCAGACATGGGGGACATCAGCTTGAGTTTGTTCAACTCATTGGCAGCCTTTTCCTTGGCCTCCTTGGTCATACCGACGGATTCTATCTTTTTGGTGAGATCCTCAATCTCGTTCGGCGCATCCTCCATCTCGCCGAGCTCCTTCTGAATCGCCTTCATCTGTTCATTCAGATAGTACTCGCGCTGATTTTTCTCCATCTGGCGTTTTACGCGGCCACGGATCCGTTTCTCCATCTGCAGGATATCGTTTTCACCCTCCATTAATCCCATCAGATGTTCCAGGCGCTCGCGTACGTTGGGCATCTCAAGAACATGTTGTTTCTCTTCCAGCTTCAATGACATATGCGCAGCGATAGTATCTGCAAGACGGCTGGGATCATCGATGCTCGAAAGTGATGTGAGCACCTCCGGGGGCACCTTTTTGTTCAACTTGACATACTGATCAAACAGGTTGGTGGCCGAGCGCATCAATACCTCGCTCTCACGGCCCGCCACATCGATCGTGTCAGTCAGGGTTTCAAGCCTGGCGGTAAAGAACTCATCCGTATCTACGAATTCGGTGATACGCGCTCTCTCTCCGCCTTCGACGAGCACCTTGACAGTACCGTCGGGTAATTTAAGTAGTTGGAGTATGTTTGCCAGGGTGCCGATTGCATACATATCAACTACGTCCGGATCATCCACATCAGCGCTCTTTTGCGCTGCCAGCAGAATCTGCTTATTACTCTGCATCGCCGAATCCAGTGCCTGGATCGACTTATCACGGCCGACAAACAGAGGAATGACCATATGGGGATAGACGACCACATCGCGCAACGGTAAAACCGGTACGAGATTATTCTGGCTGATCGTCTTCATGGAATCTGTGTACTCGTGGCCCATTAAATTATCCTCATTTCGGCAGTCTCTCTGCCTAAAAACCTTCAACCTCAGGTATGACAGTCAGTACAGGGATTTGATACTGGCGGGTAACTATGTTCAATCCGCATCCATTTATTCGGATCAACACTATAAAGGACATATATAAGGGTGGAATCTGGATGTTTCAAGCCTGCAATGCAATGAATAGCGCAGATATATACCCTCTGGTGACGAATTTACCCAATGGATATGTTATGAATTCAAGAACATACCAGCATCTATCAGTCAATCCGGCCGGTCAGGCTTTCGCATCTAGGACAGACCACTATTTATGTGATGTTATGCTAATCGGATGCGGCGATCTGCTTGTCGCTGTTTTCATAAATCATCAGCGGTTCAGACTCGCCGGCGATCACTGCCTCATCCACCACGACCTTCGTCACCTCGTCCATTGAGGGAAGATCGTACATGGTGTCAAGCAGCACTTGTTCTAAGATGGTGCGCAATCCCCGTGCGCCTGTCTTGCGAAGCATGGCTTTGCGGGCAATGGCGCGCAGTGCGTCTTCACGGATCTCGAGCTCACAGCCTTCCATCTCAAACAGGCGGCTGTACTGCTTGGTCAGGGCATTCTTCGGTTCGGTGAGGATCTTCACCAACGAGGCTTCATCAAGCTCCTGCAGCGTGGCCACAACAGGCAGACGACCGACGAATTCGGGAATCAGACCATATTTGATCAGATCCTCGGGTTCCACATCGACGATAATGTCGCCGATGGAGCGTGAGTCGTCCTTGCTCTTTACTTCCGCGGAGAATCCGATACCACCTTTCTCGGAACGATCTTTGATGACCTTTTCCAATCCGGCGAAGGCGCCACCGACAATAAACAGGATATTCGAGGTGTTGACCTGCAGGAACTCCTGCTGGGGGTGCTTGCGCCCACCTTGGGGGGGTACGGAGGCCACCGTGCCTTCGATCAGTTTCAACAGGGCCTGCTGTACGCCCTCACCCGATACATCCCGGGTAATTGAGGGGTTGTCTGATTTTCGGGAAATCTTGTCGATCTCATCAATGTAGACTATGCCTGTTTGGGCCTTTTCCACATCATAATCACACTTTTGTAACAGCTTTTGGATGATGTTTTCCACATCCTCGCCCACATAGCCCGCCTCGGTGAGAGTGGTCGCATCGGCAATCGTGAACGGTACATTCAGGAGCCTGGCGAGTGTCTCAGCCAGGAGGGTTTTGCCCGATCCGGTGGGCCCAATCAGCAGGATATTGGATTTGGCCAGCTCCACATCACTCTCTTTACCGATGGTATCGAGTCGTTTGTAGTGGTTGTAAACCGCGACGGACAGCACCTTCTTCGCCCGATGCTGGCCGATGACATATTGATCCAGGGTCTTTTTGATCTCGTGAGGCTTGGGAAGCTTGTTGATACTCTCTTCCCCGGGGTCCTGCATCTCCTCGCGGATAATGTCGTTGCAGAGTTCGACACATTCGTCACAGATGAAGACGGAAGGACCGGCGATCAGTTTGCGTACCTCATGCTGGCTTTTGCCGCAAAAGGAGCAATACAGCAGCTTGCCGTCGTCGCCTTTTCCGCTCTTGTCACTGCCCATATCTCACTCCTCGAACCGAAATCAACCTGCTTTTAACTCAATCATATCTAACTGCGCATAGATGGCAAGGTCAGAGTCACGAAACTCTGATCTGTGTATCAGGCCTGCGTTACAGTCGGTAACCGCCTTCAGAGACAGGTTATTCAGTCTGCCGCCCCTTCGCGATTGCTCAGTACGGAATCAATCAGGCCGTAGGCTACAGACTCCTCGCCCCCCATAAAATTATCGCGTTCGGTGTCCTCTCCGATCTTCTCCAGACTCTGACCGGTATGATGGGCCAGGATAGAATTCAAACGCTCCCGCAACAACAGAATCTCTTTCGCATGAATCTCTATATCTGTCGCCTGTCCCTGGAAACCGCCCAGGGGTTGGTGGATCATCATACGGGAATTTGGCAGGCAATACCGCTTTCCCTTTGCGCCCCCCGCCAATAACAACGCCCCCATGCTGGCTGCCTGACCGATACACATGGTACTGACATCAGGACGGACAAACTGCATGGTATCGTAGATAGAGAGGCCCGCAGTGACGGATCCTCCAGGTGAATTGATATAGAGGTGAATATCCTTGTCAGGATTCTCCGACTCTAGAAACAGTAGCTGGGCAACAACCAGATTGGCCATATGATCTTCGACCGGCCCAACCAGAAAGATAACCCGCTCCTTGAGCAGCCTCGAGTAGATATCGAAAGAGCGCTCGCCCCTGGCTGTTTGCTCAATGACAATCGGTACCAGACCAAGGTTTTGCGCATCCGGCATTCCTGATGAAAACTGTTCGTTCATAGCTGCTTTTTCCTCAGGGTCAACCCTGCTCTGTCAACGCGGCGAATGTGGTCTCATCATCCACTACTTCCACCTGTTCCATGACCCAGTCGACTACCTGGTCTTCCAAAACCACGTTCTGTACCGAAGCCAATTGTTGTTGATTGCCATAGTAGAACTTGACAACCTCTTCCGGCTGCTCGTAGCTGGCCGCATACTCTTCAATTGTCTGGCGTACACGATCGTTATCGACCTGAATCTCGTTTTGTTTAATGATCTCACCAATCAACAGGCCCAGGGTTACACGCCGCCTGGCCTGATCTTCAAACATCTCACGGGGCAATTCGAAACTACCGGCTCCCTGTCCCATCTGCTCTCGAGTCTGTTTACGCAGCGCCTCGATCTCCTCCTCGATCAGCGCCTTGGGAATGTCGATCTTGTTCTGCTCGAAAATAAGATCCATCGCCTGACTCTTTATCCGAGCCTTGACACGCTGTGAAAGTTCACGCCGCATGTTTTCCTGGATATCTTCCTTCAGCTTATCCACACCTTCACCGGCACCAAAGTCTTTGGCGAAATCATCATCGACTTGGGGAAGCACTTCTTCCGCAACCTCATTCACCTCGACTTCGAACGTTACCGGTTTTCCCGCCAGTTCTTCCACCCGGTAATCCTCGGGGAATTGCAGGTCAATGGAGCGTTTCTCCTCTTTGACCATTCCCACCAGACCACTCTCAAAGCCCTCGATCATCCGATTGGAACCAAGCACGAGATCCACGTTTTCGGCACTGCCGCCCTCGAACGCCTCCCCGTCGACCAAACCCTTGAAGCTGATCTTCACTTGATCACCCTCAGCAGCGGCACGGTCTACGTTGTTCCAGGTAGCACGCTGTTTGCGCAGTTTTTCGATCATATCCTCGACATCCTGCGCGGTGATCTCGGCAACAGGCTGCTTGATCTCTCCCGTGAGCTCGGTCAATTTGATATCAGGCATGACCTCCAGGGTGGCCACATAGCTGAACAATCCCTCTTCGGTGCTCTCTTTGGGCTCGATCTTCGGCATCCCCGCGGGTTGCAGCTTCTCCTGCTGGATCGCCTCCTGGTAGCTGCTCTCGATCATTTGACCATAGACCTCCTGCAGGACCTGACCACCATAGTTACGGCGTAACAAATTCATAGGTACTTTTCCCGGACGGAAGCCATCCAGTTTGGCGGTTCGACCAATCTGCTTCAGACGCTTGGTGACCTCCACCTCGATCTGCTCAGCCGGCAATTCGACCGTAACGCGTCGCTCTAGCCCTTCACCCGATTCCACCGAAACTTGCATGGTTCTTCTCCTGACAGCCTTGATCTGTCACTATATATTTGTAAAAACTGGAAATATCCTGGAAATTGCAATTGGCAATCACGAGGAAAAAACTGGTGCGAAAGGAGAGACTCGAACTCTCACGGGTTGCCCCACAGGAACCTAAATCCAGCGCGTCTACCAATTCCGCCACTTTCGCTTGCAGCTTGGACGCGGTAAAAAACACCATAGCCCTGCTGTGAACTGACCATTATAACGATGAACGGAGGAAGTCTCCAAGCCAATTGCTTCTAAACAGCGTTATCCGCCTATTACCACTGGCCTGAAATCATGCTGTCCCACTTCGTTAGTGCGATCTATCCATCATGCAAACAGACGGCCTCGTTGAGCCTATGCGGCAGATTCCACCAAACCGGCGGGGGGGTGTCGCTTAGCTGTTCACCTCAACCCTGTCGACACGTTGAAATCCACGAGGAAGCTTACCTCCCCGACGCCCACGCTCACCTTGATAACCATCCAGATCTGACGGCTTGAGTACGATATACCGTTTGCCTGCATGGGCGGTCAGGCTGGCACCTTGGGGCACCACTGCCAGAGCGACCACGAACTCCTCCCGCGAAGCCACACGCTTGGCGGGAATACCGATAATCTTGTTACCCTTGCCACGCGCGAGTTGCGGCAGTTCGGAGAGAGGGAAAACCAGCATGCGGCCCTCATTGGAGATAGCCACGACTCTATCATGGCTATGGTCCGATATGACGCCAGGCTGCAGAACCCGGGCCCCTTTCGGCAACGACAACAGGGCCTTACCGGATTTGTTCTTGGCCAGCATATCGGATAATTTGACCCGAAATCCATACCCCGCATCGGAGGCGAGCAGATATTCCCCATCAGGATCGCCACCGACAACGGCCATGAAAGTCGCACCGGTAGCGGGTGAGAGACGGCCAGTCAGGGGTTCTCCCTGACTGCGGGCGGAAGGTAGGGTATGGGCCAGCAGTGAATAGCTACGCCCGTTGGAATCGACAAATACCGCCTGTTGATTACTGCGCAAACGCGCAGCGGCCAAAAAGTTGTCACCCGCCCGGTAGTTGAGTGTCGCCGGATCGATTTCATGGCCCTTGGCGCTACGCGCCCACCCCTTTTCGGACAACACCACGGTAACCGCCTCACTCGGGGTCAGATCAGTCTCCGCCAGCGCCTCCGCCGACTCACGCTGAACAATGGGTGAGCGGCGTTGATCCCCATATTGCTCAGCATCGGCCTTGAGTTCCTTGCGAATCAGGGTACGCAGCCGTTGGTTGGAACCGAGAGTCAATTCCAGAGACTTTCGTTCCTGCTCCAACTCCTCCTGTTCACCGCGAATCTTCATCTCTTCCAGCTTGGCCAGATGGCGCAGGCGCAGGTTGAGAATCGCTTCTGCCTGAGTCTCCGAGAGGGAAAATCTCCTTATCAACTCGGCCTTGGGATTCTCTTCATGGCGGATAATGGCAATCACCTCGTCGATATTGAGGTAAGCGATCATCAAGCCCTCTAGGATATGCAGACGATCCAACACCTGGTCCAACCGATACTGCAAGCGCCTGCGCACTGTTTCGGTGCGAAACTGCAACCACTCCTTGAGCAGGGAGCGAAGATCCTTGACCGCCGGTCGTCCGTCGATACCGATCAGGTTCATATTCACCCGATAGGTCCTTTCCAGATCGGTCGTCGCGAAAAGGTGCGACATAACCCGTTCCACATCGACCCGGTTGGAGCGTGGCACGATGAGCAGGCGGGTCGGATTCTCATGATCCGACTCATCTCGCAGATCGTCGACCATCGGCAGTTTTTTCGCCTGCATCTGGGAAGCAATCTGCTCCAGCACTTTGGCGCCGGAGACCTGATGCGGCAAGGCTGTGATGAGGATATCACCGTTCTCTCGTTCATATCGGGCACGCATACGTATCGAACCACTGCCGTTTTCATAGATCTTCAACAGCTCATCCGCCGGTGTGATGATCTCGGCCTCAGTGGGATAATCGGGCCCATGAATGTGCATCATCAATTCAGCAACACTTGCCTTTGGTGACTCCAGCAGATGGATACAGGCACTTACCACCTCCCGTAGATTGTGGGGTGGAATATCGGTTGCCATACCGACTGCAATGCCGGATGTGCCATTGAGCAGCAGGTTAGGTACTCTGGCGGGTAGGATCGACGGTTCTTTGAGGGTGCCGTCGAAATTCGGCACCCACTCCACGGTACCTTGGCCAAGTTCTGAAAGCAGCAGCTGGGCGTAGGCGGTCAGCCTCGACTCGGTGTAACGCATAGCCGCAAACGACTTGGGATCGTCCGCTGAACCCCAGTTACCCTGACCGTCGACGAGTGGGTATCGATAGGAGAAGCCCTGTGCCATCAACACCATCGCTTCGTAACATGCAGTGTCGCCATGGGGATGGAATTTACCCAGCACGTCACCCACGGTACGGGCCGATTTCTTGAACTTTGCCGTGGCACTCAGCCCCAATTCCGACATGGCGTAAACGATACGCCGCTGGACCGGCTTCAGGCCGTCGCCGATGTTGGGCAGGGCGCGATCGAGAATCACATACATGGAGTAGTTGAGATAGGCCTGCTCGGTAAACTGGCTCAGTGGAACCTGTTCAATTCCCTCAAGGCTTTGGTCGATTGTGTCAGACATATATTGTCCTATCTGATTCCGGGTCACTGACTTGGAAAGCGAGGCCAGATCATACGGAAAGCTGTGAAGTTAGGGAATAGCTTCGACGAGGGCGTCGGATAGCCGGTGCAACAATCCCAGAATCAGAGAAACACCCCCTCCCGCCGACATCAATCTGAGGGGAGACTTCGTCAGGCAATATCAGAGGGGTGTCTTTCGGCTAGGTTCGAAATTGGTGGATAACAGAATAATGAAGCACATTTCAGGCGACATCCGACCATCGTCATCCGCCCCTCGCCATGATTTCCATCAATGAGTATCATTCATCTATTCCGCATCTACAGACCGATCAGCTTTCAGCCGGGGTTGAAGTGCTGAGCGACAGACACCACACAGGAAAAACAATGAGCAGCCCATATACGACACCGCAAGATGCCGAAGACGCCTACTACGACGCTATAGAAGAGAAGGATCTGCAGGCATTCATGCAAGTTTGGGAGGAGAGTGAAGAGGTGCTCTGTCTACTGCCGATGATGACGGCGCAAAGAGGTAAAGATGCGATCAGAAAGGTTTGGGAACCACTGATGCAAAGTGATGTTGACCTAGACATCCAGACCAAACACCTGGCATGGATCGAAACCCCCGAACTTGCAATCCACCTGATTGAGGAGCTGGTGAAGAGCCCCGGGCAAGATGAGCCACAACCTGTCTACGCCACCAACATCTTCCGCAAAACCGGAGAGGGTTGGCGACTGCTGATGCATCAGAACTCACCCACGCCTCCACCACCCGGCCTGCATGTTCCGGGGATGGAGATGTGATGGAAAACCATAAGCTGGTCATACCCCAACATCTCAACCAATACGGCTACCTCTTTGGCGGTAATCTGCTGCAATGGGTGGATGAATACGCCTGGATAGCCGCGGTTCATGACTATCCCGGACGACGATTCGTCACCATCGGCATGGATCGCGTGGAGTTTCATCGCAGTGTGCGAAAAGGGACCATTCTTCGCTTCGATATTCAACAAAGCCACAAAGGGCTGACATCCGTGCAATACCTGGCCAAGGTGTTTGCCCAGGATCCGGAGAGCGGCAAGGAAGAGAGTGTCTTCACCACCACGATCACCTATGTCTGCCTGGATGATCAGGGGAAGAAACAACCTATTTGAAAATAATAACTTACCGGACTGCGCGTTTTACTCAACCATTTCATCAGCGGCTTCCTGGCGTATTTAGTTTTTAGTAAGTGTTGCCCAAGCAACTCAAAACTCAACACTAAAAACTCAAAGCTTTTCCAGCAGCTTTTCTTTTGGCCAGGGATTACTAGTCATCCTCCGAGTCGGATAGGGCAGCCTTGCGAAACACCGGCAGATCCGGGCTCTGCTCTTCCTCGAGTTCGACCTTCTCGATCTTCTCGAAGCGATTGGTGATCTTGCGTGCTGAGATATTGACGTCACTGACGTCCTGGTGGGCCTGGCCGATGTGCCTCGCCAGGTTATCCATACGGTTTTGAAAACGACCGAAATCCTTCGACAGGGCGCGCAGATGCTCCTGGATGATATGTACCTGCTCTCGGGTGGCCGCATCCTTGAGTACAGCGCGGGCGGTGGTGAGAATCGCCATCATGGTGGTCGGCGATACCAGCCAGACCCGTTTGCGGAACGCCTCCTCCACCAGATCGGGGAAGTGGGCATGGATCTCAGCGAATACCGCCTCCGCAGGGATAAACATCACTGCTCCATCTGACGTCTCTCCTGGGATGATGTAGCGGGATGCAATATCCTCCATGTGTTTTTTGATATCGTTGCGGAACTGCCGTTGCGCCTGAACACGCTCAGTTTCCGCCAGCTGGTCATCCAGCATACGCTGATAGGATTCCAGTGGAAACTTGGCATCGATCACTACATTGCCCGTGGGATCGGGCAGAAACAGCACGCAGTCCGCCCGCCGGCCATTGCTCAATGTGTGTTGCAGGGCGAAACCCGATTCCGGCATCACATTGCGTACCAGCGCCGACAGCTGCACCTCACCGAAGGCGCCACGGGAACGTTTGTCCGCAAGCACTTCCTGCAGGCTGACCACATTGGTGGAGAGTTCTGTGATTTTCTTCTGCGCCTCATCGATACGGGTCAGGTGTGTGAGTACTTGATTGAAGGTCTCCGTGGTCTTTTCAAAACCTTCGTTGAGGCGTTTCTCCACCTGGCCGCTTATCTCCTTGAGCCGATTGTCAGTTGACTCTGTCAAGCCCTGCACCTTCTTTCCCAGATTATCAGCGTGCTGGGTCAACGCCTCAGCCACCTGTTTACGCACCTCGCCCATCCCGGATTGCAGGGTTTCATGTTGCTGTCGCATGCTTTCGAGCTGACGTTCGCCGAAGGCCTCGCGATGCCGCACCAGAGACTGCGCCAGGGATTCACGCAGCTCGCCAAGCTTCTCCTGCTGCTGCAGTCGTCCCTCACCGAGACCCTCGGTAACCGCCTTTTTCAATCCTTCAAACTGTTCCAGCAGTTCAATTCGCAGACGTCCCGTACCATCGGGGAGGTGCTGTTGCATCTCGCCATAGCGTCTTTCCATACCCTGATAGAGCCTGTCCGAACGATCCATCAGGGCCTGTTGCATACCGTGCAGCAGGCGCTGCTGGGCCAAGGTACCACGGGCGATCCGCTCGGTCATCAGATCGCGCAATTCACTCTGCTCCCGGGTGTAGTGGCGCTCCTGCGCATGCAGTGATTCCAGCAGCGACTGCTGATGATGAATACGGGCGCGCTGTTCTCGCTGCTGGGTATCGAGCAGCCGCGCCAGCCAATAGAGCACCCAGCCCAACAGTATGAGGCAGACGAATCCGAGGATCAGCAAGACCTGCAGCAGGGTCGAAGCTTGGGTAAACCATTCCATGACAGAACTATACCCCATCCGGTGACTCAAAACCTGAGTCCGTGCTTGCATCCGAGCAGTGCAGAGATTACCTTTGCCCACCAGTCAAACCCCATAGATAGACTTCTGGACCGATCTCACATGCGCATACACCTGATGACATTGGGCTGCCGTCTCAACGAGGCGGAGATGGAGACCTGGAGCCGCGACTTTCAGGCCCTTGGCCATGCCATGACAAAACAGGTGGAAGAGGCTGACCTGCTTGTAGTCAACACCTGCGCCGTGACCGAAGAGGCGGTACGCAAATCGCGTAAGCTGTTAAGCCGCAGCTGCCGGCAAAATCCTCATGCCCGGCTGGTGGTCAGCGGTTGCTACGCCTCATTGAATCCCGATGCCGCGGCGGGAATCGAGGGTGTTGACCTGGTGGTAAATAACCGGGACAAGGGGCGTCTGGTGGAGATAGTCAGCGAAAGACTCGATCTCTGGGTGATGCCCCAGAGCGCCACCGAACCAGACGCTACCGGCCTGCTCTCCCGAGGACGCCAGCGCGCCTTCATCAAAATCCAGGACGGTTGTCGCTATCGCTGCAGCTTCTGCATCGTCACCCTGGCCAGAGGTGAAGAACGCAGTCGCCCGGCCGCAGAGATCATTTCGGAGATCAGGCATCTGCAAAGCCAGGGGATTCAGGAAGCGGTACTGACCGGGGTCCATATCGGGGGGTATGGCGCCGACATCGACGCCTCCATCCCCGAGTTGATCCGTCGGATTCTGCAGGAAACGGATATCCCCCGTCTGCGTATCGGCTCCATCGAACCCTGGGATCTCCCGGAAGATTTCTGGCGTCTGTTCGACAATCCCCGCTTCATGCCCCATCTGCACCTGCCTCTGCAGAGTGGATCGGACAGTGTATTGAGACGTATGGCCAGGCGCTGCCGCAGGGATGAGTATCGCCGACTGGTCGATCAGGCCAGAGAGCAGGTTCCGGATATCAATATCACCACCGATATCATCGTCGGCTTCCCCGGCGAGAGCGAAGCGGAGTGGCAGGATACCCTCGAATTTGTCGAAGAGGTCGGTTTCGGCGACCTGCATATCTTCGCCTATTCACCCCGTCAGGGCACCAAAGCGGCCAGCATGCCGGGAGCGCTCACTCGGGAAATAAAACGGCAACGCAGCCAAGCACTGCACCAACTGAGTGAGCGATTGAAACGAAGGAGTTTGAGCAGCCATCTCGGCCGCACCCTACCGATTTTAATTGAAGGCGGTGATGAGAACGGCTGGGGAGGCTATACACCAAACTATCTGCGAGTAACGGCAGAGGGACCCGCCGGGGTCGATTTGAAAAACCGCATTGTCGATGTATTGATAACCGCTATCGATGAGGAGTTGTTACAGCTCCAAGGCACTACCCAAGGCTTGGAAGCCACTTGCCAACCGTGGAGTCAAATCAACTGAAAGAGAATCTGAACGCAACCGAAGATGCGTTCAGACGACTCTCTGTCGACTCACCAGTTATAGGTTATGCCCACTCCGTCGACGGTAACGGTATATGCACTGCAATTGTCGAAACTGGCCGTTGCGAAGGTGCCACTGCCTCCACTCAGGGTAAGCATGCCACTGCCGGGAACGGCTTCCGCGCAATCGTAGGTGAGTGGCTGGGAAGTTGTCACATCGCCCCGTCCGTGATCCGGGTCATAGAAGGTCATACTGACATAGAACCCGGAAAACTCATTGCCGCTTACCGATAGATCCTCCACGCGATAGACCCTGCCGTCGATACCGGTGAAATCCGATGTCATGGAGCAGGCCACAGAGGCGCTGGAGATATTGCTGCAGGCAAGGGTCAGGTTGATTGCCTGTGAATCACCGATGTAGGTGACAGTGACATTGAAAACCATGCGCAAACTGTCGGTACCGGTATTGGCGCTGAATGTGACTGAGCCGTTGGCCACCAATGTACCGCCCTCCATATCACTCAGGGCGCAATTGGTGAAGGTTATGCTGCCTTCGGTCTCGGCCTCATTGGTATCCGCAATAGCGCGACCGCCCGCATCACAGATCTCCGCCGTCAAGTCGGTCGTTTTGGCGGCATTGGGACTTCTCAGCCGGTCTATCCATTGGGCAATCCTGGGAGCCACATCCATAAGCTTTGATGTGGGAGTCTCCTGTGGGCGCATCGCAACTTCCGACAAGGCATCCGATACGACCGCTTGTTGTGTGCCTGAAGCCGCTCCTGTGGCGAGGTCCTTGGCATTCGATGCATCGATGGTGGCTTCCGCGGTCGAGCCAGTGTAGGTCGTACCGCCTGACGAGTTGGGGCCGTCGCTATCGCCACCGCCGCCACCGCCACATCCCTGCAACAGCAGTAGTGAAAGGAGTAGACTGAGTAAACTAACCGATAAGTGCTTCATGATTTTAATTCCTGTATCCTTTCCTTTTAAGTCCATAAATTATATATGGTTTTAACACTCGGTACCCGGTGTCGGCGTAAGGACTATGTGTTTTTTTGGCCGGTGTCACAAATGAATCGGATTCAGAGACTGCTCTCATCGGCCTCACGCTGCTGCCTGTCCAGTGTGTTCACCAGATAGGCAAGGGAGATTCCCAATTTGCGGGTCCAGGTCAATTCGACGCGCCAGGGCGAAGCAGGGAGCTGCCAGCGATACCTGAGCTCCCCCTCACCTCTGCGCACGGCACCGATTTTTCCCGCCATGTTTCGTGCATACTTGGGTAGATGACTAATATCCCGATGCTTGCCATACTTCTCGCTCAGCGTACGTTGAAGCCTTTGCAGGGTTACCTGGTTCGAAGGCTCGTAGGTCTTCAGCACCTTGTAGATACGGCCTTGAAAGGCCATTACATAGATCCGCTCACGCCCCTTGGTATAGATGATGCCGGCGCGGTCGCCATTGACGATGGGATCCATATCGACCGGACGCCGCTGCAACAACCGATCCAAACTCTCCCCCAGGCAATAGTGCATGAAGACCCGTTTCAGGCATCCGTCGTGTAACTCTTCGGCAGGAAGTAGCGCAGAAGAGAGGCTGAGTAGAATCAATACTATCCATTGCGGCATCACAGTCATTTCCTACTGTTTCGTTTGCGGAGTGGCCAGGGAGCCGATGAATGCCTGCATTTCACGGTAGTGACTCCCTTTCCAATATATACGTCCACACTCATCACAGCGCCAAAAATCATTATAGTGTCGACGGACGCGATCTGGCAGCTGATCCTCGATACGCGACTTTTCCGCTGTCACTATCTGACCATTGCACTCCATGCAGCGGGTAAAAGGATTGTACATGCCTTCCAATTGCAAACGCCGCACTAGCTCCACCAATTGCTGCTTCGGTTCGGTTGCATGTATGAAACAACCATGGGTAATGGGCCGATGCATCAGCAAATCCCGATCACGGGTCAACAATACCCTTCCCTGTTCAACCGAGATGCGGACCAGGTTCTTGTCACCGGCATCGTTGAAAAACAGGCAATCGAATCCGAGTAGACGCAGATATCGTGCAAGCTTCCCCAAGTGCGCATCGGCAACAAACCGAAGCGAGCGCAACGCCCGGGATCGAAGATGCAGCAAGGGAGTGATATCCATGGACTCAAACACAGGATAGATGCTGATGCAGTCATCCGGTTGCACCACATAAGTAAAATCGACTGACTCCCCATTGACCAGAATCACCTCCACTTCGGTGTGGGGTACACCAAGATTCTCTATCAAATGCTTGATACTCAACAGCTGGTCGAAACTATATGTGAAGCAGCGCTTGCGCAAGGCTTGTGGCAGAAAATCGTTGAGCTCTTCGTAAAACCGCAGACTGGCCTCTGGCATCGACTTTACCCGAATACAAAGGTTAGGGCCTGTTTGCACTAATCCAATTGGCCCTAAGGTGTCAATAATCGAAATCGGCCCAGACGGGGCAGTGATCTGAGGGTTTCTCCATCGATCTGACATCGTAGGCGATACCCACATCGGTACAGCACTCGATCAATGGGGAGGTAGCCAACACCAGGTCGATGCGTAACCCTCTTTTCGGTTCACGCTCAAATCCCCGGCTGCGATAATCGAACCAGCTGAAAAGGTCACTCACGTCCGGTTTGAGGGTTCGAAAACTATCCTGCAATCCCCAGGATTGCAGCGCCTTGAGCCAATCACGCTCCTCCGGCAGAAAACTGCACTTACCCGTCTTCAGCCATCGTCTGGCATTATCCTCACCAATACCTATGTCGCTGTCGAGCGGCGCCACATTCATGTCACCGATAATCAACAGCGCCTCGTCGGGATCATGCTCGCTTTTCAGGTAATCGAGAAGATCGGCATAGAAGCGACGCTTGGCGGGAAACTTGACCTCGTGAGAGCGATTCTCACCCTGAGGAAAGTAGCCGTTGATCACGGTCAGGGGCCGACCCTTGGGCGAATTGTAGCGACCGACAATCAATCTGCGCTGGGCATCCTCATCATCCCCGGGAAACCCCTTGGCAATGAGCATCGGGTCTGCCTTGGAGAGCAAAGCCACGCCATAGTGGGTCTTTTGGCCATGGTATCCAGCCTTGTAGCCAAGCCCGTCGATCATCGCAACAGGAAAGTCCGCATCCTGCACCTTGGTCTCCTGGATGCCGATGATATCCGGATCATAGACAGCCTTGAGCTGACTCAACTGATGCTCGCGTACACGAATGCTGTTGGTATTGAATGAGACGACTTTCATAAGGACCAGTTAACACTCAACCGACCGGCTCTGCCGGGACTGGTTTTTCGTCCGGCAAGGCAAAATGAGCGATGTGTGATTTTTCTATGTTCATTTGGAATCAGCAAACTTCTCTCCTTGCGCCCCGAAGGAAGTGCCCTTGGGGTGCGCCTCGATTGGCGCTTTTCCAGGGGCAACAGGGCCTGGCTACAGCACCTCTCCAGTCTCTTTTTCACCCATTTCAAACCCATGCCGGTAGGCCTTTCCCCATGGCAGCAATTCGTGGCCGGCAATCAACGACCTATCAACGACAACACCAGCGGTCTCCAGTGGAGCAGAGTAACCCAATTTTTGCATCGCCTCGACCATGCCGTCCGCATAACCCCGGTTGTACCAGAGTTGCAGCTCACTATCATTTTCCGTCAAGGATGCGGTTTCCGCATACAGCTCCTGAACCACCTGCAATAGCCGCTGAAGTATCTCCTCACTCATGACGGTTTATAGCCTTACATCTATACTGTGCTTTTATCATGGTAGACCAAGTCAGACGGGTACAGAAGCACAAGCCTAGCATGGGATGGGTATCGTATCTGACTGACAGGGACAATAAGGATACTGCCTATCCCTGGAGATCAGCGTCAGTAGCCCCGAATCTTTCGGGGTTTTCCCTGAGTATACAACGGTTGTAATTGATCCCGACACTGGCGATCATTGAAGGGTTAACATGATCCAGGTAGTAGAGTCAGATGTTGATTACGATCTCCCCCGCAAAAACCCTCGATTACGAGTCACCGCCGGTTACCACAACCCATACCAAACCCGCGTTTCTCAAACAGTCGCGCAGTTTGATCAACAACCTGCGAAACTACTCGGCCATGGACCTGGCCGAATTGATGAAACTCAGCATGAAGTTATCGGAACTCAACTTCGATCGTTACCATGACTGGAAGACACCCTTCACCCTGAAAAATGCCAAACAGGCGGCACTGGCGATGAAGGGGGATGTCTACGGCGGACTGGATGCCGAGACATTAGACAAAGAGGGCTTCAAATTCGCCCAACGTCACCTGAGAATCCTCTCGGGATTGTATGGCGTGCTGCGCCCCCTCGATCTTATGCAACCCTATCGCCTGGAAATGGGAACCAAGCTGCCCAACGAGCGAGGCAAGGACCTATACGCCTTCTGGGGTGAACAGATCACGCAGGCCATCAACAAGGATCTCAAGGCCCAGGGTGACGACATCCTGATCAACCTGGCCTCCAACGAGTATTTCAAATCGATCAAACCAAAGCTGATTCAGGGCCGTATCATCACCCCGCAATTCAAGGAAAAAAAGAGCGGCGCCTATCGCATGATAGGCGTGTTCGCCAAGCGCGCCCGCGGATTGATGAGTCGTTATATCATCGACAACCGTTTGCAGGATCCCCAGGAGATCGAGGGCTTCGACTGGGACGGTTACCGTTTTAACAAACGACTCTCCAAGGAAGACCAATGGGTATTCACCCGCGGTTGATCGATGCCCATAGCCACTTTGACGATGTCAGCTTCGATGCTGACCGAGAACAGGCCCTGCAACGCGCCCATAACGCAGGCGTCCTGGAACAGATCATTCCTGCCATCAAGGCAGCATGGTGGCCAAGAATAAAACAGCTGTGTAAGCAGAACAGCGAGCTCTATCCAAGCTACGGCCTTCACCCGATGTATCTCTCCGACCATCGCGATGAACACCTGACCTTGTTACTGAACTGGATTAAACAGGAGCACCCCGTAGCGATCGGCGAATGCGGTCTCGATTTCTTTATCGAGGATCCCCAACCGGCACTGCAGCAACACTATTTTGAACAACAGCTTCAGGTCGCCGAGGAACAGGGGTTGCCGGTAATCATCCATGCACGGCGATCGGTGGAAGAGGTGATCAACACGCTGCGCCGCTTTGCAGGATTGCAAGGCATGCTGCACAGCTTTTCCGGCAGTGAACAACAGGCTCACCGGCTGATCGACATGGGGTTCTATCTGAGCTTCGGTGGACCGATCACCTACGAACGGGCCAAACGGCTTCACCGCCTGATCAAATCACTGCCGCTGGATGCGATCCTGCTGGAAACAGACTCGCCCGACCAGCCCGCCAGCCATCATCGGGGAGAACGCAACGAGCCTGCCTTCCTACCCGAGATCCTGCAGACGGTCGCCCGACTGCGTAATCAACAGCCGCAACTGATCGCAGAGCAGACGGCGGCCAACACCAGAAAGCTATTCAAAATCCGATCACCCCTGCCCCCTGACTGCTGACTGCTGGCTGCTAACCACAACCACCCAAAACATGACTCCGCCCCCAAGCCCCGCTATCATGTGCCTCATTTTTAGCAACGGCCATTCAATATAAGTTAAGGAGAGTGTCAAATGTCACAAAAAGGGATTCTCGTTACCGGTGGTGCGGGTTATATCGGCAGTCACACAGCCCGTCAGCTGGGTGAGGCCGGTGAGAAGCTGGTCACCCTTGACAATCTCTCCACCGGCTTTCGCCAAGCCGTTCTGCATGGCGAGCTGGTCGTCGGCAATACAGGCGACCCGGATCTGGTGAATCACATACTCAATGAGTACGATATCGATACGGTCATGCATTTCGCCGCTCACACAATCGTCCCCGAATCCGTGGAAAATCCACTCAAGTACTACGCCAACAACACCTGCAATACCAGGAATCTGCTGGCCTGCTGTGCCGAAGCCGGGGTCAAGCATTTTGTCTTTTCATCCACGGCGGCGGTTTACGGCATACCCGAATCGGGTATCGCCTACGAAGAGGCGCCCACCAATCCGATCAATCCCTATGGCACCTCGAAGCTGATGTCCGAAATGATGTTGCGTGATCTTGCTGCCGCCTCCGATATGCGTTATGTCGCCCTACGTTATTTCAACGTGGCGGGCTGCGACCTGGAGAGCCGGATCGGCCAGTCGACACCGAAGGCGACCCTGCTGACCAAAGTGGCCTGTGAAGCCGCCGTGGGCAAGCGTGAGGCGGTCTACATCTTCGGTACGGACTATCCCACCAAGGACGGCACCGGGGTACGCGATTATATTCATGTGGAAGATCTGGCGGATGCCCACGTCAAGGCCCTTCAATATCTGCGCAATGGCGGCGAATCGACCACCCTCAATTGCGGTTACGGTCATGGTTATTCTGTGCGTGAGCTTTTGAAATCAGTGGAAACCGCCAATGGATCACCCCTTAACATCATCGAGGCGGCGAGACGTGCGGGCGACCCGCCGGAACTGGTGGCAGGGGCCGAAAAGGTGCGCGAGGTACTGGGCTGGACACCACGCTACGATGACCTTGCGACCATTGCCAGCTCATCTCTTGCATGGGAGAGGAAACAGCTGGATGCCCCCTGGTCCAATAACTGACAGGTGCCGTTCCTGTTATGGAACTGATACAGATATTCACCCTTGCCGCATTGCAAGGATTGACTGAATTTCTGCCGATTTCCAGCTCCGCTCACCTGATCCTGGCACCCGTTGTCACCGATTATGCGGATCAGGGACTTGCCTTCGATGTGGCTGTGCACGTTGGAACTCTAGCCGCTGTGGTTGGCTATTTCCGTCACGAAGTCGTCTCCATAAGCAGTGACTTTTTCCGTGCCTTGCTTAGTCCCGCGGCCCGTTCCAGAGAGTCCCGCCTGGGCTGGATGATCATCATTGCCACCCTGCCTGTCGGGGTGTTCGGTCTGCTGATGAAATCCCTGGTGGAGACCGATCTGCGCTCACCCCTGGTGATTGCCATTACCACCATTGTTTTCGGCATCCTGTTACTGGTTGCCGATCGCATCGGCAAGCGTCAGCGGGATGAATATGATATCCGCTGGCTCGATGCACTGGTGATCGGTCTCTTTCAGGCGCTGGCCATCATACCCGGTACCTCCCGCTCCGGTTCGAGCATTACCGGCGGACTTTTTCTCGGACTGAGCCGCAGAGCCGCATCCCGCTTTTCATTCCTGATCTCGATTCCCACCATCCTGTTGTCAGGTGGACTGCTGACCCTGGACCTGATGTCCAGTGACACACCTGCCGATTGGCTCTCACTGGGCCTGGGGGCCGGGCTTGCCTTTATCACAGCCTATCTCTGCATCCACTACTTTCTGCGCTTTATCGAAACAATCGGTATGTTGCCCTTTGTCGTTTACCGCTTTATTTTAGGTGGACTGATACTACTGTTTCTGGTCTGACCGGAGCAGGACACACAGCATGCGAACACAAGGAGTGTAAGGGTGAAAAAACCGAATCGTTCAATTCTCCTTTTACTGCTCATATCCGCAGTTGGCCAGGCGACTTTGGCCTCACCCTCCATTGAGACATCCCTGCAACAGCAACTGATCAATGACCGGGATGTGGTATTCATTCAACGCAACGGCCTGGCCGACACACTCCGCTACATGGGATTGAACGGTGACCTATTCCCACCTGCCAGGACGTCTGACAATCGACTCGTCAATCGGGCGCAACGGCAGAAGATCTTATCGACCTGGATCAGTTTTCTGGATCGCCTGATTATCCTAGACTCGATCAGTCAATCCTACGCGGGCTACGAACAGCATCATGATGAACGGGTTCGTAAAATGGCATTTCGTATTGCCTATGCCGCTTTTCTGGCCCGCTATCGATATGTGCTCGATTTTCTGCAGATAACCGAGCGCAATGCTCAGTTTCACACCCTGCTGAATGAGCCCATCCCTGAGCTTGGACTCAAACATGACACCTATGCAGAGGTGAAATACCACTACCTGAATATTGCCATTGCGACGGAGTTCGCCCGACTTGCCCTTGCCTATCGCCTGCATGGCGAAGAGCCTGGGTTCCGGCTGAACCCGGGAATCCGGCGGGATCAGGCCAAGATCTGGGACTATGGCAGGGGGAAGGGAATCAAGCAGACGATCAAGAATGGGGTCCAGATCGTCAAGGACAGTAGCTTCAAGGCCCTTTTTCCGATTCAGAAAGGGATCTCCCAATGGATGGGTGATGTACGCGTTCGCAGACCCCATCAGTCACTGATCACACTGGAACAGGTCAGATCCCTGCAATCCCGTTTGGAACCAGGTGATATTTTACTGGAACGGCGTGAATGGTATCTCTCGAATATCGGACTACCAGGATTCTGGCCCCATGCCGCACTCCTCATCGGCACCCCTGAACAACGTCAACGCTACTTTCAATCCGCCGACATCAAGGCGTGGGTACGCCAGCAAGGGGTCGACAGTGGGGAGTTCGAAGCACTCCTCCAACATCGCTATCCCGAGGCCTACGCAGAGAGCCTCGGAATGCGGGAGAATAATTTTCTGGTCCGGGTAATCGAAGCCGTCAGCGAAGGGGTTGTTTTCACCTCGCTGGAACACTCCGCAGCCGCCGACTCTCTGGCGGTTCTACGCCCGAGACTCAGCAGACTTGGCAAGGCGAAAGCGATCCTGCAGGCGTTTCACTACAGCGGCAGACCCTATGATTTCAACTTTGATTTTATCACCGACAGGGAATTAGTCTGTACTGAACTGGTCTATAAGGCCTATGAAGCCAATGGGGAAAAAGCCGGCCTGACACTGCCGGTGGTGGAGATCCTGGGACGGCTTGCAACACCCGCCAACGAGATCGTGAAGCAGTTCGACCAGAACTACGACACACACAAGCAACAGCTTGATCTGGTCCTGTTCTTGGATGGTCAGGAAAAGACCGGGTTTGCATTGGAGTCTGATCTGGCCACTTTTCGTCATAGCTGGAGACGTCCAAAATGGCATATATTGATACAGGAATCCAGCAAAACAGCGCATCATTAGTCTGCGTCTTTGTACCTATTAACCGTGCACCATAATCGAGTACCCTTAATGCGTCGATTGTCATATCATCTAAGCATCAACCGCTTCTGGGGTCGAGTTCACAGTTATGCGGCATTACCGCCTGTCCATGGAAGAAGGGTTCACTATGATTAAAAATCTACTATTCACCTCATTGATCAGCCTGATCGTCGTAAGCTGCGGCAATGATAATGATGTCGATATTAAGGAGTTTGACGTTTCCGTCTCTACCGAAGATCTGGAAGATGGCCGCGCATCCATCGACCCGGCGATCAATGGCGGCAGGTTCGATCTGATCTGGAAGGTCGACGACAACGGCGCCTTTGGCTATACCGCCCGATTCTTTCTCAGTGTGAACAGTAATCTCGACGAATCTAATGACATTCAGTTTGGGTTCGCCAATTGTGATGCCTTCGGATCCTGCGACCACGATACACGAAATGACGAGGAGTGCTTTTTCAGCAACGACCTGGTGATGTACTGCGGTGACGAGGACGATGACACCAGGTTCGATATTGACGAGATCGTCGACAGCTTGCCCATGGATGCCTATATCATCATAGAAGCATGTACCACCTTTGATTGCGATACAGAGGCGCATCCTGTTCGGCTTCTATAGCTGCTTGACACGGGACGGACAACCAAGACTGACATCAATCGCCGATATAGCGTTTACGCTTGGCCGATTTTACCTTATCCACGGAAACCAGGATCATGCCATCGGTACAGCCGGCGAAATCGGGATCCTTACCGAAATCGAGAAAGCAGACACCACCCGGTTCACACAGATCAGTGTACTGTTTGAACAGGGTTGGGATCGTGACGTTGTATAACGCCAGCTGATTTTTAAGCTCCTGCAGATCCCTCTCCAAATCATCCCCGCAAAAGTGCCGGGAGAACTCCTCCTGACACGCCTTATCCAATTGATAGGGGATTTTTGCTTCGCCCAATCGACTTTTACATCCGAAGTAGTGTTTGTAGAAAACCACCATCAGGTCTCGTGCGGCCTTCGGATAGCGGTCACTGATACTGACAGGGCCATACATGTGGCGAACCTCAGGATGGTGACGCAGGTAGCTGCCCAGGCCCTGCCACAGATAATCCAATGCCCTTGAACCCCAATAACGAGGCTGGACAAAACTGCGCCCCAGTTCGATGGCCCGCTCCGCATAGGGTTGGAAACTCTCGTCAAAATCAAACAGCGAAGTGGTATAAAGCCCCTGCATTCCCCGATCGTTGATGATCGGCCCAGCCTCGCCTATTCGGTACGATCCGACAACCTCCAGTTCATTGTCATCCCAAAGTACCAGGTGTCGATAGTGGGTATCATATTTGTCGATATCCCGGCGCCTGCCCGTACCCTCGCCCACCTTGCGAAAACTCAGTTCCCTTAAGCGGCCAATTTCACGCATCAAGGCCGAGCCGATTTCCCAATCCATGAGAACGATCTGTTTTCCATCCCGGGTCTCACCCAGCAGCCGCCCTTTGGACAGCTCTTTTTTCAACGCTTGTCGCGACTCAGGATGGGCAATGCTGCGCTCGGTGGTGAAGATACCCGGTTTGCGCTGCGCCACCCGATAGAAGTGTTTACGTACCATACGCACCCGCGCCTTAGGTCTGATTCCATCCACATTGAGATGGGCGGCAGGCACCAACCCACCGATCCTAAAGCCGATAGTGTTGGAACGCTGGTGGAACATCTCGCCGACCAGCAAGAGGGCGGCGATGGGCTTATAGAGTAGAGAGACGGCATAGAACAGGGGGGAGTTCTTGGCATCGATGAAAATCGGTAGCATGGGGGCTTCGGTACGGCGGATAAACTGGAGAAATCCGTTTTTCCAGCGCACATCCCGCACACCGTTGGGACGCAGCCGGGAGACTTCGCCGGCTGGAAATACAATGACCATTTCCTCTCGCTCCAAGGCTTCATAGACCTGTTTGATACCCTTGCGGCTGGAACTGCCGCCCATATTGTCCACCGGAAGCAGTAGATCACCGAGCGGTTCCAGGGCCGAGAGCAGATCGTTGGCCACTACCCGAATATCGGTACGCACCCGACTGATCATCAAAATCAAACTCAGGGCATCGAGCGCCCCTAACGGATGATTCGCCACCACCACACGACCGGTAGGTGGGATATTTTCCAGATCCCGGTTTGAGACCAGATAATCGAGGTCGAAGTACTCCAGTACCTTTTCAATAAAATCAAGACCGCGTAGACCCTGGTGATCTTCCAGAAAGCGGTTGATCTCCCGCTCGTGGAAGAGCATCCGGAGCAGGGTCAACATCGGCTTGGTCAACAACTGTGGTTTATTGTTGAAAAAACCGGGAAAACGTTCGGTCAGAACCTGCTCGACATTCAGCACTGCTATGCCTCCAAAACGTTAAAAATACCGGAAGCATAACGAACTGACATGACGAATAATTTGCAGCGAGATGAGAAGTTGACTGCAGTCGAATGATAGATCAGTGACAGCCGTATTCAGCGGTATCGAACAGCAGGGACAAAGCATTAACCAGTAGCGAATTGCAGATCGGTTTTTAAGTCCGCAAATGAACGCGAATAAACGCAAATGGTTTGTCTACCTAGGGCCTGTTAACACTCTGTTCCACCAATGGCACGTTTATTTAACCGGTTGTTGTGCGATAATTGTTCGTTTTACAACTGACCCGCTGACGAGTTGGAAACCAGATGAACCAGACAGCCCGCAAGATCCTGATCACCAGCGCCCTGCCCTACGCCAACGGTCCGATCCATATCGGCCATCTGGTGGAGTACATCCAGACCGACATCTGGTCGCGCTTTCAGAAAATGCGCGGGCATCAGTGTACCTACGTCTGCGCCGACGACGCCCACGGCACGCCGATCATGCTGCGCGCCCGTCAGGAGGGGATCGAGCCGGAGGCCCTGATCGCGAGAGTGGCCAAGGAGCACCAGGCCGACTTCGCCGACTTCCGTGTCGATTTCGACAACTACCACTCCACCCACTCACCGGAGAACCAGGACTGCGCCAACACCATCTACGAGCGCAACCGGGATGGCGGCCATATCGTCAAACGCACCATCACCCAGGCCTACGACCCGGTGGAGAAGATATTTCTACCCGACCGCTTCATCAAGGGTACTTGTCCCAATCCCAAGTGCGGTGCCGACGACCAGTATGGCGATAACTGCGAAGTCTGCGGCTCCAGCTACTCACCGGCAGAGCTGAAGAACCCGGTCTCAGCCATCTCCGGCGCGGTACCGGAGCAGCGCGAATCGGACCACTACTTTTTCAAACTGGCCGACTTCGAAAGCATGCTGAAAGAGTGGACCGGTGGCGGGCATGTCCAGAGCGAAGTCTCCAACAAGCTGGGCGAGTGGTTCGAGGCCGGGCTGCAGGAGTGGGATATATCCCGTGACGCTCCCTACTTCGGTTTCGAGATCCCCGACCATCCGGGCAAGTACTTCTATGTCTGGCTCGACGCACCCATCGGCTACATGGCCAGCTTCCGTAACCTCTGCGACAAGACCGAAGGCCTCGACTTCGACGAATACTGGACAGAAGGTAGCGAGACCGAGCTCTACCATTTCATCGGCAAGGACATCATCTATTTCCACACCCTGTTCTGGCCGGCGATGCTGCACGGCGCGGGCTTCCGCACCCCCAGTGCCGTCTATGCCCACGGATTCCTCACCGTGGATGGGGCCAAGATGTCCAAGTCCCGCGGCACCTTCATCAAGGCCCGCACCTACCTGGATCATCTCAATCCGGAATACCTGCGCTACTACTTCGCCGCCAAGCTGGGTTCCGGTGTGGACGACATCGACCTCAACCTGGAGGACTTTGCCCAGCGGGTCAACAGCGATCTGGTGGGCAAGGTGGTCAATATCGCCAGCCGCTGTGCCGGCTTCATCACCAAAAGGTTTGACGGCAAGTTGGCGGATCAGGTGACCGAGCAAACCCTGTTCAACGACTTCGTCAACGCCGGCGAGGTCATTGCCGAACACTACGAGAAGCGGGAGTTCAGCCGCGCCGTACGCGAGATCATGGCCTTGGCCGACCGGGCCAACCAATATATCGATGAACAGAAACCCTGGGTGGTGGCAAAAGAAGAAGGGAAGGAAGCGGTGTTGCAGGCCATCTGCAGCGACGGCCTCAACCTCTTCCGCCTGCTGATCGGCTATCTGCGACCGATCCTGCCCGGCACCGCCGAGATGGCGGAGGCCTTCCTGCAGATCGGGCCCTTGACCTGGGAACAGCTGAGAACACCATTGACTGGACATCAGATCGGCAAATTCAAACCGCTGATGACCCGGGTCGATCCGAAGCAGATCGAAGCGATGCTGGAGCACTCGAAAGAGGATCTGGCGGGACAGGCACCTGCCCAGACGGCCAAACCTGCAGCTGATTCTCCTCTGGTCACAGACCCCATCGCCGATACCATTCAGTTCGACGACTTCGCCAAACTCGACCTGCGCATCGCGCGCATTGCCAAGGCAGAGCACGTTGAGGGGGCCGACAAGCTGCTGCAGCTGACCCTCGACCTGGGCGGCGAAACCCGCAACGTCTTCGCCGGTATCAAGTCGGCTTATGCTCCAAAGGATCTGGAAGGCAAGCTCACCGTGATGGTGGCCAATCTGGCACCTCGCAAGATGCGCTTCGGCGTCTCCGAAGGCATGGTGCTGGCGGCCGGACCTGGCGGCAGGGAGCTCTACATCCTCAATCCCGACGAGGGGGCGCAACCGGGGATGCGGGTGAAGTAAAGGTAAGCCGGGTTATGTAATACAGTCTCGAGAGGCCGCTTAACTGCCAACCCATCAATCAAAAATCATTTGCATTGATCTGTGGATTTTTAGCCATTCTTCGCAGCAACAACAATCCACCGATCGGCCTGACCATGGCGTACAACCATGCCTCTGCATATTTAGCTGGTGTCCGCATGAGCAGTAATGCAGGCATGATCACCAGGTTGGAAAAATAGGCTGCAACGATTACCAACGCACTCAACATACCAAAGCGGGCAATCGGTTCAAAGCCGGAAAAAACCAGCACTCCCAGTCCTAGAAACAGTGCCAGACTGGCCGTCGTAATCGGGATGATTTTGTGTTTCATTGCACAGCGCACCGCCCATACCGGGTTTCTTTGCACGCTCAAGGCAGAGCGATAACAAACCATGAAATGCATGGAGTGATCGATACAGATACCGAGCGCAATAACCGCGATCATCGACGTCGCAGCATCCATCTCTATACCACAGCAGCCCATCACACCAAATAGCAGAACTATGGGAAATCCATTGGCGACTGTTGCGACCAACCCAATCTTATAGCTTGAAAACAACAGCGACACCACTGCCAGAATGGCGACCAACATTAACCCCAGTGATATCAGCATACTTTGTGACATAATTTGATGGGCTTCGTAGGATGAGATCGTTGAACCAGCTAAGGATACATCCAGTACTGGATCAATGTGTTCATCAAGAAACGTCTTCAGCTCCACCAACGCCCTGTGCACCTCCTCCGATGCCGCAATCCCGTGGCGCACGATAATCGCCGAGCGGCTGAAATCCTCCGCGACCACGGAGCGCATGTCTTTCATATCGACCAGGCTGGTTAAGCCTTCGATTATATCATCGTCCTGAGGCAGTTCATTGCCATGCCCATCGTTCATAACACGGTTCAGTAACACGAGATAATCGACCAATGACACAGAGTTGTGGAAAAAAGCAGATGTTTCAACGTAGGTTTGGATTTTACTAATCTCATCCAGGTATCGACGCTGGCTGAATGTACCCTCGCTGCGTCCATCCAGGACAATAATAAAGTTTTCTGTTCCATTCATGTGGCCTTCCAGCGACTCAATACGTTGTTTCACTTCTGAACCGTCAGAAAAATAGTCGAGAAGGTTATGATTGAAATTCAGATTCAAACCATTCGAAAGTGACACCGCCAATACCACACATGTGATTGCGAACAGCTTATTCTTGTGTTTCAGAATCAACTTCGATAAGGCATTACTCAGCTTTTCAAACAATGCCATCCCAGGGTGCCGATCCTGTTTGTTTCTTGTCATCCTGGCTCCAAAAAGTTTTAAAATCACGGTAAGCAGGATGACTGTAACAAGGAAATTGACCAATAGTCCTGTTGAGGCCAACCAGCCGAATTCACGCAGCATGGTAATGGGGCTCGTACCGATTGCCACAAAACCAAGATAGGTGGTAATGAAGGTCAACATGACTGCCAAGCGCAGACGTCGCACCATGTATCGGATCGCAGCACCTGCGCCAATACCTGAACCGTGTCCCTTCAGGTACTCATAAATAAGATGTATATCCTCAGTTGAACCGATTATTACAATCAACACCGGCACCATTGAGGTCATGATGGTAAGCGGGATGCCAAGGAATGCCATGGTACCGAGGAACCAGATGATGCTGATGATAGAAGTTAAAATCGGCAGTAATGCCATTATCGAACTTCGAAACATCAACGTCAGAACCGTAAACAGCAGCACCAGGCTAAGTGGAATCAACAATATGAAATCCTGCTGGATCGACCTGCTCGCCTGTTGCCCGATATAGTGCATGCCAAGCTGAAAGAGCTTATCGAAGGTTTCCTGATAAGGTTCCAGGAGATTCTCGATCTCGGTCGCAATCCGATGGGCAGAATCGTGTTTCAGCTCATCGGCATCCAACTCAATAGTGAGAACCATCATTTCACCGTTGTCAGATAGCAGGTTTCGATATACCAATGCGTTTGCACGGGCATCACCAATAATCCGATCGATCTCCGCGGGAGTCGGGTCAATGCGGTGAATGAATGGATCCGTGTGAACTGTTTCGCCTTCCACCCGGGGATTAGGTGTATTGAAGAGACTTTCTATCCTTTTTACAAACGGTTGGCCTTGCAATTCTTGAATGATACTGTTGACAGTATACAGGCTCTCTTCCGTGAATAACTCTCTATCCTCGATAGCAACTAGAGCCATATTCTCGGTGCCCTGTTGAAACTCATCAGATAACAGTATGGAGTCGTCATTGGCGGTTGCCAGTGAACGCGGTGAAACATCAATCTGCAATGATGGCAACTGCATTGCGGCCCACAGGGTTATCCCACCGAATAGCAGTAAGATCCATACTGCATACCGGAGTGCCAGCACGGTCGCCTTGCGCGACAGTGACACCCATTTTAATTTATTCAGCAAGGCTGCACGTTGACCGACACCATGCATTTGAGCTTTCCCTGTAATGGCGTGATAAATGACTTGAATAGAAAAATAACGGGGTCAGGTTTCAAAAGAATTTCTTGGTATGAATCAATTTGTAGAAATTGTTTCCTGTTAAAGAAACAGAAATGAAACACCTAGCACCCCATGGTTAGAGGATTGACAAAAATGATGATGAAATTATCGATCGGTCCAACCCGGGACAGCCTCATCAACATCAGATCCGATGTTTAAAAAACTTCTCTTGCATTCAATAATTTACTGTTAATTATTCCCATCGGAAGCCAGCCTATATAAGGAAATAATCTATGGGCGATTCAGGGTGACGAAAGCCCGGAGTTTGTCAGTATCTTCAACGCTCTGCTATTTTTGTTTTAATTGTTTCAAACAAGTATCCCGTCGAGTTGGAATTCTGCATAATCGGGAATAGATAATGACCAGGGTTCATCATGACTGAAGGCGCCTCCTTGCTCGTCGTGGATGACGAGCCTGAAATTTGCGAAATTCTGCTTGAGTATTTCGGACAGCAGGGCTTTAAGGTAGTCAGTGCCTGCAGCGCCGAACAGGCCCGTCCGCTATTCGAAAAAAAAGTCCCTGAAGTTGTTGTCATTCTCGATATCCGTATGCCTGGAGAGGACGGGTTATCACTGGCACGCTGGCTGCGTGACGCCCACCCAAATGTAGGCATCATTATGCTGACGACCGCCGCCGATGTTGTTGACCGTGTTGTTGGCCTCGAAATCGGAGCCGATGACTATGTCGCCAAACCCTTCGATTTACGCGAGCTACTGGCCCGGGTCAAGAGTGTGATCCGCCGCCGGCATAAAGCAGACCCAACCGAGATTGCAGAAGGCAGAATACGGATTGGAGTATGCGAACTCGACCTTGATATGCACAAACTGTTCGACGCTTCCGGACGTGAAGTACCTATCACGGCAATGGAATTCGATCTGTTGCGTGTATTCACAAAACATCCCAATCGTGCCCTGAACCGGGATCAAATCATGGAACTCGCACATCATCGCGACTGGGATGTGTATGATCGTTCCATAGATCTGCACATCATGCGCCTACGACGTAAAATCGAACGTAATCCGGAAAAACCGGATACGATCAAAACCGTTCGCGGTGTCGGTTACATGTACGTTCAATAATGGATACGCCAAATAAATCTATTCAGGACACGACAAGTTTATCCAGCGAAAAGGCTCCAGTGAAACGCCTATATGGACGCTATCGTCGGACTTTGTTCATCGTTGTCCTGCCACTGTTCATCATTATCACCGTACTCGCAGCAAACCAGTACCATGACCAGCAAGCACAGGTGGTTGCCAACCTCAGACAAACCACATCGAGTTATGCCTTTGCACTTGATGGTATCGCCAAGCAGGCCAATGATCACGTACTGCAATTAAAGGCCTGGTCGGAAAACTATCTTACCAGTCCACCAAGTTATCCCAGTGATCTGCGTAATCACTTCAAGCCCAAATTGCTCAACGGACAACTCGACGCCTACACCTTGGATGGCGTACCAAACGATAAGCGCGCATTTGTCGGTCAATTGGTGTGGAATGGCCAGGATCCTCGTCAGACAGGCATAGGTGATGTCAGTATCGACCAGGCATTGGAATTTTTCTCCCTGGCCAGGCTCACACATGATGTCTCCGATTATTTTCAATGGTCCTATTTCTTTTCCACGCAATTGAATTCAGTCGCAGTTTATCCCTGGTTCAGTACTGAAGAGATCCTCGCAGCCAGCGGCATAACCTCTTTACGGAAATCTATTGACAAGTGGTTTGAATATGAAATCTACCAGGCGGGTACACCACAAAAAAACCCGGAGCGCAAAACTTACTGGACCGCACCCTATATCGATGCCGGCGGAACGGGCGCAATGGTCTCCCTGGGTGCCCCTGTCTACCTTGATAATGAGTTTCACGGCATTGTCGGCACCGATGTAAAACTTATCACCCTGGAACGTTTTCTGCAGAATTTGAAACCCACCGCTGGTCGCTTGTTGATATTAAACAAACAGCAGATGTTACTGGCGGATTCCAACGGTGTACCACCCGATACGATCATGTCGGCAGCAGAGCTGTTTCCCAACGTATTCGGCGAACAATGGAAACAGAAGTATGTACAGGATGATCAAGAATATCGGGATACTAACGGCCATATTCTGGTAATACAGCAAACCCGTCATGCACCATGGATTCTGATCTATCTGGTCAGTCATGACGAAATGTTGGCACTGTTGTTTCCCCGTTTACTTCCCTATGCAGTCATACTCGCCACCCTGATAGCAACTCTGTTTATTGCAATTAATATTTTACGCAAGCACTATATCGCACCGGCGCTGAGCCTGGTGGAATATATACATGACGCTTCGACAAACCCGACAACGCAAGAACCTTCATTACCCAGCCTGTGGCAAAAATGGGCGGATCTCATTTCCAATACTTTCAAGGTAAATCATCGCGCACTACAGATGGTCAGGGAAAGCGAAGAACGCCTGCAACAAATTTTGAATAACTCGTCTGCAGTCGTTTATGTGCGTGATGTCGAGGACCGTTTCATCCTTGTCAACCAGCCCTTCGAGCGACTACTGGACACCTCCTCCCAAGAGGTCTTGGGTAAAAAGCTACACGAAGTTTTTCCACAAAAGACAGCTGATGAATTTCGAGCCAATGACCTGCAGGTCATCGAACGTAACACGGTACTCGAATTTGAAGAGACCGTTACCTTCGATGACGGCTTGCATACCTATATCTCCAACAAGTTTCCGTTGTATGACAGTAATGGCGATATTTATGCAGTCTGCGGTATTTCCACTGATATCACCGAGCGCAAGCGAGCTGAGGAAGCGTTGCGTCAGTCCGCACTTGGGATTTCCAAGGCGCATGGCAAAGACTTGTTCGATACCCTGGTCTCATACCTGTCACAGGCAACAAATACCGACTATGCCCTGATCGGTGTTCTGGAAGGCAAGGATCACATCCGCACGCGTGCGTTATACGCTAAGGGAAAAATACAGGACAACATCACCTACCCGCTGCAGGGCAGTCCCTGCAACAATGTCATAGGCCAGAAATTCCGTTTTTATTCCCGGGATATACAGCAACTGTTTCCTGAAGACGAGCTGCTGGTCGAGATCGGTGCCGATAGTTACGCCGCGATCCCTCTGTTCGATTCCGCCGATCGGGTCCTTGGTCTGCTCGCAATTCTCGACAGCCGACCGCTGCGCAATCAGGCATTGACCGAATCCTTGCTGAAGATCTTTTCAGGCCGTGCCGCCAGCGAGCTTGAGCGCGAGCGTACCGACAACGAGCTCCGCGAATCCGAAATCAGCTACCGGGAAATATTCGAGACATCCGAAGCCTGCATCTTTGTCCACGACATCGAAACCGGTGCCATCCTCGACGTCAATAAACGCGCCTGCAGCACCTATGGTTATAGTAAGGCGGAACTGCGCAATATCGATGTTGGCCAGTTAAGCTCAGGGGTGCCTCCCTATACGCTTAAAGATGCAGCCCGCCTGATCGAGCGCGCGATCGATGGCGAGAAATTGCATTTCGAATGGCACCGCAAAAACAGAGATGGCAGCCTGCATTGGGATGAAGTATACCTGCGCCGTGCGTCAATCGGCGGACAGGATCGCATCCTCGCCTTCACACGCGAGATCACCGCGCGTAAGGAAGCCGAGGCAGCGCTTCAGGCGAGTGAAGAACAATATCGTTCCATATTCCAGGCCACAAGTGATGCGTTAATCCTGTGGGACAGCACTGGCCAAATGGTTGACGCCAACCCGGCAGCCTGGCACATGGCCGGTTATAGCAAACAAGAGTTTTTCTCTAAACCGTTCCATGAAATCATCCATTCTGATTCGATGGATGCCTATAACCGATACCGTACTAAAGCGCTGGACAATAAGGCGTCTAGTATGGAGATCCGCGCGATTCGCAAAGATGGTACGGTGATCGACCTGGAATCACGCAGCATTCCAATACCTTATCGCGGCCAACCCCACCTTTTGTCGATAACCCGTGACATCACCGAGCAAAAAAGGATAGCCGAGGAACTGGCACGCCAACGCGAAGTGTTGCGACAGAGCGAAAAATTGTCGGCAATGGGCGAGCTGCTCGCCAGCGTGGCACATGAACTTAACAATCCCCTGGCCATCCTGATGGGACGGACAGCACTGCTCGAATCCAAGGTCAGCGACGAGGCAATCCGTTCCGATGTACAGAAGATAAACATGGCGGCGGACCGTTGCGGCCGCATCGTACGTACCTTCCTCTCCATGGCGCGGCAGAAACCACCGGAAATGACCCATGCCAACCTTAACCAGATCGTCACCAGCGCAGTTGATCTGCTGGCCTATGCGTTACGCACCGCCGACATCGCCCTGGTGATGGACCTGGATGAGGATCTGCCCGAATCACTCATGGATGCCGATCAAATTGGACAGATTATTATCAACCTGCTCGTAAACGCACAACACGTACTGGAAGAGTGCTCACCACCACGTCGGATATGGATTACAACCGGACAGCGTGATGATCGCCTATTCTGTCGAATCGGCGACAATGGTCCGGGTATCGCCGAAGAAATCAAACCGCGCATCTTTGACCCCTTTTTCACGACCAAGGAAGCTGATATAGGTACTGGAATCGGCCTCTCGGTTAGCCAAGGCATTGCCCGCGATCACGGTGGTGAACTCTGTCTGGAAGAGAATGAACAGGGTGCACTCTTTGTGTTGTGGCTGGACCTGAAGCTCTCCGACAAACCTGTCATCGAGCGGCCTGGTGCAGATGGAACTCACCGCAACTTGCAGGAGCACATCCTGATCGTCGATGATGAAAGCGAAATTTCTGAGCTTTTACAGGAGATTCTGGAATCGGCAGGACTCATGGCAACCCGGGTCAGCAGTGGCCGCGAGGCATTGGACTGGCTTGAAAATCACCAGTGCGATATCCTGCTATGCGATATCCGTATGCCGGACATGGACGGCTCGGCACTCTGGCGTATCTTGCGTCAAGATTATTCCGATCTCGCTGCGCACACTGCTTTCATTACCGGCGACACGCTTTCGGCAAACATATCGCCATTTCTCAAGGAGACTGCCCGACCCTGCCTGGAAAAGCCGTTTACCCCGGAACAGGTATTGGAGCTTGTCGCCGGCCTGACAGACTAGACAGGATTAGGAACAGCGTCTGATTGATGATGGCCACGATAGTGCAGCCGCCACCTCTTCGGCACTGGGTGCCTCAGGTGCTGTAAGGATTGGCAGCATGTAGATACCCATGGCAAAACCTAATGCTGCAAAAAGCAGGTGTGACAGGGTCAACATGAAGGTTTTTTCATATGAATTCTATGTAATGCGAAAGATGGAATGGACTTTGAACCTCGACGTTTGCAGTAGAAGCCTAAGAGGCGTGAATGACGGCAGCTATGAAAGTGACCTTTCGGAACGGTGGCACCTGAGCCGGCTTCCCTGCCAGCCACTAGCGGCAACATGATCACGTCACAGAAACTAATATCCTGTAGCTGGTTGTTGGTTGTGAGTGAGGTTAGCTAGATTGTCTAGTGAGATCTGTTAACCCCAGTTCACCCCTTCGCCGCCTCCAATGCCTGACTGATGTCGGCGATGATGTCGTCCACGTGTTCGATGCCGATGGAGAGGCGTACCATGTCCGCGCTTACCCCCGCCGTTGCCAACTCCTCTTCGCTCAATTGGCGATGGGTGGTTGTGGCGGGGTGGCATGCCAGGGACTTGGCATCACCGATATTGACCAGGCGCAGGATCATCTGCAATGCATCGATGAAACGGGCGCCTGCCTCACGGCCTCCCTCGATACCGAAGCTGAGGATGCCGGATGCCTGTCCCTTGGTGACTTTTTGGCAGCGTTCGTAGTGCGGACTCTCCGGCAAGGCTGCATAGTTGACCCACTTCACCTGCGCCTGCTGTTTCAGGTATTCCGCCACGGCGAGGGAGTTTTCGCAGTGCCGTTCCATACGCAATCCCAGGGTTTCCAGGCCTTGCATGATCAGAAACGCACTGTGCGGGGAGAGCGCGGCACCGGTATTGCGCAGCGGCACCACCCGGCAACGACCGATATAGGCAGCCGGGCCAAGTGCCTCTGTATAGACGACGCCGTGGTATGAGGGGTCAGGCTCATTCAACATAGGAAAACGTGCCTTGTTTCCCACCCAGTCGAATTTACCCGAATCGATGATCACCCCGCCGACCGTGGTGCCATGACCGCCAATATATTTGGTGAGCGAATGGACGATGATATCGGCACCGTGATCGAAGGCACGGCAGAGATAGGGGGTGGCCACCGTGTTATCCACGATCAAAGGAACGCCGTGACGATGGGCAATCTCGGCCAATCTGTCCAGATCCACCACGTTACCCGCAGGATTGCCTATGGATTCGCAGAACAGGGCCCGGGTCTTGTCGTCAATCAGCTGTTCGAGCTTCTCATAATCGTCGAATGAGGCCATGCGCACTTCAATTCCCTGACGTGGGAAGGTATGCGCGAAGAGATTGTAGGTACCACCGTACAACTGACTGGTACTGACGATATTATCACCACTGCTGGCGATACATTGGATCGCATAGGTAATGGCCGCCATTCCCGACGCCAATGCCAAGGAGCCGATACCACCCTCCATCTCGGTCAGACGCTGCTCCAGCACCGCCGTAGTGGGATTCATGATACGCGTGTAGATGTTGCCAACCACCTTAAGATCGAACAAGTCTGCACCATGCTGGGTGTCGTCAAATGTATAAGAGGTGGTTTGATAGATGGGAACCGCAGCTGCCTTGGTAGTGGGTTCCGATTCATAACCGGCATGTAGCGCCAATGATTCTAATTTCATATTCACTCCTCATCCTCAATTATTCGTTATGGCCTGTTTTTCTGTCAGGCACCTGTTATTGGTCACTCCGGACAGGCGAGGTAATATTGACCCAAGACTACATCTCAAATATTGAAATACCCACCTATCGTGAGGGTTTCAGGCCTGACTATATGGCCTGAAACACTATTTTTTTGCCATAAACCGCTCCATTTGCGGCATATCAATGCGGTAAATGGCCGGGACACGCATAGTATCGTGAAATTACCCATTAGACACGAGTTGTAACCAATTAAACAGCCGCTTATCCTTACGCCAACACGTATCGACAGTTTATTTTATGCAAGAGTACGCCCTTATCCTGATCAGCACCGTGCTGGTGAACAACTTCGTCCTGGTGAAATTTCTGGGGTTGTGTCCGTTCATGGGAGTCTCCCGCAAGCTGGAAACGGCAACCGGCATGGGGCTGGCCACGACCTTCGTACTCACCCTCTCCGCTATCTGCTCCTATCTGGTCAACGAGTATCTGTTGATTCCCCTCGGTTTGGAGTTTCTCCGCACCATCGCCTTTATCCTGGTGATTGCGGTTGTGGTCCAGTTCACCGAGATGGTGATGCATAAAACCAGTCCCATGCTGTACCAGGTGCTGGGTATCTTCCTGCCACTGATTACCACAAACTGTGCCGTGCTTGGTGTGGCCCTGCTCAATACCCAGGAGCAACATGGTTTTATTGAGTCCGCACTCTACGGATTCGGTGCCGCTGTGGGCTTCTCACTGGTCCTGGTACTATTTGCCGGTATTCGTGAACGGGTTACCGTTGCGGATGTCCCTGAACCACTGCAAGGAAACGCGATCGCATTGATCACCGCCGGTTTGATGTCGATGGCCTTTATGGGCTTCGCGGGACTGGTCGCCTCGTAAGGATCACGTATCAATGTTAGTTGCCATCTTAACTGTTTCCACCCTTGCCGCCCTGTTCGGCCTTCTGCTTGGTTATGCCAGTATTCGGTTTCATGTGGAAGGAGATCCGATTACCGATCAGATAGAACAACTGTTACCCCAGACCCAATGCGGTCAATGCGGTTTTGCAGGATGCCGCCCCTATGCGGAGGCCATTGCCGGCGGCGAAGCGGAGATCAATCTTTGCCCCCCCGGTGGAGAAACCACCATGGTCGCACTCGCCGACCTCCTGGGGCGGGATCCCATGCCCCTGGATGAAACTGTTGCACAGGAGAAACCTAAATCCATCGCACTGATCAAGGAGGAGGAGTGCATCGGTTGCACCCTCTGCCTGCAGGCCTGTCCGGTAGACGCAATTATCGGGGCCGCTAAACAGATGCATGTCGTTATCTTTGACGAGTGCACGGGTTGCGAACGCTGCCTGCCGCCCTGCCCTGTCGACTGCATCGTGATGCAACCGATCGCATTGAATACGAGTAATTGGCGCTGGCCCTTCCCACAAAGCGGCCTGGAGGAGATTGCCACTCCCGACCTACTCAGGAAGGCAGGCTGAATCCCGTGTATGTTGAGTCGAAAAAAGGCAAGACCCGGAAGCTGTGGCAATTTCATGGCGGCCTGCACCTGCCGGAGAAAAAAGAGATCTCTTTGGATAGGCCGTTGCAGCAGGCCACACTGCCCAGCCGATTGGTGCTGCCTTTACAGCAACATATCGGTGTCCAGGCGCAATCCCTGGTCACCGTCGGAGAGAGGGTACTCAAAGGACAGATCCTTGCCAATTCTAACGCCCCGGTCTCCGCGCCGGTGCATGCGCCCACTTCAGGTGTGATCATTGCGATAGGCGAACATGCTGTCCCCCATCCTTCAGGGCTGACCGGTCAATGTATCGTCATCCAACCCGACGGCGATGACAGCTGGGTGGATCTACCTGAACCGATGACCGATTTTAAATCTGTGGATGTTCGGGAGTTACGCCAACGCATCCGTGAGTCGGGTATCGTGGGCATGGGTGGCGCCACCTTTCCATCCGCGATAAAACTCAATCCGGGTAAGCCCATCAAGACCCTGATCATCAATGGCGCCGAGTGTGAACCCTATATCACCTGCGATGACAGGCTGATGAGGGACTTTGCAGGTCGCGTGATGGAGGGAACACGTATTCTACAGCACATGCTGCAGAGCGAAGAGTGTCTGATCGCCATCGAAGACAACAAACCCGAAGCGATTCTCGCGATGTTTCAGGAGCTGCGGGATGAAGAGAATATCGAAGTGGTGCGTATTCCCACACTCTATCCCAGTGGCGGCGAGAAACAGCTGATCCGAATCCTCACCGGGCGCGAGGTCCCCACTTCCGGCCTTCCTGCCCAAGTGGGTGTAATCTGCCATAATGTCGCCACTACCGCAGCTATCGCAGACGCAGTGCTCGATGGCCGGCCGCTGATTTCCCGTATCGTGACGATCACCGGCGAGGGGATTGGTGAGCCGGGTAACTTTGAAGTCCCGTTGGGTATGCTTGCCGGGGATCTTATCGCCCAGGCCGGCGGCTATATCGAACAACAGCCGCAGCAATTGATTCTGGGTGGCCCCATGATGGGGTTTGATCTGAATACTGACCAGGTCCCCATCACCAAGGGCGCCAACTGTCTGCTTTGCCCAAGCGAAGAGGAGAGTCCGCCACCGCAACCGGCCAGGGCATGCATCCGCTGCGGACGCTGTGCCGATGTTTGTCCAGCCAATCTGCTGCCGCAACAGATCTATTGGTACAGCCGGGCCAAAGATCTGGAACAGGCACAGGATTACAACCTGTTCGACTGCATCGAATGCGGCTGTTGCTCACATGTATGCCCTTCCCATATCCCGCTGGTCCAGTACTATCGTTATGCCAAGGCGGAGAGCTGGGCACAGGAGCAGGAACGCCGTGAATCCGAGCACGCCAAACAGCGGCACGATTTCCGGGTCTCACGCCTGGAGCGACTGGAAGCAGAACGTAAAGCAAGGCTGCGTAAAAAGAAACAGGACCTGAAGAGTAAACCGCCGGCGAAGAAGAGGGAAGCGTCCAAACAGGAAATCAGCGATAAGGATGCCAAACAAGCTGCCATCGAAGCAGCCATGAAACGCGCAGCCGAGAAAAAGGCCAGGCAACAGCACAGGCCCAAAAATACCGATAACCTGACATCCGACCAACAGGCGCAGATCGAGGCTGTGGACAAGAGACGCCTGGTTGCCCGAGAGGAGAAGGAGCAACAGAAGGAGCATTCCGAATAATGGAATTTCATACTACAAGCTCTCCCCACACCAAACGCATCAACAGGGTAGATAAGGTGATGCTGCAGGTGGTATTGGCGCTCTTACCCGGGATTATTGCCCTGATCTTCTACTTCGGCTGGGGCGTGCTGATCAATTTGATACTGGCTGTCATCGCCGCAACCGCATTCGAGGCCCTGGTGATCAAACTGCGCAAGCGCCCTGTGACACCGGTACTGTTGGATCTAAGCGCAGTTGTCACCGCCCTGCTCTTTGCAGTTGCCATCCCACCGCTGCTGCCCTGGTGGCTGGTTATTCTTGGCATGGCCTTCGCCATCATTATGGTTAAACAGATGTATGGCGGCTTGGGCTATAACCCTTTCAATCCCGCCATGGCGGCCTACGTCCTGTTGCTGATCTCCTATCCGGTGGAGATGACCAGCTGGCTGCCTCCTTTCATATTGGCGGAGCAGCAGCTCAATCTGTCACAAATCCTGGCATACAAGTTCACCGGCGCACTACCTCAGACGATAACACTGGATGCCATCACCATGGCCACTCCATTGGACCAGATGCGTACCAATCTCGATCTCAACCGCATGATCAGCGAGATCCGGCAGAATCCCTTGTGGGGTGATTTTGGCGGTCTCGGTTGGGAGTGGATCGGCAACTGGTTCCTGATGGGTGGTATCTGGATGGTCTACAAGCGCACAATCACCTGGCATATACCTCTGGCATTTCTCAGCGGATTGGTCGGCATGGCGGCCATCTTCTGGTTGTTCGATGCAGAGAGCTTCCCCTTTCCACTATTTCATGTCTTCAGCGGCGGAGCCATTCTCGGTGCCTTCTTTATCGCAACTGATCCTGTCACCGCTTGCACCACTCGAACCGGTCAGTTGATCTATGGCGCATCAATCGGAGTGCTGGTCTATGTCATCCGCACCTGGGGAGGCTATCCGGATGCCGTGGCCTTTGCTGTTCTGCTGATGAATATGGCAGCACCGACCATCGATTACTATACCCGCCCGCGAACCTACGGACATGGTGAGGTGAGGCGTGAATAACCGACATGCAATACTGATTGCAGCCGCAATCCTTGCATCATTTGCGGTTTTAGGCACCTCGCTGGTGACCATGACCCATGCATTTACCAAAGAACGCATCGAATTGAACGAACGCGAAGCCCTGCTACGCTCGCTGCATGCACTTGTACCGTCTGAGAGCATTGACAACGATATGATCTCCGATGTCATCACAGTCAGCGCAAAAGATTCTCTCGGCTGGGATGAGACAACTGTCTATCGCGGCCGCAAACAGGAACAACCGGTGGCCGTTGTACTGAACACTGTCGTACCCAACGGGTACAGTGGACCGATCAAACTGCTGGTGGCGGTCCGATACGACGGTACGCTGGGTGGCGTAAGAGTGATCAGCCATAAAGAGACCCCCGGCCTGGGCGACAAGCTTGAGGAATCGCGCTCAGACTGGATATACAGTTTCAACGGTAAATCGTTACACAATCCGCCATTGAAGAAATGGGGCGTCAAACGGGATGGTGGTGTATTCGATCAGTTCACCGGTGCTACCGTAACACCACGCGCCATTGTCCAGGCCGTGAAGAAGACACTGCTTTATGTAAGGGATAACAAGGATGCGCTTTACGATCGATCCCCAACAATAGAGCATAAGGGATAAGCTATGGCTGAACAAAAATACCGTAATCTCATCGTTGACGGGTTGTGGCACAACAACCAGGCACTCGTCGCCCTGCTTGGCCTGTGCCCCCTGCTTGCGGTGAGTAATACAGCCATCAATGGCCTTGGCCTGGGACTTGCAACGACAGCTGTCCTGGTTGCTTCCAATACAACAGTTTCTCTGATACGCAACTTTGTACGCCCTGAAGTACGCCTACCTGTATTTGTCCTGGTAATCGCCTCATTCGTCACCGCCACTGAACTGAGTATGAATGCCTATTTCCATGAGCTGCACAAGATACTCGGCATCTTCATTCCGTTGATCGTAACCAACTGCATCATCATCGGTCGCGCAGAGGCTTTTGCTTCAAAAAACAATCTCTCTCATTCACTGGTGGACGGTATAAGTATCGGTATCGGATTCACCTTAGTATTGGTTACACTTGGCGGTATGCGCGAACTGGTGGGGCAGGGCACACTGTTCGATCAGGCGCATCTGATGTTTGGCGAGGCCGCACAGGGATTCACCATCAAGATCGATAATTTCCCCGGTATGCTGATCGCAATCCTTCCACCCGGCGCATTCATCGGACTGGGACTCTTGATTATGGTTAAGAATCTTATCGACCAACGCCTCGCTGCCCGGGCAATCCAGAAAGCCGAGTATCCCGAAGGCAGCGAGGAAATAGCAAGATAGCCACAACAAAGTGAATCCCGATGATCGTAACTAATACAACTTCGCAATCAATAATTTTGAAAGTAACATCTGATTGTTGGCTACACCTGTCATATCATTGGTGTTAAATGTGCCCTGATGTGCGTTCATTAGCGGTCATTTTCCATACTCTGTTTTGAAGTAGGTCAATCGCAATATGCGTATTCATCGATTCTTCACTTCTCATCCCCTGCAGAATGGTTTGCAGATTACCCTCGAGGAAGAACCGTCACACCATATCAACCAGGTGTTGAGACTTCGTGCCGGAGACAATGTCGCACTGTTTAACACCGACGGTGAGGAGTATGGCGCAACACTCACTCAGGTCAGCAAACAAAAGGTAACCGCCACAATCGGCGAACTAATCAAGCATGAAGCGAAAAGCAATTTGGCGATTCACCTTATATTAGGCATCTCCCGAGGCGAACGCATGGACTTCGCAATACAAAAGGCGACCGAACTCGGTGTCAACCATATTACACCTGTCTTGACCGATCGCTGTGTCGTCAAACTGAATGAAACAAAGAGTACCCGCCGACAGGCACATTGGAGGCGTATCGTTATCAATGCCTGTGAGCAGTCGGGGCGATGCCGCATACCGGTTGTCGACAAACCGGTGGAGTATGGAAGCGCATTGAGTAGTATAGAGGGTGCCACGACGATTTTACTGGATCACCGCAGCCGGTTTACCCTGCATCAGATCGATGCTCCCCAAAGCAGCCTCTCAATCCTCATCGGGCCCGAAGGCGGACTGACAAGCAATGAACGCCAACTCGCCATCAAGAAGGGCTTTGTCGGTGTTCGGCTGGGTCCGCGGATTATGCGTACCGAAACGGCACCACTGGCGACCATTGCCGCGGTACAAACGCTTTGGGGTGACTTCTCTGATTGAATCCTCAGCCGATATGCGGCGTCTCAAGGTAGGCGGCAGACTGCATCTCTTTCAGGCGGCTTGCGGTTCGATTGAATTCAAATGCCAAACGCGTACCGGCATAGAGTCGTTCAGGCAGTCCTTCAGCACTGATAACCAGCTTGACCTTGCGGTCATAAAACACATCAACGAGGTTGATAAAACGACGTGTGCGATCATCCCAAGTGCCGTCAAGATAGGGAATATCTGAGATAAACACCGTATGGTGGCAACGCGCCAATTCAAGGTAGTCGTTTTGCCAACGGGGTGGACCACACAAGGCATTGAAGTCGCACCAGATCACGCCATTTGCACGCTTTAGAAATCGGATCGCCCTACCCGGAACTGAGAATCGCCCGCCGCTCTCCACATCTCCACACACCAGGCGATCAAACTCCTGTTTCATCTGTTTCGCTGCATTGTCTCCCAAAGGCGTATGATAAACGGTTGACGCTTCAAACAGCCGTAACCTGTAATCATCATCCCCCATTAACTCAATCACATGATTGTTGCTTTTCAGGATTTCGATGGCAGGGAGAAAACTGTCCCGTTGTATGCCCCCCGGATAGAGTTCATCAGGATGTCGATTGGAGGTTGTCACCAAAATTATTCCAGATTTTTCCAATGCTTCCAGCAGGCCACGCATCAGCATGGCATCACCGATATCGATAACATTGAATTCATCGAGACACAATACCTGCATTCGTTGTGCCATTTCGGCAGCAATCAATTCCATCGGTGCACTTTCACCCTCGCGATGCTGCAAACGCTGATGAGTTTGACGCATAAAACTGTGAAAGTGATGGCGTTCGACACCGGCTTCCCTGGTGTATTGAAAAAAAAGATCCATCAACCAGGTTTTACCCCTGCCAACCCCACCCCAAAGGTAGATGCCCTCGACAGATACATTCCGCTTAAACCAAGACCAGCCACTGGATCTTGTTTTCCGTCGTAACTCTCCGGCAAGGCGCTCAAAGGAAGCAACTACGATCTCCTGATGAGGATCAGGCTCAAATCCGTTTTTTTGCAGTATTTCTATGTAGCGCTGATGTAGAGACAAGGGTGCAGGATGAGGGCGGGTGTCAGTTTACGACATCTAAAACTTGTCGTTCGATTTCATCCAGATCAGGTATCATTGCCGGGTTCATATCCAACTCCACCCGCTGTTTAATCAGTGGATCGAGTTCATCTTCCGAATTTAGCGGAATGACGTTGTCGGCACTTACTCTGACAAGGCTCGGAATGGCTTGCACAACCAAACCGATATGGGTGAGCTTTTGTTGCTGGTTCAGAGTATTCATGACCATGATTCTGCCACGGTGTCCGGGTATGACGACCCGTGCACCCAGCATACCCTCGAATGAGACAATGGGAATAACCACACCGCGCCAGATAGTGCTCCCCACTAGCCAATCAGGCTTTCCCTGTTCCACAGACTCGGGTTCCTGATAACCTATCACTTCGGCAATGACTGCATTTGGCAACAGGAGTTGAAGCTCATGGAGTGGAATTAGGACACTTCTGACCTCTTTGACAACGATTCGGCTCATAATCTGCTTTCCGCCAGGACCTCGTTGATATTATCCAGCAATTCACTCTCCTGGTATGGCTTACCAAGGCAACGTTTTACGCCCAAATCCATAGCGCGTTGCCGATGCTTATCACCCACCCGGGATGAGATCATAATGATCGGTAAGCCATAGTAGTCGACGGAGTTATTGATATGCCGTGCCAGTTCGAATCCATCCATTCGCGGCATCTCGATATCCAGCAACATGATATCTGGCACCTGTTCCTGCAACAGTGCAACTGCTTCGACTCCGTCTTTTGCCGTGACCACTTCCATATCGTGGCGTTCCAGCAAGCGGCTGGTAACTTTGCGCACGGTAATGGAATCATCCACCACCATGACCCGCAACTGATCCTCTGCCCGTTTTTTCGGTGCCTCCTTGGCTATGCTGAGCGGGGAAGCGGCATGAGTGGCATCCATACGCACAAGGGCAGCAAGATCGAGTATCAATGCCACCCTTCCATCGGCAAGAATAGTACCGCCGGTGATCCAACGTACACTGCCGACCTGCTTACCAAGTGACTTCACCACAACCTGCCTGCTGCCAAGCAGTTCATCGACCTGCAATGCAGCCTGATGTTCACCTGTCTGCAACAACAACAGGGGCAGCCAGCGCGTCGCTTCCGGTATCTCGTGCTGCCCGACCCCCATCATACGACCGAGATAACTGACCTTGTAGTTCTTGCCACCGTAGCTAAAGCCTTCGCGCCCCCCCTCATAGCAGGCCATCAGCTCTTGACGGCGAATCCTCACGACACCTGATATGCTGCCATGGGGAATCGCATAGATCTCTTCTCCCGCGCGAACCAACAGGGCATCGGATATTGCAAGGGTCAGTGGCAGTCTAATGATAAAACTGGTACCGCGGCCGGGTTGTGAATCGATCTCCAAAGACCCACCCAGCTGCTTGACTTCACTGGTTACCACGTCGAGACCGACGCCTCGTCCTGATATCTGAGTAACCTCTTTGGCAGTACTGAATCCTGGCAACAACACACACTGAATCAAGTCATCATCACTGATCTCGGCATTGGCATCGATCATACCCTGTTCCAGGGCGCGCTTGCGGATCGCCTCGATATCCAATCCTCTCCCATCATCAGAGAGTGTGATGAGCACATCGGTCGCCTCGCGATCGAGATAGAGGGAAATTCTGCCCAGCTCCTGCTTACTTGCCTTCTGACGATCTTCGGGAAGCTCAATACCATGGGAAACCGAGTTGCGCAGCAAATGTTCCAGTACCGGCACCATACGGTTGAGGATGCTGCGATCCAATTCCCCTTCAACTCCAAAACACTCAAGATTGGCCTTCTTGCCCAATTGACCGGCGGTCTGACGAACCAGGCGTTGCATTCTGGGTACAAGTTGAGCGAACGGCACCATGCGTGTGCGCAGCAAACCGTCCTGCAGATCAGTGGAGATACGCGACTGTTGCAACAGTAATGTATCTGTTTCGCGTTGCAGGTCTCTCAGCGACTCATTGGTATTTCCCAGGTCGTTGACCGTCTCCATCAAGGCCCTGGAGAGCTGTTGCATGGTAGAAAATCTGTCTAGTTCGAGTGGATCGAACTCGGTCCTGTCACGGTCATCCTCATGCTCCCGTTCCCAACGGTAGATGATCTGTGCCTCGGTTTCGATTTCCAGATTTCTCAATTGATTATGCAGACGTGAAACTGTCTGCTCCAACTCTGACAGGTTGAACCCAAGCACGCTATTCTGCTGTTCGAGTCGTGCCCGGTAGATACTCACCTCACCCGCATGATTGACCAGGCGATCCATGAGATCCGCATTGACACGTACCTGTTCCTTGGTGGGCTTAAAACTTTCCTCATCCTCTTTCTTATCCGGTTCAAGCAGCTTTGCAATCTCATCGTTGAACGGAAGCACTGTCGCCGACTCAATGACTTCTTCAACCAACTCCAACTCTTCGCTGCTTTCATCCTCCTGTACTTCCTGAATCGGCTCCACCAAATCCGCATGTGAAGGCGTGGGTTCGCCGCCAAGCAGATTCTGCAGCTGATCAACCTCGTTATCAGAGGCAGGTACTTTACCGGATTTCGCGATTGTCTCGATTTGCTGGGCCAGGTGATCGATTGCGTGTCTCATTGAATCAGTGACCGTCTCGATCGGATCAATCTCTTTTTCGACAATGGCTGTCATCACCGATTCTATTGCATGACTCAGATCGCCAACCGGCATAGTGCCAGCCAACCGTGCACTGCCTTTCAATGTGTGCAGATTGCGTTGTACACCATCAATGGCTGTATGGTCGTCAACATTTTCAAACCACTGCTGATAACTGCTTTCGATATGCTCAATGAATTCCTTCGCCTCTTCAATGAAGATCTGCACCAACTCATCATCTTCACCGACATCGAGCAGTACTTCATCATGCGCAAGCATGAAGGATTCATCTGTCAGATTGCTTGCTTCCTCGTTGACACCATCAAGATTGAAGCTCTCGAAAGGTATCACCAAATCTTCATCGTCAGGAGCCGATTCAGCGACTGCATCAGCACCCCTCTCAGACTCTTCCAACTCTTCTAACTCTTCCTCAAGATTTGGATCTATGAGTTCTTCTATGGAATCCTCTTCCAGTGACGCATTATCAATGATTTCCTGGATCCGCTCGATCATTGGATCAGCTTGATGGACCTTGCCGGTATTGGCGACATCATCCGTTTGTGTGGCAATCAAATCCAGTGCCTGGCGTACAACAGCAAACACTCTATCTGATATGTCCACCTGCCCCCTGACTACTCCGTTCAGCAAGGACTCCATGGCATGACTCAGATCACCCACAGGCTCGATACCGGCAAGACGCGAACTTCCCTTGATGGTATGCAACGCCCGCTGCATTCCATCCAGGCCTGTATGGTCTGCCCGGTTCTCACACCACTGGTTATAATTGGCCTCCAGGGCTTCCATCAACTCCCGTGATTCCTCAATGAAGATCTCAACCAGTTCCGGGTCCTCGCTCACCTCGAACAGGTCGCCATCATGCAGAAAGCTCATTGGCTCATCATAGTATGAGGAGGTATCTACCGCTTCTATCTGTGGAGATTCCAAACCCGACTCTTTTGCCTTTTGCAACTCTTCCTCAAGGCCGGCATCATCGATTTCAGCTAGATCCAGCTCCCCCTCTCCAAGCACGCTGTCCTCGGGCAGTGGCAGTTCCTCCTCAACGACGTCATCCTCGACATCGATTAGCTGGAGTTCCTCTTCAAGGTCATCATCCTCAACCTCGGCCAGCTGCAGATCCCCGCCAATAGTCTCATCCTCGACTTCAACCCGATCTATCTCATTCAACCCGGCACTTGAGAGAGGCGCCTCCAGGCTGGATAGCAGTTGAGATGAGAAGCGTACGTTTCCACCCGACTCGGCATCATCTATTTGTGTCGCCAGGACATCCAGGGCCTGGCGAACCATATTCGTCAGAGTGGCATCCGGTTCGATCTCTTCGCGGGACATGCGTTCGAAAAGGTTTTCCAGACCATGGCTCAGATCCCCTATTGGGTTGATGCCTGCCAACCTGGAACTCCCTTTGAGGGTATGCAGAGAGCGTTTGAACTCGTCCACGACCGCGGTGTCCAGAGGAGACTCAATCCATCCGTTGTAGTGCTGTTCGAGATTGTCCAACAGCTCCCGTCCCTCTTCGACAAAAATCTCAACCAGCTCATCATCTCCCTCAATCTCAAACAGTTCCTCATCGAGCTGGTAACTGGCCAGATCTATTAGGTTTGATTCAATCGCATCCTGAGCTGGAATATCGGCTGTCTCGGGTAGATCAATCTTCACCTCGCCAGGTTGCGAATCTTCATCCGCAGGGAATGGTACGATGGCGTCATCCGTGATCGGTTCAACCGGTTCCTCGATTTCCGATTCTGACGTCAGCTCCTCTACAACCGTCTCCCCAGCTTCCTCAACAGACTGATCAACTTCAGACACTGACTCCAGATCGTCAGTTATTGAATGGACCTCTTCCTGTTCAGGCTGTGTTTCGACGATTACCCGCTCCTCACCCTCAATTTGTGCACGTGCACTGCGCAAACCGTTAAGGTAGGTGTCTATATGAGGTTCGGGTAGACTCTCTTCAGGTAACCACTCGAGCAGTTTCCGAATGTAACCGACACTGCCACCGAACAGTTCAAGGATCTCCTCATCGACAACCATTTGCTGCTCATGCAATGCCCTGGCATAGTCCTCCATCGCATCGCTGAGCATGGCGATTGGTGAGATACCCGCCATATGGGCACTACCATGCAGGGTATGGCAAGCACGCACCACCTCTTCCGGTATCAGTATCTCCGTCTTCGCTTTTCTAGCCCCTTCGATGAACTGCTCGATCTCAAGTATATGTTCCTCGGACTCTTCACCGAAGACATCAAGCAACTCCGAATCTATCTCGATCTCTAAATCGGAATCGGTGAATTCCTCAAGCAATCCCTCTTCGGCCGCCTGTTCGGGTAATATCTCTTCGGCATCTATTGCAGTATCTGTCCCGGAGACTGCAGCTTCAGCGCTTGGTTCATAGTCCTGGTCGGAGATTTCAGATCGATCAGTGTCAATTTCCAGACTCGACAGGTCGTCGAGAAAGGTATCGAATTCCTGTTTTGATTCTGTTTCTTCCGCATCTGTCGCTTCTTCTATCTCTTCTTCAATCTCAACCACCGGTGTGGCAGTTTCACTCAAGACATCCTCAGACACTTCAGATGGCTGGGTATCTATTTCGAGTGCCTCTTCCTCTGCCGGCTGTTCGTCAACGCTCTCCATTTGCTCCGGATTGGCGACAGGCATGGGCTTGCCATCAGCCAACGCATAGGCTTGGCGTTGGATAAGTTCAACATCCAGGTCCGGATATACACCCTTTTCCTGGCAACTGATCAACTCCGGTAGTGAATCGGTGACTCGGTTCAATAGATCCATCATGTCAGGATTGACCTTGATGGTCTCGTCGATCAGGCGGTTCAACATGTTTTCAACCGCCCAGGCCAACTCACCGATCACTTTCGCGCCAACCAGGCGTCCGCTTCCCTTCAACGTATGAAATGAGCGTCGGAATGTTGCCAGCGCCTCTCTGTCATTATGATCTCGCTGCCACCGCGGAAGATGTTGCTGAATAGTCTCCAGCTCTTCCCGCGCCTCTTCCGTGAAGATTTCAAGGATCTCAGGATCGATGTCCTCCAGCACGGGCTTATCAACAGATGCGATTTCGGGTTCCTGCTCGATTTCAAGCTCTGGTTCCTGAGTTTCAGCCTCTTGTGCAGATGCCGTGTCCATGGATTCTTCAGAGATGATTTCCAGCTCAGGCTGCGGCTGCTCTATCTGCAGGCTACTGGCACCCAGCTCCAGATCAGAGATCTCTTCCTCATCGAGTTCATAGCCCTCTGTCTGATCAGCCGACTCTTCGAGATTGATGTTTTCAGACGGTTCGGTATAGGTCGTGATCTCGACACCGCCCAGATTCTGCAGATCATTCAATGCTGACTGGGCGATTGCCAGTATCTCCTGGCGATCACCGGCCCCATCCACCAGTGTCTCCAGATAATACTCGATACTGCTGACCACATCCGCAAGGGAGTTGAGTTGTTGACGGACAGGTATGTGTTCATCATCGATCAGGTAGGATTGTACAAACTCTCCCGTTTGATACATCAGTTCAGCGGCATCACCCAGGTTGAGCATGTTCAACGCCCCCTGAACCCGCTTGAAACTCTCATAGACGCTATCTAAAACCGAGCTGTTATCCGTCGCCTCGGTAAAGCTGATGATCGCCTCCTTAGACTTGGCAATCTCTACTTTCGCCTCTCTGACCGTCTGTTTGATCAGATTCTGGTATTCACCTTCCGGTAGACTCTGCACCAGACCATCATCAGTCGACCCATCCCCTTTTACAGGTTGAAAGGTATGCAGGGTACTGAGCGAGGACTCTACATACAAAATGTCTCCAGCCATCTCCATGAGTTCGAACTCTTCAGGCAGTACCTCCTGCTCAACGAAATTCTTAACTTTGTCGGCTTGCCGATTGAGTCTCGATCGCAATGCACCCTGGCCGATCATGCCGAGTGTATCCGCCAGTTTCCGAATTGGGGCCTCTAGATGACCCAGCATTTCCATGTCAGGCTTTTCATCCCTCATGAACAGATCGAGAATATCTTTGATGCGGGTCAGCTCACTGCCAACCGCATCCTTGATCGACTCAGCCAATTCGGCGTTGGAGCCGGTCAAGCCCAACCTGCCCTCGGTCAGTTCAGCCTCACTGGGCATGACAGAATCGAGGTTATAGGCATCCTTGATCTCTTTTATCAGGGTATTGTCGGATTCCGCCCGGGCAATATAATAGAGCAGGTTCTTCAAGAGAGCTTCCGGCGGAGTCTCAACCAGCGCCTGCTCACCCATGTCGATAATCGTCTTCATTTTGCGATCGAGACGGCTGAATAACTGCTTGACAGCAATTCCCGGGGCAATCGATCCCTCGATCAGACCGTGCATCAGACCTTCGGCAACCCAGAACAGATGGTGTACCGGCTCTGTACCCGCGTGCTGATGAAGCGTGGTGAAAACATCCCGCAACAACGGCCAGCCGTGAATGGTATCCCGTTTGCGATACCAGCTGAGCAGGCCTAAATGGTATTTCTGCCTGATCTGCCGGGCGTACATCGGCAACTCAGCATTCGCTTCACCCGTTGCCCGAGCCGTGTCGATTTCAGGTTTGAACAGTGCCGCTTCCGACAGCAGTGGAGCATCCCGCACCGCACGCAGATCATTCAGCAATGGCAGAATAATCATCGGAATATCGGCATCACCGCCCTGCAGCTTCTCCAGATAGTCCGGCAGTTGAATAAGTGCCAGCATCAAGGCTTCGGCCGCATCCTCCTCTTGTCTGACCGTACCCTCTGCCATGTCTCTGACAACCAGTTCCATCTCCTCGGTGAGCATACTGGGGCCATACACCTGAACCATCTGCAAGACACGGGCAATCTGATGCAGATGATCACCACATACAGCGAGCGAACTGCCGTCTCCAGGTGACTCCACATAGGCTTCAAGGGCCTGCCGGGCATGGCGAATGGAGATGTCCAACTCATCCTTTACCCAATTCAGAGCACAAAATTCTTGCGCATTACTCATACTTGGCGCACTCCAATCAGGATGGTTGTTGGGATGACTATGGCAACTCGCATCTGCTTTCGCATCAATCGATGATCTCGGCCACTAAGAAGGTAACCGGAAACCAGCAACGGATTTCTGCAGCTGATCCGAAAGATCCGCCAACATGCCAATCGAGTTAGCCGTTTGATGGGTGCCTTCGGAAGTCTGATTGGTGATCTCCTGAATAACACTCATCGTATCCTTGACAGTCACCGACTGACTTGACTGATCCTGTGCTGATGATGCGATCTTACCCGTAAGGTCAGCGATGTATTGGGATACGCTTTCAATCTCTTTCAATGCCTCGCCGGCATCCTCGGCCAGAGTCGCTCCCTTGACCACACCTGAGGTGCTCGCCTCCATTGAGGTGACTGCCTCGTTGGTATCTGCCTGAATGGTCTTAACCAGTGCTTCAATCTGTTTGGTAGCATTGATCGAACGTTCAGCAAGGCGCTGCACCTCGTCCGCAACCACCGCAAAGCCGCGACCCGCTTCACCGGCCATGGCCGCCTGCATGGCGGCATTCAATGCCAGGATATTGGTCTGATCCGCGATATCGTCGATCAGTTCGACGATATCACCGATCTCTTGCGAACTCTCACCCAAGCGCTTGATACGTTTCGAAGTCTCCTGGATCTGCTCACGAATATTGTCCATGCCCGAGATGGTATTGCGCACGGTGTCCGCGCCGGTACTCGCGATCTCCACCGAACGTTTCGCGACCTCCGCCGACTCGGTCGCATCCTGCGACATCTGATCGATAGCCTGGGTCATCGTCTTGATCGACTCGTTCGCCTGAGTGATCTGCTCTGCCTGATGCTCACTCGCCTCGGCGAGATGCATGGCCGTGGCACGACTCTCCTGGGTCGCACCAGAGACCTGCTCAGAGGTGCTGTTGATGGTTGTTACCAGTTCACGCAACGCCTCGATCGCATAGTTGATAGAATCGGCAATCGCACCGGTAATGTCTTCGGTTACGCTTGCTGTTACGGTCAAGTCGCCATCCGCCAGATCACCCATTTCATCGAGCAGCTGGAGGATAGCTTTCTGATTTGCCTCATTCTGTTGCTTACTTGCCTGCTCCCGACGCTGGGCATCCATAATCAACTGCACACCCAACAAGACCAGAAACAGCACCGCTGCAGCACCGAACACGGCGATCATTACAGGCCCTGCCTTTATCCCGAGAACAGAGAAACGACCCGGAGATTCACCAAAGGCCGCGATCAGTTCTTCTGCTGCATTACTTACATTGTCGGATGAATTGTTGACCACGGAAGCCGCTTCAAGGGCTGGCAACACATCAGGAATATTGCTGATGATCTCAGTGGTATTGTCGTTGATGGTAGCGAACAGTGTGGAAACATCCGCCAATCTCTGCTTGGCGATCTTGTCATCGACCTTGGCGATACCCAACTCTTTGTCGCCATTCAGCAATCCCTGCAGGATACGGCCGAAGAAATCGGCATCGCGACTGAACTGGTCGATCGCCGCTGCAGTCTCCTGACCACCTTCAAGCACCAGATTGACGTTTGAGTTGATTCGCTGAATCAACATCTCCTGCTCGGTGGCGATATAGATCTGTCGTCTGGGAGCATTACTGTTGATCAGAACCTCAGCCAACTCTTCCGACAACTCCTGCAACTGAGGGACAAACTCGGAAACGACGGCGGAGAACTCATCGATCGCAAGAATATTCTCTTGCGCTTTCAGTATTTCATCGATATTTCCCTGCAATTCAAGCCACTTGTTCTCCAGATTCCGCACCGTAGGCATTACCTCTATGGGCGAAGCCGGAAGCCCCTGGCTTTTTGTACCGTTCTTCAGCTCCCACATGATGTTGTCGAAGCGGTCACGACTCTTCTTCAGCGGCGCAAACGATTGCAATTCACCGCGAGCGGCGGATATAGCATATTTTGCGATTCGCTGAGCCAGCACCTGCTGCTCGGCAGCACGGATCAGGTACTGCTCGTCGTAGGATTCACGCTGGGTCGTGTGCAAGAAGGTTACGAGTGCAAGGATTAGACTCACCAGTACCAGTATGGCTAATATGGTGATGACCTTGTTGGAGGGCAACGTACTACCCGCGCGTCTACCTTTCATTCTGAATTCTCCCGAAAGCTAAAGCCCATGTCCTCATCCGATGTTCACCATTGCATCAGGTCGCGGCAATCTGAAAGCCCGGGTCTTCCGCGAGTGCCGAGAGACTGAAAACCGGCCATGTCATGCCATCCTGATCAAATTCGAATTGAACATATTTTGAAAATTTGTCGTTGACGAACTGCGTCTTTCTCGCGGTCTCCCTGGCAAAGTGACGCATACCCACCATCTCCCCGACCAATACCCCGGTCAAACCGCTTCCCAGGGTAATTACGAGCACTCGACTGCGCCTGCCATGTCGGGTTTTCATACCGATCAGATAGAGCTGCAGATCAACTACAGGAATCAATGTCCCACGGACGTTCGCCACTCCCATCATCCAAGTCTTTGAGCCTGGTACGGGCGTTAACGAAGAGGGGTGATTGAGGATCTCCTTGACGCCACTCAATGGCGCAACGAAACGGTGCTCCCCCACATAGAACATCACGCCCTCCCAATAGCTCTGAATCAGCTTCTGTTGTGGCAGGCCATAGGCCCTGTCTCTACAACGCTGTTCCAGCTCCGCAAGGAGCCCCACCACAGCCTGCGGTGTTTCTACAGAGGAGGGAGGCGCAAGGGTTGTATCAGGCATCGATCAACGCCTTGATCTTATGCAATAATTCGGCAGGAGCCACCGGTTTTACCAAATATTCTGTGGCACCTTGGCGCATACCCCAGTTTTTATCTGTCTGCTGCCCTTTGGTGGTGACCATAATGACAGGTATATTTGCCGTAGACTCATCATTCTTAAGCTGTCTTGTGGCCTGGAATCCGTTCAAAACCGGCATCACCACATCCATGAGGATGATGTCGGGCAGCTCCTGCTTGGCTACGTCGACGCCTTCTTGGCCATCCTTTGCCACAAGTATTTGATATCCCTGCTTTTCCAGGATTTTCTTGAAGATATGTATTTCAGTGGGTGAATCATCGACCACCAGAACCCTGGCCTTTGACTGACTCGATACCGGCACATCGCTTTCGACGGATTGTTCGCGACCCTTGCGAAATATATTTTTAATCATCGTCTTTCTCTACCCGGTGGTTTTCTGCCTTATCGGCTGATGTCAGAATGTCTTTAAAAAGTCATGCTGCATGCTTGACATAGCGTTTGATCGCCCCGAGTAACTCATCCTTTGTGAAAGGTTTGGTCAGATACTGTTCCGATCCAACGATACGCCCGCGCGCCCTGTCGAACAGTCCATCCTTACTCGAGAGCATGATCACAGGAATCTTCTTGAAGACATCGTTGTGCTTGATCAGAGCACACGTCTGGTAGCCATCGAGCCGCGGCATCATAATATCGACAAAAATCACATCCGGATGGTGATCGGCAATCTTTGCCAATGCTTCGAAACCGTCTGTAGCCGTTGTGACTTCGCACCCTGCCTTTTTCAAAAGGCTTTCAGCCGTCCTTCGGATTGTCTTACTGTCATCGATGACCATGACCTTGACACCAGAGATGTCCATCTCATTATCATCACCGCTCACATCAAAATCCTCATGTCACAGACCTAGTTGAATCTGAATCAATGCTGAAACCAAAAACATCCCAGCAACCCTATTTTCACAAATACAGAGTGGTTCATTCCCCTGGCACCACAGTCGTCAACCCCCACAGTTGCCACATTTGCATACCACCTCTGTAATAGAAGATTTTGTTCGCAGGGTAACCTACACTCAAGAGCCCTTTGATTGCCCTGGGGGATTGTCCGCATTCCGGACCATTACACCAGAGAACGAGCTCTTTGGCATCGGTGAAATCCCAGGTATCGGTTTTACCCTCGCTATTGATAATGCCTATTTCCTCGAGCTTACGTGAGATCGAGCCAACTTCCCCCCTCAGCTTACCCCCGAAAAGCTTTAACGCATCATCATTTTCCGCAGTACCTGCTTTACTGAGCACAGTGAACGGGATATTGATCGATCCGGGGATGGTGCCGCGCTCAAACCACTCAAGTGTGCGAGCGTCAATCAGGATGCCTTTGCCATCTCGGAATTTCGTCTCCATAAAGTCGAAGAGCTCAACCTCACCGATTGTAGCCACACTGGAATCCACTTGCATCGGTTGCAGACAGAACGGCGGACATTTACGCGCCGTCTTCGCATAATATCCCTTGAGCACATACTCCGGATCCTGAACCCGCTGCACCTTCACCGATTTTCCCTCGTGGATGACATGAAGATAGGGCTTATCACTTGTCAGCTTAATGTCCATCTCCTTTCCTACCTGCAACTCATCCGCGATTGATTGCAGAGGAAAGAAACCCACCAAAGCTACCAACGTTCCATAATAGAACAAATTCATATGCTATAACCTTCTGCTTCCACTTGGCCTAGACTCGAAAAATAACACTTGATGATTTCAGGTCCCGCATGACGCCTATTGATTGAGAAAGCGATCCATAATCTTTTTACGTATCTCATCGATCGAGGCCCCACCTTTGTACTCTTCGAATACCTCTTCACGAGAGCGTCTTGGCAATTTTTTATAAAAAGTAAAACTACCCATGTAACTCGCCTTGAGATCCTCCTCGAATGCCTTCAGGCTTGGCCCGTCAACCACATCTTCATCGTCAACTTCACTGCCAGTGGTGGTTTCAGTTGACTCCACCTTTTCAGCTTCAGACGAAATAGCTGACAGGTAGGGATCCTCCTCAGCAACAGTAAACTGAGCGAACAAGAGCATTGCAAACAGCGCAAATACCTTGAATTTCAAAAAGATATAAAATTCGCAGGTGATACGGGCATACCGTGTCGCCATCGCAATACACCTCAATTATTATCTAAGTTAACTCCGACACTACCCTCTCGAGCATATAGGGGTGCACCATCAGAGGAACTCTACACCCGGTCAGTTCCATTAACCTGATATATAACACCCCCAAAATAGCAAGACAGCCTGTCTGCATCAAGAATATACTTCCCAATTCAGAAACTTAAAGCTTGCAATAAGTCGCTGACTGCCATATGTAAGTCACCATATCGGCAATGAATTTAAAAACTTAACTCTGTTTTTGCCCATTAAGATGCCTCCATGACCATACAACTCGGCGTAGTGATGGACCCCATCGGTACCATCAAAATTCAAAAAGACAGTACTTTCGCAATGTTACTTGCCGCACAGGCCAAGGGCTGGCGAATTCACTATATGGAACAGAAAAACCTCTCACTAAAGGATGGTGTCTGCTGGGCATCGACCTGTGACCTGCAGGTCCGGGATGATCGATCGAAATGGTTTGAGTTCGGTGAAAGACACATACTGCCCCTGCATCAGTTGGATGTCGTATTGATGCGCAAAGACCCACCGTTCGACATGGAGTATATCTATTCGACTTATCTTTTGGAGCAGGCCGAAATGCACGGCTGCCTGGTGGTCAATCGCCCCAACAGTCTGCGCGATGCCAATGAAAAGCTGTATACCAGCCACTTCCCCCAGTGCACCCCTCCCACCCTGGTAACCCGGAACGCCGATGAGATCCGCACATTCCATCAGGAACAGGGTGATGTGATCCTCAAACCCTTGGGGGGAATGGGTGGTGAGTCTGTATTCCGGATAGCCCGGAATGATCCCAATCTGGGTGTAATCATAGAGACATTGACCCGCCATGGCAGCCGTTACGCCATGGCTCAGCGATTCATTCCTGAGATTTCAAACGGTGACAAGCGTATACTCATGATTGATGGAGAACCTATACCTTTTGCGCTAGCGAGAATCCCCGCAGAAGGCGAGACCAGGGGTAATCTGGCGGCTGGCGGCAGGGGTAAGGGCGTACCCCTTACAGAGCGTGACAGATGGATCGCCGAACAGGTGGGTCCGGCACTCAGGTCGAAGGGAATTCTGTTTGCAGGGCTCGATGTTATCGGTGACTATCTGACAGAGATAAACGTCACCAGCCCCACCTGTATCAGAGAACTGGATAACCAGTATGGACTCGATATCGCTGCAGATCTAATGGATGCGATTAGCAATAAGCTAAACAAATGATGGTCATCGGCAAACAGACTGATCTATTGGGCGTGAGTCTCTTCGCCGCTGCCTGCGTCCATGCCTTCGTCATTCTGGGCATCACCTTCAAACCAACCGAAAAAAGCAAACCGGAATTTCGCCAGCAAAGCCTGGAGGTGATGGTGCTGCGACGCCCAACGGAAGAGAACAAGACGGATGAAAAACCCGATTTTCTTGCCCAATCCAGTCAACAGGGCGGAGGCGAGGAGAGCAAACCGGCCAAACCCCCGACATCAGAGGCCGCGGCACCGCTGGCTCTACCAATACCCGAATTGTCGACACCGACAGAACCGGTGACACCACAACCCCAAAAGCCACTACTCAACACTGCGACCTCCAAGCTGAAGACACCTACTCCGCCGCCCCGGGAAGCCCCTCCACCCACCCCTTCAACCAAACAGCTGTTGAGCAGTAAGGCATTGGAAATAGCCAGAGTGACCGCCGAGTTGGAAAAAAAGACCCGGGCCTATGCAAAAATGCCCAAGCGAAAGTCGATAAACGCCAGCACAAAAGAGTATAAATATGCCGCATACCTGGATGCCTGGCGGAGAAAAGTGGAACGAATAGGTAATCTCAACTATCCTGACCAGGCAAAAAGGAGCAGACTCTACGGCAATCTGGTACTCCATGTGGCGGTAAAGGCTGATGGCAGCGTTGAACAGATCAAGGTGCTCCATTCCTCCGGCCATAAGATCCTTGATGACGCCGCAGTCCGAATCGTGCGTTTGGCCGCCCCCTTTTCACCCTTTCCCAACGAGATCAGAAAAGAGACCGATATTCTTGATATCACCCGCACCTGGCAGTTTTTACGCAGCGGCCGGCTCAACTCGCAATAGCTGTTGCAGCGGGGCGTCTGCAACTGGATACTATAGGCCATGCGTCCTGAAACCAATTTAACCAACCATTTCCTCATCGCCATGCCGCGCCTCGAGGACCCGAATTTCTTCCATACCGTCACCTATATATGTGAACACACCACTGACGGTGCTATGGGTATAGTCATCAATCGTCCTATGGATCTGCATCTGGCGGATATATTCGAACAACTGGAGATACAGATCAGTACCAACGACATCGCCGAACAGCCGGTCTACATCGGTGGTCCTGTACAGAGTGACCGGGGATTTGTGCTGCACGATTCCAGTACGGAATGGGCATCGACACTGAAGGTCACCGCAGAAATCAGTGTCACAACCTCACTGGATATCCTTGAGGCCATCGCTACCGGCAAGGGTCCTGAACACAATCTTGTTGCCCTTGGATACGCCGGCTGGGGAGCGGGCCAACTTGAGAGTGAATTGGCTCAGAATGCCTGGCTGAGCGGACCGGCTGAGAGCGACATCATCTTCAACCGGGCCAGCGATGAGCGTTGGCAGGCAGCCGCCGATCTGCTCGGCGTGGACCTGAACCTGTTGAGCGGCGATACTGGCCACGCGTAGAGAGCGATATCGGATGGGCACCCTGCTAGGGTTCGATTACGGCAGCCGTAAAATAGGCGTAGCTGTCGGGCAAACGGTGACAGGTACGGCAACCGCGCTGGAAACACTGCATTTGGTTAATCATAAACCCGATTGGCAACGCATCGCGAGCCTTATTGAAGAGTGGAGACCTCAGGCCCTTGTAGTCGGTCTGCCACTCGATGTGGATGACAGCGAAACAGATGCCACACAACCGGCATTACGCTTCTCCCGACAACTTGAGGGGCGATTTCATATCAAGGTCTATCTGGCTGATGAGCGTTACAGCTCCTTCGAAGCAAGGGACAGACTGGGACATAATGCCAAGCGATTGGAAGACTATGACGCCGTAGCAGCCAAACTCATACTGGAAACCTGGTTAAATGAACAATAGAAAAATGTATATGGATGCCAATGAGGTGAGACCTCTGGTAGACGTAATGGCGGACAAAGTTCATTCTCTGTTGAACTCGAGGGGGATAACAGATCCGTTGATGATCGGTATCCGTACCGGCGGTGTCTGGTTGGCTGAAATACTGCACAACCAGCTCCAATTGGATGATCCTCTCGGCACACTGGATATCTCATTTTATCGGGATGACTTTACGCGCATCGGAATGAATCCCGAAGTTCACCCTTCCGATCTCCCTATACCGGTGGATGATCGTCATATCATCCTGGTAGATGATGTCCTGCATACGGGAAGGACAATCCGGGCGGCACTGAATGAGATCTTCGACTATGGACGTCCTGCATCGATCATATTGGCCACACTGGTCGACCGCAGCGGGCGGGAATTGCCGATACAGCCTGACGTGGTCGGTTTGCACCCGGAGCTGGAGCAGAACCAGCATATCACCTTGATTGGGCCCGAGCCGCTCGGGTTGGTGATCGGCACCAAGACAAATCGGCGTTCCCGCAGTGATGAACAAGGTTAGACGGCTATGAGTTTCAGCAATAAAACCCTGCAACTGGACGATGAACAGAGACTGCTCCACTTCCTTACCATCGATGGACTTGATAGGGCGACACTGACTGAAATCCTCGACACGGCAGAGGGATTCACCGGCGTCTCCGAAAGAACCATTAAGAAAGTCCCCCTATGCCGGGGTAAGGTCGTCGCCAATCTCTTTTTTGAAACCAGCACCCGGACACGAACCACCTTCGAATTGGCAGCGAAACGTCTTTCGGCGGATGTCCTCAACCTCAACATCAGCGCTTCCGCCACTTCCAAGGGTGAAACTCTATTGGACACGCTGCGCAATCTGGAAGCGATGCATGTGGATATGTTCATCGTCCGTCACGCCAGCAGCGGAACCGCCCATTTCATCGCACAACACGCCGATCGGGGAGTCGGCGTCATCAATGCCGGTGACGGTCGTCACGCCCATCCGACCCAGGCGATGCTCGATATGTTCACCATCCGCCGGCATAAAGGTGAATTTGCCGGACTGCGGGTAGCCATTGTCGGCGATGTACTCCACTCCCGGGTAGCCCGTTCGCAAATACTCGCCCTGAATACACTCGGGGTCTCGGAGGTTCGAGCTGTGGCTCCTCGCACACTGCTACCGTCGGATGCGCGCAGTCTCGGTGTTCATGTCTATCACAATATGGAAGAGGGTATCTGGGATGTGGACGTCATCATCATGCTGCGTCTGCAAAAAGAGCGCATGCAGGGTGCACTGCTCCCCTCTGAGCATGAGTATTTCAGTCTTTACGGACTCACTGAAAAACGCTTGGCACTGGCCGACTCGGAAGCGATCGTAATGCATCCAGGGCCCATCAACCGCGGTGTCGAAATGGACTCCCAGGTAGCCGACGGTTCAAAATCCGTAATCCTGCAGCAGGTCAGTTATGGCATTGCCATACGCATGGCGGTGATCTCGAAGGTTATAGGCACCCAGAACCTGCGCATGCAGGAGGTGGCGGGATGAGAAAGAAGAAAGACATCTCAATCCTCGGTGGCAGGGTCATAGATCCGGCAAACGGCATTGACGAGATCACTGACCTGCACATCGCCGGCGGTAAAATCCTCTGTCTCGGCTCCCCCCCAAGGGAGTTTCAGGCAACTCTCACCATCGATGCCAAGGAACAGGTTGTCTGTCCCGGCCTGATCGATCTCAACGCCAACCTGCGGGAGCCCGGGGCGGAACACAAGGCCACTATAGCCAGTGAAACCCAGGCCGCCGCCAGCGGTGGGATCACCACAATCTGCTGCACCCCTGACACCTATCCGGTAATCGACACCCCCGCGGTGGTCGGACAGATCCGACACAAGGCACGTAAAGCGGGCTATTGCCGTCTTTTGCCCCAGGGGGCTCTTACCCAGGCCCTGAAAGGCGATCGACTGAGCGAGATGGCGGCACTCAAGGCGGCTGGCTGCATAGCTGTCACCAATGCCTATACCCCGTTAGCCAATACCCTGGTTCAACGCCGAGCCATGGAGTATGCATCCACATTCAATCTGCTGATCATTTTACGCCCGGAAGATCACTACCTCAGTAACAACGGTTGTGTACATGAGGGCAAGGTCGCCGACCGGCTGGGTCTGCCGGGCATTCCCGAAGCGGCTGAGACAGTCGCGGTTGCCCGCGATCTTGCATTGGCGGAAACCACTGGAGCTGTAATCCACTTTCACGCCCTTTCCAGTGCAAGTGCTGCGCGGACCATGGCATGGGCCAAGCGTGAAGGGCGACGGGTCAGTGCCGATGTAGCCATCCACCAGCTGCATCTGAGCGAAACGGATATCGAGGGCTTCGACAGCAACCACCATGTCAGACCCCCCCTGAGAAATGACAGTGACCGTAATGGCCTACGCGATGCCGTCGCAAAGAACGTCATTCAGGCGATCTGTTCCGACCATCAACCCCATGAGGCTGACGCCAAGGCATCGCCCTTCCCCGATACGGAACCGGGTATTTCGGGACTCGAGACCCTGTTACCACTGACCCTGAAACTGGTCGATCAGGGGGTTCTAGAGCTGAGCGACGCCATTGCCCGCCTGACCTGTGGCCCGGCGGACATACTCGGCTTGAGGATGGGGCGATTGACGCCAAACCACCCGGCGGATATCTGTATTTTCGATCCCCGTCATCGCTGGATTGTAGACAAGGAGAAGCTCCTCAGCGCGGGTAAAAACACACCGTTCACGGGTTGGGAAATGCCGGCACGGGTCACCCACACACTATTGAAAGGCCGATTGGTCTATTCTCAGAATACCCATGAAGAAAATGCAACGTGACACCGTCTTTCTTGAAGATGCTGAAATCCTTTCACACCAGGCTTTTGCCGGTGATCAGTTCATCATGCGCCTGCTCGCTCCCCACTGCGCCGCAAAGGCAATGCCCGGCAGTTTTGTGCATCTCACATGTGATCCGCAGCTTCCAATGCGCCGACCGATCTCTATCATGCGCTGCTCCGCCAAACATGGCTGGATTGAGCTGCTGTATAAACGTGTCGGCAAGGGAACCGGACTACTGGCAAAACGCACGACCGGGGAGAAGATCAGCCTCTTGGGCCCTATCGGTAATCCCTTCTCCCCTAGCCCGGGCCGTAATAAACCCCTTTTGATCGGCGGTGGTGTCGGCATGCCTCCGATGGTATTTCTGGCGGATTCCTTGCGTAAAGACCCGCAGAAACAACCCTTTGTGATTCTCGGCTCTGAGGTGCCGTTTCCTTTTCAATCGATCCCTTCTCAAATCATCATTCCCGGTCTGGCCGACGGTGTGATCGCCAGCATGCCGCTGCTGGACGATTGGGGGATAGGCTGCAGGCTTGCCAGTCTGCAGGGTTTTCCTGGTGTATTTCAAGGCTATGTCACTGAGTTGGCCGAACAATGGATCAGCTCCCTAAACATGCAGGCATTGTCTGAGGTTGAGATCTTTGCTTGCGGCCCCCACCCGATGCTGGAAGCGGTTGCACAACTAGCCGCCAACCATAATATACCCTGCCAGGTCTCTCTGGAGGAGTTCATGGCCTGTGGCGTTGGCGGTTGCGCTGGCTGTGTGGTGGAGGTGCAGACACCTCAGGGGCCGGCAATGAAACGGGTCTGTGTCGATGGGCCGGTATTCGATGCCCAGACAGTGTTTGCCTGACACCAATGCACGGCACCCTGCAGGCTGTTACAAAGTCCCTAAAAGCGATGTACAAACCCTAGACTGGCCGACTCCAGCTTGTAGTCGACATTATGGATATCACCGACAGCATGACGCAGCCACTCAAGCGTCAGCGCATTCTGTTCGTCCGCATAGAGTTCGAGACCAATACCATAACCAATCGCAGTCTCATCCACACTGCTGAATCCGGGGACATTAGCGGAAAAATGGGTCACTCCAGCTAAGGCATAGAGTCGGGTCCGGCTGTCGAGGAGAGGGAGATTACCCCTAGCGTAGACGCTCAACAGGTACTCGATCTGATAGCTGCGGTCATTGACCACATCCTCGCCAAACAGACCGAACTGACCTTCAACTGCCAGAAACTCATTGAACTCCATGCCCCCTCGCACCAGCAAGCCGGCACTGCGAAAATCGGTATTGGAATCATCCTCCTTGTATTGCGGGGAAGAGACCATAACCCCGATATAGCGATTCCCGTCTATACCTGCACCCTTGACAGACTCTTCAGAAATGGCTGCAGAAGACAACAGTAGGCAACCGCCAACGACAATAACAGTCAGGTATTTCATTTATTCTCCTCCATGATTTCAATCTACTCTCAGTTGATATGTCGTGAAGTCTAAACATGACCAAAGAATAACACCATCCGTACTACAGACTTATCTGCTATATATCCAGCCATACGCTGGTAGCGGATATTACAACCTCCAATCCGCGACGGTGTCACCCGTGCCAGCCTTTGTCACGAGCCTTGTTTGTCCATACCCAGACATAGGCAATACCACTGACCAGGGTGGTGAATCCGGTAACCCAGGTGAGCCAGGTCAACAGCTGGGAAGGCAGGGTAAAGGGGCCGGCATTTGTCACTACCAACAGCACCAGCACTATCTGTAACAATGTGTTCAACTTACTGATCAAGCTTGGATTAGCGTCCAGTTCTTCAACACTGAAATTATAATAGAGCGCTCCACCCATAATGGTGAGATCGCGGAAGATCACAAGGATCACCAGCCAGACGGGAATCAGCCCCAAACCTCCGAGCACCAGAAATGAACTCATCAGCAGGGCTTTGTCGGCTAAAGGATCGAGTAAACCTCCCAGATGACTTTGCCAACCAAACCGTTTTGCGAGGAAGCCATCGATGCCGTCGGAAATACCGGCTACTGCGAACAGTATCAGGGCATAGGAGAACTCATGTTCAAACAACAACCAGACAATCGGGATAGTCAATAAGATGCGCAGTACACTGATCAGGTTGGGGATATCCTTACTCTGCATCGAAATGGCGGCTCCGTATCATGCTAGGGCCAGTGAACACTCATCCAATCGGTCCTGGCGGGATTACTGTTTGTCCAGCAAGGCTGAATGAGCGATGTGTAATCACTCTAGATGTACGAATGACAACCCCGCTAGGCGTGAATCGTGTGTAGTTTCCCATATTGTTAGATGCTTTCAGAGGCCCTAACGCAAGCGATATACCAGACTTTCGCCAACAACCACCTCTGGGTTCTTATTTTCAACTGCTGCCGCATAATCGAGGGATTCCACCGGCTCGAGCACGGAACCAAGCTGAATACCACGCTCCAATGCCTCCCTACTGCCATGAATACGGACCTTGAAATTAACCTTTTCGGTATCAGCCGATAGCAGATCAAGTTGTTCGATCATCGCCAACGACTGCAGATATTCTTTAACCAATACAAAGTCTGCCAACCTTGTAAGTCCGTGTACGCGAATCCTGATATCGGTTTCCCCCTGAGTAACCTGTTGTGGAGCAAATCGCAACGCAAGGGCATCAACGGCTTGATTCAAGCCCTCACTGGCAAGGGCCACTTTACCTTCGGCACTGGTCTGCCAGCGATTGACCTTATCGGGTAGATAGAGCAACCACTCACCCCGCCAACTGCGTGAGCCCTGCCGGGTCATACGGCCGACAAGAATCACATCAGGCTGATATCGCGCAGAGGCCCGGCGGATGTTCTCTTCAAAACCGCCCCACAGATCGCTTACCCGTATTGCGTTTCGGTCCTCTATATCCATGAGTGGCCAGAGAAATGACAGTCCCCGTGACTCCCCCACTCTGTTTAAATAGTGTCTCAGGCGCCGTTCCCGCTCGAGTGACAGCAGGTCACGTCGCGCACCCTGTTCCTGGCCCAACCAGACCAGGATGGATGGTCGCGTACCACCCCACACCGGCACACCGCTCTGGCGTAGCAGACGATTGACCGCCCGCTCATCGAAACGCACCCACAACAGGCGATCCGGTGAATCCGGTGCAGCCTCAGGATTGGAGGTTTCAAGCGTCTTATAACGATATTGCTGGATATATGCGGACGCTTTTTTAAGGACGCCGTGGATTTCGGGATGGTTCAAAAGGCCGCGATCGCCACTCACCTTCACGATTACGCTGGCAAAGGCCGAGCGAATTCCATCCGCCCTCGCTTGTGCACTCTGACCGTGAACCGGAACCTCCGCTTCATAGAGCTCCCATACCCGTTCGGCAGATACCCACGGCGGCGACAGCAGAGCAGCCGAAAACATCAACCACCGGAAAGCCATCTTCAGTCGAGTTTGAATCATTAAATTTTCACACTTCACAAGGATTCTCTGATATTCACTATTCGGCTACTTGATTTCCAGTGGGGAAAACATGAGTCGCCCCATGGTCGGTACTGAGAAACAGCCTTATCGGATCTTCGCATAACGGGAAATATTAACGCGCCTGCGGAAAAGATGAAAATCAGGACAAGCACAACACTCACTGAGTCCCACTTCTTCTGTTAGAATCCCGGTCTGAATCACCTAGGGCCTGAAGCCGGAGTATCATCCCGTGGAGTATGAATCCAAACCCAGCAACCCCTCATCACTCAGCTACCGGGACGCCGGTGTTGATATCGATGCGGGCAATGAACTGGTCGAACGTATCAAGCCGATCGTTAAACAGACCTTCCGTTCAGGTGTACTCGCAGGACTCGGTGGGTTTGGCGCACTCTTCGAACTGCCGCTGGATCGATACCGGGAACCGGTGCTCGTTTCAGGCACGGACGGGGTAGGCACTAAACTGAAACTGGCATTGGAACTCAATCGCCATGATTCGATCGGCATCGATCTGGTGGCTATGTGTGTCAATGATATCGTTGTCGCAGGCGCCGAACCCCTGTTCTTTCTGGATTATTACGCTACCGGAAAACTGGATGTGGAGATCGCCACCGATGTGGTGCAGGGAATCGCGGCCGGCTGTCAGCAGGCCGGGGCGGCCCTGACAGGCGGTGAGACCGCCGAGATGCCGGGCATGTACGCGAAAGGCGACTACGATCTGGCCGGTTTCTGTGTCGGTATTGCCGAAAAGAGCCGCCTGATACTCCCGGAGCGGGTACAGGAGGGCGACACATTGATTGGCATAGCCTCGTCAGGACCCCACTCGAATGGCTACTCTTTGATACGCAAGATACTCCAGGTCACTGGTGCGAACCTGGATCAGCCCTTCCAGGATAGCACCCTGGGTGATGCACTGCTGGCACCCACCCGAATCTATGTCAAACCTCTGTTGGCCCTCATGGAGGAGGTGGAGATTCATGCCTTGGCCCACATCACCGGCGGCGGACTGCCCGAAAACCTTCCTCGAGTCCTTCCCGATGGCTGCAAAGCGGTGATCGACAGCGGCAGCTGGCAGCTTCCGCCTATCTTCGAATGGCTGCGAACTCAGGGCAAGCTGGCCAACAGCGAGATGTTGCGCACCTTCAACAGTGGCGTCGGCATGATTGTCTGTGTTGCGCAAAAAGAGACTGAAACCACCCTGAAGCTGCTCAACGGCATGGGTGAAACCGCCTGGGTTGTCGGGGCGATAAGATCCGCAGATAACACCGATATCAGGGTTGAGATAAGCGGACCGCTTGGATGAGTGGAGTGTCAAAACTACCTGTCGTGGTGCTGATTTCCGGTGGTGGCACCAACCTGCAGGCAATTATCGATGCCACGCTGGTCGATCTCCCCATTGAGATCCGCGCTGTTATTAGCAACCGCCCTGATGTCTACGGCTTGCAACGGGCCGAGCAGGCCGGCATCGAAACAGCTATCCTCAATCACAAGGAGTTCACAGACCGGGAAAGCTACGACCGTGCACTGATGAAATTAATCGACCGCTACTCGCCGGGCCTGATCGCCCTGGCCGGTTTCATGCGCATTCTCACGAACGGATTTGTTCGGCACTATGCGGGACGCATGTTGAATATCCATCCCTCACTGCTGCCAAAATATACTGGATTGAACACTCATCAACGGGCGTTGGATGCACAGGATCAACTGCACGGGGCCAGTGTCCATTTCGTCACCGAGGAACTGGATGGTGGCCCACTGGTTGTACAGGCCCAGGTAGCTGTAATGGAGGACGACGATGCAGAGAGCCTTGCGGCCAGGGTGTTGCGGAAGGAGCATCAGATCTACGCCCTGGCAATACGCTGGTTCGCAGAGAAACGCTTATCGATGGATGAGAATGGCGAGGTCATACTGAATGGAAAGAGGCTTGAAAACCCCGTTGTGTTCACCCCGCTGGAACCTATCGGATAACTGATCGATGATCAGGCTCCGATACCGCACTGGCTGGCTATTGGGGATTACGGCGCTGATTTGCTGCTTGCCATTGAACGCTGAGACAGAGGAGCTGCTGAAGCCATTTTCCGCCACATTCAGCGTTAAGCGCAATGTCATTCCCCTGGGTGAATTGATGCTCGAGTTCAGCCTGAATGAGAAGGGTGAGTACCACTATACTGCCCATACCTTGCCGGGGATGCTTGCGGGTTGGTTCAGTGCCGATGAGATCATCGAAGAGAGTCATGGACGGTTGACCAGGAACACAATCCAACCGATCAGTTATACCTATAAGGATATGGGAAATGAGAATGAGCGCACAGAATTGGTATTTGACTGGCAGGCAGGCAAGGTCCGCACTACCAGCGGCGGTGTCACCTGGTCCCAACCCATCACATCCGGTACTCAGGACAGACTCAGCCAGCAACTGCTGGTCCGCCTGCACCTGGCTGAGGGCAAAGAAGATATCTCCTACCAGGTGGCCGACGGCGGAAAAATCAAACGTTATCGATTTCTTGTCGAGGGTGAGGAAGATATCGAAACACCCTTTGGCCAGATAAACTGCCTGCGGGTGAGGCGAAGCAAAGAGTCACGCAAGCCGGACTATACCATCTGGTTCGCACCTACGTTGGGCTACCTGCCGGTACAAATAGAGCGTAAAAGGTCCGGCCGCCTATACCGGATGGTTGTGGAAACTATCGATCAAAAGGAAAGTACAGATTAGACTGGAGCCTGATTACCTAGGGCCTGTTAACACTAATCCAATTGGCCCTAGATCAAAGACAAGGAGGTCTATTATATGCCGATTACCGATTGGCCCATCGATGAACGACCCAGAGAGAAGTTGCTGCAGCGGGGCTCGGAATCACTCTCGGATGCAGAGCTGCTGGCCATCTTTCTGCGTACCGGTGTTGCCGGCCAGACAGCGGTAGACCTGGCGCGCAGTCTACTGGCCGAATTTGGCGGTCTGCGCCATCTGCTCAGCGCCGACCAGCGACGTTTCTGCAAGTCTAGAGGGTTGGGCATGGCAAAATACACGCAACTGCAGGCAGTCCTCGAAATGGCTCGGCGATACCTGCATGAGCAGCTTGAAACATCCGGCAGTCTGACCGCTCCAGAACAGACCCAAGACTATTTGCGAGCCAGACTGCGTCACTATGCCTATGAGGTATTCTCCTGCCTGTTTCTAGACAACCGGCACCGAGTGATTCGCTATGAAGAGCTTTTTCGCGGCACGATAGACGGGGCCAATGTGCACCCCAGAGAAGTCGTCAGGCGAGCCCTGGAGCTGAATGCTGCCGCACTCATCTTCGCCCATAACCATCCCTCTGGGATGGCTGAGCCGAGCCGGGCCGATCGCCAGATTACTCAACGCCTCAAGGATGCCCTGGCGTTGGTGGATATCCGTGTTCTCGACCATATCGTGATTGGCGAGGGAGAAGCGGTTTCGCTGGCTGAACGCGGGATGATTTAACTTGCCTCCTAACCCTTACTCTGATATAAATACGCGCCTTTCGCCCGGGGGATAAAGTAATGCCCCCCATCCAGGGATAACTATTTCGAGGTTTGGACCATGTCAAAAGTCTGCCAAGTCACCGGCAAGCGCCCGGTCACGGGAAACAACGTCTCCCATGCGCACAACAAGACTAAGCGTCGTTTTCTCCCCAATCTGCATACCCACAGATTCTGGGTCGAGAGTGAAAAACGCTGGGTCCGTCTGCGTCTATCCTCTAAAGGTATGCGCATCATCGACAAGAAGGGAATCGATTCGGTACTCGCCGAAATGCGCGCCCGCGGCGAAAAAGTCTAACCCAGGAGCCCAGAGTCATGCGTGATAAAATCAAACTCGTCTCCAGTGCCGGCACTGGACACTTCTACACCACGACCAAGAACAAGCGCAACCAACCGGGAAAGATGGAGATCAAGAAATTCGATCCCAAGGTGCGCAAGCATGTGATGTACAAGGAATCGAAGATCAAATAGATCTGAACCTTCCCTGGAAGAGACCCGCCTCCTCGGCGGGTTTTTTTATGTCCGGGCGAATATCCCGAGAGACTCCGATCAGCCTGGCTGATCGAAATCGTGTAAACAGGCCCTAGCTTGACGACATCTTTTCAAGCAGCAGATTACCGGCGCTATCCGCCGTACAACGCCAACCGGGCTCCAACCAAGTGGTTGACGCCATTTCCGTAATCAGCGCTGGCCCCGCAAGCGCCTGTCCCACAGCCAGTTGCGCTCTCTCATAACGCGGCACTGGTCTATCCACCCCCCAGACAGTCAAATGCTCACAAGCCTCGGCTGGCTCGGATCCGGCTGTACCATTCAGTGCAATCGTTGTCTGCGGACCACGCAGGGCCACACGCAGATTAACCAACTCCACGGGTGCCGTCATGCGATGCCCGTAACGGATTTCGTGTCGCTCATGGAAATCGATTTCCACCCGCTCCAGGCTGCTCCAGGGGACGGTAAGGGTATAGGATTGCCCCAAATAGCGCAGATCCAAGGCATATTCAGCCTCGATCCGATCCCCGGCTATGCCCTCCTCCACAAGATCCGCCACACCACCCTGTGCGAGCCGGGAAAACGCCTGCCGGAGTTCACTGTCGCTCAATCCCTGTAACAGTCCAAGACGGGCATGCACCAACTGACGTCCCGGCCGGGTTGCCAGCATTCCCAAGGCGGACAGGACACCCGCGTTGAGCGGCACCAGGGCGGAGCGCATGCCCAGGGCATTGGCCAAGGCACACACATGCAACCCACCTGCGCCACCGAATGAGAGCAGGGTATAACTGCGTGGATCAACTCCCCGTTCGACTGAAATCACGCGCAGGGCTCGCGCCATATGCTCGTTGGCGACCCTGATCACTCCCTCCGCCGCCCTGTGCAGAGAGAGCCCAAGCCGCTGCGCCAATTGCCCCACCGCCTTCTCTGCCGCCTGCATATCGAGTTGCATACGCCCCCCCAGGAAAGCGCTGCTTCGCAAGCGGCCGAGGATTAAATTGGCATCCGTAACCGTCACTTTGGTGCCGCCACGGGCATAACAAGCCGGTCCCGGGTCGGCTCCTGCAGACTCCGGACCTACCTGCAACATGCCCCCCGCATCCACCCAGGCAAGTGAGCCGCCCCCGGCGCCGATGGTGTGCATATCCACCATCGGCACAGCCACAGGCCAAGGACCGATATGCCCCTCCCGGGTCAATCTGGGGCTCCCGTCAATCAATGCCACGTCGGTGGAGGTCCCCCCCATATCGAGAGTCAAAAGCTGGCTGCGACCCGATACCGCGGCCACATAACCGGCACCGACCAATCCGCCTGCCGGGCCTGAGAGCAGCATCCGCACTGCCTGCCGTGCAGCCTGATCCGCCGCGATCGCTTCGCCGGAGCTCTGCATCACTGAGATTCTCGCCCCGCCAAGACGTGCCCGCAGGCGCTCGATATAACCCTCCACCAACGGTCCCACCCAGCTGTTGAGCCAGGTGGCTATCCCCCGCTCATACTCGCCGCTTGCCGGCAGCACGCTGGAGGAGCGGGAACAAAAGATACCTTCAGGTATCGCTGCCTCTATCTTCTTTTCGAAGCGGTCATCGAGGTAACTGAACAATAGGTTAATCGCAACAGCTTCGGGATTTCGGCGGGCAACCTCGGCCTTCAGCGTATCGATCTCCTCATCGCTCAATGGCTCGACCAGTTTTCCCTGGCTGTCAAGACGGCCGCCGGTTTGCAGACAGTCGTTCGCCGCCACAGGCGCAGCCCTGGCGTGCGGCTGCAGATTATAGAGTTCACTGCGTGCCTGACGCCCGATCGTGAGGATATCCTGCAGGCCACGATTACCGATGTAGAGTGTACGCACACCCTTACCCTCCAAGGCGGCATTGGTGGCGACAGTAGAGCCGTGCACAATAATCAGATCGCTCGTCCCAACTCCCAGCTCATCTATTCCTTGCAGGATGGCCTGTTCCGGTGCCTGAGGCGTCGACAACACCTTGTGTATCCGCATATCTCCAGCGCGGTACAGAACGAAATCGGTGAATGTGCCTCCTGTATCGACACCCAGCAGATAACCCTTTTTATTCTGGCGATCAAAGCCGTTCATCAACCCTCCATCTCAGTGAACACACCCATATCGGAAACATACTCTGTTTAGATCGATCGGCACCGGTGCAGTATGGAGAATACTGCCTGGAGGTCAAATCCCACTTTTCAGCCCGGCCGCATAGGTTGGTATTCCATCGACCGCAGCGATTGCCTCTGGCCGGCGGTATGATTTGCGTATCAGTTTAAACACAAGGTCTTGCATAGCGTACAAAGGGTGATATGTTTGGCAGGTCTCTGCCTTGGCAGCCTTTCCCGCACTGTGCAGACAGCCAACTATAACGCTTATGCCCAAACTGTTAACAACAAGTCAACTCAGCCGTCACTTCGGAAGCAGCCAGGTAGTATCTGCTGTTGATCTGAAATTGATGCGGGGTGACATTCTTGGCTTGCTGGGACCCAATGGTGCGGGTAAATCGACTATCATGCGGATGCTCAGCGGTGACCTTGCACCCAGCACAGGCACCATATCCATCTGTGGAGAGGACCTGTTGAACCGGCCGACCCAGGCAAAACGATTTATCGGCTACCTCCCGGAACGCCCCCCCCCTGCATCGTGACCAGACCGTGGATGAGTATCTGTGGGACTGCGCCCACCTGCACGGACTGAAAAGAAGACAATCGATGGCGGCACGGGAACACACCAAGCAGCGCTGTGGCCTGGAGCAGGCGGGAAGACGTCTGATACGAAAACTCTCCAAGGGTTTTCAACAACGGGTCGGTCTTGCCCAGGCAATCATTCACGACCCCCGGGTTGTCATCCTGGATGAGCCGACCGACGGACTGGACCCGGCACAGATCCGCCAGGTTCGTGAATTGATCCAGGAACTTGCCCGGGATAAAGGGGTGATCCTGTCCAGCCATATCCTGCCGGAGATAGAAGCGACCTGTAACCGGGTCACCATTCTGCAACAGGGAAAGAGCGTCTATAGCGGAGAGCTCACACCACCGGCGCAGACCTGTTATCGTATCGGCCTCGACCGGAACCCGGAGCCGCAATCGATCAAGGCGATGACCGGGGTGGCGGAGGCAGAGCAGATGCACACCGACTACTATCGCATCATCTTGGAGCCGGGCTGCCAACCCAGTGAACTGGCACGACAGATTGTGGCGCGGGGATGGGGCTTGATTGAGCTGAAACCGGAACGGATGAGTCTCGAACAGCTGTTTCTGCAGGCCACTACCGGAGGGCATTCATGACACTCTATCTGGCCTGGATGGAGTGGCGGAGATTGATGCGCACACCACTGCCCTGGGTCATCTTCAGTCTCAGTCTGAGCCTGCTGAGCTGGCAGTTTCTCGCCACACTGGAGATCTTCAACGGTATGCAGTCGTCCAACCGCAGCCTGGGACTGAGCCACCATCTGGGGTTGCAGCTCTACGGTCTTGCCTCGGTGCTGATCCTGATCATCACACCGATCATTACCATCCGCAGTTTCAGCGAGTCGTTTCGCGACGGCAGTTATGCCCTCCTGAGCAGCGCACCGCTATCAAACCTCTCCATACTTGCGGGCAAGTTTCTCGCTATCCTGATGTTCCAGTTATTGTTCATCCTGATACCGCTACTGCTTTGCGTAAGCCTCACCTCTGGCATCCAGCTAGACTTCGGACTGCTGTTAGCCGCCACCCTCGGATTACTTCTGTTGAGCGGCGCATTCACCGCTATCGGTCTCTACTTCTCGACACTCAATGAGAACCCGGGAATCGCTGCCGCAGGCAGCTATGGCCTGCTGCTGTTGATTTCACTGCTCGATCAAAATACCGAGGGCGGCAGTTTTATGCACTGGCTGGCCTGGCCCTCCCACTATCTCGATCTGCAGCTCGGTCTCATACGTTTCGGTGATCTGGCATACTTCCTATTACTGATACACTTCTTTTTAGGCCTGGCGTTATACCGGCTCGACAAGAGGCGTCGTGGATGATTAATCGGGTAGGCTCACGTCTCAACGATCTGCTGTTCCATCTGGTAATGGCCCTCTTGCTGGTGCTGCTGGCCTGGCTCAGCAGTCGTTACGACATGCAGTGGGATTGGACCCGCCAGGGCAGCAACAGCCTCAATCCAGCCAGCATCGATATCCTGCGACGCACACCGGGTGAGCTGAGCGTAACCGCATATGTGGGAGAAACGGCCAAGCTGCGTGATCGCATTCAACGCTTTGTGGCCCGTTACCAGCACCACAAACCGAATATCGAGTTGACCTTCATCGATCCCCTGCGCCACCCTGATGAAGCACGCCGACAGGGCATCAGCCTATCCGGTGAGATTGTACTGCGCTATGAAAAGAGGGAGGAGCGTATCCAGAAAGTGGATGAGGAGCAGTTCAGCAACGCCATCCTGCGCCTGGGCCGTGACAACAGCTACTGGATAGCAGGGCTCAGCGGCCATGGCGAACGCGATCTTACCGGCAAGGCGAATCACGATCTCGGCGAGTTCGGCCAATCACTCAAACAGCAGGGATACCAGATCGCGGGGCTTGACCTCGCCACTTCGTCCGGCCCGCCCGACAATACCGCATTGCTGATCATCGCCTCCCCTATCCGCGCCCTATTGCCGGGTGAGATCGAACGGCTTTCCGAATATGTTGCGGAGGGTGGCAACCTGTTGCTGTTGAGCGACCCGGACAACTGGATCCTGGGTGATTTGATACAGCAGCTTTTCGGTATCGAACAGTTACCGGGCACGATCGTGGATGCCAATGTCAAGGCGTTGGGTATCGATAATCCGGCCATCGCTGTGGTCCCGGAATATTCCAATCACGAAGCCACCCGGGGATTCAATCTGCTGACCCTGTTTCCACAGTCGGCGGCGCTCACACTCTCTGAGCAGCGGGATTGGAAAGCGACACCCCTGTTGCGAACCCTGGATAAGAGTTGGAACGAAACCGGTCCATTGAGCGGTGAGATCGAACGCAATCCATTGGCAGGTGAGGAGGCGGGTCCACTCACGATTGGCATTGCTCTCGAACGCCGGCACGATGACAGGGAACAGCGGATACTGGTGATCGGTGATGGTGACTTTCTCGCCAACAGCTATCTCAACAATGCCGGCAACCTCGATCTAGGCCTCTCACTCTCCCGCTGGCTGGTCGGGGATGATCAGCTGATCGGCATACCCGCGCCACAAGCCAGCGACCGCGAACTGCATCTATCGAAGCTCGCCATCGGCACAATCGGCCTCGGTTCTCTGATTGTGCTCCCGCTCATGCTCCTGGCTGTCGGTGCAGTAATGGCCTGGCGACGGAATCGTGCATAGCGATGGTATCAAGAACCAAAATCAATCTGCTCCTGCTTGCTATCGCAGGTCTGCTGGGCCTGCTGGTATGGCTATCGCAACCAGCCCCCCTGCCACCCCTCACCCAACTCGATCCGCAACAGATCACCCGCATAAGGATCAATGATCTTCAGGGGCGTGAGATCAGTTTGATGCGGCGACAGAACCAATGGATGAGCGGCGACCAACCCGCCGATCAATCCAGGGTCAGGCAACTGCTGAAAATCTGCCGCACCCCCAGCCTGAGCCGATTCACAGCCCCGGATGACCTGGAACCCTACGGCCTGGCGCCATCCCCTATCATGATGGCACTCGATGACACGACACTCAGCTTCGGCAACAGCGATCCGGTCAATGGCTGGCGTTATGTCCACCATCAGGGGGAGGTGCACCTGATTGCGGACGGCTTCTATCACCACCTCATCGCACCGCCTGAAGCCTGGCTGGCTAAAACCACAGATTAGGGCCTGTTAACACTAATATGAGAACCTAGACACATGCCTGAACTGCCGGAGGTCGAAACAACTCGCCGGGGCATAGCCCCCCATATCACCGGTCAACGCATTCGCCAGGTCACTATCCGTCAACCCAGGTTGCGTTGGTCGATTCCCGAGGATCTGCCATGCACGCTGAAGGGGAGGAAGCTGTTATCGGTGGACAGGCGGGGCAAATACCTGCTGATGGCCTTTCATCACGGCACCTTGATCATACACCTCGGCATGTCCGGCAGCCTGCGCATTGTCGACGCCGATGCGGCAATACAAAAACACGATCATTTCGACCTCCTGCTGGGCAATGGCCTGCGACTCAGACTGCGTGATCCCAGACGCTTCGGCGCGGTGCTCTGGACCGATCAACCGGCCATCAACCATCCCCTGCTCGCCGATCTCGGTCCGGAACCCCTTGGCGACACATTTGACGGCGACTATCTGTTTGCCCGGGGCAAGGTGCGTCGTACCGCGATAAAACAGTTGATCATGGACAGTAAGACCGTTGTCGGTATCGGAAACATCTATGCCAGCGAATCCCTTTTCCGTGCTGCCATCCATCCCACCCGGCCCAGCAACCGGACATCGCGCCGGCGCTATCAGAGACTGGCAGAGGAGATCCGCAACGTACTCGAGGAGGCAATCGCCCAGGGCGGCACCACCCTGCGGGATTTTCTCAAAGAGGACGGCAATCCCGGTTACTTCGCCCTGTCGCTTCAGGTCTACGGCAAGTCGGGGAAGCCCTGTCCAAGATGCGGCGGGGTTATTCGCAGCAAATCCATCGGGCAGCGTTCCACATTCTTCTGTCCAGCCTGCCAGCGCTGATGAGAGAAAGATGCTGCTTGACACTCTCGCCACCCCCTCCTAGCATGCGTGGACTTTGTGTGAGTCATGACAGCCATGGATATAACAACTATTCGCGAACTCATCAGCGACGATATGGATGCTGTCGACAAAATGATAATCCAGCAGCTGAAATCGGATGTGGTGCTGATCAACCGGATTGGCGCCTATATCGTCCATAGCGGCGGTAAACGCCTGCGGCCGATGATTGTGCTGTTGGCCGCCCGCGCCTGCGGTTATGTGGGCGGGAGGCATATCGACCTGGCCGCCATCATCGAGTTCATCCATACCGCTACCCTGCTGCATGATGATGTGGTGGATGGCTCAGATCTGCGGCGGAACCGGGAGACCGCGAATACGGTTTGGGGTAACGAGGCGAGTGTTCTGGTAGGTGACTTTCTCTACTCCCGCTCCTTCGAGATGATGGTCGACGTAGGCCGCATGCCGGTAATGGATATCCTCTCTCACGCCACCAACCGTATCGCGGAAGGCGAGGTGCTGCAGCTGCTGAATGTGCACAATCCCGACACCAGCGAAGCGGAATACATGGAGGTGATAAAACGCAAGACCGCCACTCTGTTCGAGGCCGGTACGCGTCTTGGTGGTATCATCTCCGAGGTTGCCGAAGATCAGCAACAGGCGCTGGCGGATTACGGACTGCATCTGGGTATCGCCTTCCAGCTGGTGGATGATGCCCTGGACTACAACGCCGAGAATACGGAGATCGGGAAAAACATCGGCGACGACCTGGCGGAAGGCAAACCGACCCTGCCGCTGATCCAGGCCATGAAGTGCGCCGGTCAAGAAGAGCGCCTACGCCTGGCGAATATTATCGAAAACGGCGGCCTGGAAGAGATCGATTTCGTCATGCAGGCCATCGCCGACAGCGACGCCATCAGCTACACCCAACAACTCGCGCATCAGCAGGCGCAACAGGCCAAACACGCTCTCGAAGCCCTGCCTGATACCCCCTACAGGCAGGCACTCTCAAGCCTGGCGGACTTCTCGGTCGCCAGAACCAATTGAATCGTCTCCTCAATTACATGACGAGCCATCGATCGCTGCATTATGGATTCTGACGAGTGGGAGTTCCCACGGTCGGCAGTCTCGAATCGAAGGGCACGATCATACCCGTCCTTGTTAACTGGTACCCAGTCATTACTGTTCACAGCTACTGTCTTCGCTATTGAAACTGATTCACCGTATCTTCTTCCGCTACATATCCAGTTCCTCACTTGATCGAAATCAACGAAGTACTGCAAAAAGCCTATCGATCTGAGTGGATCGGTTCTATAGATGATGGTTGTCAATAAAAAAAAACAGAGGTTGCGTATTTTATTAGTCATGCGATCGAGAGAAGCGCTCGACGTCATATTTTAATAATTAAATAGGAAGCGTTTCTCTCGATGCAAACCAACCCACTGGGTAGGTTTTTATTATTGAAACCAAAGAGAGGAAGCACGATGAAACGCCTCGCACTAGGAAGTGCCTTTACGGCACTCGTTATATTTCTAACCCTTCCAGTTTTCGCCGCCGAACAGGCCAAAGAAAAACCCAGCTGGTGGTACAAAGACGTCGTTGATGCCAGCTTTGTCACCCAGTACGCAACGGTACCACCCAAGAAAGAGGTGCTGATTGTTGATTCCAGGCCAGCCAGAAAATACAACAAGGGTCATATCGTTCCGGCCATCAACATCTCCAACAGCCAGTTCGACAAGATGACCCATCTGCTGCCCCAGAACAAATCCAACCTGTTGATCTTCTATTGCGGCGGCCTGAAGTGCCCGCTGAGCCACAAGTCGGCAGCCAAAGCCGAAGCGTTGGGATATACCAACGTCAAGGTCTATGCGGCAGGTTTTCCCGACTGGGTCAAAAACGGCGGTCTGCCTCCGGGCGTCAGCGCTGCGCACGTCAAGATGCTGATCGACAAAAACAAGGGAGCGACCATCGTCGACGCGCGTCCTGCAAGAAAATTCAAAAAGGGTCACCTACCCGGCGCCATCAACGTTCCCCTGAGGCAGTTCGATAAGCTGGTGGACAGGTTGCCTACGGATAAGAACTCGCCATTGATCTTCTACTGCGGCGGTTACAAATGTCCGCTGAGTCCGAAGTCTGCGGTGAAGGCCGTCGCCATGGGGTACACCAAAGTACGCCTGTTTCAGGCTGGCTATCCCGCCTGGAAGAAGGCTTATGGTGACGCGATTGAAAAGACGGCTAAAGCCAAACCCGCAGCAGCCCCGAAGATCGAAGCGGGAGAAGACGAGGGGACCATCAGTATCGCCTCATTCAATACGCTGGCAACCAACAACCCCGAAGACTTCTATTGGTACGACGTTCGCGATCCGGAAGAGGTGGAGTCGGACGGCACCTTTGCAAAAGCTGTCATCATGACCGTGGATGAAGTGGAAGAAAACATCGATAAACTACCTACGGACAAACCAATCGTCTTCTTCTGCTCCACTGGCGCGCGTAGTGGCGAGGCCTATGACCTCGTCATGATGAAACGGGAGGATCTGAAGATCTACTTCCTCGACGCCAACGTCGCTTTCAATCCGGATGGCAGTGTGCCGAAAGCCACGCCACTCGAATAGGCTGAGCGACCCTTAACCATTTGTAGCAATTCACTGGGGGGCGTTGACACGTCCCCCGCAGATGAACGAGCTGTTGGTGTCGCCATGTATTCGCAACAGAATCGATATAACAGACTTCTGGTTAGAAATACCACCATCTTGCTGTTGCTAGGATTGGCCCTGGCATTCTCTGTGCGGGTAAACGCAACGCCGACACCGGGTTCCACCGCGGATCACAGCAAATTCGAACAGCTGCAAACAAAGTTCTTGACAGGGCCGGAAGTTACCCGGGCCTGTCTGGCGTGCCACACTAACGCCGCAAAACAGATACATAAATCGAAGCACTGGCGATGGGAGTACGACAATCCGGCAACTGGGCAGAAATTGGGTAAAAAGCATGTTTTGAATAACTTCTGTATCGCAGCCGGTCCCAACATTGCCGCGTGCACCGCCTGTCACATCAGTTACGGTTGGAAAGACGACAGCTTCGACTTCTCTTCTGAAGAGGCGGTGGACTGCCTGGTCTGTCACGATACCACCGGTCTCTACTCCAGAGAGAAACTGCGCAATCCGGGCAAAAGAAGACCAAAGCTCGAGAAGTTCGCCCAGAACGTCGGCCCCACCAGCCGGCGCAACTGCGGCAGCTGTCATTTTGCCGGCGGTGGGGCCAAGGCGGTCAAACACGGCGATATTGACCCGACCCTTGCAGCACCTGACTACTTCGTAGACGTGCACATGGATGCCGAAGGCCTCAATTTCTCCTGCTCCACCTGCCACCGGAGTGATCAACACGAATTGGCCGGTAGCCGTTATGCGCCCAACGCTGCCGATAATCAGAAAATCAGCGTACCCGGCAGGGAGGAGAAGAGTCGCGTAAGTTGCCGCGCCTGTCATGATCCCAGACCCCACAGACGGGACGAGAAACTTAATGACCACACCGACAGGATCGCCTGTCAAACCTGTCATATACAACGCTATTCACGCGGCGACTACGGTTCCAAACTTTGGTGGGACTGGTCCCAAGCGGGCAAGATGAATCAGGAGGGCAAGCCTTTCGGCACCGAAGATGCCTTTGGATTCGAAATCTATAACTCAAAAAAAGGTGACTTCACTTGGGAGATGCATACCCGTCCTGAATATCGCTGGTTCAACGGTGACGTGCTTTATACGCTGGTCGAAGACACAATTGACCCGGGCGCCATCGTGCCGATCAACAAGCTTCTGGGGGACGCCGATTCACCCGGTACGCGTATTTGGCCAGTCAAGGTGATGCGCGGCAAACAACCTTACGATGCCGAATATAAAACCTTGGTTGCGCCGCTTACGACCACCGAGGAAGGCTATTGGAAAACCTTCAACTGGGACCAGTCGATCAAACTCGGCATGCAGGCGATCAACCGACCGTATAGCGGCAGCTACGACTTCGTCTCGACAGAAATGCTGTGGCCGATCACCCACATGGTTGCACCCTCAGAAGAGGCGCTTAGGTGCACCGAGTGCCATAGTGAAAACGGCCTGCTGGGAAATGTCGAAGGTCTCTATATCCCCGGTCAGCACAGTCATCCCTGGATGGACAAGATCGCCATGATCATACTTTTGATGACGTTGGCGGGTGTGCTGCTGCACGGCAGCGCGCGTTTTCTGTTACGCCCCAAGGATAAGCAGACCACGGACCACCCGCAAAAGAAGATCTATATCTTCAAACGGTTCGAACGCTTCTGGCACTGGGCTCAGGCGTTGTTGATCCTGTTCATGTTAATCACAGGCTTCGAAATACACGGGAGCTACACGCTTTTTGGTATGGAACAGGCCATGAACCTGCACACACTAGCTGCCTGGATATTGATCGGCCTTTGGGTGTTTGCCATCTTCTGGCACTTCACCACCGGCGAATGGCGCCAGTACATTCCGACCACGAACAAAGTACTCGCGGTGGCCCGATATTACTCGGTGGACATCTTCAAGAACCAACCTCACCCCTTCCGGGCCACCAAGCTGCATAAGCACAACCCGCTGCAACGACTCGCCTATTTATTGTTCAAACTGGTGCTGGCACCGGCGGTCTGGATATCCGGACTACTCTATCTGTTCTATAACGACTGGAGCCAATGGGGCCTTGGCGGCCTTGAGCTGGGCTTGATCGCCTTCATGCACACCCTAGCAGCTTATCTGCTTGCGGTGTTCTTTATCGGCCATGTCTATCTGACCACGACCGGACATACCGTAACGGCTCATATCAAAGCCATGTTGACTGGATGGGAGGAGATTGAAGCGGAACCTGCGCAAAAACAAGAGAGGGGTAGTGTCAATGACTGACCACAGAAGAGTAATCGGAGGTCAAGCATGTTAAACCGTCGCCAAATATTGATACTGTGCGGCGCTTGGGCGGCTGCGGGATTTCCGGTCACCGACCTGATCGGGTCCGCCCAGGCAGGGCCGCGCGACGCCAAGAAACGCCTTGCAGAACTGACCGGCGGCGTTAAATCACAAAAAGGCCGAATCAGTATTACGCTGCCCAAGGTGACAGACCAGGGTCGCTTCGTACCCATCCGGATTTCGGTGGATAGCCCCATGAACGAAAACGATTACGTCAAGGCAATCCACATAGTCGCCGAACGCAATCCAAGCCCGGAGATAGCCTCGTTCCACCTGAGCCCCGCCAATGGCAAGGCCCAGGTCTCAACACGCATCCGTTTACTCAAGACCCAGGTGGTGGTTGTAGCGGCCGAAATGAATGATGGCAGTGTCTATCTGGGTAAAGGACGAAGTAAGATCACCGGCGGCGCAGGAGGGTGCGGATAATGAACGAGCAGGCGCATGTAAAAGTTCCCCGAACCGCGAAGATGGGTGAAGTGGTCCGGATCATGACCAAGCTCAACCACCCGATGGAGTCTGGCTGGCGTCGTCGGCAGAATGGTGAAATTGTACCCAAAGACTTGATTGGGGAGTTCTCCTGCCAATTCAATGGAGCGGAAGTGTTCAAGGCCGAGTTCGACTCGGGTACCGCCGGCAATCCTTACCTGTCTTTCTTTGTCAGGATCAACCAGAGCGGGCATTTCCGTTTCATTTGGAGTGGACAAAATGGCGAACGCTTCTATAAAGAAGCGGATATAGAAGTGGGTTGACGGGTAACCCTCCCCTCATACTCGCCACTACCGCTGAATGACTAAATGCAATGGCAAGAAGAGCATACCCATAACTGTGTTCTGGGTCGGTCGATGAACCTGGAAAATAACTTGAACCCCCTATGCTTCACGCTGTCTCGAGTCAAACATGGGTCCCCAAGGTAGCAGAATGGCTACCCTTGGAATTCGAGTGAGGACTATTGGGTTCCCGTTTCAGTCGAATCCTTAGCTGTTGGTGCCGCGGCCGGCTCAGACGCAATGGGGTAAAGAAGAATCTCGCCGGAGGGGGATATCCTGTAGGTGCCCATCATGCCCCTTAATAGCGGTATAGCCAGCAAAGCTTCGGCACCCTGCATGCCCGACATACCCTCCGCATCGCCCATGCCCTGCTGGCCAGACATCCCCTGCATGCCGCTCATGCTCTGCATACCCGACATACCCTCCGCATCGCTCATGCCCTGCATTCCGGACATACCTTGCTGAGTGGGATGCGGCACGATTTTGTAGTCTGACTGTGGAGGATAATAACCGCCGAACGGTTGTCCGTATGGGCCGTACCCGTAACCTGGTGCACTGCCGTATCCACCGTAGGCGGGATGAGGAGGCATAACCGGCATGTAATACGGACGGGGTGAGGCATATCCCTGCCCATAGCCGTAAGGCATATAGCCTCCCTGGGCCATGGTTCCAGCAAGGGGAAGCATCATGCCAATCGCTATCAGGAGTCCTCCAGCCAAAAGAGTATGTTTTGTTGCTTTCATACCACATCCCCCTCTGATTGTTGTGCAGAACAGCCTAACCCCATACATGAAGGTTAGCACGAAGCCGTCACTTCCGGTAAATACGTATCAGTAATCCACGACGCGCAGCCTATCGTGAGAATGTCCTGATGTTGCTTGCTGAAGGTAGCTACTGTAGACTCCTGACTCCGCTGAGGTTCTTGCATTCGGGGTGTAGCTCAGCCTGGTAGAGCACTGTCTTCGGGAGGCAGGGGCCGGAGGTTCAAATCCTCTCACCCCGACCAATCGGTCATTTTCTCACTATACCATGACGCACACGCCAATCGTCGCATTGAGATCCGCGTATCAACTCAACCGCCAAGATATAACCGCGTAAACCCATTGTCTGGCGCTTCACCCGTTAGCGCAGCCCGACTGACAACAGGCAAAAACCCTTGCCGAGATGTTTTGGTGTGGCAAATATCATCACATTCGAGATGGCCGCCATATCCATCATGCGCATGCGGGGCGCTTCCTTGACTTCAGGCAACGGCAGTAAAAAATGGTTGTATCCGGGCTGGATCAACAGCTTGCGATTGTATCGATCCTCAAATTGTCTGTTGTGCCTTTGATCGTGGATACGCAGGGTAAGAGGCAGCTCGTCCAACTGATCGGAATAGATCTGCAATTCAAGGTGATCATAACCACGCCAATCGGCTGCAGGCTCCTGCATCTCCATACCAGGCCAGCGACCCTCACGCAGCGAGACATGCACGCAACTGTCGATGTCTAATTCTGTCGGCAGCGGCCAATCCACAGGTAGGTCCACATGGCGCACATCGCCCCCGCCACTGCCCTCGATCAAAACCCTCGAGAAATAGTTGTCCATTTCCACAAGTCGGGGAAAGTGATCGGCCCTGACCTGGTAGACGATGAACCAATACAGAGGTTGGGATAACGCTATCAGAGAAAGCGCTATGACGATGGCAACGGCGCGGTAGGGCGGGAAAGAGTGGCGTACAAAACCGGTGTACAAGATCGCGCCTGCGGCAATACCCAGTATATCCATCAACAGATCATACAGACTGGGTTCGCGGCCTATGAATGACTGTACTGCCTCCATCAGGACACCAAACATCAAAACAAGGAACATGACCAGCCATATAAACCGAACGCTCATATTTCTGAATGGCCAGACCGCTGCCAACGTCAGTAGTGTGAAAATCAGGAAATGGCCGGAGTCCTGTAGTGAGTACATCAGGCGGTTTTCGCCAGGCAGTCTGGTTCCCAGCAGAATTACCGCTGTGATGATCAGAGCAAGGAACAGGAACCATGCATCTTTCAAAGACATACGGGACACGCGCTGTAACTCCATACGATCCAAGTCAGAGTTAAACACGCTTTATAAACGGGTACCAGCCGGTACTTCACATCAGCATAGTTGAGCTGTTCGGGAGCAAATAGAGAGCAATCCGGCTTATTATCTGATTGGAACAGGACCTATTACTGGGAAAGTAAACCTGCACTATACAGGGCCAAATCCGTATGCCTCAGCCATTTCGTGAGTGGTTGCTGTTCCTGTTCGGGCACTCCATCCTTGACCCAGCGCCTCAAGGCTTCTCTGGCGGTGCTTTGCACCAGGTAGATCATCTCTCTGACCAGGGCATCCAGTTCCGAGAGCGCCCTCTCTTCGTCACCGATGATGTTCAGCAGCTTGGCGGGGGCACGCAGATCAAAACCACATCGTTTCGCCATGCCTGTCAGGCGTTTCAACTGCTGTACGATGAACATGGCCATTTCGTCGTTACCGCTCACATCGATCGCATCCGCACCCTGCAATATGTCGTTCAGGAGCTTCATCCTCGCCTGCAGAATTGTCTTATTGATGCTACCTGTCGCAGATTCTTTCTCCATTGCCCCATCGATACGTTTTGCCGCTTCGATCAAAGGCACAATAATATCCTTACCAAAGCGTTCGGAATTGAATCTCAACACCTCTGCGGTGGAGAAGAGTCTGCCGCTGCTGTTTTGACGCTCCAGCCGAATCGCCGTGAAAAGTTCAGCTGCGCCGAGCACCCGGGCGGCTGGAGTCACATCATTACCTGACAATGCATTGGGATAGCCGCTGCCATCGAGCCTTTCATGATGTTGATGTACCGCCTCGCTGATGCGGGGATGGTAGCTTGGGAACAGTTTCAGAAATTGATATGCAATCGTGGGATGGGAATAGATCTGTTGATGCTGCGCCATGCTCAAAGGCTGGCGACTGGTAAAGATCGAGGATTCCAGATGCATCTCCCCAAGATCAAGAAAAAGCGCAGCCGTCGCCAGCTCCTGCCTGTCGTCAGCGGGCCATCTCAAGCGGGAAGCGACATACAGTGCAATCAATGCGACACGCATCATGTGATGATAACGGTCAACGCAGCATTCCCGGCAAACCGTCAACTTGAATCCCAATTGTGGCTCCAGTGGGACAGTCCCCAGAGGGGTCAGCAGATCTCTCTGGATCAAGCGCCGATCTATGGCCTTTTCGAGTTCAGGTTCATCATGCAGTAACCGCTTGCCGTCGCGCATCAGCTTTTCAGCCGTTACCCTATTCTCCACAGCCAACGAAAAGTCCAATGGTCGCAGTAGCTTATGACCTGCCAACCGATCATATTTCGAGCTATCCACCAATTCACCCCGCTTCACCAGAGCAATCCCCCGGTCACTCCGTATATCATCAATGGCCGTTACCTGGCGCAGATCGCCAAGTTCTGTGACCAGCTTGATGTAGGGATCGGGATGTATCACTGAATCCGTTTGCCTGGAGTGAGGAGTTCCTTATTAAGTAGCGACAGGGAGTACGCTTACTTTACTGCATGCAGGCGACCTCAAGCAGAGCGACGGAGCCTCATGGAAAGGTCGGATGAAACCCTCTCCAGCGCTCATCTCACCCACAGCTGTTTACTCCCCTCACCCTGCCACTCTAGCGCAGTAACGTGCGTTAAAAAGTAAGCCGCGAATAGACGCAAATTTAATTATAAGTCCGCGAATGAACGCAAATGAGCGCAATTATGGTGTTTTTTCTGCCCTGCATGGATCGATAGGACAGCAACCTGCAGCTTTCACGACACCCCCTGGATGGTGAGGGAACCCGTTTAATGACTCAAGTGTGGAAATGAGAAGATATTTGCGCTCATTCGCGGTCTTTTTAAATCATTTGCGTCTATTTGCGGCTTACTTATAAAAACACCTTCCTTGACAACAGGGAGTCAGGTGGGGCAATCAATCACCCCGGCCGATGGCGTAGTAGCTGAAACCGGCCTCTTTGAGACGTTTGGGATCATAGATATTGCGGCCATCGAATATGACGGGCTCACTGAGGGCGAGTTTGATCTGTTCGAAATCGGGACTGCGAAAGACCTGCCACTCTGTTACCACTATCAGGGCATCAGCACCTCTGAGTGTACTCTCCTGGTCGCTGCAGTAGACCAGATCCTCGCGTTCACCATAAATTCGGCGACACTCCTCCATCGCTTCCGGATCGAATGTCTGAACCTTCGCCCCGGCATCCCACAACGCCTCGATCAGCACCCGGCTGGATGCCTCACGCATATCGTCGGTGTTCGGTTTGAACGAGAGTCCCCAGAGGGCAAAGGTCTTGCCCTTCAGCTCACCCGAATAGTGACGGCTGATCTTATCGAACAACACCCGTTTCTGGCGATAGTTCACTGCCTCCACCGCCGTCAACAGTTGGGCATCGTAATCCACTTCCCGGGCAGTGCGCTCCAGCGCATTGACATCCTTTGGGAAACAGGAACCGCCGTAGCCGCACCCCGGATAGATGAAGTGATAGCCGATACGGGAATCCGCGCCGATACCATGTCGCACCTGTTCGATATCGGCGCCCAGCCTCTCCGCCAGGTTGGAGAGTTCGTTCATAAAACTGATCTTGGTGGCGAGAATGGCATTGGCGGCGTATTTGGTCAGCTCGGCGGAGCGGATATCCATGGCGATCAAGCGGTCATGATTCCTGTTGAAGGGGGTATACAGGGCACGTAGGGGCTCGGTTGTTCTCGGATTGTCGGTACCGATGATAATCCGGTCAGGCTTCATGAAATCGTCAAGGGCGGCGCCTTCCTTGAGAAACTCAGGATTGGATACCACATCGAATTCCACCTGTTTACCCTGTGCACGCAGGGCCTCATTGACGCGTTCTCTCACCTTATCCGCGGTGCCCACGGGAACAGTGGATTTATCCACGATGATCCGGTAGTCATCCATGTGTTCCGCAATCGATGCCGCCACTGCCAACACATACTGGAGATCCGCCGAGCCGTCCTCGTCAGGTGGCGTGCCGACTGCGATAAACTGGAACAACCCGTGCGCCACCGCCTCGGCGGCGTCGGTGGTGAAATGCAATCTTCCCGCCTTGGCGTTGCGTTCCACCATGGCCTCAAGACCCGGTTCATATATCGGTATCTCACCCTGCTTGAGCATCGCTATCTTTCGCTCATCCACATCCATGCAGACGACGTCGTTTCCGACCTCTGCCAGACATGCTCCGGTAACCAAACCGACATACCCTGAACCAAAAACTGTAACTTTCATTGTTAACCCTTGGGAGGACCCACCTCAAAAATAACGCACAATCATACTTGCTGAGTAATCGGGAGGCCAGACATTCAACACTGAGGTATTTGATCCAAGGCGCATTGGATCGCCTGATTCAGGCTGTCTGGCGATTGACCGGTCGCTTCGATCACGGGAAGCGGATGTATCTGCGCATGTCCGCGCATGAAAACCGGCATCATCACACCACCCTGGCCACTCACGCCAGTGATACGCAACGGGACCAGAGGCAGCCCGGTCAACGCTGCCAGACGGGCGGCTCCGGCCTTTATCTTACGTGGCGGATCGCTGTCAAGATGGATCTTGCCGTGGGGAAAGAGCGCCACTATCTCGCCGTCGCGCAACGCCTTGATCGCCTGACGCATCGCTTTCTCCGGTGAGTTCTCCCGATCCACGGGAATACAACCCACCGCGCGGAACAGCCACTGCAAGCCAAATCGCTCATACTGCTCTCTGGCAATGAGAAAGCGCAGGGGCCGGTTGCTGGACGCCAACATCAACAGTGGGTCGAGCCCGGAGATGTGATTGGATACTACGATCGCACCGTCTGTTTGCGGCAACCGCAATTCAGTTTCTGGCAGTCGATGATAAACATGGCAAAACAGGCGGTTGAACCCATCCAGCCAGTTCAACCAGGCGACGCCCCATTCGGCTCGCTGAGCTTCACGGCAACGCCTGTTCAATCCGGCTATGGTCATGACCACGGCAAGCAGCAGTATTGTCAGTATGAATGTATTCACTGTTGAAGTGGCTTCACTTTCTCTTTTTGTTAGTGCTTACCCTGCCCAAGGTAATAAAACACAAATAAACAAGCCGCAAATAGACGCCAATCACCGCAAATCAAGTCAAATTATCTGCCGTGAGAAAAAGTTGTCCAATGAAATGCTTTGCATACACCAGCGCTCGATAAGCTCGAGGAGGTTGACTGAAATAGATGACCAGGTAAAGGATCGCATGTTCGCCATACACATGGTTATATCATTTACGATGGTTTGCGGTGATTGGCGTCTATTTGCGGCAATACATTCTTGATCCGTTGATTGCTCCGGGATTTAATCATCCCACCCGCTCGCTGAGCTTCCACCTCTCACTTTTTACCGCCCTTCTGATAGACCTTGCGTTGAAACAGGTCAGTGCGGCGGCTCACCAGGCGGTCGATAAAGAGTATGCCATCGAGATGGTCCACCTCATGTTGCAGCGCCCGCGCTTCAAACCCTTCCATCTCGAATTCGTGATCCTCTCCCTGAGGATCCTGCGAGCGCACTTTTATTCGCTCCGCACGAATTACATTCCCGGTATAATCGGGGACTGAAAGACAACCTTCACGACCGAGCTCGAAGCCGTCCCATTCGGTGATTTCCGGGTTTACCAGAATCAGGTAACCATGGTTCGGCACCGGTTTTCTGGTGGTGGAACAATCCAAAATAACGATACGTTGAGACCTTCCCACCTGGGGGGCTGCGATACCGACGGCGGCCGGTCCCGCCTGGCGCGTCTCTTCCAGATCGGCAATGAATCCATGCAGCTCATCATCGAAGCGGACCACCTCATCCGCCAGCTGCTTGAGTCTCGGGTCCGGCAGCTTCAATATTTCCAATATCGCCATGAGGTCAACCGATCAAGGTCTCTACGGAAGATATGTGAACATCGATGTCCTCCACCGCAAGGGGTTGCAACGCCGATTCGAGTGTCTCGATTTCGGCCTCCGCATAGCCCTGTATGGTCATGATGTAGACAGGCTTCTCCGAATCACCTACCACATCCGATGCCAGCTCAAGGATATTGAAGCCACACTCGGCGAGGGCTCCGGTCACTTTTGCCACGATACCGGCGCGATCCGCGCCGTTGACCCTGACCTGGAAATTGGGTACCCGGTGCCGATGCAGACCGCCATGTATCGGGTCGATATGAAATTTGAGTTGCAGCCGATCCGCCACAGGTGCAATCAGGTTTGTCAGGGTCTGTTCAGCGTGCCCCCCATCGACCATCATCATGATGGAGAAGTTACCACCCAAACGAATCATCGAACTCTCCCCCAGAGTACATCCGCCACGATAGAGCGCGTCGGTAACCTGGGCAACTATTCCCGGTTGGTCTTCACCCACCAGGGTCAGCATCAGCCAATTCATTTTCACTCCTCAAAGTTCATGATGAGACACTCCCGCATGCAGGATAAATGAGTGCCGGTTGTTGGTCCAGAAACAGATCCCGTTTTGAATCAGGTAATCTAATCGCGCCAAATCATCGCAGCCATTCGACCAGTCACTCCGTCACGGCGGTAGGAGAAGAAGAGCCTGTCCTGGGTTAAGGTACAATATTCTCCGCCGGTGATGAACTCCACCCCGGCATCGGTGAGGCGCATGCGGGCCAATGCATAGATATCGGCCAGCCAGTGCCCCGGACGATTGTTAGTGAATGACTGGGCTGACGCTTGCCGATAGGCGATGAAACGGTCGCGAACCTCATCCCCAACCTCGAATGCTGCCGCTCCAATGGCGGGTCCAAGCCACACTACCAGCTCTTCCATGGGGCTCTGGAAGCGCTGCAATGCGTTTTCGATCACACCCGCCGCCAAACCTCGCCAACCCGCATGCACGGCACACACCTCATTACCCTGTCGATCGGCGATCAAGAGCGGCAGGCAATCGGCCGTGAGTACGGCACAGACAACACCGGGTTGGTCGGTATAGACGGCATCGGCCTGGCATCCGGGATTGGCGCTGTCTGGGGAGACCACTGAACATCCATGCACCTGACTGAGCCAAAACGGCTTATCGGGCAACCGGCATTCCCGTGCCAGCAACGCTCTGTTTCGAGCCACACTGGCCGGGTCATCGCCCACATGGTCGGCCAGATTGAGGCTGTCATAAGGCGCGACACTGCATCCTCCCTGGCGCGTGGTAACCAATGCCTTCACATTCGACGGTGCGGGCCATGCAGGCTGCAGCACATCGATCATAATCCGGCATCCTCGGCAAGGAGATCGATCATTTGTTGCATATCGGCAGGTACAGGCGCCTCCCAGGCGACCTGCTCACCCGTCTCCGGGTGGATCAGTTCAAGCCGGGTGGCATGCAGCGCCTGACGCCTGAATCCCTTGATCGCAGCCGCCAGCTCATCGTTGATAGCCGATGGCAGCTTAAGCCGCCCTCCATACAGTGGATCACCCAGAAGCGGATGGCGGATGTGGCGCATATGGACACGAATCTGATGGGTGCGGCCGGTCTCCAATCTGACCCGCAACAGCGTATGGGCACGGAAACGCTGCTCGATTCGATAGTGTGTGACCGCATGCTTTCCCGTCTCGTGGACTGTCATGCGCAGGCGGTTGACCGGGTGCCTGCCGATCGGCGCATCGACTGTGCCGCCGGCGATCATTTCCCCCTGCACGATCGCCAGATACTCTCTCTTAACGCTCCGCGCCTGTAACTGCCCGACCAGCGCATGCTGCGATTGCAGGGTTTTTGCAACCACCAGTAGACCGCTGGTCTCTTTATCAAGGCGGTGAACGATACCGGCTCTGGGGATCTGTTGCAGGGGCCGGTAATGGTTCAACAAACCATTCAACAGGGTACCGTCAGGATTACCCGCCGCAGGGTGCATCACCAATCCGGCGGGCTTATTGATCACCAGCAGATGCTCATCTTCATAAACAAGGTCGAATTCGATCGCTTGCGCTTCTGCCTCCACCTCATCCTGCGGTATCGGCCGAAGATTGATCAGCTCTCCCCCGCGGATCCGCTGCTTGGCCTTGCAGGGACGCCCATCCAGCTCCACCAGGCCCAGTTTTATCCAGTGTTGCAGACGGCTGCGGGAGAACTCGGGGAATTGATCGGACAACACCTGATCGAGCCGGCTGCCTGCATACTCTTCAGGGATCACCACTGAGCGGGGAGGAACTTTATCAATGAAATTGGCGTCCGACATAGATGATCAGTATTGTCCCATTGAGGTGCCAGTTTTACAAAATCAGCCGTTTCAACCACACTACGCACTTCAATGAAGCCTTCAAAGACGGGTTATACCCCTTTACGCGTTCCGTTATACTTCAGCGTTTATCAAAAAAGCCCTAGGTATTGATTTAGCCATGCTCCGGAAGTTCTCGATCATCACCCTTGTCACGCTGTTGCTGAGCGGCTGTTCCATGCCGGATCAGATCGATTTAACAAAAAGCTGGAGTGCCAGCCAATTCTATTCAGAAGCCAAAAGCGCGCTGATGGATGGCGATTATGATGAAGCGATCAAGCACTATAACGGATTGCAGGCACGCTTTCCCTTTGGCCGGTACGCCACCCAGTCACAGCTAGACATCATCTATGCCCACTATAAGAACAGTGAGCCGGAATCGGCGATCATGGCGGCGGATAGATTTATCAAATTGAATCCCCAGAGCCCATATGTCGATTATGCCTACTATATGAAAGGCATCACCAACTATAACCGGAACCAGAGTATCTTCAGCCGGATACTCCCATCCGATCCATCCGAGAGAGATGCCGGTGCAGCACTCGATGCCTTCAATGACTTCGACAAACTCGTACGCCGTTATCCCGACAGCAGGTATTCAGCAGACGCGCGACAGAGGATGCTCTATCTCAGAAACAACCTGGCAAAATATCAGATACACATCGCGGAATACTACATGCGACGGGGTGCTTATCTGGCGGCCGCCAATCGGGCCAACAGGGTGGTCACCCGGTTTCAGCGCACTGATGCGATGCAAAGGGCGCTGGAGATCATGGTCGATGCCTACACAAGACTGGGTATGACCGAACTTGCAGATGATGCGAGGCGGGTATTGACCCTCAATCTTGAGAATGGCCGTTTGAATAACCCGGCTGAAATTGAAACGGAAAAAGAGGTGATCTCCAGAGAACCACTATAGCCATGACTGAGATCCTCGAAGGATCAGATTGCGGCCTCATCCTCCTCCCCGGTACGGATGCGTATGACCTGTTCCACCGGTGTCACAAAGATTTTCCCGTCGCCGATCTTTCCGGTCCGCGCAGCATTGGTGATCGCTTCGATGCAAGCCGCAACCTGATCACTGGCCACCACCAGTTCCAACTTGACCTTAGGTAGAAAATCGACCACATACTCTGCGCCACGATAGAGTTCGGTATGCCCCTTTTGACGTCCAAACCCCTTCACCTCGGTGGCGGTCATACCGGTAATACCCACCTCAGACAAGGCCTCGCGAACATCCTCCAGTTTGAAAGGCTTAATGATTGCTTCGACTTTTTTCATTGATATTCCGCTCCCAGCTGAGGAAATTCATTCTAGTTCAGTAATTGGCTCGCCGGAATTGTAACGCCCCCTGGAGCGGCGCGTCCATGCCTGCAACCGTTTCATTTTCTTGTATTAGGTACATATCCTGACGATTCAGCCCATTAAGGTGAGAGATTTTAAGCAGGTCCCTGGTGAAAAGAGGGTAATTTGCGGGCATTAATTGCACCTGTGGATCTGATTGCGCTGGAACAAGATATCGCATTCAGACCCCCGAGGGGAAATTGGTCAATCACTAAAACCCCAAAAGGGCTTATCACAACCACTTGAAAGTAAGACTAATTTTATCAAGCGGCTTTCCACTTTCAACGATTTCGTTTAGACCAGGTGAGCGGATAGCGGCGGTCTCGCCCATAGGCACGGCGGGTGATCTTTATGCCTGGTGGCGCTTGACGCCGTTTGTACTCGTTACTATCCACCATGCCGATCACACGCAGCACCGTCCGCTCATCGAATCCTGCCGCAACGATCTCCATAACCGATTGATCCAATTCAACATATCGCTCCAAAATCTCATCCAGCACGGCATAATCAGGGAGTGAATCACTATCCCTCTGATCCGGCGCCAGCTCAGCGGACGGCGCCCTCTGCAGGACCCGCCGGGGAATGACCTGTGACAGTGAGTTTCGATAGCGGCATAAGCGATAGACCAGGGTTTTAGGAACATCCTTTATCGGGGCGAATCCGCCCGCCATGTCGCCATACAGGGTTGCGTAACCCACCGACATCTCACTCTTGTTTCCCGTTGTGAGCAGGATGCGTCCTTTTTTGTTACTGATCGCCATGAGTATTATCCCGCGGCAGCGCGCCTGGATATTCTCTTCCGTCACATCGACGGCTCTGCCTGCAAATTCATCCGCCAGCATCTCCAGAAAGGCATTGAAGGCGGGCTCGATTGATATGGTGCGATACTCCACTCCCAGCAACTCGGCTTCGGCAACGGCATCCTGGTTACTCATCTCCGCGGTGTATCGGGATGGCATCATCACCACCTCCACCTGATCCGGTCCGAGGGCATCTGCCGCAATTGCCAGCGTCAGGGCGGAGTCGACACCGCCCGAAAGGCCTATAATGGCCCCGTTGAATCCATTCTTGAGCACATAATCCTTCACCCCTGTGACAAGCGCCTGATAGACCCGCTCCTCCTCCGACACAAGCGGTGCGATCATCCCGGTCGACGGTTGCGTAGGGTCCTCCTCCATGGAGAGATCGACACAAACGCTGGTCTCCGTAAAGAAATCGAGGCGCTGTATGAGCTGGCCTTCGGCATTCACCACAAATGAACCGCCATCGAATACCAGTTCATCCTGTCCACCGACCAGATTGACATAGACGATGGGAAAACTGTTCTCCCGAGCACGGTTTTGCACCAGCTCTTCACGCTCCGGCGCCTTACCGATATGAAAAGGAGAGGCATTGATATTGAGCAGCAGCTGGGCTCCTGCGGCCCGACTCATGGCGGCGGGTTCCACTTCCCAAATATCTTCACATACCGTCAGCCCGATGCGCACGCCCTGCAACTCAAAGGTTACCGCCTCCCTGCCAGGTGAAAAATAGCGCATTTCGTCGAATACACTGTAGTTGGGCAGCTTGTGCTTCTCATATTCGGCCAGGATCTCGCCGTCACGCCAGACCCCCGCCACATTGTAGAGCTCCCCATCCCTGCGTCTTGGATAGCCCACAACCAGGTGGATACCCCGCACCCGCGAAACAATATGTGCAACCGCCAGCTCCACCCGCTGGATAAAGTGATCACGCAACAACAGATCTTCCGGTGGATAACCGGTGATCGCCAACTCGGGAAATACAATGGCATCCGCCTTACCGACATGAGCCATGGCCTCATCGATTATGCGTTGAGCATTGCCTTCTATATCGCCGACCAGGAAATTGAGCTGGGCGAGTACTATCTTTAACTTCAAGGGCCAACTCCTAATCTATCACCTGAAACCATGGGTTCATTCGAGCAGATCACCATTGAAAGCCCAATCAACAACAATCCGAGTCATGCGTCAGCCATCAATCTGCATGTGATCAAATCGAAACAGACGCTGTTTTCCAGAAGCATTGCAGACTATTGCCGCGGATGTTGCAAGACCCATTCATCACGATTGACTCCTATCCACACATAATAAAGAATCAACCGGATGGGACTCAGGTATATTTTTATCGCATTGGCACTGTGGGGCGTTTTCCTCATCGGCCGCCATTTCTGGCGACAAAACCAGCTAAAAAACAACAAGTCGCAACAGATTAAATCGGTAGACAGCGTCCAGTGCGCCTATTGCGGTCTACATCTACCCAAAACCGAAGCGGTCTGTAGCGGCGATGTGTATTATTGCAGTAAAGCCCATCAGAAGGCGGCTGAGAAACAGAAATCCTGAACATCATGCTGAACTGGCTTGACTCACTCGATGATACCCTGAAAAACAGCGGCCAAGCCGACAAAGGAGCTGACCATACTCATTGGCGTTCCCTCAGCCTCTATCTGCTCTATCGAATCACCCTTTCACTTACCCTGATGTTCTTTTTCTATTCAGGCAGCGGACCTACATTTTTAGGATCAGTGGTGCCCGAGCTGTTTGCGATCACCGGCACACTTTATACCGCTTTGACCTTCGTTTCCGTGCTGTTTTTTCTCTGGCGTTCCCCTAATCCCGTGCAGCAAACCTACCTGGCCCTGTTCGTGGACATCAGCGCCATTCTCCTGCTGACCCATGCCAGTGGCGGTGTTCAGACCGGCATGGGCATGCTGATCGCCGTGTCAATCATTGCCGGCGCGCTGATTATAGATGGCCGCGCCGCACTGCTGTTTGCCGCCCTGGCGGCACTGGCGGTGATCACGGATCAAATATATATCTCCCTGAGCAAGACTTTCATATCTCCCCGCTTCGTTCAGGCCGGGTTCCTTGGCGCCGTTTTTTTCGCCACCGCCCTGCTTACCCTGGTGCTGAGCGGCCGTGTGCGGGCCAGCGAAAAACTGGCGCAGGACAGGGCCAATGAGTTGAACCACCTGGCAAAAATCAATGCCTATGTCATCCAGCACATGCGCACCGGGGTACTGGTAATCGATACCTCCGGCACCATCATCATGATGAATGATCCCGCCTGGCACCTGCTCGGCATGCCGACCACCACCAGCGGGAATCAACTGGTCAAGGCCTCGCCGGAACTCGCTCATATGTTGAGAAAACACCACTCTGGCTCGAAACGGCGTTACTACAATTTCCGATCTCAACGCCAGGGGCCCGAATTGAGGGCCCATTTCAATCCGTTAGGCGGTGAGGAGAAAGGGGATATGTTGATATTTCTTGAGGACACCTCCCAGATCACCCGAGAGGCACAACAGATGAAATTGGCCTCGTTGGGTAGACTGACGGCCAGCATCGCCCACGAGATCCGTAATCCCCTGGGAGCGATCAGTCACGCCAGTCAACTCTTCGATGAATCCCCCAACATGAATCCGGCGGACCAAAGGCTGACGGAGATCATCAAGACCAATACCGCCAGAGTGAATCAAGTCATCGAGAATGTATTGCAACTCTCCCGACGAGACCCGGGCAGTCCGGAGAAGATCCAACTTAAATCCTGGTTGAAAAAGGTCAGAAACGATCTGATAAAGCATCAAGGATTCAAGAGATCCGAGGTACTGCTGCAGATCGAGCCTGAAGACACAGCGATAACTACCGATCCTGAACAACTCAGACAGATCGTGACCAATCTCTGCAACAATGCAAGGGAGCATGGTCCGAAAGACAACCTTAGTGTACAGATCATCGGTGGAATCCTGCAGGAGTTTGATCACCCCGTGGTGGATGTCATAGACAATGGCCCCGGCATCGCACCCAAGGTGGCCAAACAGATTTTTGAGCCTTTTTTCACCACCCGCAATACAGGTACAGGACTTGGGCTATATATAGCCAAAGAGTTAAGCGAAACAAATCGTATCCGCCTGGAATACATTCCAGGACCGACAGGCGGCAGCTGCTTTCGCCTCCATTTTGACCAATGGCAATCCGGGAGCCGATCCGCATGACCCAGCCGATAGCACTGATCGTTGATGATGAACCGGACATCTGTGAATTGCTGGAAATCACCTTGATCCGCATGGGCATAGATGCCCACTCGGTTTTCGACCTGGCCGGGGCACGAAAAATACTCACCGAGCAAACCTTCGACCTCTGCCTCTCCGACATGCGACTGCCCGACGGCAACGGCATCGAATTAGTTCGGCATATTAGCGAAACCTATCCGCAGCTGCCCGTGGCCATGATCACCGCCCACGGTAACATGGAATCAGCCATCGAGGCCCTTAAGGCGGGAGCATTCGACTTCGTCTCCAAGCCCGTCGACCTTGAAATGCTGCGCAAACTGGTACAGCAGGCGATTAAGCTGGGTAAACAGAAAACCCAAAGCCCAGAACCCGATAGACCACCAAGAGGTGAACAATCCCCTATGCTGGGGAACTCGCCGCCCATGAAGCGGGTACGTGAACTCATCAAAAAGCTTGCCCGCAGCCAGGCCCCCGTCTACATCAGCGGCGAGTCGGGCACCGGAAAGGAATTAGCCGCCCGGCAGGTTCATCAACTGGGCCCGCGCGCCGATCACCCTTTCGTTGCCGTCAACTGCGGCGCCATCCCCCGGGAACTCATGGAGAGCGAGCTTTTCGGCCATAAGAAGGGCAGTTTCACCGGCGCCACCGGCGATCATCTGGGATTGTTTCTCAACGCGGACGGAGGGACCCTGTTCCTGGATGAGATCGCAGACCTGCCCCTGCACATGCAGGTCAAACTGCTGCGGGCAATTCAGGAGAAACAGGTCCGGCCGGTGGGCGGCCAACAAGAGATCCCCGTGGATGTACGCATCATCAGCGCCACCCACAAGGATCTAACCGAACTGGTGGAAAACGGTGAATTCAGGCAGGATCTCTTCTATCGCATCAATGTAATTGAGCTTCCGCTACCGCCTTTACGTGAGAGAAGTGAAGACATCCCCCTGTTGGCCCAACACTTCCTCACTCGCATGGCCCGTGAAACTGGAACAAAAAAGTCAAAGCTGTCCCTACCCGCCTTGAGAAAACTGAAGGAGTACAGCTTTCCGGGGAATATCCGCGAGCTGGAAAACATCCTCGAACGCTCCCTCACTCTGCTCGAGGGATCGGAGCTGCTTGAAGAGGATCTCCATTTGCCCGAGTACCACCAGACAAAGATTGTCCAGGCAGCCGATTCACACGAACGACCATTAGGCGATAAAATGGAACAGGTAGAGCGGGAGGCCATCATACAGGCCCTAGAAGAGACACGCTGGAACCGAACAGCGGCTGCAAAAAAACTTGGCATGACACTCAGGTCCCTACGCTATCGACTTGAAAAATTTGGTATTAACTAAGACCAACCTAAATATACGGTTAGCAGACAACTTGCATTGCTGTAATCTTAGATCATCCTCATCTAATCCTAGTGTTGTTCTGACACAACAGCTTCGGACACAGAAGTGACGTCTGGTAAAAATTCCTCTTCACTTGCAGATAATCTCCGATTATCCATATTGCTGACTTACCTTTCAGAAAACCTAACATGTGCGTTACGCTGTGCCCAGACAGAATCCTCAACAACATATGGATATGGTTTCGTATCGCAAAACTGTCTAACAACTCAATCCCTACTTGGTAACTTAACTATCTAAATATCAACCTTATTCCCTGACCTTAGCGTTCCATAGATTGCTTATTCTGAATTTCGGAATAAAACAACGAGGCATCTGCAAGAATGTTATATAATTCTGTATGCCGGAACGGCAGAGCCCTTTCATTCCTCACCGCCAGAGGCGGCGGTTTACCCAGATTTAATTAGTTAACTGCCATAAGTTGCAGGCAGACGTATTTCCTATATTTGATTTTATAAATGACATTTTTTGTCACTTTCGAACAATAACATGCGCATTATTACGTTCTATCTATTAAGCGGCACCTAATGTAGTTTCAGTCAAATAGACTAGTCAATAAATACATTTTGTCATTTAAAACAGACACATATCATGCATATTATAATAAACCAAAGGATAATGGCACGATTTCTGCGGAATAAATAGCAATCCGGTGTGAACTACGAATTAAAGATTTCATACGGATCGCCGATACTTTAGAAACAAACTCAAATGAATGGAGCTTTATACCCATGAAAAATCATCTAGGTTTTACCCTTATCGAACTAATGATTGTCGTTGCGATAATCGGAATATTGGCCGCTATTGCAATTCCCGCTTACCAGGACTACACCGTTCGTGCAAAAGTCTCCGAGGGTGCAATTGCTTCAAGCGCCTTGAAAGCAGGTGTGGTAGATATGTTTGCTGATAGAGGAACAGCTGGTATAACCGCATATCAAACTGTTATTGATGCTGAAGTTACCGCAGGTAACATTTTAACCTCCCTCATTACAGATGTTGATATTGACAATGTCGCCGCAGAAATGGGGCAAATCAGGATCACGCTTGGCGGTATCGCCCAATTGGCTGCAAACAATGTCTTGGCATACATGCCACAGATTGACAGCACTAACATTGCTGATGATAACTCACAGGGAACGATTGAATGGATTTGTAGCGCCAATCCTCCGGCAGGTAAAATCGCTTCAGCCACAACTATCGATGATAAATTTCTACCGGCAAATTGCCGTCAGTAAGGTTTAAAAAACAAGCCTATTGATACATAAGAGAAAGGGGTTATGCCCCTTTCTCTTTTTATGCGTCAGGATGAATGTACATTGCAGTATCTACAAAACATTCTTTAATGAAAATCAGAAGTTTATATTTGTATAGTTTTCGTTTCAAATCATTTAGTATTCATTTACTTGCAAGTCTAATCATTCTGTCGGTTTTTTTCATATTAACCTTCATGACCTGGTATCCTAAGCCGTTTACCAACATGATGCCAGTTTGGAAAATTTTCTGGGTACTGGTGTTTGTGTATTTGACTCTTGGCCCCTCAATGACAGCTATTATTGCCAATCCACGTAAACCCAGGCATCAATTTGCTCGGGATATCTTCATCATCATACTTATTCAAACCATTGGATTGGTGGGTGGTGTTAGAACAATCTACCTCGGCCGCCCGATTTATTTGGCTTTCGACACGGGTATTTTTTACGTAGTTACTCAGTCTGACATAATCGCTAACAATAACGAAAGCCATGATGTGGCAATGCCCAGTATTTTCCAGGGACCGATCAGCGTCTATGTAGAACTCCCCGAGGATGCAAAAAAACAAATTGAGTTAGTAAAAGACTGGCTATCTGGCAGTATAGGTCAGCCTGCATACAAACCTGAGCTATATAGATTGCTTAGTAATTATCAGGATACTGTCAATGCACAAGGCATGACATTTGACAAGATTTTACCTAGCCATAATGATGATTCCTTCCAACTTGAACAACTTGCACTCAAATATGGTAGTAATAACTTACTTTTTTACTTATTAATAAACAGTAACAGCAAAGGCAAATTGATAACCAACAAAATAAATGGTGAAATTGTAGGGTTTCTCCCAAATTAGAAAGAGATGAAGAGAAAGACATTACTTCTACAATTGATAGAAATAGAAGGAAAGGCATCATATCGGCGAGATGGTAGATTACATGTTAAAAACTAACATCACGCAATGAGGTAAACACTGGCCATAAGTGTTAGTGGTACTTAACTTATTTGCGATGGTAAAAAAATAGCTAAACTTTGATTGTTCCAGGTGTGATTCTAAATAATCTAGAATTATTGCCGATACACATTGATACATAAGTGACAATAAGATATTTAACGGATGGCCACTACTACACCACAAATAAACCTAAGCGGGCTTGGGCGCTGTTTGATCCAAGATGGCTTGATCAGTGAAGAGAAGGCTGAGTCTGCCTTTGCGGAAGCACTGAAAACCAAGGTGCCGTATGTAAGCTATCTTGTTGAAAACAATATATTAAACAGTATTGATATCGCCATTTCCGCCTCACGGGGATTTGGCGTGCCCATCTTCGACCTCGATGTAATTGACCCTGGTGTCATACCCACTGACGCAGTTGCCGAGAAGCTCGTCCGCAGCCACCATGCATTACCCATTTTTCGTCGTGGTAACCGTCTATTTCTTGCCGTATCTGATCCTACCAACCACCAGGGCCTGGATGAAATCCGATTTAATACAGGCCTCGCTTCAGAGGCGATCCTGGTCGAGGAGGACAAGCTCAAACGGGCCATCGACAAGGTCATGGAGGCCCAGGAAACCGGCATGGATGAGTTGCTGGATGCCGACCTGGACAACCTGGATATTTCCGGTGGCGATGATGAACAGGAAAACGACGAATCTAAGCTGGATGTCGACGAGGCGCCGGTCGTCCGTTATATAAACAAGATACTGCTGGACGCCATAAAACAGGGTGTTTCCGATGTCCATTTTGAACCCTATGAATACACCTACCGCATTCGCTATCGTCAGGATGGCCTGCTACACGAAGTCGCCAACCCCCCCTCCAACCTGGCCAACCGTCTAGCCAGCCGTATCAAGGTCATGTCGCGCATGAATATTGCCGAGAGGCGCGTCCCCCAGGATGGCCGTATTAAGATGCAACTCTCCAAGTCCCGCGCCATCGATTTCCGTGTCAATACATGTCCAACCCTATATGGCGAAAAGATTGTGCTGCGCATCCTCGATCCCACCAGCGCGCAACTCGGTATCGAGGCGCTCGGGTTCGAGGAGGAGCAGCGCGAAAAGTTTCTTGATGCCATCAACAAGCCCTATGGTATGATCCTGGTCACCGGCCCCACCGGTAGCGGTAAGACGGTCAGTCTCTACACCGCACTGAATCTGCTCAACAAGCCTGAAGTCAATATCTCAACCGCCGAAGACCCAGTGGAGATTCAGGTGGCGGGCATCAACCAGGTCAATACCAATGTTAAGACCGGATTGACATTTGCTGAAGCCTTGCGGGCCTTTCTGCGCCAGGATCCGGATATCGTCATGGTGGGTGAGATACGTGACCTGGAGACTGCTGAAATTGCCGTAAAGGCAGCTCAGACAGGCCACCTAGTCCTCTCCACCCTGCACACCAACGACGCCCCCCCAGACTCTGACCCGTCTGGCCAATATGGGTGTACCGCCCTTTAACATTGCATCCTCGGTATTGCTCATCATGGCCCAGCGTCTCGCCAGGCGGCTTTGCGAACACTGCAAGACGCAGGACGACCTACCCAAAGAGGCACTCTTGGAGGAAGGATTCACTGAAAAGGATATTGACACAGGCTTCGCCACCTACAAACCGGTGGGATGTGATCTGTGTACCAGTGGTTACAAGGGTCGTGTTGGTATATTTCAGGTTATGCCCGTCTCTGAAACGATGGGAAAGATCATTATGGAAGGCGGATCATCACTGCAATTGGAAGAGCAAGCGGATAAAGAGGGTGTCAATAACCTGCGCCGATCCGGTCTGCGTAAAGTTATGCAGGGAATTACCAGCCTCCAAGAACTCAACCGGGTAACCAAGGACTAATCCATGGCGCCTCCTAGAAAAAAAGCTCAGGTAAAATCCCACCTCTACACCTGGGAGGGGATGGATAAAAAAGGATCACGCCTAACGGGCGAAAGCCGTGCGACCGATATCAACATGGTCAAGGCGGATCTACGCCGACAGGGGGTAACGCCCCTTAAGGTCAGAAAAAAGGCCACGTCCATCTTCACTAGCAAAAAGAAGATAACCAGCGCCGACGTCACTGTCTTCAGCCGACAATTGGCAACCATGATGTCTGCCGGTGTCCCCATGGTGCAGGCGTTCGATATCGTAGGCCGGGGACATGAGAATCCCTCCATGCAGGAGCTGATCCTCACCATTAAAGCGGATGTGGAAGGTGGCACCGCCTTGGCGGATGCCTTGAAAAAGCACCCGTTGTATTTTGAGGATCTGTTCGTTAATCTGGTTCGCGCAGGTGAACACGCTGACGTACTCGAGACCCTATTGCATAAAATTGCCACCTATAAGGAAAAAACGGAATCGATCAAGGGAAAAATCAAAAAAGCGATGTTCTACCCGGCTGCGATCATTGCTGCAGCCATTGCTGTAACGGCCATATTACTCATATTTGTAATCCCCCAGTTTGAATCACTTTTTTCGAATTTTGGTGCTGATCTGCCGGCATTTACCCAACTCGTGGTAAATCTATCTCATTTTACACGAGACTGGTGGTGGGCCATACTACTTGGGGTCGTAGCAGTTGTTTATGTATTTACAAATATATGGAAACGTTCCCGTAGTTTTCGACATTCTGTCGATCGTTTACTACTTAAAATCCCTGTAATAGGCATGATTCTCAATAAATCGGCAATTGCCCGCTTTTCCCGCACACTCGCCACCATGTCGGCTGCTGGTGTACCACTGGTTGAAGCACTCGACTCCGTCGCAGGTGCGACTGGCAATGTCGTTTACAGTGACGCCGTCTTACGGATGCGGGAAGATGTAGCCACCGGCCAGTCACTGCAGCTTGCCATGAGACAACGTAACCTTTTCCCCAATATGGTGGTGCAGATGGTCTCTATCGGTGAAGAGTCAGGCGCTCTGGACGATATGCTAAACAAGGTAGCCGACTTTTATGAGGAACAGGTCGACAATGCTGTTGATGCTATGAGCAGTCTGATGGAACCCATCATTATGGTTGTACTGGGTACCCTTGTTGGCGGACTGGTCGTCGCCATGTACCTGCCAATCTTTAAGATGGGTTCGGTAATATAAACTAGTCATCAGTTTATTTCGATTCGAGCATAGCATTACGTGGTTGTTTTCGATTTCATTCAGCAATACGACTGGGCCTATCTGCTTTTTACGTTATTTATCGGTCTCGCGGTTGGTAGCTTCCTTAATGTTGTCATTCTTCGTCTGCCGAAAATGATGGAGAACCAATGGCGCAGTGACTGTGCCGAATTGAACGGCGAACAGGCAACCACACCTTCAGAGCCCTATAATCTCAGCCAACCCGCTTCCCACTGCCCCAAGTGCCGCCATAAGATCCGGTTTTGGGAGAATATCCCGGTCATTAGCTGGCTGCTACTGAGAGGTCGCTGCTCCAATTGCAAGGCTCCAATCAGTCCAAGATACCCGGTTATTGAAGCAATGACCGGTCTATTCTCCTTTGCTGTCGCCTACCATTTCGGCTTCACCTGGGCCACTCTGGCGGCACTCTTTCTGACCTGGGCCTTGATCGCCCTCAGCGTGATCGATTTCGATGTCCAGCTGCTTCCCGATAATATCACTCTCCCCTTTCTCTGGTTGGGATTACTGATCAGTCTTGGGAATGTATTCACCGACCCGCGCACCGCCCTTATCGGCGCCGCTGCCGGGTACCTCTCTCTGTGGAGCGTCTATCAGCTTTTCAAGCGACTCACCGGCAAGGAGGGCATGGGGTATGGGGATTTCAAACTGCTGGCGATGCTCGGGGCCTGGCTAGGCTGGCACTATCTGCCACAGATCATCCTGCTCTCGGCCCTGGTTGGCGCTGTAGTCGGTATCCTGTTGATCGTAGTGCGCGGTCGCGATCGTAATATTCCCATCCCCTTCGGTCCCTATCTGGCGGCCGCGGGCTGGATCAGCCTGATGTGGGGGGAACAGATCAACACCGCCTATCTGCGCTGGTCCGGTATGATGTGATGTTGGTGATTGCCCTGACAGGGGGTATCGGCAGCGGTAAGAGCGCTGTCTCCTCCCATCTGGAGTCATTGGGCGTACCGGTTATCGATGCCGATCAGCTCGCCCATCAGCTGGTCAAACCCGGTTCACCCGCACTGTTGGAGATTCAAGCCACTTTCGGAGAGGAGCTGGTGGATGGCAACGGGGTGCTGGACAGAGCAGCTTTGCGCAAAACCGTGTTCGACGATCCGCAACAACGCAGACGGCTGGAAGGGATCCTGCATCCCCGCATCAGGGAAGCAATGGAGAGCTGGCTTGCCAGGCAATCCGCCCCCTACGCCGTGCTGGTGATTCCGCTCCTGTTTGAAACTGGTCAGATGTCACTTGCCGATCGGGTTTTGGTGGTGGATTGCGACGAATCGCTGCAGATCGAACGGGTGCTCGCACGTGACGAGATATCCAGGGAACAGATCCGACAGATCATGACCAGCCAGGTCGACCGCCAGACCCGCCTGCAGGGTGCGGACGATGTCATCGAAAACAACGGCAGCCTTGAAGCGCTGATCAACGCCACCGAACGGCTTCACAGAAGCTACCTTAAGATGGCAAACAATTAAGAATATTGTCCGCAAATGAACACGAATAAACGCAAATTTAAGAAATAATAAAGTTGTGTAAAGTTCAGCACGACGCATTATCTGTTTGCAGATTTTTGTGCAATCCTGCCTGTGCAAATTCTCTAAAGCATAATTGGCAACTATTTGCGTTAATTAGCGTTCATTTGCGGACTTATCAACTTAAGCCGCAGTAACCTGTTGTCGTTTGCTGAAGGTCAAACCATCCTCGGTGCTATCCACCTCGATGGTATCCCCAGGCCCGAAGCGGCCCGCCAGGATCTCCTGTGCCAGCGGATTCTCCAGCTGCTGCCTGATCGCCCGTTTCAGCGGCCGCGCGCCATACACCGGATCGAAACCGGCCTCGCCCAGCCGGTCGAGGGCCGCATCGGTGATCACCAACCCCATCTCGTGATCCGACAGCCGCTTGTGCAGGTAGTCGATCTGGATTTTTGCAATGGCCCGGATCTGCTCGCTGGCCAGGGGGTGGAAGACCACGATCTCGTCCAGCCGGTTGATGAATTCGGGACGGAAGTTCTGCCGAACCGTCTCCATCACCGCCGCCTTCATCTCCTGATAGTGTTCCTCACCGGATATCTCCTGGATTACCTGTGATCCCAGATTGGAGGTCATCACGATGACTGTATTGCGGAAATCCACTGTTCGACCCTGCCCGTCGGTGAGACGGCCGTCATCGAGTACCTGAAGCAGCACGTTGAAGACATCGGGGTGGGCCTTCTCGACCTCGTCCAACAACACCACCGAATAGGGGCGACGGCGTATCGCCTCGGTCAGGTAGCCGCCCTCTTCATAACCGACATAGCCGGGGGGGGCGCCAATCAGTCGCGCCACCGAGTGTTTTTCCATGAACTCCGACATATCGATGCGCACCATCGCCTCCTCGGTATCGAAAAGAAACTCCGCCAGGGCCTTGCACAGTTCGGTCTTACCGACACCGGTGGGGCCGAGAAAAAGAAACGAGCCATTGGGCTGGTTGGGATCGGAGAGCCCGGCCCGGGAGCGGCGTATAGCATCGCTGACCGCGCGCACGCCCTCTTCCTGACCGATTACCCGTCTGCCAAGCTCCTCTTCCATACGCAGCAGTTTGTCCCGCTCCCCTTCCAGCATCTTGGAAACCGGAATGCCGGTCCATTTGGCTACCACATCGGCGATTTCCTCTTCCGAGACCTTGTTGCGCAACAGCTTCATCTCCTGCATCTCGGCCTGGGCCGCCATATCGAGCTGCCGCTCCAGTTCGGGAATGCGGCCATACTGCAACTCGGACATGCGTGTCAGGTCGCCGGCCCTGCGGGCCGTCTCTAGTTCCAGCCTGGACTCTTCAAGGGACTCTTTGATATGCGTGGTACCCTGCAGCGCCGCCTTCTCCGACTTCCATATCTCTTCCAGATCGGAGAATTCCCGCTGCAGGCGATCGATATGCGCCTCCAGTTCCGCCAAGCGCTTCTTCGAGGCCTCGTCCGACTCCTTTTTGAGCGCTTCACGCTCTATCTTGAGCTGTATCAGGCGTCTTTCCAGCCGGTCCATCTCCTCCGGTTTGGAGTCGATCTCCATGCGGATCTGGGAGGCCGCCTCATCCACCAGATCGATGGCCTTGTCCGGCAGCTGGCGGTCGCTGATATAACGGTGGGAAAGGGTTGCCGCCGCCACGATGGCGGGGTCGGTGACATCCACCCCGTGGTGGACCTCGTAGCGCTCCTTCAGACCGCGCAGAATAGCGATGGTATCTTCCACGCTGGGTTCCTCCACCATCACCTTTTGGAAACGGCGCTCCAGGGCGGCATCCTTCTCCAGATATTGGCGATACTCATCCAGGGTGGTGGCCCCGACACAATGGAGTTCACCCCGTGCCAAAGCGGGTTTCAACATATTCCCCGCATCCATGGAGCCTTCGGCCTTTCCTGCGCCGACCATGGTATGCAGCTCGTCGATGAACAGAATGATCTGCCCCTCCTGCTTGGCCAGGTCGTTGAGTACCGCCTTGAGGCGCTCCTCGAATTCACCGCGAAACTTGGCCCCGGCGATCAGGGCGCCCATATCGAGAGAGAGCAGCCGCTTGCTCTTCAGACCCTCCGGCACCTCACCGTTGATGATGCGTTGTGCCAGCCCCTCCACGATGGCGGTCTTGCCCACACCGGGCTCGCCGATCAGAACCGGATTGTTCTTGGTACGACGTTGCAGTACCTGAATGGTGCGACGAATCTCGTCGTCACGCCCGATCACGGGATCCAGCTTGCCCTGCTCCGCACGCTCCGTCAGATCGATGGTGTACCTCTCCAGCGCCTGGCGCTGATCCTCTGCATTCGGATCGTCCACATTCTGTCCGCCACGCAGTTTCTCGATACTCTGCTCCAGGGCGGCCTTGGATCCGCCCGCTGTACGCAGCATCTCACCCAGTTCTCCTTTATCCTCCGCTGCCGCGAGCACGAACAGTTCACTGGAGATGTACTGGTCGTTACGTTGTTGTGCCAGCTTGTCAGTCTGGTTCAGCAGCCGTCCCAGGTCATTCGAGATATGCAGATCTCCCGCCGCACCCTCGACGCTGGACAGCCTTTCCATGGCGGCGCTCAGGCTAGAGCGCAACTGGTTGACATTGACATCGGACTGGGTGAGCAGATGGCGGATAGTCCCCCCATCCTGATCGAGCAGGGCGATCATCAGGTGCACCGGCTCGATGAACTGATGATCACGCCCGACAGCCAGGCTCTGGGCATCCGCCAGCGCCATCTGGAATTTACTGGTCAAACGGTCCATTCGCATGGGTAATACTCCGAAAAATTCTTAGATACCCTACAGATTGGGGAGAAACTCCGGCATTTCAACCTAGTAAGTGTAGCTGGACGGGGTAAATAGTCCGCAAATGAACGCAAATTTTTAAGAAGATACTCTGCTCTCTTTTCCATACTCCTGTGTGGGAATGCAGATATCAGCGAGTAGTGGGACAAAGTATGGATTCCCACGGTGGACCGTGGGAACCAGGGGACGCGCTAATAAAGTATTTCGCACTTATTTGCGTTCATTAGCGTTCATTTGCGGACTTTTATACTAGGCAGTATTAGCCACCTTGTTGCTTCGCCATCGCCTCGACCTTGGACATCACCATCGTCTCAAGGGCCTGCTTGAAGTCGATGATGCGTTGGCGCAGCTCGGGCTGGGCGGTGCTGAGAATCTGTGCCGCCAGGATACCGGCATTGCGTGCGCCATTGATGGCGACGGTGGCAACCGGCACACCCGGCGGCATCTGCACGATGGAGAGCAGGGAATCCTCGCCGCTCAGGGTGGAGGTCTTAACCGGTACGCCAACGACCGGTAGTGGTGAGATAGCAGCCACCATACCCGGGAGATGGGCGGCGCCGCCCGCACCGGCAATGACCACCTGCAGCCCCCGGTCTGCCGCCTGTTGGGCATAATCATAGAGTCTGTCGGGTGTGCGATGCGCCGAAACGATGGTCATCTCATAGGGTACCTGCAGCTCCTGCAGCACCTTCGCCGCTTCCTGCATGACGGGAAGATCGGAATCGCTTCCCATGATTATGCCCACAACTGGTTGGTTCATGGATGCTGTTCTCCACTAATTTTGATCAGTTCGCGCACATGCTCCGCTTTACTTCTGGCTTCATCAAGATCTGGATCGAGTACGGTGACATGTCCCATCTTACGGTAGGGCGTCACATCCGCTTTGCCATACAGATGCAGACAGACGCCTTTTATCGACAGGGCCGCCGCCATACCCTCGATCACGGGTCTGCCACGCGCCCCGGTATCACCCAACAGGTTGATCATCGCCGCGGGTGAGAGCAGATCGGTGGCGCCGAGGGGCAGACCCAATATGGCTCGCAGATGCTGTTCAAACTGATCGGTGATACAGGCCTCGATAGTATGATGGCCTGAGTTGTGGGTACGCGGAGCGATCTCATTGACCAATAGTTGGTCATTCCGGGTGAGAAACATCTCAACGCCAAATACACCCACCCCTTGCAGCGCATCGATGGTGCGCGTCGCCAGTGCCTCCGCCGCCGCAGCTGTCTCGGCACTCACTGCAGCAGGACAGAGCAGCAGATCGAGGACATTCTCACCCGGGCGAAAACACATCTCCACCGTGGGATAGGCAATGCACTCCCCCTCCTGGTTGCGGGCAACCATCACCGCCAGCTCCTTCTTGGCGTCCACGAATCGCTCCACCAATGACGCCACTGGCAGATGATTGTCGAAATCCTCCGCAACCGGCATCACCGAGACACCGCGACCGTCATAGCCTCCGCGACGCGCCTTTTGCACCAGCGGAAAGCCAAATGATTCAAAGGCTTGTAACTCGGGTTCCGGCATCTCCACAAACTCTGCCGTGGGAATATCGTTGTGTGCCAGAAACTGCTTCTGCAACAGCTTGTCCTGCAACACCGAGAGCAAAGCAGGAGCAGGGTTGATGCGATGCCCCTCGCGCTCTAGCTGGATCAAGGTTTCTGTATCGATATTTTCCAGCTCGAATGTCACCACATCGCAGGATTCCGCCAGCTCACGCAATTTTGCAGGATCGTGATATCCGCCGATTATCTGATGCCCGGCAACCTGTCCTGCAGGGGAACCGGGATACGGGTCGAGGACCACGCAAGTGCACCCCAGGCGCTTTGCCGCCTTGACCATCATGCGTCCCAGCTGACCGCCGCCGATGAGGCCGATTCGAGCTACTGGGAATGGGAAACTGTCCTTCATCACTATCTACTAAAAAGGTTGATTATCGCCAAGGTGGGAGAGTATACCCGGCAAACAGGATGAATGCCTCAATGGATGTAAAAGCCAAGGCAATTCACAACGCTATCACCCTTAAGTGGGCGAGATTTCCCGGTTGATCTTGCCGGTTATATCCGCAAACTCAAGTAACCCTTTCCCATCCAGCACCTCCACCCGGCTGCCATCCACATGGATCAACCCCTGATTGGAAAAATTGTGCAATATGCGGGAGAAGGTCTCCGGTGTCACTGAAAGCCTGGAGGCAATTACCCCTTTCGGGGTCTGAAGTTCAAAACTGTTGCTACTGTCGCTTATCCCGGCTTGCCATCTTTTACAGAGGAAACTGGCAACACGACAGCTGGCGCTCTGCAGGGTCAGTTCATCGATTTCTCGAATCAGGTTCTTGAGACGATGACTCATATCCCCCATGAGTTTGAAGCAGGTGTCAATGGACCCCCGCAGTATCTCGAGAAACGGGGCGCTCTCGAAACTCAAAAGATAGGTATCACCGATTGCAACGGCATTCACAGGATATTCCGGGTGCTCACCAAACATCAGCGCCTCTGCGAAGGTCTGTCCCGGCGTAATAATCTCGATCACCTTTTCCTGCCCCTGCATGGAGAGGCGTGTCAGTTTCATCTGCCCCTGCAGCACCAGGAAAAAGTGGGTAGCCGGATCACCTAATTGAAAAAAGAGTTGACCATCCCTGAGCCTTACCTGATGAGCCATCTTTTTCACATGTTCGAATTGACTATCATCCAGGTGAGCAAACAGATAACACCGCTTGAGATCAAAATACACCATCCGCCTCCGGCTGATTACACCTTACTCAGGTTTTTTTATATCCCTAATGGATCAGGGTGAATATTTGTCATAGCTATAAAATAAAATGTTATTGTTATTCAGTTATTATATTTCCAGATCCGATAATAGGATAAACCCCGACTTCGGTCTGTTAATAGCCAGCGACCATTGTCAAACTTGAATCTGGTCTCCTTGGAAACCTGGCAGACCAGTCCGCTATACGGCCGCTGAAGGTTATCATCACCGCTAACGGTATGAAACCAGTCCACCATTTCTTCGCAATCACGATAGGCATATTCAGCCTCATTGCGAGGATGCAGGGTCGTCAACTTGGGAGACAGTTTCAACCAGGCATCGAAACCGCGCACCATGGTACCCCCTTCGGCCAGGATATCCACTTCATCGAGCGAGTTCTCAAACGCGTCCTCGTAAATCAATACGGGATTGGTGGCTGTCGGATCACCTCCACTACAACCCGCAATGATAAAAAACAAGACAAGGTGTGGCCGCATCACACCTTATCGAGTTGAGTATGATCCCGGACAGCACCGTGGGCAGCCGAAGTTGTCAATGCGGCATATGCCTTCAAGGCTTGAGATACTGTCCGCTCTCTGCCGACCGGTTGCCAGGCCTGGTTACCCCTTGCGATCATGGTCTCGCGCCTTTGCTGCAGCATATCATCGCCCAACGCTACCTGTATGCTGCGCCCCGGGATATCGATTTCGATGATATCGCCCTCCTCCACCAAACCGATATTTCCGCCTTCCGCCGCCTCGGGCGAACAGTGTCCGATGGATAACCCGGATGTACCGCCGGAAAAACGGCCATCCGTAATCAACGCACAGGCCTTGCCCAAGCCCTTTGACTTGAGATAACTGGTCGGATAGAGCATCTCCTGCATACCCGGTCCCCCTTTGGGACCCTCATAGCGAATGATGACCACATCGCCCGCTTGGATGTTGTCATTCAGAATCGCCTCTACAGCACTCTCCTGACTCTCGAAGATACGTGCCGGGCCGCTAAACTTCAGATTCGATTCATCCACACCGGCCGTCTTGACGATACATCCCTGATTTGCCAGGTTGCCATACAGGACGGCCAACCCCCCGTCTTGGGAGTAGGCGTGTTCGAGATCCCGAATACAGCCCTGTTCTCTATCGAGATCCAGGTCAGGCCAGCGGGACGACTGGCTGAAAGCTACCTGTGTGGGCACGCCACCGGGTGCCGCCAGATAGCGGTTTCGCGCCTCCTCCTCCATGCTGCGAACAATATCCCAGCGATCGATTGCTTCACCGATACTGGCCGCATGGACAGTTGGCACATCGCGATGGACCAAACCTGCACGGTCCAGTTCTCCCAGGATGCCGATCACTCCACCGGCCCGATGCACATCCTCCATATGAAACTGTTGCGTGGCGGGGGCGACCTTGCAAAGGTTAGGCACTTTACGACTCAACCGGTCGATATCGGCCATGGTGAAATCGACCTCACCCTCGTAAGCTGCGGCGAGCAGATGCAGTACGGTATTGGTGGAACCACCCATGGCGATATCCAGACTCATGGCATTCTCAAAGGCCATGAAAGTCGCCACATTACGTGGCAGGACCGTGGCATCCTCCTGCTCGTACCAACGTTTAGCCAACTCGACGACACGCTGCCCCGCTTCCAAAAAGAGCTGTTTCCGATCGGCGTGGGTCGCCAGCAGCGAACCGTTACCGGGCAACGACAGTCCTAAGGCCTCGGTGAGGCAGTTCATGGAATTTGCGGTGAACATGCCTGAGCATGAGCCACAGGTGGGACAGGCTGATCGCTCGATCTTCTCTACATCCTCGTCACTCTCATCCGGATTGGCAGCCGATACCATGGCGTCGACAAGATCGAGGTGGTATTCCTTGCCATGCAACCGGACTTTGCCCGCTTCCATGGGACCACCGGAAACAAACAGGGTCGGGATGTTCAATCTCAGTGCAGCCATCAGCATGCCTGGGGTAATCTTGTCGCAATTGGATATGCAGACCAGCGCATCGGCACAATGTGCGTTGACCATATACTCCACGGAGTCGGCTATGATATCCCTTGATGGCAGGGAATAGAGCATGCCGCCATGCCCCATGGCGATGCCATCGTCCACGGCAATGGTATTGAACTCTTTGGCCACTCCACCAGCCGCCTCAACCTCTCTAGCAACCAGCTGCCCAAGATCCTTCAGATGTACGTGGCCCGGAACGAACTGGGTAAACGAGTTGGCGATCGCAATAATCGGTTTATCGAAGTCGCCATCCTGCATGCCTGTGGCCCGCCACAAGGCCCTGGCACCGGCCATATTGCGCCCATGGGTGGTTGTACGGGAACGGTATTGCGGCATCGGTCACTCCGGATAATCTGTCGAAAACCTCCATTATGCACACTTTTCCTTGCCGCAAACAAACACCCTCGACACGGTTTTACCGAACTGCTATCCCGCGCGGACAGTAAACGCCTTAAGGGGACGCACTATCCTCACACGGCAGATTGAGTGTAAACACCGCACCGCCATTCTCCCCATTACTCGCCGCTACCGATCCATGATGTTTCTCCGCGACCACCTTGACGAAACTCAGCCCCAGACCAACACCTTTTTTACGCAGGATTTGATTTGAATCCGCCTGCATAAACGGCATAAAGATGTCATTCAGCTGGTGCTCCGGGATACCGGCCCCCTGATCCTCGATCTCACATATCAGTCGAGAGTGTTTGATCGACAGGGTCATCGTCACCTGGCTCTGTGGCGGAGAGAATTTAATCGCATTCTCCAGCAGGTTGACCAGGGCCCGCTCCAGCAAGCCCAGATCACCCCGCAACCACATTTCATCCTCGTTAAACAACCGCTGCAACCTTACCTGCTTGGTTTTAGCCTGGACATAGACCTCGTCTACGGCATTATGTGCCACCTCAATGAAATTGGTATCGGTGAATGAGGTGGTTTCGGCAACCTCGGCCCGTGCCAGGCGCAGGAAATTATCCGCCAATTTTAGCGAGCGGCGCGCCAAAGGCTGAATCTGTTCGGCCATCTCCTTTGCATTCCCATCCAACAGCTGCCTGGACTGAGTCAATGAGAGCAGAGAGGTGATGGGAGAACGGATATCGTGGGAGAGAAAATTCAGCATCTTTGCCCGCGTGCGTTCTGAGCGCTTCAACGCGCCGATATACGAGAGGTTAATAATCATGCCCGGAAACTCCGTATCAACCGCTTCGAGGGCCTTCAGCTGGACAAACAGTTCAGTATCGGGGGGGCGAACGGCTTCAAAACGTACAGGCTCTTTATGCAGCAATACCTTCCTGAAGACTTCCTGCCAGGTATCCGCACCTTGTATCTCCAAAACGCTTAACAGGTGATAGGCATCCTCGCCCAACAGCTCCTTTTCGGCCGGATGGCCAAGATAGAAAGAGGTTCGGGGATTTGACATCACAACCTGTCCGAGGCCATTGATGACCATCAGCCCGTCATCCATCTGTCCCACCGCATTACTGATCAGATGGCGAAAGCGCTGCAAACGGGCATTGGCCTCCTGCATCTGCTGCATGCGCAATTCCACTCTTTCCAGCACACTGTCCTGTTTGGCTTCTGATTCAAGTGAGAATTGCAGGGCAAACTCGTCGACCAGCTTCATCGAGCGGCCCACCGGCACCTCATTTCTCGGCCAGATCAAACCCAATCGCCAGGCGATATCCGGTCGTTGTATCTCAGTCCATAGCTCTGCGCCTGATCGCTGCCATGCGCCGATTGCCAGAGACTCCAATGGCGGTCCCAGTGTTGTGCCGCTTTGCAGCAGTTGCTTGCCGCTGTCAGCATCGTACAGCACCCATCCCTGCAACGGCATCAATCTGGCAAGAAACTCCATTGCCGTAGTCATATCGCTGGGAGGCTGTTCCACAGGCAATAGACGCTGCTCACGTTGCATGCGTTCAAGCTGTTCGTTGAGGTAACGCACCGCTTGATCAAGTCGCCGCCAACTCCATAATGGATAACTCAGCAACAACCCGAGCAAGGCGGCGGATGGCGGAAACCAATACTCTGCCCCGTGCAGCATCGCAATGGTAAAAAGAAAAAAACCAACCAGAAGAACCAGGGACACGAGAGGCGCCGCCCGGGTGGGAAAGTAGGGGTAGAGGACAAAGGGGAGAACCACGACCAGGGCGCTGCCCAACAAATGGGGCAGATAGGGAACCGGGGTAATCGCTTCATCCTGTCTCAGACTCTGCAGGACATTGGCGTTGATCTCCACACCGGGCATAGGCACCCCATAGCCGGACACAGGGGTAGGCAGGGCATCACCTATCCCAGTCGCCGTAACACCAACCAATACAACCTTGTCGCGGAAGAGATCGGGTAGAAAATCGCCATCGAGTACCTGACTGTAGCTGTATCGGTGATAGTGACCTGCCGGACCATAAAAGGGTATCAGGCGATGGGTATGTCGGTTGATTGTGTGGATATTCGGCGCCTGTCGGCTGGTGGGTGCGGTACGCATTCCCTCCCCCCCGGGTTCTAACCAGTTCAACACAGACAACATCAAATGCGGCCAATACGCCTGGCCCAATCCTTCATAGAGAAACACGCCACGGGCAATGCCATCAGCATCCAGATCCATATGCACATGCCCCAGCCCAGCAGCCACATTTGAGAGCGCCGGCAATGGCATTGACTCCACCAGCATTCCTCCCTGCCGATGCTCTTCCAGAATAACCGGCATAAACACGCGTTCGCTGGCGGCAATTGCCTGGATCAGTTGGTTGTCTGATTCGGGATCGATTCGGTCTGGCTCGGCAAACAGGATATCGAGGACAATGGCTCTGGCCCCTGCCTGGGTGAGACGGTCCACAAGCTTTGCGTGTATCTGACGCGACCAGGGCCAACGTCCCAGGGCATCCAGGCTCTTTTCATCCACCGCGACGATAATGATATCTTCAGCAACGGGTTTGGAGATAAAACCCATCTGCAAATCATACAGCAGCAGATCCCATCGCCAGAGCCAGTTGCTGGCCGCCAACAAGCTGGTCAGCAGCAACATGATCAAAGCACTGCGTGTACGTTCTGAGTACGTCTTGGATCGTGTCACCGTACCTGTAGGGTTTATGTCATCCCTCATCTTTTACCCGTCATGGAAGCTCCACCATCACACTGCGCCATCACCAAACAGGTATGCCGATACGGTATATATCGGATCGTGATCGATCATCGTTTATCGCAGATAGCGCCTCCACACCGATAAAGTAGTGCCCTGGGGGCAAGGGTTGCAAAATGAATGCGTTATCTTCGGACAACCTCGTGAAAAGCTTGTCCTCAAGTTCGACATCTCTGGCAAGAATCAACCTATACGCCCAAGCACCCGCTACCTGTGTCCATTGGATGTGGATACCATGGCGACTGAACTGCGGTCGAAAGAGCGTCGGTGTTGTCAGTCCTTCGGGCTCCACCCGCACAGGCAATGTCGCCACCGCTTCCAGCGTGAAATCACGATAAGCATTGAATCCCTCAAATCCCAATTCGTCAATACCTCTCAATGCGATCCGGTAATCGCCCGCAAGCAGTCGCGACAACTCAATGCGATTGCCCGAACTAATTCCCCCTGCAACCATCCCTTCCTCCCTGTTAGTAAGCTGATAGCGATAGGCTGCCGCCCCGACAAGCGGTGACCATTCAATCACTACGCCATCCATCGTGAATTGGTGTGTTATTTCCGTCAGATCCGGCTGTGCCAACAGCGCACGCGGGGGAGACGGGGGCTTACCCTTTTCTATCAGAGTCCCCTCTCCCTGTTCAACCAATACAGTCTCACCTTCAGCGGTGATGCTGACCTTCCCCTCAGTCACTTCACTGCGGGTCTGTTCATCCCCGGCATCCGAAAAGACGCGAAATTCCGTGCCACGGACCATGGTCACTGCAGCCGGGGTGTGTATTTCATATCGATATTCGGGCTTTCTAAGCGGCTTGATGCGATTCTCGATTCGCCCCCGTTGCAGGCGAATCCTAGTATCCAGCATACCCATGCCATGAAAAGATGAGAGTGCATCGAATACCACTTCACTCTGTTCGCCGATCAACAGTGTGGAGTTATCCGCGAATTGCAATGAAACTGAAGCACCGACACCGGTAGAAATTCTATCACCAGCATTGAGCATCGTACCTGCTACCAAAACGATTGATACGCTCGCTCCCGTTCGCTGCAGAGAGGCATCCCCGAAAACACTTTTGACCTTTACGCCCGCAAGCACCTCTTTCAGCCAGTCGATCGGCACACGGATCTCAGTTCCGATCGGAATTTCTGTGTTATTGGCGATACCGTTGTAGATCTGTAATTGCTCGGGGGTGAATTCCGACTTGAGGAAGCGTTCTGCGATGATGGAAAGATTCTCTCCCTCGTGAATTCGATAGGCCCAGTCTTCCGACCATGCCTGTCCCGTTATCACAACAAGGACGAAGAACAGGAGCGATGTGATGATTCTAGTCATCTTGCCAGTTACTCATCGACCACAATTTGGACTTGAAGATCACTCAATCGGCTTCCGCTCCGGACCTTCGAAATGACCCTATGTGTTCGATTTCAGGATAATATTACTGGCGATCCATGCCGGAATCAGCATGCAATAGGATATACCCGCTCAAGCCGGGATTCCAGCGAACTACTCTTGCTCGGTCAGCTGCTCGAGACGGTAACCTTGGTGATAGACCGCCTTCAGACGCCATCCGTTCTCCGGTGTCAGACCTAGTTTACGGCGGAGTCGACTGATATGAGTATCCACAGTACGGGTCATCAGGCCTGGTCCGAATCCCCATATGCTCTCCAGCAGATGGTCGCGGGAAAGCAGGCGTCCGATGTTGGTGAAGAGCATCCACGCCAATTGAAATTCCTTCTCCGTCATATCCACAGGCTCACCGTTCAAGGTGAGCGTTTTGTTATCCTTGTTAAGTGAAAAACCACTCACTTCCAAATGATCGCGCCGACCACTATGCCGCCTGACCAGGGCTTTGATCCGTGCCAGCATGATTTCGCGGTTGACCGGTTTCGCCAGGTAGTCATCGGCACCTTTTTCCAGCGCTTCGATGATGTCAGCTTCACCATCCCTGTGGGTGATAAAGAATACGGGCAGATCCCACTCCCGGTCGCCACGCAACCAGGAGAGCACCTCTACACCGCTTTTTTCCGGTAATTCCCAATCCATTATCAATAAATCATAGGTTTCATGACGCAACTCACGCATAAAAGCATCAGCATTATCAAATGCCCTGCAGACATAGCCTTCAGCTTCCAACCATTCCTTCATTACCGCTGACTGCACTTTATCATCTTCCAAATAGGCTATTCGCATAGATGACTCCAAGGTAGTTAACGTCATACAATCCCACCATACTGGCGAGGATTCAAACACACCGGACATACCTGCTGCGGCTGTTCAGGATTCAGCTGATCCATGCCTACTAACTGACCACTGCCTGGCGATGGTGTCAACATAAGTGTTCTCATAATACGCAGTAAGTTCCAGGCAACAGCATGACAAAAGTCAAGCTGTTGCCTTAATGAACATTGTTTATTGACAATATTTAGTCAAGTTTCAATTCGACACGCCGATTCTGCGCGCGCCCTTCTGCTGTTGCATTGTCGGCAACGGGAGACGCTTCCCCCATCCCCTTGGTGGTGAACAGTGCGCCATTCACTCCCTGTGCCTTAAGATTGTCAGCCACTGCCTTCGCACGCCTCTCGGAAAGGGACTGGTTATAGGCCGCAGAACCCGTGGAGTCGGTATGTCCGATAACCTCAATCGATTTGATATCGGGACGTGCCTTGAGTGAATCGGCAATTTGGTTCAATGTGGATGTGTATTCACCGCTGACCTTATCGCTGTTGAGATCAAACAGGACATTCTGCAAGACGATCTGAACCGCGCACCCGGCATCGGTTACCGTAGCGCCGGCAGGCGTATTTGGACAGTCATCCTTACTGTCGGCCACGCCGTCGCCATCACTATCCAGCTCACAGCCACTGGCGTCGACCTTTGCGCCGGCAGGCGTATCCGGGCATTTATCACTGCTGTCGGCCACACCGTCTCCATCACTGTCGAGGGCGCATCCTTTGTCATCGACCTGTACCCCGGCAGGCGTACCGGGGCACTGGTCCTTACTATCCACAACACCATCATTGTCGGCATCGCCTTCAGCCTTTGTCATTTCCATTGCCGGCTCACCGAAACAGCTGGTATCAGCCGGTGCCTTGTCACGGTGGGAGGTGGTCCAACACTCACCATAGCCGGTACGCCAAACCGAATTAACACTATCGTAGGCCAGTCCCTTTTCTGCCACTGCGTGACTACTGATCAGTATCGGCGTTAAGGCCAGGGCTATGGCAATTCTTTTAATGTGCATAATCAAACCTCCAGGTTTTTTTAAATTACGGATACGGCGGCTACAACTCCTAGGCAGCTGTCGCTTGAATCATATGAATATCCCGTTGCGGGTAGGGAATACTGATACCCCGCTTATCAAATGTCGTCTTGATGGCTTCAAGCAGCGCTGCCCGCGTCACCCAGTAATCCCCCGATCTCACCCAGGGACGTACAGCAAAATCGACGCTGCTCTCGCCCAATTCCAACAACATAATCGTCGGCGCGGGATCTTTTAGCACTGTGCTATCGGCATCGAGGATCTGCTGTAGCAGGTCTCTTGCCTTTTTAATGTCATCGTCATAACCGATACCGATCACCAGATCGATTCGTCTTGTGTTCCTGGCGGAATAGTTGATGATAGTGCCGCTATATATTTGCGCATTGGGCATGGTGATCTCGCGGTTGTCACCGGTCTTGAGAACCGTGTGGAAGATGCGGATCTCCTCAACCACGCCGGACACACCGCCTGCTTCGACGAAATCCCCCAATTTAAACGGCCTGAAGATGATCAGCATCACACCCGCAGCAAAGCTTGCCAACGAATCCTTCAATGCCAAACCGACGGCCAGGCCTGCAGCACCCAAAATAGCCAGTGCAGATGTTGTATTGACACCGAGTTGCTCCAACGCGGCAAGCACCACCACTGCCAACAGTACTGCGTATGCGATATTACCGAGGAAACTGATCAGCATCTGGTCGATGTCCCCTCTCTCCATGAGTCTTTTCAGCGTACGGGTCAGCATTTTTGCTATCCATCGACCGATAATGAACACCAACAGTGCCATAACGATCTTGGTTCCCCAGGGAATAATGTAAGTGTTCAAAATAGTCTCTATTGTAAGATCCATGAATCTTCTCCCGTCATTGTTGCGATACTGTCTCTCTGCTTGGCCAAATTGATGTTCAACGCTTGTTGACCAGTCCGGTGATGGTAAGAACAAGTATCGCGCCAGCTGTTGCAGTGATCAATGACGGGAGCAACCCCTTGCTGTCGACCGCAAAAAATTCAAAAAGATATCCACCTATCAATGCGCCCAGAATCCCCAGAAACAGATTACCCGATAGCCCATGGCCATGGCCTTTCATAACCATTCCGGCCAGCCAGCCGGCAGCCATACCAACCATTAGAAAAGCCAGCACGCTCATATCTGTCTCGGCCCTTGAATACTGCCTGCAGCTTAGGGCAATCCCTGCACCGGAATAAACCCAAAGCCTGTGAAGAATTGTTAAATCGATGTTTTCATTTTCCGAATGCCAACCGCTCATCCATGTCCAATCCAGGGTAAAATATCTCAGATGTATACTATGGTTGTGTTGAGAGAATCAGAGAGCGAGCCATGTCTGTTTTATTGGAATTCAGCATCTTTCCCCTGGACAAAGGGGTGAGCGTCAGTGAAGAAGTGAGCCGGGTGATCGAAATGATCGACAGCACTGGAATCGAATACCAATTGACAGCGATGGGAACCTTGATAGAAACCCCGAATATCACCGAGGCCCTGGCGATTGTTGAGCAAGCTGCCCAGATTATTCATGGGGCTGGGTGCCAGCGCGTGTATGCCGCGATAAAGATCGACAGCCGCCCAGCCAGAGAACATGGCCTTCAAGGTAAAATAGAGTCTATTCAAAAACGGCTCGGAGAGGTTAACCTCAATCCGGGCGTCGAGTCTGATTAGCAAAACTACAAAGCTTTATCTGAACCACGGTGAGAACAATAAAATGAATACCGAATCATCAACGGAAGAGTTGTTAAACGATATAAATAAACTCTGGTCGGAAAGCTATCACGGTTTACTGTCTACTCATTCAGTGAAATACCAAGGTTACCCCTTTGGTTCGCTATTGCCCTTTTGCCGTGATACGAAGGGCAACCTTCTGTTGCTGATTTCTCACCTGGCGCAACATACAAGGAACCTCGAACACGACCCTCGCTGCTCCCTGACACTGACTGGCCAGGGAGATGGCGATGTGCAGCAGCTGGCGCGCCTTACTTGTCTGGCACGTGCCGAAGCTGTCAATTCAACTGCCGCAGCCGAGCGATATTTTCGTTTCTATCCGGAGGCACGCCGCTATCGGAAAGAGCTCAACTTCCGTTTCTATCGACTGGATGTGAAACACTATTACTATATCGGCGGATTCGGATCTGCCCGCTGGTTCGATCCAAGCCGTATCCCACCGCCCATCCCCTTTTCAACTGCGGATGAAGCGGAATTGCTTTACCAGTTGAACACCCACAACCATGATCTGCTGAAACAACTGCTCGATAGCAATGGCATACCAGCCGATACCCCCGTCGAAGTTGTCGGTCTTGATCCCTACGGATTGGATACCCGCCTGGCCACAGGCTTGAGACGCCTTCAGTTTAAAACCAGTTGCGAAGATAAGTCGGCATTCCTGAATCACATTCTTTCACTCTCAAACGCTTCCACATCAGACACGTCTTAGACCGGACTCCTAAAACCAGGATTTTTTTGGGTGGAAACAGACTGGTATTTCACATTAAACTTCGCTCCAAAAATAACCTACCTTTTTAGTTGGTAATAGGAGCGGCAAAATGAATACAGAACTACCCGAACGCGATGGAGATGGTTATCTCACCGATATGAACGCATGGACCCCGGAAGTCGCCAGAGCCATGGCAGAAGACGACGAGTATGAACTCACCGATGAGAAATGGCAGCAGATCCTGAAAGCTCGGGAGTATTATGATGAGTTCAACGTAGTACCGCCTATACGCAAATTCTCAAAATATCTTGGCGCCGACCAGAAAGCCATGTTCAAACTTTGGCTTACGGGTCCGATGAAACCGATTACCAAATATGGCGGGCTGCCGAAACCCACCGGCTGCGTCTAAGAATGACTTTATCCCCTATGACAAACCACACCCTGCCGGGATCCGAAGCATAGGGTGTGGCATAGCGTACTATGGCCTGAGAACTGTCGGTAGACTTCCCCCCAATATATCCCTCCGTTAACATAGTCAGTTTTGCCGAACGGAAAAGGGTGATATGACCTCAACCACGCTTGGCCAACTGAGCAGTCTGCATGCATCGCAGATTGATCTATTGGCGTCCATTCCAGCCACAGATTGCGCCAGACGATTTCATCCACGACTCGCCTCACTCAACTGGTATTTCGGCCGTGGCGTCTATCTTGAACTGCTATGGCTCAGAGAGCGGTTGCAACACGATGACGACCTTTCCATGAGAGTTGAAGAACTCTTTTCTCCGAATGCATTGAGCCTGGAACAACAGTGCAGCCGGTTGCCACCTGTTGATCACCTGATCAACTGGGGTTCGGAGATCCATGATGAACATCTGCGCAGACTAGCCACTCCATCTGCACTGCCCGATCATCCCTGGCTCCATCACGACAGGCTCCCCTGGTTCCTGCTGCAAGAGCAGGCGAAACTCTATGAAGCCATGTTGACACTCCTTAACCAGCGATCTCTCCAGGAACGGGATCAGGCCTATCAATGCAAGGAACCGCTTGAACCCGGCGTACCCAAGTGGGAAACCAGGGAGATTTCCCAGGGACACTATCGCATCGGCGCCCGGGATGAACCACGCGCTTACGATAATGAGCTGCCACCACAAGCCGTTGAACTCAGTAGTTTTCGGATTGCACTGACGCCTGTATCAAATGCGCAGTATCTCAGTTTTATGCAGGCGGACGGTTATAGCGATGAATCTCTGTGGAGTAACGAAGGTTTGAAGTGGCTGAATCATCATAATCACAGACACCCCGAATATTGGCGGCAGGATCATAGAGGCGGATGGTATGAAGTAGCTATCAATGGCATCTCCCACCTGCCGCCCAATGAACCGGTTACCGGTATCTCCCACTACGAGGCCGAAGCCTTCTGCAACTGGGTTGGCCGGCGTGAAAGCGGTGAATTTACAGGTGCCGTGATCCAGCATGAATATCAGTGGGAATTGGCAGTGCGCACGGGTGTTGTAAGCCAAATGGGGCGCGCCTGGGAGTGGTGCGGTAACAGATATCACCACTATCCCTCATTTCAACCCTTTCCCGATGACAGGGCTTCAACCCAGGCTGTTGACGATAATTACTACTCTCTGCGGGGTGCCAGCCTACACACACAACCCATGCTGCGTCGTGCCAGCTTCCGTCACTGGGCCTTACCCTCTGACCACCACCAGTTCACAACCGTCCGACTGGTCTTCCCGCCACGCCACCAATGGAGTTCATAGGCCTGTTATCACAAACCCTATAGCCCCCCGCCCTAGGGAACGGAATTCACCAATATGACCATCCACCCCATATTTAAGAACGAATCAATTAAAGAATCAGGAAAAACTGCCAACAAACGGATTAGAGCGGCTGTATTTAAAGGAAGTAGCATCAATCATGGGTATCAATTCGATAACAGGACCGGCACTTCAGGGGATTCAAAAGGGATTCCAGGGGATGCGTCGTGTAGCGTCGGAGATCGCCAGTACCCAGCAGACCAATCAAGCCAAACCGACTGATCTATCCCGCGCCATGGTTGAACTGCAACAACACGCCAACCATACCAAGGCGCAAGTGAAAACCCTGAAAACCGCCAATGAGCTGATCGGTACACTGATCGATGAGCGCGTATAGAAATAGGGTTGTTTAGTCTATAAACAACATCGAGAGATCAACTGCCCTGACATCCTTGGTCAAGGCTCCGACAGAGATATCATCCACACCCGTTTCGGCAATCGAGCGTATTGTCTCCAGGTCAACGCCGCCGGAAGCCTCAAGCCTCGCCTGTCCGGCATTCATCTCCACCGCCTCACGCAGCATCTTCAGCCCGAAGTTATCCAGCAGTATCCTTTTGGCTCCAGCGGACAACGCCTCATCCAGCTGAGCCAAGGATTCCACCTCCACTTCGATCTCCACCCCGGTGGGTGCGATCTGGTTAGCCCGTTTCAGTGCGGCCCCGATCGATCCGGCGATTTGCACATGATTCTCTTTTAGGAGGATGGCATCATACAGACCAATACGGTGATTCCGGCCGCCACCACAGGCGACCGCATATTTCTGCTGCACCCTAAGGCCGGGAATGGTCTTTCGGGTGTCGAGTATGGTCACACCCGTTCCCTCCACTGCCTCCACAAAGCGACGTGTCACCGTTGCGGTTGCCGATAGGGTTTGTAGATAATTGAGTGCCGTCCGTTCACCGCTCAACAGCGATCTATTGTTACCCTGCAACCTGCAAAGCACCGAGCCGGGAGTCACAGAGTCTCCATCTGCAACCCGCCAATCGAGTTCAATGCTCCCATCCAATTGCTGGAAGACTTGGTTCACCCAGGCAACACCACATATCACGGCATTTTCTCGGCAGATAATGTGTGCTCGCGCTAAAACGTGCTCATCCAGCAATCCGGCAGTCAGATCGCCAGTACCAAGATCCTCTGACAATGCCAGTCCGACCTGCTCATTGATCAGGTTGAGGGGCGGCAGCCTACTCATCCCTCGACGGAAAGTAGTTCAACATCGAAAACCAATGTGGCATTCGGAGGGATCACGCCACCGGCCCCCTGAGCGCCATACCCCAATTGCGGTGGAATCGTCAGCCTTCTTTTGCCACCCACCTTCATGCCGGCAACCCCCTCATCCCATCCGGCAATCACCATGCCCTTGCCTAAAGTAAAATCAAAGGGTTGATTACGATCCAGGGAGGAATCGAATTTTTCTCCATCGAGCAGCCATCCGGTATAGTGTACCGAGACCCGATTACCGGATATTGCAATATCCCCTGTCCCCTTGTTCAGATCTTCAAACTTCAGCCCGGAATCTGTGATTTTTTCACTCATGATCAACCCAGTCCTCTTTACGGTGCAATGAAACAGTTAACAGACCGATGTACGGTCAATTGGAAATTCTTATCAGCTGCTCATACATGGCGTCAAGCCATCGCTTTGTGTGGTATGTGGTGCCTGATAGGGATAAATCTGCTTCTTTAACAGGCTAGGGCCTGTTAACACTCATCCAATCGGCGCTAGGCTGATGCAGGGGTTGAAGTTGTTTTCTTTAAAGCATCGAGCATTGCATCCAGGGCTCGATCCATGATCGGCTTGGCTGAAAGTTCCACCTTTTTAGCCGTGCCTTCACGCAAACGCTTGGCCAGGCCGAAGGTGGTGAGTTCCATAGCCTTCATGCCTTTACGGTTAACGAAGATATAGGTATCTGTAACATTGCTTTTCCACGACAATTTGACCCGAACCTTACTGCTTCCATCAATGATTTCAAGCCATTCACCGGTTTCCAGATCAACCGCCTGCTGAGTGAAATCATCATTCTCACTGATCGTGTCTTCCGCCATATCATGCAGCTGGCTGTTGGGATCAGCCACAAGTTTGCTATCCGGAAAATGAATCTCATACTGGTTAACCGGCATCGTTCCAGCGGTATGCATCTGACTACTGTCTCCGCCGCGCAGGACGCCGATATGGCAGTTTTGCAACTCTTTAAACAACTTGGCCATTTTATGTTGATCAAACGAAATGCTGTTCAGCCGTTCGCGGATATTTCTCAACAGTTCAGGGATACCGCGCAGTAATTGCTGCCTTTCCCCATATTCGGACTTGGGTTGTACACTCCATAACAGTCTGTCAACGATATCCAATGCCTCGCTCCAGCCTTTACTCTCCGATCCTTCACGCAGGTAGATAAGTAACAGTACATCTTTCCAGCCGTCCTCAAGAATAGACATCACCGCCTCGGGAATGACATTTTGAGTGCGTAACCGCTTGTTTAGCTCTTCAGAAACGATCTGCTTGGCTGATTTGAGTTGCTCTTTTCCCTTGGTTATCTGATTGGTGCGCTGTTCCGCAATCTGTGCGCCCCGCTGCTCCTTCTGCCACCAACTCGAGAAATCCTCTTCCAACTCCGCAAACAGACCGGGATCGTCGTGGAACTCGTTCAAAACCCGTTTTACTACCTGCTCGATCTTTTTATACAGGGTGTCATTGGCACGATCACCTGTATCATTCCAGCCAACAGCCGCCTGAGCCAGGCTGTTGAGTAAACGCCTTGCGGGATGAACCTTCTGACTGAAAAAAGTCTTATCGATGATCGCCACTTTCAGCATGGGTATCTGCAGACGACTGATCAGAGCCTTCATGGCATCGGGCAGGCTGTAATCATCGAGGATAAACTCGAAGATCATGGAGATGACATCGATAGTATCGTTGTCCGCATCGCCAAGTGAGCGTACGACCTGACCATCCCTGGCGATCTGCAGATCAGTGACCAACTGAGCCCGCATCTCATCGGGTGTCAGGGGTCGATTGACTCGACGCCCTTGAGGCAGCATCACCACATTCGACTGCTGGATAGCTGAGAGCGCACCCAGGAGTTCACCTGTATCGACAACTGGAACATTGCCAGCCGGTGGGGTAAGCATCAGACTGGATGTCAACAGACTGCTTCCACCGGCACTTGCACGTCTGAGGTTGAGCAGTTGCTGCAGGTTTGAAAACAACTCAGCCTGGATCACCTCTTCCGTAGCGGCTGATGCGGTGGATGCGGGTGCGGATGAACTCATATAGGATGAGTCACTTGCCAGGTAGCTTTCGCCTCCCTCACCGCGCAAGCTTGGGGAAACCGGATTGCGGCGCACCTTTGGTGTCAGCTTGGGTATGACGCCGGCACGGCCCAAGAGCAGATTGATCTCATCATATAGGCCACCGATATAGTGCATCACGTGGCGGTCAAACAGCTTGTAGACGACCAATTTGACCGGCAGCTCAACTGGAACACCCGCCATCGAGATCTGGAATGCGTTGCAGATGACACCCGGTGCCAGTGGGGTGTGTTGGGCCAAGGTCTCATCGACAGATCCACCCCCGATCAGGTAGCCGAAACGTTGACTCATGGCGTAGAGTTCACGTGTGTAGCGGCTCTCGGACTTGCTGACCATATTAGTGACGGCTAATGAGTCTTCTAGATCCTCATCATCCACCAGCGACATTTCCGATTCCAGACTCAGTTCATCGAGGGTTGGTTGTTGGATCGTTATTTCGCCCGTTTGCCAGTAACTATCGTAGGCCCGAAGGACTTCCTGGTTAAACCTGCGATCGATACCTGACCGCTGCTTGCGGAGCTCTCGCATGGAGTCGAAATAGATATTCTGCAGGGCGTTGCTCTCGGATTTGTTTGCCATTTCATAGAGGGCATCATCGAGATTCTCGAATAGGCCACTCATCAATTTTGGTAACGTTTTACCTACGAGATTGCGACATTCAGACGCAATCCTACGTCCGTTCACGTCAAGAGCGATTTTTTTTCGACGGGGCACAGCTGAGCCGAATGTAATAATGTTGTCTTGCCTTCGCATCTATTGCCACTTGAAGGTATCCATCAATATCCAAAAAGATGCCGACCGGTCCCTGATACCCGCATCTAGCCTAAGGCTATGTTACTTCACGGATATCGTTTGAGAATAACCTCACACTAAGCGCTTTTCAGCGATAAGAAATGAAGCTAAATACCCAGGGCACAAAGGGAAAATTAGCACCAAACGCACGTATAATCAATGAGTTCTACTAAAAACCAATCATATGGTCGTCACGCCAGCCGGTACCATCCCAGCTGAGTGCCTCATACTTTTGCGAAATTAATTCCGATTAGCCATTCTTCCACCCATCGATGATGAGAGAATCTCGCCCCACCTGGCAGGCGGATAGATACCTATGGGCGTTTTTCCCCCAAACCGGATCAACCCAATCTCCAATATAGGATAATTTGAGGAATAGAAGCTGAAGTGAATCTAAGGTATTGTTTAATGATTGAGGAAGAGCTCCAAAAGGCCTCACCTCACAGAAAAGCAATAAACGACCTGAAACAGCCTCACTTCCATCGATGCGCCTACTCAAACGACTATTCTCATCCCTCGCCAACAGCGCCCGTGATCTGCTGCCGATTGTACTGGTTATCGCCTTTTTTCAATTGGTGGTCCTGCAACAGCCAATACCCAATCTCGGCACCATCCTCATAGGATCTGTGCTGGTCCTACTGGGCCTGACCCTGTTTATCGAGGGCTTGAATCTCGGCCTATTTCCAATCGGTGAAGGTATGGCATGGGATTTTGCACGGAAGGGCAGCCTGACTTGGCTGCTGCTGTTCGCTTTCGCCCTCGGATTCGGTACAACGGTGGCTGAGCCCGCATTGATCAAAATCGCCCAGGAGGCAGCCAATGTGGCCGCTGTCGGCGGTATGATCGAAAATACAGCCCATGCACAAGAGGAGTATGCCCAAGGATTACGCTACACCGTCGCGATATCCGTCGGATTCGCAATTGTGTTCGGCGTAGTGCGTATCGTTAAGGGTTGGCCCGTGGAGTATCTGATCATTGGCGGCTATTTGGGCGTTGTATTAATGACCGCTATAGCCCCAAAAGAAATTATCGGTATTGCATATGACTCGGGTGGAGTCACTACATCCACGGTCACCGTTCCCCTGGTTACCGCCCTTGGCGTAGGACTCGCCTCCAGCATCAAGGGCCGCAATCCAATGACAGATGGATTCGGTTTGATCGCCTTTGCCTCTCTGACACCGATGATCTTCGTCATGGGATATGGATTGTTGTTATGAACGAAGCCTTGCAGCACTTCTTCGCAGTGATGATAGGCACGATCCTCGATGTCCTGCCGATCGCCGGTATTCTGGTTGGCTTCCAGTTCCTGGTTTTGCGCCGACCGATAAAAAACCCTAAAGAGGTCCTGTTTGGTTTTCTTCTGGTTCTGATTGGTCTGGTACTGTTCCTGGAGGGGTTGGATCTGGCCCTCTTCCCACTGGGCGAGTTGATGGCGAATCAGCTCACCTCCCCTGAAATACTCAATATTCCCACTACGGCTGGTACCGTTCAATGGCACCACTACTTCTGGGTCTATCTGTTTGCGGCCAGCATCGGCTTCTCCACCACCATTGCAGAACCCTCCCTGATTGCTGTCGCCATCAAGGCGAATCAAGTCTCTGCAGGCGCCATCAGTCAGTGGGGATTACGCATTGCGGTCGCCATCGGCGCTGCGGTCGGTGTCTCCCTGGGTTGCTACCGGATAATTTCCGGCACGCCTTTACACTGGTACATCATGGCGGGTTATGTGGTGGTGATTGTGCAGACAGTCTATGCCCCCCGTTCGATCATTGCCCTGGCTTACGATTCCGGAGGGGTAACCACTTCCACTGTCACGGTTCCACTGGTTGCGGCTCTTGGACTTGGACTATCGAGTAATATACCGGGACGCAATCCTGTGATGGACGGCTTTGGCCTCATCGCCTTTACCTGCCTTTTTCCGATCATGTCAGTCATGGCCTACGCTCAGCTGAGCGAATGGCGTTCGAAAAGAAAGACAGATGATACAACGAGGTAAATCTCATGCACTTCAAACTCATCATCGCCCTGGTAGAAGACACTACAACCGAAAAGGTTCTTGAGGCTGCCCGATCCGCAGGAGCCACAGGCTCCACAGTCATCAATCATGCGCGTGGCGAAGGCGTCAACCAGTCAAAGACATTTCTCGGTTTGACCCTTGATACTCAACGGGATGTATTGTTACTGCTGGTCGAGGAGCATCTCAGTCGTACCATTCTGGAGACAATATCAAAAGCCGGCCAGTTTGATGAAGAACCGGGAAACGGCATCGCCTTTCAACTAGACATCGAAGATGCGGTCGGCGTCAGCCACCAGATCCAGACACTCACACAAGTTATCGAGGAGGAGTTATGAGCGATCGACAACTCATCAGGGTTCGGGATGTCATGAAAACCAACTTTGACATGGTCGATGGGATGGATACCGTACAAATGGCACTTGAACGCATGATCCATGTGGAGACCAAATCGTTGATCGTCAAAAAACGTAATGACGACGACGAGTATGGATTGGTGATGCTTTCCGATATTGCCCGTCAGGTGCTGGCCAAGGACCGGGCGCCGGAGCGGGTCAATATTTATGAAATCATGACCAAGCCTGCATTGACCGTCTCCTCAAGTATGGACATTCGCTATTGCGCAAGAATCTTCAGCCGCTTTGACCTTTCCAGGGCGCCTGTCGTGGACAACCGCGAAATCGTGGGTATCGTCAGCTATACCGATATGGTATTGAAAGGGCTCAAAACCAAATCGGAACCGAGTTGATCCAATCTGAAGACATTCTACTGGGTTGCGCTGAGTTTCACCCATCGGAAAACATGGATGACCGCCCTGCGGCAACTGAGGTCGACCTGCTTGTCATTCACAGTATCAGCCTGCCTCCCGGCGAGTTCGGAGGGGGCTGGATCGATGATCTGTTCATGAACAGACTCGATGTTACGGCCGATCCGTATTTCGCCGAGATCAAAGCACTCAAGGTCTCTTGTCACCTATTCATCCAGCGCACAGGTAAAATAACGCAATACGTTCCCTTGAACCGGCGGGCGTGGCATGCCGGGGAATCCCATTATTGCGGTCGAACCTGCTGCAATGATTTCTCCATCGGCATCGAACTTGAGGGCTCGGACGAGATACCCTTCACAGATGATCAATACCGGGCCCTGCAGCAAGTCACCAGAGAAGTCATACACCACTATCCTGCGATCACCCGCGATCGTATAACAAGCCATGCCGCCATTGCGCCGGGGCGTAAAACAGACCCCGGGCCGATGTTCGACTGGCCACGCTATTTAGACTCGATATCGGCACCGGAGTGACTCTCCCTGCCACCATATAAATGAGAATCCCGCTTCCTAGGAATACCAAACCCGCTACCTGGTGATGGTGATATTTGCTTCGCAGGGCATATCCCTATGGAGGCATATCATCGACAAGGGAATCAACTTGTAAGGGTTGAATCCTATACAAAGTTGCATAACATGCCTCAAACCTCAGGATATGTATTGAAACTTATCTTCGATTATCTGACACTTGCCCGATGAGTCTGACGATCATTCTAATCTGCCTGATAGCAGAACGTTTTCTACTCGGTTACGGCGAGTTGCGTGACAATGGCTGGTTCACTACCTATTGCCAATGGTTTGAGCGGCACCAGCTACCCCAGCGGATGAGGCAGGGTGCCATCGGGGTACTGCTATTGATACTGCCACCCGTACTTGCGCTGTCAATATTGCAACACCTGTTTGAAGATGCCCTATTCGGATTGCTCTGGTTCGCGCTCTCGGTGGCAATTCTGCTCTACTGTCTGGGCCCCAATGACCTGGACTCGCAAGTCAACCGCTACATCGAGGCCGTCGATAGTGATGAGGATGACGAAATCAGGGCCTCTGCCGCCTCCCTTATCAAGGATGAACCCCCAACCAGCGAACCGGCACGCTCTCAAGCGGTGGCCGAAGGCGTGCTGGCCCAGGCAAACCAAAGTCTGTTTTCGGTACTCTTTTGGTTCATACTGTTGGGTCCAATCGGCTCGATGGCCTATCGCATCGCTACCTGGCTGCCGAAAATGGAGCAGGCCAATCAAGATCCCGATTTCCGCCTCAACAGCAAACAGTTGGTCACAATCCTTGATTGGATACCTGCCCGGTTAACCGCTTTCTGTTACGCCATCGCGGGCAGTTTCGAGGACGCCCTTTACGGCTGGCGCAGCTACCACGAAAACCGATTCAGCGAATTCGCCGACAGCAACAGCGGGACTCTGATCTGTACCGGCGGCGGCGCCATGCGGCTTTCGACGCTGATCAACGAAGCGAATGAGGGAGTGCAGTCCTTCAGTTTTCTTGCAAAGGCCGCAATGGCCCTCGCCTGGAGATCGCTTGTAGTCTATTTGGTGATAGTCGCGCTTCTCACATTCAGTGGACTGGTTTAGGTGCCTGACAGGGTCACCAGGATCGATCTGATGCGCCATGGAGAACCTGTCGGCGGGAGGCGCTATCGCGGACAGATTGATGATCCCTTGAGTGACCGCGGATGGGAACAGATGTGGCAAGCCGTTTCCGGCGGACGCCCCTGGCAGGTCATTGTCAGTTCACCCCTGCGTCGTTGCAGCGAATTTGCCACTGCCCTGGGACGCGAACTCAAGATCACCGTAGAGCTTGATGAACGGCTGAAAGAGGTTGGTTTCGGCGACTGGGAAGGTCAAACGGGTAGCCAGCTCCGCCTGCGTGACCAGGCAATCCTGTCACGCTTTTACCACGACCCTATTCAAAACCGGCCTCAACAGGCCGAGGATTTGAATCACTTTAATGAACGGGTTCTTGACGCCTACAGCAACGCCTGTGAACGTTTTAAGGGCCAGCATCTGCTGCTTGTGGCCCATGCGGGCGTGATCCGTTCGATTATCAACCACACCCTGCAAGCCCCCCTCAATTCCATGTACCGGCTTTCCATTGCCACCGCCAGCCTCACGCGTATCAAGATAGACAGCGAGCGCCCCCCCACGCTGATCTTCATGGGCAGATCCCGTCTTTAATTGTAAACGAATGTGACCTGAATCACGCTTTTTTTAAGCTTTTCTTAAGCTAATTCAGTTATATATCACATAAAAATGACTGTATCTGATCTATGGTTGGCGTAATTGGCTCAGTGCAGTTCAAACATAATAAGAGGAGAAATCAAATGACATGGTTGCTGCTCGCGTCACTGACTGTCATTGTTGTGTCCGTGTTAACGATGAAATCTATAGATTTTCCTGATCGATAGACATTAGCTATAACTCTGGTCGACTTGCGGCCCAATCAGGAAAGATCGGGTCACACCGGACCCTGGTGCTGGCGCACATACTCGTACATAACGATAGATGCCGCCACCGAAACATTCAGACTCTCCACCTGCCCGAATTGAGGAATGGATACCGATAGGATTTCCGGATAGTCCTCCTCTTTGAAGCTGTGACCCCACTCCTCATGGCCCAGAACAAAGGCAATCTTGCTATCCATCCTGAAATTTGTCAGTAAGCGCTTACACCCCCCTTCCAGCTTTACAATCTGGTATCCACGTTTAGTCAGTTCCCGATAACTTTGATCAAAGTTGTCGAAAAAACGCGCCGGTACCTTTTTAAATGCCCCCTTCCCGGGCGCAGGATCAAAAGGACCAATATTCACCAAATGAACTTCGTGCGCGCCGAAAGCTTCTGCACTGCGAAAGATCTTCGCCACGTTGAAACCAGCCTTCATATGATCGAGCACGACGATAAATTCATGCACTCCGGATTTGGCCAACAGGTTTCTCTGACGCTGCTTGGTATACCGCAGCATTGCCTGATCCCGCTCGGCTCTGCGTTCTTTTTTGCTTTTTCTCTCTCTGATCATAATAAATCCGGGTGGTCGTTGATTTGACAACAGCCTGCCGAGACACATCCAATCGGCACAAAGACCATGACAATTGTCCAGGCTATTCTCGTTCCGTTGATGGATTATGCATGCTGTAATACCACCACGAAAGTGAGTAGGCAGGTGATTGAATATGCAGTTAACTAACGTCAGCCGGGTCCTGGTCTGGAGCGGCAGGCTCAGACTCGCCCACTGGAGCCTGGGGATCTCCAGTATCGGTTTACTGCTCACCGGTTGGCTCATGAACAATACACCCCTGATGGCACAAAGCGCTGCCGAGATTCACTTTATGCTCAGCGGCCTGTTTCTGCCGGCACTGCTGTTGAGAATTTACCTGCTCCTATTCGGTAAAGGCAGCGAACATCTCTCCTCCTGTGAACCGAACCTGCATCGCCTGTCGCAAGCATGGTTAGTGTTGAAGTTTTATTTAACTCTCGGTAAAGCACCCTTACCCAAATGGTACAGCCACAACCCGCTTTGGGGACCTGTCTACCTGGTGCTTTACTTCTTTATGCTTTTGGTTGCTGTCAGCGGTCTGTTTCTGCTCAAGGCTATCTCGATGATTGGCGGGTTGAGTCTCAACGATCTGCATTACTTGAGTTACCAGGTGATAGCAACTTTTACCCTGCTCCACATCATTGCGGTTTTCAGCCATGACCTTGCCGGCAAGGGTTCGGACATTTCTGGCATGATCAATGGGCAACGTACCTTTGAAATAGATAACCCCCGGCATGACGACAACAATAGGACCCAGAGCATTGCACTTGGGGAACTGATGAAAAGTTTGAAACGCTGACCTTGCTCCGGTTTCTAGTATTCAATAGATGATTAATCCGCATTATGACGCGCATAAAAAAACCCACATCAATAGATGTGGGTTTTCAGGGCCTGATTAGTTGCTCTGGCTTAGGCTTCTTCAGCCTCAGTTTCGTCTTCGCTGTCCTGAGGCTCTTCAGGCAGCGGGCGGTCAACCAGCTCCACATAAGCCATGGGCGCTTGATCGCCGGGGCGATAACCACACTTCATGATGCGCAGGTAACCTCCCGGGCGTTCCTGATAACGAGGACCGAGTTCAGCGAACAGTTTGCCCACTGCAGCCTTGTCCCTCAGCCGGGCGAAGGCCAGGCGGCGCTTTGCCACACTGTCCGTCTTGGAGAGTGTGATAAGCGGCTCGGCGACACGTCGCAACTCTTTTGCCTTGGGCAGGGTTGTCTTGATCATTTCATGATTGATCAGAGAGACGGTCATGTTTCTGAACATGGCATTGCGGTGGCTGCTGTTACGATTTAGCTGCCGGCCTGATTTGCGATGGCGCATGATTCGACTTCCACAAATTCAAAAGTTAATAAATAGTCAGTGCAACTGCTTAGTGAGTCAGCTGCTCTTCGATGTTTTCCGGTGGCCAATGCTCAAGGCGCATACCCAGCGAAAGTCCGCGGCGGGCAAGTACGTCCTTTATCTCGGTCAGTGATTTCTTGCCGAGATTCGGGGTTTTCAACAATTCCACCTCAGTGCGCTGGATGAGATCGCCGATAAGGAAGATATTTTCCGCTTTCAGACAGTTTGCAGAGCGTACCGTCAGTTCGAGATCATCCACGGGACGCAGCAGTATCGGATCGATTGCCGGCTCTTCAGGCTCAGATACCGACTCGGCGGCTTCAGCTTCCAGATCGACAAACACGGAGAGCTGATCACGCAAGATGCTGGCGGAGCGTCTGATGGCCTCTTCCGGATCGATGGTACCGTTGGTCTCCAATTCGATGACCAGACGATCGAGGCCTGTATTCTGCTCGACACGGGCCGCCTCGACACTGTATGCCACTTCTCTTATCGGGCTGAATGATGCATCCACCTGCAACATGCCGATCGGACGCTCATCCCCCGCGCTACCCGCGCGGGCAGCCGCCGGATGGTAACCACGTCCACGGCGTACATTCAGAGTCATGTTGATTTCACCTGACTTCGTCAGGTTGGCGATAACCAGATCCGGGTTGGCAATCTCCACATCGTGATCCAGAGTGATATCGCTGGCAAGCACTTGTCCCGGACCCTTCTTCTGCAATTTCAGGGTCGCCTCATCGCGTGCATGCATAATGATCGCAACCTGCTTGAGATTAAGCAGCACATCAAGCACATCTTCCTGAATACCTTCCATCGTGGTGTATTCATGCAGTACATCGGCGATCTCCACTTCTGTGATCGCGCTGCCAGGCATCGATGAAAGCAGGATGCGCCTTAATGCATTCCCCAAGGTGTGGCCAAAGCCCCGCTCCAACGGCTCAAGGGTCACTTTCGCACGTGTAGCCGTGAGGGGCTGAACGTTTACTATCCGGGGCTTGAGAAATTCCGTAACGCTATCGATCATGTATATTCCCTCGTCAAGGCTTACTTGGAGTAGAGCTCGACGACCAGTTGTTCATTAATCTCTGCTGACAAATCTGATCGATCCGGTACACGTTTCAGCTTGCCTTTCATCGCTTTCGGATCAACTTCAACCCAATCGACAAAACCATACTGCCCTTGCAGTTCGAGTGCTCCCTGAATCCTGAGCTGTTTCTTCGCCTTTTCCCGGATAGAGACTTCATCTTCCGCTGTAACTTTGAATGAGGGTACGTTAACTACCTTGCCATTGACCTCTATCGCCTTATGGCTCACAAGTTGACGCGCTTCGGCCCGGGTAGAGCCAAAACCCATTCGATAGACAATGTTGTCGAGACGCGTCTCAAGCAGTTGCAGCAGGTTCTCACCGGTCGCGCCCTTGTTCTGTGCAGCAGCTTTGTAGTAGTTACGGAACTGCTTTTCCATTATGCCGTAGATACGACGCACCTTCTGCTTCTCGCGTAGCTGTAAACCGTAATCGGATACCCGCCGACGGCGATCTCCCATCTGCCCGGGCACCTTCTCCATATTGCATTTGGAATCGAGTAAACGCACGCGACTCTTCAGGAAAAGGTCAGTACCTTCCCTGCGGCTTAGCTTACACTTGGGTCCGATGTACCTTGCCATTTTCAATAACTCCAGTAATTAGACGCGGCGCTTCTTGGGAGGACGGCAGCCATTGTGTGGAATAGGCGTAACATCTGAGATGCTCGTGATCTTGAATCCCGCATTGTTCAGGGAACGTACTGCGGATTCGCGGCCAGGCCCGGGGCCTTTCACATTAACATCAAGATTTTTGACGCCATACTCCTTGACCATCTGTCCCACGCGATCAGCAGCCACCTGGGCCGCAAATGGGGTGCTCTTTCTAGAACCGCGGAATCCCGATCCACCAGCGGTGGCCCAAGCCAGTGCATTGCCCTGGCGGTCACTAATGGTAATGATTGTGTTGTTGAAAGAGGCATGTATATGTGCGATTCCATCGGTCACACTCTTCTTTACCTTTTTCTTACCACGGATACTAGGTTTAGCCATCTTCTGCACCTACAGATTCATAAATATGGTTTGTTTAACGCTTGATCGGACGACGTGGCCCTTTGCGTGTCCTGGCATTGGTACGGGTACGCTGGCCACGCAGTGGAAGTCCGCGACGATGACGTATCCCACGATTGCAGCCGAGGTCCATCAGGCGTTTGATATTCATGGAGATTTCACGACGGAGATCGCCTTCGACGGTGTAACGTGCAACGATTGTACGAATGCTCTCCACCTGGTCTTCACTGAGCTCCTGTATCTTGACGTTCGGTTCGATACCGGCCTCTTTACAAATATCGCCCGCACGAGAACGCCCGATACCGTATATCGATGTCAGTGCAATGACCGCATGTTTTCGGTCTGGAATGTTGACCCCTGCAATTCGAGCCATCTCTAAATCTCCTGAACAAACCCCTGGCACTCTGCCAAAGGGAAACGCGCAATATTACTCTACACAACCGCTTGCATCAAGCGGATGTGGCACTAATTTTGCCCTGATTAACCCTGACGCTGCTTATGACGCCCTTCTTTACAGATCACTCTGACGACGCCATTCCGGCGTACAATTTTGCAATTTCGGCAGATCTTTTTTACCGATGCACGCACTTTCATGATTCAGACTCCAAATATTTAAACTGTAGCGCTCGACGCTAGCGTAGCAATCCCGCACCGCCGCCCTTCAGATTGGCCTTTTTCATCAGCCCATCGTATTGATGCGACATCATGTGCGCCTGTATCTGCGCCATGAAATCCATAACCACCACGACAATAATCAGCAATGATGTGCCACCAAAATAGAAGGGGACATTCCAGCCCACGATCAGGAACTCAGGCAGTAAACAGACCAGGGTGATGTAGATCGCACCCCAAAAGGTCAATTTGCTCATCACGCCGTCGATGTACTTGGCCGTTTGTTCCCCCGGACGGATACCGGGTATGAACGCACCTGATCGCTTCAGATTGTCGGCGGTCTCCCGTGAATTGAAGACTAACGCAGTGTAGAAAAAGCAGAAAAAGATTATCGCCGCTGCGTAGGCCATTACATATACCGGCTCACCGGGAGACAGCTTGGCGAATATATCCTGTATCCAGCGTGTGCCCTCAGTGTTACCGAACCACTGCCCGAGCGTTGCCGGAAAGAGAATGATACTGGACGCAAAGATCGGCGGAATGACACCTGCCATATTCAATTTCAACGGCAGATGCGTGCTTTGTGCGGCCAGCATTTTTCTGCCCTGCTGACGTTTGGCATAATTGATTGTAATCCTGCGCTGTCCTCGTTCAACAAAGACAACGAAGGCGGTTACGGCAATCGCCAATACAAATAGGAAAAGGATCGTCAGCGCATTGAGTTCACCGGTACGGGCAAGTTCCAGCGTACCGCCGATAGCGGACGGCAGACCTGCAACGATACCGGCAAAAATTATCAGCGAAATACCGTTGCCTATGCCACGCTCGGTGATCTGCTCACCCAGCCACATCAAGAACATGGTGCCTGTTACCAGCGACACAGCAGCAGTGACGACAAAACCCATACCCTGATGGATAACGATGGTTTCGCCACCAACGGTCTGACTCTGCAATGCGATCGAGATACCCACTGCCTGGAAAGTCGCCAAAACGACTGTGCCGTAACGGGTATATTGGGTAATCTTTCTACGTCCCGACTCACCCTCTTTTTTCAACTGTTCCAAAGTTGGAATGACTGCGGACATCAGCTGCATGATAATCGACGCCGATATATAGGGCATGATGCCTAACGCGAACAGGCTGGCACGCTCCAGGGCACCCCCGGAAAACATGTTGAACATGTCCAGAATTGATCCCTGGGCCTGTTCAAAAAGAGCCGCCAATGCTACCGGATTGACACCCGGCACAGGTATAAAGGTACCGATGCGGAACACCAACAGCGCACCTGCGACAAACAACAGCCGTTGACGAAGCTCTGTCAACCGGCCCATGCTGCCAAGCGCACCCATCATCTGTGTTCCCTGATTGGCCATGATTACTCGACCTTGCCACCAGCTGCTTCGATTGCTGCCTTAGCGCCCTTGGTCACACCAATACCTTTCACGGTAACGGCACGGTCAATTTCGCCGGAAGCGAAGATCTTCGCTCTTTTTATCGATCGAGTGACCAGGTTTGCCTTTTTCAGGGCGTCAAGATCGATCACGTCAGCATCGACCTTCGCCAACTCACCTAGACGTACCTGAGCCGCTGCCAAAGAGACACGCGAAGTGAAACCTACCTTCGGCAGGCGTCTTTGCAGTGGCATCTGGCCACCTTCAAATCCAACCTTGTGATAGCCGCCGGAGCGTGATTTCTGCCCTTTGTGGCCACGACCACAGGTCTTACCAAATCCACTGCCGATACCTCGCCCGACCCGTTTACGGGCGGTCTTGCTGCCAGCGGCAGGTTGTAGTGTATTCAAGCGCATCTTCAGGCCTCCACAACCTTGACCATATAGTTGACTTTATTCACCATGCCTCGCGTTGCCGGAGTATCCTCCACTTCTACGATCTGGTGCATACGTCGTAATCCCAACCCGGCGACACACGCTTTATGGCTTGCCAATCTGCCACTTGTGCTGCGCACCAGAGTCACACGCATCATTTTTTTCTTAGCCATGACCTACCCCAGGATATCCTCGACGCTCTTGCCGCGCTTCAGAGCAGCGGACTCGGCATCTGTCATCTCTTGCAAGCCGTTGATGGTCGCCCGAACAACGTTCATTGGATTGTTCGTCCCGATACACTTCGCCAGTACATTCTGTACACCCAGCACTTCAAAAACGGCACGCATCGCACCGCCGGCGATAATACCGGTACCGTCAGAGGCTGGCTGCATATGTACCTTTGCAGCACCATGTCTGCCTGTAACGGGATATTGCAAGGTAGAACCGCTGAGGCGAACCGATACCATGTTCTTGCGCGCCGTCTCCATGGCCTTCTGAATTGCCACCGGAACTTCACGCGCCTTGCCGGTACCGAAACCGACTCGTCCTTTGCCATCACCGACAACAGTCAGTGCGGAGAACCCGAACTGGCGGCCACCTTTAACAACCTTTGCCACCCGGTTTACATTGACCAGCTTTTCAAGAAACTCGTCGCCCTCAGGCTTTGCATTGAAATTAGCCATAATCCAGAACCTTTAAAATTGAAGACCGGCTTCACGCGCCGCTTCTGCGAGTGCTTTGACCCGCCCATGGTAACGAAAACCGGAGCGGTCGAAGGCCACATTCTCAACGCCGGCGGATTTAGCCCGCTCAGCGATATATTTACCGACGATCTTTGCCGCACCGACATTACCGCAGGCACCCTCGATCTCACCCCGAATCGCTTTATCGAGCGTCGAGGCGCTGGCAAGCACATTGCCGCCATCCGGGCTGATCACCTGAGCATAGATATGTCGGGGCGTGCGATGAATAGAGAGACGATGCGCGCCAAGCTCCTGAATCTTTGCCCGAGTACGACGTCCACGACGTATGCGTGATATTTTCTTTTCCATCGTTCTACCCTATTTCTTCTTGGCTTCTTTACGCGCCACATATTCGTCTACATAACGCACGCCCTTGCCTTTGTAAGGCTCCGGTGGACGGAAAGCGCGAATTTCCGCTGCCACCTGGCCGACACGCTGTTTGTTGCTTCCACTGACGACTATTTCAGTGGCCGAGGGTGTCGCAATACTGATACCCTCAGGAACCGGATAGTCAATGGGATGCGAGAAACCCAGATTGAGGTTGAGTGATTTACCACCGGCTTGGGCGCGGTAACCGACGCCAACCAATTGTAATTTCTTCTCAAATCCCTGAGTGACACCGGTCACCATATTATTGACCAGCGCCCGCATAGTACCGGCCATGGCCCAGGTTGCCTTGTCCTCGCTCTTTGGCGCTACCTTAAGGGAGTTTTCCTCTTCGGAAACATCTATCGATGGATGTATCTCCATCGCCATTTCACCCTTGGGGCCCTTGACACTGAGCGACTGTTCACTCTTTTTGACCGTAACGCCGGATGGAAGTGTAATTGGGCTCTTAGCTACTCGTGACATCTCATCACCCCCCTTACGCAACGTAGGCGATGACTTCACCGCCCTGACCCGTCTCCCGGGCAGCACGGTCGGACATCACACCTTTTGAGGTGGAGATAATCGCCACACCCAAACCACCACGCACCTTGGGCAACTCACCCTTTCCCTTGTAGACACGCAGCCCGGGACGACTGACTCGTTTGATCATATCGATAACAGGGCGACCTTGATAGTAGCGCAGCTCCAAAACCAGAGTCGGTTTATTGGATTCGCTATTGATTGAGACTTCCTGAAGAAAACCTTCATTTTTCAGGAGGTTAGCAATTGAGAGCTTAAGCTTTGAGGAGGGCAGCTCTACAGTCGTCTTCTTGGCTGCCTGGCCATTACGGATGCGTGTAAGCATATCCGCGATGGGATCTGACATACTCATAATGAGCTCCTGTGGTCAGTCCGCCTTTGTGGCGCGATACCGAAACATAAAAAAACAAAACGGGCCAGCAGCTGACCCGGGTAAAGGCGCAAAATTATACGCTTACCAACTGGCTTTAACAAGCCCCGGTACATCGCCGCGCATCGCGGCTTCGCGCAGTTTATTTCTGCAGAGTCCGAATTTGCGATAGACGCCGTGTGGCCGGCCTGTCACCCGACAGCGATTCTGCTTGCGGGATGGACTTGCATCCCGAGGCAGCTTCTGCAATTTCAGCGTCGCCTCTTCGATCTGCTCGAATGTGCTGTTTGGATTCTTGATAACCGCCTTCAGGGCACTACGCTTGGCAGCATATTGGGAGGCGATTCGGGCACGCTTGGTTTCGCGTGCGATCATGCTCTTTTTTGCCATATTCCGGACTCAGTTCTTAAAAGGAAATTTGAAGGCTTCCAGCAACGCACGACCCTCTTCATCAGTCTTCGCCGTAGTGGTAATGGTGATATCCAAGCCACGAATAGCGTCGATCTTGTCGTAATCGATCTCTGGAAACATGATTTGCTCTTTAACGCCCATGGAGTAGTTCCCACGGCCGTCGAATGATTTGCCATTGAGGCCACGGAAATCCCGAATTCTGGGTATCGCTATGTTGATCAGGCGATCGAGAAACTCGTACATCCGCTCACGGCGCAGGGTCACCTTACAACCGATAGGCCATCCTTCACGCACCTTGAAACCGGCGATGGATTTGCGGGCATGGGTAATGACCGCTTTTTGACCCGCGATTTTTTCCATATCACCGACCGCATTTTCCAGGACTTTCTTATCGCCGATCGCCTCGCCCACTCCCATATTCAGAGTGATCTTGGTGATCTTGGGAACCTGCATGACGCTGCCGAACTGAAACTTGTCCATCAACTCCTGGACAATGGTTTCACTATATTGTTGCTGTAATCTTGCCATGTCTGATCACGCCTCAGATGTCGACGACTTCTTGATTCGATTTGAAGATTCGAACCTTCTTGCCATCTTCAAGAATTTTAAAGCCGACCCGGTCACCCTTATCGGTTGCCGGATTGTAGAGGGCCACGTTGGAAATGTGTAAAGGCATCTCTTTATCAAGTATGCCGCCAGGCTCTCCGCGATTTGGATTGGGCTTGGTGTGCTTTTTTGCCATATTGACATTTTCAACAACCAGCCTGTCGTCCTGCAGCATTCTGACTACAGTACCGCGTTTGCCTTTGTCTTTTCCGCTGATGACGATTACCTCGTCGCCCTTTTTAATCTTGCTTGCCATTGATGCCGCCTCACAAAACTTCTGGTGCGAGCGAAATGATCTTCATAAATCGCTCACTCCTTAATTCACGGGTCACGGGGCCAAAGATACGCGTACCTATGGGCTGCAGTGCGTTGTTCAACAGCACAGCAGCGTTGGTGTCGAAGCGGATCACTGATCCGTCCGGACGACGAACGCCCTTCTTGGTTCTGACTACAACCGCATTGTAGACATCACCTTTTTTCACTTTACCTCTAGGTATGGCATCTTTGACACTGACTTTTACGATATCTCCGATCCCTGCATAGCGGCGATGAGAACCACCCAGCACCTTTATGCACTGAACCTGCTTCGCGCCACTGTTGTCAGCAACACTGAGGTTGGTCTGCATCTGAATCATGGTATTGCCCTAATTCCAAATAGTTTCGATTGGACGCACTCTGAGAACAGCGTCTCAGCCGGCACGCTCCAGTACTTTAACCAAACGCCAGGTTTTGGTTTTCGACAGTGGACGACACTGTTCCACCATCACGGTATCGCCTTTCTGGCACTCATTCGCTTCGTCATGCGCATGTACCTTTGTCGAACGGCGCATGAATTTTCCATAAACCGGATGCTTTACACGGCGCTCGACGGATACAGTGATCGATTTATCCATCGCGCTACTGACAACCTGTCCAATCAGCGTCCGGTTTGTTGCCTGCTGTTCACTCATGATGCCTCACCCGACTTCTGTTCATTCATAAGAGTCTTTACACGTGCTATATCCTTGCGAACTTCCTTCATGCGCGACAGCTTGGCCAACTGGCCGGTGCCCCGCTGCATACGCAGGTTAAACTGCTCTTTCAGAAGCTCTTCGAGCGTAGTTGTCAGCTCTTGTTGGGACTTCTCTCTTAACTCTGATGCTTTCATTACATTACCGTCCGCTTCACGAATGTGGTCGAAACAGGCAACTTGGCAGAAGCAAGCGCGAATGCCTCGCGGGCCAGCTCTTCGGAAATACCTTCAATCTCATAGAGCATGCGACCGGGTTGAATCTGAGCAACCCAGTACTCAACGTTGCCTTTGCCTTTACCTTGGCGAACTTCCAGAGGCTTCTTGGTGATCGGCTTGTCCGGAAAGATTCGGATCCAGATTTTTCCACCACGCTTTACATGCCTGGTAATAGCACGACGAGCGGCCTCGATCTGTCTTGCGGTAATACGACCCCGTCCGGTTGATTTAAGTCCGTATTCACCAAAAGAGACATCGCTGCCTTTGATCGCCAATCCGCGATTGCGCCCTTTATGCTGTTTGCGAAATTTTGTCCGTTTAGGTTGTAACATTGCTTACGACCTCTTACCCGACGAGGTAGTCTTGGTTTCTACTTCAACTTCCTCATTATCACCGTAGACTTCACCTTTGAAGACCCAAACCTTGACACCGATGATACCGTAGGTTGTATTCGCTTCAGCAAAACCGTAATCGATATCCGCACGCAGCGTATGCAATGGTACACGCCCCTCCCGATACCATTCGGAACGTGCAATTTCAGCACCGTTGAGTCGTCCACTGATATGGACCTTGATACCCTCGGCACCGAGTCGCATGGCGTTCTGTACAGCCCGCTTCATAGCGCGCCTGAACATGACACGCCTTTCCAGCTGCTGGGCAATACTCTCACCGACCAACTGAGCATCAAGTTCCGGCTTGCGGATCTCCTCAATGCTCATGTGTACGGGAATCCCCATCATGCCGGACACTTCGGATCTCAAAGCATCGATATCCTCGCCCTTTTTGCCGATTACCAGTCCTGGTCGTGCCGTGTGGACGGTAATGTGGGCATTATTCGCCGGACGATCGATCTGTATTCGACTGACTGACGCCTGTGACAGCTTCTTTTTCAAAAAATCTCTGACTACAAGATCATTGTTCAACAGATCCGCGTAGTGCTTGGAATCCGCGTACCACTTGGAAGTCCAGTCTTTTACAATGCCAAGACGTATCCCGGTTGGATGTACTTTTTGACCCATTTCGGCCTCTCTTGCCTGTTACTTTTCCGCCACAGTCACATTGATGTGACTGGTGCGTTTGAGAATCCTGGTTGCACGCCCTTTGGCACGTGCGCGAATACGCTTCATGGTCGGCCCTTCATCGACACTGACGGCTGCCACCTTCAATTCATCGATGTCCGCACCATCATTGTGCTCTGCATTGGCAATCGCCGATTCAAGCACCTTTTTTACCAGCCCGGCACCTTTCTTCTTACTGAACGACAGAATATCAAGGGCCTGTTCTACGGGAAGGCCGCGAATCTGATCGGCGATCAGTCGCCCCTTCTGAGCCGAAATCCGGGCATGACGCAATTTTGCTGTAGTCTGCATCGTCACTTCCTCTACTAGGACTTCTTATCAGCGGCGTGGCCACGATAAGTGCGGGTCAGCGCAAACTCACCCAGCTTGTGTCCGACCATGTTCTCGGATATCAAGACCGGAACATGCTGCTTGCCGTTGTATACAGCGATCGTCAGTCCCACCATTTCCGGCGCCACGAGAGATCTGCGTGACCAGGTCTTGATGGGACGTTTGTTGTTCTGGGCTACCGCCTCATCCACCTTCTTCATCAAATGGTGGTCAATGAATGGGCCTTTTCTGATTGAACGTGGCACGACTCTAACCCCTAATCAATTATTTACGGTTTCTACGGCGCACAATCATCTTGTTTGTGCGTTTGTTGGTACGGGTTTTATACCCTTTGGTCGGCACACCCCATGGCGATACCGGATGACGGCCGCCCGAGGTACGACCTTCACCACCACCATGCGGATGATCAACAGGGTTCATGACAACACCACGCACAGTCGGGCGTATACCCTTCCAACGTGTGGCTCCCGCTTTGCCTAATGAGCGCAGCGTGTGCTCGGAGTTTGAAACCTCACCGATAACTGCTCGGCAATCAGCGAGGACCTTGCGCATTTCACCAGAGCGGAGACGCAGGGTGGCGTACTCGCCTTCCCGTGCCACCAGTTGCACCGATGCACCGGCGGAACGTGCAAGCTGGGCACCCTTGCCTGGTTTCATCTCGATACAATGCACCACGGAACCCATCGGCATGTTCCTCAACGGCAAGCAGTTACCCACCTTGATCGCCACACCTGACCCTGATTCGACCTGGTCACCCACATGCAGGTTGCTGGGCGCGATGATGTAGGCACGCTCGCCGTCTGCATAACGGATCAGTGCAATATGCGCGGTCCGATTCGGATCATATTCAAGGCGTTCAACTGTTGCCGGAATACCTTCCTTGTTGCGCTTGAAATCGATGATGCGGTAGCGCTGCTTATGTCCACCGCCACGATGACGCGTAGTGATACGACCGTTATTGTTACGCCCGCCAGTTTTACTCTTTTTTGCCACCAATGGACCATAGGGAGCACCCTTATGGAGTTCATCGTTGACGACCTTGACCAAAAATCTGCGGCCTGCGGAGGTCGGTTTTGTTTTAACGACTGCCATAATCCAAATCCTATCTTATTTGTTCATGCACCGGCCGCGAAATCGATGTCGTTACCCGGCTTGAGACGAACATATGCCTTTTTCCAGTCAGAACGTTTGCCGTTGATCTGGCCAAAGCGTTTGGTCTTACCTTTGCAATTCACGACCTGCACCCGCTCGACTTCGACCTCAAACAGCTTTTCGACCGCCTGTGCGATCTCCCGCTTGGTCGCATCGGTTGCAACGCGAAAGGTGTATTGCTGGTTGGCATCGGCAACCACGCTGCTCTTCTCAGATACCACGGGACTCAGAAGAACCTTCATGAGACGCTCGTTATTCATGCCAGTCGCTCCTCAAGTTTCTTCACTGCGCTCTCGGTAACCAACACCTTCTCATAAGCCACCAGACTTACCGGATCGATCTCATCGATATCACGCACATCGACACCATAGAGGTTCCTGGATGCCAGATAGAGGTTCTCATCCCGATCGGGAGTCACGACCAATACATCGCTCAGTTCCATGCCCTTCAGCTTCTCGACCAACTCCTTGGTTTTGGGCTTGGAAACGCTGATTTCATCCACCACGACCAGTCTCTCCTGTCGATTGAGCCCAGAGAGAATCGAGCGAATCGCGCCGCGGTACATCTTACGGTTGATCTTCTGGGCGTAACTGCGCGGGGAAGCCGCGAAGTTCACGCCGCCACTGCGCCAGATCGGGCTGCGATTGGTACCGGCGCGCGCGCGTCCAGTACCCTTTTGACGGAAAGGCTTGGCGCCGCCACCGGCAACTGCAGAGCGGTTTTTCTGTGCCTTGGTGCCGGCACGGGCACCTGCCATGTAGGCCGATACCACCTGATGCACCAGTGATTGCTTAAACTCTGCACCGAAGACCTCGTCAGAGACCTTCAGCGTTTGTGCACCTACTGCTGTTTGTACATTGAGTTCCATCAGACTCACCCTTTATTAATCATCTTCACAGCGGGGGTGATAATCAGATCACCACCTTTGGAGCCTGGCACAGAGCCCTTGACCAACAACAGGTTACGCTCCGCATCGACGCGCACGACTTCCAGATTCTGCTGGCAGCGCTGTACTGCACCCATCTGTCCGGCCATCTTCTTGCCTTTGAATACACGACCCGGTGTCTGACACTGTCCGATCGATCCGGGTGCACGATGTGACAACGAGTTGCCGTGAGTGGCATCCTGCATGCGGAAGTTATGGCGCTTAACACCACCTTGATATCCCTTACCCTGGGATCGTCCACGTACATCGACTATCTGTCCAGCCTCGAACCGGTCAGCCTTGATTTCACTGCCCACTTCAATGCCGTCGATGTCGGATTCCTCGGCACGGAACTCCCATACACCACGTCCGGCCTCGATGCCTGCTTTCGCAAAATGGCCTGAAGCGGGCTTGTTCACACGCGAGCTCTTACGATCACCGGTGGTAACCTGAATAGCCAGGTAACCATCAGTCTCGTCACTTTTCATTTGCGTGACACGGTTGGGTTCAACCTCAATCACCGTAACCGGGATGGATTCTCCCTGCTCGGTAAATATCCTGGTCATTCCTGCCTTCCGGCCGACTACTCCAATCGCCATCGTTGTTAACCTCAGTTCAGTTTGATCTGCACGTCGACGCCGGCAGCCAAATCGAGCTTCATCAGCGCATCCACGGTCTTGTCAGTCGGCTCGACGATATCGAGCAGACGTTTGTGGGTGCGAATCTCATATTGATCACGCGCATCTTTGTTGACATGCGGTGAAATCAAAATGGTATATCGCTCATTCTTTGTCGGCAGCGGAATAGGACCACGCACATGTGCGCCGGTACGCTTGGCGGTCTCCACTATCTCACGGGCAGATTGATCAATCAGTCGATGATCAAATGCTTTCAGACGAATTCGTATTCTCTGGTTAGCCATTATCACTTACTCGATAATTTTGGATACCACACCGGCACCCACGGTCCGGCCGCCTTCGCGAATCGCAAAACGAAGTCCCTCTTCCATCGCGATCGGCGCGATCAGCTTCACGACCATCTTCACGTTGTCGCCAGGCATCACCATCTCCACCCCCTCCGGCAGGTCACAGGCACCCGTCACGTCGGTGGTCCGGAAATAAAACTGCGGACGATAGTTGCTGAAAAACGGCGTATGACGACCACCCTCATCCTTGCTCAGCACATATACCTCACACTCAAAATGGGTGTGCGGCGTGATCGATCCCGGATGCGCCAGTACCTGGCCGCGCTCCACCTCGTCTCGCTTGGTGCCACGCAGCAATACGCCCACGTTGTCTCCCGCCTCGCCCTGATCCAGCAGCTTGCGGAACATCTCAACCCCGGTACAGGTGGTCTTGGTGGTCTCCTTGATACCGACAATCTCGATCTCTTCTCCCACCTTGATCACACCGCGCTCAACACGCCCGGTCACCACCGTGCCGCGTCCCGAAATCGAGAACACGTCCTCAATCGGCATCAGAAACGCACCGTCCACCGCACGCTCAGGCTCCGGAATGTAGGTGTCCAGCGCCTCCACCAGCTTGTCGATCGACTGGCTGCCAATCTCCGAGGTGTCGCCTTCCAGCGCCTTCAGCGCCGAACCCACGATGATCGGGGTGTCGTCGCCGGGAAATTCGTAGCTGTCCAGCAGCTCACGCACTTCCATCTCCACCAGCTCCAGCAGCTCCTCGTCGTCCACCATGTCCGCCTTGTTCAGGTAGACCACAATGTACGGCACGCCAACCTGACGCGACAGCAGAATGTGCTCACGGGTCTGCGGCATCGGCCCGTCCGCCGCCGATACCACCAGGATCGCGCCGTCCATCTGCGCCGCACCCGTGATCATGTTCTTCACGTAGTCGGCGTGGCCCGGACAGTCCACGTGCGCGTAGTGACGCGACTCCGACTCGTACTCCACGTGCGAGGTCGCAATCGTGATGCCGCGCTCTTTCTCCTCCGGCGCGTTGTCAATCTGGTCAAAGGCACGTTGCTCGCCGCCGAATTTGGCCGCTTGTACCGTGGTGATGGCCGCCGTCAGCGTGGTCTTGCCGTGGTCTACATGACCAATCGTGCCCACATTGACATGCGGCTTTGTGCGTTCGAATTTTTCCTTGGACACAGTGCTACCCCTATACCCGTTACTGTTTCTTGATGATGGCGTCGGCGATATTTGCCGGCACCTCTGAATATTTGGCGAACTCCATGCTGTAGTTCGCACGACCCTGTGTGGCCGAGCGCAGATCGGTGGCGTAGCCGAACATCTCGGAGAGCGGCACTTCGGCCTTGATCTGCCTGCCTGCAGGCGTGTCATCCATACCCTGCACGATCCCGCGACGACTGTTGAGATCGCCCATCACATCGCCCATATACTCTTCCGGTGTGATGACTTCCACCTTCATCATCGGTTCGAGCAGGACAGGCTTCGCCTTGGCGGCACCCTCCTTGAAACACATGGAGCCGGCGATCTTGAAGGCCATTTCACTGGAGTCGACATCGTGGTAGGAACCATCATAGAGGGTGACTTTCACGTCCACTACAGGATAACCGGCTTTGATGCCGTTGCCCATGGCCTCCTGCACACCCTTGTCGACCGCAGGGATATATTCGCGGGGAACCGCGCCACCCACGATCTCATTCGCGAATTCATAGCCGGAACCCGCCTCCTGGGGCTCGATGCGCAGGTAGACATGACCGAACTGGCCGCGACCACCGGACTGACGTACGAACTTGCCTTCCTGCTCGATGGAGCTGCGAATGGTCTCGCGGTAGGCCACCTGAGGTGCGCCCACATTGGCCTCCACCTTGAATTCACGCTTCATGCGATCGACGATGATATCGAGATGCAACTCGCCCATACCGGAGATGATGGTCTGACCCGATTCCTCGTCGGAGCTGACCCGGAAGGATGGATCCTCCTGCGCCAGCTTGGAGAGTGCGATACCCATCTTCTCCTGGTCGCCCTTGGTCCTGGGCTCCACCGCAACCGAGATGACCGGCTCGGGGAACTCCATACGCTCCAGGGTGATCGGCTTGTCAATGGCACACAGGGTATCACCGGTCGTGACGTCCTTCAGACCGACTGCCGCGGCAATATCGCCTGCCAGCACCTCTTTGATCTCCTCCCGGGAGTTGGAGTGCATCTGCAGGATACGACCAATACGCTCTTTTTTGCCCTTTACCGGATTGAACACAGAGTCACCCGACTTGAGCACACCTGAATAGACCCTGAAGAAAGTCAAAGTACCGACGAATGGATCTGTCGCAACCTTGAATGCCAGAGCGGCGAACGGCGCATTGTCATCAGAGGGCCGAGACTCTTCAGTCCCCTCATCATCATCCAGCAGACCGGTTATCGCCGGCACGTCCACAGGAGACGGCATGACCTCAATGATTTTATCAAGTACGGCCTGAACGCCTTTGTTCTTAAAAGCCGAGCCGCAAGTTACCGGCACAATCTCGAGTCGCAGGGTACGCTCACGCAGACCGGTTAGAATCTCTTCTTCTGAAAGATCACCTTCTTCCAGATATTTTTCCATCAATTCGTCGGTTCCCTCCGCAGCCGCCTCAACCATGTGCTCACGCCACTCATCACATGTATCCTGCAGATCGGCGGGGATATCAGTGTACTCAAACTGAGCACCCATATTCTCCTCGCTCCAAACGATTGATTTCATCTTAATGAGGTCGATAACGCCCTTGAAGCCCTCTTCAGCACCAACAGGCACTTGAATCGGGACCGCATTTGCGCCCAGACGGTCTTTCAGATGGCCGACAACACGAAAGAAATCCGCACCCATACGGTCCATCTTGTTGACAAATGCCATACGGGGAACATTGTACTTATTGGCCTGACGCCAAACAGTTTCGGATTGAGGTTCGACGCCGCCTACGGCGCAAAGCACAAATACCGCGCCGTCAAGCACACGCAGAGAACGTTCCACTTCGATGGTGAAGTCGACATGCCCGGGGGTATCGATGATATTGAAGCGGTGCTCGGGGAATTGTTGAGCCATACCGCTCCAGAAACAGGTCGTGGCCGCGGAAGTGATGGTGATACCACGCTCCTGCTCCTGCTCCATCCAATCCATGGTAGCCGCACCATCGTGCACCTCACCAATCTTGTGAGACACACCAGTATAGTAGAGCACACGCTCTGTCGTTGTCGTCTTGCCAGCATCGATGTGCGCCATGATACCGATATTGCGATAGCGCTCGATAGGAGTTTTCCGTGCCACGTTACAAACCTGTTTTTTAAAGAGCTAAGTTAGAGTTAATTAAGTTTCGCTTACCAGCGATAGTGTGAAAATGCCTTGTTCGCCTCGGCCATTCGGTGGGTGTCATCTTTCTTTTTGACCGCCGCACCCTTGTTCTCCGAAGCATCCAGCAGCTCACCCGCCAGGCGATAAGCCATCGATTTCTCGCTGCGCTTACGTGATGCCTCGATCAACCAGCGCATCGCCAGCGAGTTGCGGCGATTGGGACGAACCTCGACCGGAACCTGATAGGTTGCGCCGCCGACACGGCGTGACTTGACTTCCACCAGCGGACGCACGTTCTCAAGCGCCGTCTCCAGCAGATCAAGCGGCTCACCACCGCGCTTATCGACCACCGTGTCCAATGCACCGTAGAGGATCTTTTCCGCTACCGATTTTTTACCGTCCTGCATCACCATGTTGATGAATTTGGCCAATAGCTCGCTTCCATACTTGGGATCGGGCAGTGTTTCACGCCGCGCTGCAACTCGTCTTCTTGGCATTGCTCTATCTCAAACTCGTTGAATTCTGTCTGACCAGCAGACCGTTAACTTTTCGGACGCTTCGCGCCGTACTTGGATCGACCTTGACGCCGCTTCTCGACACCCGAAGTATCGAGGCTGCCGCGCACCACATGATAGCGAACACCTGGCAAGTCCTTTACACGACCGCCACGAATCAGTACCACCGAGTGCTCCTGCAGATTGTGCCCCTCACCACCGATATAACTCGAAACCTCATAACCGTTGGTCAGCCTGACACGAGCAACCTTACGCAACGCGGAGTTGGGTTTTTTCGGTGTAGTGGTATAGACACGGGTGCAGACGCCACGTCGCTGCGGACAGGCATCCAGCGCCGGCACATTACTCTTTTGTACTTTACGTTTCCTGGGCTTGCGCACCAGTTGGTTGATTGTCGCCATCTATTCCGTCTCCAGGGACGTGATGTTTGTACTTTGCATAAAAAAAACCGGAGAAGCCGAATCCTTTCTGCTGATACCGAGACAACAGAAAGTGAAAGCAATTTCTCTGGTCAGAATAAGCCTTGCTCAACAACGTCTTAAACGAATTATTGAGAGGCAGAAACGAGAGGCCGGCAATGGCCGGCCTGTCTAAGGAGCGCGCATTCTATGCCCGCTCCACCCGGTTGTCAAGGGACTGTCATGAAATCCCTGTCGAACAGCTACTCCGATTCGGGGGTATTGAGCGCTTCCTTGAACGCCTGTTCCACCTCTTCCACAACCAGCTCGGGTTTCGCCTCAGACGCCATCAGCTCCTCGTGACGCCTACGGTGACGCTCGGTGTGGTAGGAGAGCCCTGTGCCGGAGGGTATCAGGCGTCCCACGATGACGTTCTCTTTCAATCCATTCAGACGATCCGACAGGCCGCGCACCGCCGCCTCCGTCAGAACCCGGGTCGTTTCCTGGAAGGATGCCGCAGAGATAAACGACTCAGTAGCCAGAGATGCCTTGGTGATACCGAGCAACAAGGGCTCATACAATGCAGGGTGTTTCTCCTCACCACGCAGTTTTTCCGCCTCTTCCAGCAATGCGGACTTCTCCACCTGTTCTCCCTTGAGGAAGCGGCCGTCACCGGTTGCCGTGACTTCGACCTTGCGCAGCATCTGGCGAATGATCACCTCGATATGCTTGTCGTTGATCTTCACACCCTGCAAGCGGTAGACGTCCTGAATCTCTTTTACCAGATACTCGGCAAGATCTGTCACACCTTTCAGGCGCAGGATGTCATGGGGGTTGAGCTCGCCATCCGAGATGGTCTCCCCTTTCTCTACATGCTCACCTTCGAACACGTTCACATGCCGCCACTTTGGAATCAGCTCTTCGTGATGCTCACCTTCCGAATCGGTGATGACGAGTCGCTGCTTACCTTTCGTATCCTTGCCAAAACTGACAGTACCCGTAGCCTCTGCCAAAATCGCTGGATCCTTGGGTTTACGCGCTTCGAACAGGTCGGCGACACGGGGCAGACCACCTGTGATATCACGGGTCTTGGATGACTCTTGAGGTATGCGGGCAAGTACGTCACCAACCCCTACATCAGCCCCATCCTGCACATTCACCACCGCGTTGGCGGGCAGATAGTAGTGTGCCGGGATGTCGGTACCGGCAATATTGAGGTCCTTACCCTTGGCATCCACCAGCTTGACCATCGGCCGAATGTCTTTACCCGCCGCAGGACGCTGCTTGGGATCGATAACCTCGAGGGAACTCAATCCCGTCACCTCATCGGTCTTCTTCTGCACCGTCACGCCATCGACAAAATCCTCAAACCGCAACACGCCCGCCACTTCGGTAATAACCGGGTGGGTATGGGGATCCCAGTTGGCTACTATTTGACCGCCATCCACTGCAGTACCGTCGTCGATCTGCAGAGTCGCACCGTAGGGAACCTTATAGCGCTCTCTCTCGCGGCCCACCTCATCGACTACCGTCAATTCACCGGAACGAGAGGTCGCCACCAGATGTCCGCTCGAGTGCTTGACTGTCTTGATATTATGCAACCTTACTGTACCGGCAGCCTTTACCTGAATATTGTTCACAGAAGCTGCACGCGAAGCGGCACCACCTATATGGAAGGTCCGCATGGTCAACTGAGTACCCGGTTCACCAATCGACTGCGCCGCGATGACACCCACCGACTCACCTCGATTCACCAGATGTCCCCGCGCCAGATCACGGCCATAGCACTTGGAACAGACACCCACTTTTGCATCACAGGTGATTGCGGAACGCACTTTGACCTGATCGACACCTGCCGCCTCGAGTCTTTCCACACCCTCTTCATCCAACATCACCCCGGCATCGCAGACCACTTCATCACTGTTTGGACGATAGACAGGCACGGCGGTGACACGGCCGAGAATCCGCTCGCGCAACGGCTCGACGACATCGCCACCCTCGATAATAGGCTGCATCAGCAACCCCTCTTCGGTACCGCAATCCTCTTCAAGCACCACCATGTCCTGGGCCACGTCCACCAGACGCCGTGTCAGATAACCCGAATTGGCGGTTTTCAACGCCGTATCAGCCAGACCTTTTCGGGCACCATGGGTAGAGATGAAGTACTGCAAAACATCGAGACCCTCACGGAAGTTCGCCGTAATCGGGGTTTCTATGATGGAGCCATCAGGTTTCGCCATCAGACCACGCATACCCGCCAGCTGACGGATCTGGGCGGCAGAGCCACGGGCTCCGGAATCGGCCATCATGTAGACCGAGTTAAAGGAGTCCTGCTCCACATCGTTACCGTCGCGATCGACCACCTTCTCCTTGCCCAGCTTGGACATCATCGCCTTTGCCACCTGGTCATTGGTGTGGGACCAGATATCGACCACCTTGTTATAGCGTTCGCCATTGGTGACCAAACCGGAGGTGTACTGATTCTCGATCTCTTTCACCTCGGCCTCGGCCTGGCTTAGGATCTGACTCTTCTCCTCTGGCACCACCATGTCATTGGAACAGAAAGAGACCGCGGCGCGGGTGGCGAAGCGGAATCCCATATACATCAGTTGATCGGCAAAGATGACTGTATCCTTCAAACCCAACCTGCGATAACAGGCGTTGATCAGGTTCGAGATCACCTTTTTACCCATCGGCTGGTCCGCCAGCGCAAAGGGCAGACCTTTTGGAACGATATCGAATACCAGGGTCCGGCCGATGGTAGTGGAGAATACCTGGACGCTCTCGTCCCTGTTTCCATCTTCGTCGACGATTACCTCGTTCAGGCGTACTTTAACCCTTGCCTGCAGATCGACAGCGCCTGACTCATAGGCACGCTTGGCCTCTTTGATGTCACTGAAGACTGACCCCTCGCCTTTGGCATTGACCCGTTCACGGGTCATGAAGTAGAGACCCAACACCACATCCTGAGAGGGAACGATGATGGGATCGCCATTGGCGGGAGACAGAATATTGTTGGTCGACATCATCAGGCTGCGCGCCTCGAGCTGGGCCTCAAGCGAGAGCGGCACATGGACCGCCATCTGATCACCGTCGAAGTCGGCATTGAATGCAGTACAGACCAATGGGTGGAGCTGGATCGCCTTACCTTCGATCAGCACAGGTTCGAAGGCCTGAATACCGAGTCGGTGCAGGGTCGGTGCACGGTTCAGCATCACCGGGTGCTCGCGGATCACCTCTTCCAGGATATCCCAGACATCGCCGGTGCCACTCTCCACAAGTTTCTTCGCTGCTTTGATTGTCGTGGCCAGTCCACGCAGTTGCAGCTTACTGAAGATAAAGGGCTTGAACAGTTCCAGCGCCATCCGCTTCGGTAGACCGCACTGATGCAGTTTCAGGGTCGGACCCACCACGATGACCGAACGCCCGGAATAGTCGACACGCTTGCCGAGCAGGTTCTGACGGAAGCGGCCCTGCTTGCCCTTGATCATATCCGCCAAAGATTTCAGCGGGCGCCGGTTGGTACCGGTAATGGCGCGCCCACGGCGTCCGTTATCGAGCAGCGCATCCACCGATTCCTGCAGCATGCGTTTTTCGTTGCGCACGATGATGTCCGGTGCGTTAAGATCCAGCAGCCTTTTCAGCCTGTTGTTCCGATTGATCACCCGCCGATAGAGGTCATTCAGGTCTGAGGTGGCGAATCGACCGCCATCCAGGGGGACCAGCGGACGCAATTCCGGTGGCAACACAGGGAGAACGGTCATTACCATCCACTCCGGACGGTTGCCTGATTCGTTCAGGGATTCAAGCAGTTTCAACCGCTTGGTGAACTTCTTGATCTTTGTCTCCGAGTTGGTACCTTCGATATCCTCGCGCAGACGCTTGATCTCTTCCGGGATATCAATGGTCTTCAACAACTCATAGACCGCCTCCGCCCCCATACGGGCATCGAATTCGTCTCCGTTCTCCTCGATGGCGTCCAAATACTGTTCGTCAGTCAACAACTGACCACGCTCAAGCGGGGTCATGCCCGGGTCGACGACCACAAAAGACTCGAAATAGAGTACCCGCTCGATATCACGCAGGGTCATATCCATCAATAAACCGATACGCGACGGCAAGGACTTGAGGAACCAGATATGGGCCACCGGACTGGCAAGCTCAATATGTCCCATGCGCTCGCGCCGCACCTTGGCCAGAGTGACCTCTACGCCACACTTTTCGCACACCACGCCCCGGTGCTTGAGCCGCTTGTACTTGCCGCACAGGCACTCATAGTCACTGACCGGACCGAAGATCTTGGCACAGAACAGACCATCCCGTTCCGGCTTGAAGGTACGATAGTTGATGGTCTCCGGCTTTTTAACTTCGCCATAGGACCAGGAACGGATCATATCCGGTGATGCCAGACCGATGCGGATAGCATCGAAGTCTTCGGTCTGACCCTGCTGCTTTAGAATATTCAGTAGATCTTTCAAGATCGTCTCTCCTGCATTCGGTTACTGACCAGGGTCAGTCCTCAGTCCTGTTCCAGTTCTATGTTGATGCCCAGCGAACGGATCTCTTTGACCAGTACGTTGAACGACTCGGGCATCCCAGCTTCCATCTGATGGTTACCATCCACGATGTTCTTGTACATGCGGGTACGGCCGTTGACATCGTCCGACTTGACGGTAAGCATCTCCTGCAAGGTATAGGCAGCACCATAGGCCTCCAGTGCCCACACCTCCATCTCACCGAATCGCTGGCCACCAAACTGCGCCTTACCGCCCAAGGGCTGCTGGGTTACCAGGCTGTAGGGACCGGTGGAGCGTGCATGCATCTTATCGTCGACCAGGTGATTCAGCTTCAACATGTACATATAGCCAACCGTTACCTCGCGTTCAAACGGGTCTCCGGTTCGGCCGTCGAACAGCTTGCATTGACCGCTCTCCGGCAATCCTGCCAGTTCCAGCATATGCTTGACTTCTGATTCGTGGGCACCATCGAACACCGGCGTTGCCATCGGCACACCTTGTCTGAGGTTTTGGCACATTGCCACCACTTCATCATCGTTCAATGACTTGATATCCTCGGATTTGCCACTGGTGTTGTAGACCTTCTCGAGAAACTTACGCAGTTCCACGATCTTGCCCTGGGCATCCAACAGAGCGCCGATCTGACGCCCTACACCCTTGGCCGCGAAACCGAGATGGGTCTCGAGCACCTGCCCCACATTCATTCGAGAGGGGACGCCAAGGGGGTTGAGCACGATATCCACCGGCTCGCCATTCTCATCGAACGGCATGTCTTCGACAGGTACAATGGTAGAGATAACACCCTTGTTACCATGACGTCCGGCCATCTTGTCGCCCGGTTGAATACGACGCTTTACCGCCACATAGACCTTGACCATTTTCAGTACCCCGGGGGCGAGATCATCCCCGGCGGTCAGTTTGCGTTTTTTCTCTTCGTATTTGTCACGGAAGAGTTCGCGTTGGGCCTTGATCTGCTCGGCAATGGCCTCCAGTTGAGCGGCAGACTCCTCATTGCGTAGACGGATCTCCAACCATTTGTCACGCTCCATCTCGGTAAGATAGCCCTTGGTGACCTTGGCGCCAGCTTTGATCTGGTTGGGACCACCGTCGACGACTTTACTCATCAGCATCTTTTCGACTCGCTGAAAGGTATCATCTTCCATGATGCGCAACTGATCATCGAGATCCTTGCGCACTCGATCCAGCTCCACCTGTTCTATCTGCAGCGCCCGGGCGTCCTTCTCGACACCGTCACGGGTAAAGACCTGAACATCGATGACGGTTCCGACCATTCCGGAAGAGACACGCAGCGAGGTATCTTTAACATCAGACGCCTTCTCGCCGAAGATTGCCCGCAACAGCTTCTCTTCCGGCGTCAGTTGCGATTCACCTTTGGGCGTCACCTTACCGACCAGGATATCCCCTTCACGCACCTCTGCGCCGATATAGACAATACCGGATTCATCCAGTTTCGAGAGTGCCGCTTCACCCACATTCGGGATATCGCCGGTGATCTCTTCAGGACCGAGTTTGGTATCACGGGCCATACAGGTCATCTCTTCAATATGGATCGATGTAAAACGATCCTCCTGTACGACACGCTCCGAGATCAGGATCGAATCCTCGAAGTTGTAGCCATTCCAAGGCATGAAGGCGACCCGTAAATTCTGACCCAGCGCCAGTTCACCCATATCGGTGGACGGACCATCGGCCAATACATCACCCCGGGCAATCACATCACCAACAGTCACCAAAGGCCGTTGGTTGATGCAGGTATTCTGATTTGAGCGGGTGTATTTTGTCAGGTTGTAGATATCGACACCCGGTTCTCCCGCCTCGGTCTCATCGTCGTTGACCCGCACCACGATGCGCGCCGCATCAACCGATTCGATTTCACCGCCACGTTTGGCAACCACGGTAACACCGGAGTCGACCGCCACCACACGTTCGATGCCGGTACCTACCAGGGGCTTTTCAGCGCGAAGAACAGGCACAGCCTGACGCTGCATGTTCGAACCCATCAGCGCCCGGTTGGCATCATCATGCTCCAGGAAAGGTATCAACGAAGCCGCTACAGAGACAATCTGCTTGGGAGAAACGTCGATATATTGCACCTTGTCCGGGCTGGAGAGGGTGAACTCATTCTGGAAACGGGAGGAGACCAGTTCATCCGTCAACATGCCTTTGGTATCGATCGAGGCGTTGGCCTGCGCGATGACGAAGCGCCCCTCTTCGATCGCGGAGAGGTAGTCGATCTGATCGGTCACCCTGCTGTCCACCACCTTGCGGTAGGGAGTCTCCAGGAATCCGTATTTATTGGTGCGCGCATAGACCGCTAACGAGTTGATCAAACCGATGTTGGGTCCTTCAGGCGTCTCGATGGGGCAAACTCGACCGTAATGCGTGGGATGCACATCGCGCACCTCAAAACCGGCCCGTTCCCGCGCCAGACCACCGGGACCGAGGGCAGAAACACGCCGCTTGTGGGTCACCTCGGACAGGGGGTTGTTCTGATCCATAAACTGGGACAGCTGGCTGGAGCCGAAAAACTCCTTAATCGCGGCCGAGACCGGTTTGGCGTTGATCATCTCCTGGGGCATCAGGCCTTCGGACTCGGCCTGAGTCAAACGCTCTTTCACCGCCCGTTCGACGCGTACCAGCCCGACACGGAACTGATTCTCGGCCATCTCGCCGACACAGCGTATGCGACGGTTACCGAGGTGATCGATATCGTCCACCACACCATTGCCGTCACGTATATTGATCAGCTCTTTCAGGACGTCGATGATGTCCTCTTTCGACAACACGCCTTCCCCGACTTCATCCTCCCGGTTTAGACGGCGGTTGAATTTCATTCGACCAACTGCCGATAAATCGTAACGGTCCGAAGTAAAAAAGAGGTTGTTGAACAGGTTCTGCGCGGCCTCTTTGGTCGGCGGCTCACCGGGACGCATCATGCGATAGATTTCAACCTGGGCTTCCAGCTCATTAGTGGTCGGATCGATGCGCAGAGTATCGGAAATGAAGGCCCCGTGATCAAGGTCATTGGTGAACAGTGTATTCAGCTTCTTCACCCCATTCTCGACCAGACGCTCAAACAGCTCATCGGTGATCTCGGTATTGGCTTCAGCAATCAGCTCACCCGTCTCCTTATCGACGACGTTGTGCGCCAGCACCTTGCCGTAAACGAAATCACGGGGCACATCCAGCTTTTTCACGCCGGCCTTTTCAAGGTCGCGTATGTGACGTGCGGTAATACGCCTACCAGCCTCGACTATGACCTTGCTGCTTACCTTGATATCGAAGCTGACCGTCTCGCCACGCAAACGCTCCGGTACCAGATCCACTTTCAGGGTCTTTTTGGTGAGGCTGAAGGTGTCGGTCTCGAAGAACATCTCGAGGATCTGTTCCGCATCGTAACCCAGCGCGCGCAACAGAATAGTCGCGGGCAGCTTGCGCCGGCGATCGATACGCACGAAAACGTTGTCCTTTGGATCGAATTCGAAGTCGAGCCAGGAACCGCGATAGGGAATAACCCGGGCGGAAAATAGCAGTTTGCCGGAGGAGTGGGTCTTTCCGCGATCGTGGTCGAAGAAGACACCGGGAGAGCGGTGCAACTGTGACACGATGACCCGTTCCGTGCCATTGATGACAAAGGTACCGGTGTCGGTCATCAGGGGAAGTTCTCCCATATAGACTTCCTGCTCACGGATATCCTTGACCACCTTGGAGCCCGCAGGTGCCTCTTTATCGTAGATAACCAGACGCACAAGCACACGCAGGGGCGCCGCATAAGTGGTCCCTCGCAGTTGGCACTCCCGAACATCGAATACGGGTTCACCAAGCTTGTAGTTAACATATTCGAGCACTGCATTACCCGAATAGCTGGTAATCGGCATTACCGACTTGAACGCCGCATGTAATCCGATATCCTGTCGATCCTCGGGCGGAACCCCATCCTGTAAAAACCCGCGATATGAATCGATCTGGGTGGCTAAAAGAAACGGTACATCCAGGATGCTGGGTCGTTTACCGAAGTCTTTGCGGATACGCTTTTTTTCGGTGAAAGAATAGGCCATGCTGCCGTCCCTCAGTGTCAAAGGCTTGGTGATTGCGAAGTCAAAATCCGACATCCAGCCGGCTGATGATCAACGCCTATATAATCTAATACCTGAATCGTAATCGGTTCAGTTATACAAGGGGCAATCAATACCATTTCATAGGGATTGAAAACACCCTTGCGACAAGCGGGAAAAGGCCGGCGGCTTACGCCACCAGCCCCAACCGCACCTGTCTGCAGACGATCGAGACGAGAATCTTATTTGATCTCGACTTTGGCGCCCGCCTCTTCCAACTGCTTCTTGGCCTCTTCAGCCTCTTCCTTGCTGATACCTTCCTTCAGCGTGGACGGCGCGCCTTCAACCGCCTCCTTCGCCTCTTTAAGGCCCAGACCGGTCATTCCGCGAACAGCCTTGATGACGGCAATCTTGTTACCGCCGATCTCAGCCAATACCACGTCGAACTCGGTCTTCTCTTCCGCAGCGGCTTCACCGCCGCCTGCTGCCGCTACCGGGGCAGCGGCCACAGCTGCAGCCGCGGATACGCCAAATTTCTCTTCCATTGCCTCGATCAGAGCAACCACGTCCATGACGGACATCTCGGCGATCGCATCGAGGATCTCTTCTTTGGAAACAGCCATTATTGAACTCCTAAAAAAATGTTTTGCACGTTGATGTGTAATAAGTTAAAGCCGATCAGGCCGCCTCTTTGGCGTCCTTGATCGCAGCCACAGTCCGGACCAGCTTGCCAGGCACTTCGTTCAGCGTACGAGTCAGCTTCTCCACCGGCGCCTTCATGACAGCCATCAGCATGCTGATGGCCTGATCATAGGTCGGCATCTTGGCCAGCGCATCGATATCACCGGGTGCAAGCATCTTGCCGCCGATGGATACCAGTTTGACCTCGAGAAGTTTGTGCTCCTTGGCAAAGTCCTTAATGACGCGTGCTGCAGAACCCGGATCCTCCTGGGAGAAGGCGAGGAGCAGAGGCCCCGTCATACCTTCCTGCATACAGGCAAAATCGGTATCCTCGAGAGCGCGCTTGGCGAGCGTGTTTCTCACCACCCGCAGATAGACACCACTATTGCGCGCTTCACGTCGCAGTAGTGTCATCTCTTCAACCGTCAGCCCTCTATATTCAGCCGCTATAGCTGACAATGCGCTGCTCGCTACGTCATTGACTTCGGCAACGATGGCTTTCTTTTGCTTAAGATTAAGTGGCAAAGTCGTTACCTCCTGATAATGGGGAAAATATCATTCCCAAATACTTACATGGCACCTTCGGCGCCACAACCACACGCACACCATCATCAGGATATTCCTGATTGGGGGCGCCCCGTCTGCGCAGGCGGTAATTAAGCATGCCGATCCATGCACCTGCGGTCTTTGACAGCACCGGCCGGGCCGGTACCCCAAAGTTCCAGATCGCTGCCAGGCACTCAGTGCAAGAGCCTGGCAGCGTAATATTTCTATCAAACGGCAAGAGTTGCCTGATCCAGCGTCAATCCAGGCCCCATGGTTGTGGAGACTGTCACCTTTTTCAGATAGACGCCCTTTGCCGAGCTCGGTTTTGCCTTCACCAACGCAGCCAGCAGAGACTCCAGGTTCTCCTTCAATTTCTGCGGTTCGAAATCGGCCTTGCCGATCGAACAGTGAATAATGCCCGCCTTATCGGTACGGTAACGCACCTGCCCGGCCTTGGCATTTTGCACCGCCTCAGCCACATTGGGTGTAACGGTACCGACCTTGGGATTCGGCATCAGGCCACGAGGACCCAGGATCTGTCCCAACTTCCCGACCACGCGCATCGCATCCGGTGAGGCAATCACTACATCAAAATCCAGATTTCCGCCCTTGATCTCATCGGCGAGGTCTTCGAAACCGATCTTGTCGGCACCCGCCTCTTTAGCGGCATCAGCATTTGCACCCTGTGCAAATACGGCAACCCTCACTGTCTTACCGGTGCCGTGAGGCAGCACCGAGGCACCGCGTACGACCTGATCTGATTTGCGCGCATCGACACCCAGGTTGACGCTGACATCCACGGATTCACTGAATTTCACCGTCGATAGCTCTTTCAACAGACTAAAAGCCTCTTCTGCCGGATAGATCTTACCGGCCTCGAGTTTTTCCCGGATCGCCTTGGCCCGTTTCGTTATCTTAGCCATGATCTACTCCACTCCCTCAACATTGAGACCCATCTGCATGGCACTGCCCGCAATGGTGCGAACCGCTGCATCCATATCCGCCGCAGTCAGGTCCGGCATCTTGGTAGTGGCAATCTCCTCAAGCTGCTGGCGGGTAACTGTGCCGACCTTTGTCGTGTTCGGGGTAGAGCTGCCTTTTTGCAATCCCGCTGCCTTTTTCAGCAGCACAGCAGCTGGCGGCGTCTTGGTGATGAAACTGAAAGAGCGATCGTTGTAGACGGTAATCACCACGGGTATGGGCAACCCCTTCTCCACGCTCTGGGTCTTCGCATTGAAGGCCTTGCAGAACTCCATGATATTCACACCGTGCTGACCCAGGGCGGGACCAACCGGCGGACTCGGATTCGCTTCACCAGCTTTCACTTGAAGCTTGATGTAAGCCATTATCTTCTTAGCCATGTTTACCTCTATTATGGGTGCAAACGCCCGGGACTCTCACCCAGGCTCCCCTATTTCACTATGAAAAATCTTTCCGGGTAATCAGCCCTTCTCAACCTGGCCAAACTCCAGGTCCACCGGGGTTGAGCGACCGAAAATCAGTACGGACACCTTCAATCGGCTCTTGTCGTAGTCGACCTCCTCTACAACGCCTGTGAAATCGTTGAAGGGCCCATCGATAACACGTACAACTTCGCCGGGTTCGAACAATACCTTTGGCCGGGGTTTTTCGACCCCCTCCTGTACCCGCTGCAAAATGGCATTCGCTTCCTTTTCGGAGATTGGTGCCGGACGGTCGCCGGTACCGCCGATAAATCCCATCACTTTCGGTACATCCTTGACCAGATGCCAGGTATCGTCGGTCATCTCCATCTGTACCAGCACATAGCCGGGAAAAAATTTGCGCTCACTTTTGCGCTGTTGGCCAGCACGCATCTCCACCACCTCTTCGGTGGGGACGAGAATGTCGCCAAATTTATCCTGCATGCCATAACGTTCAATACGCTCCTTGAGTGAACGCTGGACCTGGGATTCAAAGCCGGAGTAGGCATGGACCACATACCAATGCATTGCCATAACGTCTCCTTATCCAGTTCCGGTCAGCGCCTTGAGGATTGCGCTCAACATCATATCGAACAGCCAGAGTACGATACCCATGATCAGCACCATGACAAATACAATCAGGGTGGTCTGCATCGTCTCTTGGCGACTTGGCCAAACCACCTTGCGCACTTCGACCTTGGAGGAGGAGGCGAACTCCCATACGGTACGGCCCACTGCCGTCGTATAGGCGATAAACGAGGCCACCCCTACCAGGGCCAGCAGACCCAAGACACGCAAAAGTTGTGAATAGCTATCCAGGTAATAGAACCCGTAAATGCCGCTCACAATGATCCCCACCGCCAGCAGAAGCTTGACAGTATCGAGACTCGATGCCTCTACCTGGGACTTCGAATTCATAGTTCCGTATGCCGATATGTATGGCAGGCCAAGAGGGAATCGAACCCCCAACCTGCGGTTTTGGAGACCGCTGCTCTACCAATTGAGCTATTGGCCTTGAAAAAGTAAAAGCGGGGCGGGTCTTCGACCCACCCCGCAGACATCAAATACCGAATTTACTCGATAATTTTGGATACCACACCGGCACCCACGGTCCGGCCGCCTTCGCGAATCGCAAAACGAAGTCCCTCTTCCATCGCGATCGGCGCGATCAGCTTCACGACCATCTTCACGTTGTCGCCAGGCATCACCATCTCCACCCCCTCCGGCAGGTCACAGGCACCCGTCACGTCGGTGGTCCGGAAATAAAACTGCGGACGATAGTTGCTGAAAAACGGCGTATGACGACCACCCTCATCCTTGCTCAGCACATATACCTCACACTCAAAATGGGTGTGCGGCGTGATCGATCCCGGATGCGCCAGTACCTGGCCGCGCTCCACCTCGTCTCGCTTGGTGCCACGCAGCAATACGCCCACGTTGTCTCCCGCCTCGCCCTGATCCAGCAGCTTGCGGAACATCTCAACCCCGGTACAGGTGGTCTTGGTGGTCTCCTTGATACCGACAATCTCGATCTCTTCTCCCACCTTGATCACACCGCGCTCAACACGCCCGGTCACCACCGTGCCGCGTCCCGAAATCGAGAACACGTCCTCAATCGGCATCAGAAACGCACCGTCCACCGCACGCTCAGGCTCCGGAATGTAGGTGTCCAGCGCCTCCACCAGCTTGTCGATCGACTGGCTGCCAATCTCCGAGGTGTCGCCTTCCAGCGCCTTCAGCGCCGAACCCACGATGATCGGGGTGTCGTCGCCGGGAAATTCGTAGCTGTCCAGCAGCTCACGCACTTCCATCTCCACCAGCTCCAGCAGCTCCTCGTCGTCCACCATGTCCGCCTTGTTCAGGTAGACCACAATGTACGGCACGCCAACCTGACGCGACAGCAGAATGTGCTCACGGGTCTGCGGCATCGGCCCGTCCGCCGCCGATACCACCAGGATCGCGCCGTCCATCTGCGCCGCACCCGTGATCATGTTCTTCACGTAGTCGGCGTGGCCCGGACAGTCCACGTGCGCGTAGTGACGCGACTCCGACTCGTACTCCACGTGCGAGGTCGCAATCGTGATGCCGCGCTCTTTCTCCTCCGGCGCGTTGTCAATCTGGTCAAAGGCACGTTGCTCGCCGCCGAATTTGGCCGCTTGTACCGTGGTGATGGCCGCCGTCAGCGTGGTCTTGCCGTGGTCTACATGACCAATCGTGCCCACATTGACATGCGGCTTTGTGCGTTCGAATTTTTCCTTGGACATGAGTGCTCTCCAGGTTCTCTATTTGTATAAAGATAAATTCGCGCGCTTCCGCACGCCGTCGTCAAATGGAGCCCAGAAGCAGATTTGAACTGCCGACCTCACCCTTACCAAGGGTGTGCTCTACCAACTGAGCTATCTGGGCAAATTTCTCCGTACAACCCCTTGCCACCCTCAGGGGCAAGCCCACCGGGATCACAACGAGCGGCAGCACTGCAACCACAGCACTGCCGCTACCTGCACAAAAAAGTACAGAATCATAGTTGGAGCGGGTGATGGGAATCGAACCCACGTATTCAGCTTGGAAGGCTGAAGTTCTACCATTGAACTACACCCGCGCAGCCAAGCGACGCTTCGCTCACCACAACCGCTAACCCTAATTTTCTTAACCTGAGGGGCTGGAGGTTGTTCACGGCCTCCTTTTTTCCTCTCCGTCAACGCCTTGACGCATTGTTCGAAGCCGCTTTCAGCGCCTTCGTCGAACCTCTTATCGGTCCGCATCCTCCCCCGCCAAAACAGCATGGAGGATAGGTCGAGTCATCCGGTCACTACCGCCAATTTCCCGATTTCACCTGGTGGAGGGGGGAGGATTCGAACCTCCGAAGGCGGAGCCGTCAGATTTACAGTCTGATCCCTTTGGCCACTCGGGAACCCCTCCAAGCGAGAGCCGGGCATTCTGACGCCTAGACCGAGCAAAGTCAATACAACATTCCAAACAATTTTTTGTCTATTGCATAGGCCCGATATGGCGTAACCATGCCGATATTGAAAGATCCTCGTAACGGGATTGCAGATGGGTATCCGGCTTGGTAACCGCAGCCTGCCTGCTTGATGCACTTCAAACTATGGTTTGACGACACGGACATAAGGCGCCGGAAGCACGAGAGAACACTTGCAGTGAGCGCGAATTACCTTTATTACTACAAAATATATGCATATCAACCAGCAAATTAAGCAACTTCTGATAGTACCGAGCCTGCTGCTCTCAGCTTGCGCCAACAATCCGACCAGCACATCGGGACTTCCGATCACAACGGATGATGAGATAAAACAGACTCCGCAGACCTATGCCACAGATGGCCTCAGCAGGGATCTGATCTACAACACCCTCACCGGTGAAATCGCCGCCCAGCGAGGACACGGCAAACTTGCCTTCGAGCACGCATTCCAGGCTGCCAAGGAGTCTCGGGATGAGGGTGCCGCTGAACGCGCGACAGGCCTTGGCCTACAGTCAAATATGCCGGACGCTGCACTGGAGGCAGCAACGCTGTGGGTTGAAATCTCACCAAACTCCCTCAAGGCCCGCCAGATCGCATCAGTCCTCTATATTCGCAAAAGTGAACTTAATAAGGCGATTCAAAACCTGCAAAAAGTGGTAGAAATTGCAAACAGTCATGGGCACTCCGGATACCTCCAGGCAGCCGCCATTGCCGAAAAGTCTGCGGCGCCTGATCAGGCACTGCTCATCATGCAGCAGCTCGTCAATGAAGAGAGCCAGGACCCGAAGGCGTTTTATGCCCTCGCCCTGACCGCCAATCGCGCCAAACAGAACAATCTCGCACTGGACTACATCGATCGCTCCCTCGCACTCGATCCAGCATCCACCCAAAGTCTGGTACTCAAAACACAAACCATCATCGCAATGGAGCAAAAAGAGCAGGGATTGGCGTTTATCGAACAGGCATATCTCAATGCACCGGAAAATACCCAATTGGGAAAAGCATACGCCAGATTGCTGCTTGAAATGAACAAGACGGAAGCGGCTCTCGGCATTTATCAGTCTCTCTATGAAAAGGCCCCCGACGACAGCGACATCGCCTTTTCCCTTGGTATCATCAATCTACAGCTGGAACGATATCAAGAAGCAAAGATTTACCTGAAATCACTAGTCGATAAACGGAAGAAGCGCAACCAGGCCAGCTTCTACCTGGGGATGATCGCCGAGGAGGAGGAGGAACCAGGGCGGGCATTGGATTGGTATAGCCGGGTGGAAGGAAAGAATGTAATCGATGCACAGATTCGAATCGCCAAAATTCTGGCTGACCAGGGAAACCTGAATCAGGCCCGCGAAACACTGCAACGGCTTCGCATCACCCAGAGCGCACACGAGGTGAGATTCTATATCATAGAAGCTGAGCTGATGCGTGAGGCGAGGGATTTTGAAACCGCCCACCAGATATATACCAAAGCCCTGGATTTGTTTGAGGACAACACAGACCTGCTCTATGCCCGGGGGTTGAATGCGGCCGATTTGAGACGGATCGATCTGCTGGAAAACGATCTGCGTAAAATCCTCGCGTCACAGCCGAAACACGCCGATGCTTTGAACGCTCTCGGCTATACCCTTGCCGACCAGACCGACCGTCTGGAAGAGGCCAAAGATTACATAGAGCAGGCCCTGGCATTGAAACCTGAGAGTCCCGCCATACTCGACAGCATGGGATGGGTAGAATTTCGCATGGGCAATCTGGAATCTGCTCTGGAGTTCCTCAACAAGGCTGCCACAATTAGCCCCGATGCCGAGATCGCTTCCCATCTGGGAGAGGTATTATGGCATTTAGGCCAGCAACAACGCGCCATTGAGGTGTGGAATGCAGCCAATGAGCGCGATCCCGGTAATCGGTTTATCGATCCTGTCATGAGACGCCTGGGCGTCAACAACTGACTCTTCCCATGTCGGCACGCGGCAGGTCTGACCAAAGCTCAGTCTATCTTGCACCCGCGAAACTGAACCTGATGCTGCGCATCACCGGCAGGCGCAGTGATGGCTATCATCGACTGCAGACCGTATTCCAATTCCTCGATATTCATGACCGGCTCCACATCGAAAGACGTGATGACAGCCAGATCATCTTACATGACGATGCAAGTGGTATTTCGCCGGCGGACAATCTCAGCTATCGCGCGGCCCGGCTACTGCAATTGACCAGCGGTTCAGATCAAGGCGCTGAAATCACATTGGAAAAACACCTCCCCATGGGTGGTGGACTTGGCGGGGGCAGTTCGGATGCAGCAACGACACTGATCGCCCTCAATCGGTTGTGGGGACTCTCGCTCAACCAGTCGGAGTTGAAAAAAATCGCCCTGACCCTTGGCGCGGATGTGCCCATATTCATCCATGGCCGTGCAGCATGGGCTGAAGGTATCGGTGAGGAATTGACCGATATCGACCTCCCGGAGATGTGGTATCTGGTACTGCAACCGCCATGTCACGTCTCCACCGCAGAGGTATTCAACCAACCTGATTTGACACGCCACTCACCCCGGATCAAAATACGCGCCTTTCTGCAGGGTGATTGTCGAAACGACTGTCTACCCGTGGTACGCAGACGCCACCCTGAAGTGGCGGAAGCATTGGATTGGCTGAACCAGTTTGCAGATGCCCGGCTTACCGGGACCGGCGCCTGTGTATTCGCCGCCTTTGCTGATCAGCGGTTGGCTCGCAACCTGCTTCAAAAGAAGCCGGCGAGTCTGAATGGTTTTGTTGCGCGCGGGATCAACCGTTCCCCGCTATTGGAGTTACTCCAACCCGAACTGAGTTAATTGGGGCGTCGCCAAGCGGTAAGGCACTGGGTTTTGATCCCAGCATTCGTAGGTTCGAATCCTGCCGCCCCAGCCATTTCATAGCAATCCACTGTTTGATAAAGGGGATCAAAACCGTGCCTGCCACTGCCATGATGGTCTTTTCCGGAAACGCCAACCCGGAACTGAGCGGTGAAATCGTAGCTCACCTCAGCCTCCCACTTGGAAAAATGCATGTCGGTCGCTTCAGCGACGGTGAAGTCATGGCGGAGATCCATGAAAATGTACGTGGTCGCGATGTCTTCATCGTCCAACCCACCTCAGCACCAACCAATGAAAACCTGATGGAACTGTTGGTGATGATCGATGCCATGCGCTGGTCATCCGCCAAACGCATCACAGCAGTGATCCCCTACTTCGGTTATGCACGACAGGATAGGCGCCCCCGCTCCGCACGCGTGCCGATAACCGCCCGACTGGCAGCCAAGATGATCGGTGCTGCGGGCGCCGACCGGGTGTTGACTGTGGACCTGCATGCCGACCAGATCCAGGGCTTCTTCGATATCCCGGTTGACAATGTCTACGCATCCCCGATCCTGCTGGGCGATGTATGGCGTCAAAAACACCCGGATATCGTCGTCGTTTCTCCCGATGTAGGTGGCGTGGTCAGGGCGCGGGCGTTGGCAAAAAGGTTGGATGATGCGGAATTGGCGATCATCGATAAACGCCGGCCCAGGCCCAATGAGGCCAAGATAATGAATATTATCGGCAATGTGGAGGGACGCAGTTGTATTCTTATCGATGATCTGGTCGACACCGCGGGGACTCTCTGTCAGGCTGCCACTGCCCTCAAAGAGCACGGTGCAGCCAAGGTGGTGGCCTATTGTACACACCCGGTACTCTCCGGACCTGCCGTCTCCAATCTCAGCAACTCCCAGCTGGATGAACTGGTGGTAACGAATACGATTCCTCTCTCCGAAGAGGCCAAACTCTGCACACCCATTCGCCAGGTGAGCATTGCGGAACTACTTGCAGAGACGATGCGCCGTATTTCAAATGAGGAGTCCGTCAGCTCCCTGTTCATCGACTGACCATGCACCACACAAATCAAGCGACACATGGTCCTCCGGGGCAACTCAGCCCATTTAATTGGCGCTGACAAGTGCAACAGATCCTGACTGTCATTGACGAAACGCCCTTGAATCGCTGTTTCACCAACCTCGCCGACTTTTTCCACTCATTTGCTTTCCCAACAGACAGCTACCGCTCACCGTAGAGACAATCATGGCTGATCACCAAGAACCTGTACTCGCTGGCGGGGCTGGAAATAAACGCAAATTCTGTTAGAATCGCGCGTCCGCTGTGATACAGCGATATCGCGTCGCTTTGGTCGCGAAACGACGCATCCACACACAGAAAACCACAGATACGGAGTCTGCCATGTCTGCCAATTTTGAAATTAACGCTCAATCTCGGGGCGATTCAGGGAAAGGTGCGAGCCGCCGCCTGCGTCGTTCCGGCCTGGTGCCGGGTATCTTGTACGGTGCCCACAAGGATCCGACCATGATCAGCGTCCCCCACAATGAACTTGTTCATTCGCTGGAGAACGAAGGGTTCTATGCAAACATTTTAAACCTGAAACTCGGTGGAAAGACTGAACAGGTGGTGCTTAAGGATCTTCAACGCCACCCGGCCAAGCCTTTCCTTCTGCATGTGGATTTTCAACGGATCCAGGCAGACGAGAAGATCCGTTTGCATGTCCCGATCCATTTTATCAACGAATCGGTCTGTCCCGGTATCAAGGCTGGTGGCCAGGCTAGCCATGTGATGAGTGACATGGAGATCTCCTGCCTGCCTAAGGACCTGCCGGAGTTCATCGAGGTCGACATGACCAACCTGGAGATGGGCGCTATATTGCACGCTTCCGAAGTGAAACTGCCCGATGGTGTTGATCTGATCACCCATGAAGGCAATGAGGATCCAATCGTGCTCACCATTCACATCGCTCACGCTACCGAAGTCGAGCCGAGGGAAGAAGAAGGAGAAGAGGCCGGTGAGGGTGACGAGGAACCGGCAGAATAGCTTAAGTCGAAGGGGGGACTTAAACATCCCCCCTACTCGCACACGGCCGGCAGCCTACTCTGCCGCATTGCAGTAGTGGACTGGGCAAGCGAATAGTATAGTGGTACACCACCCCATTAAACTTATCGTCGGCCTGGGGAACCCCGGAGCGGACCATGAGGAAACCCGCCACAATGCAGGTTACTGGTTTGTGGATAGGCTGGCCCGGCAACACAAACAACCCTTTCGCAATGAGTCGCGCCACCACGCACTGGTGTGCAAGCTGAATATCGCCGGTAATGAGGTACGCCTCTTAAAACCCATTACCTATATGAACCGAAGCGGTCAGGCGGTTTCCAGTCTGGCCAACTATTTCCGCATTTCTCCCAACGACATACTTGTGGTACACGATGAACTTGACCTGGAACCAGGTCAGGTACGCCTCAAAACAGGCGGCGGACATGCAGGTCACAATGGGTTAAGGGACATCATGAGCGCCCTTGGCAGCAGGGATTTTCATCGCCTGCGCATCGGTATCGACCATCCCAATGACCGAAACATTGTGGTCAACTATGTCTTGGGACGCCCCTCCAAAAGTGACCGTGAAGCGATCGACGGCGCCATCGATGATGCCATCGAATGTCTCGATGAAGTCGTAAAAGGTGAATTGAGCAAAGTCATGAATCGCCTGCACGGCAGCCGCTAGCAATCGCTCCTGCCGCAGCGGAATAATTGCGACAGATACCCGGGCAGAGCGGCGCCCCATCTATCATGGAAAAATGTCGGACTGGCATTATATTAAAAATTGCTTATAATCTAACATATATAACCAACTTCGGGTGTGCGTTTTTTCATGAAAGGATTAATTCAGGCTTTGTGGATCCTGATCATCTGCAGCAGCGGGAGCCTGGCCGGTGAGACCGAACAGGAGGCAGTCGATCTGCTGAGAAAGACCGAAACATTGATGCGCTCCAGCGGCACCGTCGCTGAGTATCAGGTTGATATTATTCGGCCTGACTGGCAACGCACGATGTCATTCCGCAGTCACGATGACATCGACAACAACCGCTTCCGCATGGAGATCCTCTCCCCGCGCAAAACAAAGGGTACTGTCTACCTCAAGGTCAACAATATCCTCTCCATGTATCTGCCTAAGCTTCGCAGACAGATCAATATTTCACCGGCAATGATGCAAGACCACTGGATGGGTTCCGATTTCCTTAATCAGGACTTGCTGGAGACAGATTCGCTGGTCGATCAATACAGTCACCGTATCCTTGCCCGTGAAGGGGTGGGTGAACAGGCTATTGTGACAATCGAATCAACCCCATCTCCCACAGCCACTGTGACCTGGAAACGGCTGATCCAGCGCATCCACGCCAATGGCATTCCGTTGGAGATGGAATATCAATGCGAGAAAATGGCAAACCGACGGATGATTTTTGACCAGGTCAGGATTATGGACGGCCGACTCATCCCAACCCGCTGGACCATGGTACCCCAAGATCAACCCGGCAAAAGCACCGTCATCACATTGAAATCGATCCAATTCAATGTCCCGCTGGCGGACGATATCTTTAACCCGGCCAAGAGAAAATAGCGCAACACCGCTTCGAAAGCGGTGCCTATTGTGCTATATCCTTGAGCGCAGGGATCTCTTTTATTTTTTTCCTGGGGAGCTGATGAGCCTGTCGACCACAACAGTCGCCCACACCATCCTGACTGTGGCGCTGAGAAATCTGCTCACACACAGACGACGAACGCTCTTGACCATCGGGGCAATTGCAGTAGGCCTCGCCTCGCTGATCTTTCTCTGGGGATTCAACGAGGGCCTGCATCGCAATATGCTGGGGAATTTTCAGAAGGCCATCATCGGCTCCATACAGATCCATCGCGATGGTTTTTTTCAGCATCCCGAACTGTCAAAGTCCATCACCAATCCATCCAGGGTAGTCGATTCACTGCATCAGGCCGGTATATCTGATTACAGCACGCGTCTTGAAAGTTTTGCTCTGGCTGCATCCGATTTCACCACCCAGGGGGTGATGCTTATCGGCATGGATCCTGTCCGTGAGGGACGGGTTACCGAACTCGCCAAACGGATAGGCATAGGCCGCTTCCTGGCGCCGGAAGATGAATATGCGCTGATTCTGGGCGCCACCACGGCCAACAACCTACAGATCAGACTTGGCGATGAAGTAATTATTATCGGCTATGATCGCTACGGCGCCATGGTTGCGGAGTCTTTCACTTTGATCGGCATCATCACCAGTGGTGAAATGGGATTGGATAAAGGCATGGCGATCACCAGTCTTGCAACTCTTCAGGAGATGATGGATTTAAACGACCGGGTAACCACTTTTGTTATCAGCAGTGATGAGAGAAATATTCCTTCCCTGGTTTCAGAACTCGAGCACTCTCTGCAAGACGAATCATTGGAGGTTATGCCCTGGTACACGATGTTTCCCGTTATGAAAGAATGGGTGACTCTGCATAATGGTTTTCTCTATCTTTTTCTCGGCGTGGTGTTGTTCATCGTTCTGGCTGGCGAACTGAATACCATGCTGATTTCCATGCTGGAAAGGACCAGGGAGTTCGGCGTTTTGATGGCGATCGGCACTACAGGTTATCAGATCGCCGGGATGCTACTGATTGAAGCGGCGGTGATAGGCATTGCAGGCATAATATTCGGCATTATTCTGGGATATGCCAGCGTATTTTTCACCGGCCTCTATGGTATCGATCTTTCGATCCTGCTCGGCTCCACGTCTCGCTTCTATGTTGATCCGCTGATCCACCCCCATCTCAAACTCGACCACCTGGGTATTACAAGTGGCGTTATTTTTATCGCATCGTTGATTGCGGGGATTTATCCCGCCTGGCGTGCCAGCTTGCTGCAACCAGTCGAGGCGATAAGAAATGGCTGAATCATACCGCCTCAGTCTGCTCACCTATTTACAACTGGCATCACGCAATCTTCTGCGTAACCGACGCCGCACCCTGATCACTTTGCTGACGATGAGCTTCGGCATTGCTACATTGACCCTCCTCAGCGCCTTGAACGACGGCTGGTTGAGCCAGATGAAGACTAATTTCATCCTCAGCTATACCGGACACCTGCAGATTCATGCCAAGGGCTTTGAAGCATCGCAAAATCTCAATGACCGGATTCTGGAACCTGAAGAGATTTCAAGATTGATGCAGGGATACCCGGAAATCGTGGGTTGGACACAACGCATCCGCACCTCAGGTCTGGCTTCCGCGGGAGGCAGCAGTGCAGGTCTACAGATCATGGCAACCGACCCGGAGCAGGAAACATGGGTCACTTCCATGGATCAACGTGTCACTGAAGGCGTTTGGCTGAGACCGGGGATGAGCCACGATCTGGTACTCGGCCATACTGTGGCACAGAATCTGGGTGCGGAACTCGGCGACAGGGTCATCTTGATGGTTCAACGCTTGAACGGCGAAATGACCTCAGAGGTCTTTTTTCTCCGCGGTATTCTCGAAACAGGTGCACCACAAATAGACAGAAGCCTGGCCCTGATCACCCTGAACAGTGCGCAACAATGGCTGCAGATGGAGGATTCTGTCACAGATATCGTCATCCGTGCAGATAATCATGACAATACCGGCACCCTTTATCGCCTGTTTGCACAACAGCTTTCTGAAAGGAAATATGAAATCATGCAATGGCTGGAACTGGACCCTATGGTTAAGCAGTGGCTCGAGTTCAGTGATGCCTACGGTTTTGTAGTTCTTCTGGTGGTCATCATCCTGGTACTGATTGAGATCCTGAATACCATGCTGATATCCCTGCATGAGAGACAAAAGGAATTGGGTGTCATCGTTGCCATCGGAACCAAGAGATCACAAGTCTTCTCTATGCTGTTATTGGAAGCCGTCATGCTGATATTCATTGGAGCGATTCTAGGTTATATGGCGGGAAGCTCGATCGTCTACGCAGTAGCTGACAGAGGGATAAATCTGACACATTTCGCGAATGCATTCGAGTTTTTTTATATGGACCCGATCATACATCCACAATTGACTCTGGGATCTGCAGTAAAAATTCTCGGCGCCACACTTATTGCGGCACTGCTGGCAGGCATCTACCCGGCATGGAGAGCCACCCACTTATCTCTAAGCCAGGCACTGCGCATTCAATAAACCTTGATATTACGACACACAACTTATGCTGTTAGATACAACCACATACCGAAATTCAAGCGGACGGCCTTTCTCATGCCTCCCCAGTGGGAGACAGCTTTACCACCTGCCAATACATCTGATACAAGGCTTGATATAACTTATGGTCAAACCGATCATCAGTATCCGTGAACTGCATAAGTGCTATTGGGTCGGCACCATGCCCTTTCCGGCACTCCACGGCATCAATCTCGATATCAAGCCCGGTGAGTTTGCAGTGGTAGCAGGACGGTCCGGATCCGGTAAGAGTACACTACTAAACATCATCGGTGCATTGGAATCCGTGGACAACGGAAATGTTGAGGTTCTTGGGCATGATATTCTCAACATGAACAGGGATCTACGTACACAATTTCGCTTGCGTAATATCGGCTTTGTATTTCAGGCCTATAATCTCATTCGTGTATTTACCGCCCGTGAAAACGTCGCCTACGTCTGCCAATTACAGGGTAAGAGCAGGAAGGAGAGTTTGGATATAGCTAATCACTGGTTGCATGAAGTGGAGATTGGTCATCTCGGGTATCGTCGGCCGGACCAGTTGTCCGGCGGCCAGCAACAACGTGTCGCTGTTGCCCGTGCACTTGCCTCCGGCCCCAAGCTGATACTTGCCGATGAGCCAACGGCGAACCTTGACAGCATGACCGGCAGACACTTGATCAACCTGATGCATGAACTAAACCAAAGACTCGGCACGACATTCCTCATCTCCTCACACGATCCTGACGTAAAAAGAGCCGCTGGGCGTCTGATCAAACTGGCTGACGGCCAGATCGTCGATTCCTGGGACGAGGTACCAAAGACACCTCAATCTTTGGCATCAAGTTGTCCGACAAGTCATCTCCCGCTCAAAGAGCGCCTGAGAAAGTTGCTATATCAAAGAAGGAAGGCCCGCGCCAGCAAAGGAAAGGTCGATCACCGGTAATGATGCATATTGATCAAGTAGATAGATTTTTCCTCAATAATAAAAACCAGTGCTTAATTTGAACCTGTATCTACTTGTCTTTGTTCTTCTTGATATTGTCTACAAATTGCCGTGAATAACCAGTGATCCATTATCTGCTTTGCACCGATGCAGATTTCTATCTGTATCGGCGTTCCATCACTCTTTACACCTGTTACACGACCGGGCTTTCCCACAAACTTACCAACACCGGTATCGATATAGTTCAGGATATGCAGGTCATGGTATTCACGATCCGGGGACGTCATTAACATGTTGACCTTTTCCCCAATTATCTCATCCACATGGTAACCGAACATTTCGCATGCAGCCGGATTGAAGGTTTCGATGACGCCGCGTTCATTTATCGTAATAATTGCGTCAAAGGCACTATTCACGATCTCGCTAATTCTCTCTTCCTTTTCATGCAGCTGTTGTTGTGCATCGATCTTGAACAACTTAGCACGACTCAATAGCAGAGCTACGACACCCAAGATTAAAACCAGAATGACATTCACCGCAATATACCGCTTGCCTAATGTAATGGCAGGTCTATCGAGCTCGGCGTCTGTGATGAAACGTACAAGTTTCCAGTGAATGGCACCGGCAACCACGCTGTTGCCTGCCTCCTTTCCTAGATCCAATTTATCGAGCAGCTTTTCCGGTTCCACTGTTGCATAGCTGAACAAACCGTCAGCTGTAGTGAACTGTCCCGAATCGCCACTTGATATCTGTTTCCAGGCATCGGCGTAGCGGTTTGACATCTTAATTTCCTTCTTGTCCTGAAACATAAAGCCCCACTCATCGGCCTTTATTTCTGCTTTCAGCCAATACCCTTCTTCGTTAAGCAACATCTGGCTGCCAGAAGGCGATAAGCCCTGATCCAGCAAATCGATCAGCTTATCGGCAAGATAGTTGATTATCACCATGCCTCGTTTGTTACCGGAAGCATCAAAGACAGGCGTCGCCAAACGAATCATCGGCTTGAATGGCATCTCGATTTCGCCATGCTCCACGTTGAGATCAAGCGGAGATACGAAGACCTCATCACGGTCCTTGCTCATTGTTTCCGTAAAATAGTACCTCCCGCTTTTGTCCTGCAATTCAGCATCAGGGACGATGACCCCCATTCCGTTTCGATAGTTGACCCTTACCACCTCCTTTCCATCGGCATTGAGATATCGGATCTGGTCGAATTGCCCTTTTTCCTCTACCATTGATTTAAAATCAAGCTCTAAAAGCTCACTGTACCGATCTCTCTCTGATGGAATTGCAAACTGACGAAGATCATCGACAGCGGCTATATACATGAGGTCGTGCATAGCACCTTGCAGCAATTGCTCGAATACGCTTTTGCTCTGATTCAGGCTCAGCATCTCCGACTGCCTGGTCAATACTGCTGCATTTTCGATATCAGTGGTAAAAAGCCAGGCGGATACGCCAAAAAGCAGCATAACCGGCGGCACGAACATTGCGGCAAAAATACTACCATATTTACAAATGAGTGATCGTTTCACTTTCTTGTTCCAATATTAGGTCAAGATACAACTTATAATACTTCTTTTTCCACAAGCCGGAAAAAAGCGTCTACAACATCGGGATCGAAGTGCTTTCCCCGTTCACTTCGTATGAGATCCATTACCTCCTCATTGGGCCAGGCGTCTTTATAAGGCCTTTCATTGGAAAGCGCATCATAAACATCCGCCAATGCAGTTATCCTACCACTTAGCGGTATTTCATCCCCGGCAAGGCCGTTTGGGTAACCTGATCCATCGTAGTGTTCATGATGTGTTCTTGCGATTTCGCTGGCCAATTTGAAATGACCATGGCCCGCAAGTATTTTCTCGCCGTTAACTGTATGTAACTTTATTGCATCGAACTCTTCATGGGTCAACTTGCCTGGTTTTTGCAGCACACTGTCAGGTACCGAAAGCTTACCTATATCGTGTAGTGTCGATGCCTGCCCCATCTGTACGGCATCTTCTTTGTTCATACCAAGCTCTTGTGCAAGCATACAGGTTATCAATTCAATTCTCCTAATATGCTCTCCCGTGTTTTCGTCCTTATATTCGGAAGCAACAGCCAGGAGGTTAATCGTCTCTTGATGCTCTCTTGATATCAGCTCGAACAGATCGATATTCTTGAACGCAGAACTCGCTTGCATAGAAAGAATGTTCAGCAAACGCTTGGCATGCTCACTTATATACCCTAGATTTTCCAGCAAAATAGCAGCCACGATCTCATTCTTATCCTTTATCGGTATGGCAAACGTCCCCTCTTCGACGTTGAAAACACCTTGAATACTGTCGAGCTGAGGATGGAGCCTGTGCAGCATCACAGCAATCTTTTCTTCATCTTCCTCCCAGTTCCCCTGATTGTTTATTCCATAGCAGATCTTGTACTCGCCATCCTCCTTTATCGGGTAAGCAATGAACCCAGATAGTGAATCCACTTTACTGTGACCCTCGGATATACCCAATAAGTCGATAATGGCATTCAGTATGGAACGGAAAAAGTCTTCCAGAGAAGTGATTTTGAATATCGCTGGTGCGGCCTGAACGATATACTCCAACGATCTTTTCTGGCTATTCAATATACTGATAAACTCGTATGACTTCAGTCCCATACGTACAGCCGTATAAAGCTTTTCCTGTGTAAGTTCAGTCTTCTCCTTATAATCGTTGATATCATAGTGGTCGATCACATATCGCTCAGGTGCATACCCGGGCTGTCCGGTTCGCAGGATGATCCGCATATGGTTGTTGCCAAGGATATTCCTGATGTACTCGACCACATCGAAACCTGCATTCTCGGTTTCCATCACCACATCGAGCAACACGATTGCAATATCACGCTCCTTACGTGCAATTTCCATCGCTTCCTGGCCCGAATAAGCGGAGATGAAACTGAGTTTGCGACCCTTGTAATCAAAGTGCTTCAAGGCAAGTTCTGTAACCTGATGTACACTCTTGTCATCATCGACAATGAGAATTTTCCAACCTATTTCGGAAAGCCTCTTCTTTTTTGATTTTTTTGCAAAAAACAATTTAGCCATCGCTTGCTATTCCAATGTCTCCACCACTAACGAAATTATAAAGCGGCTACCTTCTCCCGGTTTGCTCTGAACCTCAATCTCGCCACTAAAGCGCTGTACAACTAAATTGTAAACAATATTGAGTCCAAGACCGCTACCGCCCCTGTTTCGCGCCGTGGTTATAAATGGTTGAAAAACACTCTCTTTCAATGACTCGTCCATACCCTTGCCATAGTCCTCGAACAACAGGTTCAGACGATTCTCTTTTTGCTCGATTTGAATATGAACGATACCGGATTGCTCCGGCTCATAAGCGTGATTGATAACATTTGAAAGCAGGTTATTCATAATTTGCGACAGCGATCCAAGATAAGTCTTTACCATCATATGTTGTGGACAATCCAGCTCTACTTGTATCTTCGTTTTCTTCAATTGATTCTGAAAAGTACGGATGATATCCCGTAGGTAATCGCACACATCGATCAACCGAATATCGTCGATATTTTGATCAACCGATATCATCTTGAAGCTGCTGATCAACCTTGCCGCCTGATCGAGACCCGTCTTAGCCAGACGCATCGACTCGTCAACGGTTTCAAAAAACGCATCCATTTCACTTTCGGTAAGCTCTTCAGCCTGATACGATTTTTTCAACTGCCTGATCTCTTCACTACAGGCAGATATCGAAGTCATAGCGACACCAATCGGGGTATTTACCTCATGTGCCACCCCGGCAACGAGCGACCCCAATGCCGCTAATTTTTCCTTTTCAACCAACTGCTGCTGCATTGCTTTCAACATATCGAGATCCTTCTCGATCAACTGTTTACTCTGCTTTAATTCCAAGTCCTTCTGCTTAAGGATCGAGAGCGCATCCTGGTAACGTTTGCGCACTAAATCGCTTTGTCGCGATGATTCCTTAAACAACTTGAGCTGCTGTTCAAGAGCCTCGATTCTGTTATCGGTATAGCTGACCATTTAAGTTGTCAAATACGGATAAATGATGTCAGTGCCGCACACCAGATACTCAAGATAGTGCAAGGCATGGTCAACATTATTCGAATCAATAATCGAACCGTGTTGCGGCAATATGGCGTTTATCCGGTACTGGCGGATCTTTTCAATATAACCGCGACAAGCGATATTCGAAGCCATATAGTCCACATGAAACAGATCCAGGACCGACTCATGTGCTTCGAAATCATCGACAATCAAGCGCCATTCAAGCTGAATGGCCGCCCATATATCACCGGAAAACAGGAATCCGCTCGATTCATCGAAACTGGTAAATGCGCCGGCAAAATGCAGATAGGGCGCCTCGGTAAAATGGATTCTCTTTCCACTTTTGAAAGTGTATGAAGGCTCTTCAACCACATCATGCCAGTGATATTTACCGACTCCGTAGTAGGGCAGAAGGACTTGCGTTCGCGGCGTGGTCAAGACTGCCATCTCCGGATTAACTTCCAACCACTGCGGCATCGATGCCGCCACATCTGGGTCCTGGTGACAGATGATGAGACCACTGACCATTGCAGGATCCACCACCTGGGCTACACGTTCCCTGGTTTTCTCAAAGTATGCCTAATGGCCCGGATCAACGATAATCGCTTCCTCACCGGACTTAATCAGATAGATATTGCTTCTAAACGCAGTATGCTCGGGAATTCCCAACCAGTAGATTTCATGCACTTCATCGCTATAGAGAAGTACAGGGCGTTCAGTATCGGGATCGACATCCCGATATTCCGCAATATGATTTCCTTTCATTACTCAACCCCGAATTACCATCAATAAAGAGAGAGGAAACAAGAGAACCGGCAGCTCATCTAGATAACACCAATATTGTTGGCGGCTTGTGAGAAATTCACTGAAGCGGATATAGGAAATTAGTTCTCAAGCAATGCCGAAAGATTAAAAAACCTATCTGAAATCAAGGTAATTACCCCTAATACAGCCGCATTCATGTAAAGAAAAATGGGGCACTTGCCGATACTACAGCTACATGCATCATCAAGGCCTTCTACTGCAACTAACTCAGGGATGAATCTGCTTCCTGGGTAACTGCATGACCGCACAAACTTCATCAAGAATTTTTTTCAGGCTGGCCGTTCCTTGGTCTGTTGTTCTGTTCCTCGTTATTTACCTTATCTACTTATGGCAGTTAGATTCACAATTCGGACAACTCAGGCTCCAGCAGGAACACAACGTCAGATTTGCATCATCGACACTCATCAATATTTTTCATGAGACGATAACTGATATTTTGCTTCTCACCCAAAGCGAGGGGCTGAAACGGTGGAGAACAGGGCAAGACAATCAGCTAGCAGAGATCGCGATAGCGGAAAATTTCAGGAATCAGATTGCTATCAAGGAACGCTATGATCAAATCCGTTTTCTTGATACCAGGGGAATGGAGAGAATCAGAGTCAACCGTGGCTCAGAAGGGCCAAAAACCACACCGCACAGAGAGCTGCAAGACAAATCGAACCGTTACTATTTCTACGAGGCGAGAAACCTGAGCCCCAAGGAGATCTATATCTCGCCCCTCGACCTGAATAAAGAGCATGGCAGGGTCGAGACACCCTTCAAACCGACCATCAGACTCACGACCCCGGTTTTAAACGGTGTGAATGAGCCAATCGGCTTTTTAGTGATCAACTACCTGGCGGAAGCGATGCTGAAAGAGTTTGTCGCGCAATATAAAGACCGCCTCGGCAATATCGCGCTGCTCAATGACGAGGGATTCTGGCTCTATCATCATGATCCTTCCATGCGCTGGGGATTCATGTTCGACAATGACCTTTCACTGGCCAAGAACCTACCTAATGCATGGTTTCAGATCAATAGTGCAGAGTATCTGCAACAAATCACAGAGCACGGTATGTTGACCTCGCTCAAGACACAACCTTATCTACTCAATACCACCCAGGGCAATCGTCACGTCTATGAAAATGTCACCTATAGCAGCGGGTACCCATGGACCGTCATCTCACAAATAGAGTCGACAGAGCTGGAATCTGTCAAAGCCGGGATCTTAAACCCACTGCTGTTATCGGGCACACCTTTGTTTCTGACTATACTAATCACTTTCTATGTAATCGCTCGCCATAGAACACAGGCCGCTCGACAGCAGAATCTCATCATTAAGAGTGAAATGCGAAATCGGTCCCTATTGGAATCGGTTGCCGAAGGCATCATGATGCTAGATTCAACGGGTCGGATTCTCGAAGCAAACCCCAGTGCCGAGTCGATGTTCGGGCTCACTTCACACAAGCTTCAGTCATGCGTCATATCAGATCTTTTGACTTCTTCGCATGATACCATTCGACTTATAGCCAGTATGCAACAGCTGACACAACCGAGAGCGTCGGAAGAGAGTGCTCAAACTGACGAGTATACCGCCAAACGCGCTGACAAGGAGGAGTTTCCACTTCAAATATCCTTGTCCCAGTTTTCCATCGGCAATGAACTTCATTTCACTGCATCGCTTCGTGATTTGACAGAGCAGCGTATTGCCTATCAGGAGATGATTTTGGCAAGCGAGGTATTCGACACCGCGTCTGAAGGTATCCTCGTCACCGACAACAAGGTTATTATCCAACGCGTCAACCCTGCTTTTACGCGCCTGACCGGTTATCAGCCTGATGAATTAATCGGGAAAAAACCGTCCCTCCTACGCTCTTACCTGACCGACAACTCCTTCTATCGCATGATGTGGCAGTCCATAGACAATACCGGCAGATGGGAAGGAGAGATAACCAACCGAATTAAAAGTGGAGCAAACCGGATTTTCGATCTCTCAATTTTCTCCATTCGTGATGACAAGGGGAATATCACCAATTACGCCGGCATCTCACGCGACATCACTGAGGAGAAGGAAGCGGAGGAGCAGATTCACAGGCATGCCTATTATGATGGATTGACCGGCCTGCCGAATCGCACGCTTTTTCTTGAGCGACTGCAGCAGGCGATCAATCGCGGCAGCCGGTACCATGAGCGTTTTGCACTTTTCTTTATCGACCTGGACCGCTTCAAATCAGTCAATGACAGCCTAGGGCACGATGCAGGAGATCTCTTATTGCAGCACGTCGCCGGTCGTATCAGCAACCTCATTCGAGAAACCGATACACTGGCCCGTCATGCGGGTGATGAGTTCAGCCTGCTGCTGCACAACATCAAGCGTGATGATGATCTTGCTGTTTTGGCGCAGAAGATCATCACTGCACTCGGCAAAACATTCATGATAATGGAACGCGAGGTACACATAGGCGCCAGCATCGGCATCTGTGAATACCCTGATGACGGACGCGAGGCTGACACTCTACTGCGCAATGCTGATCTAGCCATGTACCAGGCGAAATACAGCGGCAAAGAGACCTATCGATTCTTCAGCGAAGAGCTGAATACCGCAATACAGCAACATGTCCGTTTGGAGGCTGACCTGCGCAAAGCAATCAACGGGGAGCAGTTCGAACTCTTCTATCAACCTCTGGTGGACTATCAACGCTGCATGATTGTTGGTACGGAAGCATTGATTCGCTGGAACCACCCCGAACATGGGCGTATTCCACCTGACAAATTTATTCCTATCTGTGAAGAGACAGGCCTGATCCGTCCATTGAGCGAATGGGTGATCCACCATGCAGCCATGCAGCTGGCTGAATGGAGAAACACCGACCTTGCCCATATGACAATTTCGATCAACCTATCCGCCTATCGCAATCGGCACGCCGTGGATAAAGCGTTTATCAAGGATACGGTTATCGAGACGGGCGCCCCTCCCGCCCTGATGACATTTGAAATCACCGAGAGCCTGATGATGGAAAATACAGCAGAATCGCTGGAATGGCTCACATTTGCCAAAGAGTTGGGAATCAGCGTCGCTGTTGATGACTTTGGTACCGGTTACTCTTCATTGAGCTATCTGAAGCGATTTCCCGTGGATATACTCAAAATCGATCGCGCCTTCATTGCCGATATGAACGTTAATCGTGAGGACGAGGCCCTGGTTATGGCCATTATCGCGATGGCAAAGAGTCTTAACATGAAGGTTGTCGCCGAAGGGGTTGAGAACCACCAGCAACTGGACATGTTGAGAAACAGACAGGATCACTGCAGTATCATCCAGGGCTTCCTCTTCGCCCCGCCCATGCCGGTCGATCAGTTTCATTCATTCTACAGGGATTTTGATTTCAACAAATACTGCCAGCGCATTTCCAGCCGACTCCTTAAACATTCAGAGGGTTGATACAATCAAGCCGATAAAAAAGCCGGCGTTAAACGCCGGCTGTAGCCTGGACTGAATCAGCGATTCAGCACAGTGGGTCTTTTTTAGTTTTTATATCTACCGAAAACAAACCTGGGTTTCAGCCATGCAACCAACATCGGCAGGATCGTGAGGGCGGTGACCACGTCGATCAACAAGGCCTGGCTGATATAGATTCCCAAGCCCCAGGTATTGGCAAGATCGGTATTCAGCAAGGGTATGAAACAACCGAGAAGCACGATCACGGAAATGATCACCGCCGAGCCGGTGGTATTCAAAGTATTGACCAATGACTGCTGCCAATTCCCCGCGGTTGCCACCATCTCCTCTTTAAGCCTCGACATCATATAGATGCCGTAGTCGATACCAAGCCCCATGGCGATACTCAGCGCCACCTGGAGATGGAAGGCCAGATTGCCCGACCAGTTCTGGATACTGGTCATATAACCGCCAAGACCGTACTGGGCAAACAAGGTGATGAACAGCAGCACCATGAGGATTATCGGGACAACAACGGAGCGGAATATCAATGCGGCGATGAGAAATACAGCCGCCGCCGTCAGCAGAGGCCCGGTGAGCCAGTTGTCCACCGCCACCTCGCGGGTGGCCTCGGTGGCGCCAAGGAAGCCACCCACACCGGGCCTGACATAGTCCACGCCATCGACAGACAGCTCGTTGCTGTCACCGGATAGGTCTTCGACCGGACCGGAACGCAGACCGAAGTTGACTTTGCTGAAACCGGGATCGTTCTTGTGTTCCTCGATATATTGTTGGATGTCCATGGTAACCGCATGGGCCTCTACCGGATCCATGGTATTGATGAATCCCATCACCACTCCTTCATTCCAGTTCTTCATGACGAAGGAGTCCATGTCGCCCTCCTCGGTCATGGTTTCGAGCAGGCCATTGTAGAGCTGCACGATATCGTCACCACCCCTGTCATCGTCGGGATCGATGGAACGCAGTTTCTTGGAAGTGGGGATATAGAGATCGCCGATTTCCGGTTGCTCACCCGGTTCCGCCGTCAGCAGCATATTCACCAAACGGATATATTGCGCATAGGAGCCGGTGAAACCGATAAACGGATGGGCGCGCATCCACTCCTCCATCGCCTCGATGTCGGCAAGCACATCAGCCTGGTTGAAGATACCCTGGGCGCCGCATGGGTCGGGATCCCAACAGCCTAAATCAGCCTTCGCCTTTTCACAGGCGGCCACCTTCTCCAAAGGATCCTCGATATCGTAGATATCTTCAGAAAAGTAGGTATCCACGCATAGCTCGGCAACGGGTTCCTTGCCGCGCACCGGGATCGATACCGATATCACTCCGGGCATGATCGTATTCAACCGTTCGATATGCTGGATGGTAATCGATTTCTCCTTGAACGCGGCACGGGAGTAATTGATACCCTTTTCAACCCCCGGCATGATGTCGAACTCGTCCTGTATACGGGCCACCTCTGGATCGGCTCTGCCGGCCTCACCGGCCATCAGACCCGAAATACCCCGGCCGATTTCGGTATAGTAGATAGACCAGGCGAATATTACGATCACAAAGAGGATCGGGATCGCCTTGCCGGGACCATTCAACATACCGGTGATCACCCCACCCACTTTGGTTTCCCACGATTGCTCATGACCCCCGCCCATATCTGTCCGGCTGCAGGGAAAGGTCATCATCAGCAGCGGAATCAGGGTGGTGGTGGTAAACAGCAAGGTCAGCATGCCGAACATGCCGAAGTAGGCGTATGCCTTGTAGAATGAGATATCCACTGTAGCGAGGGTCGCAAAGCCGACCATATCGGTTACGATCGAAAGGGTGGCCGGGACAATGGTATGGGAGATCGCAACCCTGGCGGCCGATTCACAATCCCCCGATTCAGCCTGTTCCTGCATGAAGCGCCGGGTCACCTGGACCGAGTGTCCGATACCGATTGCCAGCAACAGCATCGGCGTCAGCACCATCATGGTGGTCAACTTGAAAGCGGAGAATCCCATCAATCCCAATGTCAGCACGATCGTTGCACTGACACCGATGATCGGAAACAGGGAACCGCGCCAGTTGCGGAACTCAAACCAGAGTGCGGCAATCACGATGGCGAATGAGATGACGAACAACCACCACTTGTTGACCAAGTCCGCCAGCATCCAAGCCAGGAAGTAGGGCTCACCCGCCACCAGCAATTCGAAACGGTCATCCTGACCATACTCATCCATCATCGCCCTGACCTCCCTTACCCAGGGCAGGTAGATCTCTTTTACCTCATCGGTATAGTCGCCGATGATATAGAGCGACTTGGCAGTACAGTCTTTCTCATCCTTCTCCTGAAATTCACATTTATTCCCTTCGGCATCCTCAAACCCGACCAGCATCGGGCCGATTACGGGGTTTGTCTCGATGCCCTCTTTGAGAAACGCCAGCTGCTGTTCCGCGATATCCGAATCACTGCTGATCCCTTCCGTCGGTATCAGGCGCTTGAACACCAGGCCGTTCTCATCCGCCCCCATATACTTTATTTTCTTCGCCGCGATATCGATAAAATTGGATTCCCGCGCCTTCTCCAGGGAGACCAGCCGATTGTGTATCTCCTGGACCTTGTTGACGAACCACCCCTTATACACATCCCCCTCATTGATGCGTAGGGTAAAGACCATCAGATTACCCATACCGAAATTGTATTCGGCATACAGGTTGGTCACTACGTAGCGATTGCTTGGAGGAAGCAGGGTATCCGGATCGTTGCGCATATCAAGATGTTTGATCTGCAGGGCGGCCACGATGGTGACCACCAACAAAATCAGCATCAACGGCCAGCGGAATTTGATGACAAAGTCCGCATAACCCTCAGCCCATCGATTTCCTGATCCATTGGTTGACTCAGAACCACTCATGGCTCAGTCCCCGTGATAGCGCTGTTTGATGAGGGATGCCCGGTATCTCACCGGACATCCTCGCTTGGTTAAGATGCTCGACGTTGGTCGGTGGTTGTTGGCGTTATTCGAATATCCACTTCAGACCGACCTGGAAGTTGGAACTGTTCTCAAACTGACCGAAGGTGGTGTTTTCATCACCCCAGTAGTTGTTCCACTCCACTGAGCCGAGAATTGTGTCGGTAAAAGTGTACTCGATATCGAGACGGTTCCATTTGCCGCCACCCTCTTCGTAGATAAAGATATTGTTCCAGCGGTGTTCCTGGGAATCACCGAAGGGCTTGGAGAAAAAGAGCGAGTAGAACTCCTTGTCCTCATACCCTTTCATCAGGCCATTGCTGAGACTCATGGTGGGGAAATCCGCGGTATAGCGGCTACAATCCACCATTGTGCCGGTCTGGGTCATACAGGTGTCTTTCTCATCCACAAAATCGAGATTGCGGAATTGGATGAACTGACCGCTGACAAGCAGGTTGGTGGCCACCGTGATATCCGCCCCCAGAACATACTTGAAGTAGTCGGCATCCTCCATTTTCAATGCATTGGTCAGATCGCCGATCGAAAGCAGAAACTTATCGATAACCGGCTGCTTGTCTCCCTCGTCATAGAGGAACTCGCCTCTGAGCACCAGCGGGATATCGCCCATATCGAGTGCGTAGTCGAATGAGGCACCCACGCTGTTGACCCGATGCAGTGATTCGGTGAAGCGCAGGATCGGCGCACCCGCACCCATCGCCGGCGGTTCATTGAATGGACTACCGTCAGCCAATGCCGGCAGCACGGCGCTTGGATCCAACGCACCATAGTAAGTGGAACCGGTTCCATCGTGGACCAGGATCGTGGTGGCATTGCCCATATCCCAGTTTGCCCTGGCCTCGTCCCGGGTCAAGCTGGTTGCCACATCCGGGATGAAGGTATCGTCCTGCTGTGGTCCAGGCGTACCGTTGGTATCGAAAAACAGGGTCGGCGCACGTTGCACAGTCAACTCATCCCCGGCAGTATTTCGCCAGCTGAGATCGAGATCCGGATTGGCGCCATAGTGGTGGAAGTAGTTGAATGACCAGTTTAGACCGCCGTCGGTAGAGTTGCGAAAACGGAAACCGGCATTCATGTCGCTGTCATCCGGATAGTCGCGCACCCACTCGCTGGTGGTGCCGGTCAGGCCGGTCGGCGCCGTCGGACTGAAGCTGGTGAAGGTGTTGAATGTGGCGAAGGTCGCATTCGACATAAATTCGAAGGCGGAGCTTGCCTCCCCCGGCTGCCAGGTCACATCCGCCGGCGTCGGCGGGGCATTGAAAGCGGTAATCGGCATCAGGTTGGTGGTGCCGAAGTTACCATTAGGATCGTTGAGACCTGCGGGAAAACCGGGCTGGCCAGTGAAACCGAACTGGGTAAAGGCGTTCAACAGGAACCATCCGGGCGCAGCTACCGGGTCGGTGGGTACCGTCGGATTCAACAATCCCGGTGTGGTTACCGCATCCCAGAAGTTACCGGCAAAACCGTCTACGGTCAGGCCGGCGAACAGGTTCAACCCCACGGGCAACATCATGCCGCCGGTAAAGCCACCGCCCATCGCGGCACCATTGAACGTAGCCGCCACATTACTTAGCGCTGGTGCGACATTGAAAAAGCCGTTCACCTGTCCGCTGATCGTCTCGACCCCCTTCATCAGGAATGGATGACCGGCACCGCCATCGGGATTGAGACCGGGGATCTTGTTCTCTTCCACTTGCGAGACAATAAGCTGTATGTTGCTGTTATCGCCGATATTACGCTCCGCATTGATCATCCAGATCGGAATCCGCGAATCCTCCATGGCATTCTGATTCAGTTCGCGGAAATCGGTTGGATTGATGATATCCAGCAGTTTGATGCCGTCAGCCGTACCCCAAACGACCTGCTGTTTGCCCAAGCGCAGATCCCAGCCAAGCAGCGAGGTATCCACATAGAGCTCTCTTACATAGTCGTGTTGGGTATAAAGCTCATGCCCCTTGTAAGTGTCATTGACCCCTTCGGAGTCATAGATAAAGTTCAGATCGGCATGCCAGCTACTCTCTTCACCCAGGTAACCATTCATGAAAATTCGGGCGGAGTTTTCGAATTTCAGCAAATCCCCCTTGTCGTGACCTCTCTCATCGACCATCGTGTCTGCCTCGCCGGTCACCTGACCATCGCGTGTAAAGACGGATGTTTCATTTTTCAGATAACCAGTAATCTCGACTTCAGCCATGGCGACACTGGGTAAAATCAAGGCAAGCAGGATCGATTGATGCAACTTACAGCGTTTGAACATGAATGGTTCCTCCCGGGTTCAACGATAGCCGGCAGCCCTCATAGTCACTCTTTGCCGGATTCGATGATGTGTATGGCCGCCAATTCCAGGCAAGCCGGTTTTTGTTGGATGTGCCTGCACAGCAGGCACATCCATTTTATGTTTAGCGTTTTATTTTTCTCAGGGTCTTCTCTGACCAAAAATCGGACTGCCATCCCTGGTCGTGCTGTACGATCTCCTTGGGGATCACTGCCCAGGTTTCAAGACCTGTCGAGAAGGTCTTGCCGTACCAGTAACCCCAAAATTGGGCACGTGGATCGTCCTTATCGAGAGACTTCCAGTCACGATCGATCACTTTAACCTTTTCGCCGCCCTTGAAATATTCGGTTCGATAGTCGGCGAAGGTCTTGGTATCAACATAACTCACACGATGGTCGTACCACCAATTCTCCCGCTTGGTGGTGCTCTTCAGCTTGTAGACCTCTTTACCCTTATGGTCGCAGGCCGCATCCGGCGGGTTGGGAAGATACTTGTTCTTCGATTCCGCCTTATCGATGGCGCCAAGGCAGTCGTTGAAGGTTTCAGTACCCAACAGCTCATGTGTCTCGTCCTTGGGTTTGCGCAGGGTCACGTCACCAAACGTGAAGTCGGTGCCGCCCCAGGCATCGTCGTGGGCCGGTTCTGCGAATCGGCGTATCTTACGAAGCGCCGGCAGCCAGATAGAGTAGGATTGGCTCTTGTTGTCATCGACGTAATCAGTGATCAACATGCCGGTGCCTTTCAGCTTACCGGAGCGAAAGATAGCGATATCCTGCGCATTGGTGGAGCCATCGCTGTATTCGTTATTCAGATAGCGCTCTACGGTGATGGTGGTCGGCTTACTGCCGGCAGATTTATTGACGATGACCGTGATCTTGCCGGGAATTGCCCGGTTACTCCGTTTGGGATCCTTGTTGTTGTTGGTGATACCAAAATTCTTCAGGGCATAGAAATGGTTGACGAAATAGACCTGATCCGCAATGGTGTTGGCGTCCGGCGTGCCACTGGGCAACGGCAGATCTTTAGCCACACCCGCTATGGCACTGCCGGAAAATAGCAAACCGCCGGTGATTGCCGCGGACACGAACTTTTGCACCTGCATAGTGATCCTCCTGTAATGGACGGTTTTGTGGGATAGATCCGCCCCAAATATTATTGAATTAGGTATTTCTTATTCAGTGTATTCTTGTTTTTGAAGTCACATTAATAACAGAGAACCCGGTCATTTAGCAATCGGGGTTAACCTTAAATGTCATCCTCAGTTTAGTCTCCGATCATTTAGCTCCTGTCAATCATGGACGTCAAAGATTAAGATCTGCTTAAAGCTGAACTGGTCAAAATAGCGCAATTCAGAGGCGGCAGAGAACGTGGAAATTGATTTTAGCTTGAATTCAACTCCTTGATATAACAAAATTTCCTTTTTGTTTAGAAATCACCCCCGGTATCGGATGTCGATAATCGCCCTAGGACTCAACCACAAAACCGCCCCCGTGGATATCCGCGAGAAGGTCACCTTTGGGCCCGATATCATCGTCGGCGCCCTGCGCAGCCTGCAGGAAAATCCGGCGGTCGAGGAGACAGTCATACTCTCCACCTGCAATCGTACCGAGGTCTACTGCTCCATCAATCAAAAGGACCATGAGCCTTTGGCTGATTGGATCAGCCGCTTTCACGGCATAGGTGAGGACCGTGTCTCCCCTTATCTCTACAGCCATTTCGGGCTGGATGCCGTCAAACACCTGCTGCGGGTATCCTGTGGCCTGGATTCACTGGTACTGGGCGAACCGCAGATCCTGGGACAGGTCAAGGCCGCCTTCCAGACTGCCACCGACGCCGGAACCACCGGTAAAATGCTGTTCAAACTCTTCCAGCATGCCTTCTCCGCCGCGAAACAGATCCGTACCGATACCGCGATCGGCAACAGCCCGGTATCGGTGGCGTTTGCAGCGGTCAGCCTGGCCAAACAGATCTTCAGCGATCTGTCGAAACAGACAGCCCTGCTGATCGGCGCGGGCGAGACCATCGAACTGGCTGCCCGTCACCTCAATCAGCACGGAATCGGGCGCATCATCGTCGCCAACCGCACCGTGGAGCGGGCGCACAACCTGGCGGCACAATTCGACGGCTACGCCATTGCCCTGACCGAATTGAGCAGACACCTGGCCGAGGCGGATATCGTGATCTCCTCCACCGCCAGTCCCCTGCCGGTACTGGGAAAGGGGAGTGTCGAAAGCGCCCTCAAGGAGCGCAGACACAGCCCGATCTTCATGGTCGATATCGCCGTGCCACGGGATATCGAGCCGGAAGTGGCGGATCTGAGTGATATCTATCTCTACACGGTGGATGATCTGGACGAGGTGATCCAGGAGAACATGCGCTCCAGGGAGGAGGCAGCCGAACAGGCGGAGGAGATCATCGATCACTATGTTGGGGAATATATGGGGTGGCTGCGCTCCCTGGATGCCGTGGGACTGATACAGGATTATCGCAGCTATGCCGAACGGTTGCGGGATGAAGTGATGCAGAAGGCCCTGCAGCAGCTTGCCAAGGGTAAGTCTCCCGAGGAGGTGATGCAATTCATGGCACATACCCTCACCAACAAATTATTACATAATCCCAGCGCCCAGATGCGTCAGGCCGGATTCAACGGACAGGTGGAGCTGCTCGAAGCGGCCAATACGCTTTTTCAGCTCAATAAATCAGAAAACAAATCATGAAGCCTTCACTGCGCGGCAAGTTGGACCGGATCGCAGAGCGCTTCGAAGAGATCACCGCACTCCTCGCCGATCCGGAAATTCAGAGCCATCAGAACCAGTTTCGCGATCTGGGGCGGGAGTATGCCCAATTGGAGCCGGTGGTTGAGGCCTATAAGGACTACGTGGATGCGGAAGGGGATGTAGCGGCCGCCCAGGAGATGATGGACGACCCCGAAATGGCACCACTCGCCAAGGAGGAGCTGGCCGCGGCACAAGAGACCAAGGAGCGTCTGGAGCCGGAACTGCAACTGCTGCTGATACCTGCCGATCCGAACGATCAGCGGAATGTTTTTCTCGAGGTCCGTGCCGGTACCGGCGGTGCCGAGGCAGCACTGTTTGCCAGCGACCTCTACCGCATGTATCTGCGCTACGCGGAGACCCAGCAGTGGCAGACCGAAACCATCAGCGAGAGCCCGGGCGAACATGGCGGCTACAAGGAGGTGGTGTGCCGTATCAGCGGCAATGCCGTCTACTCCCGCTTGAAATTCGAGTCTGGAACTCATCGCGTACAGCGGGTTCCGGAGACAGAATCCCAGGGACGGATTCACACCTCCGCCTGTACCGTGGCGATACTGCCCGAAGCGGAGGAGATTGACGATGTGGATATCAATAGTAACGATCTGCGCATCGACACCTATCGCGCCTCCGGTGCCGGCGGGCAACACGTCAATAAAACTGACTCGGCGGTACGCCTGACCCACCTGCCCAGCGGCATCGTGGTGGAGTGCCAGGATGAACGCTCCCAGCACAAGAACAAGGCCAGGGCCATGTCACTGCTGCAGGCGAAGCTGCTCTCCCAGGCCCAGGAAAAGATCGTCAACGAGCAGGCCAGCTCGCGTAAACTCCAGGTCGGCAGCGGCGACCGCTCGGAACGCATCCGTACCTACAACTTCCCTCAGAACCGACTCACAGACCATCGTATCAATCTGACCCTCTACAAGCTGGATGAGGTGATGACCGGATCCCTGGACCAGGTCATAGAACCCCTGCTGCGGGAACAGCAGGTGGAGGCCCTGGCCGCCATGGGTGAAGCCTGAAATGGCCGGGACACGCCATGACCACCCTGCAACAGGCCCTGCAATCGGCACAACAGACCCTCAACACACTTCCCGGTGTCAATTCCGAGCTGGAGGCAGCCCTGCTGTTATGCCACATCCTCGATAAACCGCGCAGCTATCTGTATGCCTGGCCGGAATTGGAACTCCCCTCCGATCAGTATCAACAATACACGAAGCTGGTGGAACGGCGGCTGTCTCATGAACCGATCGCCTACATTACGGGAACGCGGGAGTTCTGGTCCCTGTCGCTGGAGGTCAATCCCGACACCCTCATACCCCGCCCCGAAACGGAGTTGCTGGTGGAGCGCTCACTCCATCACCTCCAGCATATATCCCGGCCAAGGATTGTTGACCTCGGCACCGGTAGTGGCGCCATTGCCCTGGCGCTGGCGGGCGAACTGCCGGATGCGGGAATAGTTGCCACCGATATTTCAGCCAAGGCACTGGCGCAAGCCAGAGAGAACAGCCAACGGCTTGGGATTGACCGGATCACCTTCCTCCATGGCAGCTGGTGCGAGGCACTGCCAGCAGATGAAACCTATGACCTGATCGTAAGCAATCCCCCCTACATCGAGGCCGGCGATCAGCATCTCCACCAGGGGGATCTACCACGGGAACCGGAGCAGGCTTTGATCTCGGGTAGTGATGGTTTGAACGCCATCAGAACCATCATCCGCCAGGTCAGCGCCGGCTATCTGAAACCAAATGGCTGGCTCCTGTTGGAGCATGGCTATCAACAGGCGGATGCGGTGCAAAACCTGCTGCAATCCGCAGGTTTCACCCACATAGCGACCCATCCAGACCTATCCGGGCACCCCCGAGTCACTGAAGCCCAGCTATTAGGCATCGAGAATAATGGGCACAACTGGTACCTGACGCTCAGCCACCTCATTGGTAAAGAGACAAATGATTAGACAAACCGCGCGGCGAGCCAAACCGTACCCTCTGATCAAATGACTGGCATGAATCCGCGACGATGAGCGCTCGACTGTAAATCTCTTTCGTAACTAGGCGTAGGGTGGGAACGAGACGCTATGAGGTATGGCAACGTCCAGTCCGCCTGCTTGATTATTTCAGCGCATTAGTTAGGATTGCCATGTATGGGTGATAACCCTCACGACTTAGTGAAAAACCGGGACATTCACTTTGCCGAACTCCACCCGGACCCCAATCAGGCTGCGACTGCGGCTTTGCTGCTTGCGGATGTGGAGGGTATTCTGAAAGCTACCCCCTGCTCCGCAACCCATCTACATGTCAGCTATCAGCTAATAGAGGTCTCCCTGGAACAGATAGAGACAGGGTTGACGGCAATGGGTCTGCATATCGACAACCGCCTGCTCTATCGCCTCAAACGCGCCCTCTATCACTACACGGAAGAGACCGAACGGGTCAATCTGGGTTGCAACCGAAGCGACTCCAAATGTACCCGCATGATCTTCGCCGACCGGTATCAACGCATGAATCACAAGCTACGGGATCAACGCCCGGAACATTGGCGTAAATACCTCTGACCGATCCGGATTCTATACTTTCGGACTCGACAGATGGTCTATATCCCTGTAACCATTCAGCCGCCACATTAGAGCCTGGACCCATTCACAATGAACGATGACCAATTGCTGCGTTACAGCCGACAGATCATGCTTCCCTCAATCGGCATCGAAGGGCAGGAGAGACTCCTCAATGCCCGGGTGCTCATCGTAGGCCTGGGCGGACTCGGCTCCCCGGCCGCCATGTATCTGGCTGCAGCGGGTGTGGGAACCCTGGTGCTGGTCGACTTCGACCAGGTCGATCTGACCAATCTGCAACGGCAAATCGTGCATACCACTGACCGTATCGGCGACCTGAAGGTGGATTCTGCCCGCGAGTCCCTGCTGGCCCTGAACCCGGAATGCCGGGTGGAGACCGTACCCAAACAACTGGATGAAGCCGACCTAAGGCAGCAGATAGAAAAGGCCGACCTTATACTCGACGGCACCGACAACTTCGCAACCCGTTTCGCCATCAACAAGGCCTGTTACGAGACGGGAACACCCCTGGTCTCAGGCGCCGCAATCCGCATGGAGGGCCAGATCAGTGTCTTCACCGGCGAGTCGGGAGGGCCCTGCTACCACTGCCTCTATCCGGATGAGGGAGAGATGGATGAGACCTGTTCCGCAAACGGTGTGCTCGCCCCGCTGGTCGGCGTGATCGGCAGCCTGCAGGCCATTGAAGCCATCAAGCAGCTGACCGGGGCCGGCAAGACGTTGCATGGCAGGTTGTTGCTGCTGGATGCCCTGGAGATGGAGTGGCGCACCCTGCGCCTCACCGCCGATCCCGCCTGCCCGGTTTGCGGAACGGCAGGATAATCTGGGGTGAAGGCAGAATCCATACTTCGGCGACACATCTGCCCACTGCTTTTCAGTCTTGTCTGTGTGCTGATCGCCCTATTGCCGGAATCGTTCATAACCAAGCTACAGTACCAGCGTATTCATATCACTGATGGTGAGTTATGGCGTCTCTTCAGCGCCCATCTGACACATCTTGGCTGGGGACATCTGATCATGAACCTGGCCGGTTTCTGGCTTATCCTGGCCCTGTTTCCGAAAACCCAGCCACCACTGCGCTGTATGATCCTGCTTGTTCTGCTGATCCTCGGCACCAGCATCGGGTTGTGGCTGTTCTCACCCGAAGTCACCTGGTATAGAGGTCTGTCCGGTGTGCTGCATGGTCTGTTGTGTTGGGGGGCATTGAAACAGCTGAGGGAGCAACCGGGTGTCTCTTTTTTCATTCTGACCTTTGTTGTTATAAAGCTGATTTGGGAACAGTGGCAGGGCCCTTTGCCGGGCAGTGAATCATTGGCCGCGGGAAGCGTAATCGTCGACGCCCATCTTTACGGCGCGGTCACTGGCGTCATACTATGGAGCCTGGGGTCTGTTGTGTTAAAACTCGTAGTTGAGGAGACCAGGTGAAATCAACCATTTTGCTGCTACTTCTTGCACTCGTATTCACCGCTTGCCAGGAGATGGAAGGTATCGATATGAGTCAACTCTCACCTGAAGAGAAAAAAGCGGTTGAGTCGCTGTTGTGGGTAAAGGACGCCAACCCGGACAAAAGTGCGGCCGAGGCACTGGGCAAGGGTGACAAACGCTTGATGGCCATGGCCTCCCGTACAACCATTTTGCCCGGCATAGAACCGGGATTGATCTCCAAGGCCAAGAGTATCTGTGGCATCCGCTATCTGGAGGGCTCCACCGATACCGTGTTTGGCGACACCCACCTGAAACTCATTCAACGCGCATCGGAATACGCTGCGGCCTATAACCGGATCGTTATCGAGCAGTGCATGGAGAAATAGAAATAGTGTCGTGACCTGGGTAATTCCTCAGTAAGACGGCCGACAGGAATTAAAGTATTTTTACATGCACACATACTTCAGAAACAAAATAATCGCTTTTATCCAAAAACTTCCATCCTCTTTTCTTCAGCGCAGCCTCGGACATACCCGATGATTTACCGGTGCCAACGTAGATTTCCCTGTATCCATGCGTTTTGGCCAGCTGTTCAATTTTAATGATCAGCTGCTCGCCAATCCCCCGATTGCGATAGGCCGGAGCGACAACAAGAGCGGCAAGCCATGGCGAATAGTCTTGATAGGTGGTCACCGACTCCATTTTCAATGCAGCCGTTCCACAGAAAGTGCCATTTTCAACAGCAACCACCGCAATCGGCAGTTGACTTCGATTGGCAGAGCGCCTCAAATCCGCTTCCGCATCACCCGGACCGGATCTTCCATAATAAGGTTCCCATTCCGACTCGAACAGATCCTTGAGGATAGGAATAGCTTCAGGATGGTCAGCCAGTAGTTCAATACTCAACATGTCAGCAGAATACGCAAATATCGTCCTGGTAATAATACAAAGGACTTGTCTTTATTAATATATCTCCTGCATTACGTTGCATGCCGTAAATCTCGGGTTACATATCTTTAGTGGCGCGTTGATCTTCGGGTTAATTGGATAATCATTTTTGTTGTTTGACACCGGCAGTTTCAGATAGGCTATCAAATTGGGGAAGCCCGGGTGCCCACTTTTTTGGCTAACTCGTTACGCTTACGCCTTGGCGACAGGTGTCTGGCTGCGTGACAGCCAGATGTCCAAGCGGAGCGCAGAAGGCACGCAACGCAGTTTACCTGTTTGCTAGCTTAACAACAGGGAGTAAGATGGGACACCTGTAAATTACTACATTGCCCCTGACAAGATATGTGAGGTTTATAGGTAATCAGGTAACTTTTTTGGCACACCTTATAGAACGTGATTGCTATCATCCTAGGAATATTACTAGCTGTACCTTTTATTTATTTGCTTGAAAAACTACCCCATCAGAAATGGCAAAAAACACTTGGCCTTGGATTGGTTGCGGTAGCTTTTATATACGTCTTTTTCGCCATCTTTAACTCAGAAATAGAATGGGCAATAATAGAACTTCTGGGAGTTGCTATATTTGCTATAGCTGCTTATCTAGGAATAAAAAAGTCAATTTGGTTCCTTGCTCTCGGATGGGCTGCACATGTTATATGGGATATAGGCCTCCATTCTAGTGAGCATATTTTTTTCGTCCCCTCATGGTACCCTAACCTATGTATTGGATTTGATTTATTTCTTGCAGTTTATATTATTTACAGACGTAATCAGTATATCGAACACTAACTGCTAATTACTAGATCAATATCCGTATGCAATTGAATATTGCAGAGATCCGTTTCGCATGCAAGTGAGGCGCAATGTTCTCCAAATTGGCCTAAATAGTGGGTAAACCATCCTACTTTACTATTATCCTTTGTCTTATATACGCCTTTTACACAAGCACTTACGGACTTAAATCGAAAGTCAGTGAGTGGCAGAGATAGACCTCGGCCAATTCCTTTTAGAAAAGCCTCCCGTTCTGTCCATAAGCGCATAAACTTATACCGCATCGCATCAATTGGTAATCCAGCGATGGATTCCACCTCATCAGCATGCAGAATCGACCTCATCAGCGCATCTATTTTTAATTTTGAATGACTCATTTCAATATCTATTCCAATAGGGCAGTTCGCAATGGCAATTGCCAACTGCATGCGTGTGTGACTAACATTAAAGAATATTGTGTGTGTATCAACTGTAGATTTCCCCCAAGGCCCAAGGGCAAAACTTACCTTATCAGGGGCGATATCCAGATAATCACCAAGCAACAAGCGTTTCATTGTCTGAGAAAGCCTCCGACATAGGCGATCATGTAAAAAATGCATACGTCGCGTTTCGGACAACTCCTTAACAGTAAGTAAATTCGATAGGGCTAGTTCATGTGAAAAAAGATCCTGGAAATTATAAAGGTGCACATCAATACGAGGTATATCAGCAGACTTGTTAGTATATTTCATTCAGCGAGTCTTTTTTTGGCTCATGACTTATCCGCCTGACTATTTGATGATGGTAGAATCAATCAGAGTTTCCTTAACTTTACGAATGCTTTATAAGCTCGGACGCATCGACCTTCATCAGCAACGGCGGTAACAGAAGAAAATCTGTCAGCAGTGCTACCATGATTGTAGTGGTCAAATCATTTTGGCCACGGTTTTCTGCGCATTCCAATACTGTTGCTCAACTACCCTGGGTGCCAATCCATCGTTGTGAGTATGTGGCCTGAATTGGCTATAGTATCCAATAATATACTCCGTGATGTGGTACTTCGCTTCCTCATATGTGCGATAGCCGATTTCAGACACCCATTCGGTTTTCAAGCTTCTGAAAAATCGCTCAACTGGGCTATTGTCCCAGCAGTTTCCACGTCGACTCAGGCTCTGTATCATTTGATAACGCCACAGCTGTTGGCGGAAATGTAGACTGGTGTATAGTAAGATGGGACACCTGTAAATTACTACATTCCCCCTGACAAGATATGTGTATTGATACAAGCACGCACTTACCTGGCTGACGTTTACGGAGCAGCACCTGCTTTGTTACAGTCGATATAAATAGATCATTAAGCCATGGCTCTTGGTGCGGCTGGGCCGCACCCTATCTAGCGACCCTGGGTGTAAAGGAGTTTAAATGCATAAGGAGATCATCGCCGATTACGCGAACGTACAGGAGCTGGCGCAGCAACTGAAGCTAAGCGAAGCTGCCTATCGACGGGCGATGACACTTGCAGGTCTGGCACCCGATCAAACCAGCTGGCTGCGCCACATCGATCGCTTCCTGATTGCTCTCGGCGCCTTGTTGATCGTCGCCGGTATCCTAGCCTTCTTTGCCTGGAACTGGGCCGATCTCAGTCACTTAACAAAGTTCGCCCTGGTCGAGGGTGGTGTCATGGGTGCAGTGGTACTGGCCTGGCGTTTCGGCCTCGACACCATTGCCGGTAGGGTCAGCCTGCTGACAGCTGCGTTTCTCACCGGCACACTGTTGGCGGTGTTTGGACAGGCCTACCAGACTGGTGCAGACCCCTATGGCCTGTTTCTCACCTGGGCGCTGCTGATCCTCCCTTGGGCAATCATTGGCCGTCAGACGGGTATCTGGATGCTGCTGCAGATCCTCCTGAATCTGACCCTCATCATGTACTACACACAGGTCCTGCACCCACCGGATGGCTGGTGGCAAGTATCGCAACTGCTCGGCCCGCTGGTATGGCTGGGCACTACAGTGATGGATTCCACCCTGGCCAGCTATCTTTTTGTACTGAACGTCCTCGCCCTAATCATCTGGGAGTTCGGCTCATACCGCGGCGTCAGCTGGATGCGGGGAATACTGTTCCCGCGGGTGATCGCATTTATTGCTTTCAGCACGGTCCTCCTGCCAACACTGGTCATCATCGTCGCAGCCGGTTTTGAGGAACAGACCAGATTGAGCGTGGTCTCCCCCACTCTGCTACTCATCGCAACAGGTGCTGCTCTCTACTACTACCAGTATCGACGACATGACTTGTTCATTCTTACCTGTAGCCTGCTTGGCGTAATTATGGTGATCACTGCGTTCTTCATCCGTCATATGATGTCCGGTTCAGGCAGCCTGCTCTTTCTCGCCCTCCTGCTCATTGCCCAGGTCGCGAGTGCCGCCTGGTGGTTGCGTCAGATTGCGCTGAGCTGGGAGACAAGATCATGAGCGGATCAACCGTTACCCTGAACCATATCGTCAACAACTTGCGGGCGGAGAATCTACTCAGCATAGAGGATGACGCACTCGATTATTTGGAAAACAGACCCAACCCGCAACCCTGGTATATCCGAACGATGGTGGGGTTCGGGGCCTGGCTCGCCAGCCTTTTGTTAATCGGGTTCATTACCAGTATCACCCTGATGGTTGATGGTGGTTATATCTTCATCGGTGCGGCATTGATCGTGTGTGCAATTCTCGTCCGTCAACGATCCGACAGAGACTTTCTGGTTCAATGCGCACTGGCTTCCAGCCTGGCCGGCCAGGCATTGGTTGCCTACGGCTTTGCTGATATCGCAGGGCATGGGAAGTTCGAGATTATTCTTGGCTTCGCTCTGGTAATAAGCTCAGCCCTGTTTTTTCTTTTTCCGGATCGTATTCATCGTGTCATCATGGTGCTTCTCGCCACCGGTTCATTGACCACGTTGTTGTACCACTGGGAGGCAAATGCACTTATACCCCTCCTCGGTCCAGCACTCACCGGCATATTGATCCTGCTGCACAACCGAATGCCGACACTTGTTGCAGGCAGGCACAGTGAGTTACTACACCCCTTGATGAGTGGATTGATGCTGAGCGCCTTTGGCACTCTGTTGCTCTCTACCGTATATCTGCTGCCAGAACTGGAAGCAGACTTTTTGTTCTATCCCCGACCCTGGATCTCAACGATCCTATTGGGTATGCTTCTTATTTATCTCGGTAGATTGATCTGGCCTGTCGTTGCGGGTACGGAAGACACAAAGTCATTACTATTACTGCATGGCATCATGATCGTCATTATCACCTGTGCCTGGTATGCGCCGGGACTCTTGCTTGGTCTTATCGTCATGCTACTCGGCGCTCACTCCAGCAGAGTAACTTTCACCGGGGCCGGTATCGGTTTTTTTGTCCTATTCCTAACGGCCTTCTTCTACGGTATAGAAGTCAGTCTGTTAACGAAATCGATCACACTGGTCGCCACCGGTATCACCCTATTGCTATCTCGCTGGATCATCCTCAAAGTCATCCTGACAGATGAGCGGCAGGGAGCTGGCTATGCTTAATTCAATCTTCGGCTTATCTGATAAGACCCGCCTCACCATCATGGCTGTTGTGACGCTATTGATACTCCTCATCGTCAACAGCCAGATCATCATCAAAGAGAGCATTGTCAATAACGGCGACACCCTGCTGCTAAGACTCGCACCACGTGACCCTCGCTCACTTTTACAAGGAGACTACATGGCGTTGCGATATGCCATGACCGGTGAGGTCGCACAGGCCGCAAAATCCGCCCAGATTGACGATGGAAATATCATTGTGAATCTTGACCCGACAGGGGAAGCCAGCTTTGTGAGTCTCTACGAGGGGCAGCAACTCACAGATACCCAGCACCTGCTCCGTTTCCGAAAGCGAGGAGAATCAGTACGGCTTGCCAGCGACGCCTACTTTTTTCAGGAAGGAAAATGGGATACTTATTCCAACGCACGTTTTGGCGAACTGCGTGTCAACGATGACGGCATTGCTGTCCTGACCGGCTTGTATGATCAAGATAAAAATCGTCTGGGAGATAAACCGCATTGATTTTCAAAATTAAATCAACGTTACTATTTTTTATGGTTTACTCACTCACAGCCTTGATTACTGCTTGAGGATTATTTTCTACCACTTTTAAGAGAACTCGTGCCGCCCCTCTAGGGCTACGAAGACCTTGCTCCCAGTGTCTCAAGGTGCCAAGTGAAATACCAAAGGTGGCGCAAAACCGTTGTTGGCTCATACCTGTTTTCTCACGTATAGCTCTTACATTAAGTGCTTCGGGTGCGTGCTCCAAAACCTCAGATTTCTCACCCTTTGCATGGGCAGCCGCATCCTTGAGGCCTTCAGATATTTCAGTGAATGCTTTGCTCATGTCTCTGCCTCCAGAACGCCATTAGTTCTTTAACCGCTTTTGCTAATAGCTGCTTTTCTTCGGTGGAAAGATTTGCTTTCTCATTTTTACCAAAGGCGCCAAGAGATAAAGTGGCATACTTTCATTGTGAAAATAGTAAATGACTCTAATCCCTCCACTTTTACCACCACCTTGACGGGCCCAACGTAGTTTTCGAATACCTCCTGTCCCTTGTATAAGAACACCGGAATTAGGGTGCTCAGAGAGATAGGCAATTAGATCTGAATGTTCATCAGAGGATAGTAACCTACTGAATTTTCGTTGGAATGGTGCTGTTTCAGCAATAGTTAACATTCATAAAGAATATACTCCATTGGAGTACTTTGCAAGGCGGCAATTTTGAAACCATAACGCCGCCTTCAGCGGAGCAGGCGCATTAGCGCATCTGGAAGGCTTTGTTATATTTATTTTTTTGATAAGGCATTGGAAACAATCTCGTGAAATGAACTTGGTCCGTCATCCTTGATAAACCCTGTGGTGCTGGGCCTAAAGAGGGTCTGCAGAATCAACTGCCTCTCTTCATCCTTAGGCCCAGATCCTTCTCTCAAAAGTGCCAAGTAAGTTTGAATCATCGTTACATTGGGGGAGGGAACTCAAAAGATAAAACCTCCCTGTTATGCTTTAAGTTTTACCCTAAATTTCATTTACTTGCCAATATTCCCGCCCGTATTCAATAATAAAATTATTAAATCCTGGACGGTAAAAAGAGGCATCTTGCCCACTGTTTTCTATCCTGACATTGATTGACAATCCTTGTTGTGTTTTCGGCATTACAGTCGTCGCAATGAAGAGACATACCTTCACTGGATATAGAGGTATATATATTTCCATAACAAGCGTCATCCCGAACAGATGGCTTAGCGGAAAGTGGCTGCTATCTCAGTTTATCCGAATGACAGATAGTCGACCAGTAACCCGATAAAGATCACCATGCCGAACTGGTTGTTGTTGAGAAAGGCCTCGAAGTAGGCCTTGGGTTCGCGGGCCCGGATGAGCCATTGTTGATAGGCAAACAGCCCGGCGCCGCCCAACAGGCCGAGATAATAAAAAGCGCCACGCCCGAGCAGCATCCCGGTCAACAGCAGCAGCACTATCATGGCCGCTTGCAGCAGTCCGATGATCAGCTTGTCATGGCGGCCGAACAGAATCGCACTCGACTTGACCCCGATCTTGAGATCGTCCTCCCGGTCCACCATGGCGTATTGAGTATCGTAGATAAGCGCCCAGATCAGGGTGGTAGCGAACAACAGCCAGGCAACCGGCGGCACGCTTTCGTTGAGCGCCATGAAGGCCATCGGCACCGCCCAGCCGAAGGCGGCGCCCAACACCACCTGGGGCAGATGGGTATAGCGCTTCATGAAGGGGTAGACTGCCGTCAGCAACAGCGCCACCAGTGACATGTAGCGGGTTGGCCAGTTGAGAAAAAACAGCAGTGAGGCGGCCAGCAGGGAGAGTACGATAAAGACACCCAATGCCTCGCGCGGGCTGACCAGTCCCGAGGCGATGGGCCGGGCCTGGGTGCGTGCCACATGGCCGTCGAATTCACGATCGGCATAGTCGTTGATTGCACAGCCGGCGGATCGCATCAGCGCCACCCCGGTGACGAACACCAAAACGATATGCCAGGGCGGCGTGCCTTCACCCGCGATCCACAACGCCCACAGGGTAGGCCACATCAACAGCAATATTCCGATCGGTCGATTCAGCCGTACCAGCAGCGCGTAGCGGCGCAGACGTTCCAGCCAGCCCACCGGGCCGGTACCCGAAGGTATCATGTCAACCTGTTGACTTGTCATCGACTGCCACCTCCCTTAAGCGGCAGGGTCGGGAGAAAAATCTCATTCACCAGTAACGGTCTCTTTTGCACAAAAAACAGGGTGCGTCGCCCCCAGAGATGATTCGGTTTTTTCTGCAGATGATTGCAGGCCGTCTCGAACATTGGCTGTCTGGGCAGCAAGCGTGCTACCTGGGTTGCACCCCGAATCACTTTCGGATCGGAGAAAAGCACTGCACCCAATGGCTTCTCACCCAGTTGCGTCAACCTTTGCGCCGCGCCCTTGAGACTGGTGATCGGTATCAGCGTACGGGCGAAAACCCAGGGGGTGCCGTCGCACTGCAACTCTACATCCCTCACCAGCGCCATCAACCCTCTGCGCATTCTCAAAATACGGCACTCGCTGTTGAGAGGCGTTCCCCACCCCTGATGCAGCAGGCGCACTTTGAACTGACCCTCGCCACAGCATTGGATGACACGTTGAGTCAGCGAACCCCTGTCACCCAACCATGATGCAACCAGTGGTGGTATCTGCGTATGTGAGCGATGACGCCAATCGCTCCAATTCGGCTCAGGGTTCGACCTGCTACTTATCTGCTGACTCAAGCTATCTCATCCCGAAAAAGGATTATTATCGCACACCCTGCGGTTGAATGACGAAATAGAAGGCTTCCCAGTCCCTGATCCGATCGCTTCTAAACCTTGACATATGCGACACGCTCGCCCAGCCAACGCTGGACCAGCTGGGACGCAGCCTGAGGATCGTCCCGTAACAGCATCTCCGCCGCTTCGCGCACCTCGTCGAGCATCCCCTGATCCCTCACCGGATCAGCGATTCGCAGTTGCATCTCACCGGTCTGCCGGGTTCCCAACACCTCTCCCGGCCCTCTCATCTCCAGGTCTTTTTGGGCAATCATGAAGCCGTCGCTTGTCTCACGCAGAATCGCCAGACGCTCTTTGGCATTGGCCGAGAGGGGGGAATGGTACATCAGAACGCAGTGGCTCTCCTCACTGCCGCGCCCCACCCTGCCACGCAACTGATGCAGCTGCGCCAATCCCAGGCGTTCCGGGTTTTCGATAATCATCAGGCTCGCATTCGGCACATCCATGCCCACCTCGATCACGGTGGTGGCAACCAGCAGATCAACCGCGCCCGATTGGAAATCCCGCATGACATGCTCTTTCGCTTCCTGTCTTACCCGGCCGTGCACCAAGGCCACGTCCAAATCCGGCAGGGCCTCGGCAAGCAGCCGCGCGGTCTCCTCCGCTGCCTGGCACTGCAATGCCTCCGACTCCTCGATCAGGGTACAGACCCAATAGGCCTGGCGCCCCTGGGCACAGGCCGCCCTCACCCGTTCCACCACCTCGTCGCGCCTGCGATCCGATATCACCGCTGTGGTAACCGGTTTACGACCCGGCGGCAGGCCATCGATGATCGACAGGTCGAGGTCGGCATAGGCGGTCATCGCCAGCGTGCGGGGGATCGGCGTGGCGGTCATGATCAACTGGTGGGGGGTGTGTCCCTGCCGGTTCCCCTTCTCGCGTAATGCCAGTCGTTGATGGACACCGAAGCGGTGCTGTTCGTCGATCACCACAAGACCGAGATCGCTGAACACCACATCCTGCTGAAACAGGGCATGGGTACCCACCGCCAGCTGTATCTCACCTGCCGCGATCCGTTCAATCACCGCTTCCCGGGGGCGACCCTTGAGTCGTCCGGTGAGCCAGCCGATTTCGATCCCCAACGGCAGCAGCCATTGGGAGAAGCTGCGCAGATGCTGTTCCGCCAGCAGTTCCGTGGGCGCCATCAAGGCCACTTGACTGCCGGCGCCGATGGCCTGCAGCACCGCCATGGCGCTGACCACGGTCTTGCCCGAACCCACATCTCCCTGCACCAGGCGCTGCATCGGCAGGGAGCGTGCAAGATCCTGTTCAATCTCCGCCACAACCCGGCTCTGGGCGACGGTCAGTTCGAACGGCAGTGCCGAAATAAGGGCCTGCTTCAGCTTGTTGTCGATCACAAACGGAGTGGCGCGAATACGTTGATGGTGAGCCCGCATGCTGCGCAGACTGATCTGATGGGCGAGCAGCTCCTCATAGGAGAGTCGCTGTTGTGCCGGATGTATCCCCGCCAGTAGCCGTTGTTGGTCGGCATCGGGAGGCGGCGCATGGAGGTAACTGACCGCCTGGGCCAAATTCATTTGAGGAAACCGCGCCAACAGTGACTGGGGCAGCCACTCCCTCAGTCCGTCCGGCTGCTGTTGCAACCACTGCAGGGCCTGCTGCATGAGACCGCGCAGGGTCAATTGATGGACACCCTCAGTGGTGGGATAGATCGGTGTCAGCGACGTCTCCACCGCCACGGGTTGATCAGGATCGATGTGTTGATACTCGGGATGGACCATCTCCAGACTGTTGGGGCCATTGCGCACCTCACCAAAACAGCGTAATCGAACACCGCGATTCAACGTTTGCCGCTGGGCATTGCTGAAATAGAAAAAGCGCAGAAACAGGCCGCCCGTGCCGTCGGAAAGGTGCACCATCAGAGAGCGGCGACGGCCGAACTTGATCTCCGCCAGATCGATCTCCCCCTCGATCACCACCTGATCACCACGCCGCAGACTGCCGATCGGTTGAATCCGTGTTCGGTCCTGGTAGCGCAACGGCAGGTGAAACAGCAGATCCTGCAGACTCCCGATGCCCAACCTGGCGAGTTTTTCGGCACTCCTTACCCCGACCCCTTTCAATACCGTGACGGGTTGTTCGGCCAGACTCGTTGATGAACTTTCCTTATTCAAAGCTGTTCACTTTTGTTGCGCGGCTCCTCCTTTGATCAAATGGGTGACATAGCAAGGAGGGAAAAGCCGCAAATGGACGCGAATCACCGCAAATGAACGCAAACCTTCTCAGATAAGGATAACTGCAGCCTACAATGAGTAATTCAAATGTAATACGTTTTGAAATTCCGCCCAGGTTGCCTTTAACAGCAGAATAGGCAGTTGATTGTGTAGCAGCAGGGCACATTGTCATATCATTTGCGGCAGTTTGCGGTGATTTGCGTTTATTTGCGGCCAAAACAATAACGGTTTGGTTTTCTGTTTAGCCGTTCAACCCACTCGATGAGGTGAAGAACCTATTGTACTATTCGCTCATTCACAGCATGCCAGAACAGACGGGAGAAAGGCAAAGATGGTAATCCAGGAACAGATAAGGATTCAGACCCGGGGACGCAACACCTACAACATCACCGGTGAGGTGTCCGAGGCTATCGGCCGTGCCGGGATAGAGACTGGAATCTGTCAACTCTTCATCCAACACACCAGCGCCTCACTGATCCTTTGTGAAAACGCCGATCCTTCGGTACGTACCGATCTGGAGCGAATTATGTCCCGCCTGGTGCCTGATGGCGATCCGATCTTCGACCACACCCTGGAGGGACCGGACGACATGCCGGCGCATGTACGATCGATCCTGACCCATATGGATTTGAGTCTGCCGATCAGCCAAGGCAGACCCGCACTGGGAACCTGGCAGGGGATCTACCTATGGGAGCATCGCACCCACCCTCACCAGCGCAACGTCACCCTGACCCTATAAGGAGAGTAAGAGTTTCCTGATTATCCACCAGTCTCAGCTATATGCTATAGCCTGCTTCACCCTCACAGAAGGCATTATGAATGCAAGTCGCAAATGGATGCGAATAAGCGCCATTGTGGCGGTTTAAAGCAAAAGTTACGGTGAGACAGTCCCCACTCGCGTCGTATTGCACAAGCTGTAGGATAGGGTCCATCCAATCTACCCTAGTGTTGAGCTAATAAATAGATTTGCGTTCATTTGCGGACTTATAACTATTGGCGAGCATTTGCGGCTTGCTTATAAAATTCACGATCACCCGATCGGTGGCTGAGTATTGTGGGTAATTCAGGAATAGTTTTGAGATGCTATGCCAGATCGGTGGGCTTCCCATCGACACTCACTTTATTACGCTTCTCCCTGAACTCCCTGAGTCCCTTGTCACCCTTTCTTTCAGCCCACTCCACCAAGGCATCCCGTTGCCCGGCATATTCGAACAACGGCACCCCGAATCCACAGGAACTGGCGACAAGATCCACATCCATGAGGATGATCTGTCGGGCCCCGGGGAGCAGGGGGAAACGACCGATATGGGCATCCCAGATTTCGCTGCCTTCAAGATAGCTGGTTGCCTGTCCATACAGCCTGAGAATCTTGGGTTCTCCCTCCAAGGCACAGAACATCAGGGTCATCCGCCCGTCGTCCCTCAGGTGGGTGGCCGTCTCGTTACCACTCCCGGTGAGATTCAGCCAAACCACCTGATTGGGATTTATGATGCGCAGGCTGTCCAATCCCTTGGGTGAGACATTGATCCGCCCCTCACTCATCCCGGTTGCGACAAAAAACAGCTGCTGACGAATGATGAAATCGATATGTTTTTCGCTGATATGATCGTATTGCTTACCCATAAAGGCCTACTAATGAAATGCTATTTATCCAGTTTCACCTTACCGCCGAAAAACCGGCCGGTCAGGCTGTTCTTGGTTTTCGACAACCACTCCTCCCGTTCCTCCAGCAGCTGCCGGGAGAGAGAGACCAGGGAACGCACGGATCGGGTGCGGGTGATATCCATACGCACTTCCGACTGCAGCGTGGCTGTCGCCCAGGGACCACCGTTATGTTTTCGTATGAATTTACGCACCTGAGCATGCAGATTGTTGCGTAACATGGCGACGACTTCCTCTTCCGCCTTATCGGGATCCTTGCCCACCAGGCCGTGCTTCAGCTTATCGGCCTCATTGGGGGTTACCAGTTTAAGGGTTACACAATCATTTGACAGCAGATGCTCCATATCGGCACGCCGATCCTTGAGACGCTCCGGCATCGACTTGGCCTCGGGCACATACCCGGTGGCCTTCTTATCGGCATTCAGGATTTTCACCGCTTGCTCCCCGCCGCCATTCCCATCATCCCCAGCGTCGTCAATTATGGCGGAGGCCGATCCGGCACCTTGCGATGCGCCACCTACCTGACTGATTTCCGCGTCTAACCAATCAGCCTGTTCGTTAAGCAGCTTGTGGAAGTCTGCCGGGGTGCTCTCATCAGTCAGCATGGCGCTGATCGCCTGATGCATGATCTCGTTATAATAACCGATGATGGTTGGATCCGTGACACCATGGGCCTGGCAGATGATAAACACCCGCCCCTGAATATTGACCTGCATCATCTGTTCGAACTGGCTATCCATTCAATCCGCCCAAGCTGTAATCTCCTGCCGGCAAGCAGTTGATTTTAAAAAAACCACCACCACATGATGCTAATCATAGATGAAACCCACGATTCATCATTCAAACTGCATTATGGCATCCATCTCTACGGCAGCACCCTTGGGCAGTTCCGCCACCCCGATTGCGGCCCTGGCGGGATAGGGTTCCGAGAAGTAATCCGCCATCACCTGATTGACCACAGGAAAATGTTCCAGGTCGGTAAGAAAGACATTTAGTTTTACGACATCGGTAAAACTGCCACCTGCTGCCCTGGCTACAGCCTGCAGATTATCGAAAACACGTCGGATCTGCTGTTCGATATCGCCATCCACCATCTCCATGGTCTCAGGTACCAGGGGTATCTGACCTGAAAGATAGACCGTATCGCCAACCTTGACTCCCTGGGAGTAGGTACCGATAGCCTGCGGAGCCTGATCGGTACGGATGATTTCACGGCTCATGTTTAACACCTCTTTTTGTTAATTATGAATTTTGAATTGATTGTGTGTGTGTCGCACACATCTAAAATAGTGCTGAAAAAAAAGCGTGCGCAACGCGAACACAACAATAATTCAACATTCAAAATTCATAATTATCATTTCACTCTGTTAATGCGCATAATCGAAGGCAGGGAACGCACATGACGCAAGATCTTCGCCAGGTGCTGTCGATTCTTCACAGTAATGACGAAGACCAGAGTGGAGGACAGACCATCCCGCTCTTCAGAGCCCACATGCTCGATATTCGAACCCTGTTGAGAGATAACCGAGGCAACGGAAGCCAGGACACCCCTTTGATTACCCGATTCTACACGAATCATGGTGGCGAACTCCCCTTCCACATCCGATTCCCACTCAGCCTCGATCCATTTATGTCCGTGCTTTTTATAGTCCCCGAGGTTCGGGCAACCCTGGCGATGGATCACTATGCCCTTGCCGGGATTGAAGACACCGACAATGGCATCATCCGGAATGGGTCGGCAGCACTTGGCGAAGTTCACCACCATCCCTTCCGTCCCTTTGATCGCCAACGAGCCGGCAGGCACCTCCTGCTGTAAAACTGATTCGCTCACCGGCTGAGTCAGATCCTCTCCCGCCAATCGACGGGCCAGCAGCATCGGCATATGGTCTCCCAAAGCGATGCCTGCCATTAGATCGTCCAGCTGTTCCAGGCGAAACTCGGTCAGGATCTGATCGATTGTCTCCTGATCCACATCATCCAGGGTGAGTGAAATCAATTCGAGTTCGCGTTCCAATAGACGCCTGCCCAGACTGACCGCCTCTTGTGTCTTGAGATTCTTCAAATAGGAGCGGATATTGGCGCGCGCCTTTCCCGTCACCACGAAATTAAGCCAGGCCGGACTGGGCCCGGCGGTTTCGGAGTTGATGATCTCCACGGTCTGGCCATTGAGCAGGCGGGTGCGTAACGGCACCAGCCGCCTGTCGACCCGTGCGGCAACACAGGTATTGCCCACATCCGTGTGCACACTGTAGGCAAAATCGACCACGGTAGCGCCTTTCGGCAGTACCATGATCCGTCCCCTCGGCGTAAACACATAGACCTCGTCGGGGAACAGGTCGACCTTGACGTGCTCGAGAAACTCCACCGAGTCCCCCACACCCTGTTGCATTTCCAGCAGATTCTGCAACCAGTCCGAAGCCCGGGACTTGACCCATTGGCCACTTGCCTCACCGGTCTTGTACATCCAGTGCGCCGCAATCCCCGATTCGGCCAATTTATCCATCTCCTCGGTGCGAATCTGAATCTCGATGGGTATACCCTGTGGACCAAACAGTACGGTATGCAGTGACTGGTAGCCATTTGCCTTGGGTATTGCGATATAGTCCTTGAAACGTCCGGGCATCGGCTTATAAAGATTGTGCACCACACCCAGCACACGGTAGCAGGTATCGACCGCATCGACCACGATGCGAAAGGCGAATACATCAACCACCTCTGAAAAGCTCAGCTTTTTCTTCAACATCTTTTTGTAGATGCTGTAGAGATGTTTCTGGCGTCCGAATACCTGCCCCACCATCTTTTCCTGTTCGATACGGGAGCGAATGGCTGATTCCACATTCTCAACCAGCTCGCGATGGTGACCCCTGGCATCGGTAACGGCGCTCTTCAAGGCCCGGTAACGCATCGGCCAGTACGCGGCAAAGCCCAACTCCTCCAACTCCAGACGCATGCTGTTGATACCCAGCCGGTTGGCGATGGGGGCAAAGATATCCAGGGTCTCCTTGGCGATTCGCCGGGTTTTTTCCGGTTTCATCACCCCGAGGGTCCGCATATTGTGCAGGCGGTCGGCAAGCTTGATCAGAATCACCCGGATATCCTTGGTCATCGCCAACAACATCTTGCGCAAACTGGCGGCCTGAGCCTCAGCCTGAGAGTTGAAATCGATTTTGGAGAGTTTACTCACACCATCGACCAGCTCAGCAATCTCGCCATCAAAGGTATCCGCGAGTTGCTCTTTGGCGGTGGGTGTGTCCTCAATGACGTCATGCAGGATAGCCGCCATCAGGCACTTATAGTCCATACGCATGTCAGCCAGAATGCGTGCCACTGCAACAGGATGATAGATATAGGGCTCCCCGGTCTTGCGGTGCTGTCCCACGTGAGCTTCGGCGCCGAACAGATAGGCCCTGTATACCTCGCGAATGTGGTCCGCCGAAAGGTAGGACTCGAGATAGGCGCACAGGTCGCTGATCAGGAAACGCGGCATCTCCTGATCATCTTCCAGATTGCCTAACGGATTGTTCATTCACCTCTCCAGCGCCACTTTTGCCCACTCAGTATGTTCAGTCTGTCATAACTGTCGTTTTGGCCGTAAACCGGGGTTTGTCATAGTGATCGAAACGCAGCTTCTCTCAACAACCCGAATGGGTCAAGAATATAGACTGGGAAATAGGGGAAATTCTGAGCCTTTTCAGCCTTGTGTTGCAAGTGGTGATAGTGTCGCGGCGGCAACCTGCGGCTGCCGAACGGAATGTGGTTGATAGTGGCGATACAGGAGATTTATTTACCGGGTTCCATTGGGGTGATATCGATCTCCATCATCCCTTCATCCACTACCAGTTCCTCTTCGGCTTGCTGCCTTTGCATGTCCTGTTCCGAGATCAAACCCTCGGCAATTTCACGCAAGGCCATCACGGTTGGTTTGTCGTTTTCCCAGGGAAGCAGCGGCTCCACCCCATTGACCAGCTGACGCGCCCGTTTGGTGGCAAGCAGAACCAGATCAAAACGGTTGTCTACATAGTCCATGCAATCTTCAACTGTGACACGTGCCATTGTTGCTCTCCACGGGCGGTGAAATTGGGTCATTAACCGGAAAAAAGGAAGCAGATGATAAACCATGCCTCTCTTAAAGCCAACTCCGCAAGCGGTTTTGCGCCACTACGTGCGGGCATCGGCAGCCCGATTGCGATTGGACTCATTGAAGAAGCGGGCCGGCGGCTCGCCCAGGTTCTCGCGGAACATGGCGATAAAAGCACTTGGACTCGCATACCCCAGCTCAAATGCGACCTCGTTAACAGGTGCGCCGTCCGCCAATCTGTTCATGGCCTCCAGCAACCGCAGCCGGCGACGCCAGCTGCCAAAACTCATCCCCAGATGCTTGAGGAAAAGCCGCCCAAGCGTGCGTTCACTGGCACCGGCGTGTGTCGCCCACTCCGCCAGGGTCTGGTCATCCGCCGGATTTTCCGTCAGGGTATCGATAATCCTGCGGATTCTCGGTTCGTCGGAAAAGGGGAGATGGAAAGGAAACTGTTCGATCTTTTGCAGCTGATCCACAATCACCACCATCAGTCTCCATTCCGCGCTACCCTTTGCGTATTCATTGCCGATCCGGCTCGCCTCCAGAATCATGGCCCGCAACAGCGGTGTCACACGCAGCACGCAACAGCTGTCGGGCAGCCCGTCATTGTAGGCGGGATCGATGTAGATCGAGCGGAAGGATACCGGCTGGGTCATCTCCACCTCGTGCATCACCCCAGGCGGTATCCAGACCGCCTGCGCAGGCGGCACCAGCCAGGCCCCCTTGTCGGTGCTCGTCCTCATTACACCACGGATCGCATACAACAGCTGACCGCGAAGATGGGCGTGCCGAGTGACCAGTTCGGCCCCACGCCTCTCCATCGAAATCGAAAGCACAGGCCGCTGCGGATCGATGACATGACCCACATGGGTGGAGGGATCAACTGTCTTTTTTTCGATATTCATTGTCATATTATAGTTATTACGCCAAATTAAAAAGGCCCATAATTGTAATCATGGCAATATCGACACTAACAAGACTCCGTCGTCCCGACTTCCTGCTGCTGCTAATGGCTGTCGCTGTGCCGCTAAGCTTCGCGGCCTGGCAGACACTGTTGAACAACTTTGCCATCGAAAGCGCCTCATTCAGCGGACAGGAGATAGGTATCCTGCAGAGTCTGCGTGAGATCCCCGGTTTCCTTGCCTTTGCCGTGGTATTTCTGTTGTTGTTGATTCGTGAACAACGGCTGGCCTATATCTCGCTTGCCTTGCTTGGAGTCGGTACCGCTGTCACCGGGTTCTTTCCGTCGGTGATCGGCCTCTATATCACCACCGTTATCATGTCGATCGGCTTTCACTACTATGAGACCCTGCAGACCTCCCTGGCGCTGCAGTGGATCGATAAATCACATTCCGCAGAGACCCTTGGACGCCTGATCGCGGCAGGCTCGTTCGCCTCGATCGTCACCTTCGGTCTGATCTGGATGTTTGACGACCTGTTGGGTCTCAACTACCAGTGGATCTATCTGATCATGGGGGGGCTTACCCTGGTGATCGCCTCGATTGCCTGGTTGGGTTTTCCGCTCTTTCCCCAGAAGACGGAACAACATAAGCACATGGTGTTTCGCAAACGCTACTGGCTCTACTACACATTGACCTTTATGTCGGGGGCACGGCGACAGATATTTGTCGTTTTCGCGGGTTTTCTGATGGTGGAGAAGTTTGGTTACACTGTCTCGCAGATTGCCTTACTGTTTCTGGTCAATGCCGCCATCAATGTCTTCCTGGCACCGCGCATCGGCCGGTTGATAGGCCGGATCGGCGAACACCGGGCGCTGCTGATCGAATACGCCGGCCTGATTCTGGTATTTTGCGGTTATGCCGTGGTGGAGACCGCCTGGATCGCCGCGGGACTCTACATCATCGACCACCTGTTCTTTGCCATGGCCATTGCCCTGAAGACCTATTTCCAGAAAATTGCGGCGCCCGAGGATATCGCCTCCAGCGCCGGTGTCAGTTTTTCCATCAACCATATTGCTGCGGTGGTCATACCGGCTCTATTCGGCATTATCTGGCTGAGCTCCCCCGCGCTGGTCTTCTATGCGGGTGCGGCCATGGCGGCTGTATCATTTGCACTCTCCCTGCTGGTACCCGAAATCCCGGCCATGGGTCGGGAGAGCCGTTTCGCATTCTCCAGCATCGACAGCCGCTGAACCCACGCTACCCCTACTTATCAAACAACACCCGATCGAGACCGGGATGACATTGATTTGGAATCTAGCTATCCTCTCCCGTCTTGTGTCTCAACAAACACCGCGCCCCGCTATGACAGGCATATTGGCGGGATGAAACAAGGTTTGAAACACCACCATGCGTGGAGGCCCAGAAGCACATTGCAGATCAGTTCCTTCTGCGATATGCCTGTTAGGGCCTGTTAACACTAATCCAATACACCCTGCTGGGGCTGTTTTTGTGCCCAGCAAGGCAGAATGAGCTAGGTGTAGTTATGCTACATGAGCGAATGATAACGCCGCTGGGCGCAAAAACAGCCCCAGCCCTTCGGG
>NZ_MARB01000005.1 GCF_001715975.1 Candidatus Thiodiazotropha endolucinida | reverse complement strand
CACTAATCCAATGCGCCCTGTTGTGTCTGAAAAAGCGCCAATCAAGGCGCACCCCAAGGGCACTTCCTTCGGGGCGCAACCCGAAGGGCTGGGGCTGTTTTCGCCCCCAGCGGCGTTATCATTCGCTCATGTAGAATAACTACACTACGCTCATTCTGTCTTGCTGGGCACAAAAACAGCCCCAGCAGAGCGTATTGGATTAGTGTTAACAGGCCCTAGCAAGGCGAGGGGTGGAATCAACTATTGCGCTGAAAATACGAGTCTTCGAAGTCTCGATCCAAGGGAGGAGAATAATGAATATTCGTAAGCGGCAGGTGTTACGTGCATCAGCTGAAAATGTTCTTTGCGTCGTCTATAAAAAAAACCCAGATACCGCTGACCAAACCAATCCTCACTCACGACGAAATCTGCGGAGCCGACTTTTTGCCTTTGCAACGAGTCTGTTGTTGCTGATCCCATTTGCCGCACACGCGCTGATTCTCGACATCACTCCGACAAGCACGACAGTCAACGAAGGGGACGGCATCATCCCCGGCGCCGTACGTCTTACCAGGGAGTCCAGTGATCCAACGGGTGGCTGTACAGTCGCCGGCTTCATCAGCCTTGGTGGCACCGCAACTTTTAACGCCGACTACAACTTAGGCGGCAACACACTTGATTTTCAAGTCGATTTACCCGCCGGCGCGCAATCCGCAGAGGATCCAGGGGGGGTTGTCATACTCGATGACGCCGTGTCCGAACAGGATGAGACAATCATCATCACGATCAGTAACACGGCGATCACCACGTTCGATTGTGCTGCCGGGTTGGTGATCAATAACGCTGCAAATACGATTATCACCATCCAGGACAACGATACAACCGCCTTGCAAGCGGTCGATGATACCGCGAGCACTTCCACAAACACATCGGTGACGATAAATGTCCTGGCCAACGACACAGGGACCGGATTAAGCGTCAGCTCGTTGGGGACCGCTTCCAATGGATCGGTCGTGAACAATGGTGATGGAACGTTAACCTACACACCGAACGCCGACTTCGTCGGTGTTGACAGTTTCACCTACACGATCACGGATGGACAGTCTGCTCCGGGTACAGCCACGGTTACCATCGACGTAACTGCAACAGCACCCATAATCAACGCGGCAGATGATACTGCCTTCACGGTTACGGATCTTGCTGTGAGCATCAACGTGCTCGCCAACGATACAGGATCGGGGATAAGCGTCTATTCCGTCGGAACTCCATCCAATGGCACGGCGGTAAACAATAGCAACGGAACGATCACATATACGCCCAACAGTGGATTCGAGGGTGTGGATTCATTCAGTTATACAATCATCGACACCTCAGATGTTACGGCCACTGCTACTGTAACGGTGAGCGTCGGAGGCACTAACGTGAGCGACATACCAACGCTCAACAATAACCAGCAGGCGGTCGCCGATAGCCTGGATGCGCTCTGTTCAACCGCACAGAGTGGAGAGCTTCAGGCTAAATGTGACGCCATCGCTGCCTTACCCGTGGACCAGCAGCTGCAAGCGCTTGATGAGATTGTCCCCAATGATCTGGCTGCGCAAGGAAGTGTTTCCGTTGAGATCGCAACAACCCAGATCAGGAACATTCGTACACGTTTAGCCGCTCTGCGCAAAGGTGCGGCTGGACTGGCGATGAATGGCTTCCATCTTTCTATCGAAGGCCAGTCGATTCCCATCGGCACGCTCACCGATTCCGTGATCAACGAGCCGCGAGGCGGTGGCGCAAGCGCCGATGGAAATCCACGTTTTGGGATGTTCGTTAACGGTCGAATCAACTTCGGTGATAAAGACGCCTCCGTAAACGAGTCAGGCTTCGATTTCGATACCCGGGGAATCACCGTGGGAGCCGACTATCGGCTCAACGATCGACTGATCTTGGGCGGCGCATTGGGCGTTGCGACTACCGACTCGGAGTTCGACAATTCGGGTGGCAAGCTCGACAATAGAACAAGGAGCATATCGTTCTATGGCAACTTCTATCCATCGGAGCATACCTACATCGACTGGATCGCGACGGCCGGCCGGCATGACTTCGAGACTGAAAGAAACCTGTCGACGTTGTCCACTCTGACCGAGGGTGATACCGATGGAGATGAGATCGCGATCAGCCTAAGCGGTGGCGTGAACTTTAACCGAGGTTCCCTGCTGTTGAACGCCTACGGGCGACTCGAGCATATCGAGGTCGACATCGACAGCTATCAGGAAACAGGTGGCGGCGGCCTGGCCTTGCAGTATGCGGATCAGACAGTGGAGTCGCTTACGACTGCGCTAGGCGCCCGTCTTTCCAATGTCTACAGCATGGCATGGGGGGTATTGACGCCCAGTGTTTATCTGGAGTGGGAGCACGAGTTCGAAGACGATGAGCGGTTGATCACTGCAGCATTCGCGGAAGATATGACGACAGCCTTCTCGGTTGTGACCGGTAGTGCGGATGAGAACTACTTCAACTACGGATTTGGACTGGCGGCCACGCTGCCACGCGGCAAGTCATTCTTCTTCAACTACGAGTCCGTGGCAGGACAGGATGGGATAGACAACACGACGATCGACCTGGGTCTGCGAATTGAATTCTAGGGTCTGTTAACACTAGTCCACCGCTATGAGAAGTAAAGCGGAGGCGACATGATGCGTATAAAAAGACTCACAACAAGCCTCTGATATAAGCTGCCGATTGCCTACACCTAAACCGATGACGCAATAACTGTAGCTATTCAAGAGGTGGCAATGGCTAATAAATCACCCCCATAAATATGCCTGGTTTCATGCACAACAATGGGATGGTTGAGGCACCTTCTACAGCAGGCGAAGCGCCGTGCATCCGACTTGCCCGAAAACCTGCCGCACGGTAAACTATTGTTTAATTTAGAGAAATAATACTTGCCCTCGTAGCTCAGCAGGATAGAGCAATCGCCTCCTAAGCGATAGGTCACAGGTTCGACTCCTGTCGAGGGCGCCACTCAGACGATTTGAATAGAGAGATGCCGAATCGGTCAATTCCGCCTTACCGTAACCTGCAACAGCGGTTGCTGGTATTCCTGCTGATTGGTCTTAGTCTCGGTAGCAGCTGTCATGCAGCCATGCTGGAGGGGCAGGTCGTCGGAATACTTAGCGGCGACCGTATCACGCTCAGGCCGGCGGATGGTATTTACAGAGAAATCAAACTGTCCGGGATCCGCATACCGACCCGCGACAAAAACATGAAAAAGATAGCGCAACGTCATCTCAATATGTTGCTTGCGGGCCGCTTTGTCAGTGTCGAATACAATACCCTTTCCGCCAGGGGTGTTATACTCGGAACTGTCCTCCATGGAGGATCTGATATGGCCTTGCGGATGTGATCCGATGGTTTGGCCGTGACGACCAACCATCCACGGCTGCAACCTTCAAGATTGAGGCGTTACGAACAGGCCGAGGCCACCGCCCGCGCCCGCGGACTCGGTTTTTGGCAGAAATTGAGATGAGAAATTGCGAGGTGGTCTAATGGGGAAAAAAAGCGATCAAAAGAAAAGCAAAAAGGATAAAGACAAGAAAAAGTTAACCGCACAGACGAAAAAAAGCGGTAAAAAAGAGAAAAAAAGCGCTAAAGAGAGTACTGCGGTAAATCCACAGCTGCGGCTGGATATGATCGCCGAAGCTGCCTACTTTATCGCTGAAAAGCATGGTTTCGATCCGCAAAGGGTAACGCAAGATTGGCAACAGGCTGAAGAACAGATAGATGAGATGCTTAAATCCAAATATGATGAAGCGACAAGCTAGGGTCTGTTTGCACTAATCCTTTTTCTTTTTTGTCTTTGCCTTAGGTCTGGACTCTTTTTTACGAAGGCGTTTCAGGTTTTCTTCCAATGCGGCTTCCAGTGCCTTATAGACCTTGAGTTGCGCAGCCTGATACTGAGTTTCAGGTTCTCCGACCAATTCCAGGCGGGCACCGAAATAGGCCAGATCCGCTTCCAAAGAAATCGGATTCAGGTTGACCCTTAATTTGTTACTCTCTTGCGCGGCCAATTGCTTACTCTTTTCACCTGACTACCATGTGCGGTGTCTTACAAGGTTAACGTGCTCAGCATAGAGCGTTGCCGTTTACCCTGTCTAGTGGAGACACATTCCAGCAGTGATACCTTTCATATAACACCTCTCAAATCCTCTTCAAACGTCCCATTGGCGAATCACTGAAGGCACTAAACAATCTGAGACACCACACTATTTTAGCAGAGCAATGGCATGAATTGAGAAAGGGGTTGAATGATGTATTGAATCGTCCAATATTTTGTATAAATTTCAAACAGATTTTTTTTCAGTATCTTCTGTCAATCTATCTGTCTGTGCTAACCTTTACTGATAGCTGCCCAAAAATAAATTATCCACCAACCACCATGCTCAATGGGCTTAAAAAATGACCGACTATCTGGATTTACTCAGATCCACCTCTGCCTATTCAGGCGGAAATGCCGCCTTTGTTGAAGAGCTGTACGAGAATTATCTCAAAGACCCGCAAAGCATCCCGGACGACTGGCGAAAGGAGTTCGAGGGACTACCGAATCAAGCCCACACTGACACTGCACATGAACCCATCCGCCAGCGATTTCTCCATCTGGTGAATGAAAAGCGCTCTGCAACCATTACCACAGATGAAAATCTCTCGCCCGGAGCCGCAGAGCAACAGGCCTCCGTTTTACGCTATATCAATGGATTTCGCATGCGTGGCCACCAAAATGCGGATCTCGACCCCCTCAAGCTGCGCGACCCTGTCTATGTTCCCGATCTCGACCTGGCCTACCATAAGCTGGAAAAGATCGACCAAAACACCATTTACAATACCGGTTCTCTCTTCGCGCCGGAACGCCTGCCGCTGCGAGACATTATCGAGCTGGTCAAGAAAAGTTACTGCGGTAGCGTTGGCACCGAATATGGACACATTACCAGTACCAAACAGAAGCGCTGGATCCAGGAACGCATCGAACAGCGGCACCTTTTCCAGCAGTTCAGCAATAAGCAAAAGATCTGGCTGTTGACCCTGCTGACCGCAGCTGAGGGGATCGAAAAATATCTGCATAACCGGTACGTCGGCCAGAAAAGGTTCTCTCTGGAGGGCGGTGAGACCCTGATTCCATTGCTGGACGATCTGATTCAACACTGTGGCAGCAATGGCATCAATGAAGTCGTCATCGGCATGGCCCATCGCGGACGGATCAATGTATTGACCAATATACTGGGTAAGCCACCCCAGGATATTTTTGATGAGTTCGAAGGCCGTGTGACTGTTGACCCGGTACGTCTCTCCGGCGATGTGAAGTATCACATGGGTTTCTCTACCGATATCGATACCGATAGTGGAATCGTGCATGTCGCACTGGGCTTCAATCCCTCACATCTGGAGATCATCAATCCTGTCATCGAAGGTTCAGTAAGGGCGCGGCAACGCCGTCGCGGCGATCATGACGGATCCAGAGTATTACCTGTACTGATTCATGGTGATTCGGCATTTGCCGGCCAGGGTGTGGTGATGGAAACCCTGAACCTTTCGCAAACCCGCGGCTACACCACCGGTGGCACGGTGCATATCATTGTCAACAATCAGGTCGGGTTTACCACCAGCAATCCCATGGACACCCGCTCCACCCTCTACTGTACCGATGTCGCCAAGATGGTTCAGGCGCCGATCTTTCACGTCAATGGCGACGATCCCGAAGCGGTCGTCTACGTCACTCGCCTGGCACTCGAATTTCGCATGCGCTTTCGCAAGGATGTGGTGATCGATGTCATCTGCTATCGACGGCTTGGTCACAATGAAGCCGATGAACCGGCCGTCACACAACCGGAGATGTACAAGAAGATCCGCAATCGCCCAACGATACGGACCCTTTACGCAGATAAGCTGGTGCAGGAGTCAGTCATCTCTCCCCAGCAGGCTCGAGATTTGGTGAATAATTACCGTGAATCCCTAGAACAGGGGATCGTGGTGGCAAGGCCTGTAACCTGCGCCCTTCGCCATCCCTATGAGGTAAGGTGGAAACCCTTTAAAGGTATCGAATGGGATCACCCGATGGATACCCGGCTCAGCAGCGAGCGTTTAGATCTGCTGGCGGAACAGCTACTGCATGTTCCGGGGGGCTTTGAACTCCATCCCCGGGTTGAGAAGATTTGGACCGAGAGAAAGCGCATGGCCAGCGGGGATCAATTCATCGATTGGGGCTTTGCCGAAAACATGGCCTATGCCTCTTTGCTCACCGAGGGTGTCCCGGTGAGACTCTCAGGCCAGGACTCAGGGCGCGGAACCTTCTTTCACCGCCACGCAGTGCTTCATAATCAGATCGACGGCGAACCCCTGATCCCCCTGCAGCATTTGACCCGGGACCAGGCTGACTTTGTGGTTATCGATTCGCTGTTATCGGAGGAGGCGGTTCTCGGTTTTGAGTATGGTTACGCCACGGCAGAGCCCAATTGCCTTACCATCTGGGAGGCCCAGTTCGGTGACTTCGCTAACGGCGCACAGGTTGTCATCGATCAGTTCATCACATCGGGTGGTGAAAAGTGGGGCCTGTTGTGCGGACTGGTGATGTTCCTGCCCCACGGTTACGAAGGTCAGGGCGCCGAGCACTCCTCGGCCCGTCCGGAGCGCTTTCTACGCCTCTGCGCCAACCACAACATTCAGGTCTGCGTCCCCAGTTCGGCATCGCAAATATTCCATCTTTTAAGACGGCAGATGCTGCGGCCATATCGTCATCCACTCGTCGTCATGACACCCAAGAGCCTGCTCAGGCACCGCTTGGCAACATCACCCAAGCAGGAACTACTGGAAGGCGGATTCAAAAATGTCATCGACGAGATTGATGATATCGATCCGAAAAGGGTCAAGCGCCTTATCATGTGCTCGGGTAAGGTCTTTTATGAATTGTTGGAGACCCGCCGCTCGCGCGGCCTGGAAGATGTGGCGATTATACGCTTGGAGCAGCTATACCCCTTTCCGCAAAAAGACTTCGACAAGATCGTTGCGCGATATAAGAACGCGAAAATGTTTATCTGGTGTCAGGAAGAACCGCAGAATCAAGGGGCATGGGATCAAATCAAACATCGCTTCTACCCCATAATTTCCAAAAGCAGACAGCTCAACTATGTTGGACGCTCCTCAGCGGCGGCACCCTCAGTCGGTTACCGCTCGGTACATGTCGAACAGCAGGAGACCCTGATTGACGAGGCACTCTCCGGGCGCATCAACCCTCGAATGAACTACAGGAACCAGGATTATCAATGAGCATCGAACTACGCGTTCCCCAACTTCCCGAATCGGTTTCAGACGCCACTGTGCTGAGCTGGCACAAACAGCCGGGTGAACACATCGACCAGGATGAGACACTGGTCGATCTGGAAACCGACAAAGTTGTACTTGAAGTACCGTCACCGCAATCAGGCATCCTGACAACGATCCACTTCAAAGAGGGTGAAACCGTTCAGGCTGATGATGTATTGGGAATTCTGGAGGCCGGAGCCGGGACTCCGGCCAGCCAAGAACAACCGCCTGAAACCCCGCAGGCAGACAGGGAGGCACCTGCCCTCTCTCCCGCTGTCAGACGTCTGGTAAAGGAGAGTGGTATCGATCCCAGTACGATACAGGGCAGTGGTAAAAACGGGCGTATCGTCAAATCCGATGTGGAAGCGGCGATCGCCACGCAAAAGAGCGGATCTCAAACCGAGAGCACTGTTGCGCCGGCAACTCCATCTCCCCCACCGGCAACCATTGCAACAGGTCGTATTGAAGAGCGGGTACCGATGACGCGTCTGCGCAAGCGTGTCGCGGAGCGTTTGGTTGAGGCACAACAGACCGCTGCAATCCTGACCACCTTCAATGAGGTTAACCTGCAAGCCATTTCCGATCTTCGGGTCAAATACAGAGACGAGTTCGAAAAACGGCACAATGTACGCTTGGGCTTCATGGCCTTTTTCGTCAAGGCAGCGGTCGAGGCGCTAAAACAGTATCCGATCATCAATGCAACCGTTGACGGTGATGATATCCTCTATCATGGCTACTTCGATATAGGTATCGCCGTCTCCTCACCGCGAGGGCTGGTGGTACCGATATTGCGGGATGCGGATCAGCTCAGTTTTGCCGCCGTAGAGCAAAGAATCAAGGATTATGGCACCAAGGCCAAGGATGGATCGCTGAGTTATGAAGACCTGACCGGCGGCACATTCTCCATTACCAACGGTGGTGTATTCGGCTCCATGCTCTCCACACCGATTCTCAACCCACCTCAAAGTGCGATACTCGGCATGCATTCGATACAACAGCGCCCGGTGGCGGAAAAAGGAGAGATCGTTATCCGCCCCGTGATGTATCTGGCGCTATCCTATGACCACCGCATCATCGATGGCCGGGATGCGGTACAGTTCCTGGTGACCATCAAGCAGTTGCTGGAGGATCCCAGCCGGTTACTACTGGAAATCTGATCATGCATTAACAATAATCTTGACAATTCACCACAACGAATAGAATAACCAGAATCGTGCTCGACCTGTCTCTTCACCGGTCGATGCCGCATCGACAGGATTGACCATGACCCTCATCCGCCAGGAAGATCTTATCCATAGCATCGCCGATGCTCTTCAGTTTATTTCCTATTATCATCCGGTCGATTTTCTCAAAGCCATGGGAGAGGCATGGGCCAAGGAAGAGAGTCCGGCCGCCAAGGATGCAATGGCGCAGATCCTGGTCAATTCACGCATGTCTGCCGAGGGAAAACGTCCGGTCTGCCAGGATACCGGCATGGTGGTAGTTTTTCTCAAGATCGGTATGCAGGTTCAATGGGGTGGCGAGATGTCGGTCAGCGACATGGTCAATGAAGGCGTACGCCACGGCTATGCCCATCCCGACAATGTACTGCGATTCTCCATGGTCACCGATCCACTCGGCCGTCGCAAGAACAGTGGAGACAACACACCGGCCATCATTCACATGGAACTGGTCCCGGGCGACAAGGTTGAAGTTAAAATCGCAGCCAAAGGCGGTGGATCAGAGAACAAATCCCGCTTCAAGGTGCTCAACCCGTCCGGCTCACTGGTCGATTGGGTTTTACAAGAGGTACCTAAGATGGGTGCCGGATGGTGTCCACCGGGGATGCTCGGTATCGGCGTCGGGGGCTCGGCGGAAAAGGCCATGCTGCTGGCCAAGGAGTCGTTGATGGAACCCATCGACATCCATGAATTGCAGGCACGCGGCCCGTCCAATCGCAAAGAGGAGCTGCGTTTGGAGATCTATGACAAGGTCAATGCATTGGGCATCGGCGCGCAGGGACTCGGAGGCCTGACCACGGTGCTCGACGTTAAGATCAGCGACTTTCCTACTCATGCCGCCTCATTGCCGGTGGGTATGATCCCCAATTGTGCCGCTACGCGTCATGTGGAATTCACCCTGGACGGCAGCGGCCCCGCTCTGTTATCCCCACCTACCCGGGAAGATTGGCCTGATGTAACCTGGGAGGCCTCCCCGCAAGCACGCCGCGTCAACCTGGATGAGATCAGCAAGGAGGAGATAGCCGACTGGCAACCGGGTGAACTCATACTGCTCAACGGTAAACTTCTGACCGGGCGGGATGCCGCGCATAAGCGGATCGCCGATCTCTACGCAAACAATCAGCCACTACCCGATGGAATCGACTTCCATGGCCGCTTTATCTATTACGTGGGACCTGTCGATCCTGTACGTGATGAGGTAGTAGGCCCGGCCGGCCCCACCACCGCCACACGCATGGATAAGTTCAGCGATGTCATGTTGGATCAGGCGGGTCTGTTTGGCATGGTCGGCAAGGCGGAACGGGGACCGGCAGCATTGGAAGCGATAAAACGTCATAAAGCGGTCTATCTGATGGCGGTGGGCGGTGCTGCCTATCTTGTATCCAAAGCGATTCGCAGTTCACGTCTGTTGGCATTTGAAGATCTCGGCATGGAGGCCATACGGGAGTTTGAAGTGGTCGATTTTCCGGTCACAGTGGCAGTTGACAGCCGTGGTAACTCTGTTCATCAGACGGGCCCCGCCGAATGGCGGAACAAGATAGGTAAGATACCAGTTGTACCGGAGTAGTTTGACATGAATTCTTATAAAGCCTTTCGTATCCATAGAGAGAATGCTCAACATTCGGCAGGGATTGAAGAACTTGAGTTACAACCCCTGGATAAGGGTGAAATTCTGATCCGTGTGCAATACTCCAGTATCAATTACAAAGATGCTCTGGCCGGGACAGGCAAGGCACAGATCATCAGACGCTATCCGCTGACCGGCGGTATCGATGCCTGCGGTGAAGTTGCCGAGAGCAGCGACAAACGCTTCAAAGCCGGTGACACGGTGATTGTTACCGGTTACGAACTCTCAACTACCATTGATGGTGGCTATGCCGAATATCTTCGGGTGCCGGCAGACTGGGCGGTGCCGTTGCCTGAGGGTCTCACCGCCTCCCAGTCGATGATCTTGGGCACCGCCGGTTTCGCCGCTGCCTTGGCGCTGCACCGGATGGAGGTCAACGGCCAACGCCCGGATATGGGCCCTATACTGATCACCGGCGCCACCGGGGGGGTGGGCTGTATTGCGGTCAACATCTTCGATGGAGAGGGATTTGATGTGCATGCCGTCACCGGTAAGGCGGAGCAACACGCCTTTCTGGAACATCTCGGCGCGCAAGAGGTGTTGGAACGTGAACAGGTCAGTGCCTACCACCACGCCCTGGAACGGGGCACATGGGGTGGTGCTGTGGACAACGTGGGTGGCGAAATGCTCTCCAGCATCACCCGCAAGATCAAACCCTGGGGCAACATCGCCGCAATCGGTTTGGCCGGCGGACATGACTTGAATACCACGGTGATGCCATTCATTTTACGAGGCGTCAGCCTGATTGGAATCAACTCCGCCGGTTGCCCCTATGAGATTCGGGAGGAGATCTGGCAACGCCTGGCCTCCGACCTGCGGCCCAGGCACCTTGACGATATCCTGACCCAGACAGTCTCCATAGAGCAGCTCCCGGAAATCTTTGACCAGATACTTGCGGGCAAGATTACGGGACGTACCCTGGTGTCCTTCTAGGGCCGGTTCAATTGGGATAGATGGGAAGGTCCGCTTCTGAAGCGGTCATGGCAAAGTCGTCCAGATAGATCCATGAATCAAAATCATCCATGGTCGTCGGTATTCTAAAGACCCGGTGGCCTCCCACATCGCCCTCAGGAATACGCCAGGAGAAGTCAGGCGTCACGCCGTCGATCCACTCGGCCACCTTCACCCATGAGCCACCTAAAGGCCTGACCCAGCCTTCGTAAGAAGCTGATGTCGACGATGTATCCATATGTATTTTCACAAGGGTCCATCGATTGGGCGTAATGTTCTCACTGACATCGGTTTGTCCCAGTTTGAACTGATTGTAGTCAGGCGCTATCAGATAGTCGGCATAGCGTAAATCCGTGGTCGTCATATAAAGTTCACGATTGTCTGTATTTGCCCAGTACGGTTCACCGGTAGTATGACCGAGGGAATATAACCATGCGAGATTCTCTTGCGCGCATGGATAACCGCCTCTACAGGGATAGATAAATTTAAAACGGCCATCATAGGCGCTGAGCTGATCATTGATATCTGCCGGATCGTCGTAATAGTTAGGGTAGATCCAGAACTGAAACCAGACATCAGCAGGTACACTGCCTTGCGGCGCGTTTTCATCACCAAACTGAAGATAGAAGTCGGTTTGCGAACCCAGTGAACCCGGACGGGCTTCGATGGCGAGTACTCGGGTTGAATCGATCCCTGGAAAACTCCCGGAATAACCAGGTATTTCATCTACGGTATAGAGATAACCATTATGGCTGCCGGTAATGTTCACCGCTTTGACCTGATTCCAACCGCCTTGTGTGGTGAATGGATTGCTCTCACCGCCGGGATCGCCGGAATAGTTTCGTTCGATCGAATATTCGAAATCATCGAAGAATGACACGGCTGTAGGCACAATGGCGCCACTATTGTCATCTGTGGCCAGCGCATGAATTGTCGTTGAAACAGAGCCGGTTTCACCTTCCTGGTCTGTCACTGTCAGCGTTATCACATAACTGCCTGCCGTGGTGTAGATATGCGACGTATTGGGTAGCTGAGAGGCTGTACCATCTCCAAAGTCCCACTGATATCCGACGATACCGGTGTCATCCTTGGACTCCCTGCCATCAACGCTCACCTGTAGACTGACAACGCCACTGGTAGGGTCAGCGGAAATGAAAGCAATTGGTGCTTGATTCCCAGCCTGGGTGTCAGTTGAATCGCTTTGATTACCTGATGAAGAGCCGCCACAAGCCGTCAAACCAGCGATGGATATTATAAAGGCCAGATATTTGACAATGTAACAACCAACTAACTTGATAGCCATAATTCACCTGGTATCCTTCCTCCGATGGTGCCGACAAACAGCGCAGCCAAGAGGCTCCATTACCACCCATAACTCTCCGGTGTAGGTGTATCTCGATCATAGAACCCCATTGTATCTACCGTATTACGACATCCTTGTATTATCCTGCATGTACTCCATATATAGAGGCGTCAAATGGTCATAATGTTCCCCGCAATGATATCGTCCATGGAGTTGTTAAGTCGTTCCACAATCAGGTAGTGAAACGGTAATCCTTGGGTACCACCACCACCCCCTTGGGGGAAACGGAAAATCGGGCTGCATCACGCGCTTGATCAAATCCAATACGCTCACCGGCAGGAATCACAACACCCTTGTCGACAATACAATTCTCCAACTGCACCCTATCGCCGACCTTGACGCCATCGAAAAGAATCGAATTATGAATCACCGCTTCATCCCCGATCAGGCATTTCGGAAACAAAATGGATCGCTGTACACTGCCACCCACGATGAGGACCCCATTGGCAACGATGGAGTTGATAAAGATTCCCTCACTGCCTGAGATGCCCGGCACGGTCCGTGCCGGCGGGTTTTGCCCATGATGGGTACGGATTGGCCACTCAGGCTGATACAGATCCAATGACGGCACCGGGTCCAACAACTCCATGTTCGCTTCATAGTAACTGTCGATGGTGGCGACATCCCGCCAATAGCGGTCCTGGCTGACCCGCCCCGCCTCACCACCGAATTGGTAGGCGTAGGCACCGCCGGCCGCAACCATTTTCGGCAAAATGTCATGGGTGAGATCATGACTGGAACCGCTGAGATCGTGATCCTCCTCAAGCGCTGAAATCAGGCCTTCAATGGAAAATAGATAGATACCCATTGAAACCTGGGCAGTTGACTCACCACCGTTATCAGCTCTTTGCCGCTCATGCAGCACCCCATAAGAATTGACTTGACCATTCTGATCCAGGTCCAAGATACCGGAAAGTCCGGCTTCTGCAGAAGGTCGCTGCATGCAAGCGACCGTTACACTGGCTTTGTGCTGCACATGAAATGCGATCACTGGTGCGTAATCCATTCGATAAATATGATCACCGGGCAGGATCAATACCCGTTCCGCGCCACTGCGCTTGAGCATGTAGAGGTTCTGGTAAACGGCATCTGCAGTACCGTCATACCAACCACCACCCCTTCGCATTTGCGGCGGAACAGCGGTGATGTATTCAGCCAACTCCGGATTGAAGAGCGACCATCCATCTCTCAAATGCTTTTGCAGGGAGTGGGATTTATATTGAGTCAATACCAATATCCTGCGTAGGCCGGAGTGCAGGCAATTGACCAGAGGGAAATCGATGATTCTGTATTGACCCCCGAAAGGTACCGCTGCCTTGGTCCGTTCGAGCGTGAGTGGCTGCAGGCGAGAACCCTGACCCCCTGCGAGGATCACAGTCAATGTCTTGTCTAGCATCATGTAACTCCGCTTTTTTAATCCCCTGAGTGAAACCTCTATAGCAATGGATTAGCAAGAAACGATCCTATAGCAGGATTCCCGGCCTGTTAACCGATCCAAGACAGGTGGGAATACTAACAAATCCGAATCAGAGATTTTATCCGGTGCATACGCACCGCTTTCATCCATCGGCGCTATTGATAATAGTGCCTATGCACTCCGATGGCGCAAGCGTAGCCTCCACAAAGGGGTACATAAGTGACCGACCACCCAATACTGTATCGGGCAAGGATACAATGGCGTTCTGTTTTTCTCTTAAATTCAATGACCTGTAAAACCGGCCCTACGCCCTGCTGTGGCTGCCAATAAAAACCAAAAAAAGTGGCATTCGTCAATTCCGAGAACATCTTCCTCACTCTCGCAGATGAGTTGGGGGGTACCTGTGCAACTTCAGCAGGAGTACGAGAGCGAAATCCGCCTCAATATGTTGTATAGGGTTATTCGTGGCAAGTATAGGCGGTTGCTTGCTGCAGGGCAGATACATGAAGGGACAGCCTAACATGGCAATTATCATCCCACTCCACACGAAACCGGAACATTATTGAACCGATGGCCGGCTGGATGGCGGAGCGGGGTTTCAAGAAATCCACGCACGCGATGTCGCGGTAATACCGGGGGAGCAGAAAACTGACTATCTCGCGATTGAGTGCAATCCGTGCGATAACGGCGCTTCCTATCCGACCCTGATTGCATCGAAACTCGGTATCAATGCACGGGAATCAAGCTAGAGTTACATATGAGTCTCTGGCAGTTTTAAGCGTTATTATTCGCCCATTCAGAATAACTGCAATTTGCTCATTCTGCCCTGCAGAAAGAAAAAAATCCCGGCAGCATCCATTGGATTAGTTTGAACAGGCCCTAGAGAGAACAATGCAAAAAACCTTCTCGCTGATGGTGCATGGCGGTGCGGGAACTCTGGACAATGTCAAGGACAATAAAATGGCCTTGCGCTATCTGGAGAGCATCCGTACCGTCCTGGAACATGGCCGAAATATCCTGAATCGCGGGGGCAGTGCCCTCGAAACAGTGGAGACCTGCGCATCCCTGCTGGAGGATGATCCGGTATTCAATGCCGGGTGCGGTTCCGTACTCAATGAAAACGGCAAAGTGGAAATGGATGCCGCCATCATGGATGGTCGTGATCTCTCCGCCGGCGCTGTCGCTGCAGTAAGCAATATCGCCAACCCTATACAGCTGGCCCGCCTGGTAATGGCAGAAAGCGAGCATGTGATGCTGATCAGCGATGGCGCGATGAATTTTGCGGCCCACTGCGGCATGCGCCTGACCCCGGATCACTATTTTTTCACACCCGATCGCATTCAGCAGCTGGAGCAGGCACAGCTGCATCATCGAATCATGCTGGACCATGATGAAAGCAATGGAATTTCCGAAGACCAGAAGTATGGCACCATTGGCGCCGTCGCTCGCGACATTGAGGGAAACCTGGCTGCGGCGACATCCACGGGGGGGGTGGTGAATAAACGTATGGGACGGGTCGGTGACTCGCCGATTATCGGTGCAGGGGTGTTTGCCGACAATCAGACCTGTGCGGTTTCCACCACCGGTTTCGGCGAAGATTTCATGCGTACCGTCCTTGCCAAGACCGTATCGGATGCCATGGAGCTTCTCAACTTCGATGCCAAAGGTGCGGTGGATTATGGCATCGAGTATCTGCTACGCAAGGTCGAAGGCAGGGGGGGCATGATCGTCATCGACCATCAGGGTAACTGCGCCGCCGATTTCACAACCCAAAAGATGATCCATGGCTGGATCGAAAAATCGGGCCAGAGCTACGCGTCTTTTTAGCAGTAAACCGGATACGAGTACGATTCACCTGTTGCGGCTTCGCTTTCGCAAAAACAGCACCTGAGGATCGGGAAGCGTAAAAAAAAGCGCCCTATTCCGGTGTCGGATGTCAGTTCAACCCCAAATACGTGAGTTCAGACATTCTTCAATCAGTGTCGCCGGTATTCGGAATCCAGCCAGCATTGTGGAAGTGGTTCCCCGGAAGGGAATTTCATCTGATCCTTGGCAAACCTCTCAGCATCCTGCATCTCTTCTCCCGCATGGAAACGTCCAATTATCTCAGTGTGATTTGGATTAAAAAGGTCGGTCAGACTCAGCACTTCTACCAGTTTTTCACTGTTTTTCTGCATTAGAAACATCGACTGCCTCCTTTATTACCGGGGCAGTGGAGATCAACAACCCTGGCTGTTTACAGCCTCTGAAAAAGTCTTCTATTAATAATTATGGATTAGCAAGGGCGATTTTCAACGCTACCGGAAGTGTGGAGTATCTGCTCCACCCATCCCCAAAAGGAGATTAAAGAAATCAACGATTGGGGTAGTGGTTTTTCAAAGTTCTCGCGTGGCCAGAAATTCGATATCCGGCCAACGTTCCATGGCCAGATCGAGGTTCACCCGGGTTGGTGCCAGATAGACCAGCTGGTCATCCCCATCCAATGCCAGGTTGTCATAGGCCTTATCCCTGAATCGCTCCAGCATTTTTTCGTCCTTGCAAACAATCCAACGGGTCGTAGCCACGTTGACGGGTTCCACGATCGCCTCGACCTTATACTCGTATTTCAGTCTTGCCACAGCCACATCGAACTGCAAAATACCCACGGCGCCCAGGACCAGATCATTGTTTTTCAGCGGCCTGAAGACCTGGGTGGCACCCTCTTCACACAGCTGCAAAACACCTTTCAGCAGCGCTTTCTGCTTGAGCGGATCTTTCAATACCACACGGCGAAACAGCTCCGGTGCAAAATAGGGAATTCCTCCATATTTCAACTCCTCCCCTTCCGTAAAGGTATCACCGATCTGAATAGTGCCATGATTGTGCAGGCCGATGATATCTCCCGGCCAAGCCTCATCCACGTGGCGACGCTCATCGGCCTGGAAGGTGATGGCGTTGCTGATCTGCACGGTCTTGCCGATCCGCACATGCCGCATCTTCATGCCTTTGCGGTAGCTGCCTGAGCAGACACGCAAAAAAGCAACACGATCCCGGTGCTGTGGATCCATATTGGCCTGTATCTTAAAGATAAAGCCACTGAATTTAGCCTCCGATGGCTCCACCAGGCGCTGCTGCGTCGTGCGTGACAACGGTCCAGGCGCATACTCGACAAAGGCATCCAGCAGCTCTTTGACACCGAAGTTGTTGATTGCCGAGCCGAAAAACACCGGCGTCAGCTCACCCCGTGCATAGGCCTCCAGGTCGAGTTCATGGCTGGCGCCACGCACCAGCTCGATCTCCTCACGCAGTTCCTCCGCCTGGCTGCCGATGAGTTCATCCAGCTTGGGATTGTCGATACCCTCTATGACCTCACCCACCTGGATCTTGCCACCATGGGTGGCACTGAAAAGATGGGTGGTATCGCTGCGCAGATCATAGACTCCTTTCAGACGTTTACCCATACCTATCGGCCATGATACGGGGGCGCACTTTATCTTCAGCACTTCCTCGATCTCATCCAGTATCTCCAGCGGGTCGCGTCCCTCGCGATCGAGTTTATTGACAAAGGTGAGAATCGGCGTATCGCGCAAACGGCACACATCCATCAGTTTGATCGTTCGCTCCTCGACACCCTTCGCCACATCGATGACCATCAATGCTGAATCCACTGCCGTCAGGGTCCGGTAGGTATCCTCTGAAAAATCCTCATGGCCGGGGGTATCGAGCAGATTGACGATCTCATCCCGGTAGGGAAACTGCATCACCGAGGAGGTGACGGATATCCCACGCTCCTTCTCCATCTCCATCCAGTCGGAGGTGGCATGGCGCGCCGCTTTGCGTCCCTTGACCGTGCCGGCCATCTGGATCGCCCCGCCATAGAGGAGTAGTTTTTCCGTCAATGTGGTTTTACCCGCATCCGGATGGGAGATGATGGCGAAGGTGCGTCGCCGGCTGAGTTGTTCAAGTAATTCGGACATTGAGACCATGTTTCACTGTTAAAAGGTCGCGGATTATACCCCATTCAGGGCTACCGTAGTGACTCATCCAATCTGGGTTTCAGAGACCCATCGAGGGAAATTAATTCAGAAAGCGCAGTTATTGCGGGTCAGCGTGAAACCGTTTATCGGTTTGTTGCTTATAATTGTGGCAGGTGGAACGATTTGGTAACGCCATGACTATCTCCCTCGGCATGCTGTCCGGCCTCGGCAATACCGCATCTGCGGTAGAGCGGACTCTACCCGGAGCTCAGGCCGCCAGCCCCGATAAACATGCATCAGGCGGTGCCTCTGCAGACTCAGCCGCCACCCCTGCCACCCGTGACAGCACCACACAAAGACCAGTCCGCGAGAGCGGGGAGAGTAGCCGGCTGACTCAGGAGGAACAGGCTGAAGTCAGGGAACTGCAGAAGAGAGACCGGGAGGTTCGGGCCCATGAGGCCGCTCACCGGGCCGCAGCGGGCAGCCTGGCTAGCGGTGGCAGCTATACATACAAGAGAGGCCCAGACGGACGTAGCTATGCGGTCGGAGGAGAGGTTTCAATCCGCATGCCATCGACCGACGACCCCAGAGAACGAGCCAGGCAGGCGGAAACGGTCCGCAGGGCCGCACTGGCGCCAGCCGACCCGTCACCGCAGGATCGTCAGGTCGCGGCACAAGCCTCGGCGATGGCCGCCCAGGCACGAAGTGAAATCCAGGCCGAACAGCGTCAGCAGCTGGCGGAAAACAGAGAAAAGGCCACTGAGCGTGACGGCGATGGGGGCGACGCAAATACTCAAAATACGTTTTTGGGGCAACGGGCCATTGCCTCCTTTCAATCCGTTGGCAGCGTCGCCAGCCTGCACAGCAACCCCTCCACTATCGACGAGATGATATAAAATGCATAGTTCAGCGTCTCTTCATCTTGCGTTCCTTGCCTGACGCTACAACTCCAGTGACATCATCAATGCATCCTCGCGGGACTGGTTACGGTCAGGATAGTAATCACGCCGCTCTCCTATCTCGACAAAGCCCAGTTTCTTATACAGCCCAATTGCAGGTTTATTACCGACCCTGACTTCCAGATAGACCGTCTCGGCTCCGTGCTGGCGGGCAATTTTCAATAAGCGCCTGATTAACTTTACTGCCAATCCCTTACCTTGCCATTTGGGATCGATACAGATATTGAGGATGTGCGACTCATCGATGACCACCGACATCACACCATAGCCGATCACCTGCTGATCGAGATTCACCACCCAGCAGCAATAGCCGACACGCAGACAGTCCTGAAAGATCCCCAGGGTCCAGGGGTGTGGATAGGCCGCCTCCTCGATCGCAATGACCTGTGGAAGATCCTCCACTTGCATGGGGCGGAGACCGAGCAGAGGATCCTGTAACTGGGCACTCACGCTCGATCCCCCCGCAATACGGAAAGCGCCAGCTGCAGATCCTGCCAGGCCTTGCCTTTCTGTTCGGGGGAACGCAAAAGATAGGCCGGGTGGTATGTCACAACCAACGGAATGCCCTGATTTCCGAAGCTGTGAATCCGCCCCCGCAGTTTACCCACGGCGATATCGGTTTTGAGTAGATTCTGTGCCGAAATGCGACCCACCGCGAGAATCACTTTCGGCTTTATCGATTCAATCTGTCTCTGCAGGTAGGGCTCACAGCTCAGGGTCTCCTCCGGCTTTGGATCCCGATTGTTGGGCGGTCTGCATTTTACAATGTTGGCAATAAAGACAGCCTCTCGCTTGTAGCCCATGGCCAGCAACATCCCATTCAGAAGCTGACCGGCTCGACCGACGAAGGGTTCGCCCTGCCTGTCCTCGTCGGCACCCGGGGCCTCACCGATCACAAGCAGCTCCGCCTGGGGATTACCAACACCGAATACGGTTTGTGTGCAACCGGCACGCAATCCGCATGCTTTGCATCGCTTTACACTTTGCTGCAATTCCTGCCAATCGTCGAGTTCCGGGTTCACCCTCGCTTCCAAGGCGGGTGCCGTCTCATCTATCGGATCGGAATGAGCCACACCTGTTTCTGAATCAACCGCCCGGGCATCCTCTGCGCCCTCCCGTGACTCATCCCCCCGTCCGGCTTTGGCGACAATCCGCCGCTGCCATAGAGTCAGACCCATAGCCTTCAGGTAGTGAATCCGACGCGGCTCCTTCATGCTACAGGGGCGCAGAAGACGAAGGGCTGTGTGCGGCTTTTTACCACAGCAAAGCCTGCTCCGGATGGATCGATCACGGAATTACAATTGCAAGCCACTAAACATCCCCGGTTTGCGGATGGGCCTTCTCCACCGGCTCCAGGATCTTGTTCACCGCATTGATATAGGCCTTCGCGGAAGCGATGACAATATCCGTATCGGCGCCCTGCCCATTGGCGATTCTTCCACCTTTTTCCAACCGAACAGTAACTTCCCCCTGGGCATCGGTGCCGCTGGTGATGTTGTTTACGGAATAGAGCTGTAATTCTGTGCCGCTGTTGACGATGCTCTCAATCGCCTTGAAGGCGGCATCCACGGGACCACCACCCGATGCCACACCCAACTCCTCCTCCCCATCGATGCTCAGCGTCACCTCTGCATGAGGTGTCTCACCGGTTTCGGAGCAGACCTTGAGGGCGATCAGCTTGACCCTTTCGTTGAATGATTCGGTCTTGGTATCTGTCACCAGGGCCTGCAGGTCCTCGTCGAATATCTCATGCTTTTTATCCGCCAGATCCTTGAAGCGCGAAAAGGCCGCGTTCAGCTCCTCTTCCGACTCAAAACTTATTCCCAGACTCTCCAGGCGTGTGCGAAAGGCGTTGCGTCCGGAGTGCTTGCCCAAGACCATGCGGTTCTGGCTCCAACCCACATCCTCCGCACGCATGATTTCGTAGGTCTCCCGCGATTTCAGCACCCCATCCTGGTGAATGCCGGATTCATGGGCAAATGCGTTGGCGCCGACGATTGCCTTGTTGGGCTGCACCGGAAAACCGGTGATATTGGAAACCAGCTTGGAACAGGCGACGATCTGGGTGCTATCCAGCCTGGTCTGGCAGGAAAATGTGTCGGGCCGGGTTCGCACCGCCATCACAACCTCTTCCAGGGAGGCATTGCCGGCCCTTTCACCGAGACCGTTGATCGTGCACTCAACCTGTCGCGCCCCATTGCTGACAGCCGACAGCGAGTTCGCCACGGCCAATCCCAAATCGTTATGACAATGGACTGAAAAGATCGCCTTGTCGGCATTCGGGATCCGCTCACGCATCCGGTGGATCAGGTCTCCAAACTGGTGCGGCATGGCATAACCCACGGTATCGGGCACATTCAGGGTAGAGGCGCCCGCATCGATAACCGCCTCGAAGATGCGGCATAGAAAATCGATTTCGGAACGACCGGCATCCTCGGCGGAGAACTCTACATTATCAGTGTATCTTCTTGCCCGTTTGACCGCATGCACCGCCTGTTCGACGACCTGGTCCGGGGTCATGCGCAGCTTATGCTGCATATGAATGGGCGAGGTCGCGATAAAGGTATGTATACGGGCTGAATTGGCCGCTTTCAATGCCTCACCGGCACAATCGATGTCCTTGTCGAGGGCACGGGCCAAACCACACACTGTCGAGTCCTTTACCACGTTGGCCACCGCAGAGACAGCCTCGAAATCGCCCTGGCTTGCGATCGGGAAACCCGCCTCTATGACGTCGACACGCAGTTTTTCCAAGGCCTTGCCAATGCGGACCTTTTCGTCCTTTGTCATGGACGCACCGGGACTCTGTTCACCGTCGCGCAAAGTCGTGTCGAAAATGATCAATTGATCGGCTTGGCTCATACTCCACTCCAGCAGGATTCAGCGCGGCAGCGATTGGCTGCCGGCCAAACGGCTTTTTTAGATAACAATCGAATATAACCCACGCCCTACGGAATGCCAATCATCGATAATCCGAGACCCTCGAAGGGTAATGATTGCGCGCAGGCCGCTTGCATGTAGACAGGATAGATGCAACAAATATCCAAGCTGACCGGATACCTTGCCTACGACCCAGAAGCGGGCAAGTGTCTTGGATTAGTGTTAACAGGCCCTAGCCGATAGCGCTCAGGGTCCATCACCCCTGCGTTCGCTGGTGATTCTTTGCTCGCGATGCTTACGCAACTGGACCAGAGTCAGGACAGGCCCTGAGATCGCATAGGCAAGAAACAGAAGAAACAGTACCGTGGGCGGATGGGTCTGCACGATAGCCAGCACGATCACAACCACCACCAGGGCGATAAACGGCACCTTGCCCTGGAAGTCGATCTCCTTGAAACTGTGATAACGAAAATTACTCACCATCAGTAATCCGGTGAGGGTGGTTATAATCGCGGCCGGCCAGCCCAGCGTATTACCGTCCATACCATAATCGACACCCAGCCAGCCCCCCCCGGCCATGATGGCTGCCGCAGACGGGCTCGGCAATCCTTGAAAATATTTTTTATCCGTATTGGTCAGCTGGGTATTGAACCGGGCCAGTCGCAAGGCGGCTGTGGCGGTATAGATAAAGGCCGCCAGCCAGCCCAGTTTACCAAGATCACTCAATGCCCAGATGTAGACGACCAGGGCCGGAGCCAGCCCAAACGACACCATATCCGACAGACTGTCATATTCTGCACCGAAGGCGCTCTGGGTCTTGGTCATCCGCGCCACACGCCCGTCCAGGCCGTCCATCAACATGGCAACGAAGATAGCGACGGATGCGATCTCATATTTACCGTTGACGGCCGCCAGGATGGCATAGAAGCCTGCAAACAGGGCGGCGGTCGTAAACAGGTTCGGTAACAGATAGATCCCTCGACTTCTTTTCTTCTGCTTGATCTCTTCAGGCTCCATAGTTCCGACCAGATTAACTGATAATTTAAAGGATTATAACAAGGCTGATCATCAAAAGCGCCACACTGAATGATTCCTTTATACCCACAATATTCAACTGCTGAGCTGGTTAAGTCAGCAGCGTAAAGCAGGGGCCCACTTACGCACCACCTGATGTCATGATGCTTTGTTGAAATAATATTTGCGTTTAGTCGCGTTCATTTGCGGACTTATCACTATTTGCGTCGATTTGCGGCTTGCTTTTACAACACCCTTCATCTCAAAGGCGACCTGATCCCTTCACATCGAGATAGGTGTTTACCAGAGTGACCGGCAGTTGCTGAGGTCGACAGTCCATTATCAGGGCGCCCCGGTGAGCGAGTCTCTCATGGCCCTGTTTCCGCTGCCCGAGATAGTCCATCACGGCCTGAAAGCGCAACGCTCCCTGCAGATTGACTACCGGCGTCTGAACCACAGTATCCAGCGACGCCTCATGCAAATCCGCGATTACAACCAGATGCCTGCGCACCAGTAGAGACACTGCCTTCAGCAAATCGTCCCGCTCCTCGTTACGGCTGTTTGTCAAGATGACCACAAGGGCCCGTCGCCGCTGCAACGACATCAGCTTATGCGCAGCGCCGAGATAGTCAGAGGCCTGCAGGGTGGATTCGATATCATAGGTTCGATCCAGCAGACGTCGCACCACGTCCCCGCCTTTCATCGGCGGTTGCCACCGCTCATCCCCGCCAAAGCTGAGAAACCCGACGGCGTCTCCCTGACGGTCCGCGACATAACAGAGCAGCAGCATTGCATTCAACGCCTGGTCGAGATGTGCGCCTGCGCCATCTTCATGGCGCATATGTCTGCCGCAATCAAGCATGAATACCAGCTGTTGGTCACGTTCATCCTGATACTCCTTGGAGATCAGGCGGCGATAACGGGAACTCGCCTTCCAGTCGATCTGTCGCAATGAATCCCCAGTTCTGTACTCCCTCAGCTGGTGGAAATCACTACCCTCGCCACGACGTTGCCGCCTGCGGACACCCATTTGACTGAGATGATTGTCGGTAGCCAATAAGGCGTAGCGGGCTATTTCACGAAAATTCGGGAATACGCGTACTTGGGTGAGGTGGTCGACGAAGCGTTTCTGTCGCCACAATCCCAGGGGAGAGCGAATCACCAGATCGGCGCCACTGAACCGCCCCTCACCCCGATGTTTAGCCAATACGCGATAAAACAGATTGAGCTGGCGATGCGCGGGGACAACAAGGGACTGAGGCTGCTGTTCCACTTCGAATCCTTGCGGATAGTGATCGTGAACCACAACATCGAGCGCAATATCCGACCGGTTGCGCAGATCCAGCTCCACGCCGGTCCAGACACCCACGGGCATGCTGGTACGGGCCCTGCGCACCAACTCAGGCGACGGTAACCGGCGTAATCGCAGCAGATCAAGCAGGGCAAGCGACAACAGCAGCGGTGTGAGCAGTTTCCAGGATAGCACCCAAAAGGGAAACCAAACCGCCAGCAGTGCCGGCAGTATCAACAGGGCTGAAGCTATTGTCAGGCGGGTTGTGGGGATCACTGGCGTGGTGCGGGTATATTTGCCAGCAGATCGTTCAGTACATCGTCCGGCTGATAACCTTCGATCTCCAGATCGGTTGCGAGTCGAATACGATGCCGCAGAACCGGCAGTGCCGCCACCTTGATATCGTCAGGTGTAACATAGTCGCGCTGGGACAAAAATGCCTCAGCCCTGGCTACCCGCAGCAGCGCAATACTCCCGCGAGGCCCGGGACCCGCCTCGATCCCGTTCCAGTCGCGCGCCGCCCTCACCAGGCGTACTGCGTAATCGATGATCTGCTCATCCATCTCCAGTTTCGCGATATAGGATTGCAATTGCGGGATCTCGTCCGCATCCAACTGGGGACGAATGGCGGATGTATCGAGCTGATCGCCGACAACTCCCCGGGTCACCTGTTTTACCATCGACTGTTCATCTCCCTCGGCGGGATAGTCGATAAACACCTTGAGCAGGAAACGATCGAGCTGTGCCTGTGGCAGCGGATAGGTACCCTCCTGTTCGATGGGATTCTGAGTCGCCAAAACCAGGAATGGGGGAGAGAGCGGGAAGGTACGGCCTTCGATGGTGACTTGCTGCTCCTGCATCGCCTCCAGCAGTGCCGATTGGGTCTTGGCCGGAGAACGATTGATCTCATCGGCGAGCAGTAGATTACAAAATACCGGTCCCTTGCGTACCCGGAAGTTTTCACTCTTCATATCAAACATGATATGACCTGAAATATCACTCGGCATCAGGTCCGGCGTGAACTGGATGCGACTGAACGATCCCTTCACTGCCGCCGCCAAGCAGCGCACCAGCAATGTCTTGCCCAATCCCGGCACCCCTTCCACCAACACATGCCCGGCAGAGTAGAGCGCCAGTATCACTTCATGTACAACGCGCTGCTGACCAATTACCGCACGTGCTATCTCCTCTTCCAGCCCTCTGGCACGCTGTATAAGAGACTCACTTAACCCTGCTTCCGCTACCATTGTATTCATTCCTGTCTGGGTGCAACGCGGTAAAAAGCCGTTGCAGATTTGTTGTGATTTTGATCAGTTGACCCGTATCGCCCTGCTGGGAATAGAGCGCTCTATGTATCGAATCGGCGGTCATCCCTGTGTGGTTTGCCAACCAGTTGCAGCGGGCCTTTTGATCCATCTGTTGCAACAGCGGGTGACTTACCAACCAGCGCTTTTCCACCTCTTTGCGCGTTGCCTCAAGCAGACCCACTGAAGGATTCTGCCGCCAGGTAAACTCTGCAGTCGCCTGCAGGTGCTCCAATAGATCCCGATGCTTTGTCATGCGTGGTGAAAGCAATGGGCCGGTGGTGTACTGGAATCGCCGGATAGCGACTATTCCAAACAGTGCAATGCTGATCAGTAGATAAGGGGCAACCCGCCAGATGAATGATATCAGGGATGGCATCTGGGAATCGTATAGCAGCCAGGCATGATCCAGATCATCGGCAAGATATGCCAACAACAGGGCATGGTCCTTCTCACCAATCCGGTCATTGGTCAAAAAGTCGCTGTCGCTGAGAAATGTCACGCTACCCTCGCCCCAGGGAAAACGCAACAGATGCGAAAACCCGTTATCCGGTGATGCTGAATGGTTATCCTCGCTATACACACTAAACCACTTGTCCGAATCGAAATCGATCTGCAGCGAATCTCCGCTCCACGGCACTGTGATGGAACCAGCCTCTTCCGCTGCGAAAAACTCATCCGATTCCACGACCACCGCAAACTGCTCCAATAACGGATGCCCGCGCCCCTCCTCAACGGCATTGCCCGGTGTCACAACCAGAGATCCACCACGCTCCACCCAACCCAACAGATCAGCCACACGGGATTGGGGAAGTGGAGGCCCAAGATCTCTGACCAGAAGCAATCCCGGCCGCGTCGGGGGTTCGACGAGGAGCTGACGGCCCATATGACTGCTCGCGGAGAGGCCAAGACGGGACAGATAGCGTTCAGCGGCAAGCAGGGGATTGCGTCTCGCCTCTGCTCCCATGTTGCCTCGAACCTGTTCCGATACATATTCGAAATTATTCATAAACCATGAACCAAGCATGCCTCCGATGAGTATCAGCACTATCAGAGCGGCTGCAATTGGCACACCGTTATTCCGCACTGCTGGCCCCGAAAAAGCTATGCCAATCACGACACAGCAACAGCGCCTTCTCCTTCGGCGGCTGCACATGTCCATAGGCTATTTGCTGCCACATTCCGGTCAAGCGGGAAAAGTAGGCACTGGAATCATCCTCGATCACACCATGGACGCTGCTCAGGCACTCACCCTCAGTGGCACCCTCGACAATCTCTATTGCATGATCGTGAACCAACACCGACAAGGCGGCCCTGTAGAGCAGGCTGAATCCTCCCCTGTAATCACCATCTTCGATCAGGGAGGCGGCCTTTGCGGCCGGATCGTCCGGCAAGCTCTCAGGACGCAGATCGAGTCCGGCGACCTGACTGGGAATCTGTCTGCTGTTGTTGCGCTGTGGCCCCCCCCTCCCCTGTAGCAGGGAGCGGTTCTGGATAAACCAGTTGAGCAGATAGGCCAGAATGCCCGCCACGACCAGCCACAGGGCCACCTCGCCGTAATATGCCAGATCATTGGCAAACCCGCCGATGAGTCGTTGCAACCACTCGACCAGCCAACCGTTCTCTTCCTCGTCTGACTCCTCGCCGATGTATTTCCAGTAACCAAGCTCTTGATAACGACCGAACTCATTCTCGGCCAAAACCTCATTGATCAGATCCCGAGACTCCCTGGGATCCATCGTCAACGCATCAACGGTTCCAGGTTGCATGCCAACCACTGTCAAGGCGGCCACAAGCAGGAGTGATACCGCACCCGCCAATGGCCTGCGTTGATGACGTTGAGCCATGTTTCTCAAGCCAATCTCCAGATCCCAGGCTTCGAGCTGGCTACGCCGGTTGAGATAGAGTGCAAAGCCGCCGGATACATAGAAGGGGGCGATAAGCGACATCGCCAGCAAGGCACAACCATGGTGCAGCCACTCACTCAACGGATCGGGATCGAAAATGTAGCTTTGCCAATCGATCCAGAGGAGCTCTTGTGGGATCAGGCTGAGAACAAGCAAAATAAAACCCAGCTCCAATACGATTTCGAAATGAAGACCTACCAGCGTCAACCAACCGGCCGCATGGGTCTCACGACTGAGGACCCCGATACGACTGCTGCGTTGACGGCCCTTCAATCCCTCGAGAACGACCACCGGCATGACAAAAGAGCGGGAGGGACTCAACCGGCGCCATGTAAGATTGGCCACCAGCTGGGGCAGTACAATCTTCAACCAACTGCGAAATACCGTCTTGATGGGGGTGGTTTCCGTGAACAGGCGACGACTCAACCAATAGAGCAGCGTCGGCTCATATAGCGGCTTAAACCACCACAGTATCAGACCGGCCAACCAAAGCGGTAAAGGCAACAGCGCCAAAACAACCATCATGGGCAGTGCACTGCAAAGCCATAGGGACCAAAGTGGCATAAACCACTTCCGTGCCATGGCAAAACCAAGATCGATACTCTCCCAGGCTTGCCGAGGTCTCAGCTTGATGGCAATCCTAGTGAGATCCACGCCGCCCCCTGCCCATCATTAACAGGTAGGCGATAACCACGGACCAGAGAAGGGCCGCCACAAGATATTTAGTCATGGGTTGCAACTGCATGGAAGACCAGAAGGCTTCGATAAAGGCAGCCACGAGCAGCATCAGTGCCGCCCCCATGACCAGCAGCAATGCCTCTTCCGCCTGATGCTTGAGCGCTTGCACGCGCGTCCACTGCCCGGGTGCAATCACCGCATGCCCCAGGCGCAATCCCGCAGCACCGCAAATCACGATGGCGGTCAACTCGAATGAGCCATGGCCGGAGACAAATGGCCAGAAAGTATCGTGATAACCAAGTTGCGTTAAGTGACCGGCCAAACCACCGATCACCAATCCGTTGAACAGCAGTATAAAGAGTGTCCCGACAGCAAATAGTATTCCACTGGCGAAGGTCCTGAAGCCGATCCCGATATTGTTCAGGATATAGTAACCGAACATGGTGAAATCGGTTTCGGACTCACGCTCAAGCGCACGCCCCAATCGTAGATTGGTCGGATCGTAACTGCTCTCCATCTGTGCCACAGTCGTATCGTCGATAAGCGTGTAGATCAAATCCTCCTGCTGATAACAACCTACCCCCATCAGCACGGCCGGCAGAAGAAAAAAAAGCAAAGAGATTGCAAAATACCCACCGCTACGGCGCACAGCACTGGGAAACCCGGCAGAGATAAAGCCAAGCAGTCGCCATCGCCACCCTCCCTGCTGGCGATAGAACAGCGAATGTCCACGTAACACCATGCCATGCAACTGTTCGATCAGGGCAGGACTGAAACCGCGACCACGCGCCAGCGCATAGTGGCTGCAGAGCTGACGATAGTGGGCGGGAAAGCATAACTGCTCCTGCAACGACAGACGCCGTTTGCCTTGCGGGCGTCTCAGGTCATCCATCAGCACCGTAATATGATCCCATAGGGACTGGTTTTCCATTTCAAACTGCTGTTGTCTCATCAGCGTCCCTTGAGTATCCAGTTTGCGTAGGCGTAGAGCACATCGACAGCAGCATCTCCTCTCAAACCTGTCTGTTCAGTCAACAATTCCGCCAGCTCCTGGCGTCGTCCCAGGGAAAGCCTCTTACCTCGCTCGGCGAAGGCCAACAGGGTCAACTGCTCGGATTCGGAGAGTTCAACGGGCGGTTTACTGGCAACCGCCTGAGGAGGCAGATCCCGTTTTTTCTGAGTATCACGATAGACCACCACAGTACCTGCCGCCAGATCACCCAAACGCTTGAATCGCTTGTTGACCAGCATAACCAACAGACCGGTTGCATAGAGAAAGGGTAGAAAATCAGCCGTTCTCAACAGGTTTCTTATTACTGAGGCACTTGGCGTCACCGGTGTGCCATTGTCCTGTATGACATGAATACCCATGGCACGCTTACCCGGAGTGGCGCCGTTTTGAATTTCGAACACCACTGGATAAAACCATTCAATGAGAAAAAAACCGATCAGAATGACGGCCATGCCCAAACCACCCAGAAGGGACATTACGAGCACCAGAACAAGATAGATTACACCGCGCACTGCGGTATCAATCGCCCAGGCGCAGGCTCGTACTACCGGTCCGGCCAGGCGATAATCGAGTAGCACCCCCTCCGGGATTTCATAACTCAGCAGGGTATCGAGTGGTTCTACAGAATCCTCTTCTGTGAGTTCAACCCGCATGGATCAGCTGTAGTAGATATCCCGGTAGGCCGAATAGATTGCAGCGATCAGAATTGGAGAAACGATCAGCAGTCCCAGGCCAAACGGGATGAATCCCACGATTATCAACACAATAGCAGCCAGGCTATAGAGAAAAAACGGCAGGATATTCTTCAGGCAACCCGTGAAGCTTGCTTTCATTGCCTCCCAGGCGGACATCTCGTTCAATGCCACCAATGCCGGTGCAAACAGATAGGCCATCATTATCGGTATAAACAACAGGGCCGCGACCAGCAGACCAATCACGAATGAGGATGAGAAAAACAACATCGCCATCGCTTCAGGATCGGCTTGTTGCGCGGCCAGCTCGCCAATACTGCCAAACATCAAAGCGGCAAACCCGACGGCGAAGAGGATCATAAATATCAGATAGAAGACGCCAATCAATATGGCTTGACCGGCGTTGTTGGCAAATCCTGCAAACAGGTAGCTGACAGAGAAATCTTCTCCCTGGTCCTGCTCGTGACAACCTATCATCAGGCCGGCGATCAAAACCGGGGTTAAAACGTTGACCACAAGGGCGCCGAGGATAGGAATCAAACTGAACACGAACGCCAAGACAAACCATATGAGTATCACTGCAATCCAGCTCACGGGCGCCTGTTTGAAATGCCACCACCCTTTGCCGATCCACTTGAGTCCGTTCCCGGCGGATACGCCATGGGGACCTGTCATATCACCTTCCACAGGTTGCTCAAGCTCTGCTTCAGGCGTGGTGTAGGGGTTCTCTTCAGTTCCTGCGTCAGTCTTTCCCTGATCGATCTGAGTGGCCATATCAGCTTCCCTGGCCTGGGCTGCATGATATTTGGCAGCTACGATACCGCAATCCTGACAGATTCCCATCTGCATGTTCGGAGATCCGCATTTGGGACAGCGCCCACCGGCAGGATTCATTGTGGGATCCAATACCTCGGTTGCATCCTCATCGCCATTATCGAAACTCACAAGAGAGAGCTCGGATGATTTATCAGGCATCCCCGGCTCATCCACCGGGGGTTTAGGATCGAGTTCGATGATCAGGCCCAACTTCTCAAGGGACTCTTGATACTTCTCTGCCTTTTCCAGATCGATATCCTTTTTCAAGGTCACCGGCCTGCCGCTGATAATCAGCTTTTCTGCCTTATCCGGCCCTAATTTGAATTTCTCACTGAACAGGGCAATGATCCGATCCTGGTTGGTGCCCGGTTTCAGCTTACCGGTATAGATAACTTTATAAACTTCTGACATTACCCCTCTCTCCAATAAACCCCTTTGGAAGGCAAAACCCGATGCATTCCATTCTCCATATAAACGGCAAGATGCGTCTGTTCTTAAATCGGGGCAGAATCAGTCTGCACAATAATCGCGCCTTAACGATGCCACATAACTCAATGATTATTAAGCTAAATAATAAACTAAATATCTGTACTGCCTGAATTCAGTCCCCATAATGTATTGATCATGATCAATAAATCTGCAGTTTTTTACTCGGTTTTCGACTAAAAGGTCACCGGCAATCCAATGTCTGTTGGTTTATCAGCCCCCTGAGCCTCCCCATGACAGGATCTTTGTACACCCGATTCACCACTTGCCCCAGCAACGGCACGGCATAGAGAGAGATGACTATTCTCATTTTCCGAGTGCCTGCGTTGTATCTGTTAACACTAACACACATCCCCTATGACGTAAGTTACAACATATCAAGCAAGAAAAACTCAAATGGAATCCTCAATAATGCCCTCCATCAGGGCAATGATCTCATCGGCTACCTCTTTACCCTTTCCAGCGAGATGAGGGGAACGATAGGCGACATATACCTGTTCCGCATCTGTCTGCTTTACATAGACCGCAATTGTGAAAGGACATATGGCGATATTCTCGGGGGCTGCCTGGGCCATTTTGTGTGAAATCAGTGCACTGCAAAACTCTACAGACTCCGCTTTGGCAAATACCTCGGCGTAACCCAGGTCCGGTGCCGTGCGATTCAACATATCACTCACATGGAGGGTACCGCTGACCAGGAGCCCTCGCTCGACAATGGCCATCTTGATGTTATCAACAACATCTTCGAAAGGTTCCCCGGACCTGAAGACTTTTACCGCAGAGGATGAATCCGCAGGCCCATTCGCCATACAAGGACCGGCAATCAGAAACAGCGTACAGAGTGCCAAAATTACACGCATTTTATACTCCCAGGTTTGTCTGCTCACGCAGGTTGCTGCGACGATACTGGAGCCACAGAATACCTCCCATCAACAACAGGGGCGGTATCAGAAACCAGCCGCTATGTGGCTGTTTACTTTGACTGTAGTAACCGGTAATCCGGTGATTGAACCCTGCGATCAGACCGGCTTGCTCGGCCGCGCTAAGGAAACCAATATCGATAACACGAAGCGTATCGCCATCCGGCTCGGTAATAAAGCCCATACTCTTAAGGTAACCCCCTGTGTGAGATTCAGGTTTGGTGAAAATGATCTCCCGAGTCCTCATCAGACTCTCTTCATCTTCCACTTCAACCTGCAGTCGCACCTTACCTCCCAACGGCAGGGAGTCGATATGCGATTCGACACCCTGCACGGGGCGCCACTCCATGGCGGGAAAAAAATAACCCTGCCAGAAATCGGGACGAAAAAGGGAAAAAACCACCAATAACAGTAGCGGGGTTTCCCATAAGCGGTTTCGGACCAACAACCAACCCTGGGTTGCGGAGACGAACAGCAGCATAGCCACGACGCCCTGCGATACAACAACAAGAAATTCTAACAGGCTATCGATACCGATCATCAAAAGATTGGTGTTGAAAATGAACATGAATGGCAGTATTGCGGTGCGGATATCGTAATAAAACGATTGCAGACCTGTTCTGATCGGATCGCCGTTGGAGATACCGGCTGCCGCATAGGCAGCCAATCCCACCGGTGGGGTATCATCGGCCAGAATACCGAAATAGAATACAAACATATGTACAGCTACTAGCGGTATGTCCAAACCATGGGCGGCGGAGAGCTGCACGATAACCGGCGCCATCAACGTCGAGACAACGATATAGTTGGCGGTCGTGGGCAGCCCCATACCCAAGATCATGCAAATCAACGCTGTTAACAGCAACATCAGTACTACCGATCCGAGGGAAAGTGTCTCGACCAACTCACCCATCACCTGCCCTATCCCAGTCAGACTGACTGTCCCAACCACGATACCCGCAGTCGCGGTCGCGACTCCGATACCGATCATGTTTCGTGCACCGTACTCCATTCCTACGACCAGTGTAGTAAAACCATGCCTGATACCCATGATTACGGACCCACCCAGGAACAGTGCCCGCAATCCCTCCTGGGTGAGTTGAATCACAATCATCAAACAGATGGAGTAGAACACGGCGGTTGCCGGAGAGAGGCGTAACAACATCAGACACCAGACCAATACCAGGATCGGAAGCAGGAAGTGGAGTCCACCCAGGAGTGCGGTACCGACGGTCATGGTTTCGGCAGATTCCTGTTGGCGTGTTCGCAAACCGCAGCGCACTTCGCAATAGATCAACAAGCCATAAAACAGCAAAACCAATCCTGCATTGGCGTAAAAGCTGTAGTCACCGAACAGCTTGCTGACCATCGCAAGCAGCCAATAGGCCAAAAACAGAAAGCAGCTCACACCTGAGAGGGTCAGGCCCCAACCCAACAACCGTTGTTTTAAAGTCAGCGCTCTACTGCGTTTCTCAGCCTGCATTCCCGCCTTGACCGCTTCAAGGTGCACCAGATACATAAGACCGATATAGCTTAAAACCGCCGGTAGAAAGGCGTGTTTGATAACCTCCAGATAGGAGATATTGAGATACTCCACCATCAGGAAAGCGGCGGCCCCCATCACTGGTGGCATGATTTGACCATTGGTTGAGGCAGCCACCTCGATGGCGCCGGATTTCTCCGCACTGAATCCCACCCGTTTCATCAGTGGAATGGTAAACGTGCCTGTGGTGACGACATTGGCAATGGAGGATCCCGAGACCATCCCCGTTAATCCCGAGGCCAATACTGCAGCCTTTGCCGGGCCTCCCCGTCGATGTCCCACCAAGGCATAGGCGACACGGATAAAATAGTGTCCCCCTCCCGCCTGCTCCAACAGGCTGCCGAACAGCACGAACAGAAAAACGAAACCTGCGGAGACACCGACGGCAACACCGAACACGCCCTCGGTCGATAACCATTGATGAGAAGCAACGCGCGCTAAAGAGGCACCTTTATGGGCAAGCAGATCGGGTAACCAGGGTCCGCTGAAGGTATACCCCAGAAAGCAGATCCCGATCACCATCAGCGGCCAACCCAGAGCACGTCTGGTGGCTTCCAACAGTAATAACAGGCCCAACATGGCAACAGCAATATCCAGGCTTGTCGGCGCTCCCGAGCGGTCTGACAGCGCTTCGTAGAAGAGAAACAGATAGATGGCGCAGATGGCTGCCACCAAGGCAAGCACCCAGTCTGCAATGGGAATGGTATGGGTAATCACCTTACGGCGGGGAAAAGAGAGATAGGCCAGAAATATCGCAAATGTCAGATGGATTGAACGAATCTCTGTATCATTAAACACCCCGACAGCCAGACTGAACGGCAGGGGCGATGCGACCCATAACTGAAACAGAGCCCACGCCAGGGCGGTTCCCAGTAAAACCTTGCGTGCAAACCCTTCAGGCCGCCTGCCGTCAAACTCGGCCGCCTCGACCATTTCAAGCTGCAGTCTGTCGTTCTGGTCCTGGTTCATCGAATGGGCTTAAAGATGAATGGTGCAGGATACGCAAGTACGCCGCACCTGCTCAAGCGGGTAGTATATCTAGAACAGAGATGCCGCAAATGAACGCCAATCACCGCAATCACGCGCAAATTAGATGTAAGGAAAATGAGTTGACCGAAGTCGTTCAACTCAATTCCCAGATATTCCGACTCTCTACTCAGATTGTTGAAACCTGTTGCAGGCCCTCTGACGGTTTGTTTGTTATGCATATAAAGTGTCATACCATTTGCGATATTCTGCGGTGATTGGCGTTCATTTGCGGCTTGAATTGTATTAGGGCCTGTCAACGCTAAGTGCAGGTTCATACAGGTTAAGGTTCTGCCGCATTACGTGATAATGAAGACGCTTACAGTAAGCCCTTCTCTTTGTAGTAACGCAGCGCACCGGCATGAAAGGGAGCGGAGTTCCCCTTCAGCATCTCCTCGGCCTGGAGATGGGAAAAAGCGGGATGCAGTTTTCTGAAAACCGCCAGATTCTCAAACACTGCCTTCACCAACTGGTAGACTACCGCCTCATCCACCGTTTCGGAAGTCACCAGTGTCGCCTTGACCCCGAAGGTCGCGGTTTCACTGTCACTGCCCCGATACATACCGGCGGGAATGACTGCGGATGCATAGTATGGATTGGTGGCGATCAAGGCGTTCACCACTTCACCGCTTACCGGCACCAAATGCGTATCACAGGCGGTAGCAGCCTCTTTGATTGATGCATTCGGATGACCAACCGTATAGATCATGGCGTCGATTTTGTTGTCGCACAGCGCTCTGGCCTGCTCGGTGGCCTTTAGCTCTGACGCCAATTTGAAGTCGCCCTTGTTCCAGTTATATTCATTCATCAACACTTCCATGGTGCCGCGTTGTCCCGAACCCGGGTTGCCTATATTGACCCGCTTTCCCTTCAAATCGGTAAACACCCTGATATGGCTGTCGTTCCGGGCCATCACGGTAAACGGCTCGCTGTGGATGGAAAAAACAGCACGCAAGGATTTGTTCGGTCCCTGCTGACTGAATTTCGAACTCCCATTAAAGGCATGGTATTGCCAGTCAGACTGTGCCACACCGAAATCGAGTTCGCCGCTGGCGATGGTATTGAGATTGAAAATCGAACCTCCCGTGGACTCCACGGAACAACGAATACCATGGCTCTTTCGGCCCTTATTCAGCAGCCGACAAATGGCTCCTCCCGTAGGGTAGTAAACACCGGTCAGTCCACCGGTACCGATGCTGGTGAAACGTTGTTCGGCCGCAATACCGAACATAGGCGCCAGCAATAGACAGAGCGCGATGAGTTTGTTCATAGATCCTCCTGGCAATTATCACACGATAGTGTATATAGACCGCAAATTTCAAAGAAAGCCCTTTACAGCCTGAGCAAAAAGCTGAGGCTGTTCCGCATATAACCAGTGACCGGCACCATGTAGCATGCGTTGCCGATAATGGGGAAAGAGTTGGCCCATGATTTCTCGATAACTATCTCTGATGTAATCCGATTTTTCACCATGGATAAACAACGCCTCGCCGGCAAAGATGCGCCTGCCGGGTTCCGGAAATCCGGTCAAATGCGATATCGCCTTGCGCAGAACGTCAAGATTGAAACGCCACGACCAACCCTGCTGTTGCTTTACAAGATTCTGCAGCAAATACTGTCGTACACCCTTTTCTGCAACCCACCCGGCAAGCAACCGATCTGCTTCCTCTCTGTGTTGAATCTTATCAAGCGGTAGTCCGCATAGTCCCTCGAAGACATTGTCGAAACCATGTTCATAGGCCACCGGTGCGATATCCGCAACTACTAGTTTTTCGATCCGCTCAGGTTGCTGTAAGGCCAACCACATTGCAACCTTGCCCCCCATGCTATGTCCCAACAGATTGACTCCGTTTATCCCCAAACCGTCGAACAGTTCCAACAGATCCCCGGCCATCAGTGTGTAGTCCATGCCATCATGGTGGGGAGAGCGGCCATGGTTACGCAAATCCGGAGTAATGATGTGAAAATCATCCTGTAGATACTTTACAATGCCCATCCAGTTGTTGGCTGATCCGAACAGGCCATGCAGTAAACAGAGCGTGGGCTGCTCGGGCTTGCCGAATTTACGAAAATACAACTCCACGGCTTGCTTGCTCATGTCAGATCATCCCCTACCGCATGGGGACGGTACAATAATTCATGCTCAACCGCGTGTATGATGCCTTGGATAATCAATTGTGAACCGAGATTTTGTTTCAAGAGTCGATCGATTAACTGCTGGCCAGGGAATTCATCTGAAAGTTGGGCTGCTTGATCCAAAACCAGATGCGTTAATGGATGGCTGTTCAAATCAACCCTGCGACCTCGCAGGCGGCAGCCCTCGACATGCTCACCCTTTCGCTCCAGCATCAGCTGTGGATTGAACGCATATTGAGTTGCCGCCACCTCAGTTGCCAGCAGTTGTGGACGAGGTTTGTCTTCACGCCTGGACACCAACAGTGTGAACTTGGGAAGAAATTTGAGACGCTCGGTGAGTTGAAATCGTTTCATATCATCGATCGAATCGATAAGACGCAGCAACTCCGGATTATCGATCACCTGCCGTATCTCCCAATCATTTGGCTCCAGCCATCGGATAAAACGCAGGCCTGCCGAGTCAAGGAGTCGCCATAAACCGGCTATGTCGTAGCTTTTTTGGTGAACATGCAAGCACCGGTCGGCAAACTCGATATCATCGACACTGGCGGTTCCCTGCCAACAGTTACCGTTGAAAAGTGTTGTTTCCGCCGCATCCGCCAGCGCCCTCGCCATCGACAATCGGTCCATGGAACGGCAGTCGTGATCGATGATACTCAAGGCCTGCAGGTATCGATCCAAAGGTTGCCGGCCATAACTACCATCAAGCATGATGGCAACTACACCCTGTGGCGCCAACAGCCTACTGATATGTCGTAATCCCAGCAACGGATTACTCAAATGGGTCAATACACCATAGGACAGAATGACCTGGTAGCTCCCTTCCCTCACCGGCAGCGATTCATGATCCAGCAGGTCGCAGATGAAATATCGGAGATTGTCTATTCCTCGTTGCTTGCTACGATGTGTGGCCTCAGCAATGGCGACACGATTGATATCAACACCGGTAAAATCGATATCCGTCTGTCTTTCGGCAGCTGCCAGCAGATTCAAACCTCTACCGCAACCAGCTTCCAGGACATGTATTCGCCCGGAATCATCATTGGTGCGCTGTAGGTAGCTGAGCAACAGACGCGCATGATATCCATCACAGTTCACGTGACCATCCGGCGGGTAGGGATAGGCCTCGTAAAACGCCTGTACCTCAGCGGTGATCTTGTCCAAGGCCTAGGGCCTGTCAACACTCATCCAATCGGCCCTGCTGGGACTATTTTTTCGTCCAGCAAGGCAGAGTGAGCGATGTGTAGTCATTCGACATGAGCGAATGATAACGCCGCTGGGCGAAAAAATAGCCCCAGCCCTTCGGGGTGCGCCTGAAAAAGCGCCACTCGGCATTGCTCGTCGCTCATTTGGAACCACCAAACTTCTCTCCTCGCGCCTTGATTGGCGCTTTTTCAGGGGCAACAGGGCCAATTGGATAAGTGTTGACAGGCCCTAAGTCTACTTCCGTTTCTTTGGTAGCAGCAGATCGGTAATCGTGCCTTCTGCCATCTCAGCGGCAAAGCAGATGGTCTCATTCAAGGTTGGATGAGGATGTATGGTCAATCCGATATCCTCGGCGTCGGCACCCATCTCCAAGGCAAGTACGGTCTCACCGATCAATTCACCGGCATTGGGTCCGACAATACCCGCACCGAGAATGCGTTTCGTGTCCGGATCGAAAAGCAGTTTTGTCAAACCCTCGACGCGGCCGATTCCCAATGCACGTCCACTCGCAGCCCACGGGAAGGCACCCTTTTCATAGGCTACACCCTGGGACTTGGCCTCGGTTTCTGTCAAGCCCATCCAGGCGACCTCCGGATCTGTATAGGCGACCGAGGGCACGCTCAAGGGGTCGAAACTGGCCGGCAGCCCTGCGATGACCTCCGCCGCAACCTTGGCTTCATGGGTCGCTTTGTGGGCCAGCATGGGTTGGCCTACGACGTCACCTATGGCATAGATATTCGGGACATTAGTCCGCATATGTTCGTCAACGGGGATAAAGCCCGCATCATCAACCGCTACACCCGCCGCTTCCGCATTGATCTTCTTACCGTTGGGAGTACGCCCGACAGACACCAACACCCGATCATAGGTCTGTGGTTTATCCGGCGCCTGCTTACCCTCGAAGGTCACCTTCAACCCGCTCTTCAATGCCTGGATATCGATAACCTTGGTGCCCAGCATGATCTGTCTGTAGCGTTTAGCAATCCGCTTTTGCAAAGGGCGCACCAGGTCGGGGTCGCAACCCGGGATCAGTCCATCCTGCAACTCAACCACATCGATCGCGCTGCCTAGCGTGCTGTAGACTGTGGCCATTTCGAGCCCAATGATTCCGCCACCAACCACCAACATGCGCTTCGGTATATCCGCCAGGGCCAGGGCGCCGGTCGAGTCGATCAGGCGCGGATCGTCATTGGGAAATCCAGGGATCTGCACCGGACTGGAACCACAGGCGATTATGGCGTCGTTGAATCCGATAGAGAGTGAACCGCTGGATGACTTGACTGCAATCCTGTTCGGCGATTCGAAGCGGGCAATCCCATGTACCAGCTCCACCTTGCGCTGCTTGGCCAGTTGCTTCAGACCGCCGGTCAAGCGCTTCACGACCTTATCTTTGCCGGTGCGTAGCTTGTCCAGGTCGATCTTGGGTTTGCCGAAGGTGATCCCCATCTCAGCCATTTCTGCCGCTTCATTGACCACATCAGCGGCGTGAAGCAGAGCCTTTGAGGGTATGCATCCGACGTTCAGGCAGACCCCACCCAAATCATCATAGCGTTCGATGAGAATAACTTTTTTACCCAGGTCGGCAGCCCTGAAAGCTGCTGTATAACCGCCTGGTCCGGCACCCAGCACAACAACATCGGCCAGCTTATCTGCACTGCCTTTAACTGCCTCTGAGACTGGCGCCTTGGTCGGTGATGGCCTATCGTCCACTGAGTCGCCTTGAGACAGCTCAAGCTTGAGGATTTTGCCACCCATCGAGATTTTATCACCCACCTCGACGTGCAGTTCCTTCACCACACCTGCATATGGAGATGGAATATCCATCGTTGCCTTATCACTCTCCAGGGTGATGATTGAGTCTTCAGCTTCGATCTCATCTCCTACCGCAACCAATATCTCAATAATATCAACCTGCTCAAAATCGCCGATATCGGGAAGGGTAACCTCTACGATGCCACTCATGGACGCTCCTCAATCTATTGTTTTAACTATTCAAACCATTTATAGCATTTCTACATGGAGGAGCGTAGCCAAAGGAGGGAATTTATTTGTGAATGGATGATATTGACCTGACAACCGAATTGAGCATATACAGGGCATCAAGTTGAGCCTAACCGATTGATCTATAAATGACAGATCGCCGTGTGTCTGTCCGCAGCAAGCCACATGGCGACTGCACATGATCTATCAAGTTGCCGGATTAATTAAGGGTGAATTCGATAAGGTCCGAATTCCGGAGAAATCAGGTTGTACCCGTACTTCGCATATCCCGTTGCAGCCAGGCTGACATATCGGCAGCAGACATCGGTCTTGCATAATAGTAACCCTGTAGATTGCTACATCCGTTTTGCACAAGAAAATCAGCCTGCGCTTTAGTCTCCACTCCCTCTGCAATCAATCCCAGGTTCAAACTGTCCGCCATAGCCACGATCGTCTTGACCAGCTTTACATCACCCGTATTCTCCGGCAGGTCACTGACAAACGAGCGATCGATTTTGAGGATATCTACAGGAAATCGCTTGAGGTAGCTCAATGACGAGTAACCGGTGCCGAAGTCGTCAATTGAGAGATTGACACCAAGTGTTTTGAAACTTGAAAGCCAGGTAATCGCCTCTTCGGTATCTCGCAACAGAAGGCTTTCGGTAATTTCCAGTGACAGCATATCCGGATCCAGGTTTGATTCCTGTAGTATCTGCTGCAGATAACCGGCCTCCAGGCCGAGTTCACGCTGACGGCTGGATAGGTTAACCGCCAATCTAAGGTCGGAATGACCCGAGTTATGCCACCTGTTCAGTTGTTCACATGCACCTTGCAGCACCCATTCACCGATCGGACCGATCAATCCGCTGTCTTCCGCCAACGGAATGAAAACACCGGGATTGACAATACCCCTGTGAGGATGATTCCAGCGCAACAATGCCTCGACGCTGACAATCTTTTCGAATTCAGCGTCAACGACCGGTTGATAATAGATCTCCAACTCACTACGTTGAACCGCAAGCCTCAAATCAAGTTCAAGCTGCTGCCGTTCCAGAGTTCGTTTTTGCATGGAAGCGGTAAAAAACTGATAGTTGTTCCTGCCACGATCCTTAGCCTGATACATTGCCATATCCGCATTTCGTAACAAAGAATCCGCATTCATCGCATCATCGGGAAAGATGGTTATACCAACACTGGCTCCAATGAAGATTTCACGTTCATAGAGCGTGAAAACCTTGGTTATTTTATCGATCACTTTTGTGGCGATATGGGCCACGGCATCCATATCACTCACATCCTGCAGCAATATGACGAATTCATCACCGCCAAATCGGGCAATGGTATCGGACTCCCTGACACAATCGCTGATACGTTTAGCAACGAGCTGTAACAATTCATCGCCCATGACATGACCAAAGGTATCGTTAACCATCTTGAATTGGTCCAGATCGACAAACAGTATCGCCAGCTTCCACTGCTCTCTCAATGCTGATCCTATGGCCTGATCCAGTCGATCTGAAAATAAGGAACGGTTTGGCAAACCCGTCAAGGCGTCATAGTTCGCCTGATAGAGTATCTGCTCCTCATTCTCTTTATGTTTGGAGATATCCGAGAACACCGCCACATATTCTTTTGCAATACCTTGCTCATCGGGTATTGCCGCTATCGACAGCCATTCGGGATAAACACTACCATCCTTGCGACGGTTCCAGATCTCGCCGGACCAATAGCGCTTATGCAGTACCGAATCCCAGAGTTCCTCATAAAAACCATCATCATGTCTGCCGGAACTGAGAATACTTGGTGACTGGCCGATGACCTCTTCAGAGGAGTAACCCGTTATGCGGGTGAAAGAGGGGTTGACGGTTTTTATCAGATTGTCGGCATCGGTGACCATGATGCCTTCCTGAGTCGTATCGAACACCGTAGCATTCATACGCAATTGATCTTCAGCGCGTTTTTGTGCGGTGACATCCTCTTTCACAGCGATGAAATGGGTAATCTGCCCCCTGTCGTCACGCAGTGGCGATATCGATGCCGATTCCCAGTAGATGGAACCGTCCTTACGCTTGTTGTGGAATATGCCGCGCCACTCCCTGCCGGCCAGCAGGGAATCCCACATCGCCTTATACTCTTCCTTGGTCTTGTCACCACTCTTGAGAATTCGTGGATTCTTGCCTACAACCTCCTCCGCACTGTAACCAGACACCTTTTCGAAACGTGGATTGACATACTCGATAATGCCATTGATATTGGTGATCATCACCGATGCGGGACTCTGCTCCAACACCCTGCCGAGTTTTCTCAAGTCGACTTCAGCCTATTTCGATTCTGTGACATCACTCCTGACACAGACAATGCCGCCCTCATTGGTATAACTGTTACTCGCCAGATACCAGGCGCCATTATCGATCTGCTCCAGGTACTGCCCCATTGGCATCGACTCAACTATCGACTCACCTTCAAGGCTTAAATTCTTGATGCGGTTCCCCGTAACCGATTGCAGAGCATCGATATTGACACCCTCCTTGATCCATCCCTTCAACCAGGAATAAAACTCGCCAAAGCGACGATTGTGCAGTACCAGACGGCCCTCTGCATCGAACAGGGCAAATGCTTCTGAGAGATTCTCCACAGCATCATGTAACCGGTACCATGCACGACTGACCTCATGGTTGGCATTCTGTAAACGCCTTATCAATTGCCAAAGACTCAAAAGCAATACGATCACAAACACGGACAGGGCCATGATCAGGCGTCTTTTTTTAGATGTTTCGTCAACCCGGTTTTGCTCATACCTCGAGTGAACATGTTCGAAATATTCCTGGCTCGGTACAGCCAGGTAGCGTGTTTTCAAGGCCCCGAGGTTGGTCAGGTCCACGATATTTGAGTCTATATGAAAGAGTACCTGGTCGAATTTCTGCTTGTTTTCAGCTGAAACTATTTCATAGCTTTTAAGTTGCTTTAGCGTTGAAACGATATCATCCAATTGCGAGTCGGTATAGAAAAGGTCGTAGGCTAAAAGGGAGTTGAGCAGTTCCAGTACATCCTGATAGACCATGGGATCCACAGATTTCAACTCTCGCGCGACGATAGGCAGATAGTGTATGCCGTTACGCACCACCGCTGCCTGGAATTTTATCTTTTCGATGATGGCCAGTTTCTCATCCATGCCCTGCCAGTATCGGTCCGTTAGACTGGACAGTACACGATCATCCACTTCTGTCACTTTAGCGACGATCCGCTGCCGTAAATCCCTTAATCGGTTCGTGGTTCGTACCAACGGATCATATTGATTCAACAGAAAAGAGGTGATCTTGACAACGTCTCGATCAAGACGTGCATCCATCTCTTTTAACTGGAGCAGGTTATGTGAAAGTTCGGCGTAATTCTCGGATTTATCATCCCAATAAACCACCAACAGCAAAATCAAGGCAATACAGAGCGAGACAAGCAGGATGCTGCGTTTGCTGTACATTTGTTTGAGCATACTCATGGTTTCAGCCTGACATGCTCTCCAACCAGCGTGTGGAGGAACGCAGCAATATCATCGATATCACTTTGCGGCAGATCACGCCCCAATTGGTAACGACCCATGATCCTTATCGCACCTTGCAGGGTTGTCTGCGATCCATCGTGAAAATAGGGTGGGTTGATTGCCGCCAGGCGTAAACTGGGTACTTTGAAATAGTGCTTGTCTTCATCCTGTTTGGTGACATTATATCGTCCCAGATCAGGTTCCGTGATCCCGCCATTCCGATCCTTGAAATAGTCTCCCTTCGCACCCATGACACCGAACATATTGCCACCCACGTTGTCACCCTGATGGCAGCTGATGCAGCCGTAGCTTTTAAACAGGCGGTAACCGCGCAATTCCCTTTCGGAAAGCGCTCCCTCATCTCCCTTGAGCCATCGATCGAAGCGTGAATTGACTGTCACCAAAGAGCGTTCAAAGGCTGCGATGGCAACAACGATATTCTCCCCGGTGATACCATCATGAAAAAGCTCTTCAAATTTTTCTACAGTGGTCGGATCCTTGCGTAGCTTGGATATAACCTCCTCCCAGTTGGAGCTCATTTCAATAGGATTATGAACCGGACCGGCCGCCTGCTCTTCCAGCGTCAGAGCCCGACCGTCCCAGAATTGAACGAAGTTGTATCGGGTGTTGTAGACCGTGGGTGCCTTGATACCCCCAACGTTACCCCCTACTCCGACAGAGTTCTTTTTGCGATCGGTCCCTCCAGTCGAGAGAACATGACAACTGGAGCAACTGATGCTGTTATCCTGCGATAGCCTGACATCATGAAACAGCTGATCCCCAAGGGACACCAGCCTCGGATCCAGATTGCGCTCGATTGTCAATGGCCCTATGGGCTCATTCTTCAATCCTGCAGCACTGGCAAAAGATATTACCAACCAAAATAATAGCAGTGTTTTCAACAGGTTATTCATACATCATTGACGCTATAAGCGACTAAATTTGACATCCCTGAAGAATAAGTCGTCTGTAGCGGGGTGGTGCAATGCTTACTACACTATGTTAGCGGTCTCTCTATGGCTAACTTTAAGTATAGAGAATCAGATAATCTATAAGCATAGGATGAACTACAACACATATTCCCAAAGGACAATGGTGCTTGCACCCACAAATTGATGAAAAACGTTAACTTTTTTGAGCTGTGTCAATTAGGGCCTGTTAACACTAATCCAATGCACCCTGTTGTGCCTGAAAAAGTGCCAATCAAGACGCGAGGAGAGAGGTTTGGTTATTCCAAATGAACGACGAGCAACGCCGAGTGGCGCTTTTTCAGGCATACCCCAAGGGCACTTCCTTCGGGGCGCAACCCGAAGGGCTGGGGCTGTTTTCGCCCCCAGCGGCGTTATCATTCGCTCATGTAGAATAACTACACTACGCTCATTCTGCCTTGCTGGGCACGAAAACAGCCCCAGCAGGGCGTATTGGATTAGTGTTAACAGGCCCTAGGACCGGCAATAAAGAGATACGGACCGTCCTTTGTCAGGGTTGATCACTGAAAATCAGAGCAACAAATGTCGAATATCACCCAAAAGGGAAGAGAGATGGGTGGTAAACCTGACGCCATCGGCACCATCGATTACCCGATGGTCATAGGAGAGTGAAAGCGGCAACATCAATCGTGGCTGGAATGTCTCCCCGTCCCACACAGGCTGCAGACTACTGCGGGAGACACCGAGTATTGCCACTTCCGGGGCGTTCACTATGGGAGTGAAAGCGGTACCGCCTATCCCGCCAAGACTGGAGATCGAGAAACATCCGCCTTGCATATCTCCCGGCGCTAACTTGCCTGCCCGCGCCTTTTCACTGATGCTCATCAACTCTGCTGCAAGCTGGAAGACACCTTTTTGATCGACATCACGTATGACCGGTACGACCAGCCCATTGGGCGTATCCACCGCGACACCGATATGAATGTATTTCCTATATATCAAGGATTCGCCATCTGCCGATAGGGCCGCATTGAACATCGGCATCCGGTGAAGCGCTGCGGCGACCGCTTTCATCAGAAACGGCATCAAGGTGAGCCGAACGGACTGCCGGGATGCAGCCTCTTTTTGGGTTTGCCTGAATGCTTCGAGATCGGTGATATCCGCCTCGTCAAACTGGGTCACATGCGGTACGGTCAGCCAGCAACGATGAAGATGGGCTCCGCTGATTTTCCTGATGCGGTTCAACGCTGTCGCCTCAACCTCACCAAAGCGGCTGTAATCCACTTCCGGCCCCGCCGGCATTTCAAAGGGCGACCTTGCCGCGGCTGCCCCTTCACCCTGCCGCAATGAACGTTTAATGAACCTCTGAATATCCTCTTTCAGGATTCTATCTTTTGGACCGCTTCCCTTAATCAATGAGAGATCAACGCCCAATTCACGGGCAAATCGGCGTACCGATGGGCTTGCATGAGGGGTGCCCTGCCCACCGCTCTCAATAAATCCAGCCGGAACGGGCGGTATGCGGGTCTCTTTCTCACCTGGCAATCGCTGTGGTTGCTCAGATGCTGAAGCGGGCGTTTCATTCGGCGTCGGGGCCGGCGCTTGTACTGTCTCAACCTCCTCTGCCGCCGGTGGGGGGGTACTTACTTGTTCGCCCTCCCCTTTCTGTTCGCCGCTTTCAGCTTCAAGAACGAGTATCTTGTCTCCTTCTTTGACATGATCGCCAACCTTGACCAACAGGCGTTTAACCTCCCCGGAGTGGGGGGATGGAATCTCCATCGTAGCCTTGTCACTTTCAAGGGTCAGCAGAGACTCCTCAAGCGTGACTCGGTCACCCTCTGAAACCAGAATCTCGATAATCTCGACCGAGTCGAAATCACCTATATCAGGTATCAGTACATCTGTCGTTTTACCCACGTCTTATCCTCTTAGCCGATTAGGCATAATCTGTTTCGTCCAAACTAATCACCGTCTTGAGGCACCGCAGTTACGGTTGCATACGGCGTTTATACCGGGCATATCACTAGATCCTGCTGGGATTGGGCTTTTCCGGATCTATCTTGTACTTCTTGATCGCCCGACTGACCTGCTCCGATTTGATCTCACCCTCGTCCACGAGCGCCTTCAAGGCGGCGATGAGGATGTAGTATCGGTTTACCTCGAAAAACTTGCGTAGCTGGCTGCGCATATCACTACGACCGAAACCGTCAGTACCCAACACGCTGTAGCTGGTTGTGATGAACGGGCGAATCTGATCCGCATAGCTGCGGATATAATCCGTGGCCGCCACCACCGGCCCTTTTTGACCGCTCAGTTTTTCCGTGACATAGCTCAGTTTGGGTTCCTCTTGCGGATGCAGGGTATTCCATCGTTCGGCATCCAAGCCGTCACGACGCAACTCGTTAAAACTGGTAACGCTCCAAACATCAGCTGAGACGTTGAACTCTTTTTCGAGCAACTCCGCGGCGGCAATCACTTCACGCAGAATCGTGCCGCTACCCAGAAGCTGTACCCGATGCTTATGCTTACCGCCTGTATCGAGCAGATAGAGGCCGCGCACAATACCCTCTTCCACCCCCTCAGGCATTGCAGGTTGCAGATAGTTTTCGTTCATCACGGTGATGTAATAAAAGACATTTTCCTGCTCCTGATACATCCGACGCATTCCGTCCTGGACAATCACCGCCAGTTCATAAGCATATGCAGGATCGTAACTGACACAATTCGGGATCGTCCCGGCCACGATATGGCTATGTCCATCCTGATGCTGCAATCCCTCGCCCGCCAAAGTGGTACGACCAGCGGTACCGCCGATGAGGAACCCCCGGGCCTGCATATCCCCCGCAGCCCAGGCCAGATCGCCAACTCGTTGAAAGCCGAACATCGAATAGTAGATATAGAATGGGATCATACTGATTCCATGATTACTGTAGGAGGTGGCAGCCGCGATCCAGGAAGACATGGCGCCCGCCTCGTTGATGCCCTCTTGCAGAATCTGCCCCTTTTTGTCCTCTCGGTAGAACATCACCTGATCGGCGTCAACCGGTTCATACAACTGGCCCACCGACGAATAGATACCCAACTGGCGGAACATACCCTCCATACCAAAGGTACGCGCCTCATCCGGTACGATAGGAACGATCTGTTTCCCTACCGTTTTATTTCGCACCAGCATGTTGAGCAGACGCACGAACGCCATGGTTGTTGACTGATCCCTATCCCCGCTGCCTTCCAGCAGTGTCTTGAATTCATCCAGTGCCGGTACCTGCAGCGGCTCCACTTTGCTCCGACGTTGAGGAAGAAAACCACCCAAATCCTGACGGCGTTGATGCATATATTGCATCTCGGGACTGTCTGTCGGCGGTTTATAAAAGGGCGCGGCGCCAATCTGATCATCCGATATCGGTATGTTGAATCGATCTCGAAACGCTTTGAGTGCCGCTTCACCCATTTTTTTCTGGGAATGAGTGATGTTCTGACCCTCGCCGGCAACACCCATGCCGTAACCCTTGACTGTCTTGGCCAGAATGACTGTCGGTTGCCCTTTGTGGGACATCGCCTCCGCATAGGCCGCATATACTTTGTGCGGGTCGTGTCCGCCTCTGTTCAGACGCCAGATATCCTCGTCGGTCATATTGGCGACCATATCGTCGAGTTCCGGATACTTACCGAAGAAGTGCTCGCGTGTATATGCACCGCCCTTGGCCTTGTACGCCTGATAGTCACCGTCGACACACTCCTCCATACGTTTCAGGAGAATACCGTTTTTATCCCGTGCAAAGAGCGGATCCCAATAACCACCCCAGATTACTTTGATCACATTCCATCCGGCTCCGCGAAATACCGCCTCCAGTTCCTGAATGATCTTGCCATTGCCTCGCACGGGCCCATCCAGGCGTTGTAAGTTACAGTTAATTACGAATATCAGATTGTCGAGACGTTCACGCCCAGCCAGGGAGATGGCTCCGAGCGCCTCCGGCTCATCCATTTCACCATCACCACAAAATGACCATACCTTGCGCTCATCCGTATTCAGAAGACCGCGATCATGCAGATAACGCATAAAGCGTGCCTGATAGATCGCCATCAACGGACCAAGCCCCATCGAGACGGTGGGAAACTGCCAGAATCCGGGCATCAGCCATGGATGCGGATAGGACGAGAGGCCCTGCCCATCGACCTCCTGTCGAAAACTATAGAGCTGTTCTTCACTCAACCGACCCTCCAGATAAGCCCTGGCGTATACACCCGGAGCGGAGTGCCCCTGAAAAAAGATCAGATCTCCGTCCCGTTCCTTGCTCGGAGCGTGAAAAAAATGGTTGAAGCCCACATCAAAAAGCGTAGCGCTGGATGCAAAGCTGGAGATATGCCCTCCCAGCTCAGTCGATATTCTGTTTGCCTGAACCACCATCGCCATGGCATTCCAGCGTATGAAGGACCTGATACGGCGCTCCATGGCGCGATCGCCGGGAAATCGCTGCTGCTTGGTTACCGGTATGGTATTGACATAGGCCGTATTGGCACTGAACGGCAGGTAAGCGCCGGACCGGCGCGCCTTGTCAACCAAGCGCTCAATAAGGAAGTGGGCACGATCCACGCCTTCGTTCTCAAGCACGGCCTCCAATGCATCCAGCCACTCCTGTGTCTCTTGTGGATCGGTATCGGGTCTAGTCGGCATCATTATTCTCTAACAGTTGTTTTGGCAAAATAAAACCGTTCTCCAGCTGGAGACTATGAGCTATCTCATATGGCTAAAAGAAACTATTTGAATTGCCAATAGTTTGGATTGATTGAAGTAATATACAACAAGATGGGTTATTTTTCAGCGTTCTTAGCGGATTATTTATCTAACTTAATTCCCTGTTTTTATTGTTATTTAACTATCCTCTGTCTGGCATGCCGGCTACATAAGGTCTGGCAATACCCAACACTCCCACCGGTCTTGTCACGACCCTCCTGATGACAGACAGGATGTTGCACGCATCAAAGGCGGACTTCTCAACCTGCGCATATCAATACAGCCTCCCAACAATAAAAAAGGCGCTGCCGGTTATCCCGGAAGCGCCTTTTTTGGGCCTGCAGATTTACTCTGCTTAGATATCTTTGCGAGTCTCGAACACCGGCATTTCGAAAGGTTTGCGCTCCATGGCAACATTACGGTGCTCTTCCATCATCTTCATGGCCTCTGCGCGACGGGTTTCCATCTCTTTAATCATCTCGTCACGGCGAGCCTGAGACTCTTCCATACGCTTTGAGATGGCTTCAGGCATTTCAGGTCTGGCAGGTGCCCTGTTGTTAAAACGCGATTGCATCTGTGCACGCTGAGCCTGCATCTGTTCCTGGAAAGCCTTCATTTCAGCTTCCATAGCGGCACGAGGATCGGCACTGTACTTTTCTGCATACTCACGTTGGGCGGCAACAGCCTGCTCGAATGCCTTTTGCTGCTGTTCGGCAAAGGCCTTCTGTTGCTCGGCAAAGGCCTTCTGCTGCTCTTCCATAGCAGCTTTCTGCTCTTCACTCAGAGCTGGAACCACAGGTGCATAACCATATGGCGTATAACCATAAGGGCCATGTCCATAATAATTGCGATAGTTATTGTAGCCACGGCCATAACCGCTGCCACGTGCATGCATGTTGAAATTGAAGTCGAAATCACCAGCACCGAAACCGTCGCCAAAGAAATCGTCGCTCCAATCGTTACCCCACCAGGCGTTGACGGTTGCCGATGAGGCTGCCATGGCGATTGCCGCAGCAATGATAGAAATCTTTTTCATTTTTTCGTACCCAGAGTTTTTTAGTGTAAAACCACGCTGACTGCCTATGCACGTCCCTGTGCCGAGGATTCCCTGTGATTAAGTTCTAATCAATTTACTTAGCGGGAGCAGCCGGGGCAGCAGGAGCAGCCGGGGCAGCAGGTGCTACAGGCGGGTAGCCATAGCCATAGGGAGCGCCATAACCATAAGGTGCGCCATAGCCATAGGGACCGTAGCCATAGTAGTCGCGATAGTAGTTGTTGCCACGACCGTAACCGGAACCGCGGGCACTGCCACTCATACCAAAGCTGAAGTCCCCGGAGCCATCGCCCCAGCCGTCGCCCCAACCGTCGTTACCCCAGCCACGGTTGCCCCAACCTGGGCCGCCCCACCATGCGGAAGCAGAAGCGGAAGCTACGATCAGTGCAGCAGCTGCAGAAGCTTGAATGATCTTTTTCATTATTCACTCTCCTCGAGATAGAATGTAATCATGATGTAATTTGAGAAAGCAGATACAGCGCAGCTTTCGAGATATAGAATATTAGAAATTACTTAATTTAACAAATTGCGATTTTTAATTGTGGAAAAAATTTAAATAGTCATTTTCTAACAAGACCAGAAACCCTAAAGCAGACTGAAACAGCAATCCATGCAAATCACCCTTATCAGACCAGACGACTGGCACCTGCATCTGCGTGATGACGAGGCCATTAAATCCGTAGTGGCCCATACCGCAGAACGATTCGCTCGCGCGATCGTGATGCCCAATCTGAAACCGCCAGTCACCACTACGGCCATGGCCATGGCCTATCGGGATCGCATACTCTCTGCACTCCCGCATAACAGTGACTTTACTCCTCTGATGACCCTCTACATGACTGATCGCCTCACCAGCGATGAGGTGATTGTGGCGAAAAAAAGTCAGATAATCAAAGGGATAAAACTATACCCAGCGGGTGCGACAACCCACTCGGACGCTGGTGTCACGGACATACGCAAGCTTTATCCTGTGCTGGAGACAATGCAGAGGGAGGGACTCCCACTGCTGATTCACGCCGAAGTGACCGATCCGGATGTGGATATCTTCGATCGTGAGCAGGTCTTTATCGATCGTCATCTGCGTCCTCTAACACGGGACTTTCCAGCCCTGCCCATGGTTTTCGAGCACATCACCACTCGGCAGGCCGTCGATTTCGTGCGTGCCAATGAAGGCACTGTCGGAGCCACCATCACCGTACAGCATCTGCTCTACAATCGTAACGCCATGCTGGTCGGCGGCATTCGTCCCCACTACTACTGCCTGCCGATATTGAAACGGGAGAGCCACCAAAGTGCATTGATCGAGGCTGCAACCAGCGGTGAGTCCCATTTCTTCCTCGGGACGGACAGCGCTCCGCATCCTCAACACGCCAAGGAGTGCGCATGTGGCTGCGCGGGGTGTTACACCGCACATGCCGCGATTGAACTCTATGCGGAGATATTCGAACGGGCCAACGCACTCGACAGGTTAGAGGGTTTCGCCAGCCTGTTCGGTCCGGATTTCTACGGCCTGCCCAGAAACCGGGATACAATCACCCTGGCGAAGAAAAAGTGGAGTATCCCGGAGAGTTACCAGTTCGGTCAGGATCGTGTTGTCCCTTTGGGTAGTGGGGAATCTGTCAACTGGCAACTGGTCCGCTGAGCAACGCTACTCGTCCTCTTCGAACAGGGGCTCCTCTTCATCGAAAAAAGTATCGTCGAACAGATCGTCTTCATCCATGTGGTTGGGGCCGTCTTTTATCTGCGAATCTCTTTTCTGCAGGTAAAACTCCCTCTGGAATGCATATCGATCGACTGCCGCCTCATCCAGAACATCCCCTGCCTCGAGTAAATCGGCACGAACATCTATGAGTCGCAGGGTCGTCAGGGCATAGTAGGTATCCTGACTTGGATAGCTGATCGGATTCATCCAGGTGTCACCGACCAGGCCTATCAGATCACGTAGCGTGGTGGGCCCCAGGAAAGGCATGACCAGATAGGGCGTATCCCCCATACCCCAAAATCCCAGGGTTTGCCCCAAATCCTCCTTGTAGTTGGGCAGGCCCATATCGGATGCCACATCGAACAATCCGAAAATACCCAGTGTCGTATTGATACAGACACGCCCAATATCGGTCAATGCATGCGTGGGTTTGAGTTGCAGAAGATTATTGACCGCAGATGGCACATCCGCGAGATTATTGAAAAAATTAGTGATCCCCAAATCCAACACCGAAGGAGTCACAACCCGATAGCCTTTAGCTACCGGTTTTGCCACCACCTTATCAAACTCCTGGTTGAATTCATCGACCCCACGATTGATCGACTCCAGCGGATCCGTGGGGTGCTTGTTCTGCATGCTGGCACAACCTGTTAGAAACAACAGCAGCAGACTGATAATGACAATCCTTTTACTCACAGCTATCAAGCTCATTGTTTGGCCGGGAATCTACACCCTTATTCGTGGGAGCATGAATCACCACGACCTTACTCTTGTTTAACGCATAGGGGTGGCTAAGTGCGACATCATATCAGCCTGATAGACCGCAGGTGAAATGAAAAGTGTAACAATCTATAGGGCAGTTTACTGACACTGAACCGATCAAAGCCAGCCATTGGGAGTATTGCCTATCTCTGGTCAGAAGATTCAAGGTGTTGTGGGATGTATGAAAAAGTGTCGAAAAAAACACTACCTTTCTTTATCCTTAGTCAATGAATGAGGTCAACTACAACAGCGCCATGGCGCAACGATTTCGCGGATACCTGCCAGTGGTCGTCGATGTGGAGACCGGTGGATTCGATTCTACCAATGATGCATTGCTGGAAATTGCCGCCACTACGATCGCCATGGATCAACTGGGCATGCTCTACCCCGCTGAGACCCATGCCTATCATCTGATCCCGTTTGAAGGTGCCAATATCGACCCCAAGGCACTCGAATTCACCGGTATCGATCCACAACACCCGTTTCGCGACGCCCTGCCTGAGAAGGAGGCCCTGCGTCTTATCTTTGCCCCCATCCGCAAGGCGGTCAAGGCAAGCGGTTGTAAAAGAGCGATCCTGGTCGGCCACAACGCATTTTTTGATCTCGGTTTCCTCAATGCTGCCGTTGAGCGATCCGGTATCAAGCGCAATCCCTTCCATCCCTTCAGCACCTTCGACACCGTCACCCTGGCAGGCGCGGCCTATGGCCAAACCGTGCTCGCAAAAGCGGCGAAGGCCGCCGGCCTCGATTGGGACAGTAGTGAGGCCCACTCAGCAATCTATGACACACAACAGACCGCAAAATTGTTCTGCGGCATCATAAACAGATGGCAGGCACTATCGCCTGAGAAACCTTGGGTAAAAGATTGATCGACTTTAACACCGTCAGGGAATTATTCAGCAGGAAGTCTCGATAAGCGTGCCATCGACCTCCCGGGCATTCCAAACATATCAGCAGGGGCCATACGAAGCCTCGGTCGTACCGAAAAAGTAATTCCCGGTATGACCCAATGGCATCGTCATCAGTTGTTCTGAATCACAATATTCGGAAACTTGGCCGCATAATCCTTGGCCTGCAGAGAGAGCTTGGCCGCGGTTTTACGGGCAATTTCGCGGTAGATCTGAGAAATGCGCGATTCGGGTTCGGCAACGACCGTCGGTTTACCGCCGTCGGTCTCTTCCCGGATACGGATATCGAGCGGCAGCGCGCCCAACAGATCCACTTTGTACTGTTCGGCCATGGATGAGCCACCGCCCTGACCGAAGATATGCTCTTCATGTCCACAGTTTGAGCAGATATGGATACTCATGTTCTCCACGATCCCAAGCACCGGAACCTCCACTTTCTCGAACATCTTTAAACCCTTGCGCGCATCCAGCAGGGCAATGTCCTGGGGGGTGGTAACAATGACGGCGCCGGACACCGGCACCTTTTGCGCCAAGGTCAGTTGTGTATCACCGGTACCGGGGGGGAGGTCCACAACCAGATAGTCGAGACTGTCCCAATTGGTATCGTTCAGTAATTGCTCTAGGGCCTGGGTAACCATAGGTCCACGCCAGATCATAGGCGTCTCTTCATCAATCAGAAACCCGATCGACATCGCCTGCATGCCATAGCCCTGCATCGGCTCCAGGGTCTTGCCGTCCTTCGATTCCGGCTTACCGTTGATACCCAGCATGCGGGGCTGAGACGGCCCATAGATATCCGCATCGAGCACCCCTACCTTGGCACCCTCTTCAGCCAGGGCCAGGGCCAGATTGACCGCTGTTGTGGATTTACCGACGCCCCCTTTTCCGGATGCAACAGCAATGATGTTCTTGATGTTGTCGATCGGCTTGAGCGCTTTCTGCACAGAGTGGGCAACGACCTTTGAACTGATAGTGACATCGACGCTCTCTACACCGGGTAGTGCTTCGACCTTTTCGCGCACGGCTGAAGAAATACCTTCAATGCAGCCTCTTGCAGGAAAGCCCAGCTCAACTGCAATAGCAACCTTGCCACCCTCAATCTCAACGCCTTTGATCGCCTTGGCGGTTACCAGATCCTTCTCAAGGTGAGGTTCCACATACCCCTTAATGGCCTCTTTTACAGAATCTTGTGTCAATTCGGACATCGTCAGTTACTCCTGCTGCGGACTTTAAGGGTCCGGCATATGTTCTCAAAAACTACTGGCGGTGGATTCTACACGAAAATCGAATCGATATACCAAGCATTTTGCTGGGTTTTGAGCCGGCCACTACAGGCCTTACATGCATTCGGGTCGATGGGATCACCAATCCGGTCAGCGGCACCTGCGGCACAGCAAGGTGCCGCCAGGTTCGTTTGCGCCAGACAGCTGAAAATGAAACAGACAGGCTATCAGATATTCCGTATCCGCACCCTGTCTGGGATGAGGATCATTTTGGGTAGTCGACTGCTCGACCGGCCGTTTGCATGATCACGTTACTGAAATCAGTCGTGCTCAGACCGGTGAGATAGTGAGTGATCAGATTCATACTGAGCTGATGAGCCAATTGGACATCCTCGGCATGTGGATTTCGGGTGATGGTCATTGCGGCAATGCCATGCACACTGCTCCAAAGAGCTCTGGCAGCCAGTACGATCTCTTCCTCGGGTCGGGCGGCCAATGCCTTCAGTTGCTTCTCGACCAATTCGTAGCAGCGCTCCATCTTCTCCTTGTTAATTTCCGTAGAGGTATCTTCATCCCGCGGTCGGTGTTCAAAAATCATGCGCCAACGGTGGGGATGCTGTGCAGCAAAGTCCAGATATGCCGTACCCAGCGCTAAAAGACAGCGTTGCGGGTACCGGCAGTCGGCTAACGCATTGATCAGGGCGGCATAGAGCTGATCCAGGGTTCGCCCGTTAATACGAAGCACCAGTTCGTCAAGATTCCTGAATACGAAATAGAGGCTGCCAACCGTATAGCCAATGGCTGTTGCAACCTTGCGCGCGGAGAGGCCGGCATAACCCTCGTTTTCAATGATTGTCTCCGCGGCCTCAAGGGCCATACACTCAATTTCTAATTTGCTGTGTTCTCCCCGTCTTCCCATGGTCACTCCTGTTTACCTTTGTACTTTCCGTTGCAATACATGCTCGCACTCGTTCCCTGCCGAAGCTGAATTCCACTATCACACTATTCGTCTATACACACAGTGATCTCATGCACAAGATTCCTATATTTAACAATGTTTTATTAAATGCTGTTTATTTTGAAAACACCGATTGCACGGGATGCCATGCAGATATCTCCGCCAGTTGAAATCCACAATATTTCATGGAAGGATCGGCTGCCGTGAGGATTACGGAGGGTATTTATTCACTTAGCCGTATACAGCCTTGATGATGTAAGTCTGCTGACCAGCACAATCATCGCTAACGAAATAAGAAATCCGGGAACGATTTCGTAAAGATCAAACAGGCCGCCTTGCAGTGGTTTCCACAACACCACAGTCAAACCACCACTTAGGATACCGGCCAATGCGCCCCATCGATTCATCCCTTTCCAGTAGAGAGAGAGAAGTACCGCCGGACCGAAGGCCGCACCAAATCCGGCCCAGGCATAGGAGACCAGGTCGAGCACCCTGCTCTCGCTATCCAATGCCAGCAGGAAGGCGATCAAGGCGATTGACAGCACTGCCAAACGACCGACGATTACCAGTTCAGCCTCGCTTGCACGTTTACGCAATAAAAGACGATAGAGATCGCCGGTAAAGGTGCTGGAGGAGACCAGTAGCTGTGAATCGGCAGTACTCATTATGGCAGCGAGAATAGCGGCCAGACAGACCCCGGCCACCAGGGGATGAAACAGCAGATCGACCAAGCGGATAAAAACCTTTTCCGCATCCTCCAGGGGAGTTTCAAAGATGGGAATGCCCACCAGGCCGGACAGAGTGGCGGCCGTCAGGGTGATAAACACCCAGCTCACAGCGATACGCTGCGCCTTGGGCACGAAGTCGCTCTGTTTAATGGCCTTGAAACGCGCCAGGATGTGGGGCTGTCCGAAATAACCGAGTCCCCATGCCATCAGGGAGACGATAGCGATCACGCCGAGTGGCTCCCCGTTGCTGTCCGTCATAGGATTGAGCAGTTCTGCATTACTGCCTTCAATGGTTGACAGGAAGCCTTCCAATCCACCGATTTCAACCAGCACATAGAGCGGTATGGTCACTAGCGCCAGCAACATCAACAGCCCCTGAAATAGATCGGTCCAGGAGACGGCAAGAAAACCGCCGAAGGCGGTGTATAGAATGATGATCAACGCGCCGGATGCGACCGCCCAAAGATAGGGCAGGCCGAATACCGCCTCGAAAAGTTTGCCACCTGCGACAAGCCCCGAGCTCGTGTAGAAGAGGAAGAACAGCAAGATAAAAAAGGAGGAAGAGATCCTGATCAAGCCGCTGGCATCGTTGAATCTGTTCGATAGATATTCAGGCAGGGTAAGCGCATTGCCAGACATTTCGGACGCGATACGCAGACGAGCCGCCACCAAACGCCAGTTGAGCCAGGTACCGATCAACAATCCCAGGGCAAGCCAGAAAGACTCAAGGCCTGCCAGGTAGGCATATCCCGGCAAACCGAGCAGCAACCAGCCACTCATATCGGAGGCACTGGCACTCAGCGCGGTCACCCAACTTCCCAGGCTTCTGCCACCCAAAACGAAATCGGAGAGGTTTCTGGTTCGACGCCAAGCAACGACGCCGATGATCAGCAGCGTCAGCAGATAACAGAAGAAACTCAACCCCACCAATAGATCACTACTACCCATCCCGCTTTTCCCTGTTATGGATCTTGTTAAGATAGGCCTGCTTCATCGCCTCTTCAAAGGCTTGATTCGATGGATAATCGAAGCCGAATACAGTTTGCCACAGACGCTGGTTTTCCATGCATAGATAGAAAAAGACCTCATCGTGCCAGAGTTGAAGAGACCGATATGCGAAGCTGAACATCTCTTCCTTGATCGACCGGGGATAGGAGAGTTTGCCATCGCTCTCCACCATCGGCATCTGCAGTATCTTGCTGCTAAAGCCGCTGCGAGCCCGCAGCTGCCTGATCACAGGTTTAATGTAGGTCAGGGTGCCCAGTGAAACCAGAGCCACCTCATCTGCGGAGAATTGTTCCGTCAGTTGTTGAAACAGGTTTCCATAATCCTCTCGCCAATCCGCATAGTGAATCATGGGGTGGAAATGAAAGCCGACCAACGCCCCACGATCCGCCACTCGGCGTGCTGCATTCAGGCGATCCTCCATCGATGCGGTAAGGCGCTCCTCATGGGCAATCAACGTCGGGGTGTTGAGAGACCAGGTACAGAGCAGATTGGGAGGCAGATCCGCCTTCATCAGGTGATTAATATTTTTCGATTTGCTCTTCAACTCCAGGATGACATTCGGATGACGGTGAGCGAAATCGAGCAATGCATCAAGCATCCCCCCATGGTTGCCCCACATCAGCGAATCCGATGACTGGCCGGTACCGATATGATAGATACGCTCGGGATCGAGCTCGAGTTTTGCCAGCTTCTGCGCAAACTGCCTGTCAAATCGCACCTCATCGCCATGATAGAAGGATTGAATACTGCAGTAACTGCAATCGAATCCGCAGTTCTCCACCGCATCCAGGGTCATCAGGTTGCAGCAGCGGGTCCGTGTCGATGCCACAGGACAGGGGCCAAGAGCCAACTTGTCCTTATCGCTGTCGATGCGTCTGATGCGCTGTGCAGCCTGCCCGTCTGTAACCGGTAATGGTGGATAATGTTTGGGCGTCTGTTGCAATTGCCGCCAATGCTGCTGCATTAGCTGCAGAAGTCTTTGTCGCCGTTGCTTGGGATCCAGTTTGGTTGTCTCTATCTCAGGCCAGATTTCATACAGCGGCCGCTCTCCCCACATCACCAGATCGACAGCGATATCACTGAGCTGTCGAAGCTGTTGCTGAGTAAATCGGAATTCGAGGGAGCGGTGCCTGAGGAACTGCTGGTGTTGCACATCAAGCCGATCGACACCCGACTGGACCAGCAGCGCTTCCAGCTTCTCCTCGTAGGCTAAGGATTTCGCCTTCATCGAATCGGCTCACCGTTTGCGCGTCACGAATTGCTTGAGTCGCTGACGCTTCTGTATCTGACGTTTGGTGAGCTTGTTTCGCTTGCCCTGGTAGGGATTGTCACCGGAACGGAACTCGATTCGGATCGGTGTGCCGTCCAACCTCAGTGCTTTACGAAAGCGACCCACGAGATATCGTTTGTAGCTGTCGGGAACCTGTTCTGTCTGGTTACCGTGAATGACGATCAAGGGTGGATTTTTCCCCCCCTGGTGGGCATAGCGAAGTTTGATACGCCGCCCATGCACCTGCGGCGGCTGATGTTCCTGGACCAGCGTTTCGAGCAGACGTGTCAGTTCAGGCGTCGGTAGATCGCTCATGGCGTTGGCATAGACCCGTTCTACCAGATCGAACAGGCCACCCACACCGGATCCATGCAACGCGGATATGTAATGGTGCCTGGCAAAATTGAGAAATGGCAGTTTACGATCGATCTCACTCCTGACACTCTCCCGCTGTTCATCGCTCAATCCATCCCATTTGTTGATCACCAGGATCAGCGCCCTGCCACTCTCGAGCACATGTCCCGCAAGATTGGCATCCTGCTCACCTATGCCCTGGCGGGCGTCAACCACCATCAGTACAACATTGGCCTCTTCAATCGACTGCAGCGTCTTGATGATACTGAACTTCTCTATCGCTTCCTTGATACGAGAGCGGCGCCTTACGCCGGCGGTATCGATGAGGGTATAGTGTCGATCATTGCGGTTGAATGGAATATAGATGCTATCCCTTGTCGTGCCGGGCTGATCGAAAGCGACGACACGTTCTTCACCCAGCATGCGGTTGACCAGTGTCGATTTACCCACATTGGGACGGCCGACCACTGCGATCAGGATACCCCCCCGATCCGGAGGCCCCGCATCCTCCGTAAGAGGCAGGGAGTCGAGCACCTCATCGATGAGGCTGCGCACACCCCGGCCATGTACTGCCGCGATGGTGTGGAGTTGGTTGAAACCCAAGCGGTAGAAATCGCTGGCAGCAATATCACCCTCCATCCCCTCGCTCTTGTTGACCGCAAGGGTGACTGGCTTACCGGTACGGCGCAGTTGTTGGGCGATCGCCTCATCACCGGCGGTACATCCCTCTTTGGCATCGAGCAGAAACAGAATATGATCGGCTTCGCCAATCGCCTGCCTGACCTGCTGCTCCATCAATTGATCAATGCCTATCTGATCGCCGCTGATGCCGCCTGTGTCCACCACCACGAAGGGATGCTTGCCCAACTTGCCGGTACCGTATTTACGATCCCGGGTCAGTCCGGGCTGATCGGCAACCAGGGCATCCCGGCTGCGGGTCAATCGATTGAAGAGGGTCGATTTTCCCACGTTGGGTCGTCCGACCAGGGCGATGACCGGCAACATATCAGCGGCGCTCGGCCTCGATCGGGTGAGCTCTGAGAGCGCTCAGGGTTCCCCCCTCATCCAATACATAGACAATTTCGTCGATCACCAGAGGTTTAAGGCGGATGGCATCGCCTCCGACCCTGATGCGGGCCAGCTGCCGTCCATCCTCCTGGGAAAGCCAGTGAACATAGCCGTCGAAATCTCCCACCACAAGGGTGTCGCCCACCATTGCGGGAGCGGAGAGCTTGCGCGCATGCAGCTTTTTCTGCTGCCACAGGGTGGCCCCATTGGTGGCATCCAGTGACCAGATATGGTCTTCCGCGTCGGTAATGAATACCTGACGCCAACTGGCATCAAGCCCGGCATGGGAGGAGATGTCACGCCGCCACAGCACGACACCGCTGGACTCGGAAACAGCAGCCACATCCCCCTGATAAGCCGAGACGTAGAGGGTACCCTCCACCAGTACGGGATCTGCATCGATATCGACGACCCGCTCCAACTCCGTACGTCCCTTTGGCGTCGAAATTGTCGCCTCCCAATTCACCAGACCTGAATCGAGGGAGAGCCCGACAAACTTACCGCCGGCAAAACCGGCCAGCACTTGGGAATCGCTGACCAACGGAGAACTGTCACCGCGTAGCGTCAATACCGGGACAGTGCGATCATATACCCAGCGTTTTTCACCACTATCTGTTGTGTAGGCGGTGACACCACCATCAGTGGTGCGGCAGACCACATTACCGTCATTAACGGCAGGCGACGAGAGGACATCGCTGCTCACACGCTGCCGCCATCTCTCTCCGCCATCTTCACCGTCCAGCAGGATCAATTCCGCTTCCAGTGTACCGACTGCGATCAATCCATCCGCGACACCAGGACCTCCGCTGAGCGGGCTATCGGTATCCACCGACCAGTGCCGCTCTCCTGTCTCTGGATCGAGGGACGACACCTCTCCAGAGGGCTCCGCGATATAGAGCATGCCGTTGCTGTAAACAGGTTTGAGCTTGAGCAGGGTGTCATCTGAGTCATCAAATCCTTTATCCCATAGGGTTTCGATACGCAGCTCTGGCTCAAACTCCACCAGTTCGGACGGTGGATCCGCATTATCTTTACCGCTGAAGGCGCTACAGCCTGCGAGCAGTAACAGCAAGGGCCAGAAAATGGTGTATCTCATCTCAGCCTCAAGGGGTTGTGGCAGCGAGATCGTCGAGTTTCATCTGCAGCAGATTCCGGTTGCTGACCTCCAGGGTCATGGCCTGGGTGTATGCTTCTGCCGCGGCAGCCTTGTCGCCCCTGGCAAAGGCGATATCCCCCCGGATCACAGCGAACTCACCGGCGAATCCACCCTGTTCCGACGCAACCTGTTTTTCGGCAGCATCAAGCTCTCCCTCATTTAGCAGAACCCTGGCCAGACTGAGTTGCACCAGCTGTTTCAGTGACGGGTTGTCCGCATTCTCACTGGCCCACTCCAGACGGGAGATAGCCGTAGCCGCATCCCCCTGATCGAGTTTGACCCTCGCCTCGGCCATCGCGGCGAATATGGCATAGCTGTTGTCATAGTTGCTGCGCATCAATTCCGCCTGCTTGACCGCCGACGGTTTATCCCCCCGGTCCACCGCCGCCACCATCTGATTGAAGGCCAGTGCCGCTTCGGCGCCGATTCTATCCTTGTAGTTACCCCAGGCCTGCCAGCCGAAGACGCCACCCAGTCCAATCACCAATCCGGCAATCACTGAGGTACCGTTCTCTTTCCACCAGCGTTTAATCGCCTCGACCTGTTCTTCTTCGGTCTGATACTCACTCATAGTGCATACCTTAATTGACTCATCGTTTATCGTGTTACTCAAGCAACGAGTGTAGTGTCCTATACTAGGGCCTGTTAATCATTGTCCTCGATTAATCAACTCTGCAAGCCTGGTCTCCAATTGAGACAATGCTATCTGCTCCTGCTTGCCTTCACTTCGCATCGGTTTAAGGCCAATCTCCCGACGTGCAACCTCGTCCTCGCCGAGAACGAGTGCATAGCGGGCCTGGCTCCGATCCGTTTTCTTCAATTGATTCTTGAATGTACCGCCCCCGCAGTGACTGATGAGACGCAGTGTCGGCAGTGCGCTGCGCAACCGCTCGGCTAGCAATACGCCTTCTCGGGATGCCCTGTCCCCCATCATCACCAGGTAGACATCGGGAACGGGCAGTTGTTCTTTCAAATCGAGCGTCTCCAACATGGCTATCAATCGCTCAAGCCCCATGGCAAAACCGACCGCGGGTGTCGCTCTTCCACCCAGCTGCCCGACCAATCCGTCAAAACGTCCACCGGCACACACTGTGCCTTGGGCACCCAGACTCTGCGTCACCCACTCAAATACCGTCCGACTGTAGTAGTCCAATCCGCGCACCAGCCGGGGATTTAGCCGATAACCCACCCCGGCATCGTCAAGGCCCTGTCGAAGGCGATCGAAATGCGCCATTGATTGATCCCCGAGATACTCCATGAGGCTGGGCGCATCCTCTATCACAGATGCCATCCGAGGATTCTTGCTGTCGAGAATACGCAGCGGATTACTCTCCAAGCGGCGCTGGCTGTCTTCATCGAGCTCATCGAAACGCTCGCGCAAATAGACGATCAGCTGATCACGATAGTTGGCCCGCTCCTCGGATGTACCCAAGGTATTGAGCTGTAATTCCAGATCCCGCAGCCCCAATTCACGCCATATCCGGGCAGTGATCAAAATCAGTTCGAGGTCGATATCCGGACCCGCCAGGCCGAAGGCCTCAACACCTATCTGATGGAACTGACGGTAGCGCCCCTTTTGTGGTCGCTCGTGTCGAAACATCGGCCCCTGATACCAGAGCCGCTGTGTCTGATTGAAAATCAGACCGTTTTCCAGACCGGCCCGCACACAACCCGCGGTACCTTCCGGTCGCAGCGTCAGGCTGTCACCGTTACGATCGGCGAAAGTATACATCTCCTTCTCGACAATATCGGTAACCTCGCCAATGGAGCGTTTGAACAGTTCGGTCATCTCGACGATGGGCATACGGATTTCGGCATAGCCGTAACGGCTGAGTACCGAACGCACTCGGTCTTCGAGAAACTGCCAGAGCGGCGACTGTTGCGGCAGGATATCCTTCATCCCGCGTATGGCTTGGATCTGCTTTGCCATAGAATTCAGATTACAGGGCGTGAAATAGGACTGGTTCGAATAAAACGGTGAAGGGTAACACGGATCTGTGGATTTGATCTAGGATCGGTTACAGCCGGTTCGGATCCAGATTGAATCGCGCCACCTTACCCCGGGTAAATGGCTTGAGATCGAAAGGTTCGCCATCGATGGTCAACTCCACACCGGGCGCATTACCCAGTAAAACGGAAAATGGACCAAGCTGGCTATCCAGTGTTCGACGTTTACCAGAACCCAGTTCGCCAAAGATGCGCAGTTTACCATCCCGATCACGCACCTCGGCCCAACAGGATTCGCTGAACAGGAACACCACCTTTTTTGACAGTATAGGGGCCACCTCTTCGGCTGGTTCCTCCTCCTGCACCGGCACAATCACCGGGCCGGGCTGCTCTGTTTCAACAGGTTGCTGCAGGCCGCCCGCCGGTGAGGGCGGTTGATCGGAGGTCGAGAGAACTTCTTCGATCTGATTCAACACCTGTTCCGACTCTTCGACCAGTTGTTCCGATGGCGATGGCGATGGCGATGGCGATGGCGATGGCGATGGCGATGGCGGTTGTGACACTTCCTCCTCAACAGCAGGTACCGGTTGCTGAATTTCCTGATCGAGGAGCGGATCCAGGATAGTTGATTCAACCTGCTCTTCCGCTGGAAGGGCGGCAGGCTCCTCCATTTCCACACGGGTCTGCCACCAGAAGAAGACCAATACGGCGAGTATCAACAGAATACCCCAGGTCACATAACGCATAACCCCATGACCACTGTGCAGCTCACGACCAAAATTCTGCGTCTGCGCCCTATGCATAGGCAGATCATTCGATGCTGGTAACAGACTCTGATAGGCTTCGATAACCGCTCCCTCATTGACGCCAAGCAGTCTGGCGTATTTACGCAGGTAGCCCTGGACAAAAACGGGGCCGGGCAGATTATCGTAATCATCTGACTCAAGGGCAGCTATCATTGCCTGACTCAAGTGCAATTGCGCTGCCATTTTTGCCTGATCCAGACCTTGTCGCTCTCTCGCCTTACGCAGTTGGGTGCCAGGCCCAATGACGACCTCCGGGGTCATCTCTGTGTCGTCTTTACTTGTGACATTCATCGGCTTTTTTCAGCTTGGTAGAGCAACTGGACCTCAGGCGCATCCGGAAAATCCTTCAGCAGCCTTCTTCTATATTCGGTGCTTTTGCCCATGTCTCTAAGCCGTTTCTCTACCTGTACACCCAACCAAAGAGAGGCAGCCGTGGGTTTAACCTCGCCATGGTAGCGCTCCAGATAGGCACGCGCGGAAAGATCGTTTTCCTGCTGCATTGAGATTTCCGCCATCTTGAAGAGTGCTATGGGGTAGGTGGGTCTGGCAGTCAGCGCCCGTCGGTAGAAGTTTTCAGCTTTGGCCTCGTCACCAGCACGCTCAACGCATAATCCGGCATTGGTCAGTGCCACCCATGGCGTGGGATAGAGTGGATTGGCGAGGGCCTGCCCAAAGTCCTCCAAGGCATCTGAATATCGACCAAGACGACAGAAATAACTTCCTCTCGCATTTCGTATATATGGATCGCGTGCATCCAGTTCCACTGCCCGGTCATAATGTTTGCCGGCCCGATCTATCTCACCCAATTGCTGATAGAGTATGCCGATCACGTTGTGGGCTTCAGGGGACTTCTCATCCATCTCCAATGCCTTCTTGAGTTTCTGCAGTGCCACCGCTGACTGGCCATCCCGCATATAGGCCATACCCATCTCTACATAGATCTTGGCCGGACTATTGCGTTTCTCCTGACCCAGGTTACCGGTGGCATCAGTGGCTTGCGGCTGGGTTGCACAGCCGCTCAAAAGCAGTACTGCCGGTAGTAAATAACGTAGATAACAGCCTATCGACTTCATGAAACACCCAATTTGATGTTGCCCGTTTTCTCCATTCGTAACTCTCTGCTGCTCCGATCCCTGACCTTGCCGACCAGCTGTCCGCACGCGGCATCTATGTCATCACCGCGGGTCTTACGCGTGGTGGCGATAATGCCTGAGCGCTTGAGGCGCATCCGGAAAGCCTCCACCCGCTCTGCCGGTGATGTGCGATAGTGTGTACCCGGAAACGGATTGAAGGGAATCAAGTTGACCTTCGAAGGGGTCCCTTCAAGCAGACGGATCAATGCCTTGGCATGTTGCAGTGAGTCGTTTATACCCTCCAGCATGACATACTCCCATGTCACTTTTCTGCGCTTGTCCCCCTTGACATATTCGCGGCACGCGGGAATCAACTCTTCCAATGGATATTTACGATTAATCGGCACCAATTTATCCCGTAACGCATTGTCAGGGGCATGCAGGGAGACTGCAAGACTGACATCGCACGATTCCCGCAATCTTTTCAGTGCCGGTACAATTCCCGATGTACTTACGGTAACCCGATACTTGGATACCATATAGGCTAGATCATCCTGCATGATTTTCATGGCGCTGATGACTGCGTCGAGATTGGCCAGGGGCTCGCCCATTCCCATCAACACGATATTGCTCGGCGCCGCTCCCAATTTGCGACTTGCAACCCACACCTGCCCTATGATCTCCGCGACGCTCAGATTACGATTGAAACCCTGTCGGGCGGTTGAGCAGAAGCTGCAATCGAGGGCACACCCCACCTGAGAAGAGACACAAAGGGTGTTCCTTCCATCATCCGGTATCAATACAGTTTCGATACGCTGACTATCCTGCAACTCAAGAATCCATTTGCGGGTGCCATCAGTAGCGGGTTGTTCATAAACCAGCTTCGGCAGTTCAATAGATGCCTGTTGTTGCAGCTGTTGACGCAGGCGTTTGGAGATATCGGTCATGGCATCGAATTCGGTTACGCCATGTTTATGTATCCATTTGAAGACATTTCTGCCATGAAATGCCTTGGAACCCATTTCGAGGAAATAGGCCTCCATACCCTGCAGATCAAGGTCTAGAAGATTGGTGATTTTTCTCTGGTTAGCCAAAACAGGTTACGCAATATTGATCTATTGACACTTGGGGAGGAGAAAAAGCATAAAATAACAAAGCGTTAGTTTAGCGGCGACATGGCGGACTGGCAATCTAAACCTGCCACCTGAATCCATGGGTTCAGGTGCCACCTAAATCTGTCTTTTGACCAAGTTCACATCCTGCAACTGCTCGATTTTCGACAGCAAACGACTCAATTGTTCCATATCCCGCACCTCAACCGTAAAACGCATCCGGGCTGAATCGGTTTTACGGTCACTGCTGGTGTTGACACCGATGACATCGATATCCTCGTTGGTCAGAATAGCCGAAATATCCCGCAACAGGCCTTTTCTGTCGCTGGCAATCACCAGGAAATCCACCGCATAGCTGGTCTCCCGCTGTTCCGTACTCCAGTGTACTGTAACCAGACGGTCACTCTCGCTTTTTTTTATGGCACGGATATTCGGGCAGTCGGAACGATGTATTGTAACCCCTCGCCCGCGGGTGACATAACCGATTATCGGATCATACGGAACCGGTTTACAACAGCGGCCGATAGTGGTCATCAGGTCACCGACCCCGGCGACCACCACCTCCCCCTTGACCACCGCCTGGTTACGGTGGATTTCCGGCATCTCTTTTTCCCGCGACTCGTTCTTCGCCCGGCTGCCGAGGCCGGCGACCTGGATGGGCGACAGATCACCACGACCTATCGCCGCGTAGACATCCTCCGTATGCATCAGGTTGTGCTTTGTTGCCGCCGCCTCAAGATCAGGCTTCTCACTGATGGACAGGCGTGTCATTTCACGCTCCAAGGCTGCGCGGCCCAGCTCCACATGGTGGTCATAGTCGAGTTGTTTGAACCACTGCTTGACCCGATTACGCGCTTTCGATGAATGCAGATAACCCAGATGCGGGTTTATCCAGTCGCGACTCGGGGTTCCATTCTTGGCAGTTAGAATCTCGACAGTTTCACCACTGCGTAAGGGGCGATTGAGTTGCACGATGTGGCCATCCACCCTCGCCCCCCGGCACTGATGCCCTACATCGGTATGGATGGCGTAGGCAAAATCGAGTGACGTCGAACCTTTGGGCAGTTCTACCACTTTCCCCATTGGGGTCAAAACGTAGATCCGCGTCGCCTCAAGTTCACTCTCCGCCCCATCCCCTGGCGCAGCGCCATCCGCTCCCTCGTCCTTTCTCTCAAGCCATTGCCTCATCCAGACGATTCTTCGTTCGAAATCGCTATCCTGTTTGGCATTTTCCTTATACCGCCAATGTGCCGCCACACCCAGCTCCGAATGAAAATGCATCTCACGCGTACGGATTTGCACCTCCAGCGTTTTATCCTCGGGTCCGATAACAGCGGTGTGAATGGAACGATAAAGGTTGGCCTTAGGTGTCGCAATATAGTCATCGAATTCACCGGGGATGTGTTTCCACAATCCATGTACAACGCCCAATGCCGCATAACATTGAGCGATGTCATCCACCAATACCCGCACCGCCCGCAAATCGAAGATCTGTTGGATATCCACCGCTTTACGCTGCATCTTGCGCCATATGCTGTAGATATGCTTGGGTCGTCCGCTTATTTCCGCATTCACGCCAACAGCCTGAAAATTTTCGCGCAACAGTTCGATCACCTCTTTAATGAACTGTTCCCGATCGGCGCGCCGTCCATCCAGTTGACTGGCTATACGTTTGTATTCCTCAGGATGGAGAAAGCGCAGTGCCAGGTCTTCAAGCTCCCACTTGACCTGCCAGATACCCAATCGATTTGCCAATGGCGCATAGATCTCCTTTGTCTCATGGGCCAGGCGACGCCTCAGTTCCGGAGATAGCCTGCGTGCGGATCGCATCAGGTGGAGTTGCTCTGCCACAACCACCAGTACTACACGGATATCTTCAGCGATACCCAGCAACAGACGGCGCAGGTTCTCCGCATGTTGTGCTTCATCATCAGCAGAGACATCAACGGACAGATCGGTCAGCAGATCGATGCGCGTCAGGTCATCCACCATATGGGCAGTGCTTTCACCCAATTCACGCTGCAATATCTCAAGGGTAACTGTTGAATCCTTCAATACATCCAGCAGAAGCGCCGCCGCAACCGTTTCACGATCCATACGTAAATCGATCAGGATCTCTGCGATGGATAGGGCGTGCCTTAATTGGGTCTCCCCACTCAGAATACGCTTGTCATGATTGGCCTTGAGGGCCAGATCCCCCGCCTTGCGCAGCATCTGCCGGTCTTTTGCGTCAAACTCCGCAGGCAGCATCTCCAACCAGCGGGCAACAACCGCCGTATCGGCACCATCCCCCTCCGGCAGTCTGCTGCGGGTAGTGACCATCGCAATCAATCAAGCACGTGACTCACCAGTCCATCCGCTAATTTCGGTTCAAACCAGGTCGACTTGGGCGGCATGACTTCACCGGCATCCGCGACCGCCATCAGTTGCTCCATGCTGGTGGGAAAAAGCGAGAAGGCAACCGCCATCTCACCGGAATCCACCCGTTGCTCCAAGCCGGAAAGACCCCGGATCCCGCCGACAAAATCGATTCGATTGTCACGGCGCGGATCGGAGATACCAAGAATCGGCTCAATCAGATTGTCTGCCAGAAGACTGACATCCAGACGCGCAACAGGATCACTGGGGATCTTCGCCGCATCGAGACGCAGGCGATACCACTGTCCATCCAGATACATGCCGAATTCACCACTCCGCTCGGGTTTTACGGCTTGATCACTGGTTTGCAATTGAAAAACCGCTTCAATGCGAGTGAGAAAAGTCTCTTTATCCAGCCCGTTCAGATCTTTCACAACCCTGTTGTAGTCGAGGATCTGCATCTGATTGTGCGGAAAGATGACACTCAGAAAGTAGTTGTAGGCCTCATCCCCGGTATGGCTGCTATTCGCCCCTTTCCTCGAAGCCGCAACCCTCGAACCCGCGGCGGATCGATGGTGGCCATCAGCAACATAGAGCGCCTCCATCCGATCAAATTCATGGGTCAGCCTAGCCACTTTCTCTTCATCATCCAAAGGCCAGATCTCGTGCCTTACTCCATCTGCGGCAGTGACGTCCATCTCCGGGGGGGTCTGCGATATCTCATTGAGTAGGGCTTCCACGGCTGCGGCGCTCGGATAGACCAGAAAAACGGGGCCCGTCTGGGCATTCAGGGCATCGATCTGACGCACCCGGTCATCCTCTTTCGCCGGGCGGGTGAATTCATGCTTTTTGATACGGTCATGGTCATAGGCTTCAACCGAAGCAGCTGCCACCAACCCTGTCTGTTGATGCTCGCCCATCGTCAGACGGTAGACATAGAAACAGGGCTTCTTGTCCCGAATGAGGATTCCCTCCCTTTCCATCTCCTTCAGATTCTCAGCGGCCTTGGCATAGACCTCCGATGCATAGGGGTCGGTACCTTGCGGGAGATCTATTTCCGGCCTCGAAATATGCAGGAAGCTCCACGGACGGCCGTCTACCATCTCTCTGGCCTCAGCCTCGTTCATGACATCATAGGGTGGTGCGGCGACATCGGCAGCCCGCCCTTCGGCAGGACGCAGTCCGGGAAATGCTCTGATCAGCGGCATGGGGATACTTCCTCAGGAATATGCGGTCGGTTATCAATCGATCCGATTATGAACGAGGGACGGATTGTTTCAAAAGAACAGTCGAACAATCAAGTTGAAAAGCCTCTCCGTGTAAGAAATGTCCTACGCTGATTTGAGATCAATCCTACATTTTTTTTAAGGTTAATCACTTAGAATTATAACCGTCGCATCAAGGAAGCAACGGATAGCAGACACGTACATGGATGTGCAAGGATCGAACCAATTGCCAACCAATCACTGCGACACGAGATCCTGGCGCCCAAGGATAGGGTGCCAGGGTTTTTTTGCTTATAATACAGCAATATAAGGATTACTCGACGCCATATTCAATGACTTACCCCATGGCTCATATAGCGATCCGACGTCACCGCACCCGACCCTCGACGCGCCACAGGGATTGATCCGACTGGTCAAACGCATCCCACAACTGGCTATAAGTTCGCCCTGAATGCGGGTGTAGTTCATCACCCGCCACATCAGACAGGGGCAGCAGGACGAATGCATATTTCACGATTTCATCCCGAGGCAACTGAATCGACCCATCATCGATAATCTGATCGCCATAGGTCAGCAGATCGATATCCAGGGTTCGTGAAGCAAACCTGTCCGGTGTTCGTCTTCTGCCGTGACGTGCTTCCAGCTTCCGCAATTCCACGACCAGCGCTCTCGGTGAAAGGTCAGTGTAGATCCCCACAACCAGGTTGTGAAAATTATCGCCTTCAAGCCCGACGGCCTCACTTTCATAAATAGGGGAGACCTGCAGTTCACCGAATAGCGCCTCAAGATCGCGCAGGGCCCGGGGAATATGGTTCTCAGGCGCCATATTGCTGCCCAAACTCAACCAGGCATGCACACTCCCTCGATCAGTCACGGTGACCTCGTTCGATTATCACGCCTACATCCCGTGCGGCACTGACCGCGCCCACCTTGTTCAGGGTCAGACGAACCCAGGGCACCCTGAATTCTTGCAGAACAATTCCGGCACAACGCTCCGCCAAGGTCTCGACCAGCTGAAATTCGCTCTCTCGGACATAAGAGACAAGACGTTTACTCACCGCTTTGTAATCGAGTGTATCTTCTATGTCATCAGTGGTCGCCGCTTTGGCGATATCGGCACCCATTTCGAGATCAAAAATCACTGTCTGCCTGATCTTCCGCTCCCAATCATAGATTCCGATCACGGTATCGACACGCAGATCCCGGATGAAGACTATATCCATAAATATGTGGCCATATTGTAAGTAAATGGCACATGGTAGAGGAGAATAGGCAATGAGCAAACCCCTCACGCAGGGCCAGAGTTCAGGGTATGAGCCATGTAACAGCGGCTAAACCTTGTAATATAACCGGTTCTGTAACAACATGAGCCCGTCAAATCAAGCCTGACGCATGCATCTGCCAGAGCCCGGAGGCAATGCGCAGCAACTGCTGATCTCGATGGGCATATCGTTTGACAGAATGGTGTAATTATTCAAGCGTACACATGATCACTGACTCTCTACTCATACTTGGCGCCTATCTGCTGGGTTCCATTTCGAGCGCCATCATTGTCTGCCGCATCATGGGATTGCCCGATCCGAGAAGTCAGGGATCGAATAATCCGGGTGCCACCAATGTACTGCGTATCGGTGGCAAAAAGGCGGCAGCCATAACCCTGCTCGGTGATTCACTGAAGGGATTGCTGCCAATGGTTGCGGCTCATCTGCTAGGCGCCTCTGCACTGGTACTCGCCTTGACCGGTATGGCGGCCTTTCTCGGTCATCTCTATCCCTTATTTTTCAGATTTAAAGGCGGTAAAGGGGTTGCAACCGCCCTGGGTGTGCAATTCGGTCTCCATTGGGGGATCGGATTGGCGGTTGCTTTGATCTGGTTGTTCATTGCAAAAGTGGTCAATATCTCTTCACTCTCAGCGCTTGTCTCAATGGCGCTGGCACCGTTGATAGTCTGGGTGATCTGGCCAGAGACCGAACTGGTGGTGATGCAGATCGTAATGTCGTCGATTCTGTTTTGGCGCCACCGATCCAATATTCAAAACCTGTTGCAGGGTGCGGAAGGGACCATTGCCAATCAAGATAACAGTGAAGACAAATAGGTGGCGCGATGCCGGAACTCGACATCATAGAGTATGCGAATCATATAACCTGTATAGACACCCATTATCAACGGCCCGAACTGGCTGCCTGTTATCTCGTGGAATCCGAGGGTGAAGCGGTATTTATAGATACCGGAACCAGTCATACTGTCCCCTATCTCATGGATGTCCTGAAGGCGAAAGGGATACAGCCATCACAGGTAAAATATGTCATACCGACTCATGTGCACCTCGATCATGCCGGCGGTGCCGGGGAACTGATGCGCAGGTTGCCCAACGCATCCCTCGTAATCCACCCCTATGGCGCCAAACACATGATCGATCCCTCGAAATTGATCGCCGGTGCAACTGCGGTCTATGGCGAGGAACAATTCGAGCGACAGTTCGGCAAGTTGACATCCATCCCCAAAGAGCGTGTCATCGAAGCACCGGATAACACGCGCCTGAGCTTCGGCAACAGGGAGTTGTTGATATTGGATACTCCCGGGCATGCCCGACACCATTTCTGTGTCTACGACGCCATGGGCCAGGCAATGTTCACCGGCGACACCTTCGGCCTGTCATACCGGGAATTCGACACCGAGCACGGCCACTTCATCATGCCGACAACAACCCCTGTGCAATTCGATCCAGAAGCATGGCAAAACACGCTGGAGCGATTGATTACACTGTCACCTGAGCGCATCTATCTGACCCATTACGGTGAAATCGGGAGGCCAAAGGAGATGGCTGAAAAGCTGAGCCGATATATTGAAGAGTTCGCAGCCATCGCCAGGGCATCCAGTGCGAACCCCGGGGAGGAGCGGGTTGCGGATATTCGCAACAGCTTGAAGGATTGGATGATGGATGAACTCAAGGCCCATGGCTGTCGCCAATCTCCCGAAATCATTGAACAACGGATGTCAATGGATCTGAAGTTGGACGCCCAGGGTCTTGATGTATGGCTGACTCGCCTGGAGCAGGCATAGTACGGACAATGGAAAGTCTTGAGTGTTGAGTTTTCTGGGCCACGCCTGGCTTTCCTTAGTCTCTTCTAGGGCCTGTTAACACTAATCCAATGCACCATCTTCCGCAAGAAGGCGGGGATCTGAAAACCTAAAACGTATTGAGCGAAGCGAACCCTCTATTCAAAACTAAAAACTCAACACTCTAAACTCCTGGAACTGGGTATTGATCCGCTCTGGTCCCAGGCGAATGTACAGTCCAGCCTGGAGAGCACATAGATCATGCCCTGCTCTCCATCGCCGATCATCATCGACAGTGGAGAGTGCTTGTTGAATTTGTGGCTACGCTGGCGCAGCCAGCGTTTGCCCATGCTCGGATTGGAGGGATAGGTCGTACGCAGCGCATCATCGATACGCACAAGATATTCCACCCGTCTCATGACATCAGGGGTATCCGGTAGCGGTTTGTTGTGGCGATACTGTGTAAAATGGCGTGCCTTTCCCTCTAAATTCAACAGCGCCATCATCTCTTCAGCGTGCAGACCCCAGTTCTCGAACATATTCATCACACCCCGAGTAATGGCCAGTCGGTCATTCAAGGTCCTGCCTGTACTGATATCTTGAGTAGTTGCCATAGCCCACCAATTCCCCACAAAATTACTTGGTTAAGGAGAATAGCACGATTTGCCTGCATAAACCCCGAAATAATTCAGGGTTTACTCCACAGCGCCTGCCACCATCGTTTGCGATTCTTCGGCACCATCGTGCCAGGCAGATCGATGGGAGGAAGCTTGCTCAATACCCAACCGGGCAGTGGCGGGTTGTCGCTATATCCACAGGAGACGCCCAGATTATTGGGATCATAGATTTTGATGAAACCGGGTTGATCGAGATCGTCCGCATAGACGATACCGCAATAGTCTTCTTCATGTTCGCTGCGCAACAGAACATCGATGCTATCGATGAACTTGAGAACCATATTGGCGTCAGCGATGGAGGTCGGTGGCGGCTCGCCTATGGCATAGATATACCACCCACCAGCGGCATCCTCTTTCAATACCTGCCACAAGGCATCCAACTGATGCCATCTGAGGGTTGAAGTGAAACTCCCCCTGAAGGCTTGCAGATAAGCATTCTGTTCATCCACGGAAGATACTATGTTCATGTGATGGATTATGTCATGTGTGAGCTTTGATTGAAGTACCTTGAGATGTCACTGTCGGGCTATTGACCAATTGTTACGATATTGTCATTTTTTATTAGGGCTTATAACAGCATTGGGTATAATGGAATTTTACATCCCCGGCTTGTGATATGAATAATGTTAGCAATACGCTGTTCGAGTCCGATCTTAACCTGAAGTTACTCAATCGCGGCAAGGTTCGCGATATCTATGAAGCGGATGAGGATCACCTGCTTATTGTCACTACAGATCGACTCTCAGCGTTTGATGTCGTATTGCCTCAACCCATACCCGGCAAGGGGGAAGTACTGACCAGAGTAGCCAACTTTTGGTTCAATCGCACCCGCCACATCGTACCCAACCATCTCAAGGATATCCCGCTGGAGAAGATTGTAACAGACCCACGACAGCGTGAGATTCTAGGGGATCGATGGATACTGGCGCGCAAGCTAAAACCACTGCCGGTTGAAGCAATCGTCAGGGGCTACCTGATAGGATCCGGCTGGAAGGACTACCAACAGAACGGAAGTGTATGCGGCATATCCCTGCCTGAAGGGTTGCAACAGGCCGCCAGGCTCCCGGAACCAATCTTCACCCCTTCAACGAAGGCGGAGGTTGGGGATCATGATATGAATATCTCATTCGAGCAGGCTGAGGCGCTGTTAGGAAAGGATGTTGCCTGTCAGGTTAGAGATCTGAGTCTGGATATCTACAGACAGGCGGCTGACTATGCCCTTGAAAGGGGTATTATCATCGCGGACACGAAATTTGAGTTCGGTTTGGATGCTCAGGGCAGGGTCCATCTTATCGATGAAGTGTTGACGCCGGATTCATCCCGATTCTGGCCGGCAAGCTCTTATCGCCCGGGATGCAGTCCTCCCAGCTTCGACAAGCAGTTCGTAAGAGACTATCTGGAGACACTCGACTGGGATAAGACGCCACCCGGACCTGAGCTACCCCAAGAGGTAATTGATAAAACAGCGGAAAAATACAATGAAGCGGAAAAGCGCCTGACTGGCGATTGGCGAGAGGAGTAGCTCAATAGCGAATTTTGTTCGTACCGGGCTTCAATTTTTATGTTGTCTTGCCGATTCTATTAATAACCAAGGTAACTGTTTGTTGCATGATTGTGATTGAGACGGAATCAACTGATTCAGCTATTGTGGTATAAATTTTGTCTGGTATGACAGCAATCAATATTAAATCCGCCAGGGTGGTCATCTATACCACGCTGAGATGCCCCCATTGCCAGCATCTGAAACGTTGGCTAAAGAGGAATAAGGTTCCTTTTTTAGACTTCAATGTGGGCAAACCTGGAAAAATGCAGAAACAGTTTTTTGAGATCGGTGGGCAAACCGTACCTCTGATCGTTATCGGAAGTAATAAGTTTGTCGGCTTCAATCCCAATCAACTCAAGAAAGTACTGCAGAGAGAAGGCTTGTTATAGGGGCGAGACGTAGCTACGTCACAGCAGAATGACAAAGGGGGCTTTCGCCCCCTTTTTATTTCCTGACTCACCGCTCAACCGGATCAGTTGACCTTAGGGTCGAGTTCGCCGCTCTCATAACGATTTTGCATATCTTCCAGTGAGATCGGTACGATCTTGTCAGCCATACCTACCGAGCCAAAGGCTTCATAACGCGCCTTACAGATCTCCGACATCGCCTTGGTGGCTTCCTTGAGGAACTTCCGCGGATCGAAGTTGGACCTGTTGTCGTGCAGATGCTTACGGATAGAACCGGTCGATGCCATGCGCAGATCGGTGTCAATATTGACCTTGCGTACACCATGCTTGATACCTTCGGCGATCTCCTCCACGGGCACGCCATAGGTCTCACCCATATCGCCGCCATACTCATTGATGATCGCCAGCCAGTCCTGCGGCACCGAAGAGGAACCGTGCATGACCAGATGGGTGTCAGGAATACGCGCATGGATCTCCTTCACCCGATCGATGGCCAGGATATCGCCGGTGGGGGGGCGGGTGAACTTGTAGGCGCCGTGGGATGTCCCAATCGCAATCGCCAGGGCGTCCACACCTGTCTTCTTGACGAAATCGGCCGCTTCATCGGGATCGGTCAACAGCTGGCTGTGATCGAGCGTGCCCTCGGCACCCACGCCATCCTCTTCACCGGCCTGACCGGTTTCAAGGGATCCCAGACAACCGAGTTCGCCCTCAACGGAGACGCCACCGGCGTGGGCCATTGCGACCACGGTTTTGGTCACATCCACATTGTATTCGTATGACGAGGGTGTTTTGCCGTCGCTCATCAATGATCCGTCCATCATAACTGAAGAGAAGCCCGATTGAATGGAACGCAGGCAGACTGAGGGTGATGTACCGTGATCCTGGTGCATACAGACCGGGATGTGCGGATACATCTCAGTTGCGGCGATGATCAGGTGACGCAGGAAAGGTTCTCCCGCATAGGAGCGAGCTCCGGCGGAACCCTGCAGGATTACAGGGCTTTTGGCCGCGTCAGCAGCCTGCATGATGGCATGCACCTGTTCCATATTGTTGACATTGAACGCCGGTAAACCGTAGCCGTTTTCCGCAGCATGGTCGAGAAGTTGGCGCAGGGATATCAGAGCCATGATAGCCTCCTTGGTTATGTGTCTATAGTAATTTCAACTGTCGATGACCCCGCCAGGCGGGGTCACCTTTTAATCGTGTCTTCAGCGAGAACATGCTCACCGACGCGCATCACTTTCATAATATTGGTTTGACCCTCCACACCGGAGCGATCACCCTTAGTGATAATCACCAAGTCACCTTCACGAACTTCACCGCGTCTCAGCAGTTCATCGATCACTTCTTCGTTCACCTTATCGACATTTGTACTCGCAACGTCAAAACTCACCGGATAGACACCACGGTAGAGGGTGACCTTGCGTCTTGTACGCACATGACGCGTCAAAGCATAAATGGGAATATCGGAACTGATACGAGACATCCATTTCACTGTGGAGCCCGATTCCGTCAGTGCGGCGATCCCTTTCACACCCAAGTGATTGGCAGTATACATGGTCGCCATCGCGATCGATTCGTCGACACGGCCAAACACACTATCGATCCTATGATGCGAACGTCGTGCGGTTTGATGTTTTTCCGCCTCTGAACAGACCCGGTCCATCGCTTCGATGACCTTGTGCGGATACTTGCCCACAGAGGTTTCGGCAGAGAGCATCACTGCATCGGTGCCATCCATGACCGCATTCGCCACATCGAACACTTCGGCCCGCGTAGGTATGGGATTCTCGATCATCGACTGCATCATCTGGGTGGCGGTGATAACCACGCAATTCATCCCGCGCGCGGTCTTGATCAGCTCCTTCTGCACCGCTGGCAGCTCCGCATCGCCGATCTCAACACCCAGGTCGCCACGGGCAACCATAATGGCATCGGAAGACTTGATAATCTCCTCGATACTGTCCAGTGCCTCGGCACGCTCGATCTTGGCGATGATGCCGCCGGTCCCACCCGCCTCATCCAAGAGACGGCGCGCCTCCTTCACGTCCTCTCCATTACGTACAAAGGAGACGGCAAGATAGTCGACATCGATTTCTGCCGCAAATCTGATATCGTTCCTGTCCTTGTCGGTCAATGCCGGCGCAGAAAGCCCGCCGCCCTGCTTGTTGATGCCCTTGTTGTTGGAAAGCCTGCCACCGACAATCACCTTGCAACGAATCACGTTACCTTCCACATCGGAGACCCAGAGCACAATTGCGCCATCATCCAATAACAGGGTATCGCCACGCGCGACATCCCCTACCAGTTGCGGGTAGGTCAATCCGACCCGCTGCTGATCACCTGCATCCAGTGCACAGTCGGCATCGAGCATGAATATGTCGTCTTCACTCAGATTGATTGCACCCGCCTTGAATCGGCCGATACGTATCTTCGGTCCTTGCAGATCGGCCAAAACACCAATCTGCCGTCCACAGGCACGTGCCCGATTACGTATCCTCTCAGCCCGCTGGCGCTGGGCATCATGATGATCATGGGATAGATTGAGGCGAACCACATCCACCCCTGCATGGATGATGTCGTCAAGGATCTTTGGATCATCCGTCGCCGGTCCCAGGGTTGCAACAATTTTTGTTCGTCTTGGCATAAAAATCCAGCTACATGCTCAACGCATGAATAAACCGGCTGAACCGCTGCTCAACCGTTTTCGATCGATGCTCCAGTTACTCAGCTGCACGCGCTTCAAGCATTGCCACCGCAGGCAGAGTCTTACCTTCCAGGTATTCAAGAAAGGCGCCACCCGCTGTGGAGATATAAGAAACCTTCTCATATATGTCGTACTTTTGAATGGCGGCAATGGTGTCGCCACCACCGGCCAGGGAGAAACCGTCGGAATCGGCTATCGCCATGGATACGGTTTTGGTACCCTCGCCAAACTGATCGAACTCGAAAACGCCAACCGGTCCATTCCAGACGATGGTGCCGGCCTGTTTGATGATATCAGCCAGTTCATTGGCGCTATCCGGTCCGATGTCGAAGATCATTTCATCGTCTTCGACCTCACCCGCTGACTTCAATACGGCAGGCTCATCTTCCGCAAAGTTTTTGCCTACCACCACATCTGTGGCAATCGGAATATTCGCACCGCGCGACTTCATCTTTTCGATCAATGCCTGCGCTGTCGGCACCAGGTCGTCCTCGCACAGGGATTTTCCCACGTTGTGCCCGGTCGCCTTGAGGAAGGTATTGGCAATACCGCCACCCACCACCAGTTGATCCACCTTTTCTGACAGAGCCTCGAGCACGGTTAGCTTGGTGGAGACCTTGGAACCTCCCACAATCGCCACCATCGGCCGGGCAGGGTTGGCCAGCGCCTTGGCGAGATTATCCAGCTCGTCGGCCAGCAACAGGCCGGCACAGGCTGTCGGCGCGAACTTGCCGGCACCATGGGTGGAGGCCTGGGCGCGGTGGGCGGTGCCGAAGGCATCCATCACGAAGACGTCGCAGAGGGCGGCATACTTCTTTGCCAGCTCCTCGTTGTCTTTCTTCTCACCACTGTTGAAACGGACGTTCTCAAACAGCACCACCTCGCCTTCCGCCACCTCGGGCGCGCTCTGCAGATAATCCTTGACCAGACGGACCGTCTTACCGAGCTTGGCGCTCATGTCATCGGCAATCGGCTGCATGGAGTTCTCGGCATCCACCTCTCCCTCCGTGGGGCGACCGCGATGAGACATCACCTGTACCCTGGCACCCGATTTTACGCAGTGCTCGATTGTGGGCATGGAGGCGGTAATTCGGGCATCCGACGTGACTTTACCGTCTTTGACGGGAACATTGAGATCGGCGCGAATCAAGATACGCTTGCCGGCAAGGTCGAGGTCGGTCAACTTGATGAAAGACATTAGGAACTCCTAGGTCGATTCTAATTTTTCAGTGTGAATTTTGAGTTATGAACTCATGACATCGTCAGTCGATGCATTGAAAGCCGGTAAATTCATATTTCAAAATTCTCCGCACTGCATCATGGGACGGTGTTTAACCGTCCCATGTTGAGCAGTCTTACTAGGCCACGTGCTCGACCATGCGCAGCATGTTGCAGGTATAGCCGTACTCGTTGTCGTACCAAGAGACCACCTTGACGAAGGTATCGTCCAGCATGATGCCGGCGCCCGCGTCGAAGATGGAGGGGGTACCACGACCGCGGAAGTCGGTGGAGACCACCTTCTCCTCGGTGTAGTCCAGGACACCGGCCAGATCACCCGACTCGGAAGCGGCCTTCATGGCGGCACAGATATCGTCATAGCTGGCGCCACTGTTCAGCTCCACGGTCAGGTCGACCACGGAGACGTCGGAAGTGGGCACGCGGAAGGCCATGCCGGTCAGCTTACCGTTCAGCTCGGGCAGCACCTTGCCCACTGCCTTGGCGGCACCGGTGGAAGACGGAATGATGTTCTCCAGGATACCGCGACCGCCGCGCCAATCCTTCATCGAGGGGCCGTCAACGGTCTTCTGGGTGGCGGTGGCTGCATGCACGGTGGTCATCAGGCCACGCTTGATGCCCCACTTGTCGTTCAACACCTTGGCCACCGGTGCCAGGCAGTTGGTGGTACAGGAGGCGGCGGAGACGATGGCCTGCCCGTTGTAGTCATTGTGGTTGACACCGTAGACGAACATCGGCGTGGCGTCTTTGGAAGGGGCACTCTGTACTACCTTCTTGGCACCTGCATCGATGTGCTTCTGGCAAGTCTCCTCGGTGAGGAAAAAGCCGGTACATTCAATGACCAGGTCGGCACCGATCTCATCCCATTTCAGGTTCGCCGGATCGCGCTCAGCCGTGAGACGGATATTCTTGCCGTTGACAACCATGTTGCTGCCGTCGACCGCAACATCGCCGGGGAAATTACCGTGCACTGAATCATATTTCAGCATGTAAGCCAGGTAGTCAGGTTCCAGAAGATCATTGATACCAACGACTTCGATACCAGGGAAATCTTTGGCGATAGCGCGGAACGCCATACGACCGATACGACCAAAACCATTGATACCTACTTTGATAGTCATTTCAGTTCTCCGTTTATAGCTATGTAGAGTTGTAATCTAAATTGAATCGTTCACTCACGGGTGCCCACGGCACCCGTTCGTTTGTTATCAGGCAGAAACCTCGTTGATGGCAGCAGCCACTTTTTCAGCGGTGAAGCCAAACGCTTTGAACAGTTCTCCAGCCGGTGCCGATTCACCAAACCGGTTGATACCTATCACCTTGCCGTTGAGGCCGACGTATTTATACCAGCCATCGGTGACTGCAGCTTCCACAGCCACACGTGCGGTCACATTCAAGGGTAATACCGACTCTTTGTAGGCAGCGTCCTGTTCATCAAACACTTTGGTATTCGGCATGGAGACCACACGCACATTCTTGCCTGAATCGGCAGCGGCCTGAATGGCGATGCCCACTTCGGAACCGGTTGCTATGACAATGGCATCGGGGGTGCCTTCGCAATCACGGACTACGTAACCACCCTTTGCGATGTTTGCAATCTGTTCGTCGCTACGTTCCTGATGTGCCAGCCCCTGGCGGGAAAAGATCAGTGAGGAAGGTCCGTCATTCTTTTCAACGGCGGCCTTCCAGGCGACGGCCGTTTCGACCCCATCGCAGGGACGCCATACATCCATGTTCGGAATCATTCGCAGGGTTGGAATCTGCTCGATAGGCTGATGGGTGGGGCCGTCCTCGCCCAGACCGATGGAATCGTGGGTATAGACGAAGATCGAACGTAATTTCATCAATGCCGCCATGCGTAATGCGTTACGGGCATATTCGGAGAACATCAGGAAAGTGCCGCCATAGGGGATGAATCCCCCGTGCAGTGCGACACCATTCATGATTGCGGACATGCCGAACTCACGCACGCCGTATGAGAGATAGTTACCGTCGGCGTTGCCATCGGTGATCGAGCTCGATCCGGACCAGGCGGTCAGATTCGAGGGGGTCAGGTCGGCAGACCCACCCATAAATTCAGGCAACAGGGGACCATAACCGTTGAGTGCGTTTTGCGATGCCTTACGGGTTGCCGGCGACTCTGCCTTGGCGTTGACCTCGGCGATGAATTTAGCGGCCTCCTCATCCCAGTTTGCAGGCAGATCACCGGCCATACGCCGCTTGAACTCTGCCGCGAGCTCCGGGTTGGCCTCTGCGTACGCCGCAAACTTGTCATTCCAAGCGTTTTCGGCACTGGTGCCTGCGTCTTTCGCATCCCAGCCCGCATATATTTCATCAGGTACGACAAAAGGCTCGTGGGACCAACCCAGCTGCTCCCGGGTGGCGGCGATTTCATCATCGCCCAGAGGAGCACCGTGGCAGTCGTGACTACCCGCCAGGTTGGGTGAACCGAAACCGATGGTGGTCTTGCAGCAGATCAATGATGGCTTGTCGCTCATCGACTTGGCTGCCTCGATCGCCTGATCCACGGCAGCCGCATCATGACCGTCCACATCACGTATCACATGCCAGCCATAAGCTTCGAACCGGCCAGGTGTGTCATCGGTAAACCAGCCTTCGGTCTCACCATCGATACTGATACCGTTGTCATCCCAGAAAGCGATCAGCTTGCCCAGACCCAGGGTACCCGCCAGCGAACAGGCTTCATGGGATATGCCTTCCATCATGCAGCCGTCACCAAGAAATGCATAGGTGTTGTGGTCAACGATCTCATGACCTGGCTTGTTGAATTGTGCCGCAAGGGTCTTTTCAGCCAACGCCATACCGATCGCGTTGGTGATACCCTGCCCCAGTGGTCCGGTGGTTGTCTCAACACCCGGTGCATAACCGTACTCCGGGTGACCCGGGGTCTTGGAGTGCAGCTGGCGGAAACTCTTCAGGTCATCAATACTCAATTCGTAACCGGTCAGGTGAAGAAGTGAGTAGATGAGCATTGAACCATGACCGTTGGAGAGAACAAAGCGGTCGCGATCCGCCCACTCCGGATTGGCCGGATTGTGCTTCATGTGGTTATTCCACAGCACCTCTGCGATATCGGCCATACCCATGGGCGCACCAGGATGACCTGAATTGGCTTTCTGTACGGCATCCATACTCAGGGCACGTATGGCATTGGCGAGTTCTCTTCGTGAGGACATTGACCCCTCCTGATTAGAAAAAGTTAGTAGTCTGTATCTGTCGGACAAAAGTAACTGTGTGGCAAGCCACTGAATTCGTTATCAATAAACCCCTTTTCACATCCGTTCGCATTGATATTTCACAGCGTACCGGGATGTTGATCCCTATTGCGCAACCGAAGTCCGGGAAGGCAAAAGGTCAGCTATTCTGACCCAAGCCCCCGACATGGGCAAAGCAGCTGACTTTACGGGGCAATAAGCTGGCTTGATGAATAAACCCTAATATCCTAATAAACAATGCAGTTTCAAGTAGTTGGCCCTTCTCTCCACTTGATTGAGCACCCCATGCTGGGTATTTGCTCCTGCGGTCCATGGCCCGTCTCAGCCACCAATTTCATGGCTTCATAGAGATCCCGCCGCACATCTGAGGGAGCTGTCTCTTTGCGACTCTCATCCAGACGGCCACGATACTGCAGCTCCAGCGCCGCATTGTAGCCAAAGAAATCGGGGGTACAGATGGCGCCATAGGCCTTGGCGACGGCCTGGGTCTCATCAAACAGATAGGGAAAGGGATAACCCATTTGCTCGGCAACCCGTTGCATATTGTCGAATGAGTCCTCTGCATATTCGGCAGGATCGTTCGACATGATTGCCACAGAATTGATGCCAAGTTGAGATAACTCTTTGGTATCCCGAACAATCCGACGCTGCACAGCCTTGACATACGGGCAGTGATTACAGATGAACATCACCAGTAAACCATGCTCACCGGCACACTGCTGCAGGGACCAATCCCGGCCGTCGACACCCGGTAAATTAAAATCCGGGGCGGGTGCGCCAAAGTCGCATATTGGGGTTTGTAAGGAAACCATCATTGATCCCTTTAATACTATGAATTGATTGTGGGGTGGGGCATTATGCAAAAAGCAGGCTGACGTGTAAAATCCCGATTTCTCCTGTAGCTGACACAATCTGTTCACAGCTCGAGATCCGGCATCATGTGATACTGGAAAAACTCCTCACATACACTTGTTGAAGTCTAAGGAATTTTGATGGCAAGAGATTTTATTTTTACATCCGAGTCAGTTTCAGAGGGTCACCCAGATAAAGTCGCCGACCAAATCTCGGATGCCATGCTGGATGCTATATTACAAACCGACCCCAACCCGGACAGGGCGCGGGTGGCATGTGAAACGCTGATCAAGACCGGCGCCGTCATCGTTGCCGGCGAGATCACCACCGAGGCATGGATTGATCTTGACGACCTGGTCAGAGAGGTGGTGTGTAATATCGGTTACACCAGCTCCGACGTAGGTTTCGACGGTTCCACCTGCGCGGTAATGTCCCTGATCGGCAAACAGTCCGGCGATATTGCGCAGGGTGTCGATCGAACCAGCCCTGAAGAACAGGGTGCCGGCGACCAGGGGATGATGTTCGGCTACGCCACCAATGAGACTGATGTGCTGATGCCGGCACCGATCACCTATGCCCATCGGCTGGTTCAAAGGCAATCGGAAATACGCAAGGCAGGAATCCTGCCGTGGCTGCGCCCGGATGCCAAAAGCCAGGTCACGCTGCGTTATGAGGACGGCAAGGTCAGCGGTATCGGTGCCGTGGTACTGTCGACCCAGCACGACCCCGATATCGATAACGCCCATCTGCGCGAAGCTGTGATGGAGAATATCATCCAACCGGTTCTGCCCAAGGAGTGGCTGGATCAATGCCCCCAGGAGAAGATCCATATCAACCCGACCGGCAGCTTTGTCATCGGTGGTCCGGTGGGTGACTGCGGTCTTACCGGACGTAAAATCATTGTAGATACCTATGGTGGCTCTGCACGTCATGGCGGAGGCGCTTTTTCGGGTAAGGATCCATCCAAGGTTGATCGTTCAGCCGCCTATGCCGGCCGCTATGTGGCGAAAAACGTTGTTGCCGCCGGCCTGGCGGACCGCTGTGAAATCCAGATCTCCTATGCCATCGGCGTGGCTGAACCCACCTCAATCATGATCGAGACCTTCGGCACCGGCAAAATTGCCGATGAGAAGATCGCGGAACTGGTGCGCCGGAACTTTGATTTGCGACCCTACGGCATCCTGAAAATGCTGGATCTCCTGAACAGTGACCGTATCCAGTACAGAAAGACCGCCGCCTACGGACATTTCGGCCGAGAAGACGAGGGATTCACCTGGGAGCTCACGGACAAAGCAGAGCAGTTGCGGGAGGATGCCGGAATTTAAGTTTAGTAATTCTGAATTATCAATTATGAATTGATGTGCTCGCCACACTCGCGTCTCCTTTAATTCCTGGAGTCTCTTGGCGATACAAACCCGTGCGGAGCACCCTCAACAATTCACAATTCAAGATTCATAATTCATAATTAGACATCCTGACCGAGGAGCGCTGCAACGGGTGAACATCCGCCAGGCTCGGAAGGGAGGCTTGATGCAATCAACCGCGCTCACTCACGATAATCAGGAGATGACTACCATGAGTGAGTTGACCAACTACAAAGTTACCGATTCGTCAAATCAGTTCACCGACTACAAGATTGCCGACATATCACTGGCCGACTACGGACGTCGTGAAATTGCCATCGCTGAAACCGAGATGCCCGGTTTGATGGCGATCAGGGAGAAATATGCTGTTCAACAGCCGCTCAAGGGGGCCCGCATCACCGGTTCCCTGCATATGACGATTCAGACCGCGGTGCTGATTGAGACACTGGTCACCCTTGGCGCCCAGGTTCGCTGGTGCTCCTGTAACATCTTCTCTACCCAGGATCATGCTGCAGCGGCGATTGCCGCAGAAGGGATTCCTGTATATGCCTGGAAGGGAGAGACATTGGAAGAGTATTGGTGGTGCACCGAGCAGGTCCTCAATTGGCCGGACGGTGGTGCCCCGAACATGATTCTCGACGATGGCGGTGACGCAACCCTGCTGGTCCATAAAGGGGTTGAATTCGCCGATTCAGGTGCGGTTCCCGAACCTCAGGATGACGACCCCGAGGAGTGGCGTGTAATCCTGGGCGTATTGAAACGCAGTCTCGAAGAGGATCCCAAACGCTATCACCGTATGGCGGAATCGATTAAGGGGGTCACCGAGGAGACCACAACAGGTGTCCATCGGCTCTATCAGATGATGGAACAGGGCACGCTGCTCTTCCCGGCCATGAACGTTAACGACTCGGTCACCAAATCGAAGTTCGACAATCTCTACGGCTGTCGTGAGTCCCTGGTCGATGGCATCAAACGCGCCACCGACGTGATGATTGCCGGAAAAATAGCCGTGGTCGCCGGTTACGGCGATGTGGGCAAGGGTTGCGCACAGTCATTGCGCGGGCTGGGAGCTACAGTATGGATCACGGAAATCGATCCCATCTGCGCACTCCAGGCAGCGATGGAAGGCTATCGCGTGATCACCATGGAAGAGGCGGCGCCCCAGGGTGATATCTTTGTCACCACCACCGGCAACTTCAAGATCATCACCCACGATCACATGGCGGCGATGAAGGACCAGGCGATCGTGTGCAACATCGGACACTTCGACAATGAGATAGATATTGCCGGCATCCGCCACTATGCCTGGGAAGAGATCAAACCTCAGGTGCACCATGTCATCTTCCCGGACGGCAAGCGCATTATCCTGCTCGCCGAGGGCAGATTGGTCAATCTGGGGTGTGCCACGGGGCATCCAAGTTTTGTCATGTCCAACTCTTTTTCCAATCAGGTATTGGCGCAAATTGAGTTTTTCACCCATTCGGAAAACTACAAAAACGAGGTCTATGTACTGCCCAAAAAACTGGATGAAGAGGTAGCCCGGCTACACCTGGAAAAGATCGGCGCCCATTTGACGACCCTTACCCCGGAACAGGCTGACTATATCGGTGTGCCTGTCGAAGGACCGTACAAACCCGATCACTACCGCTACTGACAGGTGCAGTTGAACCGGAATCGACTGATCCGCTTGCCAATCTGGCGGGCAGCCCCGCCATGCCGGTCACTGATAACGCATCAGGGCGTGGCTCTGCCATCCTGGTGAGCCTTTCCAGCGACAGAGGCCAAATTAGAATTCAGTGCTAAATAGACCCAGCTATGCATACAGAACATCAACAACGAAACTTCAGCTTTGAACTCTTCCCGCCAAAGACGGAAAAGGGTTTGGAAAACCTCAAACAGAATGTAGCTGAGCTGAACACCAAGCAGCCAGCCTACTTTTCCGTCACCTACGGTGCCGGCGGATCCACTCGGCAGCGGACATTCGATACTGTAGAGTGGTTGATGGATGAACAGATTACCACCGCTCCCCATCTCTCCTGTATCGGTGCCAATCGGGATGAAATTCTAGAGATTCTCGAACACTACAAGTCGATAGGCATTCGTCGTCTGGTTGCGCTGCGAGGCGATCTGCCCTCGGGCACAGGCCTGGGTGAGCTAGGTGACCTGAATCATGCCAATCAACTGGTGGAACTGATCCAGGAGACCTACCCTCGCCTCTTTCATATCGAGGTCGCAGCCTATCCCGAGTTTCATCCCCAGGCGAGCAGCCCGGAACAGGACCTGATTTATTTCAAGCGCAAGATAGAAGCAGGCGCAGACAGCGCCATAACCCAATATTTCTATAATGCCGATGCCTATTTTCGATTTCTCGATAACTGTCAAAAGCTGCAGATCGATATCCCAATAGTCCCTGGCATAATGCCGATAACAAATTTCACCCAACTGGCCCGTTTCTCCGATGCCTGTGGCACGGAGATCCCCCGCTGGCTGAGAAAACGGCTTGAAGGATTCGGTGACGACCTGGAGGCGATTCGCAGCTACGGTACCGAGACCGTAATCCGATTATGTGAACGCCTATTGGAAGGGGGAGCACCGGGACTGCACTTCTACACCATGAATCAGGCCAAACCGACCCTTGCTATCTGGCAGGCCCTATCACTGTAAACGCCGGGCCAATTAGGTAGGAACAGGATGCGGTTCTCCGGGAGAGGGTCGATTGATATTTAATTTGCACTGTTCGATGATTGCATCCAGCATTTCCGGTTCAACCGGTTTGGTCAGAAAACCGTCCATACCCGCTTCAACGCAACGATCAAACATCTCGTGCACACTGTTTGCAGTCAATGCATAGATCGGCATATAACGATGCTTGGGTTCGATGCTTCGATAACGCCGTGTAAATTCCAGTCCATCCATATTGGGCATGCGCAGATCGATAAAGGCCAGCTCATAGTCTTCATCCGAAACCGCTTGCAGTGCCTCGCTGCCATCCTTGGTTATCCGTACCCTGTGCCCGCGTTGAATCAGCAAGGTGGAGATCACTTTTGCCGCAATGGCGTTATCCTCGGCTAACAGTACATTGATACCTTGCTTATCCACTGGTTCCATATCAGCCGGGTATAGATTTAGTTGCCGGCTCGATCTGATGTCCAGTGCCCGCATCGCCATCTGGGCAAACTCTGATGCGAGAAATGGTTTGAACAGGATATTTTCAGGGTTTTTGATGACGCCCATGTCCTGCATACGGCCACGATACCCGGCGACGATAAGAGGCAGTGCGGGTACAACCGCATGAGCCTTATATAAAATCTCCTGTATGGATGTATCGTGTAGTGAATCGCAGACCATCAATAACTCAACACGGTTGTCCAGGCTGGCAAGAAAATCACCTGGACGGTTGGCGGTTATCACCTTCATGCACAGCTCCCGAGCAACTGCGCTATGCAACTCCATTGCCTTGGAATCCTCCTCATAGATGAGTATGCAGCGACCCTCTAGCTGAAATGCCTCCCCCCCTTCCAACTGACCATCCCTCATCTGCAGTGGCAACCTGACACTGAAGGCGGACCCCTCGCCCAACTGGCTGACCACTTCCACCGTCCCACCCATCAGCCGGGTCAGATCACGTACCACAGTGGTGCCCAATCCCGCTCCCTCAAAACGGCGTGCATTGCCGATATCCGCTTGCCAGAAACTGTCGAACACCGCCTCCTGGCGATCTTGTGGAATACCGATGCCTGTATCCTCTACCTTGAGCAGAATATGGGGTTGAGCAAAAACTCCGGGGTCTTCCACCTTTTCCAATTCGACGCGAATGTATCCTTTGTCGGTAAACTTCACCGCATTACCCAGCAGATTAAACAGAATCTGCGAAATCCGTAGCCTGTCACCAAACAGTTCCTGTCCCACGTTTGGATCCACATGGCAGAGGAGCTCGATTTGCTTATCATGGGCCATCTCTGCCTGGCTTGAGATAACACTTCTGACCAGGTTGCGGATATCGAACCATTCAGGCAGCAGTTCGAGTCTGTTGGCGTCGATTTTGGATAGATCGAGCACATCGCTGATCAATGACTTCAGCAGATCGGCCGATGATTGAATCGAGTGGAGATACTCTTTCTGTTCCATATCCAAGGGTGTTCCCTGCATCAAGCGGGTCATGCCGATAACACCGATCAATGGTGTACGCAGCTCATGCGTCATGGTTGTCAAGAAATCACCACGGGCCTTCTTCGCAGACTCCGCCTCCTGCTTGGCAAGGTAGAGCCGCCTCAAAAGAAAGTATTGATAGAGCGGAATGACCAGCAGTAGCAACAGGAAAAAGAAGGCATCGAAACCATGGCTCTGCCAAGATTGCAGATAGATCAGCACCAGATTGTAAGCACTGAAATTGAGCAGGGTCGCCATCAGCAGAAGCCGTTTACCATATCTGGTCCCATAAGAGAGATAGATCCACAGATAGATCAGGTAGAAAGGGCTGATGGCATCCGATGTCAGGACGATTGCCAGGCTGGTTGCGCTGACATCAACCACCAGCATGATCTCCTTTCTGAACGGCAAATCATGTCTGTATCCAACGTTGATCAGCACTGCCAGGAAGAAAACAAAATAGCAACCATACAGGCTCAGATAGAGACTTGTACCAACCGGGTAATACTCCGTGGAAGTACCCAGCCACATAAACAGAATACTGAACAGCCAGATGGCTAATCTGACCAGTGCCTGTTGGTACTCTGAGTTTGACAACAGCTCAGGATCGGAAAATTTAGCGAACATATGTGTGTCATCCCTTTCTAGACTCAAGCAACTCCATGCTGGTGCCTGTCAACTCCCATCCAATCACAGCTGATGGGCTGAGGCTGTTTTTCAGCCCGGCGGCATTATCATTCGCACATATAAGACTACTGGATTTCGTTCATTCTGCATTGCCGGACGAAAGAACCGTTTTGGCAGTACCGAATGGATAGGTGTTAACAGACCCTAGGGCCACCCCGCTACACCACAGGGGTTAATATCGGTGTAACATGATAGCAAGAAAGAGGCTCTTTTTTTACATCACGCAAGTAATTGATATTAATGGATTAATAAAATCTGAACCGATGACGCATCCGGCTGCGACGAGTAACATCGGGTAACCTGAACAATCTCCTCCTAAGTTCTAGCAACAATCAGCCGATGTCTATCTTATCCGGTCAAAACCTGTCTGACAGTCCGGAATAACAGAACCGTCATTACCCGTAATATATAAGGCTGAAAGCGATGTATATTAAGAGGCCAAGCCAACACAACCAGGAAAACACGCCGCATCCCTCGGATCGGCGTACCATCAAGCGTCGTCACCTGATCTACTATCTGCGGGTATGGCAGATTGATCAAAACAGTGTGATGGGGCATGTGGTTGATATCAATACCGAGGGCATGATGCTGATCAGTGAAAGCCAGGTAAAGACCGGTGAAGAGATGCACCTCGAGCTCCGCCTGCCTGACGGCGAGGGTGAACTCAGGTCCATGAGATTCAAGGCAATCTGCCGTTGGAGTGCTAAAGATATCAATTCCGCTTTTTACGATTCGGGATTTGAATTCATCGACAAATCCCCGGATGCGGGCGAGACACTGCAAAAATTGATCGAAGAGTACGGGTTTACCGATTGAGCCCCCAAAAAGTCGAAATACCCGCGATCCCCTGAGCGCCGGCAAGTTTTGCCTGCCTCAGCGAGTCTGACTGCATACCACCCAATGCGTAGACAGGTATATTGACCCGGTCGACCCACTCCGTGAAACGAAACCAGCCCAGGGCCTGGGCATGAGGATGCGAGCCTGTGGCCTCGACAGGTGAAAGCAGCGCATAGTCCAGCTCCAATTCGGCTGCCCGTGCCAGTTCTTCAGGATTGTGGCAGGAAGCGCCCAGCAGTCCTGCACCGGAGGGATGGTGCGTCAGTGCCATCAGTTGCCGTGCCGTGAAGTGAACCCCATCGGCCTCTTGCCGCCAATCCGCCACCCTCTCGGGCCGGTTGACGATGAGTTTGACGCCCCGTCCGTGACAACGGGGTAGACAGGCGGACAAAAGCTCACGGTAATCTATATCCGTCAAGCCGTGTGCCCGTAACTGTACAATACCCACACCACGATCCAGCGCCCTGTCCAGCCGCTGCAGAAAATCCTCCAACCGATCACCATCCCCGCCTGTAATCAGATACCGGCTCGGTAGCTGCAATGCGGTGATCACAGGTCGGTCGGCAGCGGGAAAACCGCCTGGCTCCATCTCCTCAGGCAACAGCCATTTCAAAGGCTGCCCCTCGAGTCCGCTGGCCTCACCCTGATAGCGAGTGACACGAAAAAACTCGAGCAGCAGGTTGCGATCGCCGTAATCATGCCTGACCCGAATCAGGGGATCACACTCGAGCGGTACGATACCGAGCTCCTCTTTGAGCTCCCTTGCCAAGGCCTGCTGGTTGGATTCACCCGGTTCGCATTTGCCTCCCGGGAACTCCCACAAACCGCCCTGGTGCAGATGGTCGACACGCCTGGTCACGAGCACGCGAGCTCCGCTGTCGAAGATGGCTGCTGCGACTACATGGATCATGGTGTGTGGGCTAACCTGGGGTCTGAACATTTGGGGCCTGTTGATTGATCAGCATGTCTGGAAAGGGTTCGCCAACACAGCTAGCGGCTTCTCTCACGCTGAAACCGTTGAACAGTATAGGACACCACGTCAGGTACGGTACTCAGCATTGATCTTGACATAGTCATAGGAGAGATCACAGGTCGCTACCCGCGCCAGCATGTCACCACGACCGAGCATGACACGAATGGTAAACTCATCACGACTCATCACCGAAGCCCCCGCCTGCTCGGTATATTCCGCTGCCCGGCCGCCGTTGCGCACGATACAGGTATCATCGAGCCAGATTTCGACACGGTCGATATCGAATCCGGCGAGCCCCGCACGACCCACCGCTGCCAGAATCCTTCCCCAGTTGGGATCGGAGGCGAAGAGCGCTGTTTTGACCAGGGGCGAATGGGCAATGGTGTAGGCAACACGTCTTGCCTCCTTTTCATCTGCCGCATCCTGCACCAGAATCTCCACCAGCTTCGTCGCCCCCTCACCATCGCGGACAATATCCCGCGCCAACTCCATACAGAGTTCCGTCACTTCATCCACAAACTTCTTGTAGAGATCGGATCCACGCTCTGTCAGCGGCGCAAGGGTGGATGCACCACTGGCCATCAGCACACAGGCATCATTGGTTGAGGTATCGCCATCCACAGTAATACTGTTGAATGAGGGCTTCACCGCATCATCCAGACAGGCCTGTAACAACGCCTGGGAAATGCTCAGATCTGTCGCCAGGTAAGCCAGCATCGTTGCCATGTCGGGACAGATCATGCCGGATCCCTTGGCCATGCCCGTGAGACGTACCTGTACGCCCTCAAACTCAAAATGGCGTGAACGCAGTTTCGGTCGGGTATCGGTGGTCAAAATGGCCCTTGAGGCGGTCTCCCAACTACCGGTGCTTAAGTTGTCAATGGCAGCGGGTAGCGCATCGTGGATGCGTTCGACTGGCAGGCTCTCACCAATCACTCCGGTGGAAAAGGGCAGCACCTGGTCCGGTTGACAGGCTACGGTCTCCGCCAATACCCGGCAACAGGCATGGGCGTCCTGCATACCCTGATCGCCGGTCCCTGCGTTGGCATTTCCCGAATTGATCAGCAAATATCTCGGCGGCCTGAGCGCCAGATGTTTTTTGGCGAGCTGAACCGGCGCGGCACAAAAGGCATTGCGGGTAAACACCGCCGCGCAACTCGCCCCTTCCACCACTTCGATGACCACCATATCATCCCTGTCGGGATATTTGATTCCTGCCGCCGCCGTGCCAAGCCGTATACCGGGGATGGCGAATTGAGTGGCGTTCATGTCAACTTATGCGACCATGGCACTGCTTGAATTTCTTACCCGATCCACAGGGACAGGGCTCGTTTCTGCCGATCTTCCGACCTTCGCGAACAAACGGCTGTTGAGGCTCCCGCGCATGTTCCTCCATCTCTGCAGGTGCGGCCTTCTCTTCCGGCAGTCCCTCGAAAGTCTCGTGCTTGAACTCGAACTCATCGACCCTTGGTTGCCGCTCCTGGATCGCCATCTCTTCCGGCATCTGTACCTGGACCTTGGATAGTAGTCCGGTCACCTCCTGCTTGATACTCTCCAGCATATTGGAGAACATCTCGAAGGCCTCGCGCTTGTACTCCTGCTTCGGGTTCTTCTGTGCATAACCGCGCAGGTGGATACCCTGGCGCAGATAGTCCATCGCCGCCAGATGCTCCTTCCAGTGACCGTCGAGGGTCTGCAGCATGATCGCCTTCTCGAACTGACGCATGTTCTCGGCCCCAACCAGGGTCTCCTTGTCCTGATAGACGCCCTGCAGGATCTGGGTGATCTTCTGTTTCAGGGTCTCCTCATGCAGATCGTGATCCTCATCCAGCCACTGCTGGACCGACCATTCGCCGCCAAACAGTTCGTTCAGCGATTCACTCAGTCCTGGAACGTCCCACTGTTCCTCGATGCTATCCCGGGGTATATGGCTATGAAATACCTCGTCCAGAACGTCACTGCGCAAAGCTGTGATTGATTCGGAGATATCTGAGGTATCCATCAGGTCATTACGCTGTTCATACACGACCCGCCGCTGATCATTGGCCACATCATCATATTCCAGCAGCTGTTTACGGATATCGAAGTTACGCCCCTCCACCTTGCGCTGGGCATTTTCGATCGCCCGCGAAACCCACGGGTGCTCGATCGCCTCGCCCTTTTCCATACCGAGTTTCTGCATCAATCCACCCACCTTGTCGGAGGCGAATATGCGCATCAGATTGTCCTGCAGAGAGAGATAGAAGCGACTCGATCCTGGATCGCCCTGACGCCCTGAACGGCCACGCAGCTGATTGTCGATACGCCTCGATTCATGACGTTCAGTACCGATCACATGCAGGCCGCCGGCATCCAGTACATGTTGGTGGCGCTTCTTCCAGGCCTCCTTATGCTCATCAACTTCGGCTGGATCAGGAGTGTCTCCCAGTGCCTCCAGCTCAGACTCCAGATTGCCGCCCAGTACGATGTCGGTGCCCCGGCCCGCCATATTGGTTGCGATGGTAACGGCGCCGGGTCGGCCCGCCTGGGCCACAATCACCGCCTCCTGCTCATGGTGCTTGGCATTCAGCACCCTATGTTCCACCTCTGCATCATTCAGCAATCCGGAGACCAGTTCCGAGGTTTCGATGGAGGCAGTACCTACCAGGACAGGCTGTCCCCGTTTCACGCAATCCTCTACATCTTCAAGGATCGCATCGTACTTCTCTTCAGGGGTCAGATAGACCAGGTCACCCATATCGTCCCGAATCATAGGCATGTTGGTCGGAATGACCACCACTTCCAGACCGTAGATCTGCTGAAACTCGAAGGCCTCGGTATCCGCTGTACCGGTCATGCCCGAAAGCTTGTTGTAGAGACGGAAGTAGTTTTGAAAGGTGATCGAGGCAAGCGTCTGATTCTCATTTTGAATCTCGACCCCCTCTTTCGCTTCCACCGCCTGATGCTGACCGTCCGACCAGCGCCGGCCCGGCATGGTGCGGCCGGTGAACTCATCGACGATGATGACCTGGCCGTCCTTGACGATATAGTCAACATTGCGTTGAAACAGGGCGTGGGCCCTTAGGGCGGCATTCGCATGATGCATCAGAATGATGTTGGATGGATCATACAGACTGGCCCCTTCTTCCAGCAGTCCCGCTTCAGTCAGCATCTCCTCGAGATGTTGATGTCCCTCCTCGCTGAAGAAGACCTGGCGCGCCTTCTCGTCCACCGAGAAATCGCCTGGACCGAAATCGGGCTTACCCTCCTCGTTGGTGATCGGATCCTGCCGGGTCAGGCTGGGAATGATTTTGTTGACCGCCTTATAGAGCTCCGAGGAGTCCTCCGTCGGCCCGGATATGATGAGTGGTGTACGCGCCTCGTCGATCAGGATGGAGTCCACTTCATCAACGATGGCAAAATTGGGTGGACGTTGCACACGTTGCTCCGCACTGAATGCCATGTTGTCCCGCAGATAGTCGAAACCGTACTCGTTATTGGTACCGTATGTGATATCCGCTGCATAGGCCTGCTGGCGGGAGACCGGTCTCAGATGGGGGTATCCGCCATTCTTTGCGTCATGCTCGTGATCATACAAATAGGAGGAACTGTCAGGTCCCATGCCCCCTGAAGAATTGATGACGCCAACGGTCAAACCGAGAAAATCGTAGATACGCCCCATCCAGGCGGCATCGCGCCGTGCCAGATAGTCATTTACCGTCACAACATGGACGCCCTTGGCCGGCAGGGCATTCAGGTAGGCCGCCAGGGTAGCCACCAGGGTTTTACCCTCACCGGTCCTCATCTCTGAGATTTTTCCCTGATGCAGAACCATGCCGCCGACCAGCTGAACGTCAAAATGACGCATCTGCATCACCCTGCGGCCTGCCTCCCGTACCACGGCAAAGGCATCATTCATCAGGTTATCCAGGGTTTCTCCCGCTTCCAGGCGGGTACGAAATTCGGCAGTCTTTGCCTTTAATGCCTCATCAGAGAGCTTCTCAATATCAGCCTCCAGGGCGCTGATCTGGGAGACTGTCTTTGACATGCGTTTGATCAGGCGCTCATTTCGGCTACCGAAGATCTTCTTGAAGATGTTACTTACCATTAATCGGGGTTTCCGTCACAGATGGGAAATTTGTGGATGATACAGCAAGCGGTGGAATTGCTGAAGGTTGGGGTGAGCTGGATTGCGGCCGCCTAGGCAATGTTGACATCAATCATGGGGATCGATTCAATCAAATTCTGGATTAAATTCGGAATTTTTCGGTGTAATGGATCAGCCCTGGTTCCGCTTGTTGAGAATATAGCGAGTGGGATCGATCGTCTTTCCGTTGCGTACTACCTCGAAATGGACATGGGGGCCCGTGGAGCGACCGGTTGAACCCATCTTGGCGATAACCTGCCCCTGCTTGACACGATCACCGACCTCGACCAGGATCTCCTTATTGTGGCCGTAGCGGGTAACGTATCCTTTACCGTGGTTGATCTCGATCATCTCCCCGTAGCCGTAGCGCTTTGCGGACCAGGTGACAACACCGGCCGCGACAGCAACCACATCCGAACCGTCCTTGCCGGCAAAATCCATCCCTTTATGCATGGTACGCTTGCCGGTAAAAGGATCATTTCGCATGCCATAATAAGAAGATATCCAACCCTTGTTGACAGGTCGCCCGGTGGGATGAACCGACTCTTCCAGATTGGAGTTCATGATCAGATCCTCGACCAGGGCAAGTTGTTGATGGCGATGGTCGATCAATTGCTCCAGCTGTTCCATCTCCCGTAACAGATCAGGCAATGCCGATTGCTCGGTGTGGGAAGTCATCACCTCGGGACCACCCAGCGCAGGCGGTTCGTCAAAGCTGAACTCGCCTTTATCGAGTCCACCGATATTGACCAGACGTTCACCGAGCGCATCCAGACGCAAAAGCTGCGATTGCAATTGGCCTAGGCGGATCGCCAGGGCATCGATTCCACCCTGGGTGTCGGATTTGGCATCCTCAAGTAATTGACGCTCCCGGGCAAATGTCTGCTTCAGGCCGGCAACCAGCTGATGCTCAGGAAACTCCGTATCATTGACACCCATCTGGTAACCAAGCCACAGCATGCCGGCACCGAATAGGGTAGTTAATCCAACCAAAAGAGAGGCACGCAGGCAACGCAGCAGCGTGCCGCAGGTCTGTCCGATTCCGCGTAAGTATATGATATTCATTGTAAAAAACAGCTGAATCTCAGGCTATATACAACTAATGTCGGTCACAAAACACCGAACTTTATCATTTTATGCACAAAATGTGATGTTTTTTATCAATAAATTCTCTAACCTCGTACTATGGAACCTGTATCAACAATAGTCGGCTCGGGGACAATCCTTAGCGAATTGGGAAAACAGTTGTCAGCGCAAAGGACGCTCCATCAACAGCTCAAACAGCTACTGACTGCTCCCCTCGATTCGCAACTCAAGGCAGCAGTGCTGCAGCATGGCAACCTCAACCTTTTCGTCGCATCACCGGTATGGGCCAGCCGATTCCGCTATCTGTTGCCTCAACTGCGAACACAACTGCGGGCTAACGGTATTGATGTGAAACAGGTTCGCACCCGTATCCTGCCGAATGATTCAGTCAAACCCAGACAAAAGAAGAGAGATCGAATCGTTCTGAGTCAAGAGGCCGGCGAGCAATTACGGCAATCCGCGGAAGCCATCGAAGACCCATCACTGCGGGAAGCGCTACTCCGCATCAGTCGGCACGGGATGGTGAATCGGTAACATTTGCGAATAGATCCTATTCCCCGAGGCGATTGAAAGGTTTCGGTTTACCCAACACAGAAAGATTTGATTGAGAAGCCATAAAAAAGGGCTGTGTAAACAGCCCTATTAAGTAACGGCCGGATTATTCGATTTGATATTCAGGAGATAGTGAGATGGGCCGGTTTCATGTATGAAATCGGAGCATCTTCAGGCTCATCGAAGGTTATCTCCTCCCAGGCATCCTGTTGGCTGATCAGCTCCAGCAGGAGACGGTTATTCAGCGCATGGCCTGATTTGTGGCCACTGAAGGAACCAATCAAGCTGTGACCCAGAAGATAGAGATCGCCGATGGCGTCGAGGATCTTATGTTTGACGAATTCGTCTTCATAACGCAATCCATCATCATTCATGACCCGGTAATCATCGACAACCACAGCATTGTCAAGACTGCCTCCAAGAGCCAGCTCTTTCTGACGCAACATCTCGATATCCCGTAGAAAACCGAAAGTGCGGGCACGACTAACCTCTCTGACGAAGGAGGTGGAGGAAAAGTCAACCGTGGCAAACTGGGAGTGTTCTTTGAAAGCGGGATGGTCGAAATCGATTGTGAAGGAGACTTTGAAGCCGTCAAAGGGCTCGAAACTGGCGCGTTTATCCCCCTCTTCCACCTCAACCTTGCGTTTAATGCGAATGAAACGCTTGGCCTTGTTCTGCTCTTCGACACCGGCGGATTGCAGCAGAAACACGAATGGGCCCGCACTGCCGTCCATGATCGGCACCTCAGCGGCGCTAACATCGACATAGGCGTTGTCGATACCCAGTCCGGCGAACGCGGAAAGCAGGTGTTCGACTGTGGAAACCCGTACGCCGTCCTGCACCAGGGTGCTCGAGAGTCTCGTATCACCCACATTTTCCGCGCAAGCGCGTATCTCGACCGGCGGATCAAGGTCGACACGTCTGAAAACGATCCCGGTGTCAGGGGCTGCCGGACGTAGGGTGAGGTAGACTTTTTCCCCTGTATGCAGCCCCACTCCCGTGGCGCGTATCACGTTCTTCAACGTACGTTGCCAAATCATCGACATTCAGCTCCCTAGGCTGTGACTTACCCTTTTCAAGGCCCAAAAACGGCGCATCCTACCACATGAATCTGGTTGTAGAAACAACATCCAGCCCTCAACCCGCACAAGCCGCCCGCGATCAACCAGCAATCAGGTGCTCGATTCTACACCAACTGGCGGTTATCTGGAAACACAAAATGCAACATGTTGTCTTTCTGCAACTACCGCACTTTAATCCTAGGCCCAAGATGGCACTTTGTGAAGACCTTAATCAGCCTGCCGACGCAGGAAAGCCGGGATATCCAGGTAATCGAGATTACCATCGGCAGTGGCTGCAGCTGATGGGCGATCCGTCTGTCCATTTCGCAACACTGTCGGCCTGTCCAGCTCACGATAGTCATCCGGTACCACTTGCGGATTATCCGCATCGACCAGCTTGACATGGGCGATCTCCTCCACCTGGGCAGGCTTGGGCAGTTCCGCCTTTAACCTCTCTCCCAGACCGGTGGCGACCACCGTCACCCGCATGTCATTCTGCATATCCGGATCGATGACCGTGCCGACCACAACGGTGGCATCATCATCGGCGAACTCACGCACCGTATTGCCGACCTCGTCAAATTCACCGATCGCCAGATTCAGGCCAGCGGTGATATTGACCAGAATGCCTTTGGCTCCGGCCAGGTTGACATCCTCCAGCAATGGACTGCGAATCGCCCTTTCAGCTGCCTCGCGCGCCCGATTGTCCCCAGAGGCCTCACCCGATCCCATCATGGCCGCACCCATTTCGGACATCACGGTACGCACATCGGCAAAATCAACATTGATCAGGCCGGGACGGGTGATCAGTTCCGCAATACCCTGTACGGCATGCAGCAACACATCGTTTGCCGCCTTGAATGCATTCAGCAGACTCATCTCCTTGCCCAACACAGCCAACAGCTTCTCATTGGGAATTGTGATCAGCGAATCGGTGTTGATGCCCAGCTCCTCCATGCCTTTTTCGGCGATCTTCATCCGCTTGCCACCCTCAAACCCGAATGGTTTGGTGACCACCGCTACCGTAAGAATACCCAGGTCCTTAGCTACCTGAGCGACCACGGGTGCAGCCCCGGTTCCCGTGCCGCCACCCATGCCGGCGGTGATAAACACCATATCCGCACCGGTCAAAACCTCTTCTATCCTGTCACGATCCTCCATTGCGGCCTGCCTGCCGATTTCGGGATTTGCTCCCGCACCGAGCCCCTTGGTGATATCCGAGCCCAGTTGCAGCAGGGTGCGCACTTCACTATTGCGCAGAGCCTGTGCATCAGTGTTTGCACAGATGAAATCGACACCCTCGATTTCCCCCGACAACATATGATTGACGGCATTGCCACCGCCACCGCCTACACCAATCACCTTGATCACAGCATTCTGGCTGTGCGTATCCATTAGTTCGAACATTGTCTACCTCCTCGACTGTCGCGCCTGACAGAAAAATTCAAAAAACATCTCATTAACAACGGCACCTTGCACAGGCACCGCTTCGAAACAACTAAAAATTACCTTGGAACCAATGCTTCATACGGTCCCAGACTGCCTTCAATCCACCCTCATTGGCAAGCTCGTGTCCACCCTGGGAACGGTTACGCTGGCCGAAAAGCAGCAAACCCACACCTGTGGAGTAGATAGGGTTGCGCACCACATCTGAGAGCCCGCTGACATAATGCGGCACGCCCAACCTCACTGGCATATGGAATACCTCTTCAGCCAGCTCAATGACACCTTCCATCTTCGAACTGCCGCCGGTCAGCACCACGCCACCGGCGATAACATCTTCAAAACCGCTACGCCGCAACTCCGCCTGAATCAATGTCATCAACTCTTCATATCGCGGTTCGACCACTTCAGCCAGGGTCTGGCGTGAGAGCCTGCGCGGCGGGCGTTCACCGATACTGGGGACCTCAATGGTCTCGTCACTGGTGGCCAGTTGAGTAAGCGCACAGGCATACTTCATCTTGATCTCTTCCGCGTATTGAGTCGGTGTACGCATTGCAACGGCGATATCGTTGGTCACCTGATCACCTGCAATAGGTATGACTGCCGTATGCCGTATCGCGCCGCCTGTAAAGACCGCGATATCGGTGGTGCCTCCACCGATATCGACCAGACAGACTCCAAGTTCCTTCTCATCATCACTCAGCACCGAATGGCTGGATGCAAGCTGCTCCAGAATCAGATCATCCGCCTCGAGGCCGCAACGGCGGATACATTTAACGATATTCTGCGCCGCACTCACCGCGCCTGTGACCATGTGAACCCTGGCCTCCAAACGCACACCCGACATACCGATGGGATCGCGGATACCCTCCTGCTCATCAATGATGAACTCCTGGGGCAGGATGTGCAGAATCTTCTGGTCAGCGGGAATCGCCACTGCGCGGGCAGCATCGATTACACGTTCCACATCGCCTTGGGTCACCTCTTTATCCCGGATAGCCACGATGCCATGGGAGTTGAGGCTGCGGATATGGCTACCGGCAATACCTGCGTAGACTGAATGGATCTCACATCCCGCCATCAACTCTGCCTCTTCAACCGCCCGTTGAATCGACTGCACCGTGGACTCGATATTCACCACCACACCCTTTTTCAGGCCGCGCGACGGATAAGAACCGATACCGATAATTTCGATACCGCCATCCGCTTTGATCTCACCGACGATCGCCACCACCTTAGAAGTGCCGATATCGAGACCGATGATGAGATTTTTCTCACTTCGTTTAGTCATTCACTTACCCGCTATCCTAGCCCCACTGGATGGGCTATCCATTTGTGCTTGCTGTTCGGTATTTGCTTGCCAGTACACCGAAAAACCATTTGTATATCGCAGATCCACGCGTTCCGGTATTGCGTCAACCTGACCTCTCAGGAAGGGGTAAAGCTGCACGAAACGGCTCAATCTCGGCATCACGTCCCGCCTGCCCAAATCGAGCAGCAACCCCTCCTCAGTCTCGATCCGCCACGATTGCCTCGCATCGACCCGGAGGTACTTCAGCTGAAGTCCCGCTGTCTGCAGCAGGGTACGCATTTTGAGATATTCCCGGGTGATTCTATCCGCCCTCTCCTCTTCACCGGAGAGCGTCACAAGGCCTTGCAAACGCGGCAGGCGCTTCGGTCTGAACACTTCACCCTGAGGACTTACCATGGCATCCTCACCCCAGTAGGCCAGAGGCACCTGTTCGTCGACTCTGACGGCCAGGGTGTCGGGCCATATCCTGCGAACACTGGCACTCTTGACCCAGGGCAGCTGTTCGATCTGATTGCGTATCCGAATCAGATCGACAGTGAAGAAGTTGCCACTCACAGCCTGAACAACGGTCTGTTCCAGCCCCTGTTTATTGAGATATTTGATCTCTCCATCGACGCTGACCACCCGCACCGGCATGATCATGGGATCCAGCAGTTGGGAGATACCCCAACCACCCATTCCGGCAAATAGCGCAATCATTAAAAGTGGCACGATTCTGATGCCGTTCAAGCGCTGCTGCTGGATGGATGGATCTGCAGATGGATGATTGCGAACCCTACTCATCACCATCCCTCCCGAAACTTGTGGAGAGCACCCGCACCACCAGTTCATCAAAATCGATACCCGCCACCCTGGCCGACATCGGCACCAGGCTGTGATCGGTCATACCGGGGACGGTGTTTGCTTCAATCAGCCAGGGTTGATGCCGCTCATCCAGCATCAGATCGACCCGGCCCCAGCCACTGGCGCCAACGGCTTCAAAGGCCTCTGTGCAGAGCCCCTGTAAAGCTCTCTCCTCAGCACGATCAAGACCGCAGGGGCAGTGGTAACGTGTAGTGTCCGCCGCATATTTGGCCTGGTAGTCATAGAAAAGACGGGGCGTCTCGAGACGAATCATCGGCAATGCCTCTCCCTGCAGGATGCTCGTTGTGAACTCCTCCCCGACGATCCAGCGCTCCGCCAGAACCAGTGCATCGTACTGTCTGGCCAGTTCCCAGGCACTGCGCAATTGCTCCACACCATCGACCTTGCTCATACCGATACTGGAGCCCTCGCAGACCGGTTTTATCATCAGGGGAAAACCCACCGCCGCCGCTCTGTCCAGGTCGCTTTCGTGAACGATCAAAACCGATTCAGGGGTTGGTATGCCCAAGCCCCGCCATACCGCCTTGGTACGGTATTTATCCATGGCAAGGGCCGATCCAAGCACGCCACTGCCGGTATACGGCATGCCTATTCGTTCCAACGCACCCTGAATGACCCCGTCTTCGCCGCCTCGGCCATGCAGGATGATAAAAGCCCGTTCATAGCCACCTGCAGCGAGTTGCGTCAGCACGTCGTCATCCACATCCACCGCTTCGGCCTCAATGCCCCTGTTCACAAGCGCGTCCAGCACGGCGCGCCCGCTCTTCAGCGAAATCTCGCGTTCCGCAGACTGGCCACCCATCAGTACGGCGACTCTGCCAAATGCCCGTTCTGATGTATTCATGTTCAACTCGAATCTCCAATACGATGGACTTCGGTCGTCAGTTCGATACCACTCTGTGCCGCCACTTCACGCTGCACTTCGGCAATCAGCATCTCGATATCCCGTGCAGTGGCATCACCGGTATTGATGATGAAGTTGGCGTGTTTCTCGGATACCTGAGCACCACCCAAACGCCTGCCTTTCAGGCCGGCGGCCTCAATCAAGCGTGCGGCGAAATCACCGGGTGGGTTACGGAACACCGAACCACAACTGGGTTGACTGGTCGGTTGCGTGGCGGCACGCCTTTCCAGCAGTTGCCTGATCCGTCGCTGGGCGGCGTCCACGTCTCCCGCTTCCATCTCCAATTCGGCTGCCAGAAACCACTCGCCGGATGGGCCTCTGACCTGCCGATAAGCGATCTCAAAATCCTCAGGTAAACGACTGCGCACTTCACCGAATCGGTCAATGGTTTCCACCCTCACAACCCGTTCCCAGGTCTCGCCGCCAAAGGCCCCGGCATTCATCGCCAGAGCACCGCCCAGGGTGCCGGGAATACCGGCTAGAAATTCCACACCGCAAAGGCCCGCCCTGGCTGCAATCCGGGCGACCTTCGCGCAGGCAATCCCCGATTCGGCATACAACAATCTGTCACTGCGCCATTCACTGGCAACAAGGCTGCCTTTTGTTGCAATCACAGTACCTTTGAATCCCCCGTCCCGTACCAGCAGATTGCTTCCCAAACCCAGCCAGAAGAGAGGCTCGTCTGAGTCCAACTGATGCAGAAACCGAACCAGATCCTCGCGGTCGGCAGGGCGATAAAAACAGCTGACCGGCCCTCCGACCCGCCAGGTGGTATGCCTGGAAAGGGGCTCGTCGAATCGCATTTCACCACGTAAGGATTGTTGATTTAGCGCAGGCATCATCTGTAGTCGCTCTCGTCACGCGGATTGCTGTTTTTCGACCTGATCCTGTCCGCTGTGCGGTGCTGCCCTTCCGAAACATCGGTTGTTCTGCGCCTGATCATAGGGATGCCCGGCAGGTTGGATTGCAGGGATTCACCACATCCCTGATGCAGTCTTTTCATATCGATTCCATACGCCATCACTCCACCTCCTGACAAAGTCGTCGAGGCAGTTCTGCCGCAACGGAACCGATACTGCCGGCACCCACAGTCAGAACGATATCCCCATCCTGGAGCAATCCCCGCAACAGATCCGGCAACTCCTCCAGCGGTTCAACAAAGACTGGATCAACCTGGCCGCGGATACGGATTGCACGACTCAAATCGCGACCGTTCGCACCCTGAATCGGCTCCTCGCCTGCAGCATAAACCTCGCTGACGATCAGCAGATCCGCTTTCGATAAAACCTGCACGAAGTCCTCGAACTGTTCTTGTGTTCGTGAATAACGGTGTGGTTGAAATACCACCACCAGACGCCGCTCCGGCCATCCGTCACGAACGGCAGACAGGGTCGCATCGATCTCCCTCGGATGGTGTGCGTAGTCATCAATCAACATCACCTGTTTACCATCCATGTCACAGTCACCCCTGGTCTGAAATCGCCGGCCGATACCGGCAAAGTTGCTTAGCGCAACCTGGATGATGCTACTCTCAATATTGAGTTCGAGCGCCACGCAAATAGCCGCCAAGGCATTCAGCACATTGTGTCTGCCCGGCAGGTTGAGTGTGATCCGAACCGGTTCCGTCAGAGATTCCGCCTGCAGCGTGAATTGGGTCTTCAATCCCTCTCTGACTACATCAACCGCCTGTACATCGGCGCCATCGTTGAAGCCATAGGTGGTAATCGGTCTTGTGATCTCCGGTAACAGATTGCGTATCTCATCGTCGTCGATGCACATCACTGCGCGACCATAGAATGGCAAGTGATGAAGAAATTCCAGAAAGGTCCTGCGCAATCTGTTGAAGTCCCCGCCGTAGGTGGTCATATGGTCGGCATCGATGTTGGTCACCACGGCCAACATCGGCTGCAGGTAGAGAAATGAGGCGTCACTTTCATCCGCCTCCGCGACCAGATACTCCCCATCACCCAAACGCGCATTGGCCCCGGCACTGTTGAGTCTGCCACCGATAACGAAAGTCGGATCGAGGTCGGCTTCCGCCAGAATACTGGTGACCAGACTGGTGGTGGTGGTCTTGCCATGGGTCCCTGCCACTGCAATGCCGTAGTGGAAACGCATGATCTCCGCCAGCATCTCGGCCCTCGGCACCACCGGTATTCTGGCATCCCGCGCAGCGACAACCTCGGGATTGTCCTCTTTGATGGCACTCGATATCACGACTGCATCAGCCGATTCCACATGGCTTTGATTGTGGCCAATTTTCAGTTCGGCACCCAGTTCGGCAAGCCGCGAAGTGACTCCACTCTCCTTTTGATCCGACCCGGTCACCTGATAACCCAGATTGATCATCACCTCGGCTATGCCGCTCATACCCGCACCGCCGATACCGACGAAGTGAATCCGACGCATGCGGCCCATGCTGTTCGGGGCGTATCGTTTACGTAGTTGTTCACTCATGGACCGATAACCTCCATGCAGTAACGCCCAACCCGCACAGCGGCATCCGGCTTTGCCAGACTGCGGGCAGCCACGGCCATCTCCAGAAGTTTTTTTCTGTTTGCGCAAAGACTGCCCAGCAGCCGCGCCAGATTGCGCCCATCGAGACTGTGTTGATGAATCAGGTAGGCCGCATCCACGTTGACCAGGAATTCCGCATTGCGGGTCTGATGGTCATCGACGGCAAAGGGATAGGGTACGAGTATGGCGCCCAAACCCGCCGCCGCCAGTTCGGAAACCGTCAACGCACCGGCCCGACAGATGACAAGATCAGCCCAGGCGTAGGCCTCGGCCATATCGTTTTCAAAGGCTTTTACCTCCGCCTCGACCGCCAACTCCCGGTATCTGGCAAGGGTCTCATCAAGCAGTTTTTCACCGGCCTGATGACGCACTTGTGGCCGCAGTTTTTGCGGCATCAAGGAAAGCGCCTCCGGTATGCACTGATTGAGCGCCCGGGCACCCAGAGAACCGCCGAGAACCAGTAGTCTGATGGCTCCCTCATGCTCAGCGAAGCGTGCTTCCGGTAAGTCGAGGGAAACGATATCCTGGCGCACCGGATTGCCCACCGTCTCTGCCTGCGCCTCGGCACCAAAACTATCGGGAAAGGCCTCGAACACCTTGGTTGCAAATTGGGCCAATATCCGATTGGTCAATCCTGGTATCGCATTCTGCTCCTGAATCACCAGCGGTATACGCATCAACCTGGCTGCCAAACCACCGGGGCCGGTGGCGAACCCGCCCATGCCCAACACCAGGTTTGGACGGGTACGGCGTAATACGCGATAGGCCTGCCAGAGGGCCTTGCTGATAGTAAACGGAGCAGCCAGATGCCGCTTAAGCCCACCTCCGCGCACACCTTTCACCTGCAGCGTCTCTAGGGGATAGCCATAGTCTGGAATCAGTCTGTTCTCCATACCGGAGCGACTGCCCAACCAGGTGATGCGGCAACCTTTCTGTTTCATCCAGTCGGCCACCGCCAGTGCCGGAAAGAGGTGCCCACCCGTACCGCCGGCCATGACCATCACATGAGGCTCCATGATCGCCTCCGGTGCTTGCTTTTACCGCCTTTCTGGCGAGACTCGAAATCGATTCTCAGCAGCATGGCAATCATCATGCAGGCGACAATGATGCTGTTGCCGCCATAGCTCATAAACGGTAGGGTCAGCCCTTTGGTCGGCAGCAACCCGACATTGACACCGATATTGATGAAGGCCTGCATCCCGATCCATAATCCGAGTCCGTAGGCTGTATAACTGGAAAAACGTTGGCCCGCCTGTTCCGCTTTGACACCAATCTGAAATGCCCGCCAGGTAATGAAGGCAAAGAGAAAAATAACACCCACTGTACCGAGCAAACCGAACTCCTCACCTACAACTGCCATGATGAAATCGGTATGCGCCTCCGGCAGGTAGAACTGTTTCTGGATACCGTTACCCAGTCCGACACCGCTGATCTCACCCCGGCCGAAGGCGATCAATGCCTGCGACAGCTGGAAATCGGTATTGAAGGGGTCATCCCAAGGATTCAGATAGGTCGTCATCCGCTGCCACCGGTAAGGCGAGAAATAGATCAAAGCCCAACCGGCCACACCGGCAAAAACCAACAATGTGGCAAACTGGTAGAGCACTACCCCACCGAGGAACAGCATGCCTGTGGCGGTCGCGAACAGTACCACGGTGGTGCCGAAATCGGGTTGCAACAGGATCAGTGAACTGGTGATGATCAACAGCAGCATCGGTTTGGCAAAGCCCCAGAACGAGCGCGCGACTTCATCCTGGCGACGCACCAGGTAACCGGCAATGTAGAGCACCATGAAAAGCTTCATGAATTCGGAACTCTGCAGATTGAAGCCGCCCAGCGGTATCCAGCGGGTCGCGCCATTGACGCTTTTTCCTATCCCGGGGACCAACAACAGCATTAACAGGCATAGTCCGAAAAAGACCAGCAACGGCCCTGCCTTTCGCCATTGAATCATCGCTATTTGAAAAACCAGGTAGGCGGAGAGCAGGCCCAGGAACATGGCGAACAGATGACGATAGACATAAAAGAAGGGCGATCCGCCCAGGCGGTCTCCCACTGTCATCGATGCGGATGAAACCATGACCAGGCCGAAACAGAGCAGCATGGCTGCCGCCCCCAGAAGCCACCAGTCGAAGATCGGCTGCGTGACAGGATTACGGCGTGCCCGCGCGTCATGTGCCTGTGGACGTACCAGCGTATTCATGCCGGAAGCGCCTCCACCGCCTGAATAAAGGCTTCACCGCGGGCTTCAAAGTTACGGAACATATCGAAGCTGGCGCAAGCCGGAGAGAGCAGCACACGATCGCCGGGTTGCGCCAACTCCGCCGCCCGCGCGACTGCCGTTTCAAGTGATGCCGCATGCTCAGTCCGCACCCGGCCTGCCAGGGCTGATTCCAGCTCTGATGCATCCCTGCCGATGAGGATGACGGCACGGGCTGTCTCTTCCACAACCGGCGCCAGGGGAGTGAAATCGGCATCCTTGCAATCGCCACCGGCAATCAGCACACTCCGGCTGTCACCGCTTTCTGGATGAAGCCCCTGCAAGGCGGCGATAGTGGCTCCCACATTGGTGCCCTTGGAATCGTTGTACCAACGCACCTCCCCTTTATCGCAGATCCATTGGGTGCGATGGGGGAGCCCTGAAAAACTTCTCAGCGCCGCCAGCATATCGTTTTGCGGCAGACCCACAGCACTGCCCAATGCCAGGGCCGCCAGGGCGTTCGCAATATTATGGCGGCCGGGAATTCGCAGTTCGGTGACGGGCATCAGAGGGGTATGCCCCTCACTCAGCCATTTGACCCCATCAAGCTCATGTAAACCGAAATCGTCTCCAGTCGGCGCCTCCAGAGTAAACCCGACAGTGGTCGCATCCGGCACTGCCATGGCTGCAACTATCGGATCGTCACGGTTGATTACCATGATCTCGCTGCCGCTATAGAGTGAAGCCTTGGTTGCGGCATACTCATCCAGATCCCGGTAACGGTCCATATGATCGGCGGAGATATTCAACACAACCGCGGCTTGGGGTTCGAGTGAACGGGTGCTCTCCAACTGGAAGCTGGAGAGTTCGAGCACGTACAGCTCCACTTGATCATCCAGCAGATCGAGAGCCGGTTCCCCAAGGTTGCCGCCCACGGCCACCCTTATCCCGGCCATACGTGCCATATCGCCCAACAGGGTGGTCACGGTGCTTTTGCCGTTTGAACCCGTGATCGCCACTACCGGTGCTTGTACCGCTCTGGCGAACAGCTCCACATCGCCGACTATCTCCACATGCCGCTCTTTGGCCGCACGAATCAACGGCTCATCGAGCGGTATCCCCGGACTCACCACCAGTCGACTCGCGGCATGGAACACCTCCGCCTGAAAACCGCCGAGGAATATCGCCATATCGGGATAATCCTTGCGCAACGCCTCCAGTCCCGGAGGATTATCGCGCGTATCGGTCACTGCCAGAGACTCCCCTTGAGCCGCCAGATAGCGCGCGCAGGAAAGCCCGGTCGCGCCCAGTCCGACGATCAGGGTTTTAGCTGAATTTGCCGCTTGCTTCGTCATCAACGTATCTTCAGACTCGCCAGACCGACCAACACCAGGATGACGGTGATGATCCAGAACCGCACAATTACCCGAGGCTCGGGCCAACCCTTGAGTTCAAAGTGGTGATGCAGTGGCGCCATACGAAAGATGCGCTTGCCGGTGAGCTTGTAGGACGTGACCTGCAATACCACCGATACCGTCTCCACCACAAAGACCCCACCCATGATGAACAACACAATCTCCTGCCGCACCGCTACAGCGACCACTCCCAGGGCGGCACCCAGCGCCAAGGCACCCACATCACCCATGAAAACCTGAGCCGGGTAGGTGTTGAACCAAAGAAAACCCAATCCGGCGCCAACCAATGAGGCGCAGAAGACAATCAGTTCGCCAACCCCAGGCAGGTAGGGGATCTTCAAATAGGTGGCAAAATCAGAGTGCCCGGTAACATAGGCGATCATGCCCAGGGCGCCGCCCACCATCACGGTTGGCAGAATCGCCAGACCGTCGAGCCCGTCAGTCAGGTTGACCGCATTGGAGGAGCCGACGATGACCAGATAACTGAACAGAATGAATACCGGGCCCCAATCCAGGGATACATCTTTCAGATAGGGAATCAGCAGCGCCGTCTCCATGGTTGAAGTAGCGGTGGTGTAAAAGACCAGGGATGCACCCAATCCCGCTACCGATTGCCATAAATATTTCCAGCGCGCCGCCAGACCTTTGGGATCGTTGAGGACCAGCTTCTTATAGTCGTCGACCAATCCGATCAGGCCAAAGCTCATGGTGACGATCAGCACAATCCAGACATAGCGGTTTTCCAGGTCCGACCACAGTAGTGTGGCGATGGCGATCGCCACCAATATCAAAGAACCACCCATGGTCGGGGTTCCGGCCTTGGAAAAGTGCGTCTCCGGACCATCATCCCGCACTGTTTGTCCAATCTGGTGGAAGCTCAGGCGGCGTATCATCATAGGACCCAGGGCGAGGGAGATCATCAATGCCGTCAGAACCCCCAGGATGGTACGCAGCGTCAGGTACTGGAACACCCTGAAACCGTTGTCGAACTGAGCAAGCCAATCGGTAAAATAGAGCAACACTGTCAGCCTCTCCCCTCATTCATCAGCCGATCCACCACCCTTTCCATGGCCGCACTTCGGGATCCCTTTACCAGCAACGTATCGCCTTGCCGTAGCGAGCCGGCCAGGCTCCCCACCAGTTCGTCCAGATCCGAAAAGGCAAGTGCTCCATCGCCGAAGCTCAATGCTGCATGCCGACTCAGCTCTCCCAGGGTATAGAGGTGGGAGAGTCCCGCCTGTTTCGCCTTTACGCCCATCTGACCATGCAGGGCAATGGATTGGTCACCCAGCTCAGCCAGATCCCCCAACACCAGCACCCGCTCGCCCGGTGCACTGCGTAAAACCTCCACTGCGGCTTCCACCGAATCGGGGTTGGCGTTATAGGTGTCGTCGATGAGGCGGTAGCCGGCAGGAGTGAAGCGCATCTGCAGACGGCCTGACACTGGCTCGACAGTTGCGAGTCCCCGTTCGATATCACCGCCTGAGCACCCCATCGCCAGCGCACCTGCAATCGCCGCCAGGGCATTCATCAGATTGTGTTGGCCGGCGAGCGCAAGTCTTATGTCAAAACACTCTGCCTGATAACTGACCTGCATGTGGTTGTAATAACCCGATTCCGTCCAGCGCATCTCGGCACGGGAGAGATCACAATGCACGGCCGCATGCCTCGAACTGCCAAAGCTGATCAGTCTGCGTTCGCCCAGCAGATCGCGCCAAAGGGGAAAATAGTCATCGTCGGCATTCAATACAGCGACCCCGGTGGGTTTGAGTCCACTCAGGAGCTCCCCCTTCGCCCGTGCGACACCCTGCAGATCGCCGAACCCCTCGAGATGAGCGGCGCCGGCATTAGTGATGAGGGCCACATCCGGGTGGGCGATCTGGCTCAGGTAGCCGATCTCGCCGGGATGATTGGCGCCCATTTCCACCACCGCGTAGGCCTCATCCTGCAAGCGCAGCAATGTGAGCGGCAGGCCGATGTCATTATTCAAATTACCCCTGGTGGCCAGTACACTCCCTTTTTGCCGGAGGATGGCGGCGAGCAGCTCTTTGACGGTGGTCTTGCCGTTGCTGCCGGTAATGGCGATCAGCGGTACTGCAAAAAAGTCCCGCCAGACACCGGCCAGGCGACCGAGTCCGATCCGGGTATCCGATACCTGAATTTGGGGAATCTCAGGATTCTGCGGTTCGCTCACCATCACTGCCACAGCCCCCTTGTCCCACGCCTGACCGATGAAGGTGTGACCATCAAAATTGGGCCCCTTCAATGCGACATAGAGGTCGTTCTCCACCAGGGTGCGGCTATCGGTGCTGACCGAGCTGAAACGGACATCTTCGCCAACCTGGGTTCCATGCAGGCGTTCCGCTATTTGAGAGAGATAGAGCGCGTTCATTGGGCCTCCACCGACCACGCATCGAGTGCGGCTGCGACCTGTTCACGATCATCGAAATGGAGCACCTTCTCCCCGACAAGCTGGTAGTCCTCATGACCCTTGCCCGCCACCAGCACCAGGTCACCCGGCGATGCATGGGCAATAGCAACATGGATTGCACGATGCCGATCGGGTTCGACCATCGCCCTGTCCGACATCTTCATGCCGGCCAGGATCTGATGAATGATTTCACCGCTCGGTTCACTGCGCGGATTGTCATCGGTAATGATTACTCGATCGGCCAGCTGTTCGGCCAATTCGCCCATCAGCGGGCGCTTACCGCGATCGCGGTCGCCGCCACAGCCGAAAACCACACTGAGCGAACCAGGACAGTGCACCCGAAGGGCCTGCAAAGCCTTTTCCAGGGCGTCCGGGGTATGGGCGTAGTCGACCACGACGCCAGGTCTCTCTCCGCCGCCCAACAACTCCATCCGGCCGGGGATGGTATTGAGCTCCGAAAGCACCGCCACAGCGCGTTGCAAAGACCAGTTCCGTTGCAACAGCACCAACAGGACCGCCAGTAGATTGGCCGCATTGAAGCGACCAAGCAGTTTTGTCTCCAGATCAGCTTCGCCCAGGTGGGTCGAGATCTTGATACGCATTCCCTGGGTAGTGGGATCTATCTCCAAGGCCCGTGCCCATCCGGTAAGACCGGCCGGCAATTCAGCTGCCGGCTCGAGACTGTATCCCAGCAGCTTCACCCCTTCCGCCATCGATCCGACAATGGTTCTGCCGAAACTGTCATCGAGATTGATCACCGCACTGCTGAGGTCCGGCATATGAAACAGCCTCTGTTTTGCCGCGGCATAGTTTTCCAGCGTTCTGTGATAATCGAAATGATCGCGGCTGAGGTTTGTGAAGATTGCACAATCAAATGCCACAGCAGCAGCCCGATTTTGATCCAATGCATGGGATGAAACTTCCATGCTCACCGCGCCAACACCCTGCGCCAGCAGTTCATGCAAATGTCTCTGCAAGGTCACCGCATCGGGGGTTGTATAACCGGTTGACTTCAATTGCCCGGGGAGCCCCACACCCAGGGTACCCATGATGCCGCAGGGGATCTCGCTCGTCAGCGCATGGGCCAACAATTGACTGATACTGGTCTTGCCATTGGTGCCGGTTATCCCATAGACGGTCATCTGACGGCTGGGATGCCGGTAAAAACGGCCGGCGATCCGGCTTACATAACGTGATAGGCCAGGTACCGCCAACAGGGGCACGGGCAGCTTCACATCGGCTGCCAGCTTTTTTCCACCTGCAGCACCCGCTTCCCAAACAATGGCCGCAGCACCCCGGGAGACCGCCTGTTCGGCAAAAGCCAATCCATGATGATGTTCACCGGCACAAGCAATAAAGAGCGCCCCCGGTGATACTTCGCGGCTATCCAGGGCGATCCCGGTCACTTCACGATCATCATGCGCCGGCATGGAGACTATTCCATGCAGCAGGGATGTCAGTGTCACTCCTTCCATGATGCGCTCGGCAGCCATCATTGCCGGTCCCCCAATCGAGCCATCAGGGTATTATTTTCATGCCAGTGCTTGTCGGGAGGAATGTTCAACAATCTCAGAGCGCCACTCATCACCCTTGAGAAGACCGGCCCAGCCACCAAACCACCGTAATACTCCTTGCCTTTGGGTTCATCGATGAACACCGCCATCACCAGACGGGGGTCGCCGGCCGGTGCGATACCGACAAAAAGGGAGAGATATTTATCCTCCGCATATCCCCCGGCTACCGATTTTTTTGCTGTCCCCGTCTTGCCGGCCACGCGATAACCGGGGACTGCGGCCTGAGGCGCCGTCCCCTCATTGGACACCACGGCCTCCAACATCTCGACCACTGTCCTGGCGGTACTCTTGCGCATCACCCTGACACCCTCCACAGGCTGATCAAGCTTCAGCAACGAGACCGGCATGCGCAAACCGTCGTTGGCCAGCACCGCGTAGGCCCTGGCAAGCTGCAATGGGGTCACGGAGAGCCCATAACCGAAGGAGAGGGTCGCCTGTTCAAAACTGGACCAATCGGAGAAGTGCGGCAGCCGACCACCGGACTCGCCGGGGAACTGACTATAAGGACTCTCACCGAAACCCAGGCCCGAAAAGAGTCTCCACAAGGTCTCCGGCTGCATCGACAGGGCAATCTTGCTCGCACCCACATTGCTCGATTTACGCAATACTGTCGCCACATCGATCATGCCGTAGTTTCGGTTATCCCTTACCAGATAGCGTCCCACCTTCATCTGGCCGGGGGAGACATCGATCGGCGTATTGGGATTAAAACGTCCCAACTCCACTGCCGCCGCCACAGTGAACGGCTTGATGGTGGATCCGGGTTCGAAGACATCGGTTACCGCACGGTTGCGCAGACTGCTGGAGCGGCGGCCACGCAGTGCGTTCGGGTTGTATGACGGGCTGTTGACCATCGCCAGAATTTCACCACTGCGGCTATCCAGGATCACCGCTGATCCCGACCGCGCCTTATGCTTGCTCACCGCTGCCTTGAGTTCCCGGTAGGCGAGAAACTGCAGGCGCCGGTCGATACTGAGTTTCAGTTCCTTGCCGGGGAAAGGACTGCGGATATTCTCCACCTGTTCAACCACGCGCCCCTTGCCATCCTTGATCACCCGCTTTGCACCGGCACTGCCGCTGAGCCACTCATCGTATGCCAGTTCTATCCCCTCCTGCCCCTGGTCATCGATATTGGTGAAACCGACGATATGCGACATTACCTCACCACTTGGATAGAAACGACGGTACTCGGTAAGCAGGTCGATCCCATCCAGCTCGAGGGCATCCACCTGCTCTGCAATGTCGGGATTGACGCGTCTTTTGAGATAGACAAACCCACGTTCACTGGAGAGTAACCTGCGCAGGCGATCAGGATCGAGATTCAGGGTCGATGCAAGCGCACCGATGGTTTCGCTGTCGCCCTTGATGACTTTCGGGTTGGCGGCCACGCTTTTAACCGGAGTACTGATTGCCAGCGGCTCTCCATTGCGGTCTGCGATCATGCCCCGACTGGCACTGACCTTCATGGTGCGCAGGTAACGCATCTCACCCTGTTCCTGCAGAAAGGCGGTCTCAAACACCTGGCGATCGACGGATCGCCAGATCAGAGCAGCGAAGGCCAGTCCGATCACCACAAGCACAGTGATGCGCCGGGCGCGATAACTCGGTAGCCTGATGACTTCCGCCTGGTGGTTCTTTCTCTTCTTTCCGCCCGCCATGATTAGCGCCTGATCACTACAACTTCATCAAATTGGGGCAGATGCATTTTCAGTCTGTCCCGTGCCCTTTTTTCCACTTCCGAATGAGTCGCCAGGGTGCTCTCTTCCAATTGCAGGCGCCCCCATTCGATGCCGATACGCTCCCTCTCCGCCTGTAGCTCCTGCAACACGACGAAATGTTTGCGGCTTAGATATTTGCTGTAGACAACAGCTATCGCCGATGCCAGCACCGCTGCCATCAATATCGCAAACAGTATGTGTCCGGTACGACTCAAGAGAGTCGCTCCGCAACACGCAGCACCGCACTTCGAGCCCGCGGATTGGCTGCGGTTTCATCATCACCCGGCCGTACCGCCTTGCCCACCAGACGCAGACGAGGCTGCATACTGTCCCGGGTGACCGGCACTCCCGGGGGATACCGATCGCCTTTCGCCTGATCACGCATGAAGCGTTTTACTATCCGATCCTCCAGTGAGTGAAAACTGATTACCGCCAATCGACCCCCGATCGCCAATACATCGATTACCGACTGCAATGCCCTCTGCAGCGCATCCAACTCGCTGTTGATATAGATGCGTATCCCCTGAAAACTGCGCGTCGCCGGGTGCTTGCTCTTTTCCCATGCGGGATTTGCCCCGCTCACAATTTCCGCCAATTGCAGCGTCGATGTAATAGGGTTTTGTGCTCTCGCTTCAACGATGGCCCGTGCAATCCGCTTCGCATGGCGCTCTTCGCCATAGGCCTTCAAGACCTCTGCGATCTGCTTCATCTCGGCCTGAGCCAACCACTCGGCCGCCGAGATGCCACTATCGGGATCCATACGCATATCCAAAGGCCCGTCCTTAGTGAAACTGAAACCGCGCTCAGCCTGATCCAACTGGGGGGAGGAGACCCCCAGGTCCAGCAGGATGCCGTTGACCTTTCCCATCAACCCAGCCTGTTCAGACACCTCGGCCAGCATGGCGAAGCTCTCCTGTACGATTCGAAAGCGAGCATCCTGACCAAACCTCTTCCTGCCAAAAGCCACCGCGTCCGGATCCCTGTCGATAGCCAGTAACCGCCCCCGCTCACCCAACGCATGTAAAATCTGACGACTGTGCCCGCCTCGACCGAAGGTACCATCAATATAGATACCGGCCGGATCGATCTTCAGCGCCTCTATCGAGGGCTGAAGCAGCACTGAATCGTGGGCCTGCTTCATCAGATCGAGAGTGACTTGAACTCTTCCGGCAGATCGAGCTTGTTGATATCCACCTTCGCCAACTGAGCCTCCTGCCGGCTGTTCCAAGCTTTCTCGTCCCACAACTCAAACTTATTTATTTGACCCACCAGGGCAACCTTTTTGTTGAGGTCGGCAAATCGTCGCAACTCCTGTGGAAGCAGGATCCTGCCCTGGCTGTCCATATCGATTTCATGTGCGTTACCGATATAGAGCCGCTGCAGAAACCGCGCGGTCTCATCAAATGACGGCAGCGACCTGAGCTTCTCTTCAATCTCGAGCCAGGTGGGTTTGGGATAGATCAGCAGGCAGTGATCCTTGTCGACGGTGATCACCAACTCGGCACTACAGGCGGCCACAAGCTGTTCGCGATACTTTGTCGGTATCGCAAGCCGCCCCTTGGCATCCAGATTGAGTGATGAAATCCCGCGAAACAAGTCAGCGCCCCTTTGATGGATCGATTTTCCCTAATTCTCCACATTCTTCCACTTCAACCCATATTAGGACCCCATCCACCACCTTGTCAAGGTAGAGAACGTAAAAACTCTTTGCTGCTCAGTGGCTTAGGCGAGCAATTAAAAGCACCGACAAGAACCGGCTAACCACTTTAAATACAGCAATATGACCTTCAAACCTAAAGTGATTTATTAAGAGATGGGGGATGAATCCCCCAGAGAGTGGAGGAATGTGGAGAGAGAAGCGGGAGTCAGCCTGTAAGCCGGGTTCTGTCGAGGACAGCCATTCATCTGGGATATGCGTCACCACACACCTCAAGCAACCTACCCAGGGACAGTGCGGGCCGCACTCGATATGCACCATGGCACATCCGTCCCTCTATTTGGTCTTGCTCCGGGTGGGGTTTACCCTGCCAGCGCTGTTACCAGCGTTGCGGTGCGCTCTTACCGCACCATTTCACCCTTACCAACAGCCTGAGCCGATGGCGGTATGTTTTCTGTGGCACTTTCCGTAGGCTTGCGCCCCCCAGGCGTTACCTGGCACCCAGCCCGTCGGAGCCCGGACTTTCCTCTGCATCATTCGACACAGCGGCTGTCCGGCTGACTCCCTGGCTTCACTTTAGGGGTAATTCGCCTGCCTGACAAGCTACCTCACCATAACCCAAACCCGCAGCTCAAAACATATGTCGGTGTTTGAATTGCGAATTCGCAATGCAGCCGCTTAAAAAAAAGCCTAGTCTGCCGACATCATAGGTGGTGGCCTTCGCACCTCAAAGGCATCGGCTTTGGCTTGAAGTTGTAACGGTATACCGAGAGTAGTTGAGAGGTAAAACCATGAAAATGCCAAATAATCCCCTGCTATCCATCGATACGCTTGTCCTGGCTGCGGCGAGTATCTGGGCGGTCTTTGTGCTGATCAGTCTTATCGTCTGATCCAACACGACCTCACCGTCCCACTCTCGATCGATAAGGAATGACTTGTCGATGGATGGTCACTGCACCGTTAATTCACCTCCCCCACCCGCAAAGACCACAGGCACCAAGACATTAGAGATCTCAGTACTATACCCGCAACAACGCAGCCTCAAGCGTTGAGATGGCAACGATTTCTCCTCATTTGTTAGCGATTTCCGCTACACTACGCAGATAAAAGCGTCTTCTACGTATAATTGACATCTTTCCGAAAAGGGACCCAGGGCACCAAGCGGAAGACCGATGGCGACACACCATCACTTGGCGTTTCCGGCCGGCGCATAAAAGGCAGCACTCGACCAGTCACATGAGAGATAAACGAAGTAGCGACAAATCCGGCACCACCCCCAAACAACCGCCCAAGCGGCCAGCCCGGGACTATTCAGCTCTACCGCAACGGCCGATCACACTGAAACATAGCAAAAAAAAGAAGTCGGCCAGTAAAACAATAAAGAGCAGCGCCAACAAAATGCCATCTTCAGCCTCCAAGAAAAAGACCCCACCTAAAAAAGCTGTGCCGCGAGTGAAAAAAAAGCCCGCCAATCGGTGGCTGCTGAAAGGTATATCCGAAACAACCCGGCAATATGCCCAAGAGGAAGCCAATCGTCAGGGTGTTGCTATCGGAGAATGGATAGAGCGGTTGATTCTGAGCAGCCAGCGGTCAGCGACCGGCAGACAGCAGGTACCTGACGAATCGCAGACAGATGACCAGCAGGAAGAGATCGCCGAGGCCTTACACGCTATAGAGCAGCGTCTGGACAAGATCGAAGAGCAGAAGGGGTTCTGGAGGCAGTTCTGGGAGCAGGTGAAGGAACAAGCCAAGCCTTAAACAAAGGCCATACACCCATCGCCCTGTTCAGGGTGAATGTCTTGTCCTCTGTTTTATATCGATCCTCAAGTCGAAAACACACGAATCTGAAAAGGAGCCAAAGACACCCTGACCGATCCCCCATCGTTGTGTTTCGGTAACGCGTGCTGTTGCGGTGGCGGGTATCCGCAGGGTGAGAGGCTATTCCTGATCCTTTTTATCGATGGTCTGGGCCTGTTGTTCCCACGCTCCAGCGTGGGAAGGATATCGGGCACCGACGAGCACTGAAACGGCTAGTAGAGATCATTCAACCTCGTTCTTAGCTGCTTGGTAAAACGTATTGTGTCACGCGTTCCATCACTACGATAGGCCAGCACGCTTTCACCATCGAGCAGCTTAACCAGGCGCCGCTCAGTCTTGACCGCATCCGTATTTGTAACAGGCAGCACGGAGATTTTCTCAAGTGCATCGTACTGGCCGAGTTGACACGCACCACCACCAGGCGCGGTGCGAATATCTTTCTGCTCAGCTTAAGCACGGTGTCTATAACCGGCTCAATCTGATCAACATTCTCAATGCTTTTGGATTGACCCAATTCGGCTTTTTTATACAAGTGAAACGATCGCCATGAAAAGAGCACTCCGGCACCGAGGAGTGCAATCAGCATCAGAACAAATCCACCAGCGATTACTCCTATCACCAAGGCCATAACAATGGTGACGATGATTTGACCGATTATCGCTTCGAAACCACCTCCCCGATTGTTAGTTTTCATGCCATCAATAATACTCCCCATGTAGTCTGTAAAACCTTTACCAAATAACCAAAACAGTCCGACAACGATCGCAGCCAGAAACATCCACCGCAGAAAACCCAGAATTCGCCCACGGGTCTTGATACCAAGAATCGGTGCGATCTCGTTATCGTCCAAGGTCACCAGGCGCCATCTTTGCCCCATGGCGGATGCCGCCGCAAAACTCAGTGCCTCGGTTGCTTCGTCATGGCCGAAACGGCGCAGAAAAAGCACCAGCCGCCTGCAACCCCGAATCAACCTGAGACCCAATGTCAGACCGACAACAGCAATCACCGTAGCAATGAGAAAGACGACAGCCTGATCCGATTCCATGTCAGGGAAATCTGCTCAGACTCACCATACCTGGCTTATGCAACGGTGCGGTTGAAGAAAACCATGAATAAAACCGGGTCAGAGAGTAATGCGTCATGCCTCCCATGATCAACACAAGGTGATAAACAGAGTATCAACGAACGATATTGATGGATTTTTTCGCCACCACACTCCTATCCGGAACTAGACAAGATGGATCAAAGTATCTCAATCTTCGGTTTCGTGATGATTTGGTAAACTACAATATTGTTATAGTTGGTAAGAATCTCAATAATCAAAAAGCTATATCAATACAGAATAAAAGAACGAGGCGGTCATGAGCAGTTCATTCGGAGAGCAACTGATTCAGTTCGCATATGCGGTGGATTACATAGACGCAACCAGTTTCAACCGTATACGGCAACTGGTGGATAACTACACTCGGAACACCCTCAACATCACTGTAACCAGGTTCATGGTCACATCGCGCATCGGCAACGAAATTGGGCTGATTCCACATAAGCACGCAACCATGGGAAAGTACAGTACCATGCCGGTTCGTGACTCGCGCGGACGCGTCGCCAGCCAGACGGCATTTGCCTTTCTCTACAACAAGCGACTCTGGATCGTCAGCGCCAATCCTTCTGAGCCATTACTACCAAAATGCCGCAGCTATCGTGATCTGTGGAGTAAATCCAAAGGGATTCCGAAGTACATCAAACCCACCAACGACCCGATCAAGACCTCCATCATTATCCCTCTCAAAGATGAAAACGGTAATGTGTTCGGGGTATTCAATTTCGAGACGGTCGAGCGGCTGGATATCACCAAAGCCGCAAAACAGGAACTGACGATCATTGCAGATGCCATGGCCATTGCTTATCGCACACATTCAACCACAAAAGCCAGGAACCTGTTTACAGGCAATGCTATTGATGAACTCAATAAAATACTCCAGCACCCCCTGCCAAAACTGACCAAGCCGAATATCTTTCTGGCTTCTTCGACCAATGCGGAAAGCGATGTAATCAGTACGATAAAAAAGGTCTTTCTCGAAAAGGAGTACCTGGACAAGTTCAATCAAATCTACTGGAAAGACATACACCGGCCGGGAAATATCAACATGCAGCTGTTGAACGAACTTGGGACATGCCGCTACGGCGTCTGTTACCTCTCGGAGAGAATCCCCGATGCACAGCCTGCCCTTTATCAAGACAATCCAAATGTGGTGTTTGAAGCCGGAATGCTGCATGGACGCAGCGATGCCAATTCGCCAACCCCCGCCAGCTGGATACCTATTCGGGAAAAAAACTCAACCGATGCACCCTTCGATTTTGCTTCTGAACGAATGATCATTGTTCCGAGGCAGAACGGCCGACTGCAGGTATCACAGTTCAAGACAATGTTTCGTAACCGACTGGATGCTTTGATCGGTACTAAGAAGTGATGGGCTGCCGAACCAGGCTTGTTTGGTGTCGTAGTATCGAACCATCTATGTAGATAATTAAAAAACCCCGAACGCATAGGTCCGGGCTACGAGATTGTGAATAGTGGATCATGCACTCTAATGATCTCTAGCTATAAATGACACAACAAATAAGGGGTACGGCATAGGCCGTACCCCAGATTATAGATAACCACGACTCTCTGGTTTGTGCTTATTTCGCTGCCATCTTCTTCGAATCGTGCTCGGCACGCATCCGTTTGGCTTCTTCAAGTATGGTATTGACCGCCGTTTTCAATGGCGCCCAGCCATACCAGTGCATGTAGTCGTTGCTGGCGTGAAAAGCGCCCTGGAAGGTCCGTTGGCGATACTCCAGCATGATCAGGTAGAGTTCCTGTTCGATACTGGTCTTCGCCTCATAATATTGGAGTAGATCGGGCGCGTATTCCCAGCCTTCCGGTTTCTGCAAAATACCATCCTTGTAGAGCGCCTGCACAGCCGTGATGGCCTTGGCGAACTCATGATCGGCCGCTTTGATTATCTCATCTGAGGCCTTGAAGTGTTCGTTAACGAATCCTTGTGCGTGGCACTTGTTGCAGGTCGCCTTCATCTTTTTGCGCTCGACATTGAATTCCTCGGGACCCCGCGCGGCTTGACCCTGCACTACGATTTCGATAAAGCGTTCTGTGGGCTGCAGCGATGCATCGAGAATGCCGGCGGCCTGCAGAATCAACGCCCGATCAAAGGTCCACTGCGGATCGTCGTCAACATCCATATAGTGACCTGAGGGTAGTAACCCGGCCAGTTTCGTCAGTGGTTCCTTGAGAGAGGGTGCCACATCGATCAGCGCCAGCACATTCTCCTTGGTGGGGATACGCAGCCCCAGGAAACCCCATGCGGTGCGCACTTCATGATCGCCTTCACTCAGATGACAGGTCTGACAGGTGGGGGCTCGACCGCCTTCATTTACATGCCCTTCGATTTGCCACACGATACCGTGCTTGGCGGAGGTATACATCTCCCACTGGGGATGGTCGAAGCCCATGTGGCAGTTGGAGCAGGCGCGCGGATCCATGGCTTCCGATGCCTTAAAGCTGTGCCGGGTATGGCAGGCATCGCATTGCGCGTTACCATAGCGATAGGTTGCCGCCTCTTTACCACCGTCTCTCTTCACATCGCCCAAATTACCCTGCGTTGCCGCAAGCAGTCCTTTCTCACCGATTTTGTGACATCCGGAACAGCCGCGATAACCTTGTTCGGTGATTGATCCGGGCTGCCCATGCCAGGCAATCTGAGATTTCATTGCCAACCAAGCCAAGTTGTGTTTGCCGTCTCTGTGTTGACGTGCCTGTTTTTTGTGGCATTCGCCACAGATTTCCGGGGTGGGCATGCTCGCCTTTTCAACATCGTCCATGGTCTTATGGTCCACACCGTGGCAGTCGTGACAGCGGACCTCATCTTCCACTTTCTTGGTATTCGCATGAGGCCCTTCCATGTGCTGTTTGACGATACCCGGGTTGACGTTGATATGGCAGCCGACACAGTCGGCTTGAGCCATCTGGTCTTCATCCAGTGTCTTTGCGGGTGAGTCGGCCGCGAAGGCCAGGTTGTTGAGTCCAAGGAAAAGCAGAGCGGTAGCAACAGAGGGTAATAGAAGTCGACGGCGTTTCATCACCTTTTCTCCAGTTAGTTTTGACTATTGCTTTTTATTAGGAACTCGCCAAAAACTGCTAGGATCAGTTCCCCGGTCCCAAGAGGAGTGAAACTGCCGACAACCTCTCAAGTCTTGTCAAGCAAGTAAGGTTTCTTATATCGGATGAATTAAAAAATCGCCTCAGGATTTTTTAATTGCCTACAAGTAATAGGGGAATCGACCAGAAAGGCTTTGACATAAGTCAAATCCTGAAAGATAGGACGGAGGTCGCGATTCCACTTTACTGTTGAGTGCGATTGCTCAGGCGTTTACTTTGCTCTTACAACTCATCTTTAATTATGGTGGGTCATGTAGGATTACTCGGCTGCGCCTCGCCCTTCGGGCCGCAGTCGCTACGGTCCCACGTTCAACCTCGCTATGCTCAACTGTCGAACCTACGACCAATGGATTCAGCGTAGGCAGACAGAAACCACAGGCTCTTATCTTTCAATAAGTTACCAATAACGCCGTTGCCCCGATTTGCAGGATTGAGCTCGACAACGCGGGACTTGTCCCTGCAAAACTCCCACAGTATTTACTCAAAAGCTACGCTTGGAAATCTCTCCCATTAGCTGGTGTCTGTTGATGGGGATAGCTATCATCTAGATGTTAAACCTGCATTCAATCGCGTTAACCGAATAGATCCGATTTCGCAACCTGGGTGATGGTATTGATAGCCGGATGTTTGATATGCCGTTCAGGTGATATCACATAAAAGCTTTCTGTAATCTCTTCAGAACGCCCCACGACCTCTACCCTGTATTTGTCTATCACATCCTGCTCAACGGCAGTGGGCGAGGTAAAAACTCCTGTACCACGCTCACCAAAGGTCTTCATTAAGGCCCGGTCCTCAAATTCCGCAACCACAATCGGTTCGAGCTGCTGTCGCTGAAACCAGATTTCGAGATTACGTCTCAGGCTGCTTCCGCTACTTGGCATCAATATATTTTGCCCGTCCAGACTCACAGGAAACTCAGCGCGTAACCTTTGAGCCTCTTCAGACGCAGCAAAAAAGGTAATTCCGCTTTCACCCAACGCATGATTGTATGCACGAATATTCAAACTTGGATTGATTGGACTGTCGGCCAGCACCATATCGAGTTTATGTACTGAAAGATCCGCCAGCAGATCGACCAATGGCGCTTCATGGCAGATCAGTTTCACTGGATCCGACATTTGCAGGACAGGTTCCAGAACACGATAGGCAAGTAGTTTCGGCACCACCATCGCGACACCCACCTTAAGCGTTATGGTAGTACCTTGTGTACGACCGGATAGCATATCCTGCAGCTCGACACCGAGACGAAACATCTCATCCGCATAGGAGAAGACCAGGCGGCCGGTCTCTGTCAGCACCAATTTCCGGCCCTCTTTGCGGAACAGCTCGGAACCGATTTGCGATTCCAGCTCTTTCAACTGGCCGCTGATGGTCTGCGGAGTGATGAACAGTGCCTCGGCGGCCTGCACGATGGTGCCGTGGGTGGCGACAGCCCAAAAGTAGCGCAAGTGCTTTAGGTTCAACTTCAGATTCTGCATACACCCTCCGTATCGGGCCGGCGACCAACGCTATGAGATGTGAAATTACACAGACCGTTCAAAGCGTCAAGTATCCTTTCAATGACCATTAACTCAATGGATCGCAGTCCGGGTGTCCTGTTCATCTGACCGGTGATACAAAGCTGGGCGGCTTGACCGCCAAAATCGATGCCCGGGTGTTCTGCAACACCTCCTCAGCCGTGTTGCCAATGAAGAGCCCCGGAATGCCACTTCTTCCCAAAGTGCCCATCACGATAAGATCAGCATTCAGCCTATCTGATATCTGGTGAATGACGGTCGAGGCCTCTCCCTTGATCAGATGCACTGCCCCGTCACCTACCGACATGGCATAGTTCTGCAGCAGTTCCTGCAGTGGCTCCTTGTGTTGATTAATTGTCTGGTTCATGAGCAGATCATATTCGGTCTGCGAGATGCGATAGCGCCCGTCACGCAACAACGACTCGCCGTGGACTGCCCAGGCATGTACCACGTCAACCTTTGCCGACTCCCTGCGACCCAGGGATGTGGCCAGATCCATGACCAGTGCGGCACAATTGTCATTGGTTGGCGCCATGGGATCTACCGCAGCCAGTATCTGATCATATTGAGCCGCTGCGCCCGGTCTGTCCACCCATACCGGACAGGGGCATTTACGCAGCAGATGCAGATCCGTGCTACCGAAGAGACGATCGGAAAGATCGTCGCAGCAGCGTGCCGACTTGATCACCAGGTCGTAGCCGTGGGAAGCAACCGCCTTGATCACCTCGATAAACGGCGTACCCAAGAGCACCTTGGTGTAGGTCAGACTGTCCCTGGTCTTAAAGGGTTCGGCAAGCGCTTCCAGCTGCTCCATCCGCTGCCGCTTCAGCATCTCCACGAGGTCGAAATCGAAACGGTCCGTGACCTCCTGGGGTATGTCGATAGGCTCGATCACATCCAGCATGGTCAGCCGGGCATGATTGTTCTCAGCCAGCAGAAAGGCCCGTTCCAGTGCATGGTCGGATTCATGAGTACCTTCGGCAAAATAGACGATGTTTTTGAAACGTTTCATCTCATCCCTCCTATATTTACAGAGTCAGACTCAAGGCCCCCAGCAGTGCGAGTATCAGCAGCAACCACCAGACAGCGGGGCTCCGCAGAGCCAGATTGGGCGGGCTGTCGGAAACAGCGCTGTGCGGTTGTAAGGCCTGTTTCAGCAGCAGCCAGGGTTGCCGCAGGACGTTGCTCGTATCAGGCAAGTTGGTATGGATCTGTGTCGCGCTGAGGATAATCCGCTCTCCCTTGAGCCTTATCGGAAATCGCAGTGAACCCAACCATCGCCGGAAAACCAGTCCCAGCAGGAACAGGGCGATACCCCCAGTCAGTGGCAACAGTGTCTTCCATTCGAAGGCCATTGCTTCCCATAAAAAGGGCGTCCAGACAGCGACCGGCAGCAACAGTAACCAGCCCAGCAGAGTAACGGGATCCTGCCGCGCAGAGTCAAAACTGCCTCTGAGCAGCCAGAGAAAGCGCCCCATCAGCGCCACGCCTGCAATACCGGAAAGCAGCAGCAGACCAGAGAGATGTTCACCCAGAGCGGCCGATAAGACGGACTTGGCCGCCCCCCCGCCAGTCAGCGGAAGCGCCGCCAGAGAGAGAGCCAACAACACCAGGGCAGGCAGCAACCAAGCTGCCGCACCTTGGCGACGCCAGAGCGCCAAGCCCATGAAGAGCATCGGTTTCACCAATAGATGGTGCAGCGCCAGTAACACAATCACCGGCAGCAGTCCGGCGGCCAACTGGGGATGATTCAGGCTGAAGCCGACGAGGGCGCTGAAGAGCCCCATTTTCGCGATACTCGAGTAAGCCAAAACGGCGCGGGATTCACGCTGCACCACACCGATCAGCATACCCAGAACGACACCCGCCGCGCCCAACAGCATCAAACCATTGCCCCATACCGGCTCCAAGGGTGTACCGAAGGGAAGAAAACGCAACCATCCCAGCAGCCCAGCCTTCATCATCGGACCACTGAGTAGAGCCACCCCGATCACCGGCGCCAGGGTATAGGCCGGCGGTAACCAGAGGTGCAGGCCAGGCAGTGCGACCTTGATACCGAATCCCAGCAACAGCAGGGCGAGCGCTATTGTCGGCATGGGTTCGGCGGTCAGATCCTCAAACAGCAGTGAGCCTCCGCTCACCATCAGCAACAGCAGGGCAACGAACAGCGCCAACTCGCCCACCAGGGTGAATACCAGGTAGACCCGGGCGGCCCGGCGCGCCTTTTGGGAACGGCCCCTTACCAACCCGTAAGCGCTCAGCCCCATCAAGGCGAAGCCCACATAGAAGGTCAACATGTCGGCGGCGAGAATCAACAGTCCGTTGCCCGCCAGGGCGAGCAGAAAAGTCTGTTTGATATAACAGGTCGCTCCGGGTGCCAGATCCCTGCCCGAAATGAACAGCGCAGCCAACATCCAGATCAAGGCACCAAAGAGGAGAAACAGACGCCCCGTGGAATCCAGTGCAAAATGCATACCCAACAACATCCAGGGAATGGTGATGCCACTCCCCTCCTCCACCATCAACCCGACGAAGAGGGCCGGCAGTGCTGCTGATAACAGCCACCAGCGGCTCTCCAGGCGATGCGCGAAGAGTGCCATCAGGATCGGCACCAAGGGCGGTAACAGCAGTATCAGTCCGTTCATTGCCTGTACTCCCTGCCGGCGATCAGCTCGGCCCACTCAAGGGGACTGTAGGGGGCCGCCGCAAACAGCCCGATCAGCAGCGCCAGGGCCGCGGTCGTCACCGGCGGCCAGAGCAGCGGGTCAGGCAACTCTCTGGCGCACCCCGCTGTCTTATCCGCCGGCCAGGGCGAGGTTGCGGATTTGAACCAGGCCCGATAGAGGATGGGTAGGAAATAGGCGGCATTGAGGAGACTGCTGGCGATCAGCACCGGCAGCACCCAGAACGCGGCACCGGCCTCCACCGCCCCCAGTCCCAGGTACCACTTGGAGATGAAACCCGCCACCGGGGGGATACCGATCATACCCAGCGCACCGATACTGAAGGCCAGGGTGGTACCGGGCATACGGCGACCCACCCCGTCCATCTCACTGACTCGGTGGATGCCGAGGGCTTCCGCATAGTTGCCGGCGGCGAAGAACAGGGTGATCTTCATCACCCCCTGATGTACCAGATGGACCAGACCGCCGATGGTGGCCAGTGGACCCAGGATGGCTGCTCCGAGCACGATGTAGGAGACCTGACTCACCGTCGAATAGGCGAGCCGTTTTTTCAGATGGTCCTGTGAAAGGGCCTTGACCGAGCCGTATATGATGGTGATCGCCGCCACCGTGCCAAGCAGTGTCAGCACTCCCAGTTCGGCAGCGAACTCGACCCCGTAGACGTCGTAGATCACCCGCACGATACCGAAGGCTCCCGCCTTGACTACCGCCACCGCATGCAGCAGGGCGCTTACCGGGGCCGGCGCCACCATCGCCTGGGGCAGCCAGCCATGCAGGGGCACCAGGGCCGCTTTCACCCCAAGCCCCACAATCAGCAACAGAAAGATCCAGCGCAATGTGTCCTGATCGAGATTCGCATACTGATCGAGGATGCCACCTTCGACGAACTCGACACCACCGGTTAGGGTGTGCAGCCAGACCGCGCCGATCATCAGCAACAAACCACCGAAAAGGGTATAGCTCAGATAGATACGCGCCCCGCGCAGGGCCTCCGGCGATCCCTTGTGGGCGATCAGCGGATAGGTGGCCAGGGTCAGCAGTTCATAGAAAACCACAAAGGTGAACAGGTTGCCCGCCAGGGCTAGCCCCACTGTTGCGGTGACACAGAGGCTGAAGAAGCCAAAGAAGCGGCTGCGGTGGGGCGTGTGTTCCAGATAACCGATGGCATAGATTGTGGTGACCAACCACAACAGGGTAGAGAGGGAGACGAACAACACCGAAAGGGCATCCGCATGCAATACGAATTCGAGGCCCGGGGCCATTGTCCAGCGCGTCTCGAAGACCTGCTCGTGAAACACCCCCCAGATCAGTACACCCACCAGCAGCAACTTGACCAGGGCGCCCAACAGATTGAGCAGGGTTCTCAAGCGGTGACGCTCCTCCGGCTGGAAGAAGATCAACACTCCGGGGATGAAGGAGCTGAGCAGAATCCCCACCGGTAGCCAGACCGACATCGTCATCATGCCTCCCCGCCCGCATAGGCGCTGATTGGAACCAGTTCCCACACCTCAGCGGCCCAAAAGCCCAGCAGCAGGGTTGCGATGAGCGCCAGCAGAACAGCCGGTATCTCCTCCCGACCCACTGAAAGCGAGGGACCAACCCCCTCACCGGGGGCAAAGGCATGTCCCAACAGACGGAAGATATAGGCACCCGCCAGCAATGTGCCGACGGCTATCACCGGCAGCCAGAGCCACTGGCCGGTGACAAAGACGGTGGAGAGCAGCTGCCACTTTGCCAGAAAGCTGCCACTGGGCGGCAGGCCGATCAGCGCCACACCGGCCAGGGCGATGGTAAAGGCGGTCACCGGCAGGGCCCGGGCGGTACCGCCCAGTTCGGCAATGCGATCGTGGCCTGCCCGCTGCATGATGACCCCGGCGGCAAGAAAAAAGGCGCTCTTGGCAAAACCGTGGGTCAGGGCCAACAGCACCAGCGCGCCCAGGGCCAGGTCTCTCCCCTCTCCTTCCGGTATTGCCGCCAACAGGGGCAGAAACAGGAACAGGTAACCCAGCTGGGCGACCGTGGAGTATGCGGCCATCAGCTTCAGCCGTTGAGCCTGTAGGGCGGCCCAGGAACCCCAGAGTACCGCCACAGCACCCAGCACACCGATGATCATCGCGGACGCCTGGGTCACCACTCCGTCGAACAACTCCAGCCAGAGCCTGAGGATCAGATAGAGCGCCGCTTTCACCACCAGCGCGGAGAGCACCGCGCTCACAGGCGCCGGGGCATTGGCGTGGGCAGGGGGCAACCAGAAGTGGAGCGGAAACAGGGCAGACTTGATCAGCAATCCACCGGTCATCAGGCTGAGGGCCACCCAGGCGGTGGGACCCGCCTCGATGGCATCACCCAAGGCAGCCATGTCGAGGGTGCCGTAGCCGGCATAGATCAGGGCAACCCCCATCAGAAAGGCCAGGGAGCCTAACAGTCCCAGAACCAGATAGCGCAACGCCGCCTGCAGCGACGCCCGGCTGCCGCCCAGACAGGCCAGCACCACTGCCGACAGACCCAACAGCTCCAGGGTGACGTAGAGATTAAACAGGTCGCCGGAGAGAAACAGGGCGTGCAGGGCCGTGATCAACAGCAGCCAGAGCACCCAGAACTCACCCCGTCTTTCACTATCAGAGAAGTAGACGCTGGAATAGACTGCGACTGCCATGGCCACCAGGGAGGACATCAACAGCATCAACAGACTCAGACCATCTACGCGCAGTGCGATACCCAGCCCCGGCGCCCAGCCGCCCAGCGCCAGTTCGATCGACCCTGATTCAACCACCTGTCGGCTGACCAGCAGCACAGCCGACAGCGACAGGCCGGTGCCTGCGACACCGATCCAGGTGGATCTGCGGGGCCACAGCAGCGCCAGCAGTGCGCTGAGCAGCGGCAGGGCGACGGGCCAGATCAGCAGGTTATTCATCGTCCATCTCCCGCAAACGACGGTTCAGCGCCAACGCCAGCGCGGTTGCGCTGATGGCCACCACCAAACCCGTCAGCACCAGGGCATGGGGAATCGGATCCGTAGGCATCGAATCCCCACGGTAGGCAAGGGAGACAAAGATCAGGAATATCCCGGCACCACTGACGTTCAATCCTAAAATCCTGGCCAAAAGGGAGTCACGCAACAGGGTCGATCTCACTCCCAACATGAAAAGGACTGCACCGGTCAGTGCATAGATCAGGGCCTGAGTCATGATGAGACCTCCCGGTCGTTATCTTTATCAGCAACAGACAACCAGCCGTCCGGCCTGCCACCCCGGTAAGCCAACACCAGGGCAGCGGCTATCGAGGCGGTGGCGGCACTCTCTATCAACAGGATCAGGGTGCCTGACCAGGCTTTGGGGTATTGCAGGAACTGCCCATCATTGAGTGTCACACCGAGGCCGACCGTCAGGAACAGGCCTATTCCGGCCACCAGTAGCCAACGCAGCCACATCCCCTCAGGCAGTCCCGCAGCATCGTTTCCCGCCAGACGGAGCACAATACCGGCTGCCGCCAGGGTTGCCCCCGCCTGGAAGGCTCCCCCCGGTGTATGAGCGCCAATCCAGAGCAGATAACCGGCAGTCACGATCAACAACGGAACCAGCCAGTGAACCAGGCCACAGAAGACAGGGCCTGCCTGTCGGTAACCTCTACGCTCCCGTCCAACCACCATCACCCCGAGCACGGCAGCCAACACCACCACCAGTTCAAGCAGGGTGTCGTAACCCCGGTAGTTCAACAGCACCGCGGTGACCGGATTGGAGACCCCGCTATGCTCCAGCATGGCGTTGGCAAGCGGCGCCAATCTCTCGACTGGTTCGACATAAATGGTTAGCCAGAGTACCCAACCGATCAGTACGGTCATGATCAGTGAGAACAGATCGACCAGCCAACGAGTGACTTGTGAGACCTTTAGAGCAGTCAGATTGCTATCGGTCTCATCTCTCAAGGCAATCAGCAATAGCGCACCAGACAAACCTGCGCCTATAGCCGCTTCGGCCAAGGCCAGATCCGGAGCATGCAGTCTTGCCCAGACAGGCCAAAGGCGATAAACAGCACCACACTTCGTCTCAGGTCATTACTGGAGAGTGCCGCCCAGGCCATGCCGATCAGCATCACCGCCAACAGCAAATCAGGAAGCATTATCAGGCTCGGATTGATCACTGATGTTTCCTCCTGAGGGCATATTGGGATATCAGATGGGCAGATGCGGCACTGCCCAGCAATGCCAGAAGCCAAATCAGTAGCAGCTTTAACGCCACCAATAGCGAGCCATGAAACAGTGCAACCCCCACAATCAGCAGGCCAAGACCCAGATTGTCAGCTTTTGTCAAAGCATGCAGCCGGGAATGTAGGTCAGGGAGTCGCAAGAGCCCGATGGCTCCGAAGAAAAAGAAAGCGATACCGCTGAACACCAGAATCAATGCCAACAGGTCAACCATCGTCACTCTCCCGCCGTGTCATGGCTGCGGCTGCGACAGCCGCCAACAGCACCAGCACCAGCCCCACATCGAGCAGCGCAGTCAGCTGCATCGAGACAGAGAGCAGTAACAGAATCGCCACCCCACCCGTACCCAGCAACAGAATCGATAACAGCCGGTCTTCCAGGCTCGGTCCCTTCAGCGCTCTGATCATTCCCAATACCAGGCTCAACAAAAGCAGAAGCAGTGCGACTACCAATAGAAAATCGATCAATGGGGTCTGCAGCCTCATAGGCTTTCTCCATAAACGGCGGAGACCATCCGCTCCAGCCGTAGTAGTTCATCGTTGAGATCAATGCCACGATCCAGCGTATGGATGCGCAGATACTCCCCATCCAGGTCCGCCGCCAGGGTTCCGGGTAACAGACTGAGGCAGTTGACGAACAACCGTCTTGCCGATAGCTGAGTCAAGCGCATCCGGTAATCGAGGAACCCTGGGGCAATGTGCATCTTTGGACGCATCACACGGGAGGCCACATCGATACCGCCAAGCACCGATTCCCAGATAAAGAAGGGCAGGAAACGCATCAACCCAGACAGACTGATCCGCTCTCTATCAAGACCCTGGAGACGTACTGCGCACCAGGCTGCCACAATCACAGCTGGCAATCCGACCAACCAGGATTTCCAGTCATCCCCGGTGAGTAAAAACCAGATCAGTGCAAACAACCCCAGTGCAGAGAGCGCATAGAAGGGATTTCCAGCAGACATACGTCTGGCAATGTGAGCGGACCAGGCAGATCTCAATGGCACGCTGGAATCCTTATCAATGGTCGTCATGGAATCTGGCCTCAGACATGTATATCTCCTGAAACTTCAACTGTTCACAAGGGCTGAAAAACGCTTAGTGATATTTATGAGGCTTGGAGAAAGAAAAGAAAAATCGAATTTATATGGATAATAGATCGTTTTTTTCGATTCTTTGGAAATTATCCGGCTTATTACGCCGGATAAAGGAATGGCAGTCGAATTTAGGGCCTGTTAACACTAATCCAATACGCCCTGCTGGGGCTGTTTTCGTGCCCAGCAAGGCAGAATGAGCGTAGTGTAGTTATTCTACATGAGCGAATGATAACGCCGCTGGGGGCGAAAACAGCCCCAGCCCTTCGGGTTGTGCCTGAAAAAGCGCCACTCGGCGTTGCTCGTCGCTCATTTGGAATCACCAAACCTCTCTCCTCGCGCCCCGAAGGAAGTGCCCTTGGGGTGCGCCTTGATTGGCGCTTTTTCAGGCACAACAGGGTGCATTGGATTAGTGTTAACAGGCCCTAACTGGTTATGGATGGCCGAATGCAGGGAAACAGCATCTTACTGTTCCCGCTGCAACGGTCAAAGGAAGAAAATCACGGTGAGCACTTGAGCTTCAGATCGAATGCAGGTTCTGCTGCCGACGCATCAGGCTACGAACGATGCGTGCAAGCGCACGATTGACCGTCAGAGTGATATCAGCCTGGCGCTCTTCCACAGCCAACCTGCCGGAACGGGGATCTGTGACAACCACCCGGCAGAGATAGAGTGGCTCGTCACCCCGCTCCTCGGCATATCCAACACTCATCTCCAACTTATCCGCCAGCTCATCGATAGAGCCCAGATGAAAGTTCAACAGATCCTGCACCTGATCCTTGAGCCGAGGATCGTCACATTTTATCTGCTTAACCATGACACCACACCGCTATGCGACCAATTCGGTAATGGTTGGATGTTTCGGTCGGCACATCACCACCACATCTGCCGAGTCACGCAGTAATCCACCCACTCCTCCTTGTCGAAACAGCTCCCGGGCATTGCTCACCAGAGTTCTTATACCCTGCTGACAGGCCAGTCGGCTCAACTCAATCCCAGGATCCCAGTAGCGAGTCTGAGTGACAGCAGAAAAATGCTCTGTGTCCGCCCCTAAACCCTCCAAAGTAACAGGATGGTTAGTGCTAACCAGAGTGGGTGTAGTTGTGCTTGTAATCAACAGGGTGTGCAACGCCTGGGAGTCGATGGCTGAAAAGGTGCCACTGGGACCGGTAACACATCTGCGCCTGATCGACGAAACCTGCAGACAGGACTTGGTAAAAGCATCCACAGCCGCCCGACAACCCGCTGCCATGTGGTCGATAATTTGTCTTAAGGCCCTGGTACGATCGAGAAAAGGAGAGACCGATACCATTTGTGATACACCGGCCGAAAGATGACGGGGCAACCAGTGCCGCAATCTCTGCAACCGGTTGCTGTCGCCAGCCAATACCAGTTTGAGTCTGCCAGCTGATTTCATAGCCCGCGAGATGGTCTGCCGGGCAAAACCATCCAGGTGAGGCCTGTTCCGCGCTATTCTGTTTCTGGATGATAGATTCTGCTGTTCAGGGGCGTGCCACGCTAGGCTTTTCTCCGCTACCCAGGCCAGTGTCTTTGCCCGTCCACCCTCAACTCGAAACAACTCAATCCCATCGGATGCGGCCCAAAGCAGATAATGCTCTCCATAAGCATCCCTGAGACTCAACAGAGGCCGAATATCCGGCACCCGGTAGAAGGCCAACTGATTCCTGAAAGGGAGCATACTGGGTATCACGCTGACAAACCTTCCACCCATAATGCTGCGGGTAAAGATCGCCATGCCGCGTAACTCCTCTTTACAGACACTGGCTATGGTCTCCTCTAGCTGCTCGAAGGCCTCATCGAAATCGAACCGCTGCGAGTCGCTGAGTCCTGCTCTTATGAATTCCGCTTCGGACAGCAGAAACTTCTGGCATGATTCCACGCCGGCTTCGAGATCCAGGTAGCAACTGAGAAAAGGATCCTCCGCCGCATCGACAGATGCCAATAACTCAATGCTTTTATTGAGTGAATCAAGGGATGTTTTGGTGACTGTTTCTGAGCAAACCATGAATCTTCTCCATAATATCTTTACACTCTGAATTATCGCCTGTATGACTCATTGGGACATTCGGAATGACACTGGATATGATTCACTTTTTTCGAATCATGATTTGTAAAGGTGACTTCGGACCGTGACATACAATTTGGCTTTCAAGCCAGTTTTCACAACTTTATTAACCTACAAAGAACCTATGACCATCAGCACAACTGGCTGGCTCAATTTGTCGTGGATCCTCCTGGATCTTGTCATTGTGGCCATACTGATCCCCACAATCCTGCTGCAACGCAGGGAGTCAGGCGCCACCCTGGCTTGGATTCTTGTAATCGTGTTTATTCCCTTTATCGGGCTTATTGCATTCTGGTTGTTGGGAACAACTCGCCTGCATCTGCGGCGTAGAAAACGCCATAAAGTAGAATCCCTTCTCGCGCCGGGAATTGAGCGGCTACAGACACACGCCGAACAAAATGCAGAACCCGACCTGGCGCCACCATCCTTGATTCATCTGGCCCGACAATTCGATGGCAATGGCCCTCTGGCCGGTAACCGGATAGAGATTTACAGGTCCGGCCAGTTACTTTTCGATCATCTGCAGCTGGCAATTGACAAGGCCACACAACATGTCCATCTCGATTACTATATCTGGCAGACAGACAACACTGGGGAAAGCGTTCGAGATACCCTGGTGCGCGCAGCAAATAGAGGGGTAGAGGTGCGATTGCTGATTGACGATGTAGGCTCCCGCGCCACCAAACGAGCATTCTTCCACCCGTTGCAGTCCGCTGGAGGACGCATCAAACGCTTCCTGCCGGTTAACCCACTGAATCGACAACTCGCCCTGAATAACAGAAATCACCGTAAACTGGTAATCATCGATGGTGACCAGGCTTTTATTGGCGGCATGAATGTTGGTGATCAATATGCAGCCAAATCAGAATCCTGGATAGACCTTCATGCACGTGTAGAGGGGCCGGTTGTGCACTCGATACAAGAGACCTTCTGCCAGGATTGGTTTCATGCCACAGCAGAGGATCTGGTCAGTCGTGACTATTTTCCAGCACTTGAACACTATGGACCTGTTCACGCTCAGCTTTTATCCAGTGGACCAGCCGACGAACGCTGGAGAAGCATTCACCTCTTTATCTTTACCGCAATCACTCTTGCACAACAGAAGGTATTCATAGAAACACCCTACTTTGTTCCGGACCAACCGATTCTGCTTGCCTTGCGAACCGCTGCCCTTCGGGGAATAGATGTCCGGCTACTGCTACCCAGCCAGTCCGATCATCCGCTCGTGCTCCATGCAGGACGATCATTTCAGGATCAGCTTCTGCAGGCAGGGGTAAGGATATTCGAACAGAAAAGTAGTATGACCCACGCAAAAACCATGACTATCGACGGTTACTTATCCACCATAGGCTCGGCAAACATGGACCAACGCAGTTTCCGCCTGAATTTCGAATCGAATCTGTTTTTATTTGATGAGTCAATAACCGAACAAATGGAAAGGGAGTTTCTGAAACTTTGCGATTCAGCTGACGAGATACAACTGGTTGATAGAAAAACCTTAACCAGAACAAGAAAAATGGTTGAATCTGTATGCAGGTTGTTAGCGCCTTTGCTTTAACTGGTTAGGGGTGAAAGCACCCTTCCACCCCTACCCTAAACTTAGTCGGCTACCGTCTGTTTATAGGCATGCCAGCTGGCATGTCCCAATAGAGGCATAATGATCAGCAAGCCGATAAACGCTGTGAACATGCCCAGGATTGTCAGCAGCGCAATGATGAAGGCCCAGCGAAACATTACACCTAGATTCTTGGCAACCGCACGCAGACTAGTCATTGCTGCGGTGAGTACATCAACTTTCCGATCAATCAGCATCGGTATAGAGACGACACTGAGACTGAATACCACTGCTGCCAACACAAAACCCACCACCATGTAAAGGACGATGAATCCCGGATCGGTCAATGCCTGCCAGCTCAGGAGGTCACTGAAGGGACCAATTACCGGTAGGGACAGGGCAACCAGCAGACCTGTCACTCTACCCCAGGCCACCATCACGACACCCAACACCAAGCCGAACAGCAGTACTGACCATCCATGATTCTTCCAGCTGTATATCAGCGAATTAAAACCAACAGACTTCCCCTCATGGATTCGTCTGCTCATCTCATAAAATCCCAATGCCAATGCTGGTGCCACTAACAGAAAGCCGGTAACAAAGGTGATTGTTAACAGCGGCAAGTTCCAACTGGCGGATACCAGGACGTAACCAGCCACCACAAAGAGAAGCCCAAGCGTCAGGCTTGGCAAGATTGCCTGGCGAAAGTCTTTCCAGCCGATACGTAACCACTCATAAGGTGCAGTCACACTCAAGGTCCGGATCTCCGGAGTTTTCTCACTGCGATGTGTCTCAGCATATGTTGTATCCATTTTCTCCTCCGACTCGCTTCATCTGCGATATCAGTTTGATATATCTTACTCACATCTATATTGACTCTTTTTCTATTATCCTGGTTCTTCTGCAATTAATCGGTTTTCATGGCTAAAAGTTTCGATAATTTCGATCATCATGCTGTATAAATCTACAATTATTCAGGTCCTGCTCTTTGCATTTTCTAGAGCGGAACTCCAGGAAGTTCGTTACCTAAGTCTTCGAGAGTTACAGATATGGCTGATTCAAATGATCAGCTGAGACAGACATTCCCAATGAGAAAGGGAATACATTCAAAACCGGGACTATATGACCACTGATTAATCCATCATTCCGGCGAATGCCGGAATCCAGGTGCTTTATTTTCCAGGCCCCGGGATTCATCAGAGACCGAAAAGTGAACTAATCGGAAGTTCTTCAGGTTAGCAGGCTAAAGGTACGATGACCTTTGATTACTATATACCTTAGAGTAAATAGTCTTCCCATGATCCTGCCTGTCCATACACAGGAAGAGTTGTCCAGACAGGATTATAATAAGCAAACAACATGGGATAGATCTGACGTCAGGTTTAAGGCTTATAGACCCCTTGCAACCTGCACTCGACCGGAATTTCTGCGTAGTCCGGATCCATCGAGCCTGGATGAGCAGCACGCATCGTCCCCCTGACAAGCAGCAGTAATCCAAAAGCCACCAGCCACACTTTCAGCACAATCAGACTACCGGTTAAGGTGAAAAAAAGTAGTGTAGTCAATGTCATGGTATAGCCCTCCTATTCGTTTATCCTCAGCAGAAACCCGTTCTGCGATTATGCTGCCGTCTTCAAACCACATTTACGGTTAGCCGGTACCGCAATATCCATCATCCGTGGATTATCCAGTTTCAAACTATTCATCAGTTCAACATAAGCCTGTTTATCCGACACCTTAAGCCGCGGATTGTAACGCTTCTCTTCCCAGACTGTACTCACCGTCATGCCGTGATAATCATGGGCCGGATAGACCAGTGTCTGCTCAGGAAGCTTCAGCAATTTATTGAATAGACTGTCATACTGAGCTGCTGGGTCACCGTTTTGAAAATCAGTGCGTCCGGTACCACGGATTAAAAGCGTGTCACCTGTAAAGACCCTATCCGGCAATACAAAACTATATGAATCATCCGTATGTCCCGGGGTGTAGAGAATATCCAGATGGAGATTATCGACACTGAGTTTTTCTCCCTCCTTGAAGTGAAGCGATACACAATCGGCTTTGGTCATTTCGCCCATGGCACTGGCACAATCTGTACTCTGGCGCAGAGCACCGAGACCTGTAACATGATCCGCGTGGATATGGGTATCCACAGCCATCACCAGTTGAAGATCCAACTCATTCACCAGCTGAATATACTGGTCCACATTAGACTTTACCGGATCGATGAGTAAGGCTTCCCCGCCCATTCGCTCAGCCAGCAGATATGTATAGGTGGACGATTCATGGTCGTAGAGTTGACGGAATACCATTTTGCGATTCCTCTTTTAAAAAAAATATCTCAGTTATACCAATGCCTTTTCAGTGCAATTGTTATTGCGATTCCAGGGCATCATTGCAACCAACCGGGCCATTCCGCACCAGCGGGTAATTCCAGCCATGATCAAACCCAACCCAATCAAGGCGCCTGCCAGGAAGAACAACTCATGCAGGGTAAATCCGAAGGTCACTTTCAAAAGCAGCAGGCTTCCGATGGCAATCTGCACCTGCCGCTCCATTGAAATCACCCGGCCACAACGTTTCATCGGTAGACCTGCCTGTTCCCAGCCATGTGTACCGCCTTCCACCAGCACCAGCTTTTGATAACCAGACTTAGACAGCTGTTCGGCTGCCTGCTGTGCACGAAATCCACTCTGGCAAGTGATGTAGATGGAGGCATGATCCCTTTCTTTTGGATCACCAAGATGTTCAATGAGGCTTTCGTCACTGATTTCATCGAGTGCCAGCAGTTTTGCTCCGGGGATATGACCGCTGCCGTACTCCACGCCAGTGCGCACATCAAGCAGATCAATCCTCTTGCCCTGATTCTGCATTACATACAGTTTAGAAGGTGAAATAGTTGATACATTCGCAGTTTCCATAATCAGTCACCTTGGAGTCGGTTATCTATTGTCTTGAGAAGATAATATGGCCTGCCATACCAATTTAATATTCGTTTCTCTGTGTAATAGATTCGAAAATTCCGAACCATAGCTGGTCAAAAGGTCTTTACCTTAATTGAATTGTGGAATCCTGAAGATAGAGTCCATAACTGATTTGAAGTAATGATTGCTAGAGAATTTTTTAACCTAGAGACACCCGGCAGCCATTACTCAGCACAATCAAACATTAAACCGTTGCAACTCATAGGGACGATCAACATGCTGGTAAGCGACCTGTTCGGAAAAAAAAGTCTACATGATCGGGGGCGGCTGGATTGGAGAAGGCAAACCCTACCTGAAATCCCGCAAGCTGAATGCCCTGCGGGCGTTTTGGGAGGCGTTTTTCGCCGCCAGCGGCGCGGCATTGGAAGGGCTATTTTTGGATATTTATGGGTATATATATGGGTATGAGCTTGAACACAGACACCCTCAATATCACCCGTGAAGTCCTCTCACTGGTAGCTGAGCTGGATGAGTTCAAGGGCGCGTGGCGCGCCCTGAGAATGCTCGCCCCGGAGTGGCTACTCTTACGTACCCTATAGCTCACTGGAAAGCGTCATCGAGCAAACCAAGGAAGGCTATTTTGTGGCGCTACGCGGCACGCAAGGTACGATCCGCACCGCCACTCCCGACTGGCAGCCATGGGTCATGTACTTTCTGCACGCCCTGCAAAAACAAAAAGCGCGTCTGGAAACCAAGATCGCGCGCGAGAAAATCCTGCTCGACAAACTGCCGAAACTCTCCGTGCAAATCCTGGAACTCGCTAAGGCGCACGGACGCCTGACCATTGCCCAACCCTTATTGGCGTTCTCCCGACTCCTCACCTATCTCCCACTTCTCGACATGCACTTCGATCACTTTCCCACTGACTGCATCCACTTCGACTTTGAACTCTGTACCCGCCTCATCCACAACGTCGATTTCGTAACTTGCGTCACCATTGTCCTCGATTTCGTATTCGATCTCTTCAATCTTACCTGGATAGAGTTCCAACACGGCTTCACTGGCTTGCTTGACGCTGATCTTCGCATGCTTTTTGAATAACGAATGGTCAGCAGTGTCTACCTCCTGCTCTATTTCATAGATCAAGCCACTGCTTGCATCGCACATAAACTCCCACTCCTGATCTTTGGGGGTGCGCACTTCGATTTCATAGGTAGGACGACCCTCTGCCGAGGGATTGAGGTATTCTACTTTGATAAAATCACCAGATTTAATCTGGCTGGCAGCGCTCAAACATTCTTCAAGCATGCCACCATAAGAGTTTGAGCTCACTAAAGCCACACCAAATGCTAAAGCTACAGGCAATACAATATGTGTGGGTTTACGATAGGTTTTAATCATGGCTTATCTCCCCTTTACAAGTTTACATATCTAATCGCCTACCGGACATGGGATAATCTACACTGTGTATTCCCAATAATACGACTGGCTACTAAAGAATCAATGGAAGAGAAATGGTATTTGATTTTCTAAGAAACACCTGATTCCTCCACAATTACGACCTCTTTGCCAGCTTTATTGCGTTTCTCTTAAACCGGGAGGGGTAATAATCCTGGTAAGTGCCTGAACAAGCGGTTACGCAGCATCCTGTTTCTCCCACGGATCAAGGAATGCGGATACGCTCTCCATGCGGTAGGGGGTAAACCCCACCTTCCAAATAACATCTAGGGGTGTGCGGACTTACAACAGAAAGCAGATATCCCTTAATAATCACAAGAGAATCATCTGGAGAGTCTTCCGGTACATGAGCCATGAACCTGGCCCTGAAGGCTTCAATATCGGCTTCTAAAGGTCCATTTTTAATTGTCATTCCTTTGGCAGGCCCGTAGAGTCGTGACTGTACTAGTTTGATGCTCTGCTTTCAGCGGTCTAGAACCTACTTGGGAGACTTAATGACGATAGAGTAGGTCACAGTGTGGTCACAATCTGGACCCTACTCCTTAAAATCTCCCCTAGTTTCCACTGGTAACTCATTGAGAAAATTGGTGGGCCATGTAGGATTCGAACCTACGACCAATGGATTAAGAGTCCACTGCTCTACCAGCTGAGCTAATGGCCCATGAGCTGTTGCCCCCATGTGAAATGGAGTGCTTGCGAAAATGGGGTGGACGATGGGTCTCGAACCCACGACCGCCGGAACCACAATCCGGAGCTCTACCAACTGAGCTACGTCCACCATTGACCGTTTCTATCCGGCTGCGATACCGCAACCTATCCTGCAGACTTGGCACGCCCGGCAGGACTCGAACCTGCTACCCTCGGCTTAGCTTACCAACTACGTCTTTCGACGCCCCCGCAGGGTTTGTGGTCTGGACTATCTCTTCACCGTCTCAGGTGTCGCACGTATAGTCTCTAGGGATCCCCTCTGCATCTGTCCTAACCTGCAGTCACAGACAGATCCGGTTACCTACCCAGCGTAATATGGCTGGTTCAACCAAAGGTTTCCTCGGGATTGCCATCAGCACAACCTGTTAAGGTTTCCCCGATACAGTGCGATCCACTTTATGAGTTGCATTCCTCATAAAGGCTCCTGATTGCACATAACCTGGGCCATGTGCGCTCAAAGGCCGATGCTCTATCCAAATGAGCTACGGGCGCAGAAAACTGGTCGGGGTAGAGAGATTCGAACTCCCGACATCCTGCTCCCAAAGCAGGCGCGCTACCAGACTGCGCTATACCCCGAAAATCATCCCAAAAGTATATCCCTACACCCTGGGTGAACAAAGGGGGGGAATAATACTGACGATGCCCCTTCAGGTCAATGGTGGCGGGCATTCCACACTGACAGTTGGTTCAGCTTTCTGTATCATCCCCATCCTGATTTCAATAAGACACCCGGGAACACCCATGAGTGCGCAGATTCTCGACGGCAAGGCCATCGCGGCCGATCTCAGGCAACAGATCAAACAGAGCGTTGAACAACGCGTGGCGGCGGGTTTGCGCCGCCCCGGTCTGGCGGTGGTTCTGGTGGGGGACAATCCCGCATCCCGGGTCTATGTAAGGAATAAGCGAAAGTCCTGTGACGAGGTCGGGTTCCACTCCGTCTCTCACGATCTTCCTGCCTCGACCACCCAGGAGGCACTGTTGGCGCTGATCGATCAGCTGAACGAAGATGAAGCGATCGACGGCATTTTGGTGCAACTACCCCTGCCGGAACAGATCGACGAAGAGGCCGTCATCGAGCGTATTCTGCCGACCAAGGATGTGGACGGCTTTCATCCCTACAATGTCGGGCGCCTGGTGCTTCGCATGCCCCTGCTGCGCTCCTGCACCCCCAAGGGAATCATGACCCTGCTGGCGAAAACCGGTCAGAAACTGGAGGGACTCGATGCGGTCATCATCGGCCAGTCCAACATCGTCGGCCGTCCCATGGCGCTGGAGCTGCTGGCGGCGCGCTGCACCATCACGGTCTGCCACAGCCGCACCAAGGACCTGGCGGAGAAGGCACGCAATGCGGACATCCTGGTGGTCGCCATCGGTCGCGCGGAGTATGTGCCGGGCGATTGGGTCAAACAGGGCGCCATCGTCATTGATGTGGGCATGAACCGCAATGAGGACGGCAAGTTGGTGGGGGACGTGGATTTCGAATCGGCCAGTCAAAGAGCCAGCTGGATCACACCGGTACCCGGCGGGGTCGGACCGATGACCATTGTGACCCTGTTGGAGAATACCCTTCAGGCGGCGGAGCTGCACAGCTCAACAAAATAGCTTCATCATGGCCAAACAGTGCGGCAAGCCGCACCCTACGATCTTAGCTAGCGTGTAGGGTGCGGCTTGCCGCACCGATAAATTTATCCCCTACGCCAGGTGGTACCTTGGGGTCCGTCTTCCAGAATGATGCCGGCAGCTTGCAGGTCGTCACGGATACGGTCGGCTTCGGCCCAGTTTTTCTCCGTCCTGGCATCGATACGCGCCTGGATCATCGCTTCTATTTTTTCGCCTGATAGAGTGTCGTCTCCCGCTTGCGTACCGCCCCGCAGATAGTCCTCGGGATCATCCCGAAGAATACCGAGCATCCCGCCCAGTTCTCTCAGCACAGCAGCCAGACTGGCGGCGGCGCTCACATCGTTATCCTTCAGGCGATTGATCTCGCGCGCCAGATCGAACAGCACCGCCAGTGCCTCGGGGGTATTGAAATCGTCATCCATGGCATCGCGGAATCGACTGACATAATTTTCACCACCAGCTGCCGGCGCTTCGGGAATACCCCTCATTGCGGTATAGAACCGGGTCAGTGCGGCGCGGGCATTATCCAGATGCTCGGTGTCGTAGTTGAGTGGCGAACGGTAGTGACTGGTAAGGATGAAGTAGCGAACCTCCTCGGCCCGGTAGTGCTCGAGGATCTCTCTCACGGTGAAGAAGTTACCCAACGATTTAGACATCTTCTCGTCATTGATGCGCACAAATCCATTGTGCATCCAGTATTTGACGAAGGGATGGCCGGTCGCTCCCTCGGATTGGGCGATCTCGTTCTCATGATGGGGAAAGGTGAGATCCGCGCCCCCGCCGTGAATATCGAAGCTGTCGCCTAGGGCCTTGGTGGACATGGCTGAACACTCGATGTGCCAGCCGGGCCGTCCGCGCCCCCAGGGAGAATCCCATGCCGGCTCGTCCGGTTTTGCCCCCTTCCACAAAGCAAAATCGAGTGGGTCCCGCTTGGCGTCCCCCGGTTCCACCCTGGCACCGGCGCGCAGATCCTCGACCGACTTACCGGAGAGTTTGCCGTAGTCGCTGAAACTCCGCACATCGTAGTAGACATCGCCGTTATCCGCGGTATAGGCATGTCCGTTCTCGATCAGGCGGGTGATCATCGCCAGGATCTCCTCCATGTGCTGGGTCGCCTTGGGCTCATCCGTGGGTCGCAGCACGCCCAATGCATCGGCATCCTGGTGCATGGCGTGAATGAACTCCTCGGTAAGTTCGCTGAAGGGCACACCCTTCTCATTCGCCCGGTTGATAATCTTGTCGTCGATATCGGTGATATTGCGGATGTAGCTTACCTCGTAGCCACTCGCCTGCAGGTAACGATAGACCACATCGAACACCACCATCACCCGCGCATGTCCGAGATGACAGAGATCGTAGACCGTCATACCACAGACATACATGCGAACCGTACCGGCCCGTAGTGGTTGAAAGGTCTCTTTGCGGTTGCTGAGATCGTTATAGAGCTTGAGCATAGTGGTTCACATCAACAGGGGAGTAAGTGCCGCGCATCTTAACGAAAAGCGGCGTTTTCCTCAAAGCTCGACAGCCGGCCCCATCCAATCGCCGGAAGCTAAAAAATCGTTAACAAATCCACAGTGAAATACTCTGATAATAACCCTGTAAAGTGTAAACCTTCTTTCCAGTAGGGAATTGATCATGCAATGACCGCTACCACATATCAATGGATATTCAATCAGCTAAATTCACTAAGCCAATGAAAATAAGCAATAAAGGATTTCCGGCACATATATTGCGGGATATGGGGCCTTGTCTCTAGCAGACTGCAGCACACTCATTGCCTCATTAGATAACCGGAGACTGACAGATGGCAGCGCACGATTTCGATTATTCAGCAGTGGAGAAACGCTTGGGCGTATCACGCAGGACCTTTCTCAAGTTCTGTACCGGTGTAGCGGCATCTCTCGGCCTATCATCCAATGCCGCCATGGCCATGGCGCAGGCGGTAGCCGATCCGAAAAAACGCCCGCCTGTCATCTGGCTGCATGGGCAAGAGTGCACGGGACCCAGCGAGGCCCTGTTGCGTTCCGAACAGCCCTCCCTGGAACACCTCATCCTCGACTTGATCTCCCTCGACTATCACCAGACCCTGGATACCGGTGCCGGACATCAGGTGGAGGAGATCAAGAAAAAGGTGATGCAGGAGAACAAGGGGCAATACCTGCTGGTGGTGGAAGGCGCCATCCCTCTCGCCAGCGACGGCATCTTCTGCAAGATCGGCGGTGAGACCATGGTCGACATCACCCGGGAAGCGGCGGAGCACGCCGCAGCCATCGTCGCATTCGGCTCCTGTGCCAGCTGGGGCGGCGTGCAGTCGGCAGAGCCCAATCCAACCGGCGCGGTGGGTGCGCCGCAATTTCTGTCCGGCAAAACAGTGGTGACCATCCCTGGTTGCCCACCCAATCCGGCCAACTTTATCGGTACGGTACTCTACTTCGTGACCTACGGTAAGCTGCCACCCATCGATGAGAAGGGTCGTCCGAAGTGGGCCTACGGTCGCTTGATCCATGAAAATTGCTATCGCCGGCCCCACTTCGATGCCGGCCGCTTCGCCGAGGAGTTCGGTGACGAGGGACACCGTAAGGGCTGGTGCCTCTACAAACTCGGCTGCAAAGGCCCCGAGACCTACAACAACTGCCCGAGCCTGGAATTCAATAATGTGGGCGGCGGTGTCTGGCCCATCGGCGTCGGCCACCCCTGTTTCGGCTGTTCCGAAGGGGGTGTCGGTTTCAACAAGCCCCTGTTCAGCCTGGCCGACGTGAAGACCCACACCCCACCCAACATGTTCCCCGACATCGAGGACCGCGAAGACAACGCCGGCTTCTCTACCGGCGCGGCGGCCATCGCCGGTGCTGCTGTCGGCCTGGCGGTCGGCGCCACCGCCATGGCATCAAAGAAGCTGGATGGTAAAGAGCAGGACGGGGAGTAAGGGGGCACCATGAAACGCAGAGACTTTCTCAAGGCCTCCCTTGGCGGCGGCGCAGCCCTTTTGGGCGCCGGCAACGCCGAGGCCCGAGGCAACCTGGAGCCGGCGGAAGAGGCCATCGGCATGCTCTACGACTCGACGTTGTGCATCGGCTGCAAGGCCTGTGTCAGCAAGTGCAAGGAGGTCAACGGCATGCCCCCGACCCCACTGGGCGATGAGACCGCCTGGGACTCAGCCTATGACCTGTCTGCTCAAACCCTCAATGTGATCAAGGTCTACAGCGACGGCGAGGGTGAACTGAAAGATGCGGTGGAAAACGGCTACGCCTTCGAAAAACGCAGCTGTATGCACTGTGTCGATCCGGGTTGTGTCTCGGTCTGTCCGGTGACCGCCATGCGGCGCCATCCGAAGACCGGCATCGTCACCCACCATCCCGATGCCTGCATCGGATGCCGTACCTGCATGGTGGGCTGTCCTTATAATGTGCCCCAGTTCGACTACGACAATCCCTTCGGTGAGATCCACAAGTGTCAGATGTGCAATCAGGCCGGGGTTGAGCGCATCGACAAGGGCCAGATGACCGGCTGCGCCGAGGCCTGCCCCACCGGCGCCACCCTGTTCGGTTCGCGTAAGGCTTTGCTGGAAGAGGCCAAGCGTCGTATGACTTTGAAACCTGGCGAGATCTACAACTACCCTCGCGGTGATGTGCGCAATCCCGACAGCCATCACGAAAAGGCGGTGCCCGAGTACCGGCAGCATGTCTGGGGCGAGAAGGAGGCGGGCGGCACCAACGTCCTGCACATCTCCTCCATCCCCTTCGACAAACTCGGTATGCCGCCGCTGCAAGAACGCTCCTACGCCTCCATCTCGGAGACGGTACAGCACACCCTCTACAGCTATATGGCTCTGCCCGCCATCGCCCTGGCCGGGCTCACCTATGTGGTGCGCCGTAATACCGAAGACGAGGAAGGAGACGACTCATGAGCACCTACCAACCCCTCAACCGGCCGGTCGTCACCCTGCCGTTCATCATTCTCGGGATAGTGGCCCTGATCGGTTCCTACTACCTGGCCCAGCGTTTCATTTACGGCATGGGGTTTGTCACCAATCTCAACGGCGGCTATGCCTGGGGCGTCTGGGTAGTCTATGACGTGGTAGTGGGCACCGCCCTGGCCTGCGGCGGTTACGCCCTTGCCATCACCGTCTATATAATGAACAAGGGCAAGTACCATCCGCTGATGCGTCCCGCCCTGCTGGCCAGCCTGCTCGGCTACGGCCTGGGCGGCATCGGTGCCATGATCGACATGGGCCGCTATTGGCAGTTCTACAACATCTTCACTCCCTGGCACATGAACTTCAATTCGGTGATGCTGGAGGTCGGCCTCTGTGTCGCTACCTACATCCTGGTGCTCTGCATCGAGTTTGCCCCCACCCTGCTGGAGAGGTTCGGCGCCAAAGGGCTGATCAAGACGTTGAACAAGGTGCTCTTCATCTTCATCGCCCTCGGCGTGCTGCTGCCGACCATGCACCAGTCCTCCCTTGGCTCCATGTTGATCGCCATGGGCTACAAGGTGCATCCCCTCTGGCAATCGCTGCATCTGCAACCCCTGCTGGCCATTCTTACCGCCCTGACCATGGGCTTTGCGGTGGTGGTCTTCGAGGCCTCCTTCAGCAGCGTCGGCTTCCGGCGCCCCTCTGAAACACCCCTGCTGGCGGGTCTGGGCAAGGGGATTGTCGGTCTGATCTCAGTCTACCTTGGGTTCCGCTTCGGCGAGATCCTATTGAACGGCAAGCTGGGGCTTATCTTCGCCGGTGACCTGGGCAGTCTGATGTTCCTGCTGGAGACGGCCCTGTTCGTCTTTCCGCTGGTGGTGTTGAGTTCGGCCAAATACCGGGGACACGGCCCACTGCTGCTCTGGGCCTCGGTCTCCATGCTCTTCGCCGGCTCGCTCTACCGCTTCAACGCTTTTCTCATCACCTACGATCCGGGTCCGGGCTACAGCTACTTCCCCTCTGTCCCGGAGATCATGGTCACCGCCGGCATGGTGGCCCTGGAGATCATGGTCTTTCTGTTCGTGGTGAAGAAATTCCCCGTGCTACACAAAGCAGACTCTGCAACATCCTGAGGAGATTCCATCGTGACAACACGTATAACTGTCGACCCGATAACCCGCATCGAAGGCCACCTGCGCATCGATGTGGAGGTGGATGACGGCAAGGTGAGCAAGGCCTGGTCGTCCGGTCAGATGTGGCGCGGTATCGAAAAGATCCTGGTCGGCCGCGACCCGCGCGAGGCCTGGACCTATACCCAGCGCTTCTGCGGCGTCTGTACCACGGTTCACGCCATCACCTCGGTACGCGCGGTGGAAAACGCCCTCGACCTGGAGGTGCCGGTCAACGCCCAGCTGGTTCGCAACATCATCCAGACCGCCCACGCAATACAGGACCATATCGTCCACTTCTACCACCTCTCTGCGGTGGACTGGGTGGACGTGGTCTCGGCGCTGGACGCCGACCCGGTGGCCACCGCCAAGCTGGCGGAGAGTCTGTCGGACTGGCATCTCAACGGCCCCCACGAGATGAAGGCAGTACAGGAGCGGCTCAAGACCTTCGTCGGCAGCGGCCAGCTCGGTCCCTTTGCCAGCGGCTATTGGGGCCATCCGGCCATGAAATTACCGCCCGAAGTCAACCTGCTGGCGGTTGCCCACTACCTGCAGGCACTGGATATTCAGAACAACGCCAACAAGATCGTCGCCATCCTCGGCGGCAAGAGTCCACACATCCAGAATGTGGCGGTGGGCGGGGTCAGTAACTCCATCGGTCACGACGCTCCCTCGGTACTCAACATCGAGCGCCTGATGCTGATCAAGGGTTTCATCGACAAGCTGGACCACTTTGTCAAATCGACCTACCTGGTCGACGTGCCGGCAGTGGGCGCCTTCTATCTCGACTGGGCCGGCATCGGCGGTGGCGTCAACAACTACCTGACAGTACCCGACTGTCCCCAGGACACCAAGGGCACCGTCTTCGACCTGCCCGGCGGTTACATCGAGAACGGCGACATCAACAGCCTGAAGCCGATCACCACCTTCGGCGATGCCTACTTCCGCGACGGTGTGGCGGAGAGTTCAAAACACGCCTGGTACCAGGGCGGCGACGCACTCCACCCTTGGGTGGGCGAAACCGAACCCGAGTACACCGACTTCCAGGACGACGGTAAATACTCCTGGGTCAAGGCCCCCACCTTCTACGGCAAGCGGGCCGAGGTAGGTCCCTTGGCAGACGTATTGGTGGGTGTGGCCAGCGGCCACGAGGGCTACAACCAATACCTCAATCAGGCGCTGGACATCCTGAAAACGGTCTCCCAGAATCCGGATATACCGCTCTCCGCGGTCAACTCCACCATCGGCCGCCATGCCGCCAGGGCGGTACGCTGCGCGGTGATGATGGATACCTTGAAGTCACAGTGGCAGAAGCTGGTGGACAACGTCGGCACCGGTGACCTGGACACCTTCAACGCCCCGGTCTTCCCCAAGGGCGAGATCAAAGGCGTCGGCTTCCACCAGGCGCCCCGCGGCACCCTCTCCCACTGGGTGGTGATCGAGGATGGCAAGATCAAGAATTACCAGGCGGTGGTGCCCAGTACCTGGAACGCCGGACCCCGTGACGCAGATGGCGAGATCGGTCCCTACGAGTCCTCCCTGATGGACAATCCGGTGGCCGATCCGGAGAAACCCCTGGAGGTATTGCGCACCGTCCACTCCTTCGATCCCTGCATCGCCTGCGCCATTCACATGGTCGACACCGAGCAGCAGGAGATCGTGCGGGTCAAGGCACTGTAAGCGTTACAGCAGGGGAGTTAACGGCATGAGAAACAGTGTAAAGAAGACCCTGGTGATCGGCATGGGCAACGTGCTGATGCAGGACGAAGGCATCGGTGTCCGGGCCGTTGAGGAGTTGGTGAATCGCTACCATATTCCCAATGGTGTCGAGGTTGTCGATGGCGGCACCACAGGTATGGAATTGTTCGAACCGATGCGTCGGGCGGATAACCTGATTATCGCCGATGCGGTGAATACCGGGGCACCCTATGGCAGCCTGGTTCGCATTGCCAACGATGAGATTCCTGCCTTTTTTCAGACCAAGCTTTCCAACCATCAGCTCGGTGTCTCCGATCTGCTGGCCCTGCTTTCCCTCAAGGGCGAAACGCCGCAGCAGGTCACCATCATCGGTATGGTGCCGCATTCCCTGGAGAACCGGCTCGGGCTGACTCCGGAGGCCGCAGCAGGCCTGGAGGCCATGGTGCAGATGCTTGTGGACGAGCTGGCCTCGCTGGGGATTGAACTCGAAAAACGCGCTGAAGCAGGCGATGGACATTGGAAGCGGGAGGCCGATTACGAGGCAGCCGCGGGTCTTGGCAGATGACCATTAACCGCCAATGAACACAATTCGACTCTCACAAATCTGTCACACCCGCAGGGTGGGGCGATGCTTCACCCTGCCCAAGTTCAAACCATTTGCGTTTATTCACATTCATTTGCGGACTGATGTTTGCATAGAGGCGACAGCATGTGCGTAGGCATTCCGGCCCTGGTGCTGGAAGCGGGTGAATTCACCGCCCGCTGCCGTACCCGTAACGGCGAGGAGCAGATCAACATGATGTTGACCGGTCCGCAACCGGCCGGCACCTGGCTGCTGACCTTTCTCGGCTCCGCGCGAGAGGTTATCGATGAAGAGGATGCACGCAATATCGACAAGGCACTGGACGGACTCAGCGCCATCATGACTGATGACGCCGAGATCGACGTCGACCACTATTTTCCCGGACTGGCAGAATCCTGACAGCCGACGAATCATCGGGGTGAACACCATGCACGATCTACAACAGCTGACCTGCCTGATTGAAGAGACCTTTACCCGTATTCAGGAAGAGCAGATGCAGGGTATTCCCCTGCTCAATCCCATGCTGCAAGTCGCGACTGTCGGTTTTCAACACTATCAGGGCCGCAGCATCGGCATCGTCATCACCCCCTGGATGATGAATTTGATTATGTTTCCAGCCGAAAACGAGGATTGGAGCGAGATGGAACTGGGCCACAAACAGCCCCACCGCCTCCCTGCCAATCAGTATAAATTCATGGTCAATGAGATTGACGGTATAGGTCGCTGCCAGACCCACTCGCTCTATTCACCGATGCACGAGTTCGTCAATCAGCAGCATGCAGAGGCAGCCGCCAGAAGTTTCATGCAGACCCTGATGGTCGAGGTCGATGAGCCTGATGAAGATCCCTATGACGAGGAGCTGCTCGGGCGAATTCTACGTGGAGAAGAGGAGGTCGAGATCGACGTAGACGGTTATGCCATCGCTGAACAGGTTTCAGAAACAGCTGAAGAGAGTCGGGAGTCGGCGATTTCCCGTAGAGAGCTACTGCGCGGTATCACGCATCGGGAGACCTAACCCGGCTTTCGCCGGGCGGTCCCGATACTACCCATCAAACCTTGAACTGATCAACCATCTTATCCAGCTGGGCGGAGATCCGCGCCACCTCTTCACTCTCCTTGAGTGTACGGCAGGTCCCCTCGGCTGTCTGGTGGGATACTTCGTTGATGGCGATGATGTTCTTGTTGATCTCACTGGCCACGGAGGTCTGCTCCGCGGCGGCAGTGGCGATGACCGAATTCATATCACTGATCGACTCCACCGCGCTTGCGATCTGCGCCAGGGCCTCACCGGCTCGGTCGGAATCAGTGACACTTTGATCTGCCTCCTTCTTGCTCCCGTCCATCACCTTAACCGCCTGGTTGGAGGCTGATACCAACTGCTCAATGATATCCTGAATCTCATGGGTCGCCTCTTGAGTGCGCTGAGCCAGATTTCGCACCTCATCGGCAACCACCGCAAAACCGCGACCCTGTTCACCGGCCCGGGCCGCCTCGATGGCCGCATTCAGGGCGAGAAGATTGGTCTGCTCCGCAATGGCGGTGATCGACTCGGAGACCTGGCCAATGCTTTGCGTACCCTCAGCAAGCTGACGTACAACTACCGCGGCATCATCCACCCGATTCGCCAGTCGCTTGATGGATTCGGATACCTGGGCGACCACATCACTGCCGTCTCCCGCGTTGGATCTCGCCTCAACCGCCGCCTGCTCGGCGCCGGCTGCATTCTTCGCCACCTCTTCCGCGGCGAGGGTGAGCTCACCAATGGCCACGGTCAATTGACTCGTCTCTTTTTCCTGCTCATCGACCCCATCACGGGTCGTTTTGGTGACATGGGCCAGCTGCTCGGCAGAGTTCGCCAGACCATCCATTGTCTGAGCCAGGTCGGTGATGGTGGGTTGAAACCTGTCCAGCATGGTATTGACGGCCGTGCCAACCTGGTGAAACTCATCATTGGCCCCAAGGGATACGCGTGGACGCAGATCGGAATCCGCACCAATCTTTTCCACGGTCTTTTTCAATCCATAAAGTGGTTTGATCACCACCTTACGCATAATCGTGTTTATGATGACCAGACCAGCCAGTAAAACAATAAAGTTGATCACGGCGCTGAACAACAGCTCATTCTCGATCGCCTTGTCCCTTTCAGCCAGTGAGAAGGTCAACCTGCCGGCACCCAGGACCGTCCCTTCCGGTAAGGCATGGCAGGTCAGGCAGTTGGTGCCATTGCGGTCCGCTACCGCGGCAAAAGGCTCAATGATGGTAACAATGCGATCACCCTTGACCTCTTCCACCTGGATGATCTGTTCACCATTCAATGCCCGTCTGTCCAGGTCATCCAAGGGTTTCTCATGATCGAATCCATCGCCGAATGTCTTGTTCACCGCCTCTCCGCGCAACATACGCACTTCGAGCACCCCGTCCCGCTTCTCGATTTTCTGCTTCAACATCTCCCTGTTACCCATGGTCCCGGTAAACATCATGGCATTCATACTGTCGAGATAACCGTTCAATACGTCGAAAATCTGATTCTCCGTCAACCTTAGCAATCGATCCTTTTGCTGTTGCGCAGAATAGACGGTGACAACCGACATAATGAGAATGAAGATCAGGGCCATCGGAGTGAGAATTTTCCACTGTACCGAGATGTACTTACTCATGGTCAAACCTATTATCTAATGAAACAAACTGTCTACATGTCTCTATTTCTCGGCAATTCCCAGAAACTCTTGAGTATTTTTAAAAAGGCTATGGGTAAAGGGCGGCGCAGCACCTATTTTAAGGCGTATTTCTATCAAAAACTCTCACAGGCACATGAAAATCAAAGTAAATCAGAAAACTACTCACATCCCTTTGTGACACGGCATACCGCAGTTGTGAGTTTTAAGCCATGCCGTCATATACATTGCTAAAGAATCCGGGAAATCTCCCGACACAGTGTATGTGGATTAAGTAGGGTCATCTGCCGGGGAACCGAATCCCGGTGTGACCGGTAAAACAGTTTTGGAGTTTTCTGATGCGCAAAATCGCTTTTGCTTCAATGATAGTGGCAACACTCTTCACCCATGCCGCAGCAGCTGATCAAACCCTGGCCATGCGTTCAGGGTGTATGGGCTGCCACAAGGCCGATGCCAAGCTAGTAGGCCCCGCCTTCAAGGATGTGGCCGCAAAATATGGCGGCGAAGCTGGTGCCGTCGACCGGTTAGCGGCAAAGGTAAAGGCTGGAAGCACCCCTGGGGACCCTCTGATTTGGGGTACTACCGCCATGCCGCCCAGCCAGGCGAGTCTGGATGATATAAAAGGTGTACTCAATTGGGTGATGGGCATGAAGTAGACGGGGTGTTTACACGGATTCACTCATCATGCACATGCTAGATTGCAGTTGAAATTTGTCTTCCTGAATACTGGAAGAGCAGTGTCCAAGATATATTTTTTAGGTTGGATATACAGAAGTGGATCACTGTGTCTGTAAACAGTTGATCCTATAAATTTCTCATTAAGGAGCAGATCAATGTCTAGAAGCACGACACTCTTACTTTCATCAACACTCTGCACCTCCCTGTTGATGGGTTGCAGCGCCGGACCGGCCCCGGTGAGTTTCAAGTCAGAGGTCAAACCATTGGTTGAAAAGTATTGTACCGAGTGTCATCTACCTGGGGGAGCTGGTGCTGAAGCCAGCGGTTTTATCACCGATAGCTATGAAAACCTGATGAAGGGAACAAAATTCGGACCCGTGGTGGTAGCCGGCGACCCACTCTCAAGCTCATTTTATCGCCTTATCGCAGGGAAGGTCGATCCATCGATCCGCATGCCCCACGGCAAGGAGGCGCTTAGCGAGGTGGAGATCGCCACTGTGGAAAACTGGATTACCCAAGGAGCCGGTAACAACTGATCTCTTATAACCCATTGTTCGGCACGTAAAAAGCCATGCCAAGCCGCATGGCTTTTTTATTTGCTGCGGCAAAGCCCTGCCCGGTCATCGGAACACTCCCCTGCCCTCCCCCTTTTTAAGCCGTCATCGAACCGTTATGATGCACCGACCGGATAGCACTTACCATGAGGATTCCATGAAAAAATCACCACATATTCCACTACCCTGGCTACTGTTTATGACTTTGTTATCCGTCAACGCATGGGCTGACAATGTACAGGTATCGATGAAGACATCAATGGGTGAGATCGAATTGTCACTCGATAAAGAGAAGGCACCAAAGACCATCGAGAATTTCGTGCAGTATGCAAAGGATGGTTTCTATGACGGCACAATCTTCCACCGCGTCATCAAGGGCTTCATGATCCAGGGCGGCGGTTTCACCGAAACCATGCAAAAGAAGCAGACCCGCGACCCGGTCGAAAATGAAGCCAAAAACGGTTTGAAAAACAGACGCGGCACGATCGCCATGGCCAGAACTTCCGCGCCGCACTCAGCAACCGCACAATTCTTTATCAACCACAAAGACAACGACTTCCTCGATTATCCCGGACACGATGGATGGGGTTATGCTGTGTTCGGTGAAGTCACCAAGGGGATGGAGGTAGTGGACGGCATTGCCCAACAACCCACCGGCGTCACGGCTGGCATGCGAGACGTGCCCAAAACACCCATTATCATCGAGAAGGTTACTATTCTCGAGTAAACCATCTCTCACCCAAGTTATTGCAAACAGGACATTTCATGATCACATTAACGACAAATCTCGGTCCCATCGTCATTGAATTGGACGAAGAGAATGCACCGAAAACCTGTGAGAATTTCAAACAATATGTGCAGGATGGCTTTTTCGACGGTACGATTTTCCACCGTGTAATCGACAACTTCATGATCCAGGGTGGTGGATTTATACCCGGCATGATCCAGAAGCAGACCGGTGAGCCGATTGAAAACGAGGCCAAAAACGGCCTCTCCAACGAGATCGGCACCATAGCCATGGCACGTACCATGGAGCCCCATTCGGCTACCGCACAGTTCTTCATCAACGTGGCCAATAATAAATTCCTCGATCACCCCGGACAGGATGGCTGGGGCTATTGTGTTTTCGGCAAGGTAATCAGCGGCATGGACGTGGTGAATCAGATCAAAGGGGTCGCCACGGCTACCCAGGCCGGACACCAGGATGTGCCGGTAGAGGATATTGTCATCGAGAAGGCTGAAATCACTGAGTGACCCAACAGCTATTTATCTCGGATCTGCACCTATCCGCCGAACGGCTGGATACGGTGCAGTTATTCATCCGCTTCCTCTCGGAAAGGGCACCCAAGGCCGACCATCTCTATATCCTCGGCGACCTTTTTGATGCATGGATCGGAGACGACCATGAGGCGCCGCCGATAGCCGAGATCAAACGGGCCATGCATCGACTCAGTCAGGCCGGAACCCGGTTGTGGCTGATGCATGGTAACCGGGATTTTCTCATCGGTGAAAGTTTTTGCCGGGAGACAGGGGCCGTACTCATGCAGGACCCAACCCTGGTGGAGTTGTATGGCAAGCCGACGCTGTTGATGCACGGTGATCTGTTGTGCACCGAAGATCAGGCCTATATGAAATTTGCCCGGGAAGTTCGTAACCCTGACTTTATCAAACACTTCCTCTCCCAATCGATTCAACAACGGTTGGAACTAGCAAAGACCTACCGGGCGCAAAGCGGGGAGGCCAAGTCACTGAAACCGGAATCGATCATGGATGTCAACCGGGATACAGTGGCATCCTACTTCGTTGAATATCAGGCTGATCATTTGATACATGGCCATACCCACAGACCTGCTGACCATGTCATTGAATTAAAGGACAAACGCCATTACCGACATGTTCTGGCCGAGTGGCATCATGATCATGGCGAACTGGTTTGCGTGACCCCTCAAGGATTCCGCAGAGAGACATACAGCTAGCGCAGTCCTAAGTCTCCGTCATTCAATGCCCGCCATCGGCTGCCGTTTATAGTCCGCCGGCAAACGAAACAGGCTGGAGTCGACCCTATGCTGATAGGAGAAATTCAACAGGCGCTGTTGATTGCCCATTCGATCCCACACACGGACGGGAAGTCCCTTCTGCAAAAACAGGGTCGGCGCGAAGACATGGATTGCATCTTCACAGGGGTCGCGATACTCGGCTGGAATGGCATTCAGGCTCAAGTAGTGCTGGTTTGCCAGGAGAGTCAGATAATCCTGATAGACCGTCAAAGCCTCTGTCATCAGGCCCGGCGCGAGGATTACATTACGGCAGATTTCATTATTCACAATCAGTTGCCAATGTTGCGGTTTGCTGTCGCCGATCTGCGGCCCGTCAATGTCGACTAGCCGTTCGATGTTCAATCTCATCTCAGGAGGCGTCTGCATACTGCCGGATTGCGGTTGAATCACCAGAATCGACTGTTCTTCCGGGGTAACGCTGTAGATTACGCCCGCTTCCCGGTCATAGAGTATGTATCCGTCAACTCCTTTTTCCTGTTCAATACGCAACATCTTCGGTGTGATCAGCAACCGGTTCGTCACTGCATCGCCGTTTGCCTCACGGGCGGCATAGAGCAGAAGCCCGACCTCAATCTCATCCGCTGAGTTCCCCTTACCTTGTAACAGTGCTGACATCAGTACCAGCCAGCCCAGGAATACTGCAATCAACCACCTGCGCATAATGCCTCCAGACGTTGCAACTCCTGATTGCTGAAACCGGCCTCCCGCCTCGCTTCATGATGCAGCGGGCATCTGATTTCGCCGTTGAGGAAATTTTCCAGCAGGTCGAAATAGGTCTGTTCCGGTTGCAACCCCCGTTGCTCACAAAGATAGTGGAACCATCGGCTGCCGAACTGAACATGCCCCACCTCCTCGCGCAGAATGATCTGCAGCACCGCCGCTGTTTCATGATCACCGATGGCTTCGAAACGGCGCATGATACCTGGTGTCACGTCCAGGCCCCTGGCCTCCAGCATGCGCGGCACCAGGGCCATTCTGATCAATGGATCGTGAGCCGTTCTCCGCGCCATCTCCCACAAACCGTTGTGGCCTGCAAAGTCACCGTAATCCGCACCGCCGGCACGAAGCCGCTGGCGAAGCAGGCGAAAATGATAGACCTCTTCCCGCGCTACCCGAATCCAGTCGTCATAGTAGGCACGGGGCATCTCCGGGAAACGCTGCACCGCATCCCAGGCCAGGTTGATGGCATTGAATTCGATATGGGCAATGGCATGGATCAACGCCAGACGGCCCGTTTCACTTCCCAGGCCGCGTCTCGGCAACTGGCTCGGATGGACCAGTTCCGGTCGATGTGGACGACCCGCATGAGTGATTGTCTCACTGGGCGTACAGCCCTCTGCGACCAGTTCACCGGAGACCCAGGCATCCGCCGTCACCTCGGAGAGCTGTAGTTTCTGATCCACCACATCCGATAAAAGACACTGTCTGGCCCGCTGAAAAAGAGACTGCTCTAAACCCATTTCACACCCGTAAACCTATCACCAGATCCATCACATTGGTGCCGGTGGGGCCAGTAGAGATGAGGTCTCCACTGGCCTCAAGAAAGCGCCCCGAATCGGCATTCGCAATAGCACGTTCAGGCTTCTCTCCATGCAATGCAGCCCGTGCCACCGTTCCTCCATCCACCACTGCTCCGGCATCCTCGGTCGGACCGTCGCTGCCATCGGTACCTGCCGCCAGCAGATAACAATCCTGGGCACCGGCCAATTCCCGGGCCGCAGCAAGGGCAAGATGCTGATTTCTGCCTCCCTGCCCAGGATTCGGCGGCAGGGCGACCGTCGTTTCCCCTCCCCATATAACAATCCCGGGCGGCCCCTGCAACAGCTCTTGCGCCAAAGATTTACCCCGGTCGGCGGCATCCCCGCTGAGAAAATCTTCCCGCCGTGAAACCCTGTAACCCATGCCGGAGGCATATTCGGCAGCCGCCTCCAGGGCCATCTGCAGATTGGCGATGATTTCCAGCCTGGGTTGCGAGGTACTCATCGTGATCCGCGGCCTCTCCCACCGCTGCAGTTTATCCTGCAGCCAGGATGGAAGGGATAGCGCCGCCAGACGCTCCGCCAGGTCCCCATCCGGGGTAAGCAATCCCGATCCGATTGTGGCCGGATCATCGCCAGGCACATCTGAAATAACCAATCCCACCACCTCGGTCTGCTCCAGGAAGGCGAGCAGCCCCCCTCCTTTTATGCGCGAAAGAGCCTTGCGTATCGTATTCATCTGCAGGATATCGAGACCACTACCCAGCATCCAGCCATTAACCCGTGCCAGGTCTTCCAGGCCTACCCCGTCGATTGCCATCTCCACCAGACTCGAGGCACCACCCGAGATCAGAAACAGCAGAGGCAGTTCAGATCCGTCCGCAATGAAATCCAACAGTTTCCGGCCGGCCTGCAGACTGCTCTCATCCGGTATGGGGTGTGCGGATTGATGGGTAATACAACCGTGCTGCCGGCACCAAGTCGGGTCGATATGCCCCTGTTTGGAGATGATCAATGCCTGATCGATCCTGTCATTCAACACATCATAGGCACCGTATAGCATCGATTGGGCCGCCTTACCGATGGCAATCACCCTCAGTGGACCCTGAAATGGGTTTTGCTTCAACCAGTTCGATACCGATATCCGGCCCTCCACCCGTTTCAATGCAGCTTGATAGATCGCGATCAATGACCCGCGATAATGTGCTCTCTGTTCCAGTGATGACATTTACAAGCCTCTCGGGAGTGGCGGAAAATGGAAGGATTTATGGCGAGGTCCACTTGGCTGGGGTACACTGTCACACCTGAAATCGCGGGCCCGCAATGGCTAATTTTTGCAAGTAATTGATTCAAATAGCGGAAAAGATCGAAAACTGTTGTTGGATCGACACGCATCTGTTTTTTTCGCTAACTGAGCATCAACGCTGCAATCCATCCCATTGACCTCGCCGCATTTAGTGACTGATAACAAGATTCTATATCGCCGGGAGCAGAGCGTTGGGAAGCATACAGTTACGTCGAAACTTCAGCCGTAATATCCTGATACGGATGATACTCCTCTCCGCTGTGATCGCAGCACTCATCGTATGGAAATACGAGTTCATCAACGATGTCTATTTCCGCAATCAACTCACCAGCACCGGGTTGATCATCAACGGCACCATCATCGGGCTGTTCGCCATCGGTGTCCTGCGTATGATCACCATCTTCCTCCATTATGTGGCGGAAGAAAATGCCCTGATCCGATTCCTGCGCAACCTGCGTGAAGGCGAACAGGACCCGCTGAAGCGGATCCATAAAAAGGCCATCATAGCCAACCGCTACCGGACCATGCTGGGCTTGCATAAGGCAAACTGCCCGATCAACCATGGGTCCCTGGCATCCACCCTGGTGGCAAATGAGAGTACCCGTAACAGCCTGCCCAGGTTCATCAACAACATTCTTATTCTGACCGGTGTCTTCGGTACTATCGTCTCCCTGTCGATAGCCTTGATCGGCGCCTCCGATCAGCTCGCCACCTCGATCAATGTAAGCGGTATGGGCCTGGTGGTCCACGGCATGTCCACGGCACTCTCAACCACCATTACTGCGATCATATGTTTCATCTTCTTCGGTTATTTTCATATCAAGCTGGGTGATGTCCAGACCAACCTGATCAGTGCGGTTGAGCAGGTTACCGTGAATGAGCTGATTCCACGATTTCAGGTTCAAACCGACAGCGCACTGTACGAATTCACCGGCCTGGTGCGCTCCCTTCAGGAACTGGTCAACCAAATGGAACAGTCCCAACAGACCTTTGAAACCGTTGAACAACGCATCCTGGAAACCCTTCAAGGCTACGAAGAGAAGAGTGATACGCTGCATAACGACATGGCGGAGATAAAACACGTACTGAAGCGTGGTTTCCGCCTGCATGAGGATGATTGACCCCGATGGAAAATAACTTCATCGATCTCCGTCTCAATCAGCAGGGAAACCAGGGAGAAGACAGCTTCTGGCCCTCTTTCACGGACATCATGACCGTTGTCGTGATGATTTTCCTGCTGGCGATGGTGATCCTGTTGTTGCGCAACATGGAACTGCTCAGCCAACTCAGGTTGTCCATCGCTTCGGAGCAGGAAGCATTGGAGCTGGTGCGCACCACGGACGAACAGAATGAAACCCTGGAAGAGCGGTTGATAGCCCGTGAGCATGAAATCACCATGTTACGCATGCAGCTGATGCGGATGACCGAACGCTCTGAAGAGCAAGAGGCGGCGATCTCAAGCCAGCGCTTTCAGATAACCAACCTCAGTCGCGAAAGGGATGAACTCGATAACAAGACCAAGGCGCTGACACAGGAGCGTGAGCTGTTGACCACCCAGGTGACACGGTTGAACCAGGAGACCAGCCGGCTGCAGAACCAGGTCAGTGAATCCAACCGCAATATCGAACGTCTCCGGCTCGACCTGGAACAGGCCACTGCCCGCCAGGAAAGTACACAACAGGATCTGGAACAAATTCGCCTAACACTGCGGGAGAAAGACCAGGAGCTACTGGCCGCCCTGACACGTACCCAGGAAGCGGATGAACAGTTGATCGACCTCAAACAGGACTATTCACAGCTCAAGATTCAATACAATAAGCTGTTACGGCCGGCCCGAACCGCAAAAGGTAAAACGGTGGTTGAGGTACGCTATACCAAATCCGGACAATATTTTCGCATCGATTACAAAGGGCCTGAAGACAGTAGATTTTCGTCGATATCCCGCAAGCAACTGGAACAAAACCTCAGTCGTTTGAAACGGCAGGAAGACAATCTCTACGTCAAGGTCATCATCCCCAAGAACAGCGGTCTTTCGTACAACGAAGCCTGGTCGTTTACCAACCATATGCATCAGAACTATGACTACTACTACCAGGAAGAAGCGGAGAAGGAGCGGATTGTCGAGTAGCACTGGATGATATCGACTCTCATTTGTGACAATTGACGCCACCTCATGGCTGCTACAAGGGCGGTCAAGACTCAACGGATGCAGATTTTGGCTGAAGTGAATTTAATCATACACACAGAGTCAAACCGATGTAGACACCCCAATGCCATGGATAGATGATTTGTATCATGACTAAACGCTACAGACTCATGCCCGTCGGCATCCTCGGCATTTTCCTGTTTACGGGGTGTGCCTCTCATGTCCCTAAGGTTATCGGCACGCCGCCGGCGGGAGATGTCCGGGTGGACGAGGTGCAACAGCATAAACAGCAGTTTTCGAATGCAAAGATCCGTTGGGGCGGCGACATCATCTCGGTGGAGAACCTGGCGCAGGAGACCCGGATCGAAATCCTCTCCCGCCCGCTCGATGATGAGGGCAAACCCAAAGACGACAGTCGCAGCATCGGCCGTTTCATCGCACGCATCGAGGGATACCTGGAACCGGAGGAGTATCCGAAGAACCGGGAGATCACCATCACCGGCAATATTGTTGAAGTTGTGCAAAAACCTGTCGGTGACTACCCGTACCCCTACCCGGTTGTCGAGGTAGAGGCCTATTACCTGTGGCCGGAAGAGAAGGTCTACACCCATCCCTACTATTACGATCCCTTCTACGATCCGTTTTATTATCCCTATTGGCGTAGATACCCCTACTACTACTGGTAATGGATCCGATGCGCTGGTTTTTCATCTTGATCACGGCGGCCATACTGCATGCCTGCAGCAGCAAACCGGTCATCCCTGCTGCCGACCGTAGCATCACCCCACTGAAGGCCGCCTCCTCTCAGCCTTCAGACAGCAGCAACCTCCTGCAATGGGGTGGTGTCATTATCGAAACCAGGAACCTGCGTGAGACCACGGAGATTCAGATCCTGGCCTATCCCCTCGATGAAGACGGCCACCCCGATACGGACGCCAACACCATCGGTCGCTTCATTGCGCAACAGCCCGGCTATCTCGAAACGGTGGAATATGCCGTCGGCCGGCTGGTAACGGCGACCGGTAAGTTGTCGGAAGTCCGCCAAGGCCAGGTCGCCGATAGCCCTTACCCATTCCCGATCTTAGACTGTGATGAGATCACACTCTGGCCCGAGCATAAATCCAGACCAAAGCCGCGCATACGCTTTGGTTTCGGCGCCAGTTCCGGTGGGGGAGGCTTTGGTAGTATCGGCATCAGCTTTTAAGGATGCCCGATAACATCAATTGATCGGCCGGGGATTACTTTAAAATTACATTTTTTTGGCGACCTGGTTACGCAGATAGACCGGCAGCGCAAGCTCCGGCGCCACGGCCAACCCGGCAAGGTAATCCTCTGCCGCCAGCGATGCGATATCACGGGCACTGCAGTGAATCTCGGCTTTGAAACCCAGTAAATGAGCCTCCAGGCGCCGTTCCAGCTGTTCGCCATAGGCGCCCCACCCGGAACCGACGCCATACCACTCGCCGCCGTCAGGCATCTCAACCTGTTGCGCGGATCCCACCTGCTCCGGTATTGCGGGTACGACCAGCTCCTTTTCAGCAACCCGGTAACCGGCCCAATAGAGTTCTCCCATCCTGGCATCGAAAGCAGCGAGCAGATTTCGCTCCCCCTTCTCCCGGTAGGCCCGTTGCGCCAATGCCGCCAGGGTCGAAACACCGACCACCGGCAAGTCCGCCGCAAAGGCGATCCCCTGAATCACTCCCGTTGCAATCCGAACACCGGTAAACGAACCTGGACCGCGTCCGAAAGCGACTGCATCCAGGGAGGTAGGCGACAGACCGGCCTCCCGCAGAAGATCGTCAACCATCTCGAGGATCAGCTCACTGTGACCTCGGGGCATGATTTTGTAGCGGATTGACACTTCACCGCTGAGATATAGAGACGCCGAACAGGCTTCGGCAGCCGTTTCTATCGCAATCAATTTCATCTTTTCTGAAAACTCTTACACCTCGATGCAAATATCTGACATTTTGTAGGAGTATTATTCCCAATCAGTCACTAATACATGCATAATATATTGTTTATAAAGAAGTTAATGCACAATCAGGTAGATGTCGGATTAGTTTACACTAACATATTAAACAATTAGCGGATATTCATATCATATTGAATTTATTAGGTAATATATTTTTGGCACGAAATCTGTATTAATAAGGCAGCAACAGTAGTTTTAAGGATTAATTTGAGGATCCGTCATGAACATTAAGCAGACTCTACTCAAGACAAGTGCAATCATAGCTCTCTGTGCCTTCAGCACCACATCGAGCGCGACCGTCATGAGTATCGGTGACATGGTTTCCTTCAGCTTCAGCAGCAACGACTCAGTCAATGATTATTTCACAGGTACAGATGAACTGGGAAATAATATCAGGACAGTGGTCAGAGACGTGCAGACGGTCTCGATGGATCGCTTCGACGGCTCTCTCGGACAGTTGCTGGATGTGGATATCTGGTTTGAAACGGATTGGGATCTCGGTTCCGTGGTCCGTTCCTATGACAGTCGCTTCAGAGGCAGCGCCTCAGGTGCCGGCCGCTCTGTCAGCAACCAGGCGATTCGCCTGATTGATCCGAACCGTGAAGTTGAAAGGAACCATGAAGTCACAAGAAACAGCTGCCAAGATCTTCTCAGTTGTGCTGACAGCAGCGAAGAAAGTGGTACGTTCAACGATGCATTCGATCTGGCAAGTTTCAGCTTAAGCGATTTTGTCGGACCTGACCCCCTGGATTTCAGGCTCGTTCGGACTTTGATTGCGGATTTGACCCGTTGCGGCCCATATGACAACTGCCTCCAACGCACCAAATTCAATTCCTGGAGCGGCAACATCTTTGTCAGCTATACCTATGATGACGCACCGGGACCCATAGATGAGGAAGTCGAAGTGAATGTACCCGAGCCTTCAACCCTGGTACTGCTGGGAATGGGACTGCTGGGCATCGGCGCCTCACGCCTTGGCAGAAAAAGAAACGGCTAACAGAGTTTTCATTCCTCTCGATCATGACGCCCGCTCGATGCGGGCGTTTTTTATTCCACAGTTTGTTCACCCGCGATTTCATGTTTTTGAAATCGCTCCTGAAGGCCCTGCAGTAGATCCCACAGAACAGGAATGATAAACAGCGTCAGCGCGGTGGCCGTGGCAAGACCGGTGACAAAAGTGGATGCCATGGTTCCCCAGATCAGCGAGTAACTGGGAAACCCTATCGCCATCGGCAACAATCCCAGAGATGTCGTCAACGTAGTCAACAGAATCGGGCGCAGACGGATATGGACACCCTCGATAATCGCCGCACGACGGGATAGCCCCTTGCGATACCGTTTGTTGATGAAGTCGATCAGTACCAGGGCGTCATTGACCACAACCCCGGCCACGCCGATCACGGCAATGAAACTGTTCACCGTGAAGAGTGATTGGGTCACCAACTTTCCGAATACGACGCCAATCAACGCAAAAACGACGGCGGACAAGATAATCAGAGGCTGCAGATAGGATTGAAACTGCGTTGCCAGAATCACATACATCACCAGCACCGCAATGATGAAGGCATATGCCAGAGACTCGAATGATCGCTGGGTATCCTCATGCTCACCGCCAAAGGTTACCGTCGCACCCGGATAGCGATCACGAATCGTCTCAAAGCGATCCCTCACCAGGTTGACGATCGCCGGGGTCGATGTGGGTGCGCCTTCTCGAATATCCGCCTTCAGACTGATCGCCCGTTGACCCTGATAGCGCTTGATCTCACCGGGTTCATTGTATGCCTCCACGCGCACCAGGTCCGCCAGATAGACAGGGCGCTCAGCATCCTCCACCACAGGAATATAGAGTGCATTCTCAGGATCCTGTAACGCACCGGAATCGATCCGGAGTTTCAGGTCCACCTCTTCATCGATATGCCGGTACTTACCCAGATAACGACCGTCGAGCACGCTCGCCGCAAGTCTTGCTACCTGACTGTTGTCCAGACCGAACTCAGCCACTCTCTCCTGCTCGACCCACAGACGGAATACACGTTTGTGAACCCCGCGATCATCATCCAGACCGATCAAATGTGGGCCGATATCCGGCGATTCGAGCATATAGGTCAATAACTCCCCGGCCAGGCCTGAGACCGCCTCCACATTCGCTCCCACTACCCGCACATTGATATCCTTGCCGCTTGGAGGACCGTCATTTTGCGGATGGACATGAAGTGTATAACCATCCGTCTCATGGATCGGCTTCAACTTCTCCCGCATACGATCCAGGTGGGCAAGTGGATCGTCAAAGCTCTGTTCGGAAGCACTGGGCATGGTTACCATCACCGAACCATGATTGTTGCCATACACGGGTTCATAGTCCTCGTTGAAATAGAGACCGGCCAGTCCCGCGGCGGCACTCGCCATCCCCGGTCCGTCCTCCATGACAGTCTCCGCGATACGCTTGACGCGCTCATCCACCTCTTGAATCGAAATATTGCTGGGCCCTACAATATCGACGTAATAGAGCTTGTAGTCGTCGGGAAAAAATTGAATCCTGATCAGCGGCACCTTACCGCTCGCGGAAAGTGCAAGGATCATTACCGATACGGCAAACAGCAAAGAAACAACCAGTACGGACAAAAGGCGAAACCGCAGTGTCAGCGACAACAGCCAATCGGTAAACCGTCGCACAACCCGCATCAAGGTATTGTCCCGCTCCAGCAAATCAACAGCACTCTGCTGACGCGGCCCGAAATCCAGGTAGTGAATCGGCAGAATCAGAAGACACTCCACCAGGGAGGCGATAATGGCGAAGCTCACTGCCTTCGGCACCAAGGCAAAAAACTGCCCTGTGGAACCCGACATGATCAACATCGGCAAAAACGCGGCCACGGTAGTCATGGTGGCCGAGATCACCGGCAGCGCCACCTCAGCCGTTCCGTTGATTATTGCCTCACGAAGAGACTTACCCTCCTGCACGTGACGATAGATATTCTCTGTCACGACAATGGCATCATCCACCACGATACCGGTCACCAGCACGAAGGAGAACAGGGTGATCTCATTCAGACTGTTACCGGTAAGATACATGATCAGCATGGTGATCATGAACGAGAACGGGATACCGATAGTCACCAAACCGGCATTTCGAACACCCATGAAATACCAGATGATCAGCGATACCAGGATAATACCGACCAACATGTTCATGCCCAATGTGGTCAAGCCATCCTTGATATAGATGGTCGAATCCTGAGTCAGTACCACATCCACACCCTGAATTTCCAACGGGGGGCGGAATTCATCGATCAAGGCAACCACCTGATCGCGAATCTCCATTGCGTTCCCTTGATCTGACTTGATCACCTTCAATCCCAATGCGGGTTTCCCATTCACAGATGCAATCACAATCGGATCGCGATATCCCATACCCATTCGGGAGACCAGGTCCTGGATACGAACAAGGCTGCCATCCGCATCTCTGCGAACTACGGTCGATTGCACCTGATCGAGGGAATGAAAACGTTCGTCCAGTTTTATCAGGTATTCGCCACTCTCATTGGTGTACTTTCCAGCCGGAATACTGAGATTGGCGGCACGTAATGCCGATGCCACCTGATCGAAACCGATCCCGACCTCACGCAGTTTCTGTGGATCGAGATAGATATGAAACTCTTGCGTCTGTTTACCGGAGAAATCGACCTGCTGTACATGGGGAATCTTCAGCAAGCGAGTCTTTATCTCCTCGCCCATCAATGCCAATGCACGATTGCTATGATCGCCCACAAGGTTGATGGTTATAACCGGCAACCAATCCTGCACCTTGGCATTCAGCAGCGAAGGAGGATCCACACCCTGCGGCAACTCACTGACGATATTGAGCACTTCGAATCTGACTTCGTTATAGAGTGCGTCGTAATCGGAATCGTCTACGAATTTAAGACGAATATTCGAGCGCCCATTGAAAGATGTGGAGCTGATCCACTCCACATCATCGACCTTTTCCAAGGCATCTTCGATTTTCCTTGTCACCAGACTCTCAACTTCCACGGAAGAGGCGCCCGGATAGACAGTGGAGATGATGACCTCGCCAAACCCGAAATTCGGATAACGTTCTGCTGGAAGTGCGAACAGAGAGATGAAGCCGACAACGATCAACACTACAAACATCAGATTGTAGAAGACACGCTGTTTAAGTGAAAAAGCGACAACCTGGCGCATGGATCATTACTCTTCGTTAAGCTAAATACTGATCCTCCCTGCTAAATCCCGGACCAGCTATCTGCGTCTATTCCTCATCGCTGGCACGCCGAATCAGACTAGCCATATCACTTCGTCATTAGTCTATATCAGCCAGGACCGTTCATGACGTATCACTCACCCCGCATTGAATGATTCATCGACAACTATCCGATCGATATTGACCATGCGGAACACTATATTATCAACCGGCAGATCAACATGATTAAACCTGTGGCAGATAATGATAATTACATTACAACCCCTCTGATATCCAAGGGTTTTTATCGAATTCCAAGATACCTACCATGAGGTATATTCCGTATTGACTGCAAACAACATATGAAAATTTTGCTATACAGTTCTTCACAATTCACGGCTGCCTAAGCGAATACCCCGCATCATTGACAGTTACGCATAGTCAAAAAATGAAGCTATACTGTTACAGCCAACAACAAAATTAACAATCATGAATGGCCACTGCAATATTGAAATGGTATTGCAGACATCAACAACTGCAGACTTAGATAAAGAGATCACAACTGCAGGGAGCTTGGAGGAGCTGTATATCACTGGATAAGATCAAACATCGCTCTCTGTCTGTGGATCAGGCCATCATGCATGAGGTTAGGAGAAGAGAGCATATGTGGATCTTTTATAAACATCTCCCACGCGGGGTATCCTCCAAGGAGATCAGGAAAGCCACGATGAGGGGCACCCGATCCGGTTGGTCTCTGATACCGGCAAAAAAGAAGAGCACCATCAAACGATCGAAAATTATCCAAATCATGGATTTAGATACGGAATTATTGGAGTATCACGCAATCGTGCAGGTAGAGTCGCCCAAACTGGCCAACACCATCATCGAAAACCTGGACGGTAAAACCGTGAATGGCTTGTTCCTCAAACCCCATCGCTACCAGCGGAGATTTCCCAGCCGCGACAGGCGTAGCCATACACAGGCTTCGAATCAGGGAGAAGAGCGACGAACAAGTGACAGACGCAGGAGTAAAATCATCATGCGGGTAGTGGAGATTGTGTAGTTATCCCACTCTATCCGCTCATGCTGCAACTATCGACTTAAAACGCCGCTGTACCTCTAAACCAATGCTGTCATAGTTCTGCCAATAGCTCCACCAACACTCTGCCGTCCAATGGCTGCAGGGCATGGCTGACGGAGAACAGCCGTGTCTCCGATCGCCCGTTCAGGGCCTGAATATTGTTCATGTCCTGACTGAAGGCGGGAACCAGTTCATCACCCAATCCCACCGGACCGGTACGCACTATCGAGACATAACGGATCGAGGGATGGGGCTGCCGGTTCAACCAAAACAGCAGATTGCCCGGCCGCTCCGGCACAAGATCCAGCAATACCGCCCATGAATCGCGTACCACATCATAGATTTCACCGGTGAAGAACTCTTTGATGACGCTGATGGGAAATGGATCGTCGGTCTCATCCAAAGCCTCGACTGCACGCACTGTACCCAGATGGGGAGATGCGATGGTAATCAATGCCTTGGGAGTATCCACGCCTCCCTGCACCAAGGCCATTCTCGCTATCACACCACCTGCGGAGTGCCCAACCAGGATAATCGGTTCCTCAGGATGTTGTTGAGTCACCAGACCCAGCATGTTTCGCAGCATGTCAGCCTGCAAACCCACCGGCCCCATCGATGGCAGCTCAACGGTATAGAATTTATTCTCCGCTGAACCGACAGGTGCGGGAAGCAACCCTCTTGGCGTGATAATGCCGGCCGGTTGCCAACCATGGCTTGTCAGTGCCGCATTCACGCCGCTATGCTGCCAGGAATAAGCGCTGCCCAGATAACCGTGTACCAACACAGCCACATCTGCCTGGAGAGAGAAACTGGTCAGACTTATTAACAGTGACAGGATCAATCGTTTCATATCAACCTCCGAATGGAATATCCCATTAATCCATGCTCTGACGGCAAACATACGGAAATCACTAATCTTATTATATTAGTCTTTTCTGAACTTCCATACCAGACCATGGCTATCACTATCCTTTGGGGGAGGGCTAACTGAATTTAATGGAGGCGTAGCGTAATGCCGGTACAGGCATTCACCCGGGTAGAAAAGGCACCCAGTCCGGCAATGCCTCAATTCGCTCAAGCCATCCGCAAACGGCGGGATAGGGCTGCACAGAGACCTCCCCTTCAGAAGCCAACGATACATAGGGATAACAGGCGATATCGGCAATGGTAACATTTTCACCCGCCAACCAATCGACACCCGCCAACCGCCCTTCCATCACCGCCAGGCCGGCCCGTCCAACCTGTTGACACTGCGCCAAATCGAAGGGCCGGCCAAGCACCAGCGTGGCTCGCGCCCGCGCCAGACCGTAGAGTAATTCATTTTCCGACACCGCCAACCATTGCATGACGCCGGCCTCGGCAACAGGATCAGTTGGCAGCCAGTCCCGGTCACCATACCGCCTGGCGAGATATACCAGGATCGCCATCGAATCCCAAACAATCAGATCGTCATCCAGCAATACCGGTACTTGACCACGGGGATTGAGCTGTTTGAATTCAGCCGTCAGTGTCTCCCCTTTAAGCACATCGGTGTCGATTCGTGCATAATCGAGACCCAACATGGAGAGCAGCAGCCGCACTTTGTAGCAGTTTCCCGACCTGGGATAGTCATACAGTTTTAATTCAGACATGGCTATGTAATCTGCAGTTGTGGGTTTGTATAGTTTAGACACTGTAAGACCGAACAACAGGCATGCAAGATAATGCTTGATCGATCCAGGAATAACTCCGCAGTCTCGTTGCCGCTCGCTTAGCGCTTGCCCATGCGTTAGATGTCAGAGGATTTATTTTCGTCAATTCTTGAACGTTCCAGGTCCAACAATGCCCGCTTCCTGTCAACTCCCCAACGATAGCCACCAAGCTTACCGTCTCCCCGCAATACGCGATGACAGGGAATCAGCACGCCGATCCGGTTCGCCGTACAGGCGGAACCCACTGAACGTGCTGCCTTCGGCTTATCGATTTTCACCGCCACATCCGTGTAAGTCATTACCTCCCCGGCATGGATGCTGCACAGAAAGCGCCATACCTTCACTTGAAATGCGGTACCGCGTAGGTCGAGCGGCAGGTCGGGACGGGGCGCGCCAACACTGATATGCGCATCAAGCGCCTCGATCCAGAGATCGAGTTCGGGTGCATCTTCGGCGGGTGAAGCGGCGATCTTCGCGCAAGGAAATTCCTCGCTCAATTGATCCATTAGAGTACGTTCATCCTCACCGAACTCCACGAAACAGACACCCCGATGGGTCGCCGCCATCAACATCGGACCAATAGCCGTATCACGGCAGGCATAATAAACAGTTTCTCCCGTGCCGCCAGACCGGTAAGCCTTTGGCGTCATCCCAAACTGATGCGACGCTTCGCCATAGACGCGACTGACCGAACCGAAGCCTGCGGAATAGATGGCGCTGGTGACATCCTTCCCCTGCTTGAGTGATCTTTTCAAATGCCTGACACGGACTGCATCCTGGTAGGCCTTGGGTGAGATCCCGAAAGCCGCCTTGAATCGACGCTGCAAGTGAGATGGTGATAAACCGACATGATTCGCCAAGCCGTTTAAGGTCAGACGCTCATGCGCATGTTTCTCTATAAACCGGGCAATATCACAAAGCCATTTCATGCTGTTTACACTATCCGTTGGCCGACAGCGCCGGCAAGGTCTGAAACCCGCATTCATAGCCGATACCGCATCGGCAAAGAAGCGAATATTCTCAGCTCGCGCACGACGACTCGTACAAGATGGCTTGCAGAAGACGCCCGTCGTGATCACGCCATAGAGAAAGCGACCATCGTAGTATTTGTCTCGTTGCGCAACCGCTCGATGCATTACTGTTTTTACCGGCAATGTCATGCCATCGTTCCTCATGACGCTTCTGTTTTATCCATTAGAGCGCAGCTGATCGATTTCATCCATCCGATTCTTGTTGTTCAATCCGAATCAACCTGGCACTTTGAGAATCTTTGCGTTCGTATGATCTTCTAAACTGTCTTGGTGGGACCCTGCCCCGCGATTGGGAAGTTAAAAATCAGATGTACCCCTACTCCATCCTATGATGATCACCACAGAATATGCCATTCTACCCAGAGAACCTGTGTTTATTTATCCATCCACCACAGCCAGCATGAATACCCAACACATCGCTGTAGGCATGAAAGCATTGAGCCTGGTCGATCCGCAACTCAAACAGGCATATGCTGAACTGGGCCCGCCATCCCCCCGCATCCGACCAAAGGGGTTTGAGACCTTCCTGTCGACGATTGTCAGTCAGCAGATTTCAACTGAAGCGGCGCGGGCGATCATGGGTCGGTTGAAAGATTGTCTGCCAGAGTTGTCCGCCGGCGCACTGTTAGTGACTGAGGACCGGGTTTTACGTGATGCCGGCCTGTCATTCCGCAAGATTGAATACGCCAAAGGCATGGCGGAAGCCGTCGTGTCAGGAAGATTTGATATCGACGGTCTGGTTGCGATGAGTGATGATGATGCGATAGCCAGCATCACGGCAATCCGGGGATTCGGTCGCTGGAGTGCCGAGATCTACCTGATGTTCTCACTGCAACGACAGGACATCTTTCCCGCCGACTACCTGGCCTTGCGCGTCGCAGTGGGGCAACTGAAAAACCTGCCGGATAAACCGTCGGTCAAACAGGCGCGGGAACTGGTCGCCCATTGGTCGCCCTGGAGAAGTGTGGGTTCACTGTTTTTATGGCACTACTATCGGGGTGCTCCCACGTAAGCAGACGGAAACAACTCGGTGGATCTCTACGATGAGAATACGAGCAACAGACCTATCGCCGCGGGAAGAGCCTGAATAAACAGGATATTTCTGCCGGCGGTTGCCGCACCGTAAACACCGGCAAGCAGAACACAGCTCAGAAAAAAGATCTTCACGCCCGTACCATCGGCGCCCAGGATAACCCCCCACAAAAGCCCGGCAGCCAGAAAGCCGTTGTACAAGCCTTGATTGGCGGCCAACACACGCGTAATCGCCGCGATCTCTCTGCTATGACCAAACACACGCAGTCCCACCGGCTTGTCCCAAAGGAACATCTCCAGCACAAGAAAAGCGATGTGTTGGAAAGCGATCAGGACCACCACGATGTCTGCAATCACCGGCACTCCTTATCTATGAATCTGTCTGGGAAGCTTTGCGATAATACCCGTCAAGCCTGGCAATGACATACATTGAATATCGCACATGGAATTATAGCGTGGACCTTTATTTGGCGTTCAGTTTACCCGCTGTATTCGCCAGCTTGCGGCCAAGCGCCAAAACAGCTTCTTGTTTACGCCCGTCCATCAGCGATCCATCATCATTGAAGGCCTTGAATGCCTGTGGAACGGTCTGCTGGTCAGGCAAAACCGTTACACCGATATTGGCGAGCAGCATCCTTAAAAAAACCAATCCACGAAGCCCGCCCAAGGCCCCTGGAGATGCAGCCAGGATCACGGCCGTCTTACCTCGAAAAGCCACCAGCGGCGGCTCATCTTCCGATTCGGCACGGGATGCCCAGTCGATAACGTTCTTAAGCAATGGACTGAACGCGCTGTTATATTCCGGAGACGCGATAATGAAGGCATCGTGAGCCATCAGAAGTCTTTTAAATTCAAGTGCATTCTCCGGAATCCCTTGTTCGCGCTCAAGATCCTGATTGAAGAGCGGCATCGGGAAATCCACCAGATCGATCCGCGTAACATCCGCCCCGGCCGCCTCGGCCCCCGCAGCGGCAATCGACAGGATCTTTTTATTGAAGGATCCATTCCTGCTGCTACCTGCGAATGCGAGAATTCTTGGCGCCATATAACCCCCTTGGGAATACCTGATTATTTGTCTACGGACGGGACCCGATGGAATCAGTGTAGCGCTACTTCTCTCTCCTGCAACCGCTCAACGACTGCAACGGCAGCGAGGAACACGCCACGCACCCATTGCCTGCTGATTTTTCCCCTGCTCGTTTCATCCCTGAAATACCCAATTTTCCATAATCCAATATGCTTAGGTGATAAGCTGTGACGAAATTCGGCAGCCTCTATCCGGACCTGTCAACCACCACCGAAAACTTGCCTCCATCATATGGACCTGCACAGATGAAGCGACATTTCTCCGCAGAGCATCCGGAATCATTGTCCAAGCTGCTACTGGCCCGGGCACGACGGGTACTGCTGGTCGGCCCACCCGGCATCGGTAAGAGCACGCTGGTAAAAGCCTTGGCGGGATCGCTGCACAAGGCAGGCAGACCGGTCCACTGTCTCGCGGCGGACCCGGGGATGCCGGCATTCGGTATTCCAGGCGCGGTCAATCTGGGCCTATGGAAACAGGACGCATGGGAGGTTGTCGGTCGCGCGGCTGTCTGTAGTCTCGACGCCGCCCGTTTCCGCCTGCCACTGATCGAGGCCGCCGGTGATTTGGCCAGCCAGGTGGAAGGCGGCACACTGTTGCTCGATACACCCGGGGTTGTGCGGGGTGTGGCGGGGGCTGAACTCCTGATATCACTGGCACACCGTGCAGATGTGGATCTGGTGATGGTGTTGATGCGCGAGGGACAGCCACTCCACCTTAGCCAGGAGCTGCAGTCGCTGGCTGCCGAGGTCGTGGCTGTCGAGGCTTCAGCGTCGGCGAGCCGGCCGGGAAAGGGCATTCGCGACCGGCAGCGAACACGCCACTGGGACGACTACCTGTCCCATGCGAGCGAGGTGGAGATCGACCTGTCCGAAGTCGCTATCCTGGGGACACCGCCCCGCCAGGCAACCGAAGCCTGGGTGGGCAAGCAGGTTGCGTTTCTCGATGGATCCCTCACGGTCGGTATGGGTGAGGTGGTTGACATGGGGGAGGAGAGACTCCGGATCCTGCTACCCCCGGATAACAGGCGGACAGGGGTTATCCTGGTGCGCGATGCGGTCCGGGACGAGTCGGGATTGCTGGTGACCGGCAAACGCTTTGCGGAGAGCGTGGTACGTTACCTCCCCCCCTCCGATCTGGTGCCCGACGACAAGCTGCCGCAGAATACGGGACCCCGGCCCATGGTGCAGACCCCCAGTGCAACCGCAGTCTTGATGAATGGTGTGTTCGGCGACCCGCAACTCCATCTCCGCCTGGCACACCAGCGGCGCAGCCTGCTCTTCGACCTGGGTGACGGCGCACGGCTCCCGGCGCGGATCGCGCACCAGGTCAGCGACGTCTTCATCAGCCACACCCATATGGATCACATCTGCGGTTTTCTCTGGCTGCTGCGATCGCGCATCGGCGAATCGGAAAGATGCCGGCTCTATGGGCCTCCGGGCCTCGCTACGCAGATAGAGCATTTGATCAACGGCATCCATTGGGACCGGATCGCTGATCGAGGCCCCCGGTTTGAGATCGCGGAGCTGCATGGCGAACAACTGATCCGCTACAATCTGCAGGCTGGTTCGGCAGGCATTCGGCCAGACGGCGAGACAGTGATCGAGAATGGCATCGTACTCGATGAGCCCGGATTTCGCGTGCGCGCCGTCACCCTCGAGCACGGCATACCCGTCATCGCCTACGCCTTCGAACCTGTGCCGCAGATCAATGTGCTCGAGGAGAGACTCAGTGAACGCGGGCTGCAACCCGGTCCCTGGCTGACCAGGCTGAAGCAGCTGTTGATCGAACAGCGGCTAGATGAGTCTCTTTCCCTGCCGGATGGAACCAGTGAGACGATTGGCGCCTTGGCTGCCGCCCTCACCCTGACCACACCCGGCAGTAAAATCGTCTATGCCACCGACCTGGCCGATACGCCCCATAACCGCGATCGACTCACCCAGTTGGCCGGACAGGCACATACCCTGTTCTGCGAATCCCCATTCATGCAGAAGGATGCCGCGCAGGCCCGGCGCACTGGCCACCTGACCACGACCGCCTGCGCGGAGATCGCCAACAGCGCCGCTGTCCGTCACCTGATTCCGTTCCATTTCTCCCGCAGGTATGAGGGCACGTCATGGCAGGTGTATAACGAGATCGCGGCGGACTGCCCACATGTCGTGATACCGGCCACCTCAGATAGCGCGAGCCGCGAATGATCCTGCACAACCGAACCTAACCGGCACCTGGAATCGATCAGAGAGATCACCGCGGGATAAAGGACTACTTTCCTGTCCTATCCACCTGGCCGGGTTTGATCATTAATGCAAAAGGGATCGCAAGTGGGCCGAAAGCCGCACCCAGAACCGCCCACAATACCGGCCTGCCGCCACGCGATTTCGCGATCTGGTGACAAATAAATATGCTGGCGATATTTATTGCCAGTAAAACATAGATAGCCATTGTAACCTTAGGGCCTAGCTGCCCGTTTCCCTGACAAAATGATAATAGGTAAATTGCTGCGCTTTGTTTGCCGGCGTTATATGCATCTCATCTTTTTCTTCCACCAACTCGAACGCCACGCCCAACTCACGCTTTAGTTTTGATGCATCATATTGCACGATATCCAAACCACTGCACTTTTTCGCACCCCCGATCGCAAACGCTGCGATAATCAGATGGCCTGCTGGCCTCAATGCCAGCTTCAGCGCCTCTATATAGGCATCCCTGTCCGATTTATCGGTCAAGAAGTGAAACACAGCCCGGTCATGCCAAAGCGAAAACAGGTGGGGTGATTTGAATTCTGTAATATCGGACTCGAACCACTCAATTTTACCTGCCGCATCTCCCAGTCGCTGTTTAGCGACAGCCAGCGCCCTATCGGAGATATCCAATACAGCCAGGTTTGTATAACCTTGCCTGTACAGGTAATCGACCAGTACCGACGCACCACCCCCTACATCGATGATCGCCCCGTCCCTGGCAACCCGGCAGCGATGGATCAATTCCAGCGATAGCTTCGGTTCTGTCTGATACCAGCTCACTTCCGAGGGAGGTTTCTCCCGATATATGTTTTGCCAGTGCGTTTTTCTGTCAATCACTTCAACCCGGCCTCCAATCAATGCCCTGGTCATACCTCTGGAACCGTTGTGTACACCGGGGTCGGTTGACGAACTACAGGTAACCTGTCGCAATCCACTCCTCAAGGGTAACTCAATATTTCCTCGGGCTGATTACAGCTCCAGGTATGGAGCTATAGATTAAAGTATAGAGCCAGACTGGCTTTTCTATCGCAGGTATCGGTTCAATCAGCGGTCGATCAGTAGCGAAACGACTGCAGCACTTCATATCCCAGTTCCGGTTTCCAGCCCCAGGAGTAGTTGCGCAGATCATAGAGCGCCGCCCGTTCGGCTTCGGCGGACGAGCGCGGGCTGTAGCCGCAGCCGTAGCTGGTGCGGGTGCGCCCCGTCATTGTGGTATAGGTGGTCTTGACTATGACCATGTGGGCATGGCGCAACCCGGTACTGGCCTGGGCGTGCACGTCCTGACCTTTTTTGCGGTAGCCCTGTTCGATCAGCTTCTGCTTGGTCTTGTGGATGGCCGACTCGACGCTCTCGTCCGGAGCGGCCACCCATTCGATGGCCAGGGAGTCGCCGAGACGCTTCGCCACGGCACAGCTGGCGCCCGCCATGGCGTCACCTGCCCAAACCAGCGTCATCAAAGTCAGCAGGAATAGGGTGACAGCACTTCGTTCAACTGCCGGTCTGCATCGATTCCAGTGTTTCCCAACGCTCATAGGCCTGATCCAGTTCCAGTTGCACCGCGGACATCTGCTGCTGAAGCTCTGCCACCCGTTCCCCCTGGGTACGATAGAGGTCCGGATCGCCCAGCCTGGTCTGTAACTCGCCGAGCCGCACTTCAAGTACTTCAATCTTCTGAGGCAGCGCGTCGAGCTCCCGCTGGTCTTTGTAACTCAGCTTCTCACTCTTCTTTTTCGGCCTCTCCGGAACAGACTTGACCCCGCTCCCGCCCTTTGGTTTAGATCCCGCCGGTTGCCTGGCTCGGGTATGGGCCTCCCAGTCGCTGAAACCACCGACATATTCCACCACCCTGCCTTCACCCTCGAAGACCAGGCAGCTGGTCACCGCATTGTCCAGAAACTCCCGATCGTGACTGACCAGCAGCAGGGTTCCCGGGTAGTCGGAGAGCAGCTCCTCAAGCAACTCCAGGGTCTCCACATCCAGATCGTTGGTCGGCTCGTCGAGCACCAGCACATTGGCCGGTTTGGTAAAAAGCTTGGCCAGCAAGAGACGGTTGCGCTCACCGCCGGAGAGTGCCTTCACCGGGCTTCTGGCGCGTTCCGGGGTAAACAGGAAGTCTTGCAGGTAACCGATGATGTGCTTGCTTTTACCGCCGACCTCCACCTTGTCGCTGCCGCCTCCCACATTATCCTGTACCGAGCCTTCCTCATCGAGTTGACCGCGAAGCTGATCGAAATAGGCCACCTGCAGCTGGGTGCCGAGTTTGACCCTGCCCGAATCGGGCTGCAGTTCGCCCAGCAACAGGTTCAACAGGGTTGTCTTGCCGCAGCCGTTGGGACCGATAATACCCACCCGGTCACCGCGCAGGATGGTGGTGGAGAGATCCCGTATCACCGGCTTCTCCTCCCAGGCGTAACTGATATCCTCGACCTCCACCACCAGCTTGCCTGAGCGCTCTCCCGCATCGATCCGCATCTTTACCCTGCCCTGCTGATCGCGCCGCTGCTGTCGCTCCTCGCGCATTGCCTTAAGCGCCCTGACCCGACCCTCATTGCGGGTACGCCGCGCCTTGATGCCCTGTCGAATCCAGACCTCTTCCTGGGCAAGCCGTTTGTCAAAACGCTGATTGGCCTGTTCTTCCGCATTCAACAGTTCTTGCTTGCGGCGTAAAAAATTGGCGTAGTCACCCGGCCAGTCGGTCAAGCTGCCGCGATCCAGTTCCAGAATCCGGGTCGCGATCCGACGCAGGAATGCCCGGTCATGGGTGACGAAGAGGATTGCACCAGGATAGCCGAGAAGAAATTCCTCCATCCACCGTATGGCCTCGATATCGAGGTGGTTGGTGGGTTCATCGAGGAGCAGCAACTCCGGTTCCATCACCAGGGCCTGAGCCAGTAAGACACGCCTCTTCAGGCCTCCCGACAGCGCACTGAACCGGGTATCGGCATCCAGACCGATCCTGGATATGACTGTCTCAACCCGTTGCTCCAGTTGCCAGCCCTCAACGGCCTCGAGCTCGTGCTGCGCCTTCGACAGCGATGACAACAGGCTATCATCGCCCGTCTCCGCAAGCTGATGGCTGATTTTGTGGTAGGCCTTGATCTTGTCGGCGAGTTGACCGACGCCGTCCGCCACCACATCGAAGACACTTCCCTCGACCTCATCCGGCACCTCCTGGATCAGATGCGCAATCCTTGTACCGCTGCTTACGACACGCTCCCCGTCGTCCGGCACGACGCCACCCTGAATGACTCGCATCAGGGTTGACTTTCCGGCCCCGTTACGGCCAAGCAGCGCAATCCTCTCCCCCTTCTCGATGTTGAGATCGATATCATCCAGTAACGGCCGATCGCCATAGCTGAGATGCAGCCTGCGCAAGGTTATCAGCGGCATCGAAATACCCGGGTGGAATCATTCATGACATCTCTCAATTAAAAGCTTTATCCTATGCCAGTCCAACCAACTCGGCTGGCAAAAAACCAGTCGTTATGTGATTATCGCCATGTTAATTAATCGGTAGTTTCATTAATATCCTGCATCGTTACCAGGATATGGAAAAACACCCATTCCAATCAAACAAGATCTGCATCATGGACGGGCTATCAAATCACTATTTGGGACTCGGGCCAAGTAGCGGGAGACGATAACTTATGAAGACCAAGATTCTGCTGAAAGAGGCAGATATGCCGACCCATTGGTATAACATCGTGGCTGATATGCCCAATCCACCGGCGCCGATCCTTGCCCCCGACGGCTCTCCGGTAACGCCGGATGCGCTCAGCGCAATCTTTCCTGACGCCATTATCGAACAGGAGGTGAGCGCGCAGCGTTGGATCCCTATTCCCGATGAGGTCCGTGAAGTGCTGCGTCTGTGGCGGCCGTCCCCCCTCTATCGAGCTGAGCGCCTGGAGATGGCGCTCAAGACACCCGCCAAGATCTATTTCAAGAATGAAGCGGTCAGCCCGGCGGGATCGCACAAACCGAATACCGCGGTCGCGCAAGCCTATTACAACAAACTGCAGGGTATCAAAAGACTCGCCACCGAAACGGGGGCGGGGCAATGGGGCTGCTCCCTGGCCCTTGCCGGACAACTGTTCGATTTGGAAGTCAGGGTCTATATGGTCAAGGTCAGTTATCAACAGAAACCCTATCGTCGTTCGATGATGCAGACATGGGGCGCCGAGGTCTTTCCGAGCCCTACTGACATAACCCAGTCGGGACGTCATATCCTGCAACAGGATGCCGACTCTCCCGGGTCATTGGGTATCGCCATCTCCGAAGCCGTCGAGGAGGCTGCCGGCCGGTCGGATACCAACTACGCTCTGGGTTCGGTGCTCAATCATGTATTGCTGCACCAGACCATTATCGGCGAAGAGGCGAAAAAGCAGCTGGAACTTGTAGGGGAATACCCCGATGCGATCTACGCTCCCTGCGGAGGGGGCTCAAACTTCGGCGGTATCGCCTTCCCGTTCTTTGCCGACAAGGCGGCAGGCAAGGAGATCGATCTGGTTGCCGTTGAACCGACCTCATGCCCCACATTGACCAAAGGCGTATACGCTTATGATTATGGCGACACGGAAGGTCTCACACCTTTGACGAAAATGTACACGCTGGGCCACGATTTCATGCCGCCCGGCATACATGCCGGCGGTCTGCGCTATCACGGTGATTCGGCACTCGTCAGTCAACTCTACAACGAGGGATTATTGAGCGCAGTGGCCATCCCTCAGCTGGAGACTTTTGAAGCCGGCGAACTTTTTTCCAAGACCCAGGGCATCATTCCTGCGCCGGAGTCCTGTCATGCGATTGCCGCCACCGTTCGGGAGGCGAAACGTTGCGCCGAAACAGGTGAAGCGAAAACCCTGCTCTTCAACCTGTCCGGTCATGGCCATTTCGATATGAGTTCCTATGACCGCTACTTCAAAGGAGAACTGGAAGACTTCGACTACCCGGATGATGCGATTCAGGCATCACTCAGCCATTTGCCGAAGGTGGGTTGAACGACAATTGAGGGCCTGCCGCCGTCACACCTGCTGTGACTCCCAGGCCATGCGTAACCGGTTCAGGTCGTGGCATGCCTGATCCCAGTTCAGGTCATCCCCGGAGTGCTGCAGCTTCTCGATCAACTGGTGGATACCTGCGATCAGAGGCTGCAGGCGTTCCCGCTCCTTCTGCCTGTTGCTTTGTTGCTTTGTTGCTGCAGGCTGAAGATCCGGCTGTTGACGACCTCCACAAGCAGCTTGAGATTGTCCCGCCAACGCTGGTAGCGCGTCTGGTCATGGACAGGCATATTGCGCACAAGCACGGAAACCGATTCGGCGTTGAACAGCGAACGGTGACCGAAATCGATGATTTTGCCATTATCATAAAGGCTCTCCATCATCTCCTGGTCCAGCATTCCGACTTCACCCGCATGGGAAAAGTAGTGTCCGCTCTCCACAAGCCTCACTATCACCCTCAAACCGAAACGATCAAAGGTCTCCAGCAGGCCCTCACCCAGGGTACGCAAATCATCGCAATCGAGGCTGTTATCGATAAAATCGGCGAGTAGGTTCAGTTCGATACAGGCTGCCAGAGAAGCCTCCATCTCCTCCTGGGCAAGGAGGGCGCGCTCCCGGGCCGCTTCGAGATCGTGACGGTTATTGAGGGCAATACGAATCTTAGCCAGCAGTTCATCCACATCATAAGGCTTGGTGACATAATCATCAGCTCCGGCCTGATAGCCGGCAAGACGTTCGCTGAGGCGGGACAAGGCCGACACGAAGATGATGGGGATCATGGATGTGGCGGGATCCGCCTTCACCAGGCGGCACACAGTCAGACCGTCCATCAACGGCATATCCACATCCAACAGGATAAGATCAGGTGTGCTTTGCGCCACCTGATCAAGGCAAGCCTGGCCATTGGCCGCCAAAGAGACCTGATAGCTATAGCTTAATATCTGATCCAGGCTTCGCAGATTCTCCGGTTGGTCATCGACCACCAGGATATGTTGCGCTGAAGCCTTAACCGGTTTGGCTGTCATCACCCTCCTCCATGTACGGACTCCCGCTATTATTGCAAGAATCCCAAAGACATGTCCCGTTGTTTACTGATGAAATTTACATTCCCATGGCCGCTTTCTACATCTTGTAACAATTCGATTGCCGACCCCGGCACGCCGGCACCGCGGTTATCATCAAGAAGCGGGACCCTAAGCAAGATTTCACCCTCGTTTATGTCTCGGATTCCCTTTTTGGTTGCCGAAAAGCCGCCTGCCGGAAGGCTCTATCCACACTCTCTCCGATCTGGTATTGTTGACTGAACTACCCTGTTTTTCAACGCTTATACGGGTGATAACGGTTCATCCCTTATGGACGAACATCGCAATGGTTAAAAATGTCACTTTCACGGATGCCAGGGATGGTGTGGCTGACTGTTTGAAGTGCTCCCTGCGCGAGTCTGTGCTGTTTGCCAATCTGGAAGAGAAGGACTTCGAGAAGTTACACGATCCTATCGATCAATATACGCTACCGGTCGGCTCAACACTCTACCGCGCAGGTGATAAGGGCGAACGCATGTATACGGTACGCTCGGGGGTCCTGAAGCTTGTGCAGTACCTGCCTGACGGTAGCCAGCGGATTGTCCGCTTGATCCGATCCACCGATATTACGGGGTTGGAGTGCATCGTAGGCGAAACATATCAGCATGACGCCGTTGTACTTCATGAGACCGAGGTCTGTGCCCTGCCGGTGCGTGTGGTGGAAAGCCTGAGCAAGGAGAATCCCGCCCTCCACCGGGAACTGCTCAATCGCTGGCAGCGCGCCCTGAAGGAGGCCGATGCCTGGTTGACCGAACTCTCCACAGGGTCCGCCAAACAGCGGGTGGCCCGTCTGCTGTTGCGCCTCGTCAAGGATACACAGATGAGCGAATGCAACCTGTTTGCCCGGGAAGACATGGGCGCCATGCTGGGTATCACCACCGAGACGGCCAGCCGTACGATCGCTGAATTCAAGCGCCAGAGCCTGCTGGTCGAAACCAACACCAACCATTTCCTCCTGGATATCCCGAATCTGCATAGAATCGCAGAAGATTGACCTTTTTCAATGCCTGCAGCAATTCGCTATCTTATTCTGCTCTCCTGACTCATCAGGCAAGGGAGAGGTAAGTTGAAACAGGTCGTCAAGGAGATCGGGTTTCCGATCTTCAGCATTGAAATGGACTTTTCGGAATGCAAATTAGACACTACCGAAGAGATTGTCGCCTATCTTGTGGAACAGGTGAAGTCACATCAGGCTGCATGCTATATCACGACATTCGATCACCTGAAACACACCTCGGAACTAGCGGAAGGCATTGTCGCTGACCATATCGTCGCCGCATATAATATTGTTTTCTGTTTCGGCTTCAGCCTGCAGGATGCTGAGCAGTTGGCCACACGACCCCGCTCGCTCGGTGTCTGTGAAACAGACAATCGTGTCACACTTTCATTTATGGAAGCCCCCATGCCGGTTGCAAATGCACTCATGGAACAGTGGACGAGATCCCTGCTGAGCGATAAGCACCAGTCCTCTCAGCATGCCACACCACAAGGTCATCAGGAAGATGTTCAGTTGCACTCTTAACTATCGGCGATCAGAGCCCACACCCGAGAAACAGCCCCCACAATAGGGCACGGGGCACACCGGCACATGACAGGCGAGCTTATCGTTACGACATTCACACCCCGCTGGTTATCCCGGGAAGGTGGCCGTTACATCTCCATCTCCAAATCGTCAATGATAGTATCGATACCGGCCTGCGCGCACGCCTCATCGGTTTCTCCGGAGGGCGCGCCACTGACGCCCACGGCACCAAGCAGTTGACCTCCGGCCTGAACGGGTAAACCCCCGGCAGACATGACCAGGCCATCGATTTGGCCAATGGGTGTGTTTGCACGACTCTTCAATGCTGAAGTCGCTGCGTTGAAGTTGGCAGCCGTAAAAGCCTTCATGCGGCTGATCGGCACCGTAATCTGGGCAGCGATTGTATCACGCATGACTGCCTGTACCGTTCCGTCCCGGTCAACTACCGTGACGCCGATCTGGATACCCTGTTTTCGGCATGCCTCAATCGCACCCAGGGCGATCCGGTTCGCCGACTCCAGTGCAAGGCGCTTGACACTGACACTCGGTGCGGCTTCATCCGCCACCACACCCATCGAGATCCCATAGCATAGGGATATGGCTATCATCACTCTCTTCATAGTTTCCTCCGGTATGTTTGTGTTGTTTGCGATCCCATTCCATTGATTTCGATTTAAGGCCGGGATACGGTGATGAAATCAGAAGTTCATCAGTTTTCGTCAATAGTGATCTCTGACATAGTCATCCACCAATGCCATGAATTGCCCTGAGATATCATCGCCTTTAAGCGTAGCCACCTTTTCACCATCCACATAAACCGGCGCCGATGGTGATTCGCCGGTTCCCGGCAGGCTGATACCGATATTAGCCTGTTTGCTTTCCCCAGGCCCGTTCACCACACACCCCATCACTGCTACGGACATTGCCTCGACCCCTGGATGCGCCTTGCGCCACTCCGGCATCATGTTGCGCAAGTGGTTTTGCACATCTTTGGCGAGCTGCTGGAAATAGGTGCTTGTGGTACGACCGCATCCCGGGCAGGCAACCACCACTGGTGTGAATGCACGAATACCCATCGACTGCAGCAGTTGCTGGGCGACAATCACCTCCTGGGTTCTCGCCCCACCGGGTTCCGGAGTCAGTGAGATGCGTATGGTGTCACCAATACCCTCCTGCAGCAGCACCGCAAGGGCGGCACTGGAGGCGACGACACCCTTGGAGCCCATCCCCGCTTCGGTCAACCCCAGGTGGAGAGCATAGTCGCATTTAGCCGCCAACGTTCGATAGACCGCAATCAAATCCTGGACACCACTCATTTTACAGGAGAGTACGATACGATCAGCCGGGAGCCCCACTTCCTCGGCACGCCGAGCGCTCTCAAGGGCCGACACCATCATCACTTTATGCACCATCTCGACACTGTCGAGAGGTTTTTCAGCCCGGGTATTCTCATCCATCAGGCGCGCTACCAGACCCTTGTCCAGACTCCCCCAGTTGACGCCGATACGCACCGGCTTATCAAAGCGGCAAGCGGTTTCGATCATGCTGGCGAATTGGCTGTCGCGCTTCTCGCCGCTGCCGACATTACCGGGGTTGATGCGGTATTTGGCCAGTGCCTCGGCGCAAGCCGGATGGTCCCTGAGCAAACGATGGCCATTGAAGTGAAAATCGCCGATCAGCGGTACCGCGATACCCTGGCGCGCCAGACGATCGCGAATCTCCGGTATCGCCCCGGCTGCCGCCTCATTGTTGACAGTCAGACGCACCAGTTCCGAACCGGCCTGGGCGAGTGCCTTGATCTGTTCCACACTGGCATTCACATCCGCCGTATCGGTGTTGGTCATCGACTGCACCACTACGGGATTACCGGCGCCGATCCGTACACCACCGACCAGTACACCTTGGGTTATGCGTCTGTTGATTTGCACAGTCATCGTCTCATTTCCACCTGCCGAGTGCGCAGCATATCAAATTCACCCAATGGTTATATTACCGAGACGCCCTGATAATGTAGCTGTCAGGATCACAAGAGTGTTTGAGACAGCCCCCTGCTTAACCCTAGCTGATACCCACAATATTCAGCCACTGAATCGGTGACTTGGAGATAGTGAGAGGTACAAGTAATCCGCGAATAACCGCGAATGATTTTTATCTCCGCAAATGAACGCGAATATTAAACAATCGTACAACAATGTATGGCACAGACCCTAACTTTCCGCATCCATACAGGACCGTTAAAAATGCTGGATTTGCCTTCATTTGCGCACTTATCAAGATTTGCGTCTATTTGCGGCTTGCTTTTACAACACCCACCGCGAAGGAAAGGCAGGTTGAGAACGGATATCTGAGAATGGTGGATAATCAAACAACCCCAATAAATCTACGGTTGGACCTGGGAACGAAATTATCGATATAGGACTTCAAAGATTGTTGCCGAAACGGCAAAAAAAAGCCCGGTAACAGACCGGGCCTCTCCTTTCCGCAATGGCAAGAACCTATTTCAACTTCCCAATGCCCAGCATCTTAAGGATGTACTTCTCATAAATCGGCTCAGAGGTCCCTTTCTTCATCTTGCGGATGAAATACTTCTCAAAGGCGATCTTGGCCATGTGCACCCACTTGCCTTTTTTGAACCAGGCTACATTACGGGGTGGAATTTGCGGTAATGCGACAAAAGCGGCACCGGTATCTCCCATGTCGGCGAGACAGACGGCATTCCATGTAGCCAGGGTCGTACCCTCCTTGCCGGCCAGTTCATCCGCGATATTGTGAACGATGGCGGTCACCATCGACTCAATCATATAGCCGGTCTTAGGCGCCCCGGTGGGGACCGCGGTCGCTTCCACGGGTGGGATGGCGATACAGACACCGGCGCCAAATATATTTGGATATTTTGGGTTACGCTGATGGTCGTCGACAAAGACGAAACCGCGGGGATTACACAAACCTTCAACGTTGGCGACAGCATCGACACCCTTGAATGCGGGGATCATCATCGAATAGGTGAAATCCAGCTCATGCTCCTTCAGTTTGTGCCCGGAATCGTCAAACTCCTCGATGAACATCTTGCCCTGTTCGATCTTCGTTACTTTGGCGTTGGTAATCCAGTTGATATGATGGTTGCGAAACTCACTCTCGAGAAAACCCTTCGAGTCCCCAACACCACCCAGGCCCAGATGTCCGATATATGGCTCGGATGTCACGAATGTCATCGGTACTTTGTCTCGCATCTTACGCTTTCGCAGATCCGAATCCATGATGAAGGCGAATTCATAAGCGGGGCCAAAACAGCTGGCGAAGGGCATTGCGCCGATTACCACATGACCAGGTTCATCCAGCAGACCCTGGTAGGCGTCATAGGCCTTTTCCGCATGATCCACAGTACAGATTGATTCAGTGAAACCCGCTGGCCCCGAACCCTCAACCTCTTCGAAAGCAAGCCGGGGGCCGGTTGCGACAACCAGGTAATCGTAGTTGACGGTATCTCCACCGTCGAGTGTCAGCTGATTTGCATCGGGATCGATTTTATCGACTCGCTTGGAGATAAAATTGATACCCTTGCGTTCCAGGTGAGGACGGATATCAAACGTGATGTGCGACCGATCACGCCAACCTACAGCCAGCCAGGGATTGGACGGCACGAACTGGAAATATTCCCGTTCATTGATCATCGTGATCTCATGTTCACGCCCCAGCTCCATGCGTAATTCGTAGGCACAGGGCATACCCCCCGTACCGGCACCCATAATGACGATATGCGCCATTGAACAACACCTCCATCCTCTCCGATATTATGGGATTGCGGTAAAGCCGGGAGAGGAGGCAAAAACCGCTTTTGATAAAAAACGCTAAGATTATACCCAACCTACTGAAAATTAAAATTATTTAAGTATTTTGCAATGAGCTAATATTGACAGGGTTTCAGACCGGCTGTGTAAGCGGCAGTCGAAACCAGTCTGTAATATCATGTTGGGATGCGATGGAAAACCGATCGCTCAGGTCGGGCAACTGCTGTAGTACCAGCTCAGTCACCAGTCCCGGGGAGTTGTTCTTCTCACTCAGATGGGATGCCACCACGTGTTGTAGTCGGGACGTTTGTAAACGCTTCAGCAGTCCAACCGCCTGGTGATTGTTCAAATGGCCATGGGATCCCCCGACCCTTGCCTGCAGGCTGGGTGGATAGGGCCCATTCGCCAACATCTGCGAATCATGATTGAATTCAAGCACCAGACTGTCGCATGCCTGCAGAATACCTGCGATATGCGGCGTGATATAACCTGTATCCGTCAGTAGTCCCAGCGTGCCGCCCCCGGCACGAAAAAGAAACTGACAGGGCTCTCTGGAGTCATGAGGGACCGGATAGGGGGCCACAGCCAGATCGCCAATGGACCACCACCCGGTATGGCTGTCAATCTGGTGCAGAGTGGGCAACTTACCGTAATTGGCGCCATGGAACGTCCCAGCAGTCATCCATACCGGAATACCATAACGCCTGGCCAGGGGACCCAGGCCCCGGACATGGTCCGCATGCTCATGGGTGACAAGAATAGCGGTCAGGGAATCCGCTTCAATCCCCAGCCCGCTCAGACGACGCTCGATTTCGCGGGCTGGAAACCCGCAATCCACCAGAATTCTGACTGACGCGGTCTCGATAACCAGGGCATTTCCCTGACTGCCGCTGCCCAGTATGGCGAATCGTAACGACACGCCTCAGCGAATCTGCTCGTGTATCATAGTGAGAATTCTTCCAGCCGCCTTGATGTCGGCTTCAGCGCCATCCTGGTCTCTGATCTGTACCCGTGTTCTTTCATCGAGCTCCGAGAGTTTGACCTGGTATTGAGTCTCTTTATCGATACTATCTTCATCGTCCCGCCAGAAAGCCAGCCTGGAAAAGAACCCCTTGTCTTCCTGACCCGCTCCCGATAACTCGCTGTAACGAACGAAATAGATGCCGGATGAGCGATCCCGATCCTCCACCGCAAAGCCGACACGATCGAGTGCAACGCCGGTCAGTCGCCATGCGCGGGCAAAGCCCTCATTGATCCACAGCTCGGAGCGTTTACCGGATTTAATCAATTTGGAACGCTTTTCCCTCTCATCTCCCCGAGCCAGGGCCTGTTCCGCATTCTCATTCGCCATCCCGAGATAGACCATGATACTGCGTAGCATCGCAGCCTCGATACCCGGATCATTGGGCCGGGGGGTCCAGTAGGTTGTGTCTGCATTACCGCTGAAATCCTCTTTCAGCTTCTCCTCCATGCCCCGATGAGTCAGATAGAGTTCGGTGGTTCCGCGCACATACCCTTTCTCCAGGCGTACACGAAACTGGTCACGCGTGGCCGATGAATAGATACTGCCCAGAGTCTTGCGAAAAAACTCGGTAATCGGGCCTTGCTTAATATCGGCACGACTCTCGAGCCAGTCGGTTTTCATGACACCGATGGTCGGGTCCTGCTCCACCAACAGGAGCCCGTGACTGCGCCAAAACTCGACGACTTTCGGCCACACGTCCTGCGCTTCCGCATTGATCACTAGCCAACGCTGATCGCCGTCGCGCTCAACCCTTATATCGCTGTATTCCGGCAAAACTTCATCTTTCGCAGAAATGGCCGTACCCCCGCCGCCGCCTCGTTTATTGGCATACTCTTCATACGATGCCCCGGCACCGGGTATCGACATGGCATCCTGTATTGAAGAACGACTGAGGTCCGGTGGCACCTCAAGATCATCAACCGTCTCCTTCTGAGAGCGGTAGACACGTTCAGAATCGGAAAAATAGCCACCACCGGAGCTGCATCCGGTCAGTGTGAAGGCCAGAGAAATGATTATCAGAAAAGCGAAAGCTGATTGCATGTCTAAGAATATCGTCTGGTAATTATGTGTTGCCTATGACAATGGAAACGGGCGATAAGTTTGAAACGGAATCACTACACATTGACGAAAACAAAATGAGACCATTCAGGTACGCATGGCCCGCACTGAATATCCATCTGATGAATGGTCATAGAATTTCGGCCTGATGCATTGCTTGTAAAACCTCATCTTCCGCCGAAGGGCTCAGCCACGTCAGCGGCAACCGGATCCCACGATTCGCCAACCCCAGTTTCATCATTGCCCACTTCACGGGAATGGGGTTGGATTCCACGAACAGCGCACTATGCAATCCAGCCAGCTTCGCATCGATCGCACGCGCCTCTTCATCTCTACCGGCCAGAGCGGCAATACTCATTTCGTGCATCAGGTGCGGAGCCGCATTCGCAGTCACCGAGATGACGCCGTGCCCGCCCTGTAACAGGAACTCACAGCCAGTGGCATCATCGCCGCTGTAAAACTCAAAGGAGTCATCACAAAGCTCGCGCAGCCGATGCAATCGCGACAGATCACCGGTTGCCTCCTTGACTCCGATGATGTTCGGCACCTGTGCCAACCTGGCGATTGTCTCCGGCAGCATATCGCAGGCAGTACGTCCCGGCACATTGTAGAGGATCTGGGGAATATCAACCGCCTCGGCAACCGCTGTATGGTGTTGATAGAGCCCTTCCTGAGTGGGTTTGTTGTAGTAGGGGGTCACCAGAAGACAGGCATCCGCACCCGACTCCTTGGCGCATTGAGTCAGAGTGACGGCTTCCCGGGTCGAGTTCGCACCGGTACCCGCAATCACGGATACCCTGCCGTCGACATAGTCGACCACCCGCCGGATCACATCACAATGCTCCTCTTCGTCCAGGGTGGCGGACTCGCCGGTCGTGCCGACAGCCACGATCGCGTCAGTGCCCTGCCGGATATGAAACTCCACAAGCGCACGCAAAGCGGCATCATCCAGGCTGCCGTCCTCCACCATGGGAGTGATCATTGCTACCATACTGCCGTGAAACATCGCCCCGCACCCCGATTCATTGAATAATCGGCAATGGTATCCTGTGGCTTGTGATGATGACAAGTAGCATGGGGAAACCGCCCCCGGATAGTTGTAAAAATATCGCTAGACGCAGATAACAGGTGTTACACTCTATGCTTAATTCCCAATAACCATACGACACTCAGCAATTTTTATGTCTACGCCAAAGAATTATCTGGTCATCTCAGCACTTGGAAAAGATCAGCCTGGGATCGTCAAAGCCCTTTCGAGAAAGATACTTGATGAAGGCTGCAATATTACCGACAGCAGAATGACGGTCTTAGGGGGTGAATTCGCCATCCTGCTGCTGATCGAGGGTCCCTGGAACACCCTGGCGAAACTTGAATCCGCCGTACCCGAACTACAGGAGGACCTGGGACTTACCATCATCTGCAAACGTACGGAAGGCAAGGTGCGCAGCAGCAACCTCCTGCCTTACATGGTCGAAGTGGTCTCTATGGACCATCCCGGTATTGTCAATCAGTTGGCTGAATTCTTCTCTGAGCGCGATATCAATATAGAGGACATGGTAACCAACTGCTATTCGGCGGCCCACACAGGCACCCCCATGTTTTCGGTACACATGAGTGTCGGCATACCCTCTGAAATCCACATTGCCGCCCTGCGGGAAGAGTTCATGGATTACTGCGATGCCCTGAATCTGGATGCCGTCATAGAACCCATCAAGGGCTAAGGAGGAAGCTGCGTATTATGCCTGCCATCACCATCGGAAACCCCGTGCCCGATATAGAGCTACCCGTTACCGGTGACAAGCACATCAAACTCACCGACTTTCATGGAAAACCCATCGTTCTCTATTTCTACCCTAAAGCCAGTACCCCGGGTTGTACCCAGGAGGGGCTGGATTTCAGCGCCTTGATTGCGAAGTTCAGACGCCAATCCGCCATCATCCTCGGAGCCTCCAGGGACAGCCTGAAGGCCCAGGATAATTTCAAGCAAAAACAAGGATTTCCATTCGATCTCATCGCTGATAAAGAGGAGAAGCTTTGTCACGCATTCGACGTCATAAAAATGAAATCGATGTATGGCAGGCAGGTACGCGGCATAGAACGCAGCACCTTTCTGATCGACGAGAGTGGATATCTGCGCTGGGAGTGGCGTAAGGTCAAAGTCAAGGGGCACGCAGAGGAAGTCCTGGACACCTTGAAGGCGATGCGAGCCGGAAAACTTGCCTGAGCATTATCGTTCCTATTCTCAATCAGCGAAAACACCCATGTCTGCGGTGGCGGGTAGTCTGTTCACCACTGTTACCGGGTTGGCTTTGTAATCCTAATTAAGATAAATCGATACACAGATGTCAGAAAAACGATCCAACAATACCCGTCTTTTCGTCCTCGACACCAATGTACTGATGCACGACCCATCCGCCCTGTTCCGCTTCAAGGAGCACGATATCTACTTGCCGATGGTGGTGCTGGAAGAGCTGGATAAGGGAAAAAAGGGTATGTCTGAGGTTGCAAGGAATGTCCGCCAAACCAGCCGTTTCCTCGATGAGTTGATGAGCAATGTACCTCAATCCGCCATTTATGACGGTATTCCTCTAAACACCCTGCAGCTGAATGGCGGTACCGAGTCCCTGAGCGGCCATCTTTTTTTCCAGACCAAGCCAATCAGCGGTGACCTGCCCTCGACACTGCCGGGCAATACACCCGACAACACAATACTCGCGACAGCCCTCAGCCTGCAGTCGGAATACCCCGAAAGAAAAATCATACTGGTATCGAAGGATATCAACCTGCGCATCAAGGCGGCCGTGGTCGGCATTCATGCTGAGGATTACTCCAATGACAAGGTTCTGGAGGATGTCAATCTCCTCTACAGCGGCATGGAGAGTCTGCCGACGGGTTTCTGGGAGCAGCACACCAAGGAGCTCGAATCATGGCAGGAGGAGGGACGGACCTTCTATCGGATCGCTGGGCCCGATACTGAAGCCTGGTATCCCAGCCAATGCCTGCACCTGCCGGGAGATGAGGGCTTCCAAGCCATCGTCAGAAAGAAAGAGGAGAACAATGCAACGATTGAACTGATGGAGGATTTCACCAATCCCAAGCATGCGGTGTGGGGCATCACGGCACGCAATCAGGAGCAGAATTTCGCATTGAACCTGCTGCTCGACCCCGAGCTCGATTTCGTCTCACTGCTGGGCACGGCCGGCACCGGTAAAACCCTGCTCACCCTGGCTGCCGGCTTGGTGCAGACACTTGACCTCAATCTCTACCGCGAAATCATCATGACCCGGGTTACGGTGCCGGTGGGCGAGGATATCGGCTTTCTACCCGGCACTGAAGAAGAGAAGATGACACCCTGGATGGGCGCGCTGATGGATAATCTGGAGGTTCTGACCCAGACGGAAGGGGGTGAGTGGGGACGCGCCGCCACTGAAGATCTGTTGCGCAGCCGGATCCGTATCCATTCCCTCAATTTCATGCGGGGCCGTACCTTCTTAAACAAATACATCATTCTCGATGAAGCCCAGAATCTGACCCCGAAACAGATGAAGACACTGGTCACCCGTGCCGGACCCGGCACCAAGATCGTCTGCCTCGGCAATGTGGCCCAGATCGATACACCCTATCTGACAGAAACCACATCCGGCCTGACCTATGCCGTCGACCGCTTCAAGAACTGGCCCCACAGCGGGCATATAACCCTGCAGAGGGGGGAGAGATCGCGGCTTGCGGATTACGCATCTGAAAATCTATAAGCCTTAGGTGGATAGGGATCCGCCCAAACCGGCGGCGAAGGATATAGGGCGGAACCCTGCCCCATAAGCAAGGGTTGACTAGGCGCGTAACCAGGGCATTAACAGTCCCTAATGAATACTGCCCCGATCAATGATCGTCTTCAGTTCAGAAATGGTCCGGCGATATACATCTGCGGTTTGGTTGTAATTGCTGACCAATCCCGAGGTATCGTTCTGACGCCCCTTGAACTCCAGCTCCCGGGCAAGGATGGAGAGCTCCATCGCCCCCACATTGGCACTACTCGATTTTAACGGGTGGGCTGACTTCACCAGGGCATCCATGTCACGATCCTTCACGGCATCCCGTATACCATGCATGAGCCCGGGCGCACTTTTTAGATAGCTCTCGAGTACGGAAACGAATTCGTCCTCCATGATCTCATACAACTCCTCCAAAACGGTGCGGTCTATCATGCCACTGACTGGCATACTGCTGTCTCCTTCGCTCTGCAAGCTTTCGCTGGATGTATCGATTGATTCCATCGATATCTCTTCACCACCGCTGACCTGTTCCACCACCAATCGCTCCTCAGCCTGGCCGATCATCTCCTCCATAGGCAGCCACTGACGCAACATATTCTCAAGTTGAGCCGGTTTGACCGGCTTCGAGAGGTAGTCATCCATGCCGACCGCCAGGCATTTTTCCCGATCCCCCGCCATGGCGTTCGCAGTCATGGCAATCACCGGCGTGCGCATCAGTCCATGGGTAGCCTCCCTGTCCCTGATCGCCTCAGTCGCCTCATAACCATCCATGCGCGGCATCTGGCAATCCATCAGGACCACATCGAACTGCTCCTGGTGCATAGCCTCCATCGCCTCCATGCCATCATTTGCTGTTATCGGCGAAAGCCCCGCCTTTTCCAGCATTTTCTTCACTACCGCCTGATTGACCGGGTTATCCTCAACCACCAGCACGCGTCCTGCGAGTTGGGTGTGTTGCATCATTGCTTCGCGGTCCTCCTCCCTCTCGCTCCCCGGCTGCCTGATACTCTCCTCGCCACCCTGTTTGTCAAGCCAGTTCAAGTGATCGTCAGGCAACCGCGGTACCGGAATCTCTTCGGGTGTGGCGGACGCCGTCGATATTTGCTCCACATCGAAGATTCTATACAGCCGCTGTTTGATGTCCTTGCTTCTGCCGCTACTGCTCAGACACTCTATCGACAAGCCCTCGAGCGTTTCGATGCTCTCTTCCGGAACATTGATCGCCAAAACATTGACATCTCTCATGTGGGCAATCTCACGTGCGGAATTGACGACCTGAAGCAGATTAACACTGGTGAAGTCAGCATCGATCACGAGCAGTTCATAGCGCCAACTGGCGCCCAGATTTGCTGACGTTTTCAACTTGGAGAGGGCATCGTACTGGTCATCTGTTTGCTCCAGTATCATCCCCAGTTCTTTTAGAGAATTCGCCAATACCTTGATTTCAGAACTATTTTTCTCGGCCAACAACAGGGTGCGGATATCATTGAGATTTCGCCGGCTGGAAGGAATCTCCTGCAGTGACTTTCTCATCGGCAGAATAAACCAGAAATAGGACCCCCTTCCTATCTGAGACTTCACGCCGATCCGTCCCCCCATCAGTTCGGTCAGGCGTTTACAAATAACCAGGCCCAATCCTGTTCCACCATGTTTTCTGGTGGTCGATGCGTCAGCTTGAGAAAACGGTTCGAAAAGACGCTGCACGTGTTCATCCGACATCCCCATACCGGTATCTCTGACGGCAAACAACAATTCCACCTCTGTCCGTGTCGACTGACGGGTGGAAACCTCCACTGAGACTTCGCCCTTCTCGGTGAATTTAACTGCATTGCTGACCAGATTGGTCAGGATCTGACGAAGCCGTATTGGATCTCCACGCACGGTTCTCGGCACATCCCGGGCAATATTATAAGAAAGCTTCAAACTGCGCCGATCAGCGGCATTTTTCATCAATGACGTCACCTGACTGACGACATCCTTTAAGGTGACATCAATAAACTCCAGATCCAACTTGCCCGCTTCGATCTTGGAGAAGTCGAGAATATCGTTGATGATACTGAGCAACACCTGGGAAGAGTTGAGCGCAGTGGTGACAAATTGCTTTTGTTCACCATTCAGTTTTGTCTCCAACAGCATTTCAAGGATCGGCAGGATGCCGTTCAGCGGAGTCCTGATTTCATGGCTCATTGTGGCCAGGAACTCTGACTTAGCGAGATTTGCACTCTCAGCCGCCTCTTTGGCCAGGAACAGTTCCTGCTCCACAGTTTGTCGCTGATCATTCTCCACGATCAGACGACTTCTCATTTCGCTGAGCTCGGTCTCGGAAGCGACCATGCGTTCATGCAGCAACACGCGGTTAGCGGCGAGCAGCAGAAAACCCTGCTGATACACCATCATCCAGGCTGATAGTATCAACAACGCCAAGGCATAGGCGATCATCCCGATCAGAAATTCATCGGATACGAGATCTTTGTTCCCTGAAATACTGAGAAACACGAGTGCGGAAGCGGTCAGGACGAAAATGATGCTGAAAAAGGTATCTATGGTCAGCAGCAATGCAGTGAGCAGAAAAACCGTACCGATCAATACCAGGTCTATGACCAGGTAATCGGTCTCCATGGGATGGGTCAGCAGATGGATCAGTGCTGCGGCCCATAACAATCCCAGCATAAAAATGCCGGGCAACAACGCATAACGCCACATCTGTATGCGTTCCAGGGCACTTCTGCGCACAATTAAGGTCAGCACAGTCTGACCTACCAGGACCACTGTCAGCAAACCACCCCAGATCAACCCCAACGGGATTTCCCAGGCCCTGTTTAGATAAAAGAAGATCAGTCCGGCAATAAGGTTGGCAATAATAAGCGTCGTACCGTTTGCATACAACAACCGTACCCGTTCTTTTTTTATTTTAATCGCTTCTTCGTTTGGATCTGTCATGCCCGATTGCCCGGGTTATAAAACCCCCACCATTTGTGCATAAATTACCATATTAAGCCTGGACAAGTGTAGCAAATCTGTGCAATTAAAGCCTGTTGCCGCACTTGTTTCCGTAGCGTCACCAATTATAGTAGAGTCGAATGATCTTCTCTCTATCAGCAATAGTGAGACATTGGGCCGTCACTCAAACCTGCGTCCACCATGATAACCGACCCTGCAGTCATTGATGAGCTAATCAGACAGTTTCACTTTTTGCAGTGTGCGGATGCCGATTTCGTGCGGCATTTTTTTGCCAGTACTAAAATCATACATCTGCCAGCTGATGAGCCGATATGCCAGCAAGGCATGCAGTGCAGCCACCTGGCACTGGTGATTGAAGGTACCGCCAGGATCTATAAGATCGGTGAAAACGGCAGAGAGATTACCCTCTATCGGATTGGTCCCGGGGAAAGCTGCATCCTGACCGCCTCCTGTATCATGAGCCAAAAACCCTTTCCAGCATTTGCCGTCAGCGAACAGCCAATACAGGCCGTGATCATATCGACATCCGATGTCGTGCGCTGGTCAAATAGTGAGCAAGCCTGGAGAGATTATCTGTTCCGACTTATCAGTGAAAGACTCAGTGATGTGATCAGCGTCGTCGAAGAGGTCGCTTTCCGGCGGGTGGACCGCAGGCTCGCAGGCTACCTGCTGCAGAATACCGACAATGGCAGTAACCGCATGCAGGTCACACATCAATCGATTGCTTCCGATCTCGGCACTTCCCGTGAAGTGGTGAGTCGAATATTAAAGGACTTCGAGCAACAGGGTTTGATCTCAATCACCCGGGGTGCAATAACCCTGGAGGACCGGGATCATCTGAATGACAAAAGCACTGAGTAACGACTCAACCATACATGGCAGTGTGTGACTTTGTCACATACTACGCTGATTGCTCCAGGTATGCTCAATCCTCAACGACGCCGGGATGCTCGTAGCACATCCATTTAGTGGGGGCGTATCGCTTTTGACCAGTCAATAAATTAAGGAGCGGATCATGACTCAAAATATCGGTAGTATTGAACGAATAATCCGAATCGTCGCAGGCTTGGCGATTCTCGCCTGGGGTTTTCTTCTGAGTGACCCCATCAATTGGTGGGGCGCAATCGGTGCGGTTCCCCTGGTCACCGGCCTCGTCTCCTTTTGTCCCCTGTGGACACTGTTCGGAATCAACACCAAGAAGACGGCCTGAAATGGCCAGGCGATAAATTTACGCTAATCCTACAGCCCTGGCGCAAGCTGGTGTGGTGTAACGCTGATATGAAGCCTTAATGCGTTACACCACATTAGGGCCTGTCAATCACCTCTTCCTCGATTCTCTTCGGCCAAGCGACCAAAACAGCCTGTACCAATGTGGCCAGGGGAATTGCGAAAAAAACACCCCAAAAGCCCCAGAATCCGCCAAACACCAGGATGGATACTATGATCGCAACCGGGTGCAGATTGACCACCTCGGAAAACAACAGAGGCACCAGCACATTACCGTCCAACGCCTGGATGACGAAATAAGCCACGGCCAGCCACGCAAAGTCACTGCTCCAGCCCCATTGAAACCAGGCTATGAAGAGTACAGGGATAGTGACCACAGCCGCCCCGATGTATGGAATGATCACCGAAAGCCCCACCATCATTGACAGCAGAAGAGCATAATTCAATCCAAGCAATCTGAATGTGACGAAGCTGACCGCCCAGATAATGACGATTTCCCAGAACTTACCCCTGACATAGTTGGCTATCTGTTTATCCACATCGTTCCAAACCGTACCTGCAAAGCGTCGATGCCTGGGCAGATACATCACAAACCAATCGATGATCAGGTGTTTGTCCTTCAAAAAAAAGAACACCAGCAGCGGCATCAGAATCAGGTAGACGATCAATGTGATCACACCGACGACCGAGGCGAGGGACCAGGTGACGGCCTGCTGTGCAAATGAGGCTATCTCATTCCTTATCTGTTGGATAAGCTGATCGACCTGCTCCTGAGGTATCAGATCGGGATAGCGTTCCGGCAGTTGCATCAGTGCTTGTTGCCCCATGGAAATCATGATTGGCAACTGCTGCAGAAACTCTGTCACCTGGTTGGACAGGAGCGGCATCAGGCCAAACATGACCAGCGTGACAAACAACAGGAACAGGATGAATACAATCAGTACTGAGGGAAACCTTGGAAATAAGCGTTTCTCCAACTGAGAGATAATACCCTCCAGCAGATAGGCAATAACGATGCTCGCCAATACCGGAGCGAGCATATCCCCCATGGTGATGACGACACCAAAAAAGAGCAGCAGAAAAAGCGTCAGGAAGACGATCTGAGGATCGGAAAAGTAACGCTTGAACCAATTTGTTACAACCTGCATAGGACTACCTACTTGAAGGCACTACCGAGGGTCTGTTAACGATCATCAAGATAATTTTGGTAGTGCCGGGCAAACAGTGCCTCCAACTCATCGATGACCGATTCGGCATCACGTCCCTGCATCATATGGGCCATCATCAATGACGACGTTTCATCAAGCAACCGTTCTCTTTCGAGCATGAAATAGCTTTCTGAAAGACGCTTGATGGCCTTCACAACAGACTCCTCCTGAGGCCGTTCGATCTGCTTTGGTTCATGAATCCCCTCTTCCTCCGGCTCACTCTCGACACTCTCCTGACTCGACAGAAAAGCGGCAAAGGAGAGCAGGGTCTGTCGTTGCTGAGAGTCCAACCGATCGAAGAGGTCCAGTAACCGCTGCTGGTCAGCCGCTAGTTTCTGCTGTTTTGGAACAAAATGCACAATGATTCCGTCCTCTGCCTCTTTATCGATAAGACAACGCTGTCACAATGACCTGGCTGCCAGGGCCTGTTAACACTAATCCTAACGGCCCTGCTGTAATGTCATATTCTAGAGCTGCTCCTCGGCGTGATCTTCACAATAACCCCTGGCAAAATCGAGCAACTCTTCCATGGCGCGCAGCCGGAATTTCTGCTTTTGATGAACGAACGAGAAAGGACGCTCCAGTTTCGGCACCAGATTGATGGCGCGCAAGGTATCCAGTTTCAACTCTTTCTGGATGGTGGCACGGGAGACCACGGAAACCCCCATCCCCGCTTCAACCGCCCCTTTCACCGCTTCCGGACTGCCCAGTTCCATAGAGATGTCCATTGCAGTATCGCAGGAGTTGTTTTCAAGATACTCATTAATCACTTCCCGGGTGCCCGACCCCTCTTCCCGGCAAATAAACGGGTATCCAAGCAGTTTCTTTATATCTACCGATTCATGATTGGCCAGGTCATGATTGGGTGGCACGATCGCAACAAGATGATCTTCACGACACATCTCCACTACCAGATTCTTATTGCCGACGGGGGCTTCGACAACACCCAGATCGATTGTGTTGTTCTCGACCATCGAGACGATGCCTTCTGAGTTAGAGACCCGCAAGTGGATGGTGACCTCCGGGTAACGGGCACCGAAATCACCCAGTAGCGCGGGCAGCATATATTCGGCGATCGTTGTACTGGCGCCAATTGTCAGTGCCCCCCTGATTTCACCCGTCATCTCACGAACGGAGTTTTCCATATCGGCATAGAGATCAAAAATCCGGTCAGCGTACTCATACACACGTTCACCAGCATCTGTCAGGCTGATGCGATTATGGGTACGGTCAAACAGGCGGGTATTGAAATACTCCTCAAGCTGGCGTACCTGGAAGGTCACGGCCGGCTGAGTCATATGCAGGGTCTCCGCCGCTTTGGTGAAACTTAATAGACGCGCAACCGTATGAAAAACTTGTAATCTTCGATCCGCCATTGTATTTATGGTCCTATCAACCAGCCTTTAATCTAGATAAACTCAATTTATACCATATCTCATCAGGCTATGGGAGTTGTTAAGGCAAACTGGCAGGGATGAGGCGATATAGGATGAAAACGTTATGGAAAGCACCGCTCAAGATGTAAATTCAGGTCTTGAAAACATGGTAATTCGATGAAAAATCCTCTAGCCTCACAAAATCAGTCGCAATGCGGCCCCAGTGGGTACGTCTATGTCGCAGCAGAACGGCCTGGCTCACCGACAAGTATGCAGGGGTGATCGGGACAGGCAAACAATAATTGATAATCACGGCGGAGGAAATATGCGGACACATTACAAGAAGACCCTTCAAATTTCTCGACTGGCGCTGGCCTGCAGTGCCGCCCTGTTGGCCATGAATCAGACTGCCCAGGCGTCAGGGTTTGCGGTTCCCGAGTTGAATATAACCGGCCTCGCCCTCTCCAATGCCATGGTTGCAAACCCTGATTCACTCTCAGCGATCGCCTATAATCCTGCAGCAATGGCATTTCATACCGGCAGCGCCATAGAGCTTGGCCTGCTGTTGGTTGAACCCGATCTGAGTGTCGATACCGGCTCCGGAACCGTCGACAGTGAGGCCAATGATGTCGTCGCAATTCCCGCCTTTACTGCCTTTACCCAACTCAATGAAACCTGGTCTCTCGGCCTGTCGGTCAACGCCCCTTTTGGCTTGGAAACCGAATGGCCCGCTGGGACCTTCGATGCGCAGTATCCACCCGGTACCACCATACCGACACAGAGCAAACTGGAAATTGTCGCCTTCTCTCCCAGTGTTGCTTATAAAATAAACGATAAAGCCAGCCTCTCAGGCGGTGTCGACTACTACTGGATGCGCGAAGTCATCTTCAACGGTGATATCAATGCCGGCATGCCGGGCTCGAATCCTGCAGCAGACCTGGAAGGTGACGGTCGCGGCGTGGGCTTCAATCTGGGGTTCATGGTCGACCAGGGCAGATGGAGCTTTGGAGGCAGTTACCACTCAGAGGCAAATATTCCGATAGAGGGCACGGTCGATCTGCCGGCGGGTGCGTTACCCTCTTTTCTGACAAACAAGGTAAATGCCGATCTCAAATTACCCTGGCGTCTGCAGGTTGGGGTCAGAAACCAAACTACTGACAAACTCGCCATTGAGTTCGATGTCACGCGAACGGGCTGGAGTTCATTCGATACCCTCGTCGTCGACCAGGATCAACTGGGCACCAATATCGTCACCAGTCTCAACCAATGGGATGACGCCAATGCCTACCGGATCGGTATCAGCTACGACTTCAGCCAGGCAACCCAACTGCGCATCGGATACACGTTCGATGAAACGCCGCAGGATGATAAGTTTTACAGCCCTCGCATACCCGATGCGGATCGCCAACTCTTCAGCCTGGGAGTGGGACACACCCTGAGCAACGGCTGGACCATCGATGCCGGTTATATGTATGTCAAATTCGATGACAGAACGCTGGATATCGATCCAACGTTCGTTCATGCGGCACCGGATGCCGGCGAAACCAACGGTACCAGCGCCGTCAATGGTGATTATGAATCGAGTGTCCACCTGTTTGGCATCGGTATCAAGAAACACTTCATGTAAGCAGACACCGTTTACTTTAACATCAAGCCCCGGGTACCCGCTCGGGGCTTTTTTTTACCTTTTCCGCAGATCGATACAACGTAAAAGAAAAGCCGCAAATGGACGCTAATCACCGCAAAATATCGCAAATGGTATGACAATATGCGTGGTTACCAAGCAATCCATTACCTTATAAATTAAATCAAGAATTCCTAAGATTTCAGAATCCTTGGCATTTGGTTTGATATTCGTTGGTCGGTTTCCTTGGCAGACAATTTGCGTTTTATTTGCGGTGATTAGCGTCCATTTGCGGCTTGTTCTTTCATCTATCCCCCCCAATCAGGGGTAGAATCTTTTTTGCGCCAAAAAAAAAACGCCGCCCTTGTGGGGCGGCGCCGTGACTGCATTTTACAACGGATTAGATGTAAAGGCAGATATCACTGGTACCTGCAAATTCAAAGAAGCGTGCGGCACCCGCATATTCGATACCGTCTATAAACTCGCTGGTGTTCATCTCAAACAGATCGACCGTCATTTGACAGGCAATCAGCTTGACTTCGGCTTCCTGGCAAAGCTCGCGTAATTCGGTGAGATCCGCTACCCCTTTGGAGGCCATCTTTTTCTTCATCATACCGGTCATCATGCCCTGCATTCCCGGCAGAGCCAGACCCAGTACCGGAAACCACTTATCCATACCCATCGGCATCGGCATACCGGGATTTCCCAGTGGCGTGACCTCCAGGTCGAGATTCTTTTTTAGAAGCTGCAGACCATAGAAAGTAAAAAATATTTCAGTGTCATAGCCAAGGGCGGCAGCGGTAGAGGCCAGAATAAACGGAGGATACGCCCAATCAAGGGAACCTTTCGTTGCGATTATGGCTAACTTTTTTTCGTCTGACATTGTGTTGTCTCCTGAATAACTCCAATCAGGCCTTCTTGATCAGAAATTCAAATTTACCGCCGACCTCTTTAGACTCCATCAACTCATTGCCGGTCTGGTTGGCGAACGCCTCAAAATCCTTCACTGAACCTGGATCGGTAGCGATGATGTGCAACACTTTGCCGGATTCCATACCATTCAGGGTTTTCTTAGCACGCAGAATAGGCAGTGGACAATTGAGCCCGCTTGCGTCCAGTTCTTGATCAAAATCTGCCATGGTATGACCTCCAGCTATAATCTTAATGTGGTTATGTTTGTCGTTAATAAACAGACGGACCTTTATATGTCATGCGTCTGACAAACGCAAGTGACCGGGCGGTCCGAACGTCAATGAATACTGCACTATCACCGATAGCCTGTGTCGATAACTAACTCGCCAGTCTGGCGGCCAGTTGAAAGCCCGATCTTGCCCATCCCAATATGCCACCGCGCAGATTGATTGCGTTCTGGAATCCCTGCTGGGCCAGATAGGCACATGCATGATAGGAACGCGCTCCGCTGTGACAGTAGAGAATGATCGCTTTGTCTTTTGGCAAATCGCTGATTTTCAAAGGTATTAGATGCATCGGCAGATGTTCTGCATCGGGCAGTACCCCCTGAGCGATTTCACCCGCGCTACGGATATCCAGCAGCAGGAAGTCATCGCCCTCGTTGATACGGGCCTGAAGATCGTGAGCATCAATTTCCTTAATCATCACTTGCCGTTTCGCCTTTTCAAAACTAATAACAGGGTTAATTAGTATATTAATGTGTTTAAATATTGCAAGTTATATTACCTCAGTTAAGCTTAGGTTTTTCAGGGTGATTGAGTCATGTTAGAGTCAGGGCCAACAAAACCAAACTCGACAATTATTACACTATCTGGTTGATTTTATTATGGAATTTTTCCCTATTTTCCTCAATCTGAAGAATCGCTCCTGCCTGGTCGTGGGGGGTGGGGCCATTGCTGAAAGAAAAACGGCGCTACTGCTGAGATCGGGTGCCGATGTGACTCTGATCTCCCCCGATCTATGCCATAACCTCACCACCTGGCGTGATATGGGTCGATACACACACCTGGCCAGAGAGTTCCGGGATGAGGACTTGTCAGGGCAACATCTCGCCATCGCGGCCACCAATGACTCTGCGGTAAACCGGCACATAGCCGAGATAGCCGGCAATCTGCGCATACCGGTCAATGTGGTCGATCAACCAGAACTGTGCAGTTTCATCGTACCCTCAATCATCGATCGCTCACCGGTTGTCGCCGCAATTTCAACGGGTGGCGCCTCACCCGTCCTGGCGCGTCTGATCCGCTCCCGTCTCGAATCCTTGATACCTGCTGGTTATGGCCGCCTGGCACAACTCTGCAATCGCTTTCGACAACGGGTAAAGGAGCGCTTCGCAGAGCCCGCGGAGAGGCGGCTGTTCTGGGACCGCATTCTCCAGGGGGGAGTTGCTGAACGGATATTCTCCGGTCATGAAGACGAAGCCGACCAATTGATGGAAAAGGCACTGAGTATACCCATTTCAGCCGAAGAGACGGGAGAGGTCTATCTGGTCGGCGCCGGTCCCGGCGACCCGGATCTGCTGACTTTCCGCGCCCTGCGTTTGATGCAACAGGCAGACGTGGTTATCTATGACCGCCTGGTGGCTAAACCAATTCTCGATATGACCCGTCATGACGCAGAGCACATCTACGTCGGTAAAGAGCGTGACAAACACACCATGCGCCAGGAAGAGATCAACCAACTGCTCGCAAAACTCGCCAAGCAGGGTAAGCGGGTATTGCGACTGAAAGGTGGAGACCCTTTTATTTTCGGACGCGGCGGTGAGGAGATCGACACCCTGGCCGCAGAGGGGGTCCCTTTCCAGGTAATACCAGGCATAACCGCCGCCTCCGGCTGCGCCTCCTATGCAGGCATACCCCTGACTCACAGAGACTACGCCCAGTCGGTGACATTTGTTACCGGTCATCTGAAAGACGGCAGTATGAATATCAACTGGGAAATGCTTGCACAACCGAGCCAGACCATTGTCTTCTATATGGGCCTGGTTGGCCTGCCTATCATCTGTCGAGAACTGCAGAATCATGGTGTCGGCGGGGAAATGCCTATCGCATTGGTTCAACAGGGCACAACACATATGCAACGGGTATTCACAGGCACGCTTGATACGATTATGGATATCGTCGAACGGGAACGCCCAAAACCGCCAACCCTGATCATCGTCGGCCGTGTCGTGGAGCTGCAGGAAAAACTCGCGTGGTATGAAGCGCCGCCCCATTCGGAACAGGGCGCCACATCGCCGGTCGACTATTGAACATACCAGTCGATCGAACATGAAGGCTAACGTAGGGTGCGGCTTGCCGCACCAGTTACCTGTTCAAACAGCACAATGGAGGGATTTCAGATAGTTTCGGTGCGGCAAGCCGCACCCTACGCATGTTGCAAGCGCCACCTGGTCTCTGCTGGGTGGGCACCGTTAGACCTTTGGTCTGAGCTGATCCTCGCGTAGCTTGGGTGTGAAATAGTCATCGGCCTGCTCGATTTCTACCGCCTTGCCCTGCCTGTTCACAAGGGGTTGTTCATAGTCGTTCCAACCCCGAAGCCCTGTTTTCAGGGAGACAACATTATCATAACCGAGCACATGCATTGAAAAGGCAGCGAGTACACTGCGATAACCGGAGCGGCAGACAACGACGATTTCACGCTGCCGCGCATTCACCAGTTCCGGAACCGTCTCCTCATAGTCCCATTCACATGCCGATTCGAGAATACCTCGGGGTACAGCGAGCGAACCCTCGATATGCATTGCATCATATTCATAGGGTTCACGCACATCGACAATCAGTAACCCGGGGTTGACCTGCATCCGTTCTTCCAGATCCCAAGGCATTATCTCTTTGACATCGGTGAGACTATCACTGATCAAATTTAAGAAGTTTTTCATCTATCTTTCTAGGGCCTGTTAACACTGATCCAATAGGCTCTGCTGAGACTATGTTTTCGTCCGGCAATGTCATGAAACTCCGGATTGGTGCGGGGGTTCCTGCCGTATAGAGACGTTCCGCTATTTTCCCTCGATTGAAACGATTGAAATTGTAGATGACAGAAAAACCTGTTTTCTGTTTTCTGTTTTCTGTTTTCTGTTTTCTGTTTTCTGTTTTCTGTTTTCTGTTTTCTGTTTTCTGTTTTCATGCCCTGATATATGTCATGCATGGCACAGGTCAAAGTTGCCCACGCGAACAGAGATTCTGCTCGACTGCGATCACTGCTGCCTCAACCCTGGAGTGGACCTCCAGTTTACGCAGTATCGCTTTTACGTGTAACTTTACCGTACCGTCAGAAATACCCAGATTGCGGGCGATGACCTTATTGCTCTGGCCCTCAGCCAAGTGGCAAAGGATCTCCCGTTCGCGGGGCGTCAGCTCATCCAATGAAGAGGTCTGTGGTGAGCTGCTTTGACTTTCTCCCTGTACCGCCTTAGCCAATACGCCGGTCAGCTCCTTTGCCACAACCGTCTGTCCCTGTTTAATCTGCTGCAGCGCATCAATCAATTCATTGGGTTCCATATCCTTCAACAGATAACCCTGGGCGCCATTTTGCAGGGCCTCAATGACATCCGACTCCTCACGGCTGGTCGTCAGCATGCTGATTGGCATATCCGGATAGTGCTTACGCAGTACGCTCAACACCTCGGTGCCGGTCATGTCAGGCATACGCATATCGAGAAGCACCACATCCGGACGCTCCGTCGCCACAGTCTCTATCCCCTTCAGGCAATCGCCAATGGCGATGACATCGATGCCACGACGCTCCAGCAGCTCCTGCAAGCCGATTCGGAAAAGGGCGTGATCATCTATCAGTAATACCCGCATCTTGTTTCACCTCTGTAGACTTGCTTCATTTTTTTCATTGCGGATCACCAACTCTACCCGGGTACCCTCACCGGGTTCACTCTCGATCGACAATTCACCACCGACTCGCCTGGCCCGCTCCTCCATAATAGATAGCCCGATGTGTTCTCCAGGATTTCCCTGCGGCACTGCTCCCTCAAAACCCACACCGTCATCCTCCACTAGAATCAGATAACTACCCGGACTGCGGCAACGTAACAAAACGCGGATTGTGTGGGCTTTGGCGTGTTTACGAATATTAGCCAACGCTTCCTGCACAATTCGCAGTGCCTGCATCTCCTGGCTGGTATCCAAATCCGTTTTAAGGCAATCGGGTTGAAAGAAGGCAGATATGCCTGTCTCCTGGTTGAAACGCTCTACCAGCTTGCTCAGCGCCGGCACCAACCCCCGTTGGTCAAAGGGGGCCCGGAAGCTGTTGATCAGCTCCCTTAACTCGTCATGGGCCTCGTCCAGCCCGTTGTGAATTCTTTGCGCCTCCTGGACTGCCTTCTCGGAGATCTGATCGTTTTGCAGCGTTTCCTCCAGCATACGTACCTGAAAGCGCAAGCTGGCAATGGTTTGCGCCAACGAGTCATGCAGTTCATGGGCCAATGAGGTTCTCTCTTCGACGATCGACAAGCGCCTTGCTTCCGAGTCCGAGCGCTGTTTGGCGACCGCCATACCAAGATGACTGCCAATGGTGTTCAGGATATCAAGCACGTCCTCCCGACCGTCGTAGATGCCCGGTTTGTCCACATACAGATGATAGAATCCAAGTACGTCACCGTGATACCACATAGGCACCGATACACGCTCAACCTCATTCGCCCCGTACATGGTCCGGTTATTTCTGCGGGAGCAGACACGGGCATCCTGGCTACAGAGAATATCACCCGGTGACAGTGCGATGCCGCACTGACAGAGTTTTATCGGCAGCATTTCCTGTTCATTGTAGAGCCTTCCCTGCAGGTCGATACAGCCGACCTGGCGTACCCGGTCATCCTGCAAAACCAGGTGCACAGTGGCTGAACGGGCGTTTACCATGCGCTTGAAGACACCCATATACTCCAACAGCAGCTCGTCAAGATTTTCCGACTGATTGATACCCGCCGCCACGTCGTATAACACTTGCAGGGAGGTGGTCTTCTGGGCAAGTCGTGCTGTCTGGCGGGCCACCCGAACCTCCATATCCTCGTAGATATCGGTAAGCTCTTCGCTGAGACTATCGATATCGCGGGCCATGCCGCTGAGCACACCGGTCTGTTCATGACCCTTGCTGGCAACCGGCTCGCCCTGACAGACCTGATTGACGAATTGTTCCAGCGACGACAGTGGATGCAATAGTTGACTGCGAAGGCGTATCAGCACCAATATCAGGGAAAAGAGTGTCAACGTTATGCTTAACAGCAATACAACCTGCAATGTGGAACGTCCCTGCTGATAAATGAACATTATCAATACAGTAAATAGGCTTGCCAGGACACTGCCACCCAAAATCGATATCGGCAGGAGCAGGTTACCGGTAAACAGGATTCTCAGGCTTGGCCAGTGCTTCGAATCGATCAAACCCTCGATCCAGGTTAATTTATCTTGCGGACGATCATTACCCCCGGCAATGTCAGGGACTTTGTTCATCGACAGCTGTTCCTCTTCGACTTGCATAGACAGACTCTATCACGAACCCGGAATTACGGTCAGTTTGACCCGCGGGTTTGGTTCATCACCTCTTCCAATCTGACCACACGCCAGGCAAACAGTGCTTCACCCAGTGCCTGCCCCTCCAGTCCGGAACGGACCAGTTCCTCAGGCATAGGCGAACCCAGGAGTTCAGCCGAATATTCCAATTTGGGTAACAGATTTTCCACCTGCTGCGGCCATAACCCGTGCGATGCCGCAAAAAAGCGGCGAAAGCGCACGGGTTGTCGCTTTGGATTGAGGGTCGCCACGAATCGGAGTATTTGCTCAGCTTGTTCCGGTTCCCGGGTGAGCCGATGGAATCGCAACAAGTCGTGCAGTAATTGCCGGCCTGCCTTTTCGATGCGCAGTCGCCGCATCCATTGATCCGGCTGCGCGAGGCGCGAGACGGTGTCGAAAAATGCCACGCCACACCGAACTACGGGATCTTCACTCTCATTTGCAACCCGCTTCAGTGGTGCTGCAAATTCATCCCTTGTCTCTTCTCCATGGCCACCTGAAACCATCCCTTCAGCCAGCTCCGGAAGCAACCGCTGGAGTGCTCCACAGCGATGCAGGAGTTCAAAAAAGCGCCAGGGTTGCGGGGTTGAGAATGCACCCTTCATCTCCCGCCAAATACGCTCCGCATTCAAGCTCATCAGGTCATCTGAAAGTGCCATCTTCTTCATCAGTTCATGGGTAGCGTGCGCCACCCGAAACCCCCAACAACCCAACTTGGCGGCAAATCGCGCAATCCGCAGCAGACGTACCGGATCCTCGGTAAATGCGTCCGTAATATGGCGAAGCATGCCACTGTCGAGATCATCACGCCCGCCGCAGATATCGATCAACTCTCCATGCTCAGTCATCGCCATGGCATTGATGGTCAGATCTCTTCGCAGCAGGTCCTGTTCAAGCGTGATATGCGGGCCATAATCGACCTGAAAACCTTTATAACCCGCAGCTGTCTTCACCTCGGTGCGCGCCAAGGCATACTCCTCACCGGTTTCAGGATGCAGAAATACAGGAAACTCACTGTCGGCACGCCGGAATCCGGCGACCAGCATCTCATCAGGGGTCGATCCGACCACCACCCAGTCACGCTCAGTGACCACCAGATCCAATAGCCGGTCACGCACCGCACCACCGACCAGGTAGATCTTCATTCACGCCACCCGCGGATAGTCCCTTCCCCGGACTGGACGGAAATCGCACAGACCGGCGCCCGCATCAACGGGGCGCGATTGTGCACAGCAGATTGGCAGTAAAGCTTTATCACGTGACTGAATCCGTGGTGGTTATCATCTCCAATGCCTGTCTCTCTTTTTGCTGCAGCTGCCACATCTGATGATAGAGACCACCCATCTCGAGTAATTCATGATGCTTGCCCTGCTCCATGATGCGCCCCCCTTCCATGACCAGAATACGGTCGGCATCCACCACAGTGGAGAGACGATGGGCAATCACCAGGGTTGTATGTTGCTTCGCCACCTCTCCGAGTGTCTCCTGAATCGCCTGCTCTGTCTTAGTATCAAGCGAAGAGGTCGCTTCATCGAAAACCAGTATGAGCGGTCGCTTAAGCATCGCACGCGCGATGGCGACCCGCTGCTTTTCACCGCCCGACAGTTTCAGTCCGCGCTCACCCACAACCGTCCGGTAGCCGTCCGGCAACTGCTCAATGAATTCAGCGATGTGCGCTATGCGCGCGGCTTCTTCGATATCTTCATGGCTGGCATCCGGCCGGCCATAGGCAAGATTATAGAGAATCGTATCATTGAATAGCACTGTATCCTGCGGCACGATGCCAATCGCTGAACGCAGACTGCTGCGGGTGACCTGTCGAAGATCCTGGCCATCGATCTTGATACGTCCGTCGGTAACATCATAAAACCGGAACAGGAGTCGAGACAGGGTGGATTTACCGGCCCCGCTATGGCCCACCACGGCCAGCTTCTCACCGGCAGCTATCGTGAAATCGACTTTATGCAGAATCTCCCTTTCCGGTTGATAGTGGAAATCGACCTGTTCGAACCTGACTTCCCCAGCAACCAGTTGCAACTGTTTGGCGTCCTTCGCATCGGTTATCTCCGCGTGCTCCTCGAGCAGTTTGAAGATGAGGTCCATATCGGCAAGCGAGTACTTGATCTGACGGTAGACCATGCCTAGAAAGTTAAGCGGTATAAACAGTTGCAACATAAACGCATTCACCAGCACCAGATCTCCGATCGACGTACTCCCCTTCACCACGCTGTTGGCGGCCAACAGCATAATGAAAGTTACGCCGATGGCGGTGATCCCGCCCTGACCGAAATTCAACAGAGACATTGAGGTCTGGCTCTTTACTGCGTTGTCCTCCCATCGTGAAAGCGTTTCATCGAAGCGCCGCAACTCCAACGGTTCGTTGCCGAAATATTTAACTGTCTCGTAATTGATAAGGCTGTCGAAGGCTTGATTGTTGGCCTGTGAATCCAGGCGGTTCATGGTATGCCTGAACTCCATGCGCCACTCGGTAATCGCCAGGGTAAAGGCGACGTAGACAGCGACTGTGCCAAAGGTGATGAGGGTGAAAATGACCTCATATTGGCTAAGCATGATCACTGCCACCAGGCCGAATTCGACCACCATGGGGATGATGCTGAACACCAGGTAGTTAAATATCGTGCTAACCGAGCGCGTACCCCTCTCCAGATCGCGACTGATTGCGCCTGTCTGACGCTGCAGATGAAACCGCAACGACAGTTCATGCAGGTGGGCAAGCACACGGTTGGAGAGATTGCGCATCGCACGATATCGCACCCGTGCAAAGATGGCATCCCTCAGCTCGTTGAACAATGAGCTGCTGAGACGTAGCGCCCCATAGCCGAGCAGAAGAAAAAGCGGCAGTACCAACAGGGTTTCATCACCCTTATCCAGGGCGTCGACTATCTCTTTCAACACCAGCGGGATACCCACATTGGCCAGCTTTGCCAGCACCAGACATCCCAAGGCAAGCAGGGCTCGTCCACGGTACTCCCACAAAAATGGCAGCATGTTACGAAGGTTATGGTAGTCACGCCGGTCTTTGTGGACCTGAGGTTGGGTTCTGGATGAGTGGACCATGCTAATATTGGAAAGAGAGTGGATTGGAAGCGGAATTTTATCGAAATTAGTGCCCGTATGCGCTTTCACCTGTGGATTTTCCGGTTTTAAGTCCTTTCACGCCATTTAAAATCGATTAAAATCAGCGCCAGCAGGAGCGATTGATAGCAACCAATGCGCCGTTTCATACACGAGGGTCAGCCTGGCACCCCCACAACAGATACAGTTAGTGATTATCGATGAGTGAAGATTGCAGTTACAACGAACTTTACCCCCTGCAGGTGCTGGATGACAGCATGGAACCGGAGTTCCCCGAAAAATGCGTTATTGTTATCGAGCCTTCCGAAGTTTGCGCGACCGGTGCTTTCGTTGTGGCTGAAGCCCAAGGCGAGCGCTGGTTCCGCCAATACATATCCGAGGGGGAATCAGCTAAAAGATTGGTTGCACTGAAATCGGGTTATCCCGACATACCTCTCAAGGATGGCGAGTTTAAGATCATTGGCGTAATCGTGCAGCGTAACGTTGGACGCAAGGTCAAACACTACCACCCCTACATACCCAACGGCATTCCGCCTAAGCCGGTCGGTCTGGCCTGAACAGCGATTTGCTGATGAGGACCATACCCCATTGCCTGAGCGCACCCGGCATCACGCTCCTGTCACTCCTGCTGGCGGGTTGTTCGCAGTCGTCAACCGAGAGTGCGCATGGCAAACAAGCCAAGGTTGAAGATAAGACACATCTGGTAGCCGTCGAAGTTGTCGAGCTTCGGACATTGGGCCCGGTCCACGAGCGAAACGGTACGCTAAAACCCCGTCAGACTGTTCGAATATTCAACCAGGAAGAGGGCAGAATAACCAAACTGCCATTTTTTGAAGGCGACAGTGTGGCCGAGGGAGAGACCATCGTCACACTGGATGAGGAGTTGCTCAACTCGGAATTGGAGAAGGCGGTGGCCACCGCAAAACAGATGCGGTTAAACCTCAAACGCCAGGAGGAGTTGTCGAAACGGCTGGCGGTATCCCAGGACGAGCTGGCGCAGGCGCAGACAGATCTCAGCGTAGCCGAAGCGGAGAAAAGGGTGTTGCAGACAAGGCTGGGATATACGCGCATCAGCGCTCCCTTCACCGGCGTTGTCAGCGAACGCCTGGTGGAGCCCGGGGATGTGGTTCCTCGCCATACCCACCTGATGACAATCATTAATCCCGAGAGCCTGATCACCAGGATCCTGGTCTCTGACTTGTTACTGCCCCAGCTGAATAGCAATGATCCTGTCACTGTGCGAATAGACGGCCTTGGCGAAAAGCCCTTCAGCGGCAGGATTCACCGGATCTATCCTGAACTCGATGAAACGACACGCATGGGAACAATTGAGGTTGTACTTGAACCGATCCCGAACGGTGCCCGCTCAGGTCAACTCTGTCGGGTTATGCTGCAGACCGCGACGCGGGACCGAATCACAGTCCCATTCAATGCACTGCAACGCGATACCGATGGAGAGTTTGTCTACAGGCTCGATGAGCGGCAACAGGCAATGCGGGCACCGATAAAGAGCGGCATGCGGATTGCCGACAGGATTGAAATTGTAGAGGGATTGGAGAGCGGCGACCGGATTGTCACTAAAGGATTCCTGGAGCTCGAGCCAGGCATGAAGGTAGAACCCGTAAATTGACCGGTTGCACGATAACCCCAGGCAATCAAGCGCAATACTTCCAGCAATACATTTCCTATACTAAAGAATAAGCCGGACTCTTACATATGATTACTCGTGTTGGGGAGGTTCGGCCTTAAACGTCAAATTCAATAAATAAACCAAATGCCATTAACAAGCGCAATACCACTTTGAAATGGTAATATCTGGCATACAATATTCAAGCACGGATATGAGAGGGAGAAACCATGGATATCGATCTCGCGGATATCACTCTACACGTAGATGAAACGCTGGATAGCGACGGCCTCGCTCAACTGGAGGACGCATTTCGCGTGCGGGATGGCGTCGTCTCGGTTCATAACGACCCCAAGCGTCCGCATCTGTTTGTGATCGAGTACAACCCCGAACGGGTAAACAGTCAAGACCTATTGGCGATAACCCACTTTCAAGGACTGCATGCCGAATTGATCGGTCTCTGACAGGCGCAGTTGATCTCGAATCTGTCATCCCTTCAGGCGCGCCGCATGGAAAGGGCCTACCATTCCCGACGCGATGCACCTGGCGGATAATGACTACTCGTCACACTGAAATCATCGAGCTATATGGGACACTGCATTATAGATGATATCTGGTAACCCCCTCTGGCCGGAACAGAACCCTTCACATTTTCCTCACAAGGCATCGATCAGGGAATTTTTGTCGGATCCACAAAGGTCTTGGAGATTGTAATTCCCCTGGCCGACTATGTTGTTTGAAAAGGATGCGGGATTGTAAATTCCGACTTAGCTTGGAATCACGTATATTCTCAGCCAAAGAGAAAAAAGAAAGATCTGTCAGCCCTTACCGGTGATATGTAGAAATTAAAAAACATTCGGAGTTTGAGGAATGCAAAGAGTAACCATAGTTGGCAGCGGTTTTGCGGCACTGACCGCTATCAAGACTATTCGGTCCAAGAATAAGTCGATTGAGATAAACGTCGTTAGTCCCAAAGCGGAATTTCACTACCTTCCAGGTTCGATCTGGATTCCATCAGGTATACGCGAACCTGATGATCTCATCATTCCTCTAGGGCCTTTTTTTAGACGCATGCAGGTAGAACACCATCTTGCCGAGGCCACCGGACTCAGTGGTGATGGCAGGATCCTGCAAACCACTGATGGTGAAGTTGAGAACGATGGTCTGATCATCGCTTCGGGGGGCCGCTTCATAAAAAAACTGCCTGGAATCGAAAACGCCATAACACCTTGTGAAGGCATCGCAGCTACAATGAAAATCCGTGATCGCCTCAGAGAGTTGGATGGCGGTGTCATTGCCATAGGATTTTCCGGCAATCCCAAAGAGCCAAGTGCGATGCGTGGCGGGCCGATGTTCGAATTCCTGTTTGGCATCGATCGTCAATTGAGGCTCGAAAAACGGCGCGACAGGTTCAAACTCATATTTTTCACACCAGCGGAAAAGCCTGGCCAAAGGCTGGGCCCCAAGGCTGTTAGCGGATTGATCCAGGAAATGGAAAAACGAGACATCAAAACCCATCTCGGACATAAAATGGTGAAATTCACGGCGACAAGCGTTGTCACTGAGGGAGGTAGCTTCGATGCCGACCTGATTCTCTTTATGCCCGGCATGACCGGTAACCAGTGGTTCGACAATACTGAATTGCCACGATCACCCGGTGGTCTGATCAAGGCCGATGCCAATTGCCGGGTCGAAGGCATGTCCAGCGTCTATGTTGCGGGTGACTCAGGCAGCTTCCCGGGTCCGGAGTGGATGCCCAAACAGGCCCATATGGCTGATCTTCAGGCTACAGCGGCTGCCAAGAACCTGCTCGCTGAATTCAAGGGCGAAACGCCAAGCGAAACCTTTAAAGTGGAACTGGTATGTATTGTAGACAGCCAAACCAGTGGGATGCTCGTGGCACGAACCGAAAATAAAAACATCGTGATACCGAATATGGCGATCTTCCATTGGCTTAAGCGACTGTTCGAATGGTGGTACTTACGCCAATATCGCTAGCCATACATTGTGTCCGACACATCAATGAGACGATAACCATAAAATCAGCAGGGAAATAGACAACACGGTTTTTATACTAAACCATGCAACAGGCATGGAAACCGTGTTATGACTGCAGGATAAACAGGGAGATGTATTTTCAGGTAGACAAGGAATCAATGGAGTTATAAGCGGTGCAACCAACAATGATGCTGTCTCTGAAACTCAACTTAAAGAGCTGCTGTTACATGAAGAGCGAATTAGCGAACACTATTAAATGAAAGACACAACCGTCATGCTCGTGTGAGAGGCACGCTTCAATCACTAAAATGAAGATTGAACAATCACTGATAGTTCATCACCGACCGATCAGTCGATAGACCGATGGTATCAACAACAGAGTAACGAAGGTGGAGAAGGAGAGCCCGGATATCAATGTCACAGCCAGAGGTTGCAACATTTCCGATCCCTCTCCCAGCGCCAATGCCAACGGCGTCATTCCGGCAACCGTTGTCAGTGTAGTCATTAGAATCGGTCGCAACCTGAGCCGAGCCGCTTCTGTGATGGCAGCATTCTTATCCTGTCCCGCATCCCTTCGCAATGCGATATACTCAACCATTACGATAGCGTTGTTCACGACAATTCCAGCCAGCATAATCAGTCCCAGCCAAACCGGCATGGAGATTGGCAAATCCGCCCAGTTCAATCCTATCCCGACACCGATCAAACCGAAAGGTACACAAAACATGATTATCAGGGGGTTTCTCAGTGATTCATACTGAACCGACATCACAACCAACACGAGGAAAAGCGCCAGACAGAGCAGCAGGATTCCATTGTCTCGTCCTTTTTTCATAACCTCCACGCTACCCCCGTAATTTATGGCGTAACCGGTCGGCAGATCCATAGACGCAACAATGCTTCTCACTTCCGATATCGCCTCTTGTAATGACAGATCACTACCCAACGAGGCACTAATTTCAGACATTCTCTGTTGCTGGTCTCGCCTGATTGTCACAAAGGATGGCGATAACTCTATCTTGGCCAACTCCCCTAAGCGTATCGGCACTGAAGGATCGGTTTGGCTGAATATGACGATAGATTCAAGATCGGCGGGAGTGGCGATATCCGAATCCAACAACCTTACTCTTACCTGGATACTTCGCCCCCCCTCCAGGTAATCGGTAACCACCTCACCGCTCAGCGCCAGACTGACGATTTCCCCCAGTTCATCCACATCGATACCGAAATAGGCTGCCCGCTGACGATCCACTGAGACTACGATCTCCTGTGTAATATCATCACTGCTGCTCTCGACATTGCTTAGCCCGGGTACTTTTTCAAGCCTCTCATTAACCTCCACCGCAAGCTGGCTCAAAACATCCAGATCCGGCCCCTTTATTCTTACACTGAGGTCATCGTCACCCCAGTTTAGCCGGATTCCACGTACACCTTGTACCCACATACCCATCCACAATCCGGGTAGTTTGGCCTGTTTGATCTCTTTTTTGACACGGTCGACCCAGGCCCGACTACTGATCTGTCTCATACGGGCGGGTTTTAAAATCACCTTAATACTGGCCCGGTTGACTGATTCATAGCGTGAACGGCCAAACACGAAACCACCTATCTGAGAGTATATGGATTCCGTTTCCGGCTGGCGCCTTAATATCTCTTCGAGTCGATACACCAGATCATCCATGCCTTTCAGATTGATACCGCGATCTGCAACAAGCCTTATGCTGATGCGACCCTCATCAATCTGTGGCAGGAATATCTGCTTCTCCGGCACCAGCTTGAATATTGCGAATACAAGCAACAGCACAAATACAACCAGAGGCAGCCACGGTTTGCGCAGTAAAATCTCAACCAAACCGGAATAGCCGGTCTGCAGTTGCAGCATCAGCTTATCAATTACCTGCCTTAACCGATCTTTAAGGCCAATAGACAATCTGCCGGAAAGTGCCGGCACCAGAGTCAAGGCAACGATCATTGACGCCAAAATGGCGGCAGAGATGGTAAAGATCAACTCACGAAAAAGCAGCCCAACAAGGCCGCCAATAAAAAGAAACGGCAAAACGGCCACCAGGTTGGTGGTTGTCGAGGCTACAATTGCACTGTTTACCTCACTCGCGGCATAGCTGGATATTTGAGTAGCCTTTTCACTTTTTAACCTCTCCCTTTGGTGGCGGTAGATATTTTCCAACATCACTATGGTGCTATCCACCAACATACCGACACCTAAGGCTAACCCTCCCAAGCTCATGATATTAAGCGTCAGGCCGGCACTAGACATCAGTATGAAGGTAACGAGTATGGCGATCGGTATGGCGCACCCAATAATCAACATGCGCCGAATACTGCCTAAAAACAGATATACAACCACCATCGCCAATACCGCACCAGTCATTGCCGAGCTGATGGCATTATCGAGTGCCCGCCGTACAAATCGGGCTTGGTCATCGACAGGGTGTATTTTGATATCCTTGGGTATCAGCGCCTGACCTTTAAGCTCCTCCAACCTGGACGTAACATGATCGACCACATCAACCGTATTTGCAGTGGGCTGCTTTTGTATCGATAGCTTTATTCCAGGAAGACCATTGAGGCGAATGCGCATTCGCTCATCTTCCGCGCCATCCACTACCTGAGCAACCTCTGATAACCGAATCAGGGTGGTTGTATCATCGTCCCCTACGCGTCTTAACGGTAACTGCAGAATATCATCCACAGAGCGAAATCGCCCTGCAGTCCGGCCACTGATTTCGGTCTGCTCGGTAATTAGCCGGCCTCCAGCAGTCTCCACGTTCGATGACCTAAGTGCATCCGTCAGGTCGGATAGATGCATACCTAAACCAGTCATACGCTGCTGATCCGCATAGATATTGATCTCTCGCACCAACCCTCCGCCCACTTCAACGGCAGCAACACCTGGCAGATTCAAAAATGATTTGCTGAACTCGTAGTCCACCCAACTGCGCAGCGCCACTGGATCGCGCAGAGATGAGCTGATGACGTATTCCGCCACCGGCAGTTGGGACGGATCATGCTTATAGATAATCGGTGGATCGATACCGTCCGGCAGAAAGCGCTTGGCACGATCCAATCGCGTACTTGCATCTTGCAGTGCCTGGTCTATATCTGTGCCATACTTAAACGCCAGATTGACCTCACTACGCCCCTCACGTGTTCTCGAACCTATATGGATCGCATCTTCAGTTATCGAGAGTTGTTCTTCCAAATGGCGTGTGACCTGATCTTCCATAATCTTCGCAGGCACACCGGGATCGATCACGTTGACCGCAATTGATGGGTAAACGACATGTGGAAGAAGGTCTACACTGAGACGACCCAGCGCCATGAGGCCCAGCACCATGAATGCGAGCGTTATCATCACTACACCGATCGGATGGTGTATTGACCAGCTGGCCAGACCTCTGCCTAAGGCTTTTTTCATGCTAGGGCCTGTTAGCACTCATCCAATCGACCCTGCTGAGTGCGCCCTGAAGGAAGTGCCCTTGGGGTACGCCCCGAAGGAAGTGCCCTTGGGGTGCGCCCTGAAGGAAGTGCCCTTGGGGTACGCCCCGAAGGAAGTGCCCTTGGGGTACGCCTGAAAAAGCGCCACTCGGTAGTGCTCGTCGCTCATTTGGATCTTCAACCTTACTCCTCGCGCCTTGATTGACGCTTTTTCAGATGCAACAGTGCCGAGAATCACAACTTCACATAGCCTATGAATAGGCCTTGAAAAATTGCTTTGCGGCACGGCCGCTTTTTGCCCCTCCACGCGCCATTGCAAACTGTTTCGCCGCCTCATGGAGTGCTTTGCGATCCCCGCTGTACTCAGGAAAATAGCTATCCACTATCTTCAGGTAGCCATGCCAGTTCACCGGATAGAATGAGAGCCACAGACCGAACCTGTCTGACAGCGCCAGTTTCTCCTCAGTAGTATCACCCAGATGGAGATCATCCCCCACCATCCTTGCTTCCCGGTTTTCACTCATGAACTCAGGCAGAAGATGACGCCGGTTGGATGTGGCGTAGATCAGCACGTTCGCGGGAGGCGCTTCTATGGAGCCATCCAGTACACTCTTCAATGCACGATAGGATGCCTCGCCTATATCAAAGGTCAGATCATCGCAGAACACAATGAATCGTTGCGTTAACCCTCTGACTCCATCTACGATCTCCGGCAGTTCGATCAAATCGTTTCTATCGACCTGGATCAGTCGCAGATCCTGCCCCCGGTATTGATTAAACACCGCCTTGATGAGTGAGGATTTACCAGTACCCTTGCCTCCCCACAGCAGTGCATTGTTGGCGCCCTCCCCGGAGAGGAAACGTTCCGTATTGCGTAACAACTGTAATTTTTGATCATCAATGCCAACCAACTGATCAAGCCCTATCTGATCGATATGTTCAACGGCTCTGAGATCGCCTCTGCGCGGTCGCCATATAGCCGCAGCTGTTTTGCTCCAATCGATCGACATTGGCTCCCCCCTGTAGGTTGGTTATATTATCTTAGCTCATTGTGAAATCACTTATTCTGTTGTGCAAATCGGCCAGTGATCCGGATTGACGTCACAGCAAGGGTTTATCACCGCTCCGTAAAAATCGGCATATTGTATAAAACACTGACCACCGCACAGACCTGCAAGATAATCTCATTTACTCGGGCTTGACAACCACCACGCAAGTACAGCTTGTGCTTTCACAGCATAGGGTGCGTCATCAGGGCGGGAATATCATAATCATACTCCTCACCCAGCATGGTCCGATCATGGATATCGGATGAATTCTTAACCATTTCTCATGAAACGGCAAACAAGCAGGGTGCCGATAGACAAAATGAGCTTGGAACCTGTCTTAATGGTAATCGCAACCGATAAGAGGATGAAACCTGGATAACAAACAGGCTGGCAGCGCGTAGAATAAAAAGTATTGCCAATCGCCGCTACCAACCCGAAGAAAAATAGCGTCTGCCCACTCACACCCTGAACTGTTTTACAGATGTGTTCAGTTCCTGGGCAAGCAGGGAGACCACCTCTCCCTGTCTGGTGGTCTGTTCCGCTCTGGTGGCAGTTTGTTCAGCCACCTGATTGATTGTGTTTATCCCATCATTGACATCTGAAGCGACATTGCGTTGATCAACTGTCGCGTCAGCAATCTTGGAGTTGACCGTAGATATTTGGTTTACAGCCTGCGTTATCGATTCCAGCGATACCCCAGCTTGTTTTGCCTGCTGTGCCGTCTCATGTCCACGTGATCTGCCTGAGTTCATGGCGGTAACCGCCTGCTCCGCTCCCGATTGCAATCGGATGATGATTTCCTGAATCTCCTGTGTCGATTCCTGTGTCCGGGTGGCTAGAGTCCTGACCTCATCAGCTACAACGGCAAAGCCCCTGCCCTGCTCCCCGGCTCTCGCCGCCTCGATCGCTGCATTCAATGCCAACAGATTCGTTTGTTCAGCGATACCCTTTATAACATCAAGCACACCACCGATATCCTCACTGTCTTTCTGAAAACCATTGATAATAGTTGCAGCAGTATCGATCTCTTCTGCCAGCGTCGTGATGCTGTTGATGGTCATTCGCAGATCCTCCCTGCCGTTTAATGACTCCTTTTCTGCAGAATCGGTGGCCTTGTCAGCCGCTGCAGCACTTTCCGCAACGCTTTCAACAGTCGAAGAGAGATTCTGCATGGCATGTACGATCTCTTCCGTCTTAGTCTTCTGATGAAGAACGCCAGCACTCGATTTTTCAGTCATTTCCAACATTTGAGAAGCCGCATCAGTCATCTTCCCACTCGATTCCTTGACGTTTTGTATCAATACCTGCAGCTTATCCATGAACACATTGAACCAGTGGGAGAGCTCACCCAATTCATTATTTGCATCCGCGTTGAGCCGCTTAGTCAGGTCTCCCTCTCCTTCCGCAATATCCTTGATCCTTTCGCGCATCAGTGAAATCGGCCGATTAATTACCAAATAGGTGTTGAATGAGGTTATAAAGACAAACACAACTGATACCGCTATAATCAGTATCAGCAACTGTACACTTTGTTCTGCCTTTTGCACCGAGATCGCCGAATCCTGCTCGATGACTTCGGATGCTGACGCCGCCTTAACCGATTTTTCCTTGAACGTCTCAGCCAGCAATTGTAGATCCTTCGCTACACTCGCCTGGCGAGCACCCTCTTGTGCCGCTTTCTTGAATTCACCGACGATACTTCTGACCCGTGGTAGGGATTCCCGTCTGACCTGCTCGTAAATATCCTCGATTTCGAGCATCAGCATCGTTGGGTCATCTTCCTCGCTCTCGATCAAAGTATTGAGATTTTTCACCATCTTCTCGAATGTGGACTGGATCTGAGCCATATCGGACACATTGGTCTTGAGCATGTTAAGAAGCGTACTGTTCATATCGTCGCTAAGCTTGGATGCCGAGGATGACGCTACGATAGAACCATCCTCGACCTCTTCAACGACGATACGAATATCGACTGCCTGCTCGGCTGCCTTTGTGAGATCATCCGTTGTACGCCCCAGCTGATATAGTGCAAACAGGGTGGAGAACAGCATCAACGCGATGAAAAAGGCCATCCCCAAAAACACCAGCGTGCGAATCTTAAACCGTTCGAAAACAAGGCTGACGGTTGCGATATACCAGGATGAGATTGACATGGTAAGTCACCTCTTAACGAGACAGGGACAACTACTGTTCGAGTTGCTCATACATTTTTACTGCTTTGTTCATCTCTTTAAGCAAAGGAAGGTTCAGTTTCGACATCTGCAAGAGGTCATCTTTTGAAATCCCTTTGGTATCAATGCCTGCCGCACGCTCCACCAGTGGCTTGAACTCTTTCCACAGATCGGCAACAATCGTCAGTTGACTGCGGATTGCCTTATCCTTCGTACCCGGGAGTTCCAGATCCCCATCCCCATCGAGCAGTCCCTTGAGCGTGCGGTCAAATAATGAGGCTGTGCTGCGAAGATTGGATTTATTGTCGTCCGTACTATGATTCAAGGCCACAAGCGACATCTCCTTCGACATCTTTTGCGTCAGCATACGCTGCTTACCGGCAAGATTGATCACTACACCTGCACTTTTGCCAGTCACCTTTTTGGCCTCCTTTTCATACAAGCGAACTGCGGTATTCATATTTTTCAGCAATGGGAGATTCAGTTGCGCCACTTTGGCGATATCGACACTCCCCCCCTGCACGACTTCGGAAACCACTGATTGAAATTCATCCCATAATTTCCTGACTTTATCCAACTGCTTGAGAATCACCCTTCCCTCTGTCGCAGGCAATCCCATTTCAGCGTTACCGTCACGCAGACCTGTCAATGTGGTATCAAACAGCTTGGCGGTTTTTTTCAGGTTCGCCCTGTTTCCTTCCACATCTATCTTATTTGCAATCAGAAGCATCTCCTTGGACATTTTCTGAGTCAACATCCTCTGTCTCCCGGAGAGATTAATGACCACAGCATATTCACTGGCAGTGACCGCTAAAACATCACTGACAGCAATCGCAAGCAACAATGCAATAAAAAGTGGAATAGAGATTTTTTTCATGGCTGTGCACCTTCGCAAGTAGCATGTTGAGTGAAATTCACCCTCATAGCGAGATCGGCACAACTTCCGGATTACTTTATTGAATTTAAACTACTGGAATTTGATTTGTGTTAACAAAACCTATTATGGCTTGCCAACACTGACACGAAAGCAGCTGACCTTATGCGTCTCAGAGATGTGTTTCTCTTCAGGATAGGCTGATCCACAATTCGCTTCAGCTTGCGGACAACGCGGATGAAAATGGCACCCACTGGGCGGTGTGACCGGTGATGGTGGTTCTCCCGGCAATTGAATTACTGTTCGCTGCCGGCCTGGATCGGGTACAGGGACAGCTGAGAGCAGTGCACGTGTATAGGGGTGCTGAGGATGCCTCAAAACCTCATCGGTCCGCCCCCTCTCCACTATTTTGCCCAGATACATGACTGCAATTTCGTCAGCCATATATGCCACCACGGAGATATCGTGCGATATAAACAGATAGGAGAGTCCGAGCTCACCCTGCAATCCCTTGAGCAGATTGAGGATTTGCGCCTGTACTGAAAGATCCAGTGCACTGGTCGGTTCGTCACAGACAATCAGACGTGGCTCCACCGCCAGCGCCCGCGCCACACAGATACGCTGCCGCTGACCGCCGGAAAATTCATGAGGATATCTATTGGCAGCCGATGTCGGCAGACCGACCTGCTGCAAAAGAGACTCGACGCGCCGCCTTAGCGCAGCTCCACTATGGGTACCTTGGGCATGGATGCCCTCGGCAACGATATCAACCACCCTCATCCTGGGATTCATCGATGAAACCGGATCCTGGAAGATAATCTGGATATCACCACGCAGGCGTCTCAGATCTCTCCCTCGCATGCCGCTAAGCGACTTACCGTCGATTACAATTTGTCCCCCGGTCGAGTCGATGAGCTTTAGAATCGCTTTGCCCAGTGTGGACTTGCCACATCCCGACTCGCCGACCAATGCCACCACCGATCCTCGGGCGATATCCAGGTCGACACCATCCACTGCCTTGAGCTGACCGACCACAGGTTGCAGCAACCCCTTACGGACAGGAAAGTGCACCCGCAGACTCTCGACCGATAACAGCGGTTTCCCATCTCTGGCCGGCAAGGAATGATGTGACACGCGATCCGTATCATTCACATTCAGCTTCAACGTCTCATCCCTGTAGAGCAGACAACGCACCCCGGAACGACTTTCTCCCGGCAGCCAGTCTGGTATCGTCTCATGACAGGCCTGCCTGCTCTGGTCACAACGCGCAACAAAGCGGCAGCCGACGAATTCGGTGCCCAAGGCTGGAACAGCGCCTCCGATCACGGCCAGCTTTTCGCCCGGACGCCTGCGCTCGGGCAGTGAAGCGAACAGCAAACGACTGTAGGGATGCCTGGGATGGCGAAAAAAAGCGCCTATCTCGGCGCTCTCGACGATCTCACCCGCATACATGACAGCAACCCGATCCGCCATCTCCGCTACCACACCCAGATCGTGCGTAATCAACAGGATCGACATGCCCTTTGCCTGCTGCAAGTGCTTCATCAGACCCAGAATCTGGGCTTGCATGGTGACATCGAGGGCAGTGGTGGGCTCATCGGCAATCAGAAGTTTGGGATTTCCCGCCAGCGCCATTGCAATCATCACCCGCTGTTTCATCCCACCGGAGAGCTGATGGGGATAACGATGGATACAGCGCTCAGGATCCGGAATTGCAACAGCCTGCAATAACTCGATGACACGCCGGTTGACCGCACTCTTCATCAAATCATCGTGCAGCGTCACCGCTTCAGCAATCTGTCGGCCGATACTCATCAACGGATTGAGCGAGGTCATCGGCTCCTGAAATACCATGCCCATCTGACCACCACGCAGGCGCCGTATCGATTGCCGATCCAGACCCACCAGATCGAAACCGTTGAAATCGATCCTTCCCGCTTCGATGTGGACGGAGGGTGGTAACAATCGCATCAACGACAGCGCAGTCATCGACTTGCCGCAACCCGATTCGCCTACCAGAGCAAATGTCTCACCCTGCTGAATCTCAAGGTCGAGATCTTCAACAACACGCAGCCTGCTGTTTGCGCTTTTCAACGTGAGCCGCAGACCGCTGATCTTCAGCAAGTGATCGATCATGGATCAGACCGGCACCCTCGGTACCGCAGCGATCAGCTGTTGCGTATATCGATTGCTCGGACGATTGACAATATCCTCGGTTCTCCCCTGTTCGACGATCTTGCCCTGGTACATCACTGCAGTGCGGTCGCTGACATACTCCACCACACCGATATTGTGAGTAATGAACAGCAGGGTGAGCCCATGCTTGGCTCGCAGATCCAGCAGCATGCGCAAGATTTCCGCCTGCACGGAGACATCCAGAGCACTGGTGATCTCGTCACATACTATAAAAGAGGGATTCAGGGAGAGCGCCCTCGCAATACCGATCCGCTGCCGCTGACCGCCGGAAAATTCATGCGGATAGCGCCACAAGGTATCCTCCTCCATCTGTACCTGATCCAGCAGGTCTCTCGCTATCTCGATACGCGCTTCCTGATTTTCACCGATCCCATGGACCTTCATCGCTTCAGTCAGGATAGCGGCAATACTCAAACGTGGGTTCAGGGATGAGATGGGATCCTGAAAGATGATCTGCATATGGCGGCGAAAACGCCTGAGCTGCGACCTGTTCATCTCTGTGATATCGGTATCATCGAATGCCACACGACCGGCGGTGGGTTCGGTCAGGCGCAGGATACCCCGCCCCAGAGTCGTCTTGCCGCTACCCGATTCACCGACCAGCGCCAGAATCTCTCCGCGGGGTATCTCCAGATCGACACCGTCCACCGCGCGCACCTGATCGACGACCCGCCGCAGCAACCCCTTTCGCACCGGAAAATGGATCTCCAGCCGGGACAGCCTGATCAACGGCATCTGATCAGCACGCTGTTCATGGGGCTGGTTGCGGGCCAGATTCTCCGGCAGGGCGGCAATCAATGCCTGGGTATAGCTATGGCCGGGACGGTGAATAATCTGCTCGGTGTCACCGGTCTCGACCAGTTTGCCCCGCTGCATGACACCGACGCGGTCGGCAATCTGGCAGACTACACCGAAATCATGGGTGATAAACAGAATTGCCATGCTTGTACGCTGCTGCAGGGTCTTCATCAATCGCAGGATCTCACGCTGAACCGTGACATCCAACGCCGTGGTGGGTTCATCGGCAATCAACAGGTCGGGCTCACAGGCCATGGCCATGGCGATCATCACGCGTTGACGCTGCCCCCCCGACAGCTGATGGGGAAAGCTGTGGACCCGGGTCTGCGGATCGGGCAGCTGTACCGCCTCCAGAGATTCCAATACCCGTTGCCATGCCTCCCCTTCGGAGAGTTCGGGAAAGTGGAGTCTTACTGCCTCGAGGATCTGTTCGCCGATGGTAAAAACGGGATTCAGTGAACTCATGGGTTCCTGGAAGATCATGGCGATCCTCCCTCCCCGCACCTGCTGCATCTCAGCCTCACTCAGGCCAGCCAGATCCACCGGCGCTTCATCCTGGGCATGAAAGTGGATCTCACCCGTATGTCTTTTCAGGTTGGATTTCGGCAGCAGCTGCATGATCGAAAGTGCAGTGATCGATTTACCGCTGCCCGATTCACCGACCAGGCAGAAAGTTTCCCCGCGTGCAATTTCGAAGCTGACCTCATCAACGGCCTTGATGGTTCGTCCCTGGTGCTGAAACCAGGTATGGAGCTGTTTCACCGACAGTAACATCAGCCCGACTTGCTCAGATAGGGATCGATGGCATCTCGCAACGATTCACCGATCAGGTTATAGGCAAAGACCGTGAGAAAGATGGCGCCGCCGGGAAAGGCCGCCATCCACCAGTTGAAGCGGGATGACTGCACCGCCTGATTGAGCATTTCACCCCAGGAGGGATCATCCACCAGGCCAAGCCCGAGGAAGCTCAACGTCGCCTCGGCGAGAATCGCCGATGCCACACCGAAACTGGCCGCCACCAATACCGGACCCATGCCGTTGGGCAACATGTGACGAAACAGAATCGAAGGCAGCGGCAGGCCCGCCGCCTCGGCCGCCTGGACAAAATCCTGCTTGCGCAGACGCAAAAACTCGGCGCGCACATAACGCGCATAACCTGGCCAGCTGGTGATACCGATGATCACCATCATGATATAGAGGCTGCGACCGAAGAAGGCGACAAAGGTCAACAACAGAAACAGGGTCGGCACAGCCTCGAATATCTCCACCAGGCGCATACCGAGGATATCCACAACACCGGAGAAATAGCCCATCAGGCCACCGATAATGATCCCCAGCAACATGGCTATCCCAGTGGCCACGAAGCCAATGCCGAGGGCAATCCTGGAGGCATGGACCATGCGACTGAGTACATCGGCCCCATTCTGTTCGGTACCAAACCAATGGGCCCGCGACTGTTGCGAAAGGGGCGCCTCCAAGCCGGTATCGCCCCGGTCCCTCTGGTAATCCTTCGGTGAGAAGGGAACCGGCGCGTAGACCACCCAGTCATATTCACCGGCGGCATCCGCGACCCGGTACTGCTCATAGATAACCAGTTGCTGAGGCTTGACCCAGAGGTAAGCGAACAGCGCCGCCACCGCCAGCACGGAGAGCATGATCAAAAACTTACGCAGCAGTGTGATCTGCCAGGGATAGAGCAGCAACAGGGTGATGAAAGCTACTAGAAAGAGCACATCGACCGGTTGCAGATAGTTCAGCACCGGACTTCTGATCACACCCTCATGACTGAGCAACAATGGAAAGCTGCTGGCAAGGAAGGGGGCGAAAACGCCCACCAGGGCGAGGATCCCCACCCACAGCAAACCGAGGCGTGCGCCCCAGCGGATAAAGGTCTGGCCGAGAATCCTGCGCCAGTAGCTCTGACGTCTCTTCGCCGTCCTACTCATAACTCACCCGCGGATCGGCCAAGGCATACAATATATCGGCCAGCAGATAACCCAACAGGGTCAGACAACCACCGATAAGCGTGATCGACAATACCAATTCACGGTCCCTGGTCTGCACCGCCTCCACCGCAAGTTTGCCCATACCCTCAATACTGAAAATGCTTTCCACGATAATCGAACCCGCCAACAGGCTGGGCAGCAGACTGGCAGCCACGGTGATCAGGGGAAGCAGGCTGTTGCGGAAAACATGTCGCCACAGCACCACCGCTTCCGCCAGCCCCTTGGCCCTGGCGGTGCGCGCATAATCGGAGAGCAGGTTCTCCAACACCGCGGTGCGGGTCAACTTGGCAAGGCCGGCAAAACCGCCATAGGCGAGACAGATCACCGGCAGCGCCAGATGCCAAAGCCGATCCAGCAGAAATCCCCTCACCCAGTTTCCCTGCATCCAGTAGACCGCGAGCAGAAGCCCCACCAGGAGACCGGTGGTGAGGAATCCGAGCTGTCGCAACAGGCGGTAGTCACTGCTTGCCAGCCAGGCGGCAAGCAGGGCGAAGATGGCTGGAATGCCGATCCACAATGACAGGGAACGTTGCGCCTCAGGCAATTGATAGACCATGGCCGTTCCCAACAATGCCCAAACAAGACCGAATATGATCTCCCTGAAAGGTCGCAGGGCAAGACGTCCCAACGCCAGAAAGAGTGAGATCGCTAGCATAACAACCATGAACAACAGGGCTATATCCCACAGGCTCGACCAATGGGGCATGAACACCTGGTCGAGTACCTGTCGATCACTCAAACCGGCGGTGGGGAACCAACGCCAATACTGCTCATTGGCGAAAAAACCGATCATCAGCACACCTGCAAGCATGGTCGGCACCGACCAGAGTGCGAGCATGATCATGCCGCTGCTGACATCGAAGGAGCGTCCCCGCTCGACTGCCGCGCGCACGCCAACCAGCAGCGCCAACAGATAGACGATCGGGATACTCAGAACATTCAATAGGATGGTAATGGGCACTCTTTCCGAGAGCAGCTCTGTGACCGGGCGCCCATAGCGAAAACTGCGCCCCAGGTCGGAGCCTTTGGTGAAGGAGAAGCCGCTCATCCGATTCTCTTCATCGAAGGTAAAACCGATTGGCGAGACATTATTCAACCAACGGAGATATTGCAGATAGGGGGGATCATCCAGCCCGTAGAGACGATTGTAATAGGCCTCGATCTCTTTCTTCGCCTCCGGGTCCAGGTTCTGCCCCTCCACCAGACTCTGGGCGCTGATACCACCGGGCGATGCGGCCATGACCACGAACACCACCAGAGTAATGCCCAGCAATGTGGGCAACATCAACAGCAGACGTCTAAGCAGATAGGTCAGCATCTATTGGGTGTATCGCTGCTCAACGATGGGGACATAGTTCTCTAGAGGCACTTGTCCCAGGTTGAGGCCGACCTTGGTATTGACCACGTTACGCAAGCGCCGGTCGATGAACACCAGGCTCTTGCTCCGCCTCAGAAAGGTATAGGGCTGATCGTTGAAGAGATGGGCCTCTGCCTGACGCCACAGAGGCATACGCTTCTTTTCATCCACGGTAGCCCGCGCCTCCTCGATCAGGCGATCCAACTCCGGGTTGCTGTAGTTGATGAAGTTGTTTCCGCCTCCTGCGATCTGACTGCTGTGAAACATCTGATAGAGATCAGTTTCAAGACCACTGCTCCACCCCAGTGTAATGGCATCGAAATCCCGCTTCTTCATCAGATCGAGCATCACCGACCACTCAGTGGGCTTCGGCTGCAGCAGGATACCGGCACGGGCCAGCATATCCTTCAGAAACAACACCATTCGTCCGGTATCCTCATTACCCTGAAAATAGACCAGCTCGAATTCGAATGACTTGCCGTCACTGTCCTCGAGGATGCCGTCTCCATCACGGTCGGCATACCCCGCCTTGGATAGCAGCTCAATCCCCATTGCCTGATCATAGTTGCGCGCCGTAGTGGCGGGATCATGCTGCTTACTGCTGGCGCTGAATGGACTCACGGCGACCTCTGCATAACCGAGATAGATCTCATCGACAATGCGCTGGCGATCGATCAAATAGGTCATCGCCTGCCTCACCTCAGTATTTTCGAACCGGGTCGGCTCGTCGTTACGCAGCTGATTCCAGCCAATATAGGAGTAGCCCGCCACCGGACTCATATACTCCCAATGCTGAGCCTTATCACCGATCTGCTCATCATCGATCAACTGCTGATATTCCCGAGGCCGCGAACCATAGGTATCGATCTCACCGTTGCGGAACGTGGTGAGTCGCGCGCTGTCGTTTTCGATCACACGCCAGATAAGGCGGTCGAAGGCCGGTTCCACAGGTCCCCAGTAACGGGGGTTGCGACGCAGCTCCACACCGCCTTTATCCGGCGCCCAACCCTTCGGGTCTTCAAGACGATAGGGACCTGAACCCAACAACAGCCCCTTTGATTGGTTGAAGCTGTTGGGATCCTCGAGGTAGGGCCGGTAGAAGTGTTTCGGCATGATCTCCATACCCCCGGCCAGTGAGAGTGCATTGAAGTAGGGTTCGGCAAACTGGAATTTTACCGTCAGTGGATCGAGGGCCTCCACCGATTCGATCTTTGCGTAATAGGCCCTCTCCCGCGGCGCCTGAATCGCCTCGGTCATGATAAACTCAAAGGTAAAAACCACATCCTCAGCCGTCAGCGGCAAGCCGTCCGAGAACTGCAATCCTTCTCGAAGTTTGAAGATAAAGGTAAGACCATCCTCGCTGACGGACCAATCATGGGCCAACAGCCCCTGCCACTCCAGGGTATCAGGATTACGGATCAGCAAGGTTTCCAGAATATAACTCTGCACCTGGGATGAGTAGACGTCCTGTGAAATAAACGGGGTCAGGGATTTCAGGTTGACACCGAATGCCTGCACCAGCCAGTCCCCCTGACTGTAATCGGGCTGCTGGGTAACGGCATAGGCCCGCTCGAATGCCGTGGGCATTTGACCCTGCTGAGATGAACCGCTTTGTTGTGCCAGATTGACCCCTTGTTGGATGCGTTGATCCAGGCTTCTGACCTGACCTGTTATCTCCCGGATGTCTCCAGCCTGCTCACGCATCAACTGTTCCATGCGAGACATCTTCTGCCATTGCCGGTCGATCATATACATAACCAGGACGATGGTGATCAACACCAGTGCAAGACCACCGAAATAAAGAACATCCCGACCGTTTAAGCGTCGCTGCATGAAGTTACTCCTGTGACCCAGGATAAATGATTAAAAAAACCAGGGCCTGTCAACACTAATCCAACAGGCCCTAGAGAGTCTATTATGCTTTCCCGGGACTTGAAAGAGTAAGCAATCCGATGTGATGTGAACAATGAAGAAACAGGGTATAGGTTTTTCATGTGGTCCCGAACACATCACCTGCACTTTTCGCTGAAGATAAATTCCGGTAAGTTACGTAGTTTAACTCTAAGTGAGTCTGTCTATATGCCAGTCCCAGTGCATATATCGATAACTCCTGTAAGGAATTGTTCCATGGGCTTTTTACAAAACAAACGCGTACTCATTGTCGGCATTGCCAGTAACCGCTCCATCGCTTGGGGTGTTGCCGGGGCCATGCACCGCGAAGGCGCTGAACTGGCGCTCACCTATCAGACGGAAAAACTTAAAAAACGCGTCGACGATGCCGCCGAAAAGTTTGCTGCAGACATTGTTATGCCCCTGGATGTCACCAGTGACCAACAGATCGCAGACCTGTTCGGCGCCCTGGAACAACAGTGGGGTCATCTTGACGCCATCGTGCATGCGGTGGGGTTCGCACCCCGCGACCATTTGGAAGGCGGCTATCTTGACAATCTGACACGTGAGGGTTTCGCATTGGCTCACGATATCAGTTCCTACAGCTTTGCCGCGCTCGCCAAGGCCGGACGACCATTGATGCAGGGTCGAAACGCATCCCTGGTCACCATGAGCTACCTTGGCGCAGTACGCACGGTCCCCAACTACAATGTCATGGGAGTGGCGAAGGCGAGCCTGGAGGCAAACGTTCGTTATTTGGCCGAATCACTCGGCCCCGAAGGTATCCGGGTCAATGCTGTATCCGCAGGCCCGATCAGGACCCTGGCTGCGTCTGGGATCAAAAATTTCAAGGGCATGCTCGACGAGGCGGAGAAAAGAAATCCATTACGCCGCAACGTCACCATTGAAGAGGTGGGCAATACCACGGCATTTCTCTGTTCCGATCTTGCCTCGGGAATCACCGGGGATATTATCTATGTAGACTCGGGATACCACATTCTCGGCACCGCTTGATAGCGAGTCGAAACCGACCTATTCGCTATCGGTATTCAGCAGGATTTCGATATCCGCACGGGATTCCAGATCGGTCAACACCATTTCATAGTGATCCCTGCCGAGCATACGGCGCAGGCTCTCTTGCTGCTGTAGATTACTCTTATCGTCAGCACTACCCTCTGTGACACCCGTCAGCAGATAGACGGCAAAGTCTCCACCGGCAAGCCGTGCAGTGCCAGGCGACGATCCACCAGCAGCCGGCTTTGCCGTGCGAAAAAGCGCGCTCGACAATCCCGGCGGGATTTGCCGGTCATTTCGATCCACCGTCATTGGCCCGGTCACGGCATAGCTTTCCGCAACATCCGATAAGGGGGCACCTGCGGCCATTTCAGCCATTCGTTTCTCTGCCTCGGCCTGGGCCTGCTGTTCGGCCTTTTGCTGCTGCAGGGTCTCGGTGATCTGTTGTTTCACCTCATCCAGCGGCAGCACAGAGGACTCCTGATGATCAAGGACCCGTAGCACCAGTGAGCTGGTACCATCGATCTCGATCAATTCACTGTTGTTATGCTCTTTCAGCACATCGTCACTGTAGGCTGCCGTCCTCACCTTGAGATTGGCGAATACACCTGCACCCTGCTCCCGGGTAATCCAGTCACTCTGCTGAATACTAAGCTCCAATACGGACGCGGCAGATTCCAGACTGCCCGGATCCTCATAGCTCAGATCGGCAAGCTGCTCCGCCAGTTCAAAATAGAGTCGCTCACCCTCAAACTTGCGATAGGCCGCCTCTATTTCAGTCCGTGCCTCTTCAAACGGTTTGACAGTCCCATCCTTGATCCCTGTCAGCTTGATTAGATGGAAACCGAAACTGGTACGCACAGGCTCGCTCACCCCACCCTCCTGGAGGGCATAGACAGCGGACTCAAATGCCGGGTCCATAATTCCTTTTCCAAAGAAACCCAAATCACCGCCCGAGGCAGCGGAACCAGGGTCCTGGGAGTTCTGTTTGGCCAGTTCCTCGAATGATTCACCATTACGCACTCTTTCGGCCAAGGCATCGATCTTTGCCTTCGCTTCATCCACTGTCGATTGATCCGCATCTGCAGCCGCCAGAATCAGGATGTGGCTGGCCTGGCGCTGCTCTGGAATACCGAACTCATCCTGATTGTTCTCATAGTAACCGCGAAGACGTTCTTCATCGACATCAATGGTGCCGCCTGCAGTCCCGGCATCCAACAGAATATACTCGACCTTAACCTTTTCAGGCGAAATAAAGGCACTTTGGTTGGCTTCGTAATAGGCCTTGATTTCATCATCGGAGAGTTCATCACTTAGTTTGAAATCACTGGCGGGAACCACGAAATAGGATAATTCACGGGTCTGTTTCAATAACCTTTGACTCTCATTGAGTTCTTTCGGAGTGACAAAACTACCTGCATTAACCGCCTGTGACAGCTGTTCCGCAACCAAGGCACGACGTACGCGATCTTCGAAACCAGCGGGTGAGAGACCCTGTAAGCGCAATGCACGTTCATAGGTCTGCTGGTCATAGCGCCCATCCTTTTGAAACGTCGGCATACTCAGTATCGAGGCTTGGATCATGTTGCTTCCCGCACGTAATCCCATCCTGTTGGAAGTCTGTTGCACCAGTTCATCCCTTATCAGACGGTTTAACACCTCTTTGCGCATCCTGGCGTCATCGAACATTTCCGGACGATAGGCTGCACCGAGCTGCTCGCGCAGTTGCTGACGGAAGCGCTGGTACTGATTATCCAGGGTACGTTCGTTAATTTCGGCACCGTTGACTGTTGCCGCAATAGGTTCGGAACCGACTCCCAGATAGGATTGGATTCCCCAAAGTGCGAATGGAATCGAAATCAATATTACGATCGCCCATGCGATCCAACCCTGCGCTTTATCTCTGATAACCTGAAGCATGACCAGTGACTCACTTATTTACACCTGAGGCAAGTTGACCAGGTGCCATACGTCGAAAACAAAAACGGGGTATCTGCCAGATACCCCGTTGATGATCAAAGTTGGCGGAGCGGACGTCCGCCAACATCGGAGACTGACACTTTGCCCTGTTTACGCTGACAATTGACACGCGCGAACACATTTTTTTTGAATATTTTATTCAAAGCTTCCCCCGGATACGGGCTAAAGCGGTTTGGAGAATAACACAATTTCGCGCGGTGACTACACAAAATCGCCCAAAATTTTGCAAAAAACGGGGCGGTCTAGTGACATACAGTGAGGTAAAGTATGCCAATCTATAAACTCTCAGAACGCAAAATCAAACACGCCGCACCGGGAACATACGCTGACGGCGGCGGACTCACCCTAAGAGTCAGTAAAAACCATCAAAAACGATGGTCACTTCGATTCACCTACGACGGCAAGCAGCACGAAATGGGATTGGGCTCCCTACGCGACCTCAACCTCGAGCAGGCACGAGCAATCTCCGGAAAATACAGAGCAATGGCCAAAGAGGGCATCGACCCCAGAATCGCCCGCGCACAGGCACGCGAAAAAAACAGGCAAACATCTAAAAATATTAAAAAACACTTGGCCACCATCCCCACCTTCACCGCCGCCGCTCGCCACATCCGCACACAACGCCGCGCCTGGGACAACCACAAGCACGCCAAACAGTGGATCAGCACGCTCAAGACCTATGCCATCCCCGTAATCGGCGACAAGCCTGTGCACGCCATCACTATCGAGCACATCACCGCAATCCTTAACCCCATCTGGCACACAAAAACCGAAACCGCTAAACGGGTCCAGGCACGCATTGAAAATATCCTCGACTATGCCATCGTCCATGGCTATTGCGACAATAACCCCGCTCGATGGCGCGGCAATCTCGATAAAATCCTGCCCAGACCCGCAAGGATTAAAACCGTAAAGCACCAATCCGCCATGCCCTATAGCTAGCTCCCCGACTTCATGGCGGCACTGGAAAACAAAAAGAGTATCTCGGCAGCCGCCCTGCAGTTCCTGATCTTCACCGCCACCCGCACCAGCGAGGTGCTAAACGCCACCTGGGATGAAATTGATCTCGATCAACAAGTCTGGACCCTCCCCCGGGTAAGAATGAAAAACCGCAAACGCGAACACCGGGTGCCCCTCTCCAGACAAGCCATTACCGTGTTGCGGGCGCTCCCCCGCATCAAGGGTAATCCCTACCTCTTTCCGGGCGCACGCAAAGGGCGGCCGCTCAGCACCATGGCATTACTGCAACTCATGCGCAAAAGGGGGTATGGGACCAAGGGCGAAAAGGGCCACTATGTGCCCCACGGCTTCCGTTCAAGTTTCCGGGACTGGGCTGGCGAAGTCACCCATTACCCCTCGGACGTCGTCGAAATGGCCCTCGCACACACCATCAAAAACAAGGTGGAAGCCGCCTACCGCCGCGGCGATCTTTTCGAAAAACGAAGACATCTGATGCAAGCCTGGGCAAATGAGATAGACCCACGATTAGAACTAACCCTTGACCCGACAGAGCGAAAATATAACAAATAGCGGTGGTTTTAGACTCCCGATAAACGTTCATGAACCCGCGCCTCACGGCGCGGAACCCTAAACGTTTCTCGCGAGTGACCAATTAAGCAGTGGATTCACCGAAAAAAGCGGAGCATGCGGGCACGCATGCCCGCAAAGCGGGCTGATCGAGCTGCCGCCTTTTCTGCGGATAGCCCCTTTTTCACCTGCTTTTTGACCCCTTTGAGATCCGACTTCAGCTTTTTATGATCATTCATGGCGTTGCCTAAAACGCTATCCGCCTCTCCGTTCAGCCCTTTTTTAAGCTGACGCCTCACTGACCGTAATGCCCTGACCCGCTGTAATTCATTGTTGATCTCCGTCTGTTTATTGTTGATCGCCTCACGGCCAGCCCGCCACCGCCGGTCAAATTTTGCCGCGCGATCCGCCTCACTTATCGGCTTATAGTCATCATAATCAGACGTACGCACACCATGGCCTGGCACCCGGGACAAATCTTTCATTGACCCCGTTCGCAAGGGCACCTCCCGGGCGGCGGAATAGCGATCCGCCTCACCCACGCCACTGAACGTATAAGGCTTAGCTGAGGCATACGGTTTGCCACCGCTCAATCCCGGCTGACGCGCCGTTCGAGACGCCGGGTCGACCCCGACATCCACGCTACCCGTTGAGCCTATGCTCGCATTCGATAATATGGAGTTAACCGAAGACGTAGAGGAGGTCCGGGACAATACTGAGGGTGACCGCGCGCCTACATTTTTAAGCGCTATGTCATTCGATTTGATAGACTCGGTCTGGATCCGCTTCAAGTCCATCCTCAAATTTTTACGCAACGCGCTGAGTTCCGACCGGCTGGCCTTAATGTTGTCACCAAATACACGCTGTTGTTGCCGAACAGCATCGTCGATGTGCTTCGACACCGCTTGCTTGGCGTTTTTAAGCACCCGTTTCGTCACCTTCTCATTTGACTTCAGTTGCTTTTCTGCCGCTTTGATTCGTTTTAAATGGCTTTTGGGGGATTCAGCATGCGGGTAATCATAGCTTTCAATTCGTCCCATCGCAGCCGCCACGTTCGATCGCATCTGTCCGTAGGGCAGTAATTCCCCCTTTATGTTTTTGAACAACTGTTGCGGCGTAATCTTCTCGCCGCCCAACGACGAAACGGGATTTACATTGTGTTGGTGAAGGGCACCGAGCCTGGTCTCGTCTTTTAGCAGCCGCTTGACGTCATCAAAGGGGTTAACCTCAGCATAGGCCTGCTTGAGCGCTTCGCCCGTCTTGATGCTTTGAAGTGTGGTGTACTGGGGTGACGCCACAGGGGAAACCGATAAGCGTTCAGCCGCACGGGCACGCATTGGCGAACTGAATTTCGTTTCCTTGACCAGGGGCTCGCTTAAATCTCTGTAGATCTCATTATTGGCCGTCCACTTAACACCGTGTACGAACCCGGGCCTCATACTATCCCGCACCCCGACCCCTGACACTGACTCCATCTCGATATCAACCGCTTTCGGCGCAACCTTACCCCACTGGCCCACCCGCTTTGCGAAGGATTTAATCCCCTGCCAGCTTGGCAGCTTAACGTTCTGCACCATCGTCACTGACCTCCCTGTCCGATGCAAAAAAATCACGGTAGACCGCATGGGTCTCAGGGGCCTCACTGAACGGTAAGCGACCACCATAACGCTCCTGATGACGCTCTGCAAAATCTTTGGGCTCGCCCAACATCTCCTCATACAGCTCGTCCCAGGACGCTTGCCCCTGCCACGGCAACAGCGCTATCGTCGGCGCTAGCCGCCATTCCATCGCCAAGCTCAGCTGATTCGTCATTTGCTGGTAAATCGCCTCCTGCGCCTCATCCGACGGCGCCCAGACCTCCGCTTCCGTCGTCCCCAGAGAAATCCAGTCTGTCAAAAGACCCAGTGGGGTATACTGGTGGACCTTCTCGACCACCGACATCACCGGTTTAACTTGTGATTCAAGCGCCGAATTGATCGACTCCGAGGACAGGGCCGCGCTGATTCCCATAAGGGCTGCCATAGACATCGTTAACTCTCCTTGTTTTGAGGACACCTTACATGGACGTAAGTATCTCAAAAATCATTGTACACTGTTCCGACACCCCGGATCACCGGGACATCGGGGCCCAAACTATCCACGCCTGGCATCGCCAACCCCCCTTCAACTTCGATGGCATCGGCTATCACCGCATCATTCGGCGTGACGCTGTCATCGAGCACGGCCGACCCGAATACTGGTCCGGCGCTCACTGCAAGGGACACAACAAAGGCTCGCTTGGCGTTTGCCTGGTCGGCCGCAACCAGTTCACACCGGCCCAAATGGACAGCCTCGCCGCACTCATACAAGACTGGTGCCGACGCTACCCCATCCGGGTTATCTGCGGGCATCGGGACCTTGATCCCCGCAAAACCTGTCCCAACTTCAACGTCACCGAATGGCTGAAAAACCGTCAACTGACCCCGAACAACAACGGCAGTGATCATGGATAGGGTGCATGCCTGGATCGATGACCCCCTGATCCAAAGCCTCATACTGATCGCGATCTTGGTCTCCGGATCCATCACCGGTTACTATGCCCACAACCAGGACCAAAAACTCTGTGGCCGCGGCTACCTGCGCTATTTCTTCGGCTCCGTCTTCTCCGGCATCGGCGCCATCTTCATCGCCGACAGCCTCGATTGGCCCAGCAAAATGGACTTCGTCCTCTACGCCTATGGCTGCTACATGGGACCCCACATGGCCAGACAATTCGAAACCGTCATGAGCAACCTCATCGCCAAGGTGCGCGCAAAAAATAAATAACCCTTTGCGGATCCATACCCCATTGCTAAACTGCAAAAAAACATGCTGAACGGGGGGACTTGCATGATACGCCACAAACTACCATTCGCCTTGTCCCTATCGGGGGCGATCTTACTGTTAGCCATCACTCAGACCACCTTCGCCAACGACCCCGCACTGCCACCTGGCTCAGACTTCCAAACAGCCATCCAAGGCCCACATCACCGTGAGAAACGGAGTGTCATTCGATGGCTGGCCAAAGGGGTTATAAAAAAGTGGGAAAAACGTGACTATCTCTTTTTTCAAGGCCGTTTTTTCAGCCCACACGCACGGGAACGCCTATGCCTCGACCCGCAATGTGTCGATAATAGAATGACCGCAAGCACAGCAATACAAATCATCAATAGGGGAACGCCCTATTGGGACACAAAAAATAAACGCCTCGTCTATGTTTTACGCGAGTCTGGCGGGGTCGTTATGTGGACCTCCCCCACCGACAAGATAGGGCCACCAGGGTCAGTAATTTCAGTCTTAACACGGCAAGAGGTAAACCAGAAGATCGCAAGTAAGCGATTCCAGATCAAATACTCCAATAACTAAACGATAGCGCATAATCAAAGGCATGCAAAGACCTTCCCCCAACACCAAAGAAAGGGTGCTCTAAATGAACAATACATCTGAGGTAATCATAAAATCCTCGTCTTCATCTGCATCGCTTAAATTTTACGATAGAGATGGAGAGTACGTTACAATTGCTTATGAAAGCCCTGCCGTCATTACGGTACAAAAAAAAGCATGGGTGCCCGAGAATGCAGCCTATGACTTGATTAATATTTTTAGTTCACATGTTCAGCATATCAAAGAACAATTTTCTGAACCCTGCGAAGAGCATCCTTCTAAAAACTGCGAAAGATATTCGGAGTGGGCCCCATTAGATTCGCCTGAGTTATCAATCATCACCGATGCCTTAGCAGGCCACACAACTCTGGCTATAGAATTTGCCAGCTACAATGATGACAAGGAGAAAGATTGGCGAGCCAGTGTACATCTCTACATAAATACACTCGAACTAGAACAAGCAGTAAGTGACTTGAAGAAACTCTTTGGTTTATTAGACCACCCTCCTCAGGAACCAATCAACGACCTGGACGCTTTAGATAAATGGGTTTAGGGCATCGCCCGCCGCAGGCGGCCGCTGACGACCCACGCCTCGATAACGTGCGCCGCCACCACGGAAACCTCGACCACCACCGGGTGGCCGATCACCGCATGATTTTTCTGCACCACCCAAAGCCCCTCCGATGCGCCTGGCTCGCGCCAATAACTCCCCCTCCACCCAGGATCACGTCCATAGTAACTTTTACCCGTCGTTACACCATCGATGACAACCTGTAACTGAGCCTTGATGCTCCTCCTCGGCATATGCTGACGCGCTTGCGCATACCCGGTATGAGTAAACACCGTCCCCTGGTAGACGCGGTAGATTCCTTGCTGCGTGTCAAATACCCTGACCTCATTAAATCCCGTCGTGCGAGGATCCATTAAGTCAACCAGCTCTCCCACGCTTTCACGTAAGGCCGGCTTAAGGTACCAGGGCCGCGCCATACTCTGCCGGAACCGTTCGTAATCCGGCGCCTCGTTACCCCATGACAACCGCGTCTCCAGGCTCAGCATCAGGCCCACCAGGCCCAGCATCAAACAACCCATCCACACCAGCCGTCCCAGCCGTATCATCAAACGTTCCATGTCCATCCACTCCTTCCCTGTGGGTTAAACCGTACCCCTCAACGCCGCAAGCGTATGCCCTGTCTCCTGCACGCACACCGTCGTCCAATCGTCGGCTTCCGCCGTCTTCAGTTGCCCCGCTTCCAGCTGCGAACCGTGCAAATTTATCCCATCTATCGACGCATGGGTAAAATTCGCACCGGCCAGGTCACAATCCACAAAGCGGGCATATCGCAAATCGCAATCCTTGAAGTTCGCATCCCGCAACACGCAATTCACGAACGCGACATGCTGCAAATCCTCGCCCTCAAAATCGGCAAAATTCAACTCGCTCCCGACAAACATCGCCGGAAACACCGGCGAATCCGGATCAAAATAGGTAACATCCTTAAACTCCACCTCGACAAAATTACAACCGTAAAAGCGCGTCCCCGTACAGTCGCTCCGCTCAAATCTCGCCTGCTTGCAGCGCCAATTCACACAATGCGCCAAGCGTAAATCCGTCTCCATGAAACGCGGGTTAGTCAGCGTGAGCTCGGGATGATCCGCACTCCCGCAAAGGAGTGCTTTGCACAGCTCTGCTTTGCTAAAATCAATACTTTGTAACCGATAGCCTTTTTTTATGCACTGTTGCTTAAAATCTGTGGCATCAACAATTTTTTCCATCGGAGCCCTTTCTCGCATGACCACGCATTCTCAAAAACAAAAAACCGTCAAATGGGTCGACCGCCTACTCCTCATCCTCGTCATCATCATGGTCCTCGGGGTGCTTGTCTCAAACGTATAAGCCACCTCATTCCCAGGTCCCCGTCACACCCGACACCCCCATCGGCACCCCGCCGAGGCCCAGCTGCTGGAACAGCTTCGCCATCGCCGCGGTTTCCGGGCTATCCTCACCCAACTTCTTCGCCAACCTCTTCGCCATCCCCTGACGCACCCCCGTCAGATAGGGCCAGCCAAACAGAAGCCCATTCACCGTGGCCGCGCCTTGAGTCAACCAATCCTGATTCAACAGCATCCGCTCCGCCGTCCCTGAATTCGGCTCCACGTTCCCCAAATAACGCTCGCCCGCCTGCCCATACTTCTGAAACCGCGCACGCCCTTGCGCAGTCGCCCGTTGATCCTTGGAGGTATCCTTTTTCTTGCTCGCGGTTAACAAGCGCCTCGGCGTAAAAACGCCCCCATTCTGGCTCGCCTTCTTGGCCGCTTCTTCCAGGATCTTATAATGCGTCCACGCCTCATTCAGCGTCTTGAGCTCCGCAGCATGTTCGGGACTATAACGCGCCAACATCTCATGAAACGCATCCCGTACATCCCGCAATAGCTCCCCTTTGTTATTCTTGTTCTGCTGATTGGCCGCCTTGATGTCTTTCATGCTCTGCTGGCCCAGCGCCGTATCCACCTCTTTCAACTTATGCCCGCCGATCCCGCCGTGCTCACCGAAACGCCACAGCACATCATGCTCGAGGAAGTTGTTAAACAGTTTCAGCTCATCGGGGGGCAACTCGCGCCCGGCTTTTTGTTGAATCGCCATCAATGCCTGTTGAAACGGCCAGTCAAGCCGACCGTGCAGATGCGGCATTAACGCCTCATAGCGCTCTGACAAGCGATTTTCCAAGGCCTCGATCTGAGCATGCCCCGGTGCCTCTCGCACCATCCGTTCCCCCACTTTCCCCAGCACCTGATTCACCGCCGCTTCATTGAACTCGTCCGTGGCCTCAAGATAGGCATTTTTAATAAAATTGCCACCGCCCGGCATAGAGCGCAGTATATCCTCCACCCGCTTGGCGTGATCCCCCAACAGCCCGCCCACCGGAGGGTATACCCCTTGATCGATCAGCCGCTTGGCATCGGCGGGCAACCTCATGCGCAGCAGACCCGATACAGGGTGGGTCACCGCCGGCAAGGCGCCCCCCAACACCGCCCCCACCTTCGCCTGGTGGGCCTTTTCAGCCCAAAAATCCTTGCCCGACTCCACCGGCGTCGCCGCCGCATTGAACAGACCACCGCCCGCAAGCCCCGCGCCAATCCGTCCAAGGTAACCCGTCGCCTGCGGTATCTTCGCCGCCAAGCCCACACCACCGACAAAATTCCACGGGTTTAAAAGATAACGCCCCCAGTCAAAATCGTCGCCCTTGCCCGCTTTTTGCCGGGCCTGCCGGTAACGGTCCAGCCCCGCATTCACCTCCCGGTCGGTGTTTTGACGATGCGACTGCGCCCACTTTTCAAACCCGCTCCCCGACGGCGCAACCGCCTCCAGAGTATGCGCCGCCAGCTGCTTCCCAGTGTCCCACGGATCCCTCACGCCCCGGGCCATCCCATGCAACACCCCTCCCGACGGCGCAACCGCCTCCAGAGTAGGCGCCATCAGCTGCGCCGAACTGTCCAGCAGGTCCTCCAAGCCCCGGGCCATCCCATCCACCACACCCCCCGACAGCGATGCCGGCATCGGTATGTCGTACAGCGGTTCGGCCTGGGGCAGGGGTGCCGCCCCAAGTCCCCGACGGCGTGCTTCATCCAGGATTGCTTGCCTGTCAGGAAGCAGGCCCCGTTTTTCCGCTTCCCGCATCACCGCTTCCCTTGTCACTTTCGCATCCATGTTGATTTACCATCCCAAATACTCGAGCAGCTCTTCGTCCGCCCATTGATCCACAGGTTTCGCCGGCTCCGCCTGCCCCGGCACCTCAAAGTTCATTGACTCCGGAAAATAAGCCTCAAGTCCCCGCTGCCGGTTCGGCAGATCTTCATTCCAGTGCTGCAGGCTGTTCCGGATCCCCTTTTTCGCAATCCCGATAATTTTTTTCAAACTCGCTTCATTGAGCGCTAGTTCTCCCCCCGCAATCGCCTGCGCATACTCCCGGTCCTTATCCGAAATCGCCGTGCCCGACCCAAATCCCTTGATGATCGCAAGCACCTCATGGCCCATCAGCGCGACATACGCCTCCGTGCGCGCCAATCCCTGCACGTCCATCGGGATATTTTTATTGAAAGAATGCACCACCCGATCAAACAGCGAACCGCTAAAAATCCCCTGGTCCAACAACGCCTCCGCCTCCTCCAACCGATGATAACGCTCGGGCGCGTCCCGCAATTGGTCATGCGCCGATCGGAGATCATCGATCCGCTTTTCGTTGATCTTGTAGTGGAAGTCCTTGTCGTCCTTCTTCTGCTGGTACGCAAACTTTTGTTGCGCCAATTGCTGACGCTGATGATCCGCCACGTCGTCGGTGAAATCCGGCAGACCCGCCGCCTTCAGCGCCATCGCTTCACGCGGGGTCAATGGAAAACCCTGTTGACCGCCGGGATCACCAGGCCCCGCGGGTCCAGGCACAGGCTCACCAGGTGAGCCTGTGCCTCCCGTCAGATCGGGATTGTGGTCCGGCGGCGCTGATGGCCCGGGCGGTGCTATCCCGGATGGCGCTGATGGCCCGGGCGGCCCCGCCGAACCCCGCGGGCCAAGAAGGCCCAACAGCCGCGCCCGTTGCGCCGCCGCATCACGATCCTTCGCCTGCTGATGACTGAACTTGTTTTGCTCAAACCCCAGCCTTTCCCGCATCAGATCTTGTTTAAACTGCGCCTCGGCACGGCGCGCCTCCGCCTCCGCTTGTTCCACCCGGCGCGCCTCGGCCGCCAGCTGCGCCTGTTCCGCCTGCCCATGCTGATCCAGTCCCTGCAAAAAACCCCGGCCCAGCGCCTGGCTCAACGTCACCGGCACCCGGCTATACCCCGAGTCCCCCAACAAACTCATCCCCATCCCCAGCATCGCCCGCCGGTTCGGGTCCGTCATCATGCCGTCCCAATCAAATAAATTCGCAAACCTGCCGCTCATCCCGCTCTCCTTGCTTCATCGTCCACCGCCCAACAACCCCGCCAAGACACCCAGACCCGCGCCCAAGGGATTACCCGTGGCCGCATAACCCGACAACCCCCCGCCCAACGCACCCGCCCACTTGTTGCGGTGCAACGGTTGACTCACCGAGTTCCCCAGGTTCATCCCCTGAATCAACCGGCTGTAACGATCCAGATTCTCCCAATGTCGATTCCCCGGATAACCCCAAAGCGCCATCATCCGGTCAAGATACCGGGATGCCTGATCCTCCTCGTACGCGTTTTGCCGCAACAACTGCAGCTGATTGGAAAGCCGGCCCTGGGTCGCCCGCTCATTTAGCCGCGCACCCAGCTCCGTCGCCGGCAACACCCGCGACTGCGCATCCCGGTACGCATTCAAATAAAAGTCGTTGGCCAACCCCGACTGCGCCTCCGTCAAGCCCTGCGCCGCCAAGCCTTCGGCGATGCCCTCTCGGGTCCCCCCCGTCTGGCCCGCCGCCTCCGCCCCCTGGCGAATACTGCGCAAGGTCCGCCGTTCAAACTGATCGTTGAGCTTATCCATGGCGTGCTGCACCACCGGATCATACGCGCTCAAATCCGGGC